>NZ_JBIRRE010000005.1:0-565902 GCF_044333555.1 Streptomyces sp. NPDC020965
CCCCGGGCCTCCAACTTTAACCCCCCCCCCGCCGCCCCCAATGCTGGCGGGGGGCCACATCACCCCCCCCCCCCCCATCAACATTTCGGCCTGGGGGGGGGGGGGGGGGGGCCCCGGGGCCCCCCCCCCCCCGACGATCACCTGTGCCCTTCCGCGATTCTGCGTCCCCATAGCGCCTAGGAAGAGATGGCAAGCGCATGACCGTGCAGACCGAACGGCCGCCTTCCGGCCCGACGGAGGTTCCCCGCGGGACCAGTGAGGGATCGGGCAAGCCTCCGGCGCGTGGCAGAGTCGGCGCATTCGTGCCCTATCTGCTACTGCTCCCCGCGGTTGTGGCCACCCTGATATTCCTCGGCTGGCCGCTGATCAACAACGCCCTCCTGTCGTTCCAGAATCTCAATATGAGGCAGCTGATCCAGCACCTCACCGAGTGGAACGGGATCGAGAACTACACGGAAGTCCTCACCGGCTCGGACTTCTGGCGCGTCACCGGCCGTTCCATCCTCTTCATGGGGACCAATGTCGTCCTGATCATGATTCTGGGCACGTTGGTCGGTCTGCTGCTCGCCCGCCTCGGCAAGCGCATGAGGGTCGCCCTGCTGGTCGGCCTCGTCCTCGCCTGGGCCATGCCGGTCGTCGCCGCCACCACCGTCTACCAGTGGCTCTTCGCCCAGCGGTTCGGTGTCGTCAACTGGGTCCTCGCCAAAATGGGCTTTGACGGGATGGCCGACTACAACTGGATGGGCACGCAGTTCTCCACGTTCTTCGTGGTGACGGTCCTCATCGTGTGGCAGTCCATCCCCTTCGTCGCGATCAACCTCTACGCCGCGACGACCACGATCCCCAAGGAACTGTACGAGGCCGCGTCCCTGGACGGCGCCGGCGCCTGGAAGAGCTTCCTCTCGGTCACGCTCCCCTTCATGCGCCCCTTCCTCTACGCCACGACCTTCCTGGAGATCATCTGGGTTTTCAAGGCGTTTGTACAGGTCTACACGATCAACGCCGGAGGACCGGACCGCCTCACGGAGATCCTGCCCGTGTACGCGTACGTCGAGGGCATCGGCAATCAGCACTTCGGTATGGGCTCCGCCATCGCCATGCTGACCATCATCATCATGCTGCTGATCACCGCCTACTACCTCCGGATCGTTCTTAAGCAAGAGGAGGACGAGCGATGAAGCGCTCCTTGCTCGGCCGTATCTGGCCCAACGCCACGGCCGTTCTGCTGTTCATCGGCTTCGTCTTCCCCGTCTACTGGATGTTCGCCACGGCATTCAAGAAGACGCCGGACATCGTCTCGGAGTCCCCGGTCTGGTTCCCGATCAACGGCACTCTTGAACACTTCAAGACGGCGCTGGACGCGGAGAACTTCTGGACCCTGGTCCGCAACTCGCTGACCGTCACCCTGCTCGCGGTGATCTTCTCGCTGATCATCTCGCTGGCGGCGTCCTTCGCCCTCGCCCGGATGCGCTTCAAGGGCCGGCGCGGCTTCATCATCGGCTTCATGATGGCCCAGATGGCCCCCTGGGAAGTCATGGTCATCGCGATCTACATGATCGTCCGTGACGCCGACATGCTGAACAGCCTGGTGCCACTGACCCTCTTCTATATGGTCATGATCCTGCCCTTCACCCTGCTGACACTGCGCGGCTTCGTCGCCGCGGTGCCGAAGGAGCTGGAGGAGTCCGCGATGGTCGACGGCTGTACCCGGGCCCAGGCGTTCCGCCGGGTGATCCTGCCGCTGCTGGCGCCGGGCCTGATGTCGACGTCGATGTTCGGCTTCATCACCGCCTGGAACGAGTTCCCGATGGTGCTGGTCCTCAACAAGCAGGCCGAGTTCCAGACCCTGCCGGTGTGGCTGTCCAGCTTCCGCTCGACCTTCGGTGACGACTGGGGCGCCACCATGGCGGCGTCCACACTCTTCGCCATCCCGATCCTGGTCCTCTTCGTCTTCCTCCAGCGCCGGGCGGTCAGTGGTCTCACTGACGGCGCCGTGAAGGGGTGACCGCGTTGAGCATCAGAACCAGCGGAAACCTGACCCAGGACCGGCTGTACGCGGACGCCCTGGTCGTGCTCCAGCCCGGCTTCGACGGAGTGACGGTGCCGGACTGGATCCGTCGCTCGGTCGCCGATGGACTGCTCTCCGTCGCGCTGTACGGGCGCAACTGCACCAGCCCCGAGCAGGTCGCGGCACTCACCGCCGATCTGCACAAGGAGAACCCCGACATCCTCGTCGCCATCGACGAGGAGGGCGGCGACGTCACCCGGCTCGAGGTCGTCAACGGCTCCTCCTGGCCCGGCAACCTCGCCCTCGGCGCGATCGACGACCCCGCGGTGACCCGGGCGGTCGCCCGGGAGCTCGGGCACTCGCTCGTCGCCTGCGGCGTCAACTTCAACTGGGCCCCGTCGGCGGATGTGAACGCCAACCCCGACAACCCGGTGATCGGGGTGCGCGCCTTCGGCGCCGACCCCCAGCTGTGCGCACGTCACACGGCGGCCTGGGTCGAGGGACTCCAGTCCGTGGGCATCGCCGCCTGTGCCAAGCACTTCCCCGGACACGGGGACACCGCCGTGGACTCGCACCACGGACTGCCCACCATCGACGTCACCGAGCCGGTGCTGCGGGAACGGGACCTCGTGCCCTTCCAGGCCGCGATCGACCAGGGCGTCAAGGCGGTGATGACGGCCCACATCATGGCCACCGCGCTCGACACCGAGTACCCCGCGACCCTGAGCCACAGCGTGCTGACGAAGCTGCTGCGCGCTCCGCGCGTCGAGGGCGGACTCGGCTTCGAGGGGCTGATCGTCACGGACGCCATCGAGATGGGCGCCATCAGCCGCACCTACGGGGCGGCCCGTGGCACGGTGCTCGCCATCGCCGCGGGAGCCGACGCGATCTGCACCGGTGGTGAGACCTACGACGAGGCGTTCGTCACCGAGCTGGCCGGCGCCGTCGTGCGCGCCGTCCACGACGGCGACCTGCCGGAGGAGCGGCTGGCCGATGCGGCCGACCGGGTCCGTACCCTCGGCGCCTGGACCGCCGAGCAGGGGCGGCCCGACGGCCGCCGGGCACCCGATCCCGAGGTCGGCCTCGCGGCCGCCCGCCGGGCCCTGCGGGTGACCACCCACGCCCGCCACACGCCCGTCACCGGACCGGTCCATGTGGCGACCTTCGCCCCGGAGGCTAATGTCGCGGCGGGCGGTGCCACCCCGTGGGGCGCCGCCGCCGCCGTCGCCGAACTGCTGCCGGGCTCTGGCCACGCCACGTACACCGAGGAGCCGGCCGCCGCCGACGGCACGTCCGGGCTGCTCGCCCGGGTGCTGGGCGAGGCCGGCGAACGCCGGGTCGTCGCGGTGGTGCGCGACGTCCACCGGCGTCCGTGGATGACCGACGCGCTGCGCGCGCTGGTCGCCGCCCGTCCCGACACCGTGGTGATCGAGATGGGTGTCCCGCAGGCGGAACCGGTCGGTTCGCTGCACATCGCCACCTACGGCGCGTCCCCGGTCTGTGGCCGGGCGGCGGCGGAGGTTATCGCAGGTAGGTGACATCGACGTCGGTGCGGGGTGCGGCTTCACAGGAGGGGACCGCACCCGGCACCGACGTCTGTCGTTTCCCCCTGACCGGCCGCCGGTGCCGTGGATCTGCCGGTCCGCGCGGAGGACCGTAGGATCGTTGCAGGAGTGCGCGACGGTCACCGACACCCTGGTGGACCGCGCCGTCAGGCGTGCCGCGCACGCGACCCGGGCCGGTGCTGAACGGTCCGCCCCGCGGACGGCACCCACCGCCGAGGTCGTCCCACCGGTGAGACGACCTGCCGGGCCGACCGAGGCGGACCGCGCTGTGCCGGGGGCCCCCGGCAGCCCCCGGGGACCGGCCCCCGCGCAGGGAACGTCCGTTGGAGGCAGCCATCATGTCCGCCACCCAGTCGGCCGAATACCGCGAGTCTCCGGGCCGGATCATGTCCGGCGAGATGGCGGAGCAGCCCCGCGTCCTGCGACACGTCCTGACGGAGGGGGCGGCCCGCATCCAGGAGGTGGCCGCCGCCGTCGCGGCCCGCCGCCCCCGGTTCGTCCTGCTGGCCGGCCGCGGCACCTCCGACAACGCAGCCCTGTACGCGAAGTATCTGCTGGAGATCCGCCTCGGCCTGCCGTGCGGGCTGACCTCCATGTCCACCACCACGGCGTACGGGGCGAAGCCGGATCTGCGGGACGTGCTGGCGATCACCGTCAGCCAGTCGGGCGGCTCGCCCGACGTGGTCGCCTCCACCCGGGCCGCGCGGGAGGCGGGCGCCATCACCGTGGCGGTCACCAACGACCCGGACTCGCCGCTCGCGGGCGTCTCCGAGTTCCACATCGACATCCTCGCCGGCCCCGAGAAGGCCCTGCCGGCGACCAAGACCTACACGGCGTCGCTGCTCGCGCTCTACCTCTTCGCGGAAGGGCTGCGCGGCGGCGACGGCGCGGCGGCGCGGGTCCTGCCCGAGCTGGCGGAAAGCGTGCTGGCACGGCAGGACGAGGTACGGGCCCTCGCGTCCCGCTACCGGTTCGCCGACCGCATGGTGATCACCTCGCGGGGCTACGGGTATCCCACGGCGAAGGAGGCGGCGCTGAAGCTCATGGAGACGAGCTACATACCCGCCCTGTCGTACTCCGGCGCGGATCTGCTGCACGGGCCGCTGGCGATGGTGGACAACGTCTCCCCGGTGATCGCGGTGGTCACCGACGGCAGTGGCGGCGAGGCGCTCCAGCCGGTGCTCGACCGGCTCCGGGGCCGCGGCGCCGACCTGGTGGTGGTGGGTCCGGCCGCACGGCTCCAGGGGGCGACGGCCGGGTTCGCCCTGCCGACGCGGGGCGTTCCGGAGGAGTTGCAGCCGGTGCTGGAGATCCTGCCGCTTCAGTTGCTCGCGTACGAGGTCACGATGGCGAGGGGGCAGGACCCGGACGCGCCGAGGGCGCTGGCGAAGGTGACGGAGACGCACTGAACGACCGGCCGGGCGACTCCCGGGCGGGCGGGACAGCGCGATCCGGGAGCGGATGGCGGTCCTGCCGGGGGAGCGGATGACAGCGGGGGTACGGAGCGGGAAAACCCGCGGGCCACGGCGCCTGACGGGACCCTCAACCCGTCCGGCACCGCAGCCCGGAGTACTTCCGGCCGACGGGTGTGCGGTCCCGTGCGGCCGTGGGGGAGGTCTCGGCGCAGTCAGGGCAGAGAGCACCGGTTCCTCGTTCCACCCTCCTGTGCGGGGAGGGCGGAAGCCTTGGTGCGTTCATTGTGGACTAGACCATTCGAGGATGTCCATCGATCCGCCGAGATTCCTGCCGGCCCACGCCCTTCACCACGGCCGCGACCACCGACCGTGCACCCCGCGGGTACGCTCGCACACGTGCCCTCCATGAACGACCTCGTCCGCCAGCACACCGCCCTCGGTGAATCCGACCTCGAGTGGCTCCATCTGCTGGTCTCGGAGTGGCAACTGCTCTCCGACCTGTCCTTCGCCGACCTCGTGCTGTGGGTGCCCACCCGGGACGGCACCCGCTACGTCTCCGTCGCCCAGATGCGACCCAACACCGGCCCCACCTCCTACCAGGACGATATGGTCGGCCACCTCATCCCCCGCGGCCGGCGCCCGCTCCTCGACGCCGCCCTGGACGAGGGCCGCATCGTGCGCGAGGGCGATCCGGAGTGGCGCGAGGAGGTTCCGGTACGGGTCGAGTCCATTCCCGTACGCCGCGAGGGCCGGGTCCTCGGAGTCATCGCCCGCAACACCAATCTCCTCACCGTGCGGACCCCGTCCCGGCTGGAGCTGACCTACCTCCAGAGCGCGTCCGACCTGGCCCAGATGATCGCCGCCGGCTCCTTCCCCTTCCCCGGCCAGCAGGTCGACATGGACGCCTCGCCCCGGGTCGGCGACGGGCTGATCCGGCTCGACGCGGACGGCGTCGTCCAGTACGCGAGCCCCAACGCCCTCTCCGCGTACCACCGGCTCGGTCTGGCGTCCGATCTCGTCGGACACCACCTGGGCCAGGTCACCGCCGATCTCGCGCCCTCCCGGGGCCCGGTCGACGAGGCCCTGGTCAAGCTCGCCAGCGGCTACGCGCCCCGGGAGACCGAGGTGGAGGGCAACGGCGGCGTCATCCAACTGCGCGCCATCCCGCTCAAGCCCAAGGGCACCCGGATCGGCTCCCTCGTACTCCTCCGTGACGTCACCGAACTCCGCCGCCGCGAGCGCGAGTTGATAACCAAGGACGCCACCATCCGGGAGATCCACCACCGGGTGAAGAACAACCTCCAGACGGTCGCGGCGCTGCTCCGGCTACAGGCCCGCCGAATGGACTCGGCGAGCGGCCGGGAGGCCCTCAACGAGGCCGTGCGGCGGGTCGGCTCGATCGCCATCGTGCACGAGACGCTCTCGCAGAATCTGGACGAGCGCGTGCAGTTCGACGAGATCGCCGACCGGGTCATCGCGATGGTCGCCGAGATCTCGCCGGGCACGGTCGAATGCCGTCGCACCGGCCGGTTCGGCATCCTCGACGCCGAGGTGGCCACTCCGCTGGCCATGGTGCTCACCGAAGTGCTGCAGAACGCCCTGGAGCACGCCTTCGCGGCGGGGGAGCTGGGCTCGGTGGAGGTCTCGGCCGTCCGGGGTGACCACCGCACGGACAGCCGGCTGCTGATCACTGTTCAGGACGACGGCCGCGGACTGCCGGAGGGCTTCGACGCGCAGCGCGCGGGCAATCTGGGCCTCCAGATCGTACGGACGCTGGTGGAGGGGGAGTTGGGCGGCACCTTCGACATGCTGCGGGTCCCGGCGCCCGGCCGCGGCACCCGAGTGGTGCTCGACATCCCCGTACTCGCCCAGAAGTAACGTTCCGTACAGGCATTCCGTACGGACGTTCGGTGCGGGGTGCGGGCTGCGGGCTGCGGAGTACGGGCGACGGGCGTTCGGTGTGAGAGCGGAGACAGCAGCGAGCCCCGGACCGTATGGATTCGGTCCGGGGCTCGGATGCTGTGGGCTATGTGCTGCGCGCTGCGACTCGTGGGCGGTGAGTGCGTACTCGCTGTACGCGCCGCCGGAGGCGTCGGGCTCGTGCGGTGGCTGTCAGGCGCTGGCGTTACGCGCCCGGTTGCGAGCGGCGCGGCGCTTCATCGCGCGGCGCTCGTCCTCGCTGAGGCCACCCCAGACGCCGGAGTCCTGGCCGGACTCAAGCGCCCACTGCAGACACTGCTCCATGACGGGGCAGCGACGACAGACGGCCTTGGCTTCCTCGATCTGCAGCAGCGCAGGACCGGTGTTGCCGATGGGGAAGAAGAGCTCGGGGTCTTCCTCGCGGCAAACGGCGTTGTGACGCCAGTCCATGGCTGCTACCTCTCTTGGGATGACTTATCAGGGTTGCTTGTGAATGTGAACGCTTTCACGAATCCCCCCGCAAGGGAAGGGCCGACCGCCAAGCCTGTTGGCGTGGTCCTGGGTTTTGGGGAGGGGTTCTGGCGGTCTGTGGGGGCCGATGCTGCGGGCCGTCCCGATCGCCATGAAGAGACTCGCAAACCTCGGCGACGGATACAACCCCTTCTGGAAAGTTTTTTTTGATTCCTCGGTGTCGACTAGGTCACAGCCGTACTTCTATGGGGTGGATCCCAGTCCGTACGTTCGAGATAAAGGCCCTTCGGTCCTTCTACTCACACAATCACACGCAGTGCACGGCGTACGCCTGTGAACGTCACGCTGGTGCGCAGTCCGAGGTGGTCACCGTCCATCTGAAAGGGCAGTGGAACCTTTGAATTCAAGGTGAACTCATCCACGTCATGGAGCGTGACCGCGTGCTTGCCGTGCGGTCCTCTTTCGGGGGATGAGGTGAGGAGCTGGGTGGCGTAACGGGCCACCGCCGGGGTCGACAGCTTGGAGAGCCCGAGCAGGTCGAGGCCGGTGTCGAAGGACGCCTTGGGGGACGCGTACATCGGGCGATTGCCCAGGTAGGTCCAGGGGGAGGTGTTGCAGATTATGGAGAGCACGAGATCGGTCACCGGGTCCGCGCCGGGGCGCTCCAGGCTGATCATGCCGTGCCGGCGATGGGGATCGTCCAGGAACTGGCGCATCACCTGACGGACATAGAGCGCGTGTGTCGAACGCTTTCCGCGCTCCCGCTGTTGTTCGACTCGGCCGATGACGCTCGCGTCGAATCCGAGCCCCGCGCAGAAAGTGAACCAGCGGCCGGGAGTGGCTTCGTCCGCCGTTCCGGGGGTACCCGAGGCGAATCCGAGTCCTACGGTGCGTTCACTCTGCTCACTGAGCGCGTCCAGAATGGCGCCGGTCGCCTCCACGGCGTCATTCGGAAGTCCCAGTGCGCGGGCGAAGACATTCGTCGAGCCGCCGGGGACGACGGCGAGGCGGGGAAGTCGATCGGGGTCCGGGCCCGAGTGGAGTAGACCATTGACGACCTCGTTCACGGTGCCGTCGCCGCCGAGGGCGACGACGAGGTCGATGTCTTCGGACTCGGCGGCCCGCCGGGCGAGGTCGCGACCGTGGCCCCGGTACTCGGTGGTGATGGCTTCCAGCTTCATCTCGCTGGCGAGGGCGTGGATGAGCACGTCACGGGTGCGTGCACTGGTGGTGGTTGCTGCCGGGTTGACCACGAGGAGTGCGCGCATGTGATGCAGCGTACCCACAGGGGGGTGCCTGGCCCCAGTCGCGGTGGGATGGGCCGGAGGGGAGAGGCGCGGAGGTGGGGAGACCGGGGGAGGGGAAGCGGGGAGTCGGGGAGTCGGGGAGTCGGAGGAGGGGGATGGTCGGGCCGGGGCGGGGACCCCCGACCCCGCTGGGGCGCGGCGGCTACCCTGCTGGGGTGAGTGCTGACCCGATCCCCCGCCCTGCCCGCCTGACCGCCGCCGCGGCGGTGTCCGGCCTGGAGGGCCTGGCGCTGATCGTCTACGGCGTCTACATGCTGGTGATGGGGCTGATGGGCGACCCCGACAACGCCACGCAGGCGGAAATGGGTGGAGTGACGTTGATCGCACTCGGCGTGCTCCCGCTGGCGGCGGCGCGCGGTCTGCTGGCCCGGCGGAGCTGGAGCCGGGGCCCGGCGATGATCACCCATCTGATGGCGCTGATCCCGGCGTGGACGCTGCTGCGGTCCTCCGGGGGGCTGATCCCGCTGGGAATGCTGGTCGCGGCGGTGGCGGTGACGGGGCTGGTGCTGCTGATCAACCCGACGACGACAGAGGCCCTCGGCATCGGGGGCGCCGGGACCGGGCCCCGGGACGCCTGACCCGTCCGTACGCCGCGCGGGGTCGGTTCGCGGCAGGGGTCGGTTCGCGCCGCCTCGCGCCCACCCCGTACGCCGTGCCGGTCCGTACGTGCTTGCGCTACGACGCGCCCCGGCCTTGTCGCGGGTGCCGGGGGAGCGCCCACCACAATCAGTTACGGACCGTAATCATCGGGTAGATGATTACGGTCCGTAACTGATTGGCGTTGCGGCGCCCCCGTATGGCCTCCATGGCGGTCGAACATCAGACCGTCGGTCTACTCCTCCACCAACAGCTTCTCCCGGAGCTGCGCCAGGGTGCGCGCCAGCAGTCGGGAGACGTGCATCTGGGAGATCCCGACCTCCTGCGCGATCTGCGACTGGGTCATGTTGCCGAAGAACCGCAGCAGCAGGATGCGCTTCTCCCGGGGCGGCAGATCCTCCAGCAGCGGCTTCAGCGACTCGCGGTACTCGACGCCTTCCAGCGCCTCGTCCTCCGAGCCCAGAGTGTCCGCCACCGCCGGGGACTCGTCGTCCGTGTCCGGGACGTCCAGGGAGAGCGTGGAGTACGCGTTGGCGGACTCCAGCCCCTCCAGGACCTCTTCCTCCGAGATGCCCAGCCGTTCCGCCAGCTCGTGGACCGTCGGCGAGCGGCCGTGCTGCTGGGACAGCTCGGCCGTCGCCGTCGTCAGTGCGAGACGCAGCTCCTGGAGGCGGCGCGGGACCCGGACCGCCCAGCCCTTGTCACGGAAGTGCCGCTTGATCTCACCGACCACCGTCGGTGTCGCATAGGTCGAGAACTCGACCCCGCGATCCGGATCGAACCGGTCCACCGATTTGATCAGGCCGATCGTCGCGACCTGGGTCAGATCGTCCAGGGGCTCGCCCCGGTTGCGGAAGCGCCGGGCCAGATGCTCGACCAGCGGCAGATGCATCCGTACGAGCTGATTGCGCAGCTCTGCCCGCTCGGTGGACCCGTCGGCCAGCTCGCGCAGCTCGATGAACATCGCCCGCGCCCCGCTGCGGTCATGGGGATCGTGGTGCTTCTGCTCGTGCACGTGCTCGCTCATTCGGGCCGCCTTCCCCCAGGGCTCTGCCGGGGAGGTACCCCCAGCCTGCGCCTGCTCCGCCGCGGCCTGCTGGCCGTCGAGTCCGTCCACCGGGTGCGGCCGGGCCTGCTGCTCCGGGAAGTCGCGCACCGAGGGTGGCTCGTCGCGCACCGGACCGTCCTCGTTCCGCACCGGACCGTCCCCGTCCCTCACGCCGGACCGGGTCCTGCGCCGCGCTGTTTGTACAGACTGATGGTGACCGTCCGGTCCTCGGCCACCGTCGAGTCGACCTTGCCGGCCAGTGCGGAGAGCACCGTCCAGGCGAAGGTGTCGCGCTCGGGCGCCCGGCCGTCGGTCGTCGGGGCGGAGACCGTGACCTCCAGCGAGTCGTCGATGAGCCGGAAGACGCAGCTCAGCACGGAGCCGGGAACCGCCTGCTGGAGCAGGATCGCGCACGCCTCGTCGACCGCGATCCGTAGATCCTCGATCTCGTCGAGGGTGAAGTCCAAGCGCGCCGCTAGACCGGCCGTGGCCGTACGCAGCACAGACAGGTAGGCACCCGCAGCGGGCAGCCGGACTTCCACGAAGTCCTGAGTTTCGGGCTCGCCTGCGATCTGGGACACCCTCACCTCCAAGGTGACACAAGCTCTTTCGGGGCCACGGGAAGTGATCCCGAAGCCGTCGCTACGCAGTCCGTGCGTAGCCGATGCTGGCCCGGCGACGCTATCGCGATCCATGATGCCCTGTCGCCGGACCCCCTCCCTAAGTCTCGGTCACTCATGGTAAGCATATGAGCACACACGGTGGCTAGAGGTCTGCGTAGTCCAAATACGCCGAAGTGGCGGAGGGTTGACGTACCCACGCCCCGGGTCGTCGAACCGTCGCCCCGGACGAGCGAACCGCGTCCTAGACGAGGGAACCGTCCACGAAGCACCACCGCCAGTCCTCCCCCGGCTCGAAACTCCGCATCACCGGATGCCCGGTTTCCTCGAAGTGACCCGTGGCGTGCCGCAGCGGTGAGGAGTCGCAGCAGCCGACATGGCCGCAGACCAGACAGAGCCGCAGATGGACGGGTTGGGCTCCGGCGGTCAGACAGTCCCGGCAGGTCTCGGCCAGCGGGACGGGCTCCCGGCGGGGCAGCGCCGCCGTGTGCGGACACTCGCTCATGATGGCCAGGTTACGGCGGTGACGGCGGACCTTCACGGCGGGAGCGGCGCACGGCGCTCCGGGGGATCGCGAGATCGGCGCGGCCCCCCGGCGGCGGGACCGACGGGGGAGCGAAGCGGCCACCGCGCACGGCACGCGCACGCACCAGAGGACGCCGAATGGACGCACTGCCCCTAGTGGCGCTGATCGCGGTCAGCGCCGTGATCGCCGGAGCGGCCCGCAGAACCGCCGTACCGGCACCCCTGCTGCTGGTGCCGGCCGGGCTGATCGCCGCGTACGTCCCCGGAGTGCCGGAGTACGCCCTCGACCCGCACATCGTGCTGCCGCTGCTGCTGCCGCCCCTGCTGCACATGGCCGCGCTCGACAGTTCGTACCTCGACCTGCGGGCCAACGCCCGGCCCGTCGCGATGCTGTCCGTCGGCTACACGCTCTTCGCCACGGTCACCGTCGGCGTGCTCACCCATCTGCTGGTGCCGGAGCTGCCGCTGACGGCCGCCCTGGTGCTGGGGGCGGTGATCGCGCCCCCGGACGCGGTCGCCGCCACCGCCGTGGCCCGCCGGCTCAAGCTGCCGAGCCGGATCACCACGATCCTCCAGGGCGAGTCCCTGGTGAACGACGCGACCGCGATCACCGCCTACCGGGTGGCCCTGGCCGCCGCGATCGGTGAAGGGGCGAGCTGGGCCGGGGCCGTCGCGGAGTTCGCCCTCGCGGCGATCGGCGGCATCGGGGTCGGGCTGCTGCTGATGGTCCCCATCCACTGGCTCCGCACCCATCTGCGGGAACCGCTGCTACAGAACACGCTCTCGCTGCTCATCCCGTTCTTCGCCTACGCGGCGGCCGAGCAGGTGCACGCCTCCGGAGTGCTCGCCGTGGTCGTCGTCGGCCTCTATCTGGGGCACCGCCGCTGGCAGGTCGACTTCGCCACCCGGCTCCAGGAGGAGGCGGTCTGGAAGATGGTGGCGTTCATCCTGGAGTCCACCGTCTTCGCGCTGATCGGCCTCCAGCTCCCGTACGTACTGAAGGGTCTCGGCGCCTATGGGGTCGGTGAGTCGCTCGGGTACGCCGTCATCGTCTTCGTCCTCGTCGTGGCGATGCGGTACGTATGGGTCTTCCCGGCGACCTTCCTGCCGCGCGCGCTCTCCAGGCGGATCAGGGAGCGGGAGACCGGCGTCACCTGGAAGGCGCCGATGATCGTCGGCTGGGCCGGGATGCGCGGTGTCGTCTCGCTCGCCATCGCCTTCTCCATTCCGCTGACGACCGCGGACGGCGCCCCCTTCCCGGCCCGGAACCTGGTGCTGTTCCTGACCTTCACCACGGTGATCGGCACCCTGGTGGTGCAGGGGCTCACCCTGCCGGCGCTGATTCGGCTGCTGCGGCTGCCGAAGCGTGACACCCAGGCCGAGACCCTCGCCGAAGCGCAGGCCCAGAGCGAGGCGTCGCGGGCGGCCGACCGGCGTCTGGACGAGCTGTTGGCGGACGACCGCGACGCGCTGCCGGAGCCACTGGAGAACCGGCTGCGCACCGTCATGGAACGGCGGCGCAACGCCGTCTGGGAGCGGCTCGGCGCCGTCAACGAGGTGACCGGCGAATCGGCCGACGACACCTACCGCCGGCTCGCCAGGGAGATGATCGAGACCGAACGCCAGGTCTTCGTCCGGCTGCGGGACCAGCGCCGGATCGACGACGAGATGCTGCGGACCCTGCTGCGCAGGCTCGATCTGGAGGAGGCCGCCGCCTACCGCGAGGAGGATGACGCCGAATCCGGCTGACCGGTGACGACGGCGGCGACCGTGGTGCCGGGGGAGAAGGCGCCATCGGCGGCGAGCGTCGCCAGGCCGTGCAGCATCTTGGCGACGTACACCCGCTCCACGGGCAGTCCGTGGCGGGCCTCGAACGCCGCCGCGAACGCGTCGAGCGCGGGGGTCGTACGGGCGTATCCGCCGTGGTGGAAGCGCTCGTCGAGGGACCAGTCGCCGGTACGCCCACCGAACGCCGCCCGCTGGAGGCGTTCGGTCTCGGCGGCCAGGAAGCCGCCCCTGAGCGCGGGGAACCCGATCGCCCGCTGTGCGGTGCCGAGCCCGGCCGCAAGACCCGCCAGGGTGCCACCAGTGCCACAGGCGACGGCGACGACATCGGCGTGTCCGCGCAGTTCCCGCCCGAGCTCCGCGCAGCCGACGGCGGCGAGGGCGTTGCTGCCGCCCTCGGGGATGATCCGGACATCGGCCGGCGCGCCGGAGCCGGAGTGGTCGCCGAGCACCCGGGCCAGCACACCGGCCAGCACCTCGGGGTCGTCCTTCCGCCGATAGGTGGCGCGGTCGATGAAGGCCAGCCGCATCCCGTCCGCCGCGCACCGGGCGAGGGACGGATTGAGCGGCCGGCCGGCGAGCTCGTCGCCCCGGACCACCCCGATGGTGGGGAAGCCCAGCAGCCGGCCGGCCGCGGCGGTGGCCCGGAGGTGGTTGGAGTAGGCGCCGCCGAAGGTGAGGAGGGGGCGCCCGGCCGCCGCCCGCACATTGGGCATGAGTTTGCGCCACTTGTTGCCCGGCAGCTCGGGGTGGATGAGGTCGTCGCGCTTCAGCAGCAGCCGGATGCCGTGGCGCGCCCAGAGCGGGTCGTCGACCTGCTGGAGGGGGGAGGGCAGCCGGGGGCGCAGGACGGCGGTGGGGTCGAGCGCTTCCGGGGGCACGTACCCATTCTCACCTGCGCCGACGACGGGGGACAGAGGGTCGTGCCGGAAGACGGCAGGGGTCGTGCCGGAAGGCGGGGGCGCGGGCCCGGACGGATCCAGAGGAGAGGCTCTACGTCAGCCGTTCGTGGACGCGCTCGCGCAGGGAGCTCATGGTGAAGCCCCGGGGGTCCACCTTGCCCGGCTGCCACTCCAGATGTCCGATGACCGAGCGGGCCGACCAGCCGTGGCGGCGGCAGAGCGCCGTCGCGGCCTTCGCGATGGCGTCCAGTTGCGCGGCGGGCCAGGGGTCGTCGCCGTTGCCGAGGTTCTCGCACTCGAAGCCGTAGAAGTAGCGGTTCCCGTCGGTGTTGGCCTCGTTGTCGCGGGGCAGTGCCCGCTCCGCGACGATGGCGCGCAGGACGTCGTCGTCGCCCTCGCCCGCGTGGTTGGCCCGGCCGTGGCCGACGAGGTGGACGGTGCCGTTCTTGGCGATGACGCCGTGGCAGAGCGGTCCCGGCAGATCGTCGCGGCCGTCGCGGCAGAGCGCGACCGTGCGCGCGGTCCCCCTGGTGGCGGTGTGGTGGATCATCACTCCGTGCACCGGACCCCAGGGGCCTCTGGCGTTCCGGTTGTGGGTGCGCCAGTCGCCGACTTCGACGACGGTCAGCCCCTCATCGCGCAGCGCGGCGAGAAGGTTGTTCGCGGACAGGGGTGAGGCCATGACCGGCTCCCTGGGGTGGAGTTCTTGTGTGGAATGTTCCGTACTGTCCAGCTACCCCAACTGATGCCGGCGTCAGACGTGTTCGGGCGGTGTGCGATGTGATTCGGTCAGTGCCGTTCGTTCCCTCTTGCGGAACTTTCAATTCCGTGCACGGTGCCCGTGGCGGTGGCCGATTAGTCCCATCCATTTGTGTAATAGTGCGACGACTCTCCGTGGTGGAAGCTTTCTTCGGCAGTTCGGGCCGGTGCTCGACGCCATGAACAGGCCATGATCGAGAGGGAGATACATGTCGGTTGGTCCGGTTGGTCCGGTGGGCTCGGTGGGGTCCGTCGGCGATGAGAGTGATGAGCGGCGGACACCGAAGCAGCAGAGCCTCGGTACGGCTGCCGCGCGGAATCTCGCGACCACCACCAAGTCCGTGCCGCAGATGCAGGAGATCACCTCGCGGTGGCTGCTGCGCATGTTGCCGTGGGTCCAGGTGGAGGGCGGCGCCTACCGGGTGAACCGCCGCCTCACCTACGCCGTGGGCGACGGCCGGGTGACCTTCGTGCAGACCGGGGACCGGGTGACCGTCATCCCGGCCGAGCTGGGTGAACTGCCCGCGCTGCGGGGGTTCGCGGACGACGGGGTGCTCGCCGAGCTGGCGAACCGCTGCGAACAGCGGGAGTTCGCGGCGGGCCAGGTCATCACCCGCGCGGACGCGCCGACCGACCGCGTCTTCCTGCTGGCGCACGGTCGGGTGGAGAAGCTCGGCGCCGGTCCCTACGGCGGCGAGGCGGTCCTCGGCGTCCTCGCCGACGGCGCCTACTTCGGTGAGGCCGCACTCGACAGCGGCGACGCCTCCTGGCCGTACACCGTCCGGGCCGCCACCGCGTGCACGGTACTGGTCCTGACCCGCGCCGACGTGCTCAACCTCGCGGCCCGCGCGGACACGCTCCAGGCCCATCTCGACGGCCTCGCCGCCCTGCCCGAACAGCGCACCAACGCCTACGGCGAGGCCCCGATCGACCTCTCGGCCGGACATGTCGGCGAGGCCGTCGTACCGCACACCTTCGTCGACTACGAGGCGGCCCCCCGCGAGTACGAACTGAGCGTCGCCCAGACCGTGCTGAAGGTCCACAGCAGGGTCGCCGACCTCTACAACCAGCCGATGAACCAGACCGAACAGCAGCTCCGGCTGACGGTCGAGGCGCTGCGGGAGCGCCAGGAGGACGAGCTGGTCAACAACCGGCAGTTCGGCCTGCTGGCCAACTGCGACTACAGCCAGCGCCTCCAGCCGCACGACGGCCCGCCGACCCCCGACGACATGGACGAACTGCTGTCCCGGCGGCGCGGCTCCAAGCTGTTCCTCGCCCATCCGCGGGCCATCGCCGCCTTCGGCCGGGAGTGCAACCGCCGCGGACTGGTCCCCGACAGCGTGGCCGTGGCCGGCCACCACGTACCCGCCTGGCGGGGGGTGCCCATCTTCCCGTGCAACAAGATCCCGGTCACCGACGCCCGTACGACGTCCATCCTCTGTATGCGTACGGGCGACGCCGAACAGGGCGTCGTCGGGCTGCGGCAGGCCGGCATCCCGGACGAGATCGAGCCCAGCCTCTCCGTCCGGTTCATGGGCATCGACGAGCAGGCGATCATCTCCTACCTGGTCACGGCGTACTACTCGGCCGCGGTCCTGGTCCCCGACGCCCTCGGAATCCTGGAGAACGTCGAGGTGAGCCGCTGGGGCTGACAACACGCCCCCCGGCCGGGGGGTGCGGGCACTTGCCGCCGCGCCCTCCGGTCGGGCTCCCCGTCCGGACGGGTGCGGCGCCCGCTTCCGCGCCCCCGGCACGGGTTCCCGTCCCCTCCCCGAAAGGACCGCTCGTTGACCATGCCGGAGGCCGTCGAGGGCCGTGACGCCGTCGACCTGCTGGAACGCACCCGTGACGCCGTCGATCCCGGTCTGCGGGCCGCCGTCGACTCGCTGCCCGGCCCGCTGCGCCGGGTCGCCAGGTACCACTTCGGTTGGGAGCGCGCCGACGGCACCCCGGACACGGGTGCCGAGGGCAAGGCCATCAGACCGGCGCTGGTGCTGGCCGCCGCGGGCGCCCTGGGCGGCGGCGGCGAGCCCGTCGGGGCCGCCCTGCGCGCCGCGGCTGCCGTGGAGCTGGTGCACAACTTCACCCTGTTGCACGACGACGTCATCGACGACGACCCCGTCCGGCGGCACCGCCCCACCGCCTGGACCGTGTTCGGCACCGCCGACGCCATCATCACCGGGGACGCCCTGCACGCCCTCGCACTGCGGCTGCTCGCCGAGGACCACCACCCCGCCGCCGCGCCGGCCGCCGAACGACTGGGGGCCTGTGTCATCGAGCTGTGCGCCGGACAGCAGACGGACTGCGCGCTGGAGAGCCGCCCGCCGGACGAGGTCTCGCTCGGCGAGTGCCTGGCCATGGCGACCGCCAAGACGGGGGCGCTGCTGGGCTGCGCCTGTGCGCTGGGGGCGCTGTACGCGGGGGCCGGGCCGGAGGAGACCGGGGCGCTGGACGCCTTCGGCCGGGAGGCCGGACTGGCCTTCCAGTTCATCGACGATCTGATCGGCATCTGGGGCGATCCGGGCCGGACCGGCAAACCGGCCGGGGCCGATCTCGCCGCGCGCAAGAAGTCGCTGCCGGTGGTGGCGGCCCTCACCTCGGGCACCGACGCGGGCGCGGAGCTGGCGGAGCTGTACCGGGGGCCGATGACGGGGGCGGCGGTGCGGTTGGCCGCCGACGCGGTGGAGCGGGCCGGCGGCAGGGACTGGGCGCAGCTCCAGGCGGCGGACCGGATGGCGCGGGCGGTGCAGGAGCTGTCCCGCGCGGTGCCGGACCTGACGGCGGCGGGGGATCTGCTGGCGCTGGCGGAGTTCGTCACCCGCCGCACCCACTGACGGGCCCGTGGCCGTACGCGATGACGGATCCGTGGCCGCACCCGCTGGCGGGCCCGTGGCCGCACCCGCTGGCGGGCTCGTGGCCGTACGCGCTGGCGGGCTCGTGGCCGTACGCGATGACGGATCCGTGGCCGCACCCGCTGACGGACCCGTGACCGTACGCGCTCACTGGTACCCGCACCCACTGACGGCCCCGTAACGGCACCCCCGGGGCGCCCCCACGGCCGCCGCCACGCCGCCCGGGCGCCCCCGTGGGTGCCGCCCCGCCCGGGGCGTACCCGTACCGCCGCCCGTACCGCCCTCAGGGCCCTCGCTCCCCGGCCCGCCCGTGCCGCCCACACCCTCCGGTCTCCGCCGCCCGCCTGGGCGGGCCGCGCCTCAGCCGGCCCGCCCGGTGGTCGATCGCCCGCCGGACCCGCCCGGAATTCCCTTGTCAAACCACTACGTCTGAAGCACTATGGGTGGAGTGGTTGCGCCCGGTGGCTTGTCGGCCGCGGGCGGCCACGGCGTTACTCCACGACGAACGACGAACGGGATCGGTTTGCGCAAGCTCAGCTATTACGTCGCCACCTCCATCGACGGCTTCATCGGAGCCCCCGACGGTGAAGCCGAGTTCTTCACCTCCTTCGTGAAGGGGGAGTACGCCGAGTACCTCGGCGCCGAGGGCGCGGACACGCTGCCGACGCCGGCCCGCCGGGCCTTCGGCGTCGACGACCGGTCGAACAGCGAGTTCGACACGATCATCCAGGGCCGTACCAGCTACCAGATCGCGCTCGACGCCGGGATCACCAGCCCGTACGCCCATCTGCGCGAGTACGTCGCCTCCCGCAGCATCACCGAATCACCCGATCCGCGCGTGACGATCATCTCCGGCGATCTGGTGGCGGCCGTCCGGGCGCTGAAGCGGGAGGACGGGCTCGGTGTCTACCTCTGCGGTGGTGCCGATCTCGCAGGTCAGCTCCGTGACGAGGTGGACGAGGTGATCGTCAAGACCTATCCGGTGGTGCTCGGCTCCGGGATGCCGATGTTCGCCGCCGGATTCCGGCTGGACGAGTTCGCGCTGACCTCGGTGCGCTCGTTCGACAACGGCGTCGTGGTCACGAAGTACCGCCGAAATTCCTGATCGCCGGGGTGTCCGATCCGCCCATACCGCCATATCCTTGGCGGTATGGGCAGCGAACGAGTTCGGACCGTCCGTCGCCCGCAGGCCGAGCCCACGTGCCCGGTGTGCGGAGAGCCTGTCGGTACCGTGATCAAGCGACGCAAGACGCTCGGGGCATTCGTCCCCTCGTGGGGCCCCGGCCCCTGCCACAATCCCGCCTGTGAAGCCTCTGTCGGCCAACCGGGTGAGCACTCCGGGGGCGGGCCCGGTGCGACCGTGGGTACGGTCTGAGCCATCCCTGCTGTTCGGCGGAGGCCGCCGTACCGCTACAGTCCGCGCCATGTCATCGGAGTCGACGGAAGTCTGGGCGGGCTGGTACCGCGACCGGCGTGGCGCGGAAGCGGTCACGATCGCGGCGCACGGGCGGCAACTGCGCACGCGCATCAGGGGTGTTGAGTACGAAGGGGCCTCGCTGGCCGCTCTGGAGGTCGTGGGGGCGGAGGGAGTGCTCTCCTCCTGCGTACTGGAATGGGACATACCGCTCCCCGTCCATGTGGACGGCGCGGTCGAGCGGGCCACGCTGAGCTGTCTGTTGACGCTCGGCGAACTACGGCCCGAGGGGTCCCTCGATCGGGCGGACCTCAATCTCACCCTGCGGTACGGCGGGGCGGCGTATGAATCGGGGGTTGCCGGGGGCGACTTCGACGAGGCGCTGGACCACATCCAGCGGCAGCTCCCGGCCGGGGCGGAGTTGGGAGTGCTGGCCTCGGCCGAGGCATGAGTGACCGGCCGGCGCCACCCACTACCGCCCGGACGCGCTCCCGCGCCGCCGGTAGCGGGTGGCGCCGGCCGGTGAAGGGAAACGAGGGAACGAGGAAAGGGGTGTCCCGTCGTGACCTGACGGGACACCCCTTCGCGTTCCGGTGCTGTCCCGGCGCCCGCGGCATCAGGCGCCGAGGTCACCTCCCTGCCGCGGGAGGCCGGACCGACCGCGCGGTGCCCGGCCGGGATCTCGGGCGATCAGGAGCCGGTCACGGTGCATGACCGGCGCGGTGATCAGGAGACGCGGGCGATGGCGGCGGCAAGACCGTTGGCCCACAGGGCGTTGACCCGGGCGCGCTCCTGCGCGTTCGGGGAGGCGTTCTGACACGACGTACCGGGGCCGCCGCCGGACATCAGCTCGCTGCACGGGCCGCGGTAGTTGTCCGGCAGTCCGAGGACGTGACCGGTCTCATGCGAGGTCACCCGGTACGAGTTGTACTGCTGGTTCTGCCGGTAGTCGAGGAAGATGTAGCCGCGGCCGTGGCCGTCCGTGCTCGCGTACGAGCCACGGGCGTCATTGCCCTCGTAGTAGCGGAAGCTGGGGTTGGCGCCCTCCTGTAGCCGGACGTTGGCGACCGAGCTGTTCCATATCTGGGTGCTGGAGGCTATCTGGGCCCGGAACCTGGGCGCGCTGGCGGCGCTGTAGTTGACGGTCACCACGCGGGCGCCGGGGTTCGCGGCCCGCTTCTCGGCGACCGACTTCACCACGGCCTCGAAGAACGCCTTGGTCGCCTTCGCGTCCTCGGCCGAGCCTTCGTAGGCGACGTACGACGGGGTGGCAGCGGCCGTGGGGGAGTCGGCTGCCTGGGCCGCGGTCGCGGGTACGGCGCCGAGGGCGGCGGCGAGACCGAGGCCGAGAACCGCTGAGAGAACCGTTCTGGGGTGACGCATGGGGGGCTCCTACTCGTCCGTTGAACGGGTTCGGTACGGCAGAGTGTCGAGGAGAAGCCCCCGGTCGGGGATGATGCCAACTCTCGATAACTCCGGCGCATCACCTGTCCCCGTCCGTCCCTCTGTGCCCGAACTGTGTGTCTGGTGTGGCGGCTGAATCCGGACCTACTCTCGGGTCATGGAGCTGGAGGTCAGACACCTGCGTGCCCTGTGCGCCATCGCGGACACGGGCAGCCTGCACAAGGCCGCCCGGCAACTGGGCGTCAGTCAGCCGTCCCTGACGACTCAACTGCGGCGGATCGAGAACGCCCTCGGCGCGGAACTCTTCGCCCGGGAGCGCTCCGGCTGCCGGCCGACCCTCGTGGGCCGCGCCGTGCTGAGCCGGGCCCGTCCGCTGGTGGCGGAGATGGCGGCGCTCGTCGTGGAGGCGAAGGCGGTGGCGGCCGGCGCGGACGGCCCCTGTTTACGGGTCGGTTCGACCGCGAGCCGCGCCCTCCCCGGCTGGCTCGGCCGGCTGCGGCGGCGGCTGCCCGGCACCGACATCTCGCTCCATATGGATGTCTCGGCCAACTCCCTGCTGCGGCTGGTCGCCGGGGGAGGGCTCGATGTCGCCTTCGTCCACGAGGTGGAGGGGTGCCCCCTCATCGTGCCGGAGGGGCTGACCGTGCGGGTACTGGTCGAGCGCGAGCCCCAGTTCGTCTCCATGACCCGCGGTCACCCGGCCGCGGAGGCACCCGTCGTAGAGCTGGCCGATCTCGCCGGCGACCGCTGGATCGTGGATCCCACCGTGGACGGCGAGTGGGACGGGCTGCGCCGGGTCCTGGTGGCGGCCGGGCTCAACCCATCCGTTCTGCACGGGGATTACCACACCGCCGCCGCCCTGATAGCGGTCGGTGAGGCGGTGGCGCCCTGCCAGCCGACGTCGGGGCCGCGCGATGACATGGTGATCCGCCCGCTGCGGGGCGACCCGCTCGCCGTACGACTGCTGCTCTGCTCGCCACCGGGGACCCGGGAGCCGTACGACGGGGTGTACGAGGACCTCGCGGCGGCCTACCGGGAGGCGGCGTCCCGGGTGGCGGCCTACCGGCAGTGGCTGGTCCGGCACAAGAGTCCGCTGCTGGCGCCGGTGGCCTGAAGCGCGCCCCTGGGCGGGGGCGGTGGGCCGGTCTGTACGGTGTGGAATTCCGGCCCTAATATGACCGCGTGCGGCTTCCCGAAGGTCGAGTTCGGGAAGCCGCACCCATTTATTCGCCGATCTCTGTTCGTCGATCTCTATTCGTCGGACTCTAGCTGCCGATGCATGACGCGAACATGCCGACTATTAGCAGCTTCGCAGTCCGTCGAATCGGGCGATTCCGCTGGGCTTCGTGTGCGACCACGTCTCGCCCGGGCGGATGGTGAAACAATTACTGTCGGGTGCGAAGGCCCAGATGAACTTGATGCGGTGCTGTCCGTCGCAGCCGTTGTAGGCGTACGCCTTGTTGCCGGACCGCCAGGCTGAGATACAGCCGGGGGCCGCGGGCAGCCGGATTTCGTCGGCGACCCGGGACGTGGTGGCGGTGCGGGCCTTGGAGTCGGCGGGGTTGGCGGTGGCCGCCGAGGCGGTCCCGAGGGTGCCGGCGCCGAGCGCCGCGACGGCGGCGGTCAGTGCTAAGCCTCGTTTGAGAGATCGCAATTCCAGCTCCTTCGTGTGTCATTCGTTTCCGACATGAGAACGCTATGTATCCAACGACACCAAGAGCAAGGCATATTCGAAGATCGCCGTAATGCCTCAGCCGGAATTCATTTCTCCGGACGTGTTTGTCCGGTGGGGTGTGATGGAGTCGCCTCATCCGTTTCTATGGGTGAGGTGCGGGGTCATTGATCAGGCTCATATGTGCACGGTGTGGCCCCTGGGAACCGGAATGGCCCCGGCGATGTTGACGCAAGACCGACTGTGACGCATGTCACATCATGGGCGTGAACCGGTGAGGGGCCTCCCTCCGACGAGCAGGTGTGAGGGTGACGACCGAGGAAGAGCCGGAGGACGCCGAGCTGCTGGCCGCGCTGCGTGAGCGCGACCGGGCGGCCTTCGAGGAGCTGTACCGCCGCTACGCGCCCTGGCTGACCGCCCGGCTGCGATACCGCCGTGCCGACGCCGCGCAGGTGGACGACATCGTGCAGGAGACCTTCCTCGCCGTCTGGCGCCGCTGCGCCGAGGGGCGGCAGCCCGAGGTGCGGGACTTCGGCGGCTGGCTCTGGCGGATCGCCGACCGGCGCCTCGTGGACGCGGACCGCACCCAGGGCGGCCAGGGCCGGCTGCGACGGGCGCTCGCCGCGCTCCGCGGCTCCACCGCCCCGTCCGCGGAGGAACAGGCGCTGGCGTCGGGGGAGTTCGGGGCGGTGCGGGCAGCGCTCGGGCGGCTCTCCCCCGATCTGCGCGAGGTCGTCCAGGCGACCGTCCTGGATGGGCTGACCACCCGGCAGACGGCCCAGCGGCTCCGGCTGCCCACCGGCACGGTCAAGTCCCGTGCCCTGCGGGCCCGTACCCGGCTCCGCGAGGAGCTGGCGCGTGACCGGGACCCGACCGACCCCGAGCGGGCCGCCCGAGCCGGTGACCGAGCCGGTGACCGCGACCGTACGACGGAAGGCGCCACGCCCCCGCCCCGTACGGCACCGCCCCGTACGCCTCCGATCCGTACGGTCCGGCAACGCGCGGCGACGGACCCTCCGGCGGCCGGCCGGCAGCCGACTGAGCGCGCGGCACGACCGCAGGAAGAAGGACGAGAAGGAGAAGAGGGACGACAGCGATGACCGAGCACCCGGCGAACCCCCACCCCCCCGGCGAGATCCTGCGCCAGTACGCGCACGGCATCCTCGCCCCTGACACCCGCCACCGCTTCGAGCCCCATCTGGACGCCTGCGCCCACTGCCGCGCCCGGCTCGCCCCGTACACCGACACCCCGGCGCTCGACCGGGGCTGGGAGCGGCTCGACCGCGCCATCGACATCCCCCTGCCCGGCCCCTGGGAGCGGCTGCTCCTCGCGCTGGGCGTTCCCGACCACACGGCCAGGCTGCTGGCGGCGGCCCCCGCGCTCCGCGCCACCTGGCTGCTCGGCACCGTCGTCACCCTCCTGTTCGCCGCCCTCACCGCCCGCCTCGCCGAGCCGGGCGACACCCCGCTCACCTTCTTCGCGGTGGCGCCGCTGCTGCCCGCCGCCGGAGTCGCTGGCTCGCTCGGCCGCCGCTGGGACCCCGCGTACGAACTGGGACAGGTCGCCGCGCCCAGCGCGTTCCGGCTGGTGGTGCTGCGCACGGTCGCTGTCCTCGGCGCCACCGTCGTCCTGACTGCCGCCGCCTCGCTGGCCCTGCCGGGGCTGAGCCCCGCCGCCTTCGGCTGGCTGCTGCCCTCCTGTCTGGTGACCGTCGTCTGCCTGCTGCTGCTGCCCCGGCTCGGCTCCGTGGCCGCCGCCGCAGCGGCCGGCGCCTGCTGGCTGGGCGCGGTGACCGCCACCCGCCACTCCGAGCTGCTGTTCTCGCTCGCCGGACAGTCGGTCCTCGCCGGACTGCTGATCGCCGCCGTGACCCTGCTGGCGCTGCTCCGCGCCGACTTCGACATCGAGAAGGGACTCCGCGTATGACACCCGACCTCTCCGCCGCGACGGTCACCGTCGCCGGCACATCGGTGCACGGCCTGACGGTCCGCTACCGCAAGACCCTGGCCCTCGACGATGTGACCCTGAGCCTGACCAACGGTGTCACCGGACTCCTCGGGCCCAACGGCGCGGGCAAGACCACCCTGCTGCGCGCGCTCGCGACCGCGCTGGTGCCCACCGGGGGCGACATCCGGGTGCTCGGCCGGGATCCGCTCGTATCCGCCCAGCGCCAGGAGATCCGTCGCCGGTTGGGCTATCTGCCGCAGTCCCCCGGTTATCACCGGCACTTCACCGCCTTCGAGTTCGTGGACTACGTCGCCATCCTCAAGGAGCACACCGTGCGCGCGGCCCGCCATGAGGAGGTACGGCGGGTGCTGGCGGCCGTCGGGCTTACCGGGGAGCGCGGGAAGCGGATGAAGGCCCTCTCCGGGGGGATGCGCCAGCGGGTCGCCCTGGCGTCCGCGCTGGTCGGTGATCCGGAGCTGCTGATCCTGGACGAACCGACCGTCGGGCTCGACCCGGAGCAGCGGTTGCGGTTCCGCGAGCTGATCGCCGAACTGGGCGCGGGCCGCACGGTCCTGCTCTCCACCCACCAGACGGAGGACGTGGCCGCGCTCTGCAACCGTGTGGTCGTCCTCAGCGCCGGGCGGGTGCGTTACGACGCCACCCCGCAGGGGCTGGGCGAGGTCGCCCGGGGGCGTGTCTGGTTCAGTCAGGACCGCGATCCGCGCTCGGTCGCGGGCTGGCGCACCGGCACCGGCGTCCACCGCAACATCGGCGTGCCGCCGGAGGGTGCGGAGCTGGCGGAACCCACCCTGGAGGACGCCTACCTGCTGCTCAACTCCGACGCCCAGGAGGTGTTGACGGGCCTCGGGGGGCCTCCTGGCGGCCGGGACTCGCTGTCCGGTCGGGAGGGGCCTCCCAACGCTGCCGGGGGCGCGCTCGGCGCCCGGGACTCGTTCAACACCGGGGGCGCGCTCGGCGCCCAGGACCCGTTCGACACCCGAGGAGGGCCGGCCGCATGAGCACCTCGTACAAGGTGAGCACCCCACCCGCCCCCCGGCCGGGCCCGACCGCCCCCCTGACCGGAATCCGCGCCCTCGCGCGCGCCGAGGCGCGCCGGCTGCTGCGCCACCCCGCCTTACTGGTCGCACTGGCCCTCTGCATCGGACTGTGGGGTTACGAGACGGTGGTCTCGGGCGCCTCCGACTTCCCCGTCCTCCACGACCAGGACCGCTACCTCCAGCTCCAGCTACTCCTGGTGGCGGCCGGTGTCTTCCTCGCCGTCCACCTGGCCGTGCTCCGGCCCGCCAGGGACGGCACCGACGCCTGGTTCCGGACCCTGGTCCTCGAACCCTGGCAGCGCGCCGCCGCCCATCTCCTCGCGGTGCTCCCGGCCGTCGCCCTCGTCGCCGTCCTGGCCGGGGCCCGGACGGTCTGGCTCGCCCTGCTCCCCGGCGCGGTCGGCACCCCCTCCGCGGCCGAACTCGCGGCGGGACCCGCCGTCGTCCTGCTGGCCGGCGCGCTCGCCGTGCTGATCGGCACCCTCTCCACCTCCGTCGCGGCGGGCCCGATCACCCTGGGCGTGCTGGGCATCGCCACCGTCGTGGGCGGGATGTTCGTCTTCTCCCCCTGGCGGTGGTGGGGGCTGATCGCCGTCGAGGACGGGCACCGGTCCGGACTGCCGTCCGAACTGCTGGGCCGCCCGGCCGCGCTCCATCTGCTCTATCTCCTCCTCCTCGCCGCCGCGTTCGGCGCGGTGGCCCTGCTCCGGACGGGGCTGCGCGGCCCTGCCGTGCGGATCACCACGGCGCTCGCGGTCGCCGGCGCGCTGGCGACCGGCGCGGCCCAACTGCTCCCCGTGCCCGACTCCGTCACCGAGGCCCGGGACCGGGCCGTGAACGCGCCGTCCGCCGATCAGCGCTGCGTACGGAAGGAGCGGATCACCTACTGCGCCTTCCCCGAATTCCTGGACCGGCACCGGGAGTGGTCCCGGGTCGTGGACGGCATCCTGCGCCGGGTCCCGGCCGCCGCCCAGCGGGAGCACTACGTGGTCCGGCAGCGCATCGCCCCCCTCCCCTCCTCGGGAGGCATCTTCAACGGCACCCTGCCGAAGGAGAGCTGGGCCGACGACGACCGGCGCGCGGGCACCCCGGGAGCGATCGTGGTGGGCACCGGCTGGGGCAACGGCGACGATTCCGCGACCGACGACACCAGCGGTTTCGCCACCTCATTCGCCCTGCGGGTCGTGCGGGGCGGTGCGGCCGGGGGGCGACCCGCGGCCGACCGGCCCGGTACGGAGCTGGTCTGCGGCGGACCGGGCATCGTCTCCTTCTGGCTGGCCGCCCAGGCGGCGCCGGAGACCGCGCCCGCCCTGCGCTCGATGCTGAAGCGGAGCTGGGGCGATGTCGGCTTCGGCGGCACGCTCGCGATGGCACGGGTGGAACGCGGTGACGCCGAGACCGCGATGAAACTGCTCGACCTCCCGGCCGCCGAGGTCCGGGCCAAGGTGGCGGGCTCCTGGACGGAACTCACCGACCCGGCCACCACTTCCACGCGCGCGGCCCAACTCCTCGGCGTCAGCGCTCCGGCGGTTCCCCCGGCCGTCCCGGGAGAGGAGGCGGTCCAGTGCCCGCGCTGACTCCCGGCCGTCCCGGAAGAGGGAGTCGACCGTCGCCCGCGTCGACTGCCGGCCGTCCCGGGGGAGCGGGCGGCACCGAGTCCGCGCCGACCGCGGGCCGTTCGGGGGCCGAATCCGGGCCGACTCCCGGCCCTCCCGGCACCGAGTCCGCGCCGACCCCCGGCTCTCCCAGGACCGTGCCCGCGCCGACCGCGGGCCGTCGACTCCGCCGTGCTCTGCGCGTGGCGCGTCCCGTCCTCCCCTACGAGTACCGCGCCGCGCGCACCCTGCCGCTGCTGTTCGGCGCGGGTCTTGGCGCCGTCGTCTGTGCCGTCCCTTTCGTCTTCTCGCTGGAGGTCGATCTCGGCGCCGCCGTCCTGCTGGCGCATCTCGCCGCAGTCCTCGGCGGCCTGGGCCTGGGCTTCGTGCTGGACGATCCGGCCGCCACGACCACCGCGCTCTGCCCGTCGCCGTGGTGGCTGCGCCGCTCGCTGCGGATCGCCGGGGCGCTGCTCGTCCTGGCCGCCGCCTGGTCCCTCGGCGTGGTCCTGGTGGGTCGGGCGCTCCAGCCGGGTCCTGAACTCCCGTACGGGGACCTCGCGGCCGAGTCCGCGGCGCTGGCCCTCCTCACGGTGGCGCTCGCCCTGGCCGGACTGCGGTTCACACAGGGGCGGGGTGGCGGGCTGGTGAGCGCGTCCGCGCTGGTGGTGGTCGTGCTGACGCTGGTCTTCCTGCCGTCGGATGTGGCGTTGTTCAGCGATCCCGAGGACACCGCGCGGTGGGAGGGCGCGGCGGACCGCTGGCGGGTGCTGGCACTGTTCGCCCTGGCGGGGGCGCTGGCACTCCTCCCCGTACCGCCGTCGCCACGCCGCTGAGGCCCCTGGGTTCCTTGGGTCTCCCGGGGTCCTGGCGGTCGGGCTCGCCGCTGGCGCTGCTCGCGATCGCCGTGCGGCAGCGGGAAGGCCCGGCCGATGTGCTCGTCGCCCGCCAACCCGGTGCGGCGGGCCGGGGTCCTGGCCGTTCGCCCCCGGCCCGCCGACCGTGCGGAGGCGTCGGTTACCCGTCGTCGCCGGCCCGGTCCCGTACGTCCGGGAGCCGGTCGTAGAACGCGTCACCGGGACACTCGGTGGGGTAGCCGTCCCGGTGCCCGTGGATGGCGGGGAAGGTGAGCGCGTCGCCCTCCTGCCACGACTGGTGGGCGTGGTTGCTCCCGTCCGCGCCCGCGGTGAGGGTGGTGGTACCGGTCGGATCGACCCCGTACCGCGCCAGCTTCCAGGCGGCGACCCGGGCCACCGCGGTCAGCGCGGCATCGGGGGGTGCGGCGTCGGTGTGGTCACCGATGACGGCGACACCGGTGGTCTCGGAGTTGAATCCGTAGGCGTGCGCGCCCAGCACCGGCTGGTCAGCGCCGCCCTTGCGGCCCTCGTAGACGGTGCCGCACTTGTCGATGACGAAGTTGTAGCCGATGTCGTTCCAGCTCAACTGGGCCACGTGGTACGTGTGGATGGCGCGTACGACGGCGGGGGCCTGGGCGCAGGTGTAGTCGTCGGAGTGGGCGGTGTGATGGACCACCACGGCCTTGACCACGCCGCCGGGGAGATAGTCGGGTGCACCGGGGCTGAGGGACTCGTCGGCGCCCCAGGAGTCACGGGAGACGATGTCCGGCGCGTCGCGCGTGAATGCCACCGGCACCATGCCGTCCCCTCCGCCCCCCTCGGGGCGCCGGTCGGGACCGGGGTCGATCATGTCCAGCCGGAGCCCGCGGGGAAGCCCGGCGCCCGCGCCTCGCGTCCCGCTCACCCGTACCTCGGCTCCGTCGGACGGCCCGACCCAGGCGGGCTCGGTCCCACCGCGCCCGCGTCCGCCACCGTCGCCCCGACCGCCGTCACCGCCCAGCGGCAGCCACCCGGACCAGACGCCCGAGCGGCTGTCCCGGGTCCGTACCTCGACCGGCCCGGTGACCCGCGCGGTCGGATCGGCCCAGGTGACACCAACCATGCTGAACCGCGGGGTGCCGCGTTTCGTGAGGACGGCCGAGGCCCCGTCCGCGCCCACCGACAGGGCGGCGGTGCGCACCTTGGCGGGGGGCCCGGAGCGGTTCGCGGGCGCTCCGGGCACCTGGTGGGCGATGAGTAATGCGGCGGCCACGGCGGTGGCTGTCCGCCACCAACGACGTAAGGTCATCACGGCTCGAACATCCTTCGTACGGAGGGTGTCGGCGCCGCCGCCCGGTCACGCCTCGGGCGCCTCCCGGCCGGCGTCGTCCAACAGCAGATAGAGCAGCCCGAGCAGGCTGCCGCCGCTGACGATCTCGCGGCGGTCGATCATCCCCCGGATCTTGTCGACCGAAATCCACTCGATCCGGTCCGACTCGTTCAATTCCGTCGGCGGACCGATGTGGACCGCGCCGTCCGCGCGGAACACATGGTGCTCCGAGTCGGTGATCCCGTTCGCCGACTGCGCGTACACCAGGGGGCGTACGGCCCCGATACGCCAGCCGGTCTCCTCCTCCACCTCCCGCACGGCGGTCCGCGCCGGAGTCTCACCCGGCTCGATCAGCCCCATGGGCAACTCCCAGCCCCAGGTGTCGGTGATGAACCGGTGTCGCCACATCATCAGCACCCGCCGCCGATCGTCGACCACGACGGCGACCGCGAGATGGCGCATCCGGACGACATGGTGCTCCAGCCGGTGGCCATCGGGCTGCTGCACATCGGCGAGCCAGAGGTTGACCCACGGGTTCTCATAGATCTGCCGCTCCCCGTGAACCGTCCACCGCATCGGCTCAACTCCTCTCCCCGCAGGTTTCCTTCGCTCCACCGGCACCATGCTCCACGCCGTTGAGCGAACCCTCCCACCTGAGTGGCGTGCGACGCCGTAGCCGTCCACCGAACGACCCGTCGCCCGGTGCTCGATCACCCTCACGAGTCCGGGGCGGCTCCCCGACGCCCTCGCCGAGTCCCCGCTTCCGGGTGGCCGGGGCGTTCGGGCACCGGGGGGCCCTCCGAGCGGATGCCACCCGATCGGGTGGCGGAGCGACTGCGGCCGGGCCGGGGCCGGCACGCGAACCTGGCACGACGGAGGGGGCTCGCACCCGCAGGTCTTCAGCGGGGCCGGGGCCTCGATGATCGGCACGACGGGGTGTCGCGCCCTGCCTCCGTGCATACGGGCTGGTGGGCCCCTACCGCAGATCCGTCCGCACCCCTCGCGCGAGGTCGACCACGGCCCACACCTGCCGTCCCTCGACCGTGGCCTCCGTGCCGCAGCTCAGCGCGCCGAGCACCTGGAGACGGGGTAGGACGGTCGCGTCCATGGCCGGGGGGCGCGGCTGGTGGCTCAGGGCGAGGACGAGCGCCCGCTGGCTCTCCTCCGCCAGGTGCAGACTGACCCGGCGGCCACCGTCGTTCATGACCGTCGCCATCAGGAAGCGGACCAAGTCGTCCAGTCCCTCCGGCCGATGGCACCCCCAGCGGAGGAGCTGCTCCGCAACATGGTGCGCACCTTTGGCCTTCGCCCAGGGCTGGACGTCCAGGATCCACGCCGCGCCCTGGCGGTTCGCCATCACTCGACGGCCCCGGCCCACGCTCGTACGCGTCATGGCGTCCGGTCCCGTCAGCGTCTCGGGCGGCGGTGGCGACGGTGGCTTCTTCGGCGGCGGGGGCGTCTTGGGCGGGTAGTCCGGGCGGGGCTTGTGCGCCGACGGACGTGGGCTCGGCATCTCCATGCCGGCCTCCCCAACGGTTCGAGGAACGAGGGCTCGACCTTCATCGTAGAAGGCACCGCCGCCGCTGTCTGCGTATCCGGAAGGGGCCGGACACGTGGACCGGTCGGGTGCGTTGAGCGGAGCATCGAACTTCGCTACCGGGCCGCGTTGGGCGGATAGCCTGACCGGAGACGCGCGGAAGCGGGGAGCGGATGGCCGGGACCAGAACAGGGAAGACCTTCAGCACCTACTTGGACGGGAACAGGGTCGAGTTGCCCGCGACCATCAACGGCATCCGGGACGCGCTCCCGCCCGATCTGCGCGCCGAGTTCGACGCCGGGGTCGGAGAGGCGGCGGCGGAGGATCTGTTCCTGCTGCTGGCGGAGTGGGCGCAGCGGACCAGGCCGGACCTGATCGCGGCGAAGGAGGCCAGGGTCAGGCGCTTGGAGCGGGGCGACTTCTCCGGCCTCGTCTCCGAGGAAGAGGTGGCGGACTTCTTCGGCCCCGGCGAAGAGGGCACACGGTGATCACCCATCGTGTCGCGTACACGGATATGGCCTTCGACGCGCTGAAGAAGATGAGCCAGGACCGCCGCACCCGGTTCAAACGGGAGATCACCGAGGTGGCGGCCACGCCGTACGCCTTCGGCAACCCGGTTGACGGACTGCGTGACAAACGCCGCGCGGTGCTCGCGGGCGCAGTGACCGACTACTGGATCAGCGGCAGCGTCCTGACCGTCACGGTCGTCTCCATCGTCCACACGGACTGACCCGTGGGGCCCCCGCCCGCAGGCGCGTGCGGGCGGGGGCTTTCCGGAGGATGGTCGGGCCTGGGGCGGGTCCGTTCGTACGGTGGTGAGTGCGGCGACGATAGGGTCCACGTCTCCGGGACGGAGCATTCCGAGGTCCACGAACGCGTTGCCGGACGCCGTGACGATCGGTCTGATCGGGTCCCAGGCCCGCTCGGGCAGACCGAGGTCGGCGAGCGCGGTGCGCAGGGCCTGGGCCGATGCCTCAGCCCGTGCGCGGCGGTCTCTCCATACGGTCATCTCCATCAGCCACCGTGCCCGGTGTCGTGACGGCGGATCCGCACACTGTGGTCGGTGGCCCGGGAGTAGTCCCCGGCGCGGAGGGCACGTGTCCGCCACACGTCGTGCGACGCGCACACCTCACACCCCTCGGCTGGCTCGGGCGGCTCCAACGGAAGCGGCAGGTCGACCGGGAGTCCCATCTCCGTCATGTCCCGGCCCCCGCTCCGCCGTTGGTGTCCGGTGCCGCCGAGCCGGCCGCCGAGCAGCGCGGGCAGGCGCACGGTGGAAACCGCAGCGAGGCCGGGGACGGCGGCAGGTCCCCGCTCGGTACCGTCACCGTCGGCCCGGCGGGATGTCGCTCTCCGTTCGGGCTCGCCCGGTACACCTTCATCGTCATCATGGGTGGTCCCCAAGTCGTCGTCGGTTGCCTCCCCGAAGCGTCGACCCGTCCGCGCAACGGCACCATGACCGGCGGGGGTTACCGAGGCGGTCATACACTCGTTGATGTTCCGACAAGGCACCCCCGGGTGCTGAGGATCGCTCCGGAGGTCGGCCCTCATGGATGTCACAAGCCCCGGCCCACTGGCTCCCGCCGTGCTCGACCGGGCGGATGTACGGGCGGCGCTCTCCGAACACGACTTCGCCGCCTTCTTCGCCCTCGTCAAGAAGTGGGGCGGGCTCTCCCAGAACCGGATCGCGGTCGCCTGCGGGCTCACCCCCGGCAAGGTGTCCACGATCATCAGCGGCCGGCAGCGGGTCACCTCCTTCGACGTGGTGTGCCGGATCTCCGACGGACTGCGCGTCCCCGGGCACCTGCTCGGACTCGCACCCCGTACGTGGGAGAACCGCCCCACGGAACCGCAGCGCCCGGCCCAGCACCCGACGGACGACGTGCCGTGGCGGGCTGATGTCACCGTGACCATGGCAGCCGACCTGACGAGGAGCGATTTCGTGATGGACAGACGCGCGATAACGCGCGCCCTGACCGGAGCCACCCTGACCGGCGGGGCTCTGCTCGACTCGCTGGAAGGCTGGCTGCGGCCCGCCGCGACCTGTGTGCGCCCCGCGCGCCGTGGGCGACTCGGGGCCCGGGAGGTGGACGAGTTGGAGGACATCGCACGGATGTGCCGGCACTGGAGTCGTTCCGACGGGAGTCTGCGCCGTCAGGTCGTGCTGGGGCTGCTCAACGAGGTCGCCGCGGCCCTGGACGAGCACCAGGCACCGCATATCGAGACCCGGCTGTACGGGATCATGGCGCAGCTCGCCGGCAGCGCCGCTTCCATGGCGTGGGACTCGGGTTCGGAACGGCGCGCCCAGGACTACTACCGGCTGGCGCTGCGGGCCGCGCACGCCGGGCGGGATCTGGTCTTCGGGGCCAATGTGCTCGCGGGAATGGCCCGGCAGATGCTCTACCGGGACCGGGCCGATGACGCGCTTCAGCTCGTCCACCTCGCCCAGGAGGGCGCCCGACAGGTCGTCGGACCGCGTGTGCGGGCCATGCTGCACAGCCGGGAGGCGTGGGCGTACGCGGGGCAGGGGCGTCCAGCCGGGTTCCGGCGGGCCATCGGGCGGGCGGAGGAGGCGCTCGCGGACGCGGGACCCGGCGATGGCGAGCCGTACTGGATCGCGTACTTCGACACGGCCGAGCTGGCCGGTGTCACCGGTGGCGGGCTCCTCGACCTCGCCAGGCAGGACCCCGGAGGCTACGCACCGGCCGCCGCCGCCGAGTTCCGGAGGGCCCTCTCGGTGCTCGGCCCGGAAGCCGGACGTTCGCACGCGATCGACCGGGCGCTGCTGGCCGAATGCCACTTCCTCGTCGGCGATGTCACCAGTGGGGCCGCGGAGACCCACCGCGCGGTCGACGCCGCCCGGACCGCACCGTCCGGCCGCGTCCGCAACCAGCTCAAGACCCTCTACCCGTACACCGTCGGCCACCGCGCGGCCTGGTCCGCGCGGGACGGTATCCGCGAGCTGCTGTCCCGCTGAGCCGCATCACACGTGGCGGCTCAGCGGGGCGGGTGGGCCAGGAGTTGCTGGAAGCGGGCGTTGCTGGCCGCCGCGCCGTCCTTCCCCACGGACGCCGTCAGCTGTCGGCACTCGACGGCCACCAGGGTCTCGACGGCTCGCCGGTCGGCACGGCGCCAGACGGGGAAGGCGTCGAGCCACGCGAGTGCGTCGTCCGGGCTGTGGCCCGACTCCATGAGACGCACGGCGGTGTTGGCGGGGTCGGCCCACGCGGGACCGAGACAGGGCATCGCCCAGTCCACGACGTACGCCTTCCCCGCGCCGCTGACCACGATGTTGTGCGGGTGGAGATCGTTGTGCAGAAGCTGCCCGCCGTGGAGCAGCTCGGCCTCACCGGCCGCCAGGACTCCCGCGTAGGTGCTCGCGAGGGTGGGCAGCGCGACGGACCCGGGCGGGCGCAGCCCGGTCATCCGGCGGATGGTGGTGGTGACGGCGGGCAGGTCGGGGCTGCCGGGGCTGAGGTCGGCGGTCCGGCCCGGAATGTGGGCGAAGGCCAGGCACCGCCAGCCCCCCGCGTGGAAGGTGTGCCGGATCGCCGGACCGGCCCCGGTGACCGTCGCGTTCAGTTCCTCCTCCCGGCGCAGAGCGGCGAGCCCGGGGCCGTCGTCGTCCCGTACGCCTTTGAGGAAGAGGCGCCCCTCGCGGGCCGTGTGGATGACGAGCGTCAACGGGCAGGTGATTCCCCCGGTCACCGGCTCGACCGCCCGCACTTTGCCGGTGCGCCGCGCGATTTCGGCCCGGAGCACGGAGGGAAGGTCTTCCCAGCGGACGCGGAATGACGACATGGGTTCCTCTCCGGTATCGCAGGGGCCTCGCGCTGAGGCCCCTGCGGTCACGCTGTCCAGCTCTGGATGGTGCCGCCCCCATTCAACTCTGGGTGGCACCGCACTTCCGGCACCGGTTCTTACCAGACCATTTCGTCCACTCGTGATCGCACTCGGCCATGATTCCCTCCTCTCCTGCCTCGATTCGCAGGACACCTCCCACCTGTCGGAGGTGGGGGAACGGGGGCGGCCCTCGCCCCCGGGCCGGCGGCGGTCGCGTCAGCTCCGCGGCTTCATCAGCGGGCGCCTGCGGGCGTGGTGAAGTGCAGATGCGCGGTCGTGACGAGGTTCGCGGTCTCGCGCACGTCGCACAGCAGCCCGGGGGCCTCCTTCGGGCCTGGCGGGCGGTAGCGCCTGAGACACGATGCCCCTGGCACCTTCTGGTCGCCGACGTGGTGTGTGGTCACGATCTGCCTCCGAGGGCCGCGGTGGGATGACCGTAAGGACGCTCATTGGTCGCGTGCGCGACGATTGCGCGGGATTGCGCGCACCCCTCGGGATGTACTCACGGTTTGCTCACACCGTGTCGATGGAGGCCCTCGCCCGCCCGATGACCCGCTGCGCCTGCCGACCGAACACCGCCGACTCGGCCAGCCAGCCCCAAGCCCGTTCGTACAGACGGATGGACTCGTCATCGTCCAGCCACATCTCGGTGTTGATGGTTTCCACGATGACGAGCCGCTGGTCATAGATCCAGAACCCGTGTGTCGGGGTGCGCCGGAGCTGCGCGCCGAACGGAACGATGCCCAGCTCTACCGTGTCCAGGCCGATCAGTGAGAGAAGTCTGTCCAGTTGGGCGGCCTGGACGCCGCCTGGGCAAGTCCGCACATACAGGGCTCCTTCCCACATCAGGAAATGGAACCGTTTGTCAGGCTCATACAGAGCCTCTTGGCGGCGAATCCGGGTGCGAACGGCTCCTTCGACGTCCGAGGTGATCTGTCGGAACTCCGCGTTCGTCTCGAATCCGTGCCGGGCGTATTCGGCCGTCTGAAACAGGCCCGGAATCCGGACGACCTCGAAACCATGGATGGTGCGTGTCGCGCGCGTCTCGGCAATTGCCAGTTCCTGCCGCGCTTGGTGGCCGCCCGCGAGCTGGCGGCGCCAGGACCTGTACGTCGTCTCCAGCGCCGCCAGTCTGCCCCTCAGCTCGCCCGCGAGCTCGGGGTGACCCACCGCGTCCGCCCACGCGCTGAGATCGGCGACCGACGGGGTCTGTTTGCCGTTCTCCAGGCGGGACACTTTCGATCGCTGCCAGCCGAGCCGCTCGGCTTGGTCCTTCCCCGTCAGACCGGCCTCGTTGCGCAACTCGCGCAGCCGTGCGCCGAGGACAACCCGGGCGGACTGGAAATCTGTGGTCACCTCGTGGAACGTACCTGCCTGACGAAGTCGGCGGTACGGGTCGCGTGGTGCCAAGCGGTATCCCGGGCCTGGCAGGCGGCGACGACTTCGGCGGGGTCCTCGCTGACGATGACGCCCAGTGTGGTGTCGTCCTCGCCGAAGACGAATCGCACCAGCGTGCGTGAGTCGAACAACCAGAAGTCGAAGTCCGGTAGGCCGAGTCGTTTGGCGTCCGATCGCTTCATGTTGCAGATGTCCTCGCCCGCAGCGACGTTGCCGATTCCGGAGGCGAGAAGGAACTGCTGTCCTTCTGTCGGAGGCTCGTCGACGAGCCGGACCCGCTCGAACCGCTTCCCCCGAGCGACCTGATCGGCGACATTCCGGCGCCACTCGTCGGCCGGTTCGGAGGCGATGTCCACACCCGCCTGCCAGCGTTGCCACTTCGATCCGTTGCGGTCGGATGCGTAGCCACGCCGGGTCTCCAGCCGCCACGCGGTGTGCCTGAAGTCGCGGAACAAGGGGACGACCGCCGCGAACGCCACCATGGCGACGGGCTCATGACGTGGCGCGAAACGTGACAGGAGACCACGCGGGACGATGACGAACGCCTCACTCTCCTTGACGTCACGGAGTTGTGCGAGGTGTCCAGGATCGGTGACGCGCTCGCCCTGGACGAGAATTCCGCCGGTCGCCTCGATCTCGTAGAGGCTGGGGCAGTCGCCATCGTCGCTGGTTGTTCCGATGAACCTGAGCGGCATGGGGCCCTCCGTCGTGACTGGTCGGGAATTCAGGATGCTGCGCGTCGTTGCGGGGTGTGCGGCGATTGCAGCGGATTGCTGAGCATTGCCGTCGTCGACGTATTGCGCGCAATCATGACTCGCGTCGCCGGTTGTCTCCCTGCACCGTCGACGGCTCGTATGACCCAGTCCGGACGGGTGCGTACGAAGCTGAGGCAGCTCTGTCCGTACACCGTGGGCCGCGACGCCTCGCGGCCGGTCCGGAGCGCCCGGGACACTATCCGCGATCTACTGTCGAGCTGAGGAGAATCACCCGTGCCGACTCTCGCCGTGACCGGCCATATGGACCTGACCGACGACTCCGTCCCGCTCGTGCGGGCCGCGCTCCGGGAGCTGCTCGCCGCGTACGGCTCCGATCTCACCGGGGTGTCCTGCATCGCGGCCGGGGCGGACAGTCTCTTCGCCCAGGAGGTCAGTGCCGTGGGCGGCCGTCTCGTCGTGGTGATCCCCTCGCGGGACTACCGGCAGCGGAAGGTGCGGCCCGAGGGTGCCGCGGTCTTCGACCGGCTGGTGGCGGCCGCCGTGGAGGTGGTGACGCTGCCGCAGGAGACCGCGGACCGGGGTGCGTACGAGGCGGCCAACAGCGAGCTGCTGCGGCGGGCGGACCGGCTCGTCGCCGTCTGGGACGGGCGGCCGCCGGCCGGGAAGGGCGGCGGTACGGCGGACACCGTGGTGGCGGCCCGCGCGGCCGGGATTCCGGTGGACGTGGTCTGGCCGGAGGGTGTCGCCCGGCGCGGGTGAGCCCATGGCCGGGCGGCTCGGTCCGGCCACCGGAGGGGCTGCGACGGAAGCGGGGTCCGACCGGAATGCTCCGGTCGGACCCCGTCGCGCGACGCTCGGGCCGCCCGAGCCAAGGTCAGGCCTTCTTGGTCGCCCAGAAGATCTTGTCCACCTCGGCGATGAGGTCCAGCGCCTTCTGACCCGTCGCCGGGTCCGTCGACGCCTTCGCCGCGGAGAGCGCCTTCAGGGTGTCGTTCACGAGCTGGTGCAGCTCGGGGTACTTCTCGAAGTGCGGGGGCTTGAAGTAGTCGCTCCACAGCACCGAGATGTGGTGCTTCGCGAGCTCCGCGCGCTGTTCCTTGATGACCGTGGCGCGGGCCCGGAAGTGCGGGTCGTCGTTGGCCTGGAACTTCTCCTGGACGGCCTTGACCGATTCGGCCTCGATACGGGCCTGGGCCGGGTCGTACACACCGCACGGCAGATCGCAGTGGGCACTGACCCGCACCTTGGGGGCAAACAGGCGGGAAAGCATCTAGCTGTCCTTCCTCGTGATCGTCTTCTCAGGTGGGACATTACTCCGTGAGAGACCCGTTTTCGCGAGTGCCCCCATGGGCTTAGGTCGAAAGTCCGGGGTCAGTATGGGACTGGTGGCGGAACGTACCGTGGGACCCGGAGGTGGCTGATGACCGAGCAGGGGCGGGAGCCCGGGGCGCCGTTCGGGGTCGCCGAAGTGACCGGGCCGTCGATGTATCCGACGCTCAGGCAGGGCGATCAATTGCTGGTCCACTATGGCGCCAGGGTGCGGCCCGGCGATATTGCGGTGCTGCGCCATCCCCTCCAGCAGGACCTGCTCATCGTCAAGCGGCTCGTGGAGCGGCGGGAGGGTGGCTGGTGGGTGCTGGGGGACAATCCGGGGGCCGAGGGGGACAGCCGGGTGTTCGGGGCCGTACCTCCTGAGCTGCTGCTCGGGCGGGTGCGTGGCAGATACCGGCCGCGCGGGCCGGGTCAGCGCTCGGTGCCGGCGCTGGTCTCCTGGGCGGTGTCGGCGGTGCGGCCGGTGGTCTCGGTGCGGGCTGTCTCCAGGCGTTTGCGGGCGCGGTAGGCGGCCACGTTGGCGCGGGTGGCGCAGCGGTCGGAGCAGTAGCGGCGGGAGCGGTTGGTGGAGGTGTCGAGGTAGGCGTTGCGGCAGGGCGGCGCCTCGCAGAGGCCGAGCCGGTCCACCCCGTACTCCGTCAGATGGAACGCCAGGCCCATAGCGGCGATGGCCGCGTATCCGGCCGTGGCGTTCGACGGGTGCTCGGAGAGGTGCATATGCCACTTCGGCCGGTCCTCGTCGTCCCGGAAGTCATGGCCCGAGATCTGTGGGCTGACGGGGAACTCCAGCAGCAGTGAGTTCAGCAGGTCGACCGCCCCGGTCTCGTCCCCGCCGTCGGCCGCGGTGAACACCGCCCGCAGTCGTGCCCGTACGGAACGGAACCGGGTCACATCCGAGTCGGTGGCCCGGCGGGCGGCCTGGGCGGAGCCGCCGAAGAGGTCGCGGATGGCGTCGACCGAGGTGAGGGAGTCCTTGTTACGAGCCGGCTCCTCGGTGTTGACCAGGCGCACGGCGTAGTCCGAGTAATAGGCCAGTTCCACTTGTAGTCCTTACCGCTGCGGTCTAGTGTCAGGGGCGTCATAAGTAACAGACGATCCTGGTTTCAGGGTATTACGGATGGAGGGGTTCCGGTGTCGGAGACAGTGCTCGGGGCCGACTGGCGGGCCTGGCAGCAGAGCTGGGACCGTCAGCAGGAGTGGTACATGCCCGATCGCGAGGAGCGATTCCGGGTGATGCTGGACATGGTCGAGGCCACCGTCGGCCCCGAGCCGCGCGTGCTGGACCTCGCGTGCGGTACGGGAAGTATTACGGACCGGCTCTTCCAGCGGTTCCCGAAGGCGGCGAGTACGGGGGTCGATCTCGACCCCGCCCTGTTGACCATCGCCGAGGGCTACTTCGCCGGTGACGACCGCGTCACCTTCGTCACCGCCGACCTCACGGACCCCGACTGGGTCGCCGCGCTGCCGCACGACTCGTACGACTGCGTGCTCACCGCCACCGCCCTGCACTGGCTCCGCGCCGGACCGCTCGCCACGCTGTACGGGCAGCTCGCGGGGCTCGTCCGGGACGGCGGAGTCTTCCTCAACGCCGACCACATGATCGACCGGTCAACCCCGCGGATCAACGCCGCCGAGCGCGCCCACCGCCACGCCCAGATGGACCGGGCCAAGGCGGGCGGCGCTGTCGACTGGGCGGAGTGGTGGGCCCTCGCCGCCCAGGACCCCGCGCTCGCCGGGCCCACCGCCCGGCGGTTCGAGATCTACGGAGAGCACGCCGACGGGGAGACCCCCTCGGCCCAGTGGCACACCGAGACCCTGCGCGCGGCCGGCTTCGGCGAGGCCCGCGCCGTGTGGTCCTCGCCTTCCGACTCCCTCGTCCTCGCCCTGAAGTAGTCGATCTTCGCTTGCGCGGCCCGCCCGGCGGGAGACGGGCCGGGGGGGGAGGAGGCACGGAGAGGGGCGGTACGGAGGTGTCCGTACCGCCCCTCGGGTGTCGTCCGGTCAGCGGGCCCGTGACAGAACGACTTCGTCAGCGGGCCCGCGACAGGGGCGACTTCGTCCGTTCGTGCGTCAGAGGACCTTCGACAGGAACGACTTCGTCCGGTCGTGCTGCGGGTTCGTCAGGACGTCCCGCGGATGGCCCGCCTCGACCACCACGCCGTCGTCCATGAAGACCAGCGCGTCCCCGACCTCGCGCGCGAAGCCCATCTCATGGGTCACGACGATCATCGTCATACCGTCGTCGGCGAGGCCGCGCATCACGTCCAGCACATCGCCCACCAGCTCCGGGTCGAGCGCCGACGTCGGCTCGTCGAAGAGCATCAGCTTGGGCTCCATCGCCAGCGCGCGGGCGATGGCCACCCGCTGCTGCTGGCCCCCGGAGAGCTGGGAGGGGTAGTTCCCGGCCTTGTCGGCGAGGCCCACCCGGTCCAGCAACTGTTCCGCGCGGGCCCGGGCCACCGCCTTGGTCTCGCCCCTGACCTGGACCGGGGCCTCCATGATGTTCTCCACCGCCGTCATGTGCGGGAAGAGGTTGAAGCGCTGGAACACCATGCCGATGTCCCGCCGCTTGATGGCGACCTCGCTGTCCTTCATCTCGTACAGCTTGTCGCCCTTCTGGCGGTAGCCGACCAGTTCGCCGTCGACCGAGAGCCGGCCGGCGTTGATCTTCTCCAGATGGTTGATGCACCGCAGGAAGGTCGACTTGCCGGAGCCGGACGGGCCGATCAGACAGAAGACCTCGCGCGGGGCGACCTCCAGATCGATGCCCTTGAGGACCTCGATGGGACCGAAGGACTTGTGCACGCCCTCCGCCTTGACCATGGCGTTCACGCGGAGACTCCCTTCGGGCGGCGCACCGAGAACACGCTCGACCTGATCTTCTGCAACGGGGTCGGCGGCAGACTGCGGCTGGAGCCGCGGGCGTAGTGCCGCTCCAGGTAGTACTGGCCGACGCTCAGGATCGAGGTCATCAGCAAATACCAGGCGGCGGCGAGGAAGTACATCTCCACCGGCGCCCCGGAGGTCTGGCCGATGTTCTGCGCCTGCCGGAACAGTTCGCTGAACTGCACCGCCGCGACCAGTGAGGTCGTTTTGAGCATGTTGATGACTTCGTTGCCCGTCGGCGGCACGATCACCCGCATCGCCTGCGGGATCACGATCCGGCGCAGCGTCTTGCTCTGGCTCATGCCCAGCGCGTGCGACGCCTCGGTCTGGCCCTCGTCGACCGAGAGCAGTCCGGCGCGGCAGATCTCCGCCATGTACGCGGCCTCGTTGAGGCCCAGGCCCAGCAGCGCCGTCAGGAACGGCGTCATGAAGTCCGACCACTCGTCCTGGTAGAAGCCGAGGTTGATGGTCTCGAAGACCAGCCCCAGGTTGAACCAGACGAAGAGCTGGACCAGGACCGGGGTGCCCCGGAAGAACCAGATGTAGAACCAGGCGATGGACGAGGTCACCGGGTTCTTCGAGAGCCGCATCACCGCGAGGACGATGCCGCCGACGATGCCGATCGTCATGGAGAGGACGGTCAGCAGCAGGGTCTTCCAGACGCCTTCGACGATGCGGTCGTCGAAGAAGTAGTCCGGGATCGCTCCCCAGTTGATCTTGCCCTGGGAGAAGGCGTAGACGATCAGCGCGAAGAGGGCGATCGCGATGACGGCGGTGACATACCGGCCGTAGTGGCGGACCGGTACGGCCTTGATGGCCTCCGGACCGGCCGCTGGCGGCGGTGGCGGTGTGTCCTCCGGACCCGTCTTGTGGATGTCGACAGTCACAGGGAGCCTTTCAGTACCGAATCAGTGCCTGTACGGGGTCCGGTGCGCCCCGGCGTCATCCTCGGGGCGCACCGGACCCGGCCGGGTCAGGTACCGCCGTTGACCTTGGCCTCGGTCACCGCGCCGGCGGCGACACCCCACTTGTCGACGATCTTCTTGTACTCGCCGTTCTTGATGATCGCGTCGAGCGCGGCCTTGATCGCGTCCCGGAGCTCGGTGTTGCCCTTGGCGATGGCGATGCCGTACGGGGCCGCCTCGACCTGGTCGCCGACGATCTGGAAGTCCTTGCCGCCGCCCGCCGTCTTCACCGCGTACGCGGCCACCGGGAAGTCGGAGGAGCCCGCGTCGCCGCCACCTGCGCGGAGCCGGGTCTGCGCCTCCAGGTCGTTGTCGAACGCCTCGATGGTGATCTTGCCCTTGGCGCCGCACTTGGTGTTCTCGGCCTTGGCGAGGTCCTCGGAGACCGTGCCGCGCTGCACCACGATCTTCTTGCCACACAGGTCCGACCAGGTCTTGATGCCCTTGTCGTCACCCTTCTTGGTGTAGATCGAGACACCGGCGGTGAAGTAGTCCACGAAGTCGACGCCCTCGCCGACCTTCTTCTTCGTCTCCGAGTCGACGCCGTCCTGGCGGTCCTTGGTGTCCGTCATGGCCGACATGGCGATGTCGTAGCGCTTGGAGCGCAGACCCGTGATCAGCGTGTCGAAGGTGCCGTTCTCGAACTCGAACTTCACCCCGAGCTGCTTGCCGAGGGCATCGGCGACATCGGGGTCGATGCCGACCGTTTTACCCGAGTCGTCCTTGAACTCCACCGGAGGGTAGGCGATGTCCGAACCGACCTTGATGACGCCCTTGTCCTGGATCGCCTTGGGCAGTTGGTCGTGGAGCGGGGCAGCGCTCTTCGTGGTTCCCGCATCGCCGCCCCCTTCGTTCTTCTTGCTCGTCTGGTCGCCACACGCGGTCAGCAGCATGGAGCCGGCGACCGCGATGGCGCCGACCGCGGCGATCCGGGACGTGCGTGTCTTCCGGGCCTTCGTGGCGGTCGTGCGGCGCGTGGTGCTTGCGGTCATGGTTGGAGTCCTCCGGCGTGTCAGTGAGCTGCCATTTCGTGGTCGTCTACCGGTTGCGCACTCATCTTCGAGCGTCGCCACCTTGAGTGTTTTCGGCATCTTGCCATTCGGACTAGCCCATTCAGGGGGTGACGCATGTCAAAATCGGGTAACGGGACACCCCCGCCCCCTTCAGGCCGGTACATCAGGACCGGACCATTCACGGGAATGCTTCCTTCCGACCGGAAGATCTGCGGTCCGCGACCCGTCGCGGACGGGACACAGGGTGCTTAGCCGACGTGTCACCACCTGTCCCGCCATCGGACGACGAGTCGCATGACTAGGCGAATCCGGACTCGTCCTCAGTGGCCCCGGTCCGGTATGAAGGACGATTACACCCCTCATCCGGGGGCTCAGGGCGCGTGTGCGGCGCGCCCGCGTGTTCGTATCTCCCCCCGCTCGGGCGGTCAGACCGCCCACCCGCGGGACACGGACGCGGTGCCCGCCCCTCCTCAACCAGGAGTGGAAACCCTCAACTGATGAAGACTTAAGGGGTCAACCCATGGCAGCGGAGATTGTCAATACACGGGGCGTCAGCGATACGCCCGGCGAGGCCGTTACGGAGAGCGCTCCCGAGGAGCCCTTCGATCCGGCGTTCGCGCTGCACCGCGGCGGCAAGATGGCCGTGCGGGCCACGGTGCCGGTGCGGGACAAGGACGATCTGTCCCTCGCGTACACCCCCGGCGTCGCCAAAGTGTGCAGCGCCATCGCGGAGCGGCCCGAACTCGTCCACGACTACACCTGGAAATCGCAGGTCGTCGCCGTGGTGACGGACGGGACCGCGGTGCTCGGCCTCGGCGACATCGGTCCCGAGGCGTCCCTTCCCGTCATGGAGGGGAAGGCCATCCTGTTCAAGCAGTTCGGCGGCGTGGACGCGGTCCCGATCGCGCTCGCCACCAAGGACACCGACGAGATCATCGAGACCATCGTGCGTCTCGCCCCCTCCTTCGGCGGGGTGAACCTGGAGGACATCTCGGCGCCGCGCTGCTTCGAGATCGAGCGCCGCCTCCAGGAGAGCCTCGACATCCCGGTCTTCCACGACGACCAGCACGGCACGGCGGTGGTGACCCTCGCGGCCCTGCGGAACGCGGCGAAGCTCACCGGCCGCCAACTGGACGAGCTGCGCGCCGTGATCTCGGGGGCGGGCGCGGCCGGGGTCGCCATCGCGAAGTTCCTGGTGGCGGCGGGCATCGGCGATGTGGCGGTCATCGACCGCAAGGGCATCGTCAGCCGGGACCGCGATGACCTCAACCCGGCGAAGCGAGAGCTGGCGGAGATCACCAACAAGGCGGGTCTGACCGGTTCGGTGGCGACCGCGCTGGCCGGCGCCGATGTCTTCATCGGAGTCTCCGGCGGTACGGTGCCCGAGGCGGCGGTCGCCACCATGGCGCCGGGCGCCTTCATCTTCGCGATGGCGAACCCGAACCCGGAGATCCACCCCGATATCGCGCACAAGTACGCGGCTGTGGTGGCGACCGGGCGCAGTGACTTCCCGAACCAGATCAACAACGTCCTGGCGTTCCCGGGGATCTTCGCGGGAGCGCTCCAGGTGCGGGCGTCGCGGATCACCGAGGGCATGAAGATCGCGGCGGCGAACGCGCTGGCGGACGTGGTGGGCGAGGAGTTGGCCGCCGACCTGGTCATCCCGTCGCCGTTCGACGAGCGGGTGGCCCCGGCCGTGACGGCCGCGGTGGCCGCGGCGGCGCGGGCGGAGGGTGTGGCGCGACGGTAGAACGGTAGCCGGGCGCTCGGGACCGGTCCGGTCCCGGTGTCCGTGGCGGAGGGCGCGGGTCCCGTACGGGGGCGCGCCGGTGGGGTCCCCGGCCGATGGCGGTCGGGGACCCCGCGTCGTTCCCGTGGGTCCTGTGATTCCTGTCGTTCCTAGGGGCCCCGTCGTTCCTGTGGGAGGCGGGGTCGGGGCCCCTGGCCGTTTCCGTGCCCCGGCCCGCCCCCGGTGCCCGCGCCCTTGCCCTTTTCCACGCGCCCCGTCCCCGTCCGTGCGCGGCGCGCGTCACACGCCGGTGTGGTTCCGCCGCGCTCCGGGGGCGTCCTAGGGTCGGGGCCATGTTCGCCGCCTACGCAGCACGCATCGACCGTGACACCCCGCTGAACGGCCTGGAACTGGGTGAACGCCCCGCGCCCGAGGCCCGTCCCGGCTGGACCACCGTCACCGTCCGAGCCGCCTCCCTCAACCACCATGACCTCTGGTCCCTGCGGGGCGTCGGCCTCGGCGAGGACAAGCTGCCGATGATCCTCGGCTGCGACGCCGCGGGGGTCGACGCCGACGGCAACGAAGTGGTGCTCCACTCCGTCATCGGCCAGAGCGGTCACGGTGTCGGCCCGGACGAGCCGCGTTCGATCCTGACCGAGCGCTATCCGGGCACCTTCGCCGAGCAGGTCTCCGTACCGAGCTGGAATGTGCTGCCCAAGCCGCCCGAGCTGAGCTTCGAGCAGGCCGCCTGTCTACCGACCGCCTGGCTCACCGCGTACCGGATGCTCTTCACCAACGCCGGTGTCCGTCCCGGTGACTCGGTCCTGGTGCAGGGCGCCGGCGGGGGAGTCGCGACCGCCGCGATCGTCCTCGGCCGGGCGGCCGGACTGCGGATGTACGCCACCAGCCGCGACGAGGCCAAGCGGGCCCGCGCCGTCGAGCTGGGAGCGGAGGGCGCGTACGAGCCGGGGGCCCGGCTCCCCCGGCGGGTGGACGCGGTGATCGAGACGGTCGGCGCGGCGACCTGGTCGCACTCGGTCAAGTCGCTCCGGCCCGGCGGGACGTTGGTCATCTCGGGCGCGACCAGCGGTGACCGGCCGTCGCACGCGGAACTGACCCGGATCTTCTTTCTGGAGCTGAGGATCGTGGGCTCCACCATGGGATCAAAGGACGAGCTGGAGGATCTCCTGTCCTTCTGTGCGGCGACCGGCGTGCGGCCCGTGATTGACACGGTGCTTCCCTTGGACCGGGCGCGTGAGGGGTTCGCACGGATGGCGGACGGCGGGCTGTTCGGGAAGATCGTGCTCACGCCGACGGGGTGACGGCGGCCCGCGCGGGTCGGAGCCGGGAGCCCTGCCCGGCCCCGACCCGCGCGGTTCCGTCCAGCGCGGTTCCGTTCCGCGCGGTGCTGAATCCGCGCGGTGCGGTCCTGTGTCGGTGCGTTCTGACTCAGGACCGGGCGAGGCGCTGCTTGATCCAGCCCGTGATCTCAGGGGCGGACTCCTTGAGCACGGTCACATGGTCGGCCGTCGCGTACTGGCGGTAGACGACATCGGAGCCGGCCCGTCTGAGCTGCTCCGCGTACCGGGCGGTGAGGGGAGCCTGGATGATCTCGTCCTTGGCGCCCTGGGCCACGAAGAGCGGCCGGTCCAGCCGGACGACCGGGGTGTTCACGTGCTCGCGCAGCGCGTCCATCATGCCGGGTACGGTCTCGGGCCGCCGCTCCCACACATTGCCCTCGTGGAGACCGGCCGCCCGGACCTTGAGGACGAGGTCCCAGAAGCATTTGCTGCGTGCGTCGCTGACGAGTTCGCGCGCCCGTTCGCTGAACAGGTGCCGGAAGTCCAGATCCCGGTCGATGGCCCGCAATCCCGCCGTGATCAGGGGGTAGAGCGCGGTACGCATGGTGCGCTCTTCACTGGCTGAGTCCGATCGGTCGGCCAGCAGTCGGGTGAAGTCGGTCGGCGGGGCGGTGGCGACGGCACCCCGGAAGTCCAGCCCGGGGGCGTACCGGGTCGCGTGGGCGGCGGCGTGGATGGCGGCGTGGCCGCCCTGGGAATGGCCCATCGCCACCCAGGTCTTGGAGATGCCCCGGTTGGCCTGGCGCGCGGCGCGCACGATGTCGATGGTCCCGAACGCGGCGCTGCGACCGTGCATATAGGGGTGCGGCCCAGGGGTGCCGAGCCCCTCGTAGTCGGTGGCGAGCACGGCGACGCCGCTGTCGAGCCAGGCTCGTACGGCGGGGTCGTGCGGGAGCCCCGGGGCGCTGCGGCTGGGGGCGCAGGCATTGGCGACGCCCACCGTGCCATGGGCCAGGGAGATGGCCGGCCAGCCTCCGCGGGGCGGCTTCCCGGCCGGGGCGAAGAGCAGCCCGGAGACGGTGACCGCGCGGCCGGTGAAGCCGGTGGATATGTACTCGATCGACTGGCCGGGGCCGCCGTGCGGGCGGTCGCTCGCCGGCAGTGGGGTCGCCTTGAGCAACTTTCCGCTGCCGGGCGCGGGCCGGGAGTCATGACCGGCCAGAGAGCCAGATGAGCCAGATGAGCCAGAGAAGTCAGAGAAGTCAGAGAAGTCAGAGGAGCCGGAGGAGTTGAATGTGCTGAGTGGGGGGAGTGGTGCGGGCGCGGTGTTGGGGGCGAGCCGGGCGGTGGCGGCCGGTCGGTCGGCGGGCTGAGTGGGTGAGCCGTCCGGCCAGGCGGCCCCGGTGAGTGTGCCGGTCAGGGCGAGGGCGAGGGCGGCGGAGGCCCAGCGCGCCGGGTGGCGGGAGAGGTTCAGGCGAGCGGTGATCACGGATTCCCCTTCACAGGGTCGATTCGGGGCCGGTGCGGAGCCAGGCGTGCGGGGGCGCTCGCGACCGGCCGGAGGAAGCGATCATCGTGCGATTCGCTGAACGTTTATCAGTTCCTGTCATGCAACCGGCAGTCATGTCACGGTGATTGCCCTTTCGGGCGGGGATGGGGCACCGATCGCCATGCCCGCTGCTCTCAGGTCTTGATGCCCGCTGTCCGGGCTACGGCGAGCTTGTCAACCCAGGTTGACGGTTGACGCCTGTCAATGTAGGTTGACAGGCATGACTGAGGCAACGGATCTCGCCGAACGCGCGGGCGACGGCGATCCACGGGTCGGACTGCGCGCGGTCGCCGCGCTGCGGCGGCTCGTGGAACAACTCGAAGCCGTACAGGTGCGGAGCGCCCGCAATCGGGGCTGGTCGTGGCAGGAGATCGCGATCGAGTTGGGCGTCAGCCGGCAGGCGGTACACAAGAAGTACGGGAGGCAGTGATGTTCGAACGCTTCACGGACGATGCCCGGACCGTGGTCACGGAGTCCGCGGCCCACTCGGAACGGGCGGGCGCGGACTCGATCACGGAGGAGCATCTCCTGCTCGCGCTGCTTGACCAGGAGGGCACCCGGGCGGCGTTCGCGCTCTCGGCGCTCGGCGTGACGGACCGGCGGGCCTCGGTGGAGAGCGCGCTGGCCCAGGCGCGCCGCCGCGCGGGCCTCTCCCGGTCGGACGAGGAGGCGTTGGCGGGGCTCGGCATCGATGTGGCCGAGATCGTCGCGCGGGTGGAGGAGGTTCACGGTCAGGGCGCGCTACAGGTGCGGAAGCGGTCCAAGAGCTGGTGGCGCGGCCACCGGGCTTTCACGCCCGGCGCGAAGGGCGTCCTGGAGAAGTCGCTGCGGATCGCGCTGGGGCGGGGGGACCGCGAAATCGGGGGCGGGCACCTGCTGCTGGCGCTGACGGCACTGCCGGGGGTGGTGGCGGAGGTGCTGGCGGACCACGGGGCGACGTATGAGTCGGTACGCCGGACGATGTACGGAGACGGAGACGGCGGAGACGGCGGAGACGGCGGAGACGGCGGAGACGGCGGGGGCGGCGGGGACGGCGGCCGAGGCGGGGGCGCGAGCGGGGGATAGGCAACCGTCGCCCGCCCTCGTCACCCGGCCGCGTACCCGTCCCCGTACCGCCGCCGTCCCGTCCCCGCCCCCGCCGTCGACCTCGTGTCCCGTCCGGAGCGGCCGTCGCCCGGCCGCTCCGGGCTAACCGACCCCCCGCTGAAGCAGCGCCGCGATATGCGCCGCCGCCGTCGAGAGGTGGCGGCGGGCCTCGCCCACCTGGGACTCCGTCACGCCGTTGTCCCGCGCCGCGTCCCGGATGTCGTCCCGGAAGCGGTCCAGGAGCCGATCCAGGTCCCGCGCCGGGTTACCCGTCGACGGGGTGTCACGCGACCACTCAGGACCCACGGGACCCACGGGACCCACGGAGTCCATCGGGGGCAGGTTCTCCTGTGACCAGTCCGGGTCCATCGCCGGGGTGTCCCGCCGCGACTCCCGGCATGGCTCCGGCTGCGGCTTCGGTTGCGCCGCGTTCGGCCCGGTCCCCGTGTCCCGCGCGGTCCGGGTCGGCCAGGCGCCGCCCCGGGCCAGCCCGCCGAGCTGGTTCGTCAGCTCGGACAGCCCCTCCCGTACGCCCGTCGGCCAGTCGCCCCGGGTGAAGTGGTCCTGCACCTGGTCCTGGACCTGCTTCGCGATGCGCTGCATCTCGCGGCGGGCCTTGTCCTGGGCCTCCTTGGCCTGGCGGCGCGCCTGCTGGGCCTCTTCCTTGGCCTGGCGGGCCTGCTCCTGCCACTCGTGGGTGACCTTGCGCCACTCCTTCTCCTCGCTGGTCGAGGTCCGGGCCTTGGACGCCGCCGCCCGCATCTCGCTGCGCAGCTTGCCCGCCGCGCCCCGTACGTCGTCGCGGATCTCCGCCGCCAGCTCGGAGACCGAGTCCCGGATCTCCAGCTCCAGATCGGCCAGTTCGCCGCTCCGGCCGGCCAGTTCGGCCCGCCCCGCGTCGGTGATCGAGTAGACCTTGCGGCCCCCCTCGGTGGCGTGGGTGACAAGACCCTCGGCCTCCAGCTTGGCCAGCCGGGGGTAGACGGTGCCCGCCGAAGGCGCGTACAGGCCCTGGAAGCGCTCCTCCAGGAGGCGGATCACCTCATAGCCGTGGCGCGGCGCTTCGTCCAGAAGCTTCAACAGGTACAGGCGCAGACGGCCGTGTGCGAAAACCGGTGGCATGTCAGAGCACCTTTCCGGAGGGGCCGGTGGAGTCGGAAGGGGAGGAGGAAGAGGGGGAGGAAGCGGTGGGGGTGTCATCGGTGGCCGGGGAGCCCTGGGACGGGATCGATGCGTCGGCCGGGGGCGGGTCCTGGCGTGGGTCCGCGTCCCGGGCCGGATCCCTGTGCAGATCGCCGTCCTGACTGCCGAGACCCCCGTCGCCTTCGTCGTGGTCCTGCGGCGGCCTGCGCAGCAACGCGATCGAGCCGGACACCGTCGACGCCTTGAGCGTGCCCGTGCCCGCGCCCAGTGTGCCGGTGATCTTCTTGCTGCCCCACTGGCCACTCACCCGCAGCGCGTCGAACGCGTTCGACACGACGCCGCTCGCGGTCTCCGCCTCGACCCGGGCGTCCGCCGGATCGGGCAGTCGGATCGCGACCTCGCCCGAGACCGTGGCGAGGGTGACATCGGTCGGCTTCGCGCTGCCGTCGCCGGAGGCGGCCAGGTCGACCAGCATGTCGCCGCTGACGGAGTCGGCCCGCACGGTGGAGCCCGCGCCGCCCTCGATCACCGTCAGATCGCCCGACACCGAGTTGTACCGCAGGGGGCCGGTCACGGACTGGGCCTCCAGATTCCCCGAGACCGTGTCCGCCCGCACCTCGCCGGAGAGCCGGACCAGGGTGGCGTCACCGTTGACGCTCTGGACGGAGGTCGGGCCCTGGATGCCGGAGATGACCGCGCCCGCGCCCACCACGCCGATCTCGACCTTCGCCCGGGAGGGCACGGCGAGGGAGACGGTGACCCCGCGCTGCCAGCCCTTGCGGTCCAGCCATTTCAGCCAGCCCTTCCACGGCAGATCCTCGTACGCCACGGTGAGCGAGGAGCCCTCCTGGGTGACGATCAGCGGTGGCCCCTCGATCTGGGAGATCTCCAGCCGCGCCGAAGCCTCGTCGGTGCCCACCACGTTCACCGTGCCGTTGACGACGCGCACGCTGAGCGCCGTCACGGGGGTGTCGAAGGTGAGCTTCCGGTCCTCTTTGACCTCCCACGTCGACTCTGCCATGACGCTGACCCTCCCAGCTCGGCCGTGACGCAACATATCGCGTCTTCTGGACGATACGATATATCGCGAATAGGTCTTGTCAAGGGAAGGCATCGGGGTGGCTAAGTCCCCATAAGGCGCCATATCCGGGCAAATTCGCCTAGCGTGAGTCGCATGAACGCGACATCCGTGGGCGCGCTGCTGCTGTGCCGGGCCGACCCCTCCTCCGTACGGCCCCCGGTCCGGCTGCTGCGCGAACGACAGCTTCTCGTACGCGCCGGGGCGGAGTGGAGCGTTCTGGTGCCGGAGGGCAGGCCGTGGCGCGAAGGGGGCGACCCCATCGACGGCGTCCTCACCGGCTGGGCCTCCGCCGTCTCCGTCGCGACCAGCAGGCCCGTGCTCGCCCTCTGGTGGGACGGGGACCGCGCGGGGTTCACGCTCGCGTCCGGATTTCGCCGTCCCGTGGGGTACGTGTGGCTCGCCGACGGGACGCCCGTCGGCGAGGACGAGGCCATGCGGACCTTCGCCGCGCGCCTCGGTCTCGACCCCGTACTCGATGTGCAGGACCTGGAGCCGCTGACCCTCCCGGACCCGGAGTCCGACGCCCGCGCCCGGCTGCTCGGGCTGATCGCCGTACTCGCCAGGACCGGGCTCGCACTGCCCCCGGGCCTCACCCCCGGCGCATCGACCGACCGGCTCCGGATCACCGCCGCCACGGTGGGCGCGGAGGTCGTGGAGTGGGCGGGCTGGCGCGATGCCGTACGGGGTGAACTCCACGCGGCCGAAGAAGGGTTTGACCACTGGCTGCGGGAGCCGAAGGGGCGCGGGTACGCGATCGGCGTGGTGCAGATCGCGATCGGGGTGCCGCTGGCGATCTGGGGGCTACGGCGCCGCAGCCCCGGCTGGATCGCGGCCGGGGCCGTACTCGTCGTCAACGGCGCGGTGAGCCGTCGGCCGCGCTAGGGCCTCTCGTTCGGATCTGGCCGGGCTCCCGGCCTGATCCCAACGGAAGAACCTACATCAGGCGGGGCTCACTCATCGTCGTCGTCATCGTCCAGCCGGGCCAGCCAGGTGGCCAGCCGCTCCACCGGCACCTCGAAGTCGGGGTTGAGGTCGACGAACGCGCGCAGTTGTTCGGCCAGCCACTCGAAAGTGACTTCTTCGTCGCCACGCCGCTTCGCCAGCTCCTCGATGCCGCGATCGGTGAAGTACAAGACATGCTCCTGGGACGGATGGGGGACTACCCCTTCAGAGTACGGCGACTTCCCGGTCCCGCACGCAACCGGACGGGCCCTGGCCGACGTCGCCCCAGGTACACGACCCATGGGGGCACCGTGAACGGACGAGTTCAGCGCATCGAGCTTCCCGGAGGGGCCGTCGTGCACGCACGGCTCTCCCCGTCCGACGGCGGATACGGCGACGACGACGAGGACGTCGGCTTCGTGGAGAACGCCACCGCCAAGGTGCGGCGGTTACAAGAGCTGATCACCGGGGTCGGGTCCTCCGTGCTGGCCGCGGCGGCCGCCGCCGGGCCCGACGAGGCCGCCGTCTCCTTCGGCATCGAACTGACCCATAAATCCGGCGCAGCGCTCGCCGTCCTCGCATCGGGTGAGACCAAGGCGTCCGTCCACGTCACCCTGACCTGGCGACTCCGGGACCAGCCCGGCACCGGCCCGGACGGCGTCCAGCGGCCCGGCACCGAACCGGCCGGCCTGCACCCCCCGGCCCCCCGGCGCCCCGCCGAGCCGCCCGCCGACCCGGACGCGCCATGACCGAGTCCGACCCCGTCATCGACGCCCTCACCCGCGCCGCCACGGTCTTCCTCACCGCCGCCCACCCCGAGGAGTCCGCCCCCTGGGGCACCGGCTTCTTCATCGCCCCCGGCCGACTCCTCACCTGCGCCCATGTCCTCGCACCCCATCTGCGCGGCGACCACGACCGGGTCTTCCACCTCCGGGGCAGCGAGGTCAACGGCGGCCGGCCCCTCGACGCCCGGCTCGACCACTGGCTGCTCGACGGCGACCCCCGGCCCGAGCAGCGCGTCCCGGTCGAGCAGGATCTCGCGCTGGTGCGGGTCCTCGACCCCGATGTCGAGCACGAGTGCGTCTGGCTGACCGATCGCACCGACTACCCCGGGGGCCGGGGCGTCGTCCAGGGCTACCGCCCCGGCGACGGCCACGGCGCCGTCCGCTGGAAGGCGACCGCCACCGTCAACGGCTTCGACGACGACTACGGGATGCGCTTCCGCCCCGAGGCCGAGTTCCCGAAGGGCGGCTCCGGATCGCCCGTGCTCGACGCCCACACCGGCGCGGTCGTCGGCGTCCTCAAATCGCGGCGGGTCGGCCGCGACGGCGGGATGGCCATCGCCGCCACCGCGCTGCGCCGCTTCGGCGCCGCCTACCAGCCGCTGATGGCCGCGCACGACCGCTGGCACGGCCACTCCCCGAAGATCACCGGACACAACTGGATCGAACGCCAGCACCAGCTCCCCGGCACCGGCGTGCACCCCGGCGGCGACGAGTGGAGCCCCCGGGACCGGCGCGAGGCGCTCGCCCTGCTGGCCGGGGCGCACCCCCCGGACGGCATCCGGCCCGTGGTCGAACTCGTCAAGAAGGCCCGGGGCGGGGTCGCCGCACCCCCCGGCCAACTCCTCCCGTACGCCTGGCGCGACGGCCACGGACTGCTGTACGAGGCGGGGCAGCCGGTCGCCGCCATCGCCGCGCTGCACTACCTCCAGCTCGTGGTCGAGTACGAACGCGAACGCGGCGGCGACCCGGCCGCGCTCGCCGACTGGGTCACCCACCGGCTCCAGGACGTGCCCCGGATCGTGCACACCGTCGTCACCCAGGCCACCCTGCCCCCGGGACTCACCCCGCTCACCCCCGGCACCACCGGGGGGCCCGACCGGGTCGTCGTCCCCTACCCCCGGGCCGGCGACGGCTGCGCCGTCGTCATCGTCGAGCTGGAGCCCGTCGTGGACTCCCGTACCCCCCGCTTCTACTGGCGGGTCCGGGTCGACGACGGCCATGACGTCAACGAACCCCTCCACGAGGAGCAGACCGGCGACGGCGTGCCCCCGGAAGAGCTCGTGCAGCGGCTGCGCGGGGCGCTCGCCGAGGTCTTCGCCTCCGTCGACGCACCGGGCGCTCCCGCCCCCCTCGAAGTCGCGCTCCCCGCCGACCACTTCGACACCGCCGTGCACCGCTGGCAGCTCACCGACATGGCACGGCTCCACCTCCCCGCGTACGTCGGCGTCCGGCGCATGGTCGTCCTCCGGGACCTCACCCGACGGGGTGAACCGGACGCCGCCTGGGTCCACCGGTGGGAGGCGACCGTGGCGGCGGGCCGGCCGGCCGCCTGCCGTACGCCCCCACCGCTCCAGGTGCCGCGCGCCCACCACTTCACCGAGATGGCGCCGGCCGCCGTCCCCGTCCTCTGCCGGCAGGCCGGCGACGGTGTCGGCCGCCGCGCCATCGGCCTGGCCCTGGCGGCCGGGCACGGTATCGCCCTCTGGCGCACCGACCACCACCCCGACCACGGCTGCACCGCCTCCTGCGACGAACTCCACGACGGCGCCGCCCTGATCCTCGGGCAGAGCGCCGGAATCGGCGAACTCCCGGACCGGCTGCGGCGCGTCCGCGACGACATCAGCGGCACCCGGAACAGCACGCACTGGGCGGAAGGGGTGGCCCTGCTCTACGACGACCCGACCCGCCCGCTCCCCGCGGACGACGCCGCACCGCTGGACTCCCCGTGAGCACCGTGCGGGGGCTCCCCGGAAGCGGCGGGCGGCGGCTCCCCGTGAGCGGCCGGCCGGAAACCCCTCAGGAACGGCGCGCGGGGGCTTCCGCACCGGGCGCGTGGAAGCGGACCGGCGCGCCCTCCGCCCAGAGGTGCGAAAGTCGGGGGACGGCCGCGACCGGCCACCCACGCCCAGCCATGGAAATGCGAAGTGATGGGTACGTATACGGAGTTGCCCGCCACCGGTCACACCGGCCGTCTGTGAGGAGCGAGCGATGGACGACTGGCTGATCTACCGAGGCGTCGGAGCACCCGATCCGGACCGGCTGGACCGGCTGCCCCCGCCCCCGCCGTGGCGCGCCTTCTCCGGGGAGCCGCTGCCCGACCCCGCACCGCCCATCGACAGCTCCTCCACCCGCCGCCTCGGCGCGCGCGTCGGGGCGCCGCCCGCACAGGACGCCGAGGCCCTCGACCTCATCAACGCCGCCCTCTACCTGCGCCGCCCCCTCCTCGTCACCGGGGAACCCGGCGCCGGGAAGTCCACCCTCGCCCACTCGATCGCGTACGAACTCGGCCTCGGCCGCGTCCTCCAGTGGCCCGTCGTCAGCCGCACCGAGCTCCGTGACGGCCTCTACACCTACGACGCCATCGGCCGGCTCCAGGACGCCCAGCTCGCCGAGCGCGAACACCGCACCCCCGACGACATCGGGCGCTACATCAAACTCGGCCCGCTCGGCACCGCGCTGCTGCCCACCCGGCGCCCCCGCGTCCTGCTCATCGACGAACTCGACAAGAGCGATATCGACCTCCCCAACGACCTGCTCAACGTGGTGGAGGAGGGCGAGTTCGCCCTCCCCGAGCTGGAGCGGGCCGCCGACCGGCCCGGCCAGGACGAAGTGCGGGTGCTCACCGACGACGGCCGCCGCGTCCCGGTCCGCGGCGGCCGGGTCCGCTGCCACGCCTTCCCGTATGTGGTGATGACCAGCAACGGCGAGCGCGACTTCCCCGCCCCGCTGCTGCGCCGCTGTATCCAACTCCACCTCGACCCGCCGCGCGACGAACGGCTCGCCGCCATGGTCCAGGCCCACTTCGGCGCCGGGTCCGACGAGCGGAACCTCGATCTGATCGGCCGGTTCACCAGCGAGGACGGCGACGGCGAACTCCGCCCCACCGACCAACTGCTGAACGCCATCTACCTCACCCAGCACACCGTCCGCACCGAACCCGGGCGGCGCGAGGAGATCGCCGAACTGCTGATCCGGCCCCTCGACACCCGGCAGCGGTGACTGCGGTGACTGCGGGGAGCCCGATGCCCCCGGTAGGTCCGGAGCCCCGGCCCCACCGGCGCCCGACGCCCCTCACCGCCCTCGTCGCCCGGCTCCGTGAGGCCGAGCTGGCGCCCACCGCCGAGGAGTTGGCGGACGCCCTCTGGCTGGCCCGCCACGTACCCGCCACCGATCCCTTCGCCTCCCCGCCCGACCCGGCGGTACGGGACGGGGACGAGCCCCCGGCACCGGAGCCGACCCTCGAACCGCCGCCGCCCGCGCTCGTCCGCCCCGGCAGCAGGGGCCCCCGGCCGGGACCCGGCGCCGGACTGTACGGGCCCGCCCAGCCGGAGGCCGCCCACGGCGGGCCGCCCGACGGCGGAGTGCGCGCCGTCCCCGTCCCCGCCCCCGCGGTCCTGCCCGACCCCCTCGGCCTGGAACGCTCCCTGCGACCCCTCCAGCGCTACCGCCCGCCGACCCGCACCGTCCGCAGCGAACTCGACGAGATCGCCACCGCCGACCGCGCCGCCGACACCGGCCTCCTGGTGCCCGTACTCGCCGCCGTCCGCCGCCGCGAGGCCCGGCTCGCCCTCGTCATGGACGAGTCCAGCTCCAACGTTGTCTGGGGCGGCGTCCTGGACGAGCTGCGCCGGGTCTGCGAACGCGCCGGCGCCTTCCGCGAGGTCGCCGTCCACCGCATCGGGCCCGACGACCCCGTACCCGCCCAGCTCGGCGACCCCACCGGACGGCTGCTCACCCTCGTCCTCAGCGACTGCGCGGGCCCCATGTGGCGCGGCGGCCGAATGCAGCGCCTCCTGTACACCTGGGCGTCGACCGCGCCCGTCGCCGTGGTCCAACCCCTGCCCCAGCGGATGTGGGGGCGCACCCACCTCCCCGCCCACCCCGGGGTGCTGCGCCGGCGCGAAGGACCGGCCGGCCGGCTGGAGTTCACCCCCCACCGGGGGTCGGTCGTCCCGCACGGCGTCGCCGTGCCCGTCCTCGCCCTCCGCCGCTCCTCCTTCGACGCCTGGACCCGGCTCGTCGCGGGCGCCACCGGACAGTCGCTCAACGGCGCCGCCGCGATCGTCCGCCGCCACCACCGCACCGGCCACGGCCGCCCCCGCTCCGCCGCCCGGCTCGACCCCGCCGAGCGGGTCCGGCTCTTCCGCCGCACCGCCTCACCCGCCGCCGCCCAGCTCGCCGTCTACCTCTCCGCCGTCCCGCTTGTCCTCCCGGTCATGCAGCTCGTCCAGCGCGCCATGCTGGTGCGCAGCGGCCCCGACGTCCTCGCCGAAGTGCTGCTCAGCGGATTGCTGCGGCGCGACGAGACCGGCCCGGCACCCGACGAGGGCGGGCCCGCGTACACCTTCCTCGACGGCGTACGGGAAGAACTCCTCGGCCAGCTCGGCGCGGGCAGCGCGTCCCTGGTGCTCAAGCACTGCTCCGAATACATCGAGTCCCGCTACGGCCGTGCGGTGCGCAACTTCCCGGCGATGGCCGCGGCCTTCCTCACCGGATCGGTCAATCCCCGCCAGCCGGCCCCCGGCGGCCCCGACAGCCGGCGACTCTCGGCCTTCGCCCAGGTCTCCACCCAGGTGCTGCGCCGCCTCGGCGCGCACCGGCCCGCCACCACCCCCGGCGAACTACCCAGGGGCGGCCAGGCCGGGGTGATCGCCAAGGCCCGTGCCTGCCTCACCCACTTCGACGAGCACGGCACCGTACGCGACCTCGACACCGCCATCCGACTCCTCGGCTCGGCCGCCCGCACCGAACGCCGCCCCACCGCGCGCGCCGGGCTCTACGAGGAACTGGCCGGCGCGCTGCTGCGGCGGTGGCTGGTGCGCCCCCTGCCCGAGGACCTGCCCGCCGCGCTGGAGGCGGCCCAGAACGCCATCTCCGGCGGACCGCCCCGGGCCCAGCTCACCCTGGCCCGGGTCCTGGAGATCATGGCGGATGAAGTCGCGGCCGGCCGGCTCAACCCCAAGCTGCTGCCGGAGTGGGTGTGGCTGCAGGCCGGCGACGAGTCCGCCGAGGAGCGTACGGACCTGGCGGAGCTGGTGGCCGCCGTCCTGCTGGCCGCCGCGGACAGCAGCCTCGCCGAACTGACCGACGGCCCGCCGCACGGCCATCCGTCGGCGGGTGACACCGTCATCGGGCGGGCGGTCACCGGGGGCGGGGCGTACGCGGGCGGCGCGCTCCGGGACAGTGCCACCGGGCGGGCCGCCGCGGCCGCCCGGATCCGCATCCTGCGACGGCTCGCGGTGCTCGGAGCCCCGTACGCGCTGCGCGGTCCGGTCCGGCCCGGCGACTGGTTCACCGGCACCCTGCGCACCGCGCTCGCCGTCGTCCAGCCCCTGGTGGACGAGACCGTCCCGGAGGCCCTGGCGGAGCTGCGCGCCGACGAACACCGGGAATCCGCGCCGCTCGTCCGCGGCGGACTCCTCCTCGACCTCGCCCGGCACCACCGGGGCGAGGGGCCCGTACCGCCCGACACCGTCGACCCGTCCGTCTCCCGCGCCCTCGCCGAGGCGGCCGGGGACGACCTCTTCGCCGGAATAGACGCCATCGACTGGGAGGCCGTCGACCCGGCCGAACTCCGCCGCGCCTGGCTGGACTACGCCGACGCCATCGAGTTCACCGACGAACACCCCGACGACGACGCGAGGCTCCGCATCCTCCAGGCCCTGGACCAGGCCCGCCGCAATGTCGGCCGGGACGAGGCGGCCCAGGCGCACATCCTGCTGCGGATGGCCGGCCTTCTCGACCAGCGGCATCTCGCCACCGGTAGCTGGGCGCACCGCGATTCGGCCGTCGCCGCCTGGACCGAGGCGCTGCCCCTGCTGGCCCGGGACGACCCCGACCGCCCCGCGGTCCGCACCTCGCTCGGGCGCCGGCTCACCGAGCGGGGCGTCGACAAGGACACGGCGGCCGATCTCCACGCGGCCGTACGGGCGCTGCGCGGCGCCATCGACGAGACCCCGGCGGGCGATCCGGCGCTACCGGCCCGCCGGGCGCTGCTGGGGCAGGCGTACATCGAACGGTTCCGCGCCGAGGAGACCCTCGCCGACCTGCACGAGGCGGAGTGGACCCTGGGCGCGGCCGCCCGCGCCGCCACCGATCCCGAATTGGCCGCGTACGCCTGGTGGCACCGGTGCCTGGCCGCGGCGCTCCTGGCCCGGCGCACCGGCGACCGGGAGCGGCTGGCGGCGGCCATCGGCTACTACCACGAGGCGGCGCGGGGGACCGGCGATCTGCTGCGTGAGGCGGTCACCGCCCAGTGGGCGCGGGCCGGTCTGCTGGAGCGCTCGGCCGGCCCGGAACGCGCCCTGGAGGAGCACCGGGCGGTGCTGCCCGTGCTGTCGGCGGCCGTCTCGGACACGGCTGAGCTGATCCGGCGCGAGATCTCCCGACTGGAGCGGGAGGCGGCGGCGCCCGAGCCCTAGGTCGTGTCTGACAAATCTCGTCTGGCGCGCGACGCCCTGCACGCACACTCGCTGCGTTGTCGAGTCATCCAAGTACGTCCAGTACGAGGACGACCCTCCGCCTTGCGATTGCACGCACCGGACGCCGCGCGCCCCACCCTTCGGGTGGACGACGCTATTTGTCAGACACTCCCTAGGTCGGGTCGCGGGAGTCCCGCCCGGCGCACGGCCTCCGGCACGCACTCCCCCTGCGCCCCGGGGGTGGGGGAGGTGCCCCTCGCCGTGGTGTCGGAGTCGTCGGTCCGTGCACCGGACGCGGCGGGCTGATCCTCGAAGGTTCGTCCGGACCGGACCCGACCGGCCGGAGGCACGGCCGAGGGGCCCGGCCCCGCGCTGATCGCGCGGGGCCGGGCCCCTCATGCCGTACACGTACGGATCGTGCTCCGTCAGCGGTACCCGACCCGGACGCCGGGTCGGGTACCGGCTCAGGCTTCGAAGACCTCGTTCAGGAGCTGCTGCTGCTCCGCCTGGTGCCGCTTGGCCGAGCCCACCGCCGGGGACGAGCCGTGCGGACGGGAGATCCGCCGCAGCCGCTCGCCGTGCGGGATGTCCGCGCCGACGGCCAGATCGAGGTGGTCGATCAGGTTGAGCGCGATGAACGGCCACGCGCCCTGGTTCGCCGGCTCCTCCTGCGCCCACAGGTACTTCGCCGCGTTCGGGAACTTGGCGATCTCGGCCTGGAGCTCCGCGCCCGGCAGCGGGTACAGCCGCTCCAGCCGGATGATCGCCGTGTCCGTCACACCGCGCTTCTTCCGCTCCGCGTCCAGGTCGTAGTAGACCTTGCCGGAGGTGAAGACGACCTTGCGGACGGCGGCCGGGTCCACCGACGCGTCGCCGATCACCGGGCGGAAGCCGCCGGTGAGGAACTCCTCCACCTTCGACGCCGCCGCCTTCAGACGCAGCATCGACTTCGGGGTGAAGACGATCAGCGGCTTGTGGTGCGGGTTGTGGACCTGCCAGCGCAGCAGGTGGAAGTAGTTCGACGGCAGCGTCGGCATGGCGACCGTCATGTTGTTCTGCGCGCACATCTGGAGGAAGCGCTCCGGGCGGGCGGACGAGTGGTCCGGGCCCTGGCCCTCGTAGCCGTGCGGCAGCAGCAGGGTGACGCCGGAGGTCTGGCCCCACTTCTGCTCGGCCGATGAGATGAACTCGTCCACGACGGTCTGCGCGCCGTTGACGAAGTCACCGAACTGGGCCTCCCACATGACCAGCGCGTCCGGGCGGGCCAGCGAGTAGCCGTACTCGAAGCCCATCGCCGCGTACTCGCTCAGCAGCGAGTCGTAGACGTTGTACCGGGCCTGGTCCTCGGCGAGGTAGAGCAGCGGGGTGTAGTCCTCGTTGGTGTCCTGGTCCACCAGGACCGCGTGCCGCTGGCCGAAGGTGCCACGGCGGGTGTCCTGGCCGGAGAGCCGGACCGTGGTGCCCTCCATCAGCAGCGAGCCGATGGCGAGGGTCTCGCCCATGCCCCAGTCGATCGTGCCGTCCTCCACGGAGGAGGCGCGCCGCTGGAGCTGCGGCAGCAGCCGCGGGTGCACGGTGACCTGGTCCGGGATGTTGACCTGGGACTCGGCGATCCGCTTGACGACCTCCTGGGAGATCGCGGTGGTGACCGCCACCGGGAACTCGGCCTGCGCGTCCGGGACGTGCGTCGGGGCCGGGTGGCTGGTGGCCTCGCGGACCTCCGCGAAGACCTTCTCCAACTGGCCCTGGAAGTCCTGGAGCGCCTGCTCCGCCTCTTCCAGCGTGATGTCGCCGCGACCGATCAGGGACTCGGTGTAGAGCTTGCGCACCGAGCGCTTCTTGTCGATCAGGGCGACCATCTGCGGGTTGGTGAACTGCGGGTTGTCGCCCTCGTTGTGACCGCGGCGGCGGTAGCAGATGAGGTCGATCACGACGTCCTTGTTGAACGTCTGACGGAACTCGAAGGCGAGTCGCGCCACCCGGACGCACGCCTCCGGGTCGTCGCCGTTCACATGGAAGATCGGCGCCTCGATCATGCGGGCCACGTCGGTCGCGTACATCGAGGAACGCGACGACTCCGGGGCGGCGGTGAAGCCGACCTGGTTGTTGATGACCAGGTGCACGGTGCCACCGGTGCGGTAGCCGCGCAGCTGCGACATGTTCAGGGTCTCGGCCACGACACCCTGACCGGCGAAGGCCGCGTCACCGTGGAGGGCGACCGGCAGGACGGTGAAGTCCGTGCCGCCCTTGTTGATGACGTCCTGCTTGGCGCGGGCGACACCCTCCAGGACCGGGTCGACCGCCTCCAGGTGGGAGGGGTTGGCGACCAGCGAGACCTTGATCTGCTCGCCGTCCAGGCCGGTGAAGGTGCCCTCGGCGCCCAGGTGGTACTTCACGTCGCCGGAGCCGTGCATCGACTTCGGGTCGAGGTTGCCCTCGAACTCGCGGAAGATCTGCGCGTACGACTTGCCGACGATGTTCGCCAGGACGTTCAGCCGGCCGCGGTGGGCCATGCCGATGACGACCTCGTCGAGACGCGACTCGGCCGCCGAGTCGATGACCGCGTCGAGCAGCGGGATGACGGACTCGCCGCCCTCCAGCGAGAACCGCTTCTGGCCGACGTACTTGGTCTGGAGGAAGGTCTCGAACGCTTCCGCGGCGTTCAGCCGGCGCAGGATGCGGAGCTGCTCCTCACGCTCCGGCTTGGAGTGCGGGCGCTCCACCCGGTCCTGGATCCACTTGCGCTGCTTGGGGTCCTGGATGTGCATGAACTCGATGCCGGTGGTGCGGCAGTACGAGTCGCGCAGCACACCGAGCACATCGCGGAGCTTCATCAGCGACTTGCCGGCGAAGCCGCCGACCGCGAACTCCCGCTCCAGGTCCCACAGGGTGAGGCCGTGCTCGGTGATGTCCAGGTCGGGGTGCTTGCGCTGGCGGTACTCCAGCGGGTCGGTGTCGGCCATGACATGGCCGCGGACCCGGTAGGAGTGGATCAGCTCGAAGACGCGGGCGGCCTTGGTGACGTCGTCGTCGTGCGAGGCGTCGATGTCCTTGAGCCAGCGGACCGGCTCGTAGGGGATGCGCAGCGCCTCGAAGATGTCGTCGTAGAAGCCGTCCTCACCGAGGAGGAAGTTCGCCACGACGCGCAGGAACTCGCCGGAGGCGGCGCCCTGGATCACCCGGTGGTCGTAGGTCGACGTCAGGGTCATGACCTTGGCGATGGCCAGCTTGTTCAGGGTGTCCTGGGAGGTGCCCTGGAATTCGGCGGGGTAGTCCATCGAGCCGACGCCCATGATGACCGACTGTCCGGGCATCAGACGCGGCACGGAGTGGACGGTGCCGAGGCCGCCGGGGTTGGTCAGCGAGACCGTGACGCCGGAGAAGTCGTCCATCGTCAGCTTGTTGCCGCGGGCGCGGCGGACGATGTCCTCGTACGCCTGCCAGAACTCGAAGAAGTCGAGCGTCTCGGCCTTCTTGATGGCCGCGACGACGAGCTGGCGGTCGCCATTGGGCTTGACCAGGTCGATCGCGAGACCGAAGTTGACGTGCTCCGGCTTGACCAGGGTGGGCTTGCCGTCCTTCTCGGCGAAGGAGTAGTTCATCGACGGCATCGCCTTGAGGGCGCGCACCATCGCGTAGCCGATGAGGTGGGTGAAGGAGACCTTCCCGCCCCGGGCGCGCTTCAGGTGGTTGTTGATGACGATGCGGTTGTCGAAGAGCAGCTTCACCGGGACGGCGCGCACGGAGGTGGCCGTGGGCACGGTCAGCGAGGCGTTCATGTTCTTCGCGACGGCGGCGGACGGGCCACGCAGGGTGACCAGCTCGGGGCCGGCGGGGGCGTCGGCGGCCGGGGCCTTGGGGGCCGCGGCGGCGGGCTTCGGCGCGGCGGCCTTCGCGGGCGCACTGACCGGTGCCGGGGCCTTCGCGGGCTCCTTAGCCGGTGCCGGCACCGGCGCGGCCGGGGCCTGCGCTGCGGGTGCCGGGGCGTCCTTCGGCGCGGCGGCCGGAGGAGTCGCGGCCGGAGGAGTCGCGGGTGCCGGGGCGGCCGGCTGCGGCGCGGGGGCCGAACCATTGGCCGTCGCGGTGGCGGCGGGCGCGGCCGGGGGCGTGGCAGGAGCCCCCGTCGGCGCCTCCGCTCCGGAGGCGGAGTTCCCCGCGCCCGGCTTGTAGTCGGCGAAGAAGTCCCACCAGGCTCGGTCGACCGAATTGGGGTCCTGGAGGTACTGCTGGTAAATCTCGTCGACGAGCCACTCATTGGGACCGAAAGCGGCCGCAGGATCCACGCCCTGGGCGCTTTGGTCGGTCGTGGGGACACCGCCCGGCCGGAGGCTGGGGGAGCTTGAGTTACTGGGGGACTGAGACGACACGGCGGCAACCGCCCTCTTCCGCTTCACAAGGTGATGGACAGCGGGAATTAAGGCTACGCCCCCATGGCCGAGAGGTGCAGGCCGGGCGGGCCACAGTCGCATAAGTCACACCGAAAGGCGGGTTTCGCGGTCGGGAATGGCGGGAAACAAGCATGGTTTGACCTGGCCACGGGCACGACCCACCGCGGCCTCGGCGAGCCGACGGGCGCGACAGTGCGCCGTTCGGGGCCTGTCTTCATCATGTACACAATGAAGGAGCGCTTCCGGTTCGAACCCTACGTCAACCTCGGGTCGAGTGGAGGCCCGGAAGGGTGACCAGGATGCGGCACCCGCGGGCCGATTCGGCCACCCCGATGCGCCCGCCGTGCAGATCGACGGCCCAGCGGGCGATGGCGAGCCCCAGACCCGTGCCGCCGTCGCCACCGGTGCCGTGCGGAGCGCCGGTCGCGCCCCGGTTGAAACGCTCGAACACCTGGTGGCGCTCCTGCTCGGGGATGCCGGGCCCTTCGTCCACCACTTCCAGATCGAGCGACTCGGGCTCCGGACCGCGCCGTGCCCGTACCGTCACCCGACCGTGCGGGGGTGAGTGCTTCACCGCGTTGTCGATCAGATTGGCCACCACCTGGTGCAGCCGCTCGGCGTCCGCGTGCGCCGTCAGCTCCGGCGGCGACACATCCAGGTGCAGATGCACGTCCGTACGGGTGTGATGGCCGGACCCCGAGGCCAGCCGGCGCTGGGCGGCGGCGAGGTTGGCCTCCTTCAGCACCCCGGAGAGATAGGGCCACACCTCGAAGCGGCGGGCCCGCAGCGGGACGACACCGTTGTCCAGCCGGGAGAGGTCCAGCAGCGTCTCCACCAGCCGGCCCAGCCGCTCCGTCTGCTTGAGCGCGGTGCGCATGGTCTCCGGGTCGGCGGCCGAGACCCCGTCCACCACGTTCTCCAGTACGGCGCGGAGCGCGGCGATGGGGGTGCGCAGCTCGTGCGAGACATTGGCGACCAGCTCCTTGCGGTGCCGGTCCACCGCCTCCAGATCGTCCGCCATGCGGTTGATCGTGGAGGCGAGGTCACCCAGCTCGTCCCGGCGGTCCGCGCCCCGCACCCGGCGGGTGTAGTCCCCGTGTGATATTCCCTTCGCCACCGTGTTCATCTCGTCCAGCGGAGCGGTCAGCCCGTGCGCCACGAACTGGGTGATCAACAGGGTGGCGATCACCGAGAAGACGGTGATGAACCGCAGCTCGGTGGAGGTCTTCAGGGCGACCAGCAGCAGGCCCGTGGTGATGAAGACCGAGACGACGACGAGGGTGCCGAGCTTGGTCTTGATCGTGATCGAGACGGACCTCCTGCGGGGCGCCCCCGTGGGAGATCCGCCTCGGGGGTGGTGCCTCATGGAGCGGGCGTCTCCAGTGCGTAGCCCACGCCGTGGACCGTACGGATCCGCTCCGCGCCGATCTTGCGCCGCAGGGCCTTGATGTGGCTGTCGACCGTCCGGGTGCCGGAGGCGTCCGCCCAGTCCCACACCTCGGCGAGTAGCTGCTCCCGGGAGAGGACCGCGCGCGGGGTGTTCGCCAGGCAGACCAGCAGATCGAACTCGGTGGGCGTCAGATGGACGTCATCGCCCCGGACCCGGACCCGCCGCTGGGCGTGGTCGATCTCCAGCTCGCCCAGCCGCAGGATCCCGCTCCGGGGGGTCACGGCGGCGAGCGCGGCCCGCTCCACCCGGCGCAGCAGTACATGTACCCGGGCGGCCAGCTCACGCATGGAGAACGGTTTGGTCATGTAGTCGTCGGCGCCGACCCCGAGCCCCACGAGCATGTCGGTCTCGTCGTCGCGGGCCGTGAGCATCAGCACCGGGACCGGGCGCTGGGCCTGCACCCGACGGCAGACCTCCAGCCCGTCGAACCCGGGCAGCATCACGTCGAGGACCATCAGATCGGGCTGCCACGCCTCGGCCGCGTCGACGGCGGCGGGCCCGTCGACGGCGGTCTGCACGAGGAACCCCTCGGCCCGCAGCCGGGCGGCGATGGCGTCGACGATGGTCGCGTCATCCTCGACCACCAGTACCCGGCGCTGGGCGCCCGGAGTGGCCGCGACGCCATTGTGGCCGGTCTGTGTCTGTTCCATCGCCCGCCCCTGTAAGCGCTCTCTCAAGTCTTACGCTCGTTGATAGATCCGGTGTGTGACTCAGCAGCGTAAGGGGAGTTGCGGGGTCCCGGCTACGCAGGCCGAACGGCGAGGTGGACGACGTCGGGTACGCCCCGGGCAACCCGGATCTCTTCGGTTCTTACCTTGGTGAATCCGGCATTCCGCAACGTCTCTTCGAAAGCGGGGGAGGGTTGCGCGGACCAGACGGCGAGGACGCCGCCGGGCGTCAATCGCCGCTGGCAGAGGGCGAGTCCGTCCGGTGTGTACAGGTTCTCGTTGTCGTCGGTGACGGTCCAGTCGGGTCCGTTGTCGATATCCAGACAGAGCGCGTCATACCGGTCGTCACTGGTGCGGAGTTGGCCGAGTAGATCCGTGGGCAGGATCACGCTCCGGGGGTCGGCGAGCGCGGCGGCGGAGATCCGGGCGAGCGGCCCCGTGCGATGCCAGTCGATGATGGCCTGCTCGCGCTCCACGACGGCGATCCGCCCCCAGTTCGGATTGGCGGCGGCATGGGCGAGCGAGAAGCCCACGCCGAGCCCGCCGAGCAGGAGGGAAGGGGTCTGTTTTCCGCCAGTGACGAGCGTGTCGTAGGCGGCGTCGACGAGCAGCCGCTCGGACCGCCCGTCGGAGGTGTCCATCAGGAAGCACCCATTGGCGATGATCTCGTGATGCGCACCGCGCTGCCGGAGAACCACCTCGCCGTAGGGGCCATGACGACGATCGAGGGTGCGGGGGGTGTCGCTGAGCATGGGACCTCCGGTCGGGGTGGTGGAGGTCATGGTGGTGGGCGGTTCGGGCCGGGACAACTGATTTCGGCCGTTCTGGGGTGGGGGCTTCTTCTGCGTGGGTGGCCGCCTTCCGCAGACCTGGTGGGGTGGGGCCCCGGCCCCCACACACGGACGCCGGACGGGCTGGAGTCAGCCCGTCCGGCGTCCGTGCGTCACCGGTGATCGCGTGCGGCCCTACGGGGCGGGCGCGCGGTCACGCCTCCCAGCGGGCCTGAAGATCCTCGCAGGAGACGGTCAGGGACCCGCCGCTGAAACGGATCTCGTGACCGCAGCCGTTTCCGGCCGGGAGGATTTCATCCAGCAGGATCCGGTCAAGACCCTGCGGGTACTCCTCGTCCTCGCCGTCGGGGTCGACCTCGATGGAGAACTTCGAGATGCCGCGATACTCGATCGTGAGGCATTCGGTGTGCATCCAGGGATTCGGTGAGAGACGAAGGGTCGCGGACGGCCGGGGATCGTCACTGAAACGGACGTCGACCACCTTGAGATTCTTTACGCACCGGGGATCCCCGAAGGCGTAATGCGCGGGGTCCTGAGCGAACTCCCGGGCCCCCGGGGGCAGCGATTCCGACAGGTCCGGCAGCACGGCGAGATAAGGATTCGGATCCAGATGGTAGCCGGGGAACTCATCATCCTCCCGCCATTCCACGATCACATGTTCCATGCCTTGCGCTTTCCCTTCGCTAGCAACTGATGCCGAATCGCTGATTCAGTGACTTCGCCTTGCCGTTGAGAGTCTTCTCGATCGCGCTCGGGAGGGTGGGGGCTTCCGTCCACCCGTGCTTCCAGATCCAGCCGTTCGGCCCCCGGACGCCGACCTCCTTGCCCTTCTCGTAGATGTGCATCTCCCAGCTCGCCTCGCCGCCGTTGCCGTTGAACTGATCGAGTTCGCCGTGGAACTTCCCGCCGAGCGGAATCTTCTTCCGGGGGGCGGGCATGGCCACGAAGATGTTGTGGACCAGCACCTCGGCCTTGCCGGCGACAACGTAGTAGCTGCTGAGGCCGTCGACCGTCAGGTTGTACGCGGGCTGGACCGTCTTCCGGTGGCTCACCCCGCTGATCCGCACGGAATCGCCGTCAGCGGTGCGGAGGGCTTCTCCGGCGCCGAGATCGGACGCGTCGATCCATCGCTTCGACGTCTCGGACCAGAAGGGGTGATGGTCGGTGGCCGTCACCGTGCCGCCGCCGTCGAGGGTGATGTCGGTGAAGTCCCGGTCGTCGGGGGTGTAAATGGTGGCATCGACACGACGCGGTCCGGAGACGCCCGTCTCGGGGTCCGTGGCGATGACCGAGTCACCGACCCGGACCTGCTCGATGGGAAGCGTGGAGCCGTTGGCCATCAGAACACTCGTACCGGCGGGGAAGCTGTGCTTCTTGGGAGGCTTGACACACGGTACTTCCGGACGGTGCTTGCTGCCCTTAGCTATGCCCTCGACGCCGTCGACGGCCTTGTCGAGGAGTTTCACACCCCGGCCGGCCGGAATGACGCCGACCCCGGCCATGACGCACTGACCGAGCTTCGGATTCTCGATGCACTTCTGGATATCGGCGCCACCGCTGAGTTCCCAGATGACTCCCAGGATGCCGGGGTCGGGAGCCTCGGGCAGTTTGACCTCGTAGTCACCCGGCGCCAGCTGGCAATTGATCAGGCTGCCGACCTCCCGGTGCGGGGGCGGGACCTCGCAGACGCGCTTCTCGCCCTGCTTCTTCTTCTCCTCGGCCTCCTTCTTGCGGCGTTCCTCGGCCTCGCGGCGGGCGGCGGCCTCTTCCTTGTCGCGGAGCTTCTGGGTGTCGGCCCACGCAGCGGAGGCGAGCTTGTCGGCCTCCTCCGAGCTCTTCCCGGCGGCGATGGCCGATTCACGGGCCCAGGCGGCGGAGTCCTCGGCCTGAGCGGCGGACTCACGTGCGTAGGCGGCGGAGAAATCGGCCTGGGCGGCGGACTCCTCGGCGGCGGCCGCGTCCCGGTCGGCCGCGGCGGCGGCCTCACGGGCGGTGGTGGCGGACTTCTGGGCGTCGGCCGCCGACTTCTCGGCCGCGTCGGCGGAGGTGTCCGCGTCCTTGGCGTGCTGGAGCGCAGCGGCAGCGGATTTCTTCGCCTCGACCTCCGCCTTGCTCGCCTCGGCCGCGGCCTTGTTGGCGTTCGCGGCGGCCTTGGCGGCGCGCCAGCGGTTGACCTGGGCGTTCGCGGCGATCACGGAGCCCTCGGCGAGGAGCCGCTGGACCTGGGCGATGTGGTTGCTGGCGAGGTCGTCCTCGCGGGCGGCCATGTACTGGCCCACGGCGATGAAGTGGTTGAGCGTCTGCGGAGGTCCGGCCAGCGCGACGAGGGCGGCGGCCTTGACCTCGGGTCCGCCAGTGGCGGCGAGACGCGAGGCGATGACCTCCTGGTCGGAGATCCGGGCCGAGTACTGGGTGCTGTGCAGGAAGACGGCCATGGCCCGGCCGTCACTGGTGGCGAGGGCGGCCTCAGAGGCTTCCTTGACGCCGGTGCCCCCGGTGCTGTGGACCCGGGAGACCGCGACGGCGAGATCGTCTTCACCGGCGGCGTACTGACCGGACTGGTAGAAGTCGGTGATCTGCTCCGGCGTTCCGTTCAGCGCCTGGACGGCGGCTTCCCGGACGGAGGTGTACGGGCTCTGCGCGCCGAGCTGGAAGACCCTCTCCCGGATCTCGTCCTGTCCGGCCCGGTTCCAGCCGGTCCGCAGGTACTCCAGAACATCCGCGTCGGTGCCGGCCAGGGCACGGGCGGCGGCCTCCTGGCTCCACGGGCCGCGCAGGGTCATCGCCTCGATGGCGAGCTCGCGGCCCTTGGTCGCGACCGCCGGCACGTCGACGTCGGGCCGGGCGGCCTCGGTGGCGAGCGCGGCGGCGGTGGTGTCCAGGGACAGCGCCTTCGCCTGATGTGTGGCGGAGGCGGAGATGTACGCCTCGCTCTGGGCCTTGCGGCTACGGGCCCGCTCGATGGAGGCTTCCGTACGGGTGGCCAGATCGGCCGCCTCGACCTCACGCGCGATCGTGAAGACCTTCTTCGCCGTGGCGACCGCCTTGTCGGCCGCCTCGGACGCCCTCTTCGCCGCCTCCGCCTGCTTCGTCGCCTGCTTCGCCCACGCGGCCGCGGCCAGCGCCTGCTTCGCGGCCTCCTCCGCGGCCGCCGCGGCGTTGTTCGCGTGCACGGCGGCGGAGTTCGCCGCGTCGCGCGCCTCGAACGCCGCCTCGGCGGACCTACGGGCCAGGGCCATGGCGTTGTTCGCCGCCCGGTTCGCCGCGTTCGCGTGACGACGCGACTCCGCAGCCGCCTCCCGCGCCTCGGCCGAATGGGCACCGGCCGTGTCGGCGTGCCGGCTGGCCGCCTCGGCCGAATCCGCCGCCGCGTTCGCGTTCGCGCCCGCGCTCAGCGCGCTGCGCGCCGCCGCCTCCGCGGCCTGTGACGCCTTGCCGGCCTGCTCGGCGGCCTTGCCCGACTCCGTCGCCAGACCCGCCGCCGTCCGCGCACGCTTCGCCGCGTCCCGTGCGTCGGCGGCCTTCCCCGCGTCACCCGCGGCCGCGATGGCGGCGTTGTGGGCGTCGTTCGCCGCGTTCGCCGCCGCAGCGGCGGCGTTCGCCGTCTGTGCCGCCGCCAGCGCGGCCCGGCGCGCGGCGTGGTTGGCCGCGTTCGCCGAACCGATCGCCTGCTGCGCGGCCGAGGCCGCCGCCCGCGCCGCGTCGGCCGCCTGCTTCGCGAAGACCGCCGCCCGCTTGGCGTCGTTCTTCGCCAGCTCCGTCTCCCGCGCGGCCTTCGCCGCCGCCGCCTTCGCCAGCTCCGACGCCTTGATGGCCTTGACGGAGGCGTCCTGTGCCTTCTTCGTCGCGTCCTCGGCCTGCTTGCCGGCCCGCCGGGCCTGCGCGGTCAGCTGCTCGATCGTGGAGTGTTCCTGATCGCGGTTGCGGGCGACGTACTGCCCGATCTCCAGGAACTCCGAGATGTCGTCCGCGCTGCCCCGCAGGGCGAGCTTGGCGGCGGCCTTCACATTCGGCCCGCCGGAACTGAACAGCCGCGAGACCGCGACCTCGTCGTCGGACTCCTTCGCCGAGTACCGACCCAGGGAGAGGAACTTCGCACGGTCCTCTGGCGTGCCCTTCAACGCGGCCTTGCCCGCGTCCTGCACTCCCACGCCGCCCATCGAGATGATCCGCGAGATCTCGACCTGCCGGTCCTCGTCCAGCGGGGCCTGCCAGCCGTTCGCGAGGAAGGCGACCAGTTCGTCCTCGGTGCCCTTCAGCGCCTTCTCGGTGGCGTCCTGGACAGCCGGTCCACCCACCTGGAAGATGCGGCTGGCCTCGATGTAGTTGTCGTCGTACTCGATCGAGTCCACCGTGGCGAGGAACTTCACGATGTCGTCGGCGGTGCCCGTCAGCGCCTGCTCGGCCGCTTCCTTGACGCCCGCGCCGCCGGACTGCCAGTACTCCACGGCCAAGGCCCGGTCATAGTCCCGGAACTCGTCCACCGGCTCGGCCGTCGCGGCGGGCGAGGCGCCGATCAGACCGGCTATCAGCGCGACCGGCAGCAGCGTGGCCCCGGCCCCCCGCCGCAACGACGAGGCCGACCGCGGCGCGCGGCCGGATCTGCCCCAGGGTGGCTTGGTGAAGAGTGATCGCCGACGCATGGGCGATTCCTGCCTTTCAGATAAGAGCAACCGTTGCGTACGCGCTCGCAATGAGCGGCCCCGCCCGCCGGTGTCAACTGCGCATGGGACACGACGCCGCGGAGGCCGTAAACGCCCGCTTTCAACCGAGAAGTGCTGTCGCGTCAGACGCGACGAAAACGCCCATGGAGCGGCGTACCTCACACCATGTCTCGGGAAGTCGGTTGATCTTACATATGCTTTACTTATGCGAAAATATCGGGCCTTTGTCTGCCCAACCCCCTGATTACCGGAAGGTATCCGTGGCCATGACCCGTGCCCGCAAGGCACTCCTCGCCAGTCTCACCGCCTCGATCGCGGCGGCCGTCGGCATGACCGGCCTCGGCATCTCCCACGCCGACCCGCAGCCCCGCGCCGCCGCCCCGGCCGCCGCCGAGATGCCCTACGCCGTGGAGGACTACATCCACCCGGGCGCCGACCGCATCCAGCAGGAGCAGCAGATCCTGCTCAAGCGCGGCGACGGCAACATCATGCTCGTCGCCTGCGAGGGAACCACCGACATCATGGTCAAGTCCCGGGTCGGGGCGAAGGAGTTCTGCTTCGACGTCAAGGCGAAGAAGGGCTACCTCACGCTCGAACTCGCCGACGCCTTCGGCATCTGGACCGAGGCGTACGCGGTGAAGGCGACGATCACCCCCGCCGACGGTGCCGGCAAGAAGACCGTCATCGACGCCCCCGCCAACGGCTACAAGCCCTTCGGTGAAGGGGTCGAGGGCGGCGAGCGCTCCATCCTCCTCGAACTCCGCGTCGGCTAGTCCTCCTCGCACAGCCCCCGTGCTCCGGGGCGGGGGTTCGGTGGCGCGCGGGCCCCGGGTCCCGCTTTCCTTACGGTGACCGGCCGGATCGGCGGGGTGACCGGCCGCTCGTGCCGTCCGGCACCACCGGCGCGCGCCCTTCGCGGGCCTGCCGTGCCACGCGCCGTGCCGTCGCACCAGGCGCGGAGTCGGATGGGTCCGTCCGGACCGGGGGGCGTTTGCCGTCCCTTTCCGGCCGGGCCCGCCCGGGACCCAGTCCCGCCGCCACCCGCGGGGGCCTGCCGGCCGGAGCGCCGGTCCCGGCGAGATCGTCCGCCAGGCACCTCCCGCCGCCCCCCGTCCACCGGTGTCGCGCACCGGCCCTTCGGTGATCACATCGCGACGGTGGAAGCGCCCCCCGACCGGCGCCCCGCTCGCCTCCTCCCTTGAACCCCGCATCCGGGCCCTCCGCCACGGCCCTGCCCCCTGGGCCCCTGCGCCGCCGCTCCCCGCCACCGGCCCGCTCCCGTACCCCCTCGATCGCTCAGAGCGAACAGCGGGCCGGGAACATCTCGACCTCCCCAAGCATTGAGTGCGTATAGCTCAAGTTCACTGCCAAAGGGGAGATCATGGCTTCGACGTCCACACCACTCACCCTGCCCGTGCTGCCCCTCGATGACGAGGTCGTGCTGCCCGGAATGGTGGTGCCGCTCGATCTGAACGACGCCGATGTACGGGCCGCCGTGGAGGCCGCGCAGGCCGCCGCGCCCGATGGTGGTGACAGCAAGCCCCAGGTGCTCCTTGTTCCGCGGGTCGACGGGAAGTACGCCGGGACCGGTGTGCTCGGCACCGTCGAGCAGGTCGGACGGCTCTCCGACGGGGATCCCGGCGCGCTCATCCGTGGGCGCGGGCGGGTGAAGATCGGTGCGGGTACCACCGGGCCCGGTGCCGCGCTCTGGGTCGAGGGGACCCGGATCGACGAGGTCGTGCCCGACCCCCTGCCCGGACAGGTCGCCGAGCTGATCACCGAGTACAAGGCGCTGGCCACCGACTGGCTCAAGAAGCGGGGCGCCTGGCAGGTCGTGGACCGGGTCCAGCAGATCGAGGGCGTCTCCCAGTTGGCTGACAACTCCGGATACTCACCGTTCCTGACCACCGCGCAGAAGATCGAGCTGCTGGAGACCGCCGACCCGGTGACCCGGCTCAAGCTGGCCACCGAGCAGCTCCGGGAGCACCTCGCCGAGCAGGACGTCGCCGAGTCCATCGCCAAGGACGTCCAGGAGGGCGTCGACAAGCAGCAGCGCGAATTCCTGCTGCGGCGCCAGCTCGACGCCGTGCGCAAGGAGCTGCGCGAGCTCAACGGCGAGTCCGACGGCGACGAGTCCGACGACTACCGCGCCCGCGTAGAGGCGGCCGATCTGCCGGAGAACGTACGCGAAGCCGCCCTCAAGGAGGTCGAGAAGCTGGAGCGGTCCAGTGACCAGAGCCCCGAGGGCTCCTGGATCCGCACCTGGCTCGACACCGTGCTCGAACTGCCGTGGAGCGAGCGCACCGAGGACTCGTACGACATCCAGGGCGCCAAGAGCGTCCTCGACGCCGAACACGCGGGTCTCCAGGACGTCAAGGAGCGCATCACCGAGTACCTCGCGGTCCGCAAGCGCCGGGCCGACCGTGGTCTCGGGGTGGTCGGCGGACGGCGTGGTGGCGCGGTGCTGGCGCTCGTCGGGCCGCCGGGTGTCGGAAAGACGAGCCTCGGAGAGAGCGTCGCGCACGCGATGGGGCGGAAGTTCGTCAGGGTCGCGCTCGGCGGCGTCCGGGACGAGGCCGAGATCCGTGGCCACCGTCGTACGTACGTCGGTGCGCTGCCGGGCCGGATCGTCCGGGCGATCAAGGAGGCCGGGTCGATGAACCCGGTGGTCCTGCTCGACGAGATCGACAAGGTCGGCTCGGACTTCCGGGGCGATCCCGCCGCCGCCCTCCTCGAAGTCCTCGACCCCGCACAGAACCACACCTTCCGCGACCACTACTTGGAGGTCGAACTCGATCTGAGCGATGTCGTCTTCCTGGCCACGGCCAATGTGCTGGAGGCCATCCCGGAGGCGCTGCTCGACCGGATGGAGCTGGTCAGGCTCGACGGGTACACCGAGGACGAGAAGGTCGTCATCGCCCGGGACCACCTGCTGCCGCGTCAGTTGGAGCGGGCGGGCCTGGCGGACGGCGAGGTCGTGCTCGCGGACTCGGCGCTGCGCAAGCTGGCGGGCGAGTACACCCGCGAGGCGGGCGTACGGAATCTGGAGCGCTCCATCGCCCGGCTGCTGCGGAAGGTCGCGGCCGAGCACGAGCTCGGCGATCGCGAGCTGCCGTTCGCCATCGGCGCGGAAGAGCTGCGCGCCCTGATCGGACGGCCGCACCATGTGCCCGAGTCCGCCCAGGACCCGGCCGAGCGCCGTACCGCAGTGCCCGGTGTCGCCACCGGACTCGCGGTGACCGGCGCGGGTGGTGACGTCCTCTTCGTGGAGGCGTCGCTCGCCGACCCGGAGACGGGCGCGTCGGGGCTGACCCTCACCGGTCAGCTCGGCGATGTGATGAAGGAGTCGGCGCAGATCGCGCTGAGCTTCCTGCGGTCGCACGGCGCGGAGACCGAGCTGCCGGTCGCCGACCTCAAGGACCGGGGTGTGCACATCCACTTCCCGGCCGGAGCGGTGCCGAAGGACGGTCCCAGCGCGGGCATCACGATGACGACGGCGCTCGCGTCGCTGCTCTCCGGGCGGCTGGTGCGGACGGACGTGGCCATGACGGGTGAGGTGTCGCTGACCGGGCGGGTGCTGCCCATCGGCGGTCTGAAGCAGAAGCTGCTGGCCGCGCACCGGGCGGGCATCACGACCGTGGTGATACCGAAGCGGAACGAGGCGGACCTGGACGACGTCCCGGCCGAGATCCTCGACAAGCTGGAGGTGCACCCGGTGACGGACGTCCGTCAGGTGCTGGAGATCGCGCTGGCCCCGGCCGGTGTCGCGGTCGCGGTGGCCGCCTGAGGCCCCCCCGCCGAGAGCGGTAGGAGGGCCCCGACCGGAAGACGTCTTCCGGTCGGGGCCCTCCGTCGTGTCCGCGCCGCCTCCCCGCCTGAGGACGGGGAGGAGACGGGGGAGTGGTGGGGCGTCAGCCGTTCGCGAGGGCCACGATCCGGTCATGGGCCCCGTTGAATCTGTTGTGATCGCCCACGATCGGTCCGGACGAGGTGTACTGCCACATCGTGTGCGTGGTCCAGCCGGCCGGGAGGGGACCCGGGGTGGTGTTGTAGCGGGGAATCCAGAGGGGGTTGCTCGCCCCGAAACCGGCGTAGTTGCCGGTGCACTGGGTCCACCAGGTGGTGGCGGCGTAGATCACCGCTTCCCGCCCGGTGCGGGTCCGGTACCGGTCCAGGAAGTCCCGGATCCACGACACCATCGCCGACTGCGATTTGCCGTAGCAGGCCGCCCCGTACGGATTCCACTCGATGTCGAGCACGCCCGGCAGGGTCCGGCCGTCCGGGGACCAGGCGCCGCCGTTGTCGACGAAGAAGTCGGCCTGAGTGGCGCCGCTCGCCGTATCGGGCGTGGCGAAGTGGTACGCGCCCCGGATCATGCCGACCGCGTACGAGCCGGTGTACTGCTGGGAGTGGTAGGGATTCTTGTAGTAGGTGCCCTCGGTGGCCTTGACGTACGCCCATTTCACGCCACTGGTCCAGAGGGCCGGCCAGTCGACGTTGCCCTGATGGCTGGAGACGTCGACGCCTTCCGTCTGGACCGCGCGGGTTTCGGGCGGCAGGGCTCCCTGGCCGTCGTGGGCGATGACGCCCATGCCGAGGTGCGCGGAGCCGCGCGGGGGGATGTCGGTCGGGTCGCTCGGGTCGGTCGCATCGGCCGCGCCGGCCGGCGAGGAGAGGGTCAGGAGAGAGAGGAGTACGAGGAGAGTGCCGGCCGCTGCCATGAGCGGGCGGCGGAGTCTCCCCGACGGGCTGCTGAGGGGAACGGTGGTTCCGGATCTGTGCACGGACACAGCGTGCCTCCGGTGGGGGGATCCGACGATGTGATGACATGCACGGTTGGAGCAATATGGTGTGCACATGCCATTGATCACGCTACGCACGTAGAACACCGATATGGAAGGGTTGCGGGGCAATGCCGTTGGTCTATGCCTACGAAATACTGGGCGAGCTGCGGTGATGGCGGGACGCCGGAGGAAACTTTCAGAGTCCGGAGAGCGCGCGAGGGGTGCTGACGTGCACAGAAGCGGTACGGGGAGCGAAGTCAACCCCGGTACGGAAGGGGGTGCGGAAAACGGCGCGGGAGGCGGCGTGGATGAGGTTTTCCTCGCCCTGGAGCGGGAGTTGGCCGTGTTTCTGCGCAGGGCCCGGGCGTCGAGCGGCGAGATGGCGCGCGAGGTGCACCCCGGACTGGAGCCCGCCGCCTACGGGTTGCTCGTCCGGCTCGAAGCGGCCGGTGCGCAGCGGGCCACGGAGCTGGCGGGCTACTTCGGGGTCGGCAGGGCGACGATGAGCCGTCAGCTCCGCGCGCTGGAGGAGCTGGGCCTGGTCACCAGGGAACCCGATCCGGACGACGGCCGGGCGTCACTCGTCCGGCTCACCACGGAAGGTCTGGAGCGATTCAGCCGAGTGAGGGACGCGCGGCGCGAGCGCTATGTCAGCGAGCTGGCCGCCTGGGACCGTGGCGAGCTGGCGGAGCTGGCCCGGTTGCTGCACCAGCTGAACGCGCGGGTGGGGGACGAGCCGTAGTCGCTCCCGTCGCCGCGCCGGCCGGGGGCGGCGGTCACGGCCCCGCCCGGAGCCCCCGGCCGGCCCCGGCCCCCGGCTAGTCCCAGGTCCAGCGCCGAGTGCCGGCCGGGCCCGCCCCGACCAATCCCGGGCCCCAGGCCCCCGGCCCGATGTCGCAGGCCGCGGCGCCCCGGCCCCGGGACCGAGCCTCCGCCCGGGCCCCCGGCCCCCTGCTCCCGACCCCCGGCCCGCCGCGCCACCGTCCCGCACCCGCACCCCCGGTCACCCGCGAGGTCACAGCTCCGCGAAGACCGCCGCCGCGTCATCGTGCAGCTTCCAGCGGATCGCCTCCGTGCGCGCCTCCGCCGCCGCCGACTCCAGCGCCCGGACCCGGTCGATCAGCCCCTGCGGCCCCTCCTTGCGCAGCACCCCCAGGGCCTCCGCCCAGCTCCCCTCCGCGAACATGTCCACCCAGCGCGACGCGCCGTCCGTCAGTGCCGCCACCGCGCGCACCTCGGAGCACGGCACCCGGCCGGTGACCGCGCGGGCCGCCACCCCCGGGTCCGCCGCCGCCGTGAAGAAACCGCCCTCCGCATTGCGCAGTGCGTCCGCCGACGCGTGGGTGAGGAGCTGCTCCCGGGGCAGCCGGTCGAGCCGGTCGTCCAGCACCGCGCGCACCGCGCCGTCGGGCGACTCCAGCAGGAGGGTCGAATCGGAGAGGACCAAATACTCCAGATCGCCCGCGGGGGCGCCCCAACGCGCGATCAACACCGTCGCCTGAGGCGTTCGAACGTGAGAAAGGTCACAGCGGTCGCGGTGTGCGTCGGCGGTGCGCCGGATTGCTGTCGAGAGAATCTCGGCCAGTGACAGATCTGTCCGAGAAGCGGACAGTTCGAGCAGGGCCCCGCCGAGTCGGGCGGTGAACCAAGGGACTCCATGCTCACAGCCGTAGTCACCGCGGGGTGGGGTGACCCCGTCCAGTGCCACGAGTGTTCCGCCCTGGCCGGATGCGGGCAGGGCAACGGATGCCCAGTCCTCGTTGGGGCGTTCGGGCGAGCCGGGTGAAGTGGCCAGTTCCATGCGCATGACCACCAGTCTGCATGACTTGTTCACGAGCCCCGCACAATCGTCAGATCGATCCGTACGGGCAGGTCAGGAGGTGTTCGAGGGCGATTTCGGACGGTCGTACCCGGCTGCGGGCGCGCATCCTGCCAAAGCCTGGCCGGAAGATCCAGTCAGCGTCCACGGATTGACTGCGGCGACCACCGAGAGGAGTTGTTCGCCAACTCCCCCGTGATGTTCACTCGTTCAGGTGGCGGAGCGGCCGATGTGCGCCGCCCTACCCAAAAGCGCTGGAATGGTCTTATGTCGTGGCAGGGGTGGGGATCTCGTGTGTGACCGGTCGTCATTTCTGCTTCAAGGTTCAAAGGTGGACGATTCAAGCAGGATTGCGAGCACCGGTGCAGAAGAAGCGGCCTCAGGCCCCCCTGGTCCCTGAGACGTTCCAGGCACAAGGCACCCCACCGGTCCCCGCCCCGCGCGGCCGGGCCAAGCGCGTGCGCAGCAGGCTGGTCATCGGCGTCGCCGTGGTCAGCCTGATCGTCGTCGGCGCGGGCGCACCCGGTGTGCTGTCCGCCTCCGCCGAACTCTCCGAGTCCCAGCGACTCGTGACCCTCGCCGAGCTGAACCGCCAGGCCGTCACCCTCGCCCACTCGCTCTCCGACGAACGCGACGAGGTCACCACCTACATCGCGGCCGGCCGCGATGAGCAGGAGGGTGAGAAGGCGGACCGGCGCGAGATCACCCCGGCCCGGAGCGCCCGCGTCGACCGGCAGATCGACGAGATCCGGGGCTCCGTCCCCGATGACCGGGCCGATCTCCGCCGCGACCTCTCCACCGTGCCCTCCGTCCGCCGTACCGCCCTCACCGGCAAGGGCACCGCGATGGAGGCCCACCGCGCCTACTCGGCCATCATCACCACCCTCCACGCCCTCGCCGACGAGCTCGCCGAGAAGACCCCGCCGCGCGCCCCCGACGGAGCCCGCGCGCCCGCCGATCTCGGCCTCGCCGCCGAGCAGGCGTCGGCCACCCGGGGGTTGCTGCTGGCCACCCTCGCCGTCCCCGGCGGCGAAAAGGCCGAGGAGACGATCGACGAGATCACCGGCCTGCCCGTCGAAGAAGGGGAGAGCGAGGCCGAGAAGGCCGCCGAAGAGGTCCGCAACGCCCTCAGCGCCGCCGCCCAGCAGTCCCGCGTACGAGAGCTCGCCGCCCTCGCCGACTTCGACCAGGCGGCGGACCGGGAGGCCCGCCACTCGCTCTCCGCCACCGTCACCGGCGCCGAGGTCAAGGCCGCCGAGAGCTATCTCGCCCGGCTCACCGACCGGCCCGAGCTGTCCGAGCGCGAGCTGAGGTCCAACCGGCAGAAGCTGGAGACCTCCCTCACCGCCCGGATCGAGCAGATGCGCGGGGTGGAGTCCTCCCTCGCCTCCGAGCGGATCACCGCCATGGAGGAGCTGCGGGACGACGACGTCACCGCGCTGGAGCTGCGGATCGCACTCCTCGGCGGCCTGGTGGTGCTCACCATCGGCGTCTCCGCCGGCATCGCCCGCACGCTCACCCGCCCGCTCGCCGTGCTGCGCATCGGCGCCACCCGCATCGCCGCCGCCCCCGAGGTGGAGGAGCCGATCGGCTTCACCGGCCGTAACGACGAATTCGCTCAGGTCGTACGGTCCCTCAACAGCCTGCACGGCAAGCTGCGGGAGCTGGGCGTCCGGGCCGAGCGGCTGGACGCCGACCGCACCGGTCTCGCGAGTTCCCGGGACGCGCTCGCCGCCCAGCTCGGCGCCGTCCGCGCCGAACTGCGCGAGAACACCGGCGAGCTGACCGCCGAACTCCAGCGGCTGCGGCACACCGTCGACCACACCTTCGTCAACCTCGCCCTGCGCTCACTCGGTCTGGTGGAGCGCCAGCTCAGCGTGATCGAGCACCTGGAGGAGCGCGAGCAGGACCCGGAGCGCCTGGCCACCCTCTTCAAGCTCGACCACATGGCCACCGTCATGCGCCGCCACAGCGAGAACCTGCTGGTCCTCGCCGGTGCCGAGCACGGCCACGGCCATCCCGGCGCGGTCCCCCTGGTCGATGTGCTGCGCGCCGCCGTCAGTGAGATCGAGCGGTACGAGCGGGTCGTCATCCAGTCCCTGCCGCCGCGCGTCCAGGTGGCCGGATTCGCCGCCGACGACCTCAGCCACCTCGTCGCCGAGCTGCTGGAGAACGCCACCGCGTTCTCGCCCCCGGACGCCCAGGTCGAACTCTCCGGCTGGCTGCTGGAGAACGGCGAGGTGATGCTCTCCGTCCAGGACAACGGCATCGGGATGACGGCCGGCCGCCTCGCCGAGCTGAACACCCGGCTGGAGGACCCGGAGGAGTACGAGATCCCCTCCGGCAGCCGGGACGCCGAGGGCCTCGGGCTGCGGGTCGCCGCCCTGCTGGCCGCGCGCCACGGCGTACGGGTGCAACTGCGCGAGCAGAAGCAGGGCGGGATCGCGGCCGTCGTCGTGCTGCCGCAGGGGCTGCTCCCCAAGGACCCGCCGGCCGGTCATGACTCCGTGGGCGGGGCCGGCGACTCCAGCTCCACCTCCACCCTCCAGCTTCCCGGCTCGGTGGCCGAGGCCAACTCCAACGCGCTGCCGACCACCCCGCGCCAGCCGCTGACCGCGGCGCCGGCCGTCCCGGCCGATGCCGGCCCGGTGTCCCGGGCCGCCGCGCAGACCACCCCGTACGAGATCACGCACCCCGCCGACCCCTCCGCCGCCCCGTACGCCGACCCGCTCGTGGAGGCCGCCGAGGCCGCCGTCCGCGCGGCGGAGCCCGATGCGCACGAGCGGACGGCCGACGGGCACCCGGAGCACGGGGACCCGGAGCGCACCGCGGCCGGGCCCGGCACCCCGGCGCCCGCCGAAAGCCGGGCCGGGAGCGCGGCCGAGAGCCCGGCCAGGACGGTGGACGAGCCCGGCGCCGGGATCGACGAGCCCACGTTCGAGATGCGGCTGCCCGAACCGCCCCCGGAGCCGACGTCCCCGGAGACCGCCCCGGCACCGGCGCCCGAGCCCACGCGGGCCCCCGCCCCGGCACCCCCGACGGAGCCCGCCGCGCCCCCCGTGGCGCCCGGGGCCGGCAGCCACCAGCCGGACCGCCGCACCCACGAACCTGACCGTCGCACCGACGGGACCGGCATGAGCGCGCCGCGCGGGGAGTCCGGGCGACCGGCCCCCGCCCGCGCCCCGGAACCAGTACCCGACACCGTGTCCGAGCCGGAGCGGGGGCCGCTCGCCGGTCCCGCGCCCGCCTGGGACCGGGTCACCGACAAGGGCCTGCCCAAGCGCACGCCCAAGGTCGTCAAGCCCGCCGCCGCACCCGGCGAGCGCTCCGGCAGCGTCGACGCGGACGCCCTGCGCCGAAGGCTCGGTGGCTTCCAGCGCGCGGCCGACCAGGGCCGCCGGGAGGCCGAGGCGGAGATCGGGCGTACGGCAACAGAGGACTCGGGGGACACAGTCGAGGAGGCACGCAGTTGACTGCGACCGGCACGTTCGGCCTGAGCAGTGAGGCCCGCAATCTGCACTGGTTGCTGACCAATCTGGTGGAGGAGGTGCCAGGGCTGTGCTCGGTGGCCGTCGTCTCGTCCGACGGCCTCCTCCTGCTCTCCTCCGACCCGACCCGTAACACCCCCAAGGCCGAACCCGGCCGGCAGGACGGCCCCAAGGGCTCCAGCGCCGATCTCGCCACCATCGTCTCGGGCATCGGCAGCCTCACCATCGGCGCCGCCCGGCTGATGGAGGGCGGCGGCGTCAAACAGACGATGGTCGCGATGGAGGACGCCTGCGTGTTCATCATGTCGATCAGCGACGGCTCACTGCTCGGCGTGCAGGCCACCGCCGACTGCGATATGTCCGTCGTCGCCTACCACATGGGACTCTTCGTGGGCCGCGCCGGACATGTGCTCACACCCGAACTCCGCAGCGAGCTGCGCCAGTCGTTGGAGGGCACACAGTGACACCGTCGTCCACCTCGCCGGGCAATCCGGCGGCGCTGCCGGTGCGCGGCGAGAACCGGCGCACCGCCCGGGTCCGCCCGTACTCCCTCACCGGAGGCCGCACCCGCTTCGGACACGTCCTGCTGGTCGAGACCTTCGTGGCCGCGATCGAGGCCCCGGCCGACCGCAAGGAGCTGCCCAAGGGCGATCTCTCCTCGCGGGTCATGCCGGAGTTGCAGGCCATCGTGGAGCTGTGCCGCCGGATGCGTACCGTCGCCGAGATCTCGGCGATCCTCAAGATGCCGCTGGGCGTCGTCAGGGTGCTGCTCAGCGACCTCGCCGACCAGGGGAAGATCCGTGTGTACGGCACCGGGCACGGCCCGGGACGCCCCGAACGCGCACTGCTTGAAAGGGTGCTGAGTGGACTCCGTCGCCTCTGAGACTCTGCCCGCCGGGGGACACCCCGAGCCGTGGTCGATGTCCACTGCCCCCGCCCCCGGCGCCGTCCCTGCCGTCGCCGATGAGGGCCTACGGGCCTGGCAGCTCGACCACACCCGGGCGCCCACGGTCGCGAAGATCGTGGTCGCGGGCGGCTTCGGGGTGGGCAAGACGACCTTCGTCGGCTCGGTCTCGGAGATCACTCCGCTTCAGACCGAGGCGCTGATGACCCAGGCGAGCGAAGAGACCGATGATCTCGCCGCGACGCCGGAGAAGATGACCACCACCGTCGCCATGGACTTCGGCCGGATCACGCTCGACGAGGATCTGGTGCTCTACGTCTTCGGCACACCGGGGCAGCAGCGCTTCTGGTTCATGTGGGACGACCTGGCGCGCGGTGCCGTGGGCGCGGTCGTGCTCGCCGACACCCGCCGGCTGTCGGACTGTTTCCCCGCGCTCGACTACTTCGAGAGCAGCGGGCTGCCGTACATCGTCGCCGTCAATCACTTCGACGGATCGGAACTGTTCGAGATCGAGGACGTGCGGGAGGCCTTGACCATACCGGTGCACATACCGATTGTGATCATGGACGCGCGCAACCGGGACACCGTAGTCGAGTCACTGCTCGAACTGGTGGCCCACGCGCTCGACGCCACCCCCGAACAGCCCTGAAGCCTCGAAACAGAAGTAACTGACGAAAGAGACATCCGGATGCGGAAGATACTCATTGTCGGAGCCGGTCAGTCCGGTCTCCAGCTCGCCCTCGGCCTGCTGTCCAAGGGCTACGAGGTCACCCTGATGTCCAACCGCACGGCCGAGGAGATCCGGGCCGGCCGGGTCATGTCCACCCAGTGCATGTTCCACACCGCGCTCCAGCACGAGCGCGATCTCGGCATCCACTTCTGGGAGTCCCAGGCACCGAAGATCGAGGGCGTGGGCGTCTCCGTCGCCGGACCCGGTTCGGAGCGGCTGATCGACTGGGTGGGCAAGCTCGACGGGTTCGCGCAATCCGTCGACCAGCGGGTGAAGATGGCCGGCTGGATGGAGACCTTCGCCCAGCGCGGCGGTCAGCTCGTCATCCATGGCGCGGCAGTGTCCGACCTGGACTTCTTCGCCCGTACCTACGATCTGGTGCTGGTATCGGCGGGCAAGGGCGAGCTGGTCTCCATGTTCGGCCGGGACGCCGCCCGCTCCCCGTACGACGCCCCGCAGCGCGCCCTCGCCGTCGCCTATGTGCACGGGCTCGGGCCGCGTCCGGAGCACCCCGAATTCGACGCGGTCCGCTGCAATCTGGTGCCCGGGGTCGGCGAGCTGTTCGTGATGCCGACCTACACCCACACCGGTCGCGCGGACATCCTCTTCTGGGAGGGCGTCCCCGGCGGGCCGCTCGACGCCTTCCAGGGCATCAAGGACCCGGGCGAGCACCTCGCCCTCACACTCGACCTGCTGGAACGTTTCCTCCCTTGGGAGTACGCGCGGGCCACCAAGGTCGAGCTGACCGACGCGGGCGGCACCCTGGCCGGTCGGTACGCCCCGACCGTACGGAAGCCGATCGGCCGACTGCCCGGCGGCGGCCTGGTGCTCGGCGTCGCGGACGTCGTCGTCGCCAACGACCCGATCACCGGACAGGGCTCCAACTCCGCTTCCAAATGCGCCGCCGCCTACCTCGACTCGATCGTGGAGCACGGGGACAAGCCCTTCGACGGTGCGTGGATGCAGGCCACCTTCGACCGCTACTGGGAGACGGCGCAGCACGTCACCAAGTGGACCAACGCCATGCTCGCGCCCCCGCCGCCGCACGTGCTGAACGTCATCGGCGCGGCCGGGCAGCTCCCGCCGGTGGCCCAGCGCTTCGCCAACGGCTTCAACGATCCGGCCGACTTCGAGAACTTCTTCTACGACGAGAAGCTCGCCGACGCCTATCTGGCCGAGGTCGCCGCCGCTGCCGCCCCGGCCGGGGCCGAGTCGGCCGAGTAACCGGTGTCCGGGCCCGCCGTGGCTCCCTCGGGGAGCCGCGGCGGGGTGTAGTCGGCCAGCGGGGCTTCGCCGAGGTCCGGCCGGACCGCGCCCAGCACCGGATTGGCCGCGAGCGGGGACACCTTGACCACGGCGCCCGGCCGTGGCGCCTGCACCACCAGCCCGTCGCCGAGATAGAGCGCCACATGGGTGGCTCCGGCGAAGTAGACCACCAGATCACCGGGGCGCAGCGAACGCAGCGGCACCCGGGGGAGCCGCGCCCACTGCTCCTGGCTGGTGCGCGGGATCTCCCGGCCGGCCCGGGACCAGGCGCGGGAGGTCAGCCCCGAACAGTCGTACGCGTCCGGGCCGGTCGCGCCCCAGACGTACGGCTTCCCGAGCTGTTCCACCGCGTACCGGACGGCCGCCGCGCCCCGCTCGGTCGGGTGGCGCGGTGCCGTACCGTCACCGCCCTCGCCGCCCCTGCCGTCTGCGGTGGCCGCGCCGGTCCGGTCGCCGGTGTGCGTGCCGAGTGCGCCGGGGGTGAGCAGGGCGTCCTGGGACTCGGGTGAGGTCAGGGCGGCGATCTGAGCCGGGGAGAGCGAGGCGAGCATCTTCTCGACCGCCCGCAGGCGCCGCGTGGCGGTGTCCCGGGCCTGGCGCAGCCGGGCGGTGAGGGCGCGTTCCCGGTCGAGGGCGCGGCGGGACGCGGCGACGAGCGCCCCGGCCCGTCGGGTGCCGGCCTCCAGCCGGGCGACGGTCGCCACCCGGTCGGCCGCCAGCCGGTCCATCAGATAGCCCTCGTCCAGAGCGCGTCGGGCGTTGGGGGCGAGCAGCAGCCGGAGATGGGCGGAGAGTTCGGACCGGCCCCGGTACTGGGCGCGGGCGAACCGGCCCGCGTCGCCCCGGGAACCGGCGAGGCTCTCCCGGGCGCGGGTCAGCGCGCGTCCGAGCCGGGCGGTCTCGGCGCGCTGGGTCCGCAACCGCGCCTCGGCCGACTGGAGCGCGGTGCCGGCGTCGTCGGACTGCCGGTAGAGGGTGCCCAGCCGGGCGAGGGCCTGGGGGACACCGAAGGGGGCCGCGCCGCCGGGGGCGACACCGGCACCGGCTTCGGGCGTCCCGATGCCGGTCGAGTCGGGTCCGGTCGAGTCGGGTCCGGTGGTCCCCGGGCCGGTCGCGCCGGGGTCGGTGGTGCCGGGCGCGGTCGATGCGGCACCGAAGGCGTCGGGACCGGTCGATGCGGACCCGAAGGCGTTGGGACCGGTCGACCCGATGGCGCTCCATGAGTCCTGCGGCGGTTGCGTCCCGGCCGGCCGGCCCGGCTCGTCGCGCCGGCCCGCCACCCTGCCGGTGGTGGCCTGTTCCTGTGCCGGAGCGGTGTGCGCCCGGGAGCCACCGGCCGGCACCGCCACGGCCGTGGGTCCCAGCGCGGGAACCGTGCCCGCCACCGCGGCCAGCGCCGCCGCCGTGCACACCGTACGGAGCAACCTGCCTGACACCGCGTCACCTCCCGGCCCGGGACGGTCGTCCGCCCACGGTCGAGCGTGGGTGCGCGCACGCCGGGGCGCCTCCGGGGTGGTCGGAACGGCGCAAGGGGATCACTCGTGGTGACGGAGTGCGCCCCCGCTACGGCGTGTCGCCGCGGCTCCCGGTCGCTCCGGTCGCTCCGGGCCCTCCGCTCTCCCCCGGGCCGGTGGGGCCGGTTCGTCTTCCGGACGCTCCCGGCTTCGACCAGGGCCAGCGCAGCTCACGGCGCTCCCGACCGTCCGGCGCGTACTCGTACTTCCAGCCGCGCTGGAGGCCGAGCCGCTTGGTGTGACCTGCCGGGGTGCGGTGGTACGCGTGGACTGTCGGCGGTGTGCCGTCGTCGTTCGGTACGGGGATCTCGTACCACTTCGGCGGGTGTCCGGTGGGTCCGACCAGAACCGGCAGCACGCGGCCGTCCAGCGGTCCGCCCAGGAAAGGGGTGTTCTCACTTCTCACATCGGCCAGTCTCGCCCAGACCGCGTCCGGTGACGCCATCGGGCACGCCCTCGATCCCGAACATCTGTCTCAAGGGTGGCCTGATGTCGAGCCATTGACACGCTGAAATTGCAGAGCTAGTTTCGGCCCAGGCCGAAACTCGGGCTCTGGCTCCCGCTCTCAGGTCCTTCCGGAGGCCCTTCATGAAGACAGGCTTCAAGCGCGCCGCCACTTCTCTCACCCTGTTAGCCCTCACGGCCGGGCTCATCGTCGGTTGTACGGAAGACGACGACTCGGGCAAGGTCACCGTCTGGATGTACCCGGTGATCATGGATCCCAAGGCCAACGCCGCCTACTGGAAGTCGATCGAATCCGACTTCGAGGAGGCGGAGGACGGGGTCGACGTCACCATCGAACAATTGCCCTGGGAGAACCGGGACCAGAAGCTCGCCACGGCCTTCGCCGGCAGCAAGGGTCCCGATGTCGTACTGCTCGGCCCCGACCAGATTCCGCAGTACCACGCCAATGGCGCGCTCGCGCCCGTGGACCGCGCGCTCAAAGAGTCGAAGGATGCGTTCCGGCCCGCCGCGCTGGAGGCCATGTCCCAGGACGGCAAGGTCTACGCCGGGCCCATCTACCACACCGTCACCAGCACGCTCTACAACAAGAAACTGCTGGCCAAGGCGGGGATAAGCAAACCCCCCACCACCTGGGACGAGATCAGGGCCGCCGCCCCGAAGCTGAAATCGGCCGGACTCACCACCCTGGACTACTCGGCGAGCAATGAGGCATCGCTCAATATGAGTTTCTACCCACTGCTCTGGCAGGCGGGTGGAAAGGTCTTCGCCGATGACGGCAAGAAGGTCGCCTTCAACGGCCCCGAGGGCGTCGAGGCGCTCACCTTCCTGACCGAACTCTTCGCATCGGGCGCCGTGCCCAAATCCGGTCTGACCAACGCCAATCTCTTCACCGACCAGGCCATGGGCAACCAGCGGGTCGCGATGGGATTCACCAACACGCCCGCCGACGCCCTCCTCGCCGAGAGGGCTTGGGGCAAGGACAATGTGATCGTCGGCGCCGCAATGACCGGCGCCAAACAGGTCAGTTTCGGCATGCCCGGGGGTCTTGGAATCAACGCGAAGAGCAAGAATGTCTCCGGTGCCGAGAAGTTCATCGCGTTCATGACCGCGCCGAAACAGATCGAGTCCATGGGCAAGGCCGGTGGCTTCTTCTCACCGCGCACGGATGTCACGGTGCCGAATTCCAGCCCGTACGCCAAGCAGTACGAGGAAGCCCTCGCCCACACCGTCCCCGGTGAACCCCATCCGGCCGCCCGCCAGCTCATGGCCCTCCTCAGCCCGGAGATCCAGGCCGCGCTGACCGGCAAGAAGTCACCCGAGGAGGCCCTCGACCAGGCGGCGAAGCAGGGCAACGACCTGCTGGCGCGGCAGCGCTGACGATGCTCACCAGGGACGACGACACGCCCGAGGCGTCGGGCGGCCGGGGGGACGTGCACGGCGAGGCCACGGCGGTGCGGCGGGCCGGTAGGGCCGGCCGGCTCGCCCGACGGCGCGAGGCCCGGGTGGGCCTCGCGTTCCTTGCCCCGATGCTGCTGCTGTTCCTCGTCTTCCGCTTCGGACCGACGCTCGGCGGCGCCCTGCTCTCGCTCACCGACTACCGGCTCAACGGCGAGTGGGAGTTCATCGGCGCCGAGAACTACACCCGACTGATGGGGGACGACCTCTTCTGGGAGAGCCTCGGGGTCACCGCGGTCTATACGGCGATCTTCGTCCCGATGACCGTCCTGCTCTCGCTCGGCACGGCCGTGCTGCTGCACCGCACGGTCTGGGCCCGGGGCTTCTTCCGGGGTGTCTTCTTCCTCCCGTACGTCACCAGCGTGGTGCTGGCCGCCGTCATCTGGAAATGGATCTACGACCTGGAGGACGGCCTGCTCAACCAGGCGCTGAGCCTCGTCTCCATCGGTCCGATCGATTTCCTCGGCGACGAACACCTCGTCCTCTCCTCGATCGCCGTCACCTCGGCGTGGAAGGGGTTCGGCTATTCGATGCTCATCCTGCTCGCCGGACTCCAGTCGATTCCGCGTGAGGTCGTCGAGGCGGCCACCATCGACGGCGCCACCGCCTGGCAGCGATTCCGCTGGGTGACGCTGCCGCTGCTGCGCCCCGTGCTCTTCTTCGTCCTCGTCATCGAGGCCATCGGGGCGTTCCAGGTCTTCGACGCCATGTATGTGATGACCTCGGGCGGCCCCGTCCGGGCGAGTTACTCGCTGGTGTACTTCCTGTACGACTCGGGATTCAAATTCTTCGACTTCGGATATGCCAGCGCGATCGGCATCGTCCTCTTCGTCGTCGTGCTCGTCTTCTCGCTCATCCAGCGACGGCTCATCGGCAGGGAGGCTGATTGATGGCGCGGCTGAGGCTGCCCGTACTGCTGATTCTGGTGGCTCTGGTCACCGTCACTCCGTTCGTGGTGATGGTGCTGGTGGCGTTCGCGCCAGCCGGGGGTAAAACCCTGCCGGACGCCCTGAATCTCACCCGCGCCACCTGGGACAACTTCTCGGACGTGCTCGGCAGTGCCGACATCATGCGCTGGGCGGTCAATTCACTGATCTACTCGGTGATCTCCGTCGTCCTCATCCTGCTCTTCGCCTCCATGGCCGGATACGCCTTCGCGAAGAAGCGGTTCCCGGGCCGGGAGATTCTCTTCTGGTCCTTCCTCGCGACCCTGATGGTGCCGTTCCAGGCCACCCTCATTCCGTACTACATTCTGGTGTCGGAGATGGGTGGTGTGGACACGTACTGGGGCATGATCGTGCCCACCCTCGCCAATTCGCAGGCCGTCTTCCTGATGCGGCAGTTCATCCACGGACTGCCGGACGAACTCTTCGAGGCGGCGAAGATCGACGGTGCGTCGGAGTGGCGGATCTTCACCACCGTCGTCATTCCGCTGATCCGGCCGATCCTGGCCACGCTGGGGGTCTTCGTCTTCCTCTGGCACTGGAACGACTTCCTGTGGCCGCTCGTCATCGGCCAGTCCACCGAGATGCGGACACTGACGGTCGGGCTCGCGACCCTGGAGGGCGAGAACGTCGCGATCAACCAGATCATGGCGGGGGCGACCATCACGGTGGTGCCCTGTCTGCTGGTCTTCGGGCTGCTCCAGCGCTATCTGACCGACTCGATCGCCACCAGCGGTCTGAAGTCATGACCTCCGGCGCCGGGGCCTCCGCTGGTGGATCTTCCGGTGGTGGGGGGCCCGGCGCGGGGGCCCCACCCGTACTCGACGCGATCGGGGCGATCGGGGCGACCGACGCCATCGGGGCGTCGATCGCCGTGGTCGACATCAATCGGATGCTCGGCCCGCTGCCGTACGAGGAGGTGCCGAGCCGGACCGTCGCCGGGCTGGTCCGGGAACTCGACCGGCTCCGTATCGATCTCGCCTGTGTGACGCACAGCCATGCGGTCCACGGCGACCCGCGCGACGCCGGCCCGACGGCCCGGCTCGCGGAATCCGCCGCCCCTGGCCCGCGTCTGGTGCCGGTGCCGGTGCTGATCCCCGGGCCATTCGGGACGGGCCGGCCGGGGGACGAGCGGCTGGTGCGGCTCTGCCCCGGCGAACACCGCTGGCCGCTGACGGGCGGGCCGTCCCTCGCGCTCGCGGCGGAACTGGCCCGGCGCGGTATCGCGGTGCTGCTCGGCTGGGAGACGGTGACGGCGCCGGAGGTCGCCCGGTACGCGGCCGGGACGCCGGAACTCCGGATCGTGCTCACCGGCACCGGCTACCGGAGCGCCCGCGAACTCACCGGGCTGATGGACACCCACCCCGGCCTCTCCGTGGACACGTCCACCCTCGCGGGACACCTCCAGGTCGAGTGGTTCGCCGAACGCCACGGCGCCCGGCGGGTCCTGTTCGGCACGGGCGCGCCGGTCACGGACGACGCGGGCCCCCGCTACCAGCTCGACACCCTGGACCTGCCGGAGCCGGCACGGCGGCTGATCGCGGGCGGTAACGCGCTGCGGCTACTGGGACTGGCGGGACTGGCGGGACTGCCAGGGCGGCCGGAGCCACCAGGACAGCCGGAAGCGTCGGTCCCGCCGGCCTCAGGCGGGCGGCACCCCGGCCCTGTACCGGAGGACGGTCACACCGGCCCTGTACCGGAGGGCGGTACACCCCGGTGACCGTCATCGACGCCCACGCGCACCTCGGCCGGTGGGACGCCTTCGGCATCACCGACGGGTCCGCGCGCGGGCTCCTGCGGGTCATGGACCGGTGTGGGGTCACCACCGCCTGTGTGTCGCATCTGCTCGCCGTCGGGCCCGACGCCCGGACCGGGAACCAACTCCTCCTGGACGAACTCGCCCGCCACCCCGGGCGGCTCCTCGGCTACGCCGTCTACCAGCCGCACGACCCCGAGGCGCCCAGCCGGCTCCGGGATCTGCTCGACGTCCCCGGTGTCATCGGCATCAAGCTCCACCCCGAGACACACCGGCTCCCGCTCGACCATCCCGGCTACGACCCCGCCTTCGCCCTCGCCGCCGAGCGCGGCCGGATTGTCCTCGCGCACGGCGAGTACGGCTCCGCCCACTCCGACCCCGTCCGCTTCGGCACCGTCGCGTCCCGCTGGCCCGAACCGCCGATCCTGATGGGTCACGCCGGGCTCTGGCCGGCCGGGTTCGGCGCTGCCGTCGACGCGGTCGGCCGCTGCCCCAACCTCGTACTGGAGACCTGCGGCTCCCGCGCGACCGCCCGTCATCTCACCCGGCTCGTCGCCGAAGCCGGGGCCGACCGGGTCGCCTTCGGCTCCGACGCCGTCTTCCTCGACCTGCGCATCGGCCTCGGCCGCGTACTCCTCGCGGAGCTGGCCGAGAACGACCGCCGACAGGTCCTGCACGGCACGATGGAACGTCTGTTGAAGGGGGTACGGGGATGAGCCCCGTCCGCACCGAGGACTGGCCCCGCTGGCCGCCCCCGCCCACCGGCGAACAGCGGGAACGGCTGCTGCGGGTGCTCGACGGCGGCCGGTGGGGTGCGACCTCGGGCACCGAGACGGCCGGCTTCGCCGCCGCGTTCGCCCGTACGGTCGGCGCGGCGCACGGCCTGTGCACCGTGAACGGCACGGTGGCGCTCTTCCTGGCGCTGCGCGCGCTCGGCGTACGGGCGGGGGACGAGGTCATCGTGCCCGCCTACACCTTCGTGGCCAGCGCCACCGCCGTCGTACTCGCCGGTGCGTCCCCGGTCGTCGCCGATGTGACGGAGACCCTCCACCTCGACCCCGCGGCCGTGGACCGGCTCGCCGGGCCGCGCACCACGGCGGTGCTCCCGGTGCACCTCGCGGGCGCGCCCGCCGACACCGGCGCGCTGCGGGAGGTCGCCGACCGGCACGGTCTCGCCGTCGTGGAGGACGCGGCCCAGGCCCACGGCGCCCGGCGGTACGGCCGGAGCGCGGGCGGCCTCGGCGACGCGGGCTGTTTCAGCTTCCAGTCCAGCAAGGCGATGACGGCCGGTGAGGGCGGCATCGTGGTGACCGATGACCGGGCGGTGTACGAGCGGCTCTGGGCGTTGCACAACGTGGGGCGGGCCGTCGACGGGGGCTGGTACGACCATCCGGAGCTGGGCTGGAACCTGCGGATGACCGAGTTCCAGGCTGCGGTGCTCCGTCCGCAGCTCGCGCTGCTCGATGGCTGGATCGAGCACCGGGCGGCCCGCGCGGCGGCCCTCGCCCGCGAGTTGGTGGCGGTCGAGGGGCTCGAACCGGTGCCGGTACCACCGGGGACGACCCGGCACACCTGGCATCTGGCGATGCTGCGGTACGAGTCCGGCGCGTTCGGCGGGCGCTCCAAGGCGGAGTTCGTGGCCGGGATGGCGGCCGAGGGCGTCCCGCTGGACCCGGGATACCGCTCGCTGAGCCGGGAGCCCTCGCTCGCACCGCACCGGGTCCGGAGCGGGCCGTGTCCGGTCGCGGAGGCGGCCGGGGAATCGGTGGTGTGGGTGCGGCAGCCGATGCTGATGGCGGACGACGCGGCGATGGGGCAGATCGCGGAGGCGGCCCGTGTCGTCCAGGCCCGCTTCAGGGGCTGAGCCCGGGCGCTTCAGATGAGGGCGCCTTCAGATGCGGCGCCCTCATGCGTGACGCCCTCATGCAGGGCGCCTTCGTGTGCGGCGCCTTCGCGTACGGTGTCGGGTGTTCCGGCGCCGGGTGTTCCGGTGCCGGGTGTTCCGGTGCTTCAGGTACGGAGCCGGGGGAGCACCTCCGTACCGAACAGTTCGATCGCGCTCAGCGCGTCCCGCTGCGACATCCCCGGCGGCTGGATCCGCAGGACCACCCCGTCGGCCCCCATCTCCCCGTACGTCCCCAGCCGCTGGACGCACTCCGCCACCGACCCGATCACCGAACGGTCCGCGATGTCGTCCCACTCCTGGGCGTACCGCGCCGCGTCCGCCGAGGTGCGCTTCCAGTCCCCATAGGCGTCGTACAGCCCGCGCAGCGGCGCCTCCAGCGCGGTCCTGGCCCCCTGTGACGTGCCGGCGGCGAAACCCTCGCGGCAGACGATGACCTCCGCGCCGAGACTGGCGGGTCCCCGTGGGTGCGAGCGGTACTCGGCGATCTTCTTGGGGAGTTCGGAGTCGAGTTCGTTGAACGACGTCGTCCAGCCGTCGCACATCCGGGCCGTGCGTGCCAGCGCGGCCGGGACCCGTCCGCCGTTCCAGATCCGGGGCCGCGGTGACTGGACCGGCCGGGGCGACAGGAACGCCCGGTCCACGGAGGTCCAGCGGCCGTCGTAGGTCACCTCGTCCGCCGTCCACAGCCGGGTGACCAGCTCCAGGCACTCCTCGAACCGGGCCACGCGTTCACCCGGTCGGGTGCCGTACAGCGCGAACTCTTCGGGCCGGTACCCGAGCACGAATCCGGCCGTGAGCCGTCCGCCGGAGAGCACGTCGATGTGGGCGAGCGTCTCGGCGAGCCACACCGGTTGGTAGACGGGCGCGATGAGTCCCGCCGTGGCGAGCCCGATCCGCTCGGTGTGCGCCGCGAGGTACGCCAGCGAGGTCACCGCCTCGTGGTAGCCGGGCCGGTGCAGATGGCGTTCGCCGAGGACGATCCAGTCGAATCCGACCTCTTCCGCCAGCCGTGCCTGCTCCACCGCGTCGGCGAGCCGGGGCCGGTCGGCGGGGTCCGCGTAGAGGTTGAGGTAGAGACCGAGACGCGTGCGGCGCTGGGGCATTCTCGCTGGCCTTTCCTTTACGGTCCGGGCCGTAAAGGCTAGCGTGTCGCCAACGGCCGCGACAGACGGGAGAACGCCATGTCCGCGACGGATGAGTTGATCCGCCGACTGCGCGGCACGGTGCTGCCCGCCGTGGTCACCCCCATAGACGCCCGGGGCGCCGTGGACCTCCGCGCGCTCCGCGGCTACGCCGAGCGGATCGCCGCCGAGCGGATCGGGGGCGTCGCGGTCTGGGCGCACACCGGCCGTGGTCTCCACCTCAGCTACGCCGACCGGGAACGCGTGCTCGGTGTCTGGCGCGAAGTGGTCGACGGGCCGATCGTGGCCGGAGTGGGGGTGCCGCGTACGGTCCGCCCGGCGGACGCCGCCACGGCGGTGGAAGCGACGGTCGGGATGGCCGTCCACGCGGCGGCCATCGGCGCGGACGCGGTGATGGTCTATCCGCTGGCCCAACTCGCCGACCGGCCCGATGAAGCGGTCGCCTGCCATGAGCGGGTGGCCCGCGAGAGCGGCCTCCCGGTGCTGGGGTTCTTCCTGCACGGCGAGGCGGGCGGCTATCCCTATCCGCCCGAGCTGATCGGCCGGCTGCTGGCGCTGCCGTCCGCCGTGGGCGTCAAACTCGCCACCCTGGACCGGGCGATGGCCTGCCAGGACGCCATCCGGGCGGCGGAGGGCAGCGGAAAGCTGGTGGTGACGGGGGAGGACCGGATGTTCGGGCCGTCCCTGATGTGGGGCGCGGACTCGGCGCTGGTGGGGATCGCGGCGGCGCGGGTGGGGCTGACGAGGGCGGTCCTGGACACCTGGACGGCGGGCGATCACACCGGTTTCATCCGGGCGTCGGCGCGGCTGGACCGGTTCGCCGAGGTGACCTTCCACGCACCGATCGAGGGCTATGTGCGGCGGATGCTGTGGGCGGCCGTGTGGGAGGGGCTGCTGCCGGAGTCGGCGGCACACGATCCGTACGGGCCGGAACCGCGCGCGGGGGAGCGGGCCGCGGTGATCGGCCGCCTGGAGGAGCTGGCCCGCGAGAAGGACTGACGCGCCCGCGCGTGGGCCCTGGCGGAACCGATGCGCTCGCCCCGGGACGCCGCGCCCCGGGGCGGGACCGCGCCGCCGCGCGCTCCCCGGACGGATCGCCCCCCCCGAACGAACCGGCTCCCCGGACGGATCGCCCCCCCCGAACGAACCGGCTCCCCGGGTGGATCGCCCCCCCCCGAACGAACCGGCTCCCCGGGTGGATCGCCCCCCCCCGAACGAACCGGCTCCCCGGGTGGATCGGCTCCCCGAAGGGACTGGCTTCCCGGTCGGGATCGCGGCGTCGCGCGCTCCCCGGGCGGATCGGCTCCCCGAAGGGACCGGCTCCCCGAAGGGACCGCGTCTCCTCGCGCTCCCCGAAGGGACCTGCTTTCCGGTCGGGACCGCGCCGCCGCGCGCTCCCCGGACGGATCGGCTCCCCGAAGGGGCCGGCTCCCCGAACGGGCCGGCCCTCCGCCTCTCGCCCGTACGCCTTCCCTCCGCCGCCGTACGCCCGCCCCTTCCGCCGTACGCCCGCACCCCCTCACCCGTACGCCGTCCCCCGATGGCCCGCTCCCGCCGCCCGCACCACACTCGGGTGACCGACGGACGGTGTGCCGGCCGGTCAGCGGGAGTGTCCGCACCGGAGCGTCGCCCCAGGTGGTCCCTCAGGTCCCACCCGGCTGCGCACCACCGCCGTACGCCGTGAGCCCCCGGCCGGTCCGGAACGGAGCGATCGATGAGCGCCCTGCCCCCACCCGATGCCGATGCCCGCGCGGGCGCCAGTGCCGGTGGCGGCTCTGACACCGGTACGCCGCTCGACTTCGATGACACCACCGACGCCGAGAACGCCGACCGGGGCTTCGTCGCCGCCCTCCGGCCCGCCGTGGTCACCGACGCCGAAGGGCGGGTCGTCTACGACAACGACGCCTACGCGTTCCTCCGGGGCGACTGCCCGGACACCGCCCACCCCAGCCTCTGGCGCCAGGCCCAGCTCTGCGCGCGCCAGGGGCTGTACGAGGTGACCACCGGCGTCTACCAGGTGCGCGGCCTCGACCTCTCCAACATGACCGTGGTCGAGGGTCGGCGCGGAGTCGTCGTCATCGATCCGCTGATCTCCGCCGAGACGGCGGCGGCCGCACTCGCCCTCTACCGCGAACACCGGGGCGACCGCCCCGTCACCGGGTTGATCTACACCCACTCGCACGGCGACCACTTCGGCGGATCGCGCGGCGTACTGCCCCGCGACGCCGAGGACGGGGTCCCGATCCTCGCCCCCCGCGGCTTCCTCGAACACGCGGTCAGTGAGAACGTCTACGCCGGCAACGCCATGACCCGGCGGGCCGTCTTCATGTACGGCGACCGGCTCCGCAAGGCCCCCGACGGCCAGATTGGCGCGGGCCTCGGCATGACCACCTCCACCGGCACCATCACCCTCGTACCGCCCAACGTGGAGATCACCCGCACGGGCCAGGAAGAGACGGTCGACGGCGTACGGATCGTCTTCCAGCTCACCCCCGGCACCGAGGCGCCGGCCGAGATGAACTTCCTGCTCCCCGACCACCGGGCCCTCTGCCTGGCCGAGAACGCCACCCACACCCTGCACAACATCCTGACCCTGCGCGGCGCCGTCGTCCGGGACGCCCGGATCTGGTCCCGCTACCTCGACGAGGCCATCGACCTCTTCGACGGGACGTACGACGTCGCCTTCGCCTCGCACCACTGGCCCACCTGGGGCCATGACCGGGTGGTCGGATTCCTCGGCGAACAGCGCGACCTGTACGCGTATCTCCACGACCAGACGGTGCGGTTGCTCAACGAAGGGCTGACCGGATCCGAGATCGCCGAGACCCTCCGGCTGCCGCCCGCCCTGGCCCGCTCCTGGCACGCGCGCGGCTACTACGGCTCGCTCAGCCATAACGTCAAGGCGATCTACCAGCGCTACATGGGCTGGTTCGACGGCAACGCCGCCCACCTGTGGGAGCATCCGCCGGTCGAACAGGCGAAGCGGTACGTCGAGGTGGCGGGCGGACCCGAGGCGGTGCTCGCCGCCGCCCGCCGCTACGCCGACAGCGGCGACGCCCGGTTCGCCGCCACCCTCCTCAACCATCTCGTCTTCGCCGACCCCGCCAACACCGAGGCGACGACGGCCCTGGCCGCCGTCTACGACCGGCTGGGCCAGGGCGCGGAGAACGGGACCTGGCGCAACTTCTATCTGACGGCGGCCCAGGAACTCCGCCACGGCGAGAACGCGGCGATCCTCGACAGCACCAACCCCGAGATGGCGCTCGCGCTCACCACCGACATGCTGCTGGACTCCATCGCGGTACGGATCGACGGCCCGCGGGCGTGGGACGAGGACCTCGTCATCGATCTCCGGCTCACCGACGAGGACCGGCGCCATCGGCTCACCCTCCACCACGGCGCCCTCACCCACCGGGTGATCGCGCCGGACCACACGCCGGCCTCGACCGCCCGGCTGACGCTCACCCTCAGCAAGGCCCGACTGCTGGGGGTGCTCGCGGGTCAGGGGCTGGACGGGGTGACGGTCGACGGCGATCCCGGGGCGCTCGACCGGCTCCTGTCCCTGGTCACCACGCCCGACCCGGCGTTTCCCATCGTCACCCCCTGAGCCGTCCGCCGAGAGCCGTCGTCAGCCGCTGAACGACGGCGCGGCAGCCCCCTGCGCCTCCCGGGCCTCCGCCAGTGCGTCATCCAGGCCGAACAACCCCACCGCGTTCCGCCACAGCACCTTCTCCCGCTCCTCGTCCGTGAACCCCGCGTCCCGGACCACGCCGAGCGAGACACAGGGGTCGATCAGCGTCGCGTCCGTACCGAAGAGCATCCGCTCCACCGGTACGCCCGCCTCCCGCGCGTACGCGACCCGCCCCGCGTCCGTCGCCGTCCGGCAGTGCTCCAGATAGAGCCGGTCGCAGGAGGCCGCCGCGTGCGCCGCCTCCCGCCAGGCGTCACCGCCCGCGTGTCCCATGATCACGCGGAGCGCCGGACGGCACGCCACCAGCTCGGGCAGCAGCGTCACCTCCTGGCCCCAGGTGTGCAGCAGCAGCGGCACCCCCGCCTCGGCGACCAGGTCGAACGCCTCCGCCATCTGCGGTGTCCCCGGCAACCGCCCCGGATAGTGGGTGTGGATCTTCGCCCCCAGGAACCGGCCGGTGTCCAGACAGCGCCGCAGATCCGCCGCGCTCTCCTCGATCCGGTTGGGGTTGACCACCGCGTAGCCGTACAGCCGGGGCCGGGTCTCCAGCGCCTCCCGCAGCGCCGCGTTCCCCGCCACCGCGTCGTACACCACCGCCTCCGACGCCGACACCAGTTGGAGATCGATGCCGTACCGGTCCATCTGCCGGAGGTTGTTGTCCGCGTCCCCGCAGGTCAGATGGAACTGCCAGCGCCCCACATGGGCGTGCACATCGATGATCGGCATCAGGCCAGCAACTCCTCGACATTGGTGGTGGCGATGGCGGCGCGGTCCTCCTCGGAGATGTCCGCGTAGCGGAGCTTCAGGGTCTGCGGGGAGATGTCCATGAAGGGGGTGCGGGAGCCGAAGACCAGATGGCGCGCGCCGACGGACTCCACCACCCGTTCGATCGAGTCGGGCCCGGACAGCATCCGGGTGGTGACCCGGAACCCCGGTTCGTCCCGGGCCAGCAGCAGGAAGTCCGCCAGCAGGTAGGCGTGCAGATCGAGGAAGACGACCTGCGCGCCCCGGCCGGTGAGGGGCGGGCCGAAGCGGCGCGGATCGCCGTCGTGGAGCAGGACAAGGCCGCGCTCCAGGGCCAGTTCGACGATGCGGCGGTAGCCGGGGAAGCCGGGCTCGGCCGCCTGGTCGACGGTGAAGAGCCGGAGGAAGCGGACCCCGGCCGCGGCCAGTTCGTCCAGCCGTTCCTCGGCGGTCGGCGCGTCCCGGAGGTCCACGGTGCCGACCGGCCGCAGCTCCGGGCAGTCGGCGAGATCGCGGATGGTCTCGGCGTTGCCCGCGCCGTCGTCGTAGAGCGGGCCCCGGGTGGAGAGGGCCAGCGCGCCGGAGACGGGGGAGCCCTTCAGGATGGACCGGACCTCCGCCAGACCGATGTCCCGGTGGTGCCGGGGCCAGGGCCCGTACAGCACGTCCACGTCCCAGCCGACGCATTCGCGCGGCGAGGGGACCATCCAGTCGTACGCGGCCGACGCGCGGGCGTCCGGGGCGTCGTGACGGCCGGCCGGCTCGCGTTCGTCCGCCGGGTCGCGTTCGTCCGCCGGGTCCATCGGGTCGTACGGGGTCATCGGGGCAGTCCCACCTCTCGCAGGGCGCGGGCGATCAGGTCCACATCGTCCTCGCTGTACGCCTCGTTCCACTGGAGCACCAGCAGTGTCCGGTCGATCAGTTCCTCCGCCCGGGGGCAGAGACCCGGCGGATATCCCGGCAGCGCCGGATTGGCGTACAGGGGGCGCTCCAGATAGCCGGGCAGCGCCGGTACGCCCGCCTCGCCCAGGGCCTTCGCCCAGCGCGTGTTCTCCTCGACCAGCAGGGGCATCACCCACCAGGCGTGCCCCTCCCGCCGCTCCGGCATCCGGACGCCCGCGAGACCGTCGATCGCCACCGCCAGCCGCTGCGCCCGCGCGCGACGGAGCCGTACCACCTCCGCCACCTTGTCGAGCTGGGCGCGGGCGACCGCCGCCGTCAGCTCGGTCATCCGGTAGTTGAGGCCCATCAGCCGGTGGATCCGGCCCTCGCTCCGGTCCCAGCCCTTGTCCATGAAGAGCCGCATATGGCGGGCGAGCGCCGGGTCGTCGGTGAGCGCGAGGCCGCCGTCGCCCGCCGTGATGTGCTTGAACTGCTGGAGGCTGAAGCAGGCGATGTCACCCACCGTGCCCAGCAGCCGGTGCGACGCGTCCTCGCCGAGCCACGCCTGGGCGCAGTCCTCGATGAGGACGAGGCCGTGCCGGTCGCAGATCGCGCGCAGTGCGTCGACATCGGCGGCGGCGCCGAAGAGATGGACGGCGATGACCGCCTTCGTCCGGTCGGTGACCGCCGCCTCGACGGCCGCCGGGTCGAGGTTGCCGTCCTCGGGCCGGACGTCGGCGAAGACCACCCGGCCACCCTGGGCCATGACGGGGGCGACGGTGCCGAAGTCGGAGATGGGGGTGGTGATGACCTCGTCGCCGGGGCCGACTCCGGCCGCCGCGACCGCCAGATGCAGTGCGGCGGTGCCCGAGCTGCACGCCACCGTCTCCGCGATCGAGTACAGCCGGGACATCTCGGCTTCGAGGGCGCGTGCTTCACTTCCGAAGGAACTGCACAGCACGCCGGAGTCCAGGACCCGCAGCACCGCGGCCCGCTCCTCCGCGCCCAGGGTGCGTCCGCGCGGTTCGAGAACTGTGGGCAGTGGCATTTCCCGTTCTGGCATCGGGGCACTATCCTCTCCGCAGGTATGCGGTTATGGCCTGGGCCGAAAGTAGGGCCGCGGTTGCCGGGCGTCAACCCCGGTCGGCCCGTGCCGTCCCCGAAGCCCCGTCCAGCCCCGCCCGGTCCCGTCCGCTCGCGCTTCCCCGGGCCCCGCCCGCGCCGGCCGTCACCCGCCCGGCGCCGGACGGACGCCGGATCCGGCGCGTGTCCCGCCCGCAGCAGTTGTTTCCCGTACCACTCCAGGAGAACGGAGACCGGCCGATGGCACTCACGGTCGGCGTCATCGGTCCCGAGGACCTCGTCCACAAGGTGATCGCGGTCGGCGGGGTGTCCGGTGCGGACCGCCTCGTACCGCTGCCCTACCGGCATGAGGACGAGACCCTCGACATGGTCGTACGGGCGCAGGCGGAGGCGGACGCACTGCTCTTCACCGGAGTCGTACCGCATTCGCTCGCCGCCGCTGCCGGACTGCTCGACCGGCCCGCGATGTACGTCCCCTACAGCGGTGCCACCCTGCTGCGGGCCCTGGTGGAGCTGCTCAGGCTCGGGCACGACGTGTCCCGGATCTCCATCGACACCCTGCGCCGCGGCGAGGTCATGGAGACCCTGACCGAGGCCAAACTGCCCACCGAGCACGTCCACGTACTGCCCCACCGGGCCGGCCTCACCTCCCGCGACCTCGCCGACTTCCATCTGGCCGCGCGGGAGAAGAAGGGCACCAGGGTCGCCCTGACCTGCCTCGGCTCGGCCTTCCAACTCCTCGACCACGAGCTGCACGCCGTCCGGCTGGCGCCCGCCCGCCACTCCATACGCTCGACCCTCCAGGCGCTGGTCCTCGCCACCGCCGGCGCGCACAGCGGGGACGCCCGGGTCGCCCTGGGGATCATCGACCTGCCCACGGCGCACCGGGACCCGGCCGCCGACCGGGAGCTGGCGGCGGATCTGCGGGTGCTCGGCGGTTCGCTCGCCGACCTGCCCGACGGACAGCGGCTGGTCGTCACCACGAAGGGCGTGCTGGAGGAGGTCAGCGAGGACTTCACCCGGCTGCCCTTCCTGGACGACCTCGGCGCCCGGCACGGCTCCGCGCACGTCGGCTTCGGACTCGGCAGGACGGCCGCCGAGGCGGAGGCACTGGCCCGCCGGGCGGTCAACCGGGCCCGCTCGGTGGGCGCTGTCGCCGGGGTCGTCTCCATGGCCGACGATGTGGACATCGTCATCGACGCGGACCGCGGCGGGGCGGACGGCACCGGACCGGACGGCGCGCGGCCGGGCGGTACGGGGCCGGAGAGCACCGCCGCCCTCGCCCGCCGCGCCGGACTCAACCCCAAGACGCTGGAACGCCTCCGCGAACTCGTGGCGAGGGAGGCGGCGAACGGCATCACCGCACATCTGGTGGCGGAATGCCTCTCCGTCCAGCAGCGCACGGCCCGCCGCATCCTCAAGCGCCTCGAACGCGCGGGGGTCGCCGTGCCCACGGGCAGCCGCCACGAAGGTCAGACCGGCCGCCCACCGATCGTCTACCGCGTACGCCTCTGAGCGCCTCGGGACCGTCTTACGGTCCGGGCCGTAACCCTAAGGAGCCGTGCTTGAAGATCGCCTCGGTTCATACGCGCGTCGTCAGGGCCCCCTATCGACGCCCCTTCGTCATCAGCAGCGGGACCAGTCCCGAACTCATCAGCCTCGTCGTCGAGGTGCGCGCCACCGACGGCACGTCCGGCTTCGGCGAGGCGTCCCCGATGACCGCCTACACCGGCGAGACCCTCGCCGGCCTGGAGACCGCGCTCACCGACCATGTGGCGCCCGCCCTCATCGGTCGCGACCCCCGCGATCTCGCGGGCGCCCACCTCGCCATGGACACCGCCATCCGGGGCCAGCACCTCGCCAAGGCCGCGCTCGACATCGCCCTGCACGACCTCGCGGCACGGGCCGCCGGCTGGCCGGTGTGCCTGCTGCTCGGCGGTCTGGTGCGGCCGAGCGTGCCGACGGCGTGGGTGGTCGGCCTCGGCACCCTGGAGGAGATGGCGGCGGAGGCGTCCGAGTACGCGGCCCGTGGCTTCACCCACGTCAAACTGAAGGGCGGTGCCGACCCCGAACGCGACGTCCGGCTGACCCGGCTGGTCCGCCAGTCCGTCCCCGGGACGGTCGAACTCTCCCTCGACGCCAATGAGGGCTATGACCCCGGCACCGCGGCCCGCACCGTCGCCCGGCTGGCCGACGCGGGCCTGGACCTGGTCGAACAGCCGCTGCCGCGCTGGGATCTGGCGGGCATGGCGGCGCTCCGTGCCGGCGGCGGGGTCCGGGTGATGGCGGACGAGTCCATGCAGTCGGCGCACGACGCGATGGAGATCGTACGGAGAGGGGCGGCCGATGTCCTCAACATCAAGATCCTCAAGGTGGGCGGCCTGTACCGGGCCCGGCAGATCGCGGCGCTGGCGGAGTCGGCGGGGCTCGCGGTGAAGCTGGGCACGATGCCGGAGCTGGGCGTGGCGACCCTGGCGGCGGCCCATCTGGCGGCTGCCCTGCCGCACGCCACCGTGGCGGCGGATCTGGTGGGGCCGCTGCTGGTGACGGAGGAGCCGTTGGCGGGGAAGGCGTTCGGGGGGGTGGGGGAGACGGGGAAGGTGGAGGTGCCGACGGGGCCGGGCCTGGGGCACGACCTCTGATCCCGTCCTCCGTCCCCTCGATACGCCTTTCCGTTCCCGCGGCCCCGGGGGTCTTCGCACGTGACGCGCCACGCGATCCCCCGGGCCCCCGGGGCCCTTTCCGGGGGGTGCGAAGACCCCGTCGACCGGGCGAGGGCGGGTTGCGTCCCTCCTGGCGTCGACCGCCCCCGGCTCAGACGTCCGCCGTCGACCGGGCGGGGGTGGGTTGCATCCCTCCCGGCGTCGACCGCCCCCGGCTCAGACGCCCGCCGCCCGTGCGGCCCCGTACACCTCGGCCGCCACGTCCATCAGTTCGGCGGCGTCCCGTGCCGAGCCCTGGAGGTCGAGCATGATCTCCGGTACGCCGGTCTCAGCGTGCGCCACCAGGTCCTCGACGATCTGCGCCACACTGCCCTGGAAGGGCTGCCGGCCCGCACCGTCGAACGGCCGCGCGCTGTACCGGGCGTTGGCGCGGGCGCAGGCACCGAGCGGGCGCTCCCGGCCGCGTTCGGCGGCCAGCTCCCGCATCCGCCGCCACTCATCGGCGAGCTGCGAAGCACCCATGGCCACCGGAACCCAACCGTCCGCCCGGTCCACCAGCCGGCGGGCGGCGCGGGGGCTGCTCGCCGGCAGATAGACCGGAATGGGGCGCACCGGCTTGGGGCCGACCGCGGACGGGGCGATGGTGGTCAGCTCGCCCTGGTACGAGACGGGGTCCGGCCCCCAGACCGCCGCACATACGTCCAGCAGTTCGTCCAGGACCGCGCCGCGTTTCTCGAAGGGGGCGACGGCCGCGGCGGCGTACTCGTCCAGGGACCAGCCGGTGCCGAGGCCGGCGACCACCCGGCCGCCGCTGGCCACATCGATGGAAGCGAGCGTACGGGCGAGCTGGAAGGGTACGTGCAGCGGCGCGACCAGGACGCTGGTGCCGAGCCGGGCCCGCTCGGTGGCCGCGGCGGCGAGGGTGAGCGTCACCAGCGGATCGGCGACACCGCGGTACTGGTCGGGCCAGGCCAGCCCGGGGACCCCGAACAGGCCCTGCGTGGCGGGTTCGGGGAAGAGCACTCGCTCGAAGACCCACAGGCTCTCGTATCCGGTCTCCTCCGCCGCTCGGGCCACGGCGGCCACATCGCGGGCGAGGTCGTACTGCTTCATCTGCGGGAGACCGAGGCCGAGGGGGATCGGCATGGGCGCGCTCCTTCGTACGGATGACGGGACGCGACCACGCTAGGGCAGTTACTTGTTGAGCACTCAACTTTCGATGGGGTTGGCCGGAGATGATCGACGGGGACACCCCGAACCGGCCAAAGACACGGGCTCTCGGCCGTCCGTCCCGGCCTACAGCCCTCGGGCCGCCCCCTCCACCAGCGGGGCGACCCCCCGGGCCAGCCGGCCCACCGGGCCGTCCGCCCGCTCCAGCGCCACCAGCCCCCGTACCGCTTCCGCCGTCCCCTCGTCCGTCGTCGCCGACGCCGTCAGCAGCGCGATGAGATGGTCGACCAGCCACTCCCGCAGCTCGATGGCGGTCGGCTGCTTCCCCTCGTCCAGCCAGATCAGCGAGGCCACCTCCACCGCCGCGATCCAGGTCCGCACCAGCATCCGCAGCCTGGGGCCCGGCCGGTCCGCGCCCAGATGGACGAGGATCTGCTCGGCCGCGACCCGCCGTACCTCGTCCACGATCGCGGTCGTACGGGAGGTCTCCGCCACGCTCCCACCGCGCAGCAGCGCGCTGAACCCGGCGTCGTGGCCGTCCACGAAGACCAGATACCGGTCCAGCACCCGGGACAGCCGTTCCGTCGGCGGCCCGGACGGCGTTTCGGTGAAGCAGAGTTCCAGTTCGTCGGCGGCCGACCGCAGGGCGGACTCGTACAACTGCTGCTTGCCGCCCGGGAAGTAGCGGTAGACGAGGGGCCGCGAGACCCCCGCCGCCTCCGCCACGTCATCGAGGGAGATCTCGTCCGGTGGCCGGTGCGCGAAGAGCCGGAGTGCCGCGGCCAGGAGCTGGGAACGGCGTTCCTCGACACTGAGCCGTCGGTACGCCCGGGTCGCCGGTGCGGAACTGGTCATGCTCGCAGCGTAACCGCAGGACTCCGGAACCGGCCCTGGTCGCGCGGGGTCCGCGTACCCGGGCGCGACCGGCAGGGCGGGCGACTCGCGGTGTACGGCGCCGCTTCGGGGATGCCCCCTACGCCAACAACCCCGAGCGCTTCCACAGCGCGCGCCCGGGACCTCGCAGGACCCCGATATCGTCCAGGAAGTCGGTCAGCCGCTTGGCGCCGGACTGCATCACCTCGCGCCGGTGTCCGCTCGCCCTGGCCTGGGCGACCGCCCCGCGCCGGTCGAGCCCGACGTTGTCGTACACCCGGGGGTTGACGAAGCAGACGGCGAACACCCGCGCCGCGTGACCACAGCTCAGCCGGGTGAGTTCCTGTTCCCAGCGCGGTGCCGTGACCATCTGGCGGCGCAACTCCTCGCGGGCGTAGCGGACATGGCGGGCCTCCTCCACCACATGGATCCGGGTGACCCCGCGCACCAGCGTCTGCACCCGCTCGTCGGGGAAGGTCAGCCGCTGCATCCAGTCGAGTATCTCCTCGCCGAGGAGGGTGGCCGCGAAGGAGCCGGGCGTGGTGGAGACGGTCTTGAGGACGCGTCCGAGGTTGTGGTGGTCGCGGCGGACCCGGTAGGCGGGTGTCTCGCACTTCTCGATCAGGCGGGCGAACATCATCGAGTGCCGGCACTCGTCGGCTATCTCGGTCAGTGCGTACCGGACGTGATGGCTGGTCACGGACTTGTCGTAGACATGGCGAACCAGGAGCTGCATCAGGATGATCTCGAACCAGATGCCGAGCGACGCGAGGGCGGCGGCCTCGTGCCGGGCCAGGTCCAGCCGCTGTTCCTCGGACATCCCCCGCCAGAGCGGGGTGTCGTAGAGCGAGACCAGCTCCGGCGGCAGGAACCACTTGCCCTCCTCGGGCGGGGCGTCCCAGTCCAGCTCGGTCTCCGGGTCGAAGGAGTGTTTGGCGGAGGACTCCAGTAGGCGCTTGGCCACCTGCTCGCGGTCCCTGAGGGGGCCGAGCGCGTCATGGAGGAGCCGGAAGTCGTGCTCGGGTGCGGTCGGTACGGACGTCATGGCTGAAGGCACCTCGCGAGCGATTCTGGGCATCGGGGTCCGGGGCCCCCGGGGCAGGGCCTTGAGGCGGCCTTACCCCCGGGAACACCCCTTATAAGACTGCTTGTCAGCAGGCTCGTCAATCCCTCACGCGCGACTTGTTGACTACTCGTCTACCAAGTGTGAGCCTGCCAGTGCACGTCCAAGGAACGCCCTGGTACGCCACAACTCCCCCCGGACCGACCGGACATGAGGCGAAGGAGCTGGGCCGATGTCGACGTACGACCGCTATGTGAACCCCCCGGAAACCCTCCAATGGCAGGTGCCGGCCTCGGGCTCGGCCCGTTTCAGTTGGGAGTACGACGGAGGGCGGGACCGACTGCTCGCCCTCTACCAGAAGGGCAAGGACAAGCAGTGGGACGGCGCCAAGCGCATCGACTGGGATCTGGAGGTCGATCCACAGGACGCGCTGGGCACACCCGACGAGATGCTCAGCCTCTACGGCTCCCGCCACTGGGCCAAGATGAGCCGGAAGGACATCGCGGAGCTGCGGCAGCACTACGTGAGCTGGCAGTTCAGCCAGTTCCTCCACGGCGAACAGGGCGCGATGGTGTGCGCGGCCCGCATCGTGGAGTCGGTACCGGACCTGGACGCGAAGTTCTACTCCGCGACCCAGACCATGGACGAGGCCCGGCACGCCGAAATATTCGGCCGCTTCCTCCAGGAGAAGATCGGGATGGTCTACCCGATCAACGACAACCTCCAGAGCCTGCTCGGCGACACCCTCCGCGACTCGCGCTGGGACATGCCCTACCTCGGGATGCAGGTCCTGATCGAAGGACTCGCCCTCGCCGCGTTCGGCCTGCTCCGCGACACCACGGACCGGCAACTGCCCAAGCAGATCCTGGCGTACGTGATGCAGGACGAGGCCCGCCATGTCGCCTTCGGCCGGATGGCGCTGCGCGACTACTACCGGCAGCTCAGCGACGCGGAACTGCGCGAGCGCGAGGAGTTCGTGATCGAGGGCTGCTACCTGATGCGCGACCGGCTCAGCGGAGTCGAGGTCCTGGAGAACTTCGGCATCCCGAAGCAGGAGGCGCAGGAACTCTCCGAGCAGTCCGAGTATCTACAGATCTTCCGGAAACTCCTCTTCAGCCGGATCGTGCCCTGTGTGAAGGACATCGGCCTGTGGGGCGAGCGGCTTCAGAAGGCATATGTCGACATGGGCGTCTTCGACCTGGGCGACGCCAACCTGGACCTGTTGATGACCCAGGACGAGGAGATCGCCGAGGCGCTGGACCGGGAGCGGTTCGCGACGGAGGAGCGGGCCCGGGTGACGGAGGTGGCCGAGGCGATCGCGGAGGGCGCGGAGGCGGCCACGGCGTGAGGGGCCCCGGAGCGTCAGCTCCGTCCGCTTGTTCACCGCAGGCGGTGGTTTGCCCGCCCCTGCCGGGGTCTCCAGTTCGTGGGGGAGCCACGCGTCGGATGCGGTCCTGGCAGGGGCGGAGTGCGGGGTGGTCCTACGGGTGCCCGGCCGTGCTGCGTCGGCGGAAGATGCCGCCGTGGGTGGTCGCCGGGCCGGTCGGTTCCGGGGTGCCGGTTGGCAGCGTCATCCTGGGCGGGGTGTGGGGGTGGTTACGGATCTCGACGTTGCAGTCGATGGCCCGTGACGGGTCGTGGACGGGGCTTTCCGGGTCGTTGTGCGCGGTCCGGAACGCGTCCAGCAGGGTGCACAGGGTGCAGCCCTCCACCGGGGCGGGCGGCGGGGGAGCCGGACACATCGGCAGTTCGATCGGTCGTTCCTGGTACCTCGTGGGTTCGGTCACCTGTCGCTCGCTCTCTCGCTGGTCTCGGCGCCGGCCGGGGGTCGCAGACCGGGGTATCTCCGGATCGGAGGCCGGCCGGGCCGCCACCGGCCAGACCGCCAGTGAGTAGGTGCCGTTCACGCCGTCCGAGACCACCAGCGACACAGGCACACCGTCCTTGAGGTCCCGGTGGGCGGCCCGCTGCCCCTCGACGTCGTCGCACCAGGCACGGAGTCGCGCGGGTCCGTCCGGGCCGGGCGCGCCCCCGACCGGAGCGGCGGGCCGGGCCCACGAACATCTCCCCGGGTCGGGGTCGAGCCGGTCCGCGATCCGCCGGGCCTGTGCGCACAACCAGCGCAGCGCCAGCTTCGGGGAGATCGTCCGACAGGTACCGAGCACGACCGCGCGGCGCTCACCGCTGCCGTACACGTCACCTTCGGCGATCACATCGCAGTGGTACGCCCGCCACGGTTTGACGGGCCCGCTCACGACGGGCCACCGCCGTCCGGCAGGCCCTCCAGCGCACGCAGAAGGATCACCACAGCCCCCGCAGGCACTTGCGCTGCTCGTTGACCTCGCGCACCCGCTCCCGCAGGGATCGGAGTACGGGTGAGTCGTCACGGGTGGATTCGGGGCAGGGGCGGTCCGGGCAGATCGGGCTACCGCAGTGACAGGGCGGCCAGGTGAGGGCTGCCCGGATGGGGGGCTCGTTGTGATCGGGGTAATCGAGATTCATCACGCCGACTCCTCTCCGTAGTGATTCCACTACCAAGGGGGCCCAGCGTGAACTAGGGTCGGGAACCATTCAACATGGCTGAGTGGCCAGATAAGTTGGGGATGGTTGGTGAACCGCAAAGAGCTGGAACCGGAAAGCAGTCCGCAGGCGGCGTTCGGGGCACGTCTGCGCAGCTCACGCGAAGCGCGCGGCTGGAAGCAAGACGATCTCGCAGTACATATGGGCATTTCCAGCGGGCATATTTCGGGTGTTGAAACTGCGCGGAAGATGCCATCTTTACGCTTCGCGAAAGCTGCTGACGTGGCCTTTGGCCTGGCGGGTACAGCAGACACGTTCGAACGCCGGTGGCGGGAGATGCTCCAAGGCAGCCTGCTTGAAGGGTTCCCGGAGTACGTCGGATACGAGAGCCGGGCGGTAGAGATCCGACTCTTTGAAGTGGGGCTGATCCCTGGACCGCTCCAGACCCGCGAGTACGCGGCAGCGATCGAAGACGGCTTTGTCCAGCGGGGGACCATCACGCCCGAACAGGCAGATGAGCGAGTCTCGTTCCTGATAGAGCGGCAGGCTGCCCTGGCACGACCAATGCCACCCATGGTGATCGTGGTAATGGACGAAAGCTGTGTCCGCCGACCGATCGGGGAGCCCGCCGTCATGGCTGGGCAACTGGCGCACCTGATCGAGTTCGCGGCCCTGCCGAATACCGTGCTTCAGATCGCGCCGTTCGGCATGGGGGCACGGCGACCGTTCAACAGGTTGGTGAACCTCCTGACCCTGTCCGATCGAGCCGTGGTCTCCTACGTCGAGTCGCAGACGCACGGGCACCTGGAGCGCGATATCACTTCCGTCGTGCCGTTGATGAGGGCCTACCATCAGTTGCAGGCTGAGTCCCTTAGTCAGGCGGCATCCGTGGACATGATCAACCAGGCGCGAAAGGGCACCCCGTGAGCGAATCTCCCCGAGTCTTCCGTTGGGTCAAGTCGAGCTACAGCGGCGGCGGCGGTTCCTGCGTCGAATGGGCCCCCGAGCACGTGACCGCTACCGGCATAGTCCCCGTTCGCGATTCCAAGAACCCGGGCGGACCGTCGCTGATGGTCTCGCCCTCCGCTTTCGCCGGACTGGTTGTCCTCGCCCGCTCCGCTGCGCTGTAGAACCGAGCGCACCACAGCCCCGCTTCCTCGGACTCCTGAGGGAACGGGGCTGTTGCGGGTGTCACGACGCTGACGGGGCCGCCTGCCCCGGCCGTCAGGCCGTTCGGGTCAGGAAGTCGCGCACCAGCGCGGCCACCGCATCCGGCGCCTCCAGCAGCATCGCGTGCGTGGCGTCGATGTCCACGACGGTGACGGTGGGTCGGTCCGCCGCCAGCCCGCGCAGCTCCTGGGTCAGCCCCCGCCCGTACGTCGCGAGCAGTTCATCGAACCACTCCATATTGGGCGCGGGCGGTTGTGGCCGGGCGCCCCGGACCACCAGCAGCGGACACGGCACCCGGTGCAGCAGGTCCATGACGTCCAGCGCGTCGAGGGCGTCGTGCAGTTCCAGCGCCGCGCGCCGTTCCGGCAGGGTCTGCCACCGGCCGTCCGACAGTTGCCGCACGGCCCCGAGAGCGGCGGCCTCGGCGCGCTCGGCGGGGATGCCGAACTGTGCCGCGTACGCCCCCTCCTGGCTGATGTGGTCGACGGGCCGCACGGCACCGGCCGAGGCCCGCCCCATCTCCCGCACCCGCTCGGCGCCCGGGTACTGACCGGGCCGCCCCCAGCCGAAGCCGTCCAGGTTCACGGCGGCGGGGGTGACCCCGGGATGCGCCTCGGCGTACAGCGCGGCGACCATCCCGCCGAGCGAGTGCCCGACGACGGCTGCCTCGGGCGCGCCCAGCCGCCGTAGCGTCTCCTCGATATCGCGCAGCACGGTGTCGAAGCTCCAGCGCTCCGGTTCGGGCGACCGCCCGTGCCCCGGCAGATCGACGGCGAGCACCCGGTGCCCGGCCGTCAGCGCCGGGGCGATGTCGCGCCAGTCGGCGAGCGAGCGGCCGGCTCCGTGGAGCAGCAGGAGCGGGGGCCCGTCGCCCCCGTGGTCGTGGACATGGAGAGAGGTCATGCACCCACCGTAGGGCGCCCGCGAAGCCTCAAGATCGTCCCTGCGGACGACGGAAAGGGGCCGGTCCGCGAGCCATAATGGAGATACCCCCGAACGTCCGCCGGCGTGTCAAGGATCGCGTGTCGCTCACTCGTACGGGCGGCGATGGAGTATCTCGGCTGGGTACGCTGACAGTGCCAGGCAGACTTCGTCAGCATGGGAGCGACCATGAGCGCCGCACGCGAGTACGCGCAGGGCGAGCACTACGAATGGCCTCGTCCGCCGACCGGTGGCTGGACGGCTGACGATCTCGACAGGCTTCCCAATCTCCCTCCGCACACGGAGCTGATCGACGGGAACCTCGTCTTCATGAGCCCGCAGACCCGTTTCCACACCCGCACCATTCATTTCCTGGTGAGCGTGTTGACGGCTCAGGCACCGGAGCATCTGGAAGCCATCGCGGAGATGACGATCAAGCTGGACAAGCGGAACCGGCCGGAGCCCGATGTGCTCGTCGTGCCCCTGGCGGCGGACACCGGACCACGGCAGACGTCGTTCCGGCCGGAGGATGTCATCCTCGCCGTCGAGGTCGTCTCGGACGACTCGGTGGAGCGGGACCGCGAGGTCAAGCCGGCCAAGTACGCCCGGGCGGGCTTCGGGCACTACTGGCGGGTGGAGGAGAACGAGGGGCTGCCGGTCGTGTACGTATACGAACTCGACCCCGCGACCAAGTCGTACGGACTGTCCGGGATCCACCACAAGCAGCTCAAGTTGGACCGGCCGTTTCCGATGGACATCGACCTCACCGGGGTCACCCGGCGCGGCTTCACCGCGAACGGCTGACCCCGCAACCGCTCACCGCCCCGCCTCCGCGTCCCGCAGCGCCGCCGCCATCACCGCCCGTGCGATCGGGGCCGCGCTGCCGTTTCCGCTGATGTGGCCCCGTACCGCCTCGGCGTCCTCGACGACCACCGCGACCGCGACGGCCGGCTGGGGGGCGTCGTCCGCCTGGGCCCAGGAGATGAACCAGGCGTACGGGGTACCCGAGTTGCCCGGCCCGTGCTGGGCCGTGCCCGTCTTGCCGCCCACCCGGGCTCCGGGGATGGCCGCGTTGGCGCCGGTGCCCCGCTCCACCACCCGGACCATCAGGCGGCGCAGTTGCTGGGCGGTCGAGGGGTTCATCGCCTGCTGGTAGGTGCGCTGATGGGTCTGCGCGATCGTCCGGCCGCCGCTCGTCGCCACCCGTTCGACCAGATAGGGGGTCCGCAGTTCGCCGCCCTGGGCGACCGCCGCCGACACCATCGCCATCTGGAGCGGTGTCGCCGTGGTGTTGAACTGTCCGATGGAGGACAGGGCGAGCTGGTCCACCGTCATCCGGGTGTCGAAGTTCGACGGCACGACTTCCGACGGAATCCGCAGATCACGGTCGTTGAAGCCGAATCGGCTCACCGCCTCCCGCATCCCGGCCAGCCCGGTCCGTACCCCCAGGTTCGCCATCACCGTGTTGCACGACCACTGGATGGCGTACGCGAGTGACGCGTTTCCGCAGCCCTTCGAGGCGTTCGGGAGCCGGGTGCGGGTGCCGGGCAGGACGTACGGGTCGGGGGTGCCGGTCGGTGCGTTCACATCGGCGACCACGCCCGCGTCCAGCGCCGCCGCCGCTGTCACGATCTTGAAGGTGGACCCCGGGGGATAGGTCCCCCGGATCGCCCGGTTGAGCATCGGCTGGGCGGGGGCCGCGTTCAGCCGGGCCCATGCCGTCTTCGCCGCCCGGCCGGTGCCGGAGAGCACCCCGGGATCGTACGAGGGGCTGCTGACCAGCGCGAGGATCCGCCCGGTCGACGGTTCGAGCGCCGCGACGGCACCGCGTTTGCCGCCGAGGCCGGCGTAGGCCGCCCGCTGCATCGACGGCTTGATGGTGGTGACCACATCGCCGCCGGGGGGCCGGGAGCGGCTGAGGTCGTGCCAGAGCGGGATCGCCGCGAGCAGCGGTGCCGCGCCGGAGAGCGCCAGGTCCTCCGCGTTCTCGACCAGGGTGGTGCCGTACGTCTGGGAGGAGAACCCGGTCACCGGCGCGTACAGCGGCCCCTCGGTGTAGGTGCGTTCGTGGCGCAGTTGCTGGCCGGTGTCCCGGGAGCCGGTGATCCGGCGCCCGCCGGCGAGGATGTCGCCGCGCGGCGCGTCGTAGCGGGCGATCGAGGTCCGGCGGTTGGCCGGGTTCTCGTCCAGCGAGCGGGCCTCGATGATCTGTAGTCGGGCCGCGTTGATCAGCAGCGCGGCCAGCAGCAGGAGGCAGAGCACGGCGGCCCGGCGGATATGGCGGATCACCGGCCGGTTCCTTCTGCACGGCGGGTCATCGTGGGGTTCCTTCCGTACGGCGGGTCATCCGGTGGTTCCTTCCGTACGGGAGGTCATCGGGCGGGGTGTTCCGTACGGGGGTCATCGGGCGGGCCCGTCCGCCCGCCCGGCGTGACCGGCGGCCGGGCCGCCCGGCCCGCCTGGTCCGGTGGGGTCGCCCGGTCCCGCCGTGATCGGTTGCTCGGCCGCCTCCGGGCGCGGCTCGCGGGCCGAGTGGCTGACCCGGATCAGCAGCGCCACGATGATCCAGTTGGTGACGACCGACGAACCCCCCTGCGCGAGGAACGGCATCGCCATCCCGGTCAGCGGGATCAGCCCGGTCACGCCCCCGGTGATGACGAAGACCTGAAGCGCGACGATCGAGGCGAGGCCGATTGCGAGCAGCCGGCCGAACGGGTCGCGCAGACTGAGCCCGGCCCGGTAGCCACGGGCCACCAACAGCGCGTAGAGCAGCAGGATGCCGGTCAGGCCCACCAGTCCGAGTTCCTCGCCCGCGGTGGCGAGGATGAAGTCGGATTTGGTGGCGAAGCCGATCAGCGTGGAGTGCCCGAGCCCCAGCCCCGTACCGAGCAGTCCGCCGGCGCCGAAGGCGAACAGCGACTGGGCGACCTGGCTGGGACCCCGGCCGGCCTCGATGGTGGCGAAGGGGTCGAGCCAGTCCTCGACCCGTCCGTGCACATGGGGTTCGAGCGTGCCGACCGCGAAGGCCCCGGCCGCCGCCAGGGTCAGTCCGACCGCGATCCAGCCGGTCCGGCCCGTCGCCACGTACAGCATGATCACGAAGAGTCCGAAGAAGAGCAGCGAGGTGCCGAGGTCGCGTTCGAGGATCAGGACGCCCACGCTGATGAGCCAGATGGCGACGATGGGGCCGAGGACCCGCCCGGTCGGCAGTTGCAGCCGCCAGATGCGGCGCCCGGCGCAGGCGAGGGTGTGGTGGTTGGCGGCGAGGTACGCGGCGAAGAAGACGGCCAGCAGGATCTTGGCGAACTCGCCCGGCTGGAAGGAGAGTCCACCGATCCTGATCCAGATCCTGGCGCCGTTCACGGCCGGGAAGAAGATGGGCACGATCATCAGGGCGAGGGCCGCGGCGACCGAGACGTACGCGTACCGCTGGAGTACGCGGTGATCGCGCAGCAGCACCACGACGGCGATGAAGAGCGCGACCCCGAGCGTCGACCAGACGAGTTGGGCGGGTGCGGCGGTGTCGTCGGGGGTCTCCAGGTCGAGCCGGTGGATCAGCACCAGGCCGAGGCCGTTGAGGAGGACCGCGATGGGCAGCGGCAGCGGGTCGGCGTAGGGGGCGCGGATGCGGACGGCCAGATGGGCCAGGAGGGCGAGGACGCCGAGCCCGGTCCCGTGGCGCAGGGCGTCGGGCGGGACGGCGCCGTCCCTGGCCAGGCCGACGATCGCGTAGCCGGCGACGGAGATGAGGACGGCACCGACGACGAGCGAGAGTTCGACGCCCCGCCGCTTGGGGCAGCGGATGGCGGGCGGGGGAGAGTCCGCCGTCGTCGGTGCGGTCATGCCACGCAACGTAGCAAGAGGTAAGTCTTATGTCCCTTATGTCAGGCTTGGGTTCTCTGTGGCGGGTCCACCCCTTCTCGCGTGGCGCCGCCCTCACCTTGCGTGGCGGGCCCGGGCGTCACTTCGCGTGGCGGGCCCGCGTCCACCCTTCGCGGCCGGTCCGCGTCAACCCTTCGCGGCGGGTCCGTCCCCGCACCCCGCCGCCGCGCCCTCCGGCAGCGTCAGCCGGGCCACCGCGCCGCCCTCCGGCGCGTTGCCGAACCACAGCTCAGCGCCGAGCACCGCCGCCTGTCCCCGCGCGATCGTCAGCCCGAGGCCGTGGCCCTTGCCGCTGCCCTCCGTACGGAACCGGGCCGGGCCGTGCTCCAGCAGGTACGGCGGATACCCCGGCCCCTGGTCCGTGACCGTCACCACCGGGCCGTCCACGGTCAGCACCACCGGCTCCGCGCCGTGCCGGTGCCCGTTGGAGACGAGATTGCCGAGCACCCGCTCCAGCCGGCGCCGGTCGGTCGCCACGGTCGTGTCGCGGACGATCCGTACCTCCGTCGCCGTCCCCGAGCCGCGCACCACCCGTTCGGCGAGCGAGCCCAGCTCGTGCACGTCCAGATCGACCGTCTCGCTGCCCGCGTCCAACCGGGAGATCTCCAGCAGGTCCTCGGTCAGGGTGCGCATCGTCCGCACCCGCTCCCGCACCATCTCCGTCGGCCGGCCCTCCGGGAGCAGTTCCGCAGCCGCCGTCAGACCGGTCAGCGGGGTCCGCAGCTCATGCGCCACGTCCGCGGTGAAGCGCTGCTCGCTCAGCAGCTTGTTCTGTAGCGATGACGCCATCGTGTCCAGCGCGCCGGAGACCGTGGCCACCTCGTCCTGCGGGCGGGACGGATCCTTCGTCCGGGGGTCGTTGACGCGTGCGTCGAGATCGCCCGCGCTGATCCGTCGGGCCACCTGCGCCGTCAGATGGAGGCGCCGGGTGATCCGGGTCACCGCGAACGCGCCCACCAGCAGCGTGGCCCCGATCGCCAGCGCCGACGAACCCAGGATCGCCCGGTCCAGACCGGTGATCGTCCGCGCGCTGAGGGTGTAGTCCACCCGGACGGCGAGCGCGCGGCCGTCGGCGGGACCGGCCGCCCACATCGTCGGGCGGCCGTTGAAGGTGTTCACCATGGTGCCGCGCTCCCCGCCCACGGCGAGCTTCCGCAGCGACGGGGGCAGCCCGGCCGGATCCACCCCGGCGAACCGGGGCATCGGCTGACCCGCCTCGTACGCCTCGGTGACGTCCGCCAGCCGGCCCAGCGCCTTCTCCCGGGCCTGGTTCACGGTCTGACTGGTCACCGATGCGTGCACCAGCGCGCCGAGGAGCGCCGCGAGGGCGCAGCACATCACGGTGATGAAGACCGCGGCCTTCCAGGTGAGGGTCGCGGTCCAGTGGGGCAGTCGGGGCAGCCGGGGCAGCCTGGGTCGTCGCACCGTGCCTCCCGTGCGGGCGGTGCGCGGCGGTCGGGCCGCTCGCGGCGTACGGGACGGCCGGGACGGTCGGGACGAGCGAGATGGCCGGGATGGTCGGGGGAGCCTCACTGGTCGTCCGCCGTCGTCTCGGGGTCCGCCACCACGGGATCCGGTGCCACCGGTGCCGACGCCACCGGGTGCGCCGACGCCCCCGGGCCGGGTCCGGGCGAGCCCGAGCGCTCCGCCACGCGGACGATCTCGTCGCGCGCCGGCAGCATCGCCCGGTGCCGGTCGTCCCAGGACCAGGCCGTCCGGTACTCGTACCCCGGAATCCCCGCCGACACGGAACGGAGGATCAGATCGCGGGCCGCCAGCTCCACGCTCACCAGTTGGTCGGCGGTGGCCATGATCCGCCGGATGCCGGTCGTCCCGTCCCGCGACTCCGGCATGTAGCAGCGCACCGCCGTCTGCTGCTCGGGCAGGGTGATGCCGACGATCAGCTCCTCGCGGCCGTCACCGGTCAGATCGCGGTAGTACGGCTTGAGCACCGGACACGACGCCGGCCGCTTCCCGCAGTCGCGCAGCTTGCGCACGGTCTCCCGGTAGACGGAGTCGATGCCCTGGATGCCGTCGCGCTCATCGGGGTCCAGGCCGATCTCCGCCCGGAGGATGGCGACCGGGTCGAGACCGCGGACCCCGCCCGCTGGCACGGTGATCCCGGGGACGAGCGCGGTATCGGCCTCGCCGTAGTCGTACGGCGGCGAGGTGACGGGTGGTAGATCGGGCCAGAGCTGTACGGGGCCGTTGGCGGTGGCGGTCGGGCCCGCGCTCCGCATCTGCCCCGCGCCGCCGCAGGCGGACAGCAGCAGCAGGGCTGCGGCAACCGTCAGCAGCGGGGTGTACAGCGGGCGGGACGGGCGCGAGCGCACGGTTCTCCTCGCCGGGCCGGGGTCGGTGATTCCGTCAACCATAGGGGCGGTGACCTCGGGGGGAGGCCAGCCGCCCCCGGTTCGGCGCCCGAGCCCCCGTCCCGTACCGTGCCCCCGGTCCACGCCGTCGCTCCGCGTGCGGATACGGCTACGGATCCGGCCACGGGTGGGGGCGGTGGTACGGGTGGTGCGGGCACGGACGGAGGCACGGACGGAGGCGCAGGCGCGAGTACGGGCGCGGACCGCGAGTGCGATGACACGGCTCTGGGTGCGCGGGTACGGGTACGGGTACGGGTACGGGTGCGTGGGCCGGGGGTCCGGGTGTGCTCCCGCCCCCGGCCGCGTCCACGCACCGGCCCTCGTCGCCCTGCCGGCTCGTACGCGCAGGCCGTTGTCGCACCGGCCCTCGTCGCCCTGCCGGCTCGTACGCGCAGGCCGTCCGCCGTGCGCACCCCCGCCGAGACCTCTGCCGCGAGCCTGGACCTCTGCCGAGAGCTTGTCGGGACCTCTCTCGGGACCCTCTCGGGGCGGCGGATCAGTGCTGGTACGGCTGCTGCTGCCCCTGCTGACCCTGCGGCTGTCCCAGATGCCCGGCCGCGCTCTGCGCCAGCAGCTGATCGGCCTGCACCTTGTCGAGCTTCTGCTCCGCGCCGCAGAACGTGCACTGCGTGGCGTACTTCGTCGACACGGGGAACAGCGGCACGAAGAACAGCGTGAACTTCGTGACCCTCTTCCGCAGCGTGTGCGCGGACGGGTTGCCACAGGATCCACAGACAAGGGTCAGTATCGCCAGCTGGTGGAGATAGCCCTTGGTACCGAAAATAATCATGGTGTCGGTCTCTCCCTGGTCAGCGCTCGCCGGCACAAGGCCAGCAGCTTCTCGTCCCTCACGATGTCATGACTGCCGTATCCGCCGTCGATGGCGTTGTGCCGCCGGACCCGGGACAGCTCGGCGCGCAGCATCCCCCGCGCCCCGTCCACCTCCGCCGCCACCGGCTCGTCCCAGCCGATCGCCCGCTCCGCCAGCCGCTCGGCGATCGGGACCCGGGTGAACGGCAGCGTCTGCCAGGCCGCCGTCAGCACCGGCCACGACCTCCCCGGATCGCCCGTCACCCGCCAGAGCGCGACCGCCGCGTCCACCCTGGTCCACGGGTCGGCCGCCCGTAGCAGGGTCCGCAGCGCCGGAGCGGCCTCCACGGCGGCCACCCCCATCGTCCCGAGCACGGCCGCCGCCGAGCGCCGGGCCCCGGAGTCGGTCGCCGCCAGCGCCGTACGGAGCGCGGGCAGGATCGGTTCGGCGCTGCCCTCTATCGCCCATAAGGCCGCCGCGATCTTCGCCCCGAACGCCCCCGACGGCGCGTCCTGCCGTGCCGCGCGGGCCAGCAGCCCCCGCAGATCCGGTACCGCCTCGCGAGCCGCGGGCCCGAAGGCGGTGAGCGCGCGCAGCACCAGCTCGATCACCCACTCCCTGCGGTACTCGGGCGCACCGCGCAGCACCCGCAGCACCTCGGGCATCGCGTCGGTCGCCCGCAGCGCGGTCAGCCCGTGCAGCAGGGGCCCCGCCATGTCGTAGAGCCGGTCGTCCAGCTCGGTCTCGCCCAGTCGCCGACGCAGCGCGGGCCCGAGCGGGGCCGCCGCCCGGCCGAGGTGGTCCAGCACATAGCCCAGATCCTGCGGCGCCTCGTCCAGCTCCACCAGTCGTGCCAGCACCGGCACCGCGCGCGGATCGCCGGTGCGCGCCAGCGCGGCGAGCCCGCTGCCCAGCATCCGGGGGCCGCTCGCCCACTCCTGCATCCAGCAGCCGGGAGCGCCGGTCACCTGGTCGGCCAGCGCGTCCGCCGCGGGCGCCGCCAGCTCGAACAGCTCCCCGAGCGCGACGGCCGCCGCGTCAGCGAGCCGGGGCTCCTTGTCGGCGAGCTGCTCGCCGATGAGGCCGACCAGCTCCCGGTAGTCGCCGCGCCAGGTCCGTAGCAGTCCGCTGCTCATCCGCACGGCGTCGATCCGCTGTCCGCGGTCGGGGCTGCGGAGCTGATCGGCCAGGAGTGCCGTGCGGTCGTCGACGCGGTCGGCGAGGCCGGAGTGGAGGGTGCGCAGCAGATCGCCCGTCCACGGGACGTGCTGCTCCACGGTGTCGGCCTCCCGGCGCTCCCGTAGCTGTCCCGGCAGCGGCGGCGGGACCGGTGGCCGGTCGGCGCCGCCCGGTGTGGGCGGCACCGGTCCGGTCCGCAGCTCGCGCAGCAGTCCGGTCACGCCCGGCACCACGTCGGGGGGCAGCGTCTCCGGGGCGCAGCGGGCGAGCTGGGCGAGGGCGGAGAGCCGCAGGCCCGCGTCGTACGCCCCGAGGAGGGGATGCGGAGCGGGCTCCCGCACTCCCGGGCCGATCGGCTCCCGTGCTCCCGGGCCGATCGGCTCCCGTGCTCCCGGGCCGATCGGCTGCGGCGCTCCTGGACCGATCGGCTCCCGCGCCCCTCGGTCGTGCGGCTCTCGGCCGAGTGCTGCCGGACCGGGGCCGAACGGCATCTGGGCCAGCTCGATCAGCCACTCCACCACCTCGGAGGTCAGCAGGCTGTGCCGCAGCGCTATCCGGCCCCCCGCCTCCACGCAGGCGAACCGCACCTCCGGATCCCGCTCGACCTTCAGCCGCTCCCGCAGCAACCCGAGTACCAGCTCCGGCTCGCTGTGCAGGGTCGCCAGCGCGAGGGGGGCGGCGAGCCGCGCCCCCCGGTCGTCGGAGTCGATCAGGGCGAGGAAGACGTCAGCGCCCGCGGTCACGGCCGACGCCGCCATTGCGTAGTTCGCCGCGTACTCGAACTCCTCGTCCTCCGGATCGAGTTCGTCATCGCCGTCGAGATCGATGCCGCCGATGCTCGTCAGCAGCTCCACGACCCCACCGCGGTCCTCGACCACGGGATCTCCCACCAGTTCGAGCAGGAACGGTATGCACGCGAGCGTCGAGTCGTAGACGTCACCCTGGTGGTGCACCGCCCCGTACATCCCGTCGAGCGCCGCCTCGCGCTCCGCCGCGTCAGCCGACCTCAGTCCGTACAACAGCTCCGGCACGTCATCGGCCGGACCGTAGGCATGTTCCAGCGCGGCCCACCGGACCTCTTCGATTCCCCCGAACACGCCTGCCCCCTCCCCAAGAACCTGCGCCATGACTCCGCGACCAGAACTATGCGCTGGAACCGCGCGCTTGGGGAGAGTCTGCACCACAGCTCGGACATCGCGGAGACATTGCCCGGAAGGCCCGTGGCCGTACCCGCGGTGGGAGTGCGATGGTAGGCGTTCGGGGGTGATGCCATGACGGGGTTACGGGTCGTACCGGCGCGTCGGGACGGCCGGGACCGGTTGTACGTCAGCCTGCCGGACGGCCGCCATCTCGGCTGGTACGACCGGGGTGACGACGCCCCCGAGGGGACCGGGCACGGCGAGGCCGGCCGGGTCTCACTGGTCTCCGAGCGCCACCGTGACGCGGTGCTGAGCGCTCTCGCGCCCTATCTCGTGGGGGAGTTCACGGTCGGTCCGCCGCCCGTGCCCACCGCCGCCGACCTCGTGAGACTCGCTCTGCACCCCGATGACGACCTCGCCCCCAACCGCCCCGGCGAGACCCTCCGGATCGAACGCGAACGCCGCCCCGCGACCGGTCTGCGACTCCTCGCGAACCCGCACCGGGCCCGGCACGCGCAGCTCGCCGCCGAGGAGTCGCTGGGCGCCGGACTGGATCTGCTGGACGCCGCGGGATGGCGGATTCTGCACTCCGTACCGCTGCCGGGCGCGGACCGCATCGATCATCTCGCCATCGGCCCCGGAGGCGTTCTGGCGATCCACACCCTCGCCGTCCGGCGACTGCGGGTACGGATCGCGGGCGCGACCGTCCGGGCGGGCCGGGGCGAACCCGTACCGCTGCTGCGGCTCACCCGGCGCCGGGCCGAGCGGGCCTCCGCGGCGCTGGCGACGGCGGTGCGTCCGGTGCTGGCGATCGTCGGGGCGGCCGGTGTCGAGGCGGCGACGGCCCCCGCCGACGTACGGATTCTGCGCGAGCGCGAGGTGCCCGCGCTGGGCGGGCTCGGCGGGGTGCACAAGCCGGCCGACATCGAGGCGCTGTACGCGCTGGCGCGGGACCGGCGCACCTGGTTGCGAATGTGACGACCGGCGCTGGCCCGTCCGGTGTACCGGGCGCGCGAGCCCCGCGACCGCCGTCCGGGGGCCGGGAGGGTCGCGCTCCGTCGGTGAGTCACTGACTCAGTCGGTGACTGGAGCCCGGGCGCCGGGCGGGTCGAGGTCCTGGGGGACCCGGAGCCGTACGACGGTGGTGGTGGCGTGCCGGGTGGTGCGCTGTCGGACCTCGGCCGTCAGCTCCGGCTCCACCGGCCGGTAGGCGATCTCCCCGATCCCGACCGCCATCGCCACCGGCTCCGCTCCGGGGGGTGTGGGCACGGGCGCGGGCAGTACGGCCGCCGCCTGCGCCCGGAGCGCGGGGGCCAGCGGACTGGAGACCACCGGGGCGTCGTCATCGGGGAGCGCCAGGACCAGCGCGGCCGGCCGCGCCGGCGGTCCGGTGAAGCCCACGACGACGGCGTCCCGGGTGTGGGTGTGCCGGAGCTTCAGCCATCCGCGGGTGCCGCTCCGATAGGGCTGGCCGAGCCGTTTGATCACCAGCCCCTCGACCCCGATCGCGGTCAGGGACGCGTACCAGGTGGCCGCCTCGTCCGCGTCCAGCGTCATCGGCACGGCCTGGAGGGGCGGGCCGAACGGGGCCAGCAGGGCGACCAGCCGGCGCCGTCTCTTCTCGTACGCGAACGGCCGCAGATCGTCACCGGCGTCGGCGAGAAGATCGAAGGCGGCGTACGAGGCGGGGAGCCGGCGGGCGAGAAGCGGCGCCCGGCCCGGGGTGGCGGACGCGCGCTTCTGTACGGCGGCGAAATCCGTACGGCCTCCGGTCCAGACGACCACCTCGCCGTCGAGGACGGTGCCGTCCGGCAGCGGGCGAGCCGCATCGGCGAGATCGGGGAACGCGTCGGTGATGATCCGCCCGGAACGGGCCTGGAGGAGGACACTGCCGTCGACCCGGAAGATCAGCACCCGATGACCGTCGAACTTTGGCTCATACGCGAGGTCCGGTCCCCGGGGCAGAGCGCTGACGGAGTCGGCGCGGGCGACCCGGAGGGGCGGCCGGAGCGGCGCGGCGGCCCGTCCCCCCGGCGGTCGTGCCGGTGACGACGGCGACGGTGGCGGTGGCGGTGGCGGGGTGGTCATGGCAGCGGGCGGGCCCCGGCCCGGTCGGGATCGGCGAGCGGGGCGAAGAGGTCCCCGTACCGGTCGAGCCGGGGGGCGATGTCATCGAGCAGCAGGCTCAGATTCCGCCGCGCCTCCACCTCGTCCCAGGTCAGCGGCGCGGACATGGTCGGTTCGGCGCGTGCACGCAGGGTGTAGGGCGCGGCGGTCGTCTTCGCGGCGGCGTTCTGGCTGTGGTCCACGAAGACCTTCCCGGGCCGCAGCTTGCGGGCCATCCGGTGCAGTACGAGCCCGGGGAGCGCGGCCTCGCCCTCGACGGCTAGCCCCTTCGCGTAGGCGGAGACCGCGTCGGACGGGGTGGGCGCCAGCGGTACGAGGATGTGCAGGCCCTTGGAGCCGGAGGTCTTGGCGTAGGCGTCGAGCCCGTCGGCCGCGAGCCGCTCCCGCAGCCAGAGGGCGACGGCGCAGCACTCGGTGACGGTGGCGGGGGCTCCGGGGTCGAGATCGAAGACCATCCGGTCGGCGACGGCCGGGGCACCGGCGGCCCACTGGGGCGTGTGGAACTCCACCACCAGATTGGCCGCCCACATCAGGGACGGCAGATCGTCGATCACGACCTGACGGGCGCGGGGGTCGTCGGAGTGCGGCACCGGGGTGGTCCGTACCCATGACGGAGTACCCGGCGGCGGATTCTTGGTGAAGAAGAGCTGGCCGTCTGGCCCGTCCGGGTAGCGGAGGAAGGACATGGGCCGGTCCCGGACGTGGGGGAGCAGGGCCTCGGCGGTACGGGCGTAGTAGTGCAGGATCTCGCCCTTGGTGGTCCCGGTGGCGGGATGGATGACCTTCTCCAGATTGCTCAGCGGCAGCCGCCGCCCAGCCACCTCCGTGATCGGCGTCATACGATGAGAATCCCACGGATTACCGGATGAAAGGGATCAAAGGTGCGATCCATATGGAATGGCGCGATCTCCTTCGGGTTGGTCAGCATCCCGATCAAGCTGGTGAACGCGACCGAGAACCACTCCATCTCCTTCCGGCAGATCCACACGGAGGACGGCGGACGCATCCGCTACCGCAAGGTCTGTGAGCTGGAGGAGAAGGAGGTCTCCACGGCCGAGATCGGCAAGGGGTACGAGGACGCGGACGGATCCATCATCCCGATCACCGACGAGGACCTGGCCGCGCTGCCGCTCCCCACGGCGAAGACGATCGAGATCGTGGCCTTCGTGCCCGCCGCGTCCATCGACCCGCTCCAGATGGACGCGGCCTACTACCTCTCCGCCAACGGAGTACCGGCCGCCAAGCCGTACACACTGCTCCGCGAGGCCCTCAAACGGAGCGAGAAGGTGGCCCTGGCCAAGTTCGCCCTGCGCGGGCGGGAACGCCTGGGGATGCTCCGCGTCGTGGACGACGTCATCGCCATGCACGGCCTCCTCTGGCCGGACGAGATCCGCCGCCCCGAAGGCGTCGCCCCGGAGACCGATGTCACCGTCCGGGACGCGGAACTGGACCTGGCGGACGCGCTGATGGACACCCTGGGCGACGTCGACATGGAATCGCTCCACGACGACTACCGGGAGGCGGTCGAATCCATGATCGCGGCAAAGGTGGAGGGCGGCGGGGCCCTGCCGGAGTCGGAGACGGCACCGGGTGAGGGGCGCGGAAAGGTCATCGATCTGATGGCGGCGCTGGAGAAGAGCGTGCAGGCGGCGAAGGAGGGGCGGGGCGAGGGGGAGGGGGACGCGAAGGTGACCCCGATCAAGCGGGCGCGCGGCAAGACGGCGTCGGCCGGGAAGAAGCCCGCCGCGAAGAAGAAGTCGACCGCCTCGACCGCCACGAAGAAGAAGACGGCGGCGAAGAAGACCGCGGCGAAGAAGACGACGCCACGGAAGCGGGCCTCGGCTTAGGGCCTCGGCGTTGGGTGGTGGGCCCCGGTGCCGGCTTCAGCCGCATCGGGGATCGCGGAGGCCGGCCGGCCCGCACGGTGTCCATCGGGCGAAGCCGGCCGTGGGGAACCGCCTGGTGCGCACCACGGCACCGCCCGCGAGTCGCCGGAGGCGCACGCGTGCGCCTCCGGCGACTCGCGGGCGGGCCTCGCCGCCCGGCGCCTCGGGGTCCCGGTAGACCCGCGCGAGTCTGTGTCGCCTCGGCCTCCCGGTGGACCCCGCCCGCCGCCGCGCGCCTCAGCGTCCCGGTCGTGTGGCGGCGCGAGGCGTTCCGGCGCCCCGGCTCAGGCGGGCCGTCACGCCCCCGCCACCCCGTCGATCCGCTCCCGCAGCAGATCCGCGTGCCCGTTGTGCCGCGCGTACTCCTCGATCATGTGGATCAGGATCCAGCGCAGCGAGACGCCTTCGTCCCCGAGGACCTCGGCGGCCGGTGCGGCGAGCTTGCCGCAGTCGTCCAGGGAGGCGTCGGCAGTGATTTCGCTGCCACGGGCGATCTCCCGCCGCCAGACGGCGAGCGCGGCGGTCATGTCCTGGTCCGGCGAGAGGGTGAAGCCGTCCGCGCCGGCGTCCTCGTAGACGGCGGGCACATCGCGCGCGGGGAACACCCGCTGGAACCAGTTGCGTTCGACCTCGGTCAGATGCCGGACCAGGCCCAGCAGGGTCATCGACGAGGGCTCCACCGACGCCACCCGCACCTGGTGGTCGTCGAGTCCGGCGACCTTCAGCGCGAGCGTGGCGCGGTGGAAGTCCAGCCAGCTCTCCAGCATGGCGCGTTCATCGCCACGCGGGGGCGGGACGGGGCGGCCGTCAGGTGTCGTACCCATGCCGATCACCCTCGCACAGGCCACTGACAGTCGACAGCGTGACGGTCCGGTGATGAGTCCCCGGGGCCACCGCCGGACCGGGATGCCGGGCGGGTCCTTCGGCGACTGGCACACATCCCGTGGTGATATCGCTCGCCGGAAGCGGGGGTGTGGGCAGTCACGGGGCGCTGCCCACCGGTCGGTACCGCCGCGTGCGCTGCCCATCGGTCGGTACCGCCGCCGCTGCGTGCTGCCCGGCGCCGCAAAAGATTGCAGGATCCGCAACCTTGCAGAGCCTGCATGAATATGGCTACCGTCGATCGGGTGACAGCCACTCCACGCGATGAGCGGCCCACGGGCCTCCGCGAGCGCAAACGACGAGAGACACACCGCCTGTTGGCGACCACCGCGCTGCGGCTGGTCACCGAGCGGGGGCTCGACCGGGTGACGGTGGACGACATCAGTGGCGCGGCCGGGGTCTCGCCGCGCACGTTCTTCAACTACTTCGCCTGCAAGGAGGACGCCCTCGTCGTGGCGTACCCGGACTACGCACTGCGGCTCAGGGAGGCCCCCGACCGGATCGCCGCCGTGCCGGAGGAGGTCGAACCGCTGTACGCGGTCGCCCAGGTCTGGCGCGAGGAGTTGGAGCGCATGGACGCGGACCGGGAGGAGTGGCTGACCCGGCTGACGCTGATGGTCGAACACCCCTTGCTCTTCGCACGGCTCGTCGCGCTGGAGGCGGAGAGCGAGCAGCGGACCGTCGACGCGCTCGCCGCCCGCCTCGGACTCGACCCGGACGACCCGTACCCCATGCTCCTGTACTGCGTCGTCGACGGCGCCCTGCGGGCCTGCCTCCAGCACTGGCACCGGCTCGGCGGAACGGTCTCGCTCATCACCCTGCTGGACCGGTCCATCGAGGGCCTGGCGCGCGGACTGCCCGCGCCACCACCGAGAGGCGGGCCGTGAGAACCCCCGGCGCCCCCGTACCAGAGCCCGTACCAGAGAAACGCGCCAGAGAGGGAGTACATGGATACGGCCATCGTCATAGGCGGCGGACAATCGGGACTCAGCGCCGCCTTCGCCCTGCGCAACCAAGGATTCCGGCCGGTCGTCCTGGAGGCCGGCGCGGAACCAGTCGGCTCCTGGCCGCGCTACTACGACAGTCTGCGGATGTTCACCCCGGCCCGCTTCTCCCGTCTCCCCGGGATGCCCTTCCCCGGTCCGGCCACGCACTATCCCGCGCGGGACGAGGTGGTCGACTACTTACGCTCCTACGCCGCCCGACTCGACTGTGAGATCCGCACCGGGCACCGGGTCCGCTCGGTCCTCGCGGACCGGGACGGCCATATCGTGGAGACCACCGATGGCGCCCGGCTGCACGCCCCCGTGGTCGTCGCCGCCACCGGGAACTTCGACCGACCCCACCGGCCCGCGATCCCGGGCCTCGAATCCTTCACCGGCACGGTGCTGCACTCCTCCGAGTACCGTTCGCCCGCCCCGTTCGCGGGGCAGCGGGTCGTGGTGGTGGGCGGAGGCAGTTCGGCGGTGCAGATCGCCATCGAGCTGGCCGGTCACACCAGGACCACGCTCGCCACCCGCGGCCGGATCGGCTTCACCAACCAGTTGTTCCTGCCCGACGGCGACTTCTGGTGGCGGGCCACGGATGCCGTGCTCGGGCTCCCGGTCGGTCCGCTGCTGTCGTCGTCCCAGCCCTTCAACGTCGTACCGGACTACAACGGTGCGTACCGCGCGGCCATCAAGCGCGGCGAACCGGACCACCGGCCGATGTTCGCCGGCGCCGACGGCCCGGAACTGCTCTGGGCCGACGGTCGCCGCGAATCCGTGGACACGATCATTCTCGGTACGGGGTACCGACCGGCGCTGGAGTATCTGCGGCCCATCGGCGCGCTGGACCGGGCGGGACTGCCCCGGCAGCGGCACGGGCTCTCGACCGTCCACCCCGGGCTCGCCTACGTCGGCGTCGACGGCCAGCACACCCTGTTGTCCAACGCCCTGCACGGTGTGGGCCGGGACGCCGCCCACATCGCGCGTCGGCTGCGCCGCCGGATCGCGAGGACCGCGCCCGCCCTGCGGCGCGCCGCCGCCTGACACGACGGCGGCCCACCCGGACCTTCCCGGATGGGCCGCCGCCGTACATCACGGCCAGTGGTGACTGGGCACCTGGCCGCCTAGCCGCCGTAGTAGGCGTTCTGGATCGAGATCCGCGACGTGTTGCCCTTCTTGTCGGCGATCTCGGCCCGGAAGGCGATGCCCTTCCCCTTCGCCGGGTTCTTGACGACGATCTTCCCGGCCCGCACGGGCACGGTCGCCCAGGTCACGCCGTAGTCGTACGAGAGGAGCACCCGAAGCGACTTCAGGTTCGCGCCGGCCGCCGCGCCCTGGACCCGTACGGGCACGGACTGGAGCCTGCCCGCGGGAGCGGTGCCGTCCAGCGCGACCGAGGGGGTGAACCGCGCGACGGACAGCGGCAGTTTCGCGAACGCTTCGTCACCGCCGGCCGGCCGGGTGGAGCGGAACGTCCAGCTCGCGTCGATTCGGCTGGACGCCGCGGCGATCTTCGGGCTCCGGCGGAGCGAGGTGGCGAGGGTGTACGTGGCCGGGGCCGACGGGATCTTGTAGGTGTGCTCCCCCTCCAGCCGGTCATCGGTCTCGAACAGCTTGACCTTGCCCCGGTGCAGGGTGGTCCGGGCGGCCGACATCGCCGACATGCCCCAGTTGTCCGCGCCGTCGTTGAACATCGGCACATAGGCCGTGAGGGTGTCGCCGGTGCGGTAGAGGCCGACGTCGTCGCTGAGGGAGGGGCCGGCCACGGCGGTGTTGATGGTGACCGTGTACGCCTTCCCGGCCCGGTACCGCTTCTCCCCGGTGGAGTAGGCGATGTCACGGGCGGGATTGCCGTGCGCGTCCTTCTCACCGAACTGGTCGTAGTCGAACTGCCAGGTGGTCCCCGGTGCGGTGGACAGGTGCATGGTCACCGTGGTGGGCACCCGCCGCTCAACGGACATGCCGTAGGACCCATCGGTCCCCGGGAGGAAGGCCCAGGCCACGACCGCGCCCTCGGTGCCCCGGGCCGACGAGCCGAGGCCCACCGTGACCTTGGTCAGCTCGCCCGCCGTGTAGCGCTTGGTGAAGCCGGTCGCGAGGCGCTTCACCGTCCCGCCGAGCACGGTGTTGTACTCCGTGGCGGTGCCCGAGACCCAGTGGGACTCCCACTTCTGCTTGAGCCGCACCCCCGTGGCGGCGCCGCCGAGCTGCCCGGTCCGTATGTTGGCGAACGAGGACTGGTACCAGCCTCCGACGGCCGTGCTGTCGCCCAGGGCCACCTGGTACTCGCCTCCGACTCCCTCCGGGGTGGCACGGGCGTCCGGCACGGTGATGGAGACCGGCTTGGTGCCACGGGCGTCGACGGTGATCGTCGTGTCCTTGGAGACGTCGAGCAGGGGCTGTACGAGCCAGTCGCCGCCCTTGCTCTCGTCCGCCGGGTCGACGATGCGCCGGGCGTCCAGGGTGTATCCGCCCTTGGGCACCCGGACCTTGGCCGTACCGGTCGGGGCGGAGTACTGGATCTCCCGCTCGGCGCCGGGACCGCTCAGGCCCAGCAGGACGGAGTGGAAGTCCTTGCTCGGCGCGCCCTCCCGGTCGAGGTGGTGGACGGTCAGGTCGTACGACTCGACCTCCCGGTCCACGGTGCCGGTCGTCCGCACGGTCTGACCGCCGCCGGTGGCGACGACGGTCGCGGAGTAGGCGCCGACGATGTCACCGCCCAGCCGGGTGTCGGTGGTGACGTCGACGGAGGCCGTGCCACCCGCGGGGACCGTCACATTCCGCTGGCCGACCGAGAAGAAGCCGATCGGGGTGGGCCGGCCGGTGGGGCCGGTCGCCGCGATCGTCATCCGGAGGGCGACGGCCTGGGTCCCCAGATTGCGGTACGTGATCTTCTTGGTGACGGGGGTGTCGTCGGTGTGCGGCCACTGCTGGGTGCCGAAGTTCAGCGACGACTCCTCCGCGATCACCGTCTGCCGGATGGCCTGGTCAACGGCGATCCGGCCGGAGCCCTGCTGGAAGATGCCGTGGCCGCCGCTCTTGGTGGACCCGATCAACACCTGCTTCAGCTCGCGGCCGGTCAGGGCGGGGGTCCGCTGCTTGAGGAGTGCGGCGGCGCCCGCGGCGTGCGGCGCGGCCATCGAGGTGCCGGAGATGGTCGAGTAGCCCGGAGGCTGCTGGCCGACCTGGTCGTCGATGACGCTGCCGGGGACGGCCGCGGCGGTGGTGTTCACCCCCGGTGCGGTGACATCCGGCTTCACGGCGTTGTCACCCTTGCGCGGGCCGACGCTGGAGAAGTCGGCCATCAGCTCCTTGTCGTCGACCGCGCCCACGGTGAGCGCGCCCTCCGCGCTGCCCGGTGAACCCACGGTGCCCGGCCTGGGACCGTTGTTGCCCGCCGATACGGCGAAGAGCACGTCCTTCTCGGCGGCGACCTTGTTGACATGGGCTTCGAGGGGGTCCAGCTCCGGGGTGTCGTAGCCGCCGAGGCTGAGGTTCACGATGTCGGCGCCCCGCGCCACCGCCCAGTCGATACCGGCGATGATGCCGGAGTCGAAGCCCGAGCCGTCGTCACCGAGGACCTTGCCGTTGAGCACCTTGGCGCCGGGCGCGACGCCCTTGAACTTCCCGCCCGACTTGGCCCCGGTGCCCGCCGCGATGGAGGCGACATGGGTGCCGTGGCCGTACCGGTCCTTGGTGTCCTTGGACGAGGTGAAGTTCTCGGCGCCGACCACCCGGCTCGCGAGGTCCGGGTGGGTCACGTCGACCCCGGTGTCCAGGACGGCGATCGTGACGCCAGTGCCGTCGTAACCCGACGCCCACGCTTGGGGCGCGCCGATCTGCTTCACGCTGGTGTCGAGCTGGGCCCGGCGCACCCCGTCCAGCCAGATCCGGCTGATCCCGGCGCTGGTGGTCCGTGCGCCCCGCTGCTCGGTCCGGGTGAGCGCCTCCCACAGGGCGGGGACGTCCCGGTCGGGGGTGGTGACGGCATCGGCGTTCAGCCCCGGGAGGGACCGCCGCACCTGAGTGTCTCCGGCGGACCGCACCTCGGCGCGGGCGGCGCCCGCCGAGGCCCCGCCATAGCCGACGATGACCTTGATCCCGTCGGCGCGGGCCTTCCGGCTCGCGGCCCCGCTCAACTCGGTGACGTCGAAGAGACGTCGGTCGAGGCGTCCGGCTTCGATCAGTCGGCGTGCGTCCTCCGGTATGACGAAGGTGTGTCCTGCGACCGTCCGGGTCGCGATGGGTATGGCCTCGCGGCCCTTGGCGCGCTCGAAACCGACGGCCCGGCCCTTGCCGTCGACGATGACACGGTCACCGGTGACGAGCGTGACCCGGTGTTTGGTGGCGACCCCCGCCTTCGCCTTGGCCGTGGTCGCGGCCGGCTGCTGTTCCGTGCGCTCTGCAGCGACGGACGACGGGCCGGTCATGCCCGCCGTCAGGGCCACGGCGGCCGCCGTGGCGATCGTGGAGATGCACGCCCTTTTCACTTGTCTGCGCAAGTCTCCCCCTGGAGATGAGCGAAGCGGACACACCGAAGTGGCCGCTCTTGCGGGGGAGTTGACCGCACGCATGGCGGCGGCTCCCCCTGGAAGTCGCAGTATGACCGGGGTGCGTGAAGGCGTTCAATGGCGACGGGCGCGTGGTAGGCGCTCCGGGGCGGGGGATATCCGCCGCGCGCCGGTGGCGTACGGGCGGGGCGTGTCCGGGGCCGCGAAGACGCGAGAGGTTCGAGATGGACCGGACTCCCCCCAACTGCCCACTAATCCCATGTACTTGACCAAATTTTGGCAGAGATTTGGAGACTGATTGAGACTTCTCGCCACTCCTGCGGTAATCAGATCGCAGGACGATGAGGGCAGCGGCCGGAGAATGTCTTCGGCCTCCCGCCGCCCGGCCCGAAGGCGATCCGCCGCACATCGGGACGGGTACGCGGTGAACAGCGCGTTCGCGCCGGGCCGCCTGGGACGGGAGTGAACTCTCCCTGGAGATGAGGCAGCATGGCGCGCCGCCAGCCCAACCGCAGACTCGCCGCACTGCTCGCGGAGGCCGGCTGGGGGCCGGCCCAATTGGCCCGCGAGGTCAACGGTCTCGGCCGGGCGCAGGGTCTGACCTTGAGCTACGACCGGACCGCGGTCGCCCACTGGCTGACGGGTTCCCGGCCCCGGCCGCCCGTCCCCGAGCTGGTCGCCTCGGCGTTCAGCGGTCGCGGTGGCCGCCTCGTCACCGCCGAGGAGACCGGCCTGACCAAGGCCCGGCAGGCCGCCGATGACCCGTTGCTGCCGCACCGGTCCGGTGCGGGCGACACCGTGGACCGGCTGGTCGCCCTGTGCCGCGCCGACGCGGACCCCGTGAGCCGCGCCGGCGTCACCGGCTCCGCGTACACCCTGGCCGATCTGACCGCACTCGACTGGAGACCCAAGCGGCTCCCCGCCGTCCGGTCGGCCGGACCGAGCCGGCAGGTCACTCGGGAGGACATTCAGCAACTGTTCCGCATGGTCCAGGTCTTCGTCGACCTGATGGAGTTCCACGGCGGCGCACACGGCCGCTCGGCCCTGGTCGCCTATCTCGCCGACGATGCCAGCCCTCTCCTGGTCGCCCCCGGCCCACCCGCCCTGCGCCGGGAACTCCTCACCGGCGCGGGTCAGCTCGCCCATGTGGTGGCCCGCATGAGCATGGACGCGGGACACGCCCGGCTGGCCCAGAGCTACTTCACCATCACCCTCGACCTCGCGGGGGAGGCCGACGACCGCCGTCTGCACGCCGTCACCCTGCGCGCCATGAGTATCCAGGCGCTCTCCCTCGGGTTCCGCAAGCGCGCGGCCCATCTCGCCGACGTCGCCGTGGACACCGCGGGCCCGGACGCCGATCCGTCCACCCAGGCATTCCTGCTCAGCCAGCGCGCCGTCACCCACGCCTACGCGCGCCGCCGCCGGGAGGCCGTCAGCGATCTCGCGACGGCCCAGGCGCAGCACGACCGCGCCGACGGCGGGACGGGCCCCTTCACCCGCTACCCCCGGCCCGGCCTCGACTATCAGCGCGGCCGGGCACTGCTGGCCCTGGGGGAGCCGGCCCAGGCCGTGCATGCTTTGACGACGGCGGCCGACGCCCGCCCCGAGGACCGGCACCGGTCCAGCGCGCTCACCCGGGCGCGGCTCGCCGGGACGCTGCTGACACTGGGGCGGCTCGAAGAGGCATGTATCCAGTGGCAGGTCTTCCTCGACCACTACCCGATGCTGCACGCGGCTCCGGCCGATCAGGCCCTGCGCCAGTTGCGGACGTCACTGCGGGGTTTCCACCGCCAGCCCCACGCCGCCGCCGTCCTCCGGCGCGCGCGCTCGGTCAGCCGCCCGGCGCCACCGGGCTGACGTCCCACCCCGCCGCCCACGCAACCCGCTCAGGCGCTGCCCGGCGTCTCCCCCCGCACCCGAATTCGCGCACCGGCCACCTGCCCCCGCACACAACCGTTCGCGACCCGGGGCCGCGGCTTCTCATGGTGTGCCGCCCGCCGCCCGGGCTCCGCCGCGACCCTGGAGGCTTCACCAGGCGCCCCGAGGGGACTGAAAGCAAAAGGATCGTCCATATCCCGATGTGTAGCGGGGCGCCGTCCCCCGGCAACGACGGTTTGGCATATGTCGCGGACATACACCCGCAGAATCGATTCACGGGTGCTCCATCCGCCACGGCGGGGCTGGGGGGCCGTGGAGCATGGCGAGGTCCTCGGCCGGAGGATGAGAACCGGGTCCGGGCCGAGTGGTGACTGTGTGGCATCGCCGTACAGCCCTACTGGATCCCACCGGCCCCGGCGAGGTCCGACCGAGTGCTGGCGATACTGCGCCGCACGAATATCGTGACCCCGCGCTTCGACGACTTCGAGCGTCGCGACGCGATAGGGCCGTACGACGCTTATGCGCTCGGCGCCACCCTGGGTCTCGGTACAGCCGAACCCTGCTCGGTCCGGGAAGCGTTGGGTTTCTGTCGGTGTAAGTCCTGACCGCCTACTCCGAGGTGGAGCGCTGCTGCATCCCGCTGATCCTGGGAGGGGGGAGACTTCCAGGACTGGCGTTACTCGGGCTTCTGCTCATCTGCGGGGGGTGGCGCAAGGGGCAGGACGTATTCCTCGGCGCGCTTTCCCAAGTGGAGTGGGAGGGGGCGGGAGAGCGGGTCGTACTCGTCGTGGAAGCGCAGTTGATGAGTGGCCGCGGCTACCACGGACGGCCGGTCAGGTGACGTGCCGGTACGGCCGGCCGCTGCCAGTGCCGACGGGGACAGGCAGCCCACCACAGTGAGTTCCAGGGCTTGTGGATTCCATGCCCGGGCTGCGGGAGCGTGTGGCCAGTTTTTATCGGGAACCAGTTTGCGCAGGTCACGGCGGACGGCGCCGGCGGTGGCCGGCTTCCCGACGGTGCTCAGGAAGACTCGGTTGTCCGGGACCGCATCGCGGGCCGCCCATAGGCCCGCCGAAAATCCGGGAGGCTCGTCCTCGTCGTCGGCGGGCGCGTACCACTGAGGTGTCTCGGACCGGCTGTTGGTGTCCCGAAGAAGCACCATTCTGAGGTCCGCACCGTGGAGGACGAGCCGGGCTGGCTCCTCACCGCAGAAGGTGATCATGTCTCTGTGTAATTCGCCGTTGCTCAGTCCGGGCCATGCCGCACGGAGATTGCCGCTGTTCGCAAGGATTAAGGTCGGTCGATCACGTACCTGGAAGAGCAGCGAACGGATCTGGCGTTGGACCTCGTCGGGTTGGCCATCCGCAGGTCGGGCGACCCGGCCGGGCCGGAGTTCGGCTCGCGCCGTGTCGGTGGCGAGAGTGAGAAGGAGTCGGGGATACGGCACCCATTCCTTGCGAGCCTCGTCCCACCCTCGTACAGGGTGTACCGGATCGTTCGGCCGGATCCTCAGGGCGATCAAGCGCTCCGTCGCCTGTCGCGTCGGCCCGTTGGCCTGCCGCCGGACATGCCAGAGAGCCAGATACTGGAGGTCCTCGGGGAGCTTCTCGTCCAGTTGCTGTTCCGGGGGGACCACGGCACCGAGCTGGCGCATTCCGTCGGCCACCGCAGAACCGGCCCGCATGGCCAGGGGACCCTCGGCGTCCTCCGGAACGACGATGAACTGGCTCACCCGGTCCGCCCGTGCGCACCCGTGCCGCAGCGCCACCTTCGGATCGGAATCCGGTCGCTTGCGAAAGCGTCCGGGGCCCAGCGTTTCCACCAGCGCCAGGCCAGCCGTCCCACCAACCGGGCCGAGTCGTTCCGCCGTCTGGGCGGCCCGTTTGCGGACAGCCTCAGCCAGCACCTGGGCTCGTGACCAACCCTGCTTGCGGATGACCTCCAGAGGGGCACCCAGACCCTCCAGCGAGTGGACGCGCATGTGCACGCTCAGGCCGCCGAACCGCCATTCGTACTCGCCGTCCGCGGTGCCCGTGCTTGCCGGGAGCCCCAGCCATTCGCACAGGGCCCCGATCGTCGCGTCCCTGGTCTCGTCGGTCTGCCAGAGCACGTCCACCCGCAGGGGCTGTCCGTCGAGGGCCGCCCGCACCGCGGCCCGCCGGGCCCGTACGCGCTGCTGTACGCGCTGCTCAAGCTGTTGCGAGTCCTTCGTGGCGGAGCTGGGGAGGAGAATCGGTCGTCGCTTCTGGTGGGCGCGTTCGTAGTCGGGCACCCTGCGCAGGAAGGGGCGGAGAGCGTCCTCCACCCAGCGGTCGAGCAGCGAGCGTTCGAGCGGCATGAGTCCGACGCCGACGCGGTGGTCGTCCATCGCGGTGCTGTGCACGATGCCGGCCGCGACCCCGTCGCGGCCGTCGAGCCATTCCACCGCTTCGGCGGCCACCTCGCTCGGCTTGGGGTATGCGCGCAGAATATCCAGATGCGGGAGCATGTCGACCAGGCTGTGCCGGGTCCAGGCCAGGGCGCCGAGTCCGCGGTCGAAGGCGAGCGAGTTGACGGCGAGACGGCGGCGCGGGGCCTGGGTACCGGGCCACGGCAGCGGCGCGTCGAGTAGGACGCTCGCACCACGCCCATCGGGCAGCCGTACCGGAGATCCGGTCTCCCAACGGCGGACCCCGTACGACACATGCACCCGGAAACGAGTCGCGAAGGGCACCGTCTGTACGGTGACGGTCGCCAGTGCCGAGTAGTACCAGGTGCGCTTGGCACGAACGTACTTCCGCGGTGGCCAACTCACCAGCTCCACTCCTTGGTCCCGGGTGACCTGGCGGAAGGAGAGGTCGATGCCGTCGAGACGGAGTGGACGGGCCGACAGCCTCGCGCCCACCCACTCCGGGAGGAGATGGTAGAGCCGACGGTCCGGTTGCGCGGTGCCTCCCTCGGAGGGCTTGGCCGCGGCGAGGTCCACGGACTCATGGCGCCATCGCGGACTGTGCTGGTCGATCAGGGTCAGCGCCCGGTCCAGAGCCGCACGGTGCTCGGCCGCTCGCGCCGGATCGGGGTCGGTGTCGGGTGGCAGGGTCATCACCCAGGACGCCAGCAAGGGGGCGACCAGCTCCGCGGGCATCTCTTCCGAGGCGTAGAACCAAGGCACGTCCGAGCTGGTTCCCGCTCCCCGGCCCGTTGCCACCAGCCCTGGCGCCGTGGAACGCAGCAGAGCGTTGAGGCGCTTGACGGGCAGCCCGAGTGGTTGTTCCCTGCGTCGCCACCGGCGCCGGTAGAGGTCCAGGAACTCGGCGCGCCATTCGGCGGGGAAGTCGATCACTCGGTACTTCTCGGTCCAAGGGTCCGAGGCCGGGTCTGGTTCGTAGGCGCAGGCTCTGATCAGGTTGTACACGGCGGGTCTCCTTCGGTGAGCTGGTCCTCGATGAACGGGGAAAGACAACGGTCGAGGGCGGTCCACATGGGGAGGTAGAGCGCCGCGACGATGTGGCGGTCGTCAGGGGGCACATCGGTGCCCGGCGTGAAGTAGGGCCTGAGCACAGCGTGGATGCTGTGCAGGAGGCTGGACTCCGGGACGTCCGGCTCGCCGATGGGGTGGCCGGCGGCGAGTCGGGGTGCGAACGCGGCATCGACGAAGGCGACTCGGGTGGGTACGGCTCCTCGCACGGAGCGGCCGATCACCTGCCAGATCAGGACGAGTAGATCCCAGGTCACCTGTTGACGGTCATCCTTGCCCAGCGCTCTCCACGCCATGCGCCGGGCGAGCACTCGGGACCATTCGGACCGAGCGAGGTCCCTGACCTTGCGGGCGCCAAGACCCAGGGTGGCCTCACCCTGTACCCATGCGTCGAACTCACCCCCGTCGCGGGCTCGTACGATCCAGTCGTTGATCGCGTGCACGGCGAGACCGAGGTCGTCGGGGCGTGGGTTGGGGCGGGCGAGGAAGTAGATGGAGCCGATCGCGGCGTGCCGGCGGTCGAGGTCGAGGATGTTGTGTCCGCGCTCCACTGCCAGCAGAGGCGCCACCAGGATCTCGGCCCTGGTGGTGGCCAGGGTCTCCACGTCCCCGCGCCGGAGCACCGGCGCGTGGTACTCGTCCTCGTCCGACCCGGTGCCGGCATCGGGATCGTCGTCGGACACCAGTCGGTACACCCTGCCCCGCCACCGTGTGTTGAGGGTGTGCAAGGTGTCGGCCACGACCTTGGCCTCCTCGTAGCTGCCGACGAGTAGCAGAATGTGCCGGCGGTTCTCGGGAAGCGACTCAAGTTCATCGCCCAGACGGCTCGCTCCCGAGTCGTCGTCGCCCAGGGCGGTCACCATCCGGCGCAGGATGTCCGCCCGCTGGTCGATCGGTTCTCCCGAGAGCCGTTGGGCATCGGCGCGCTCATGACATTCACACGCCGCGCGACAATCGCAGGCGTAACGGATGAACTCGAAGCGGAACACGCTCTGCTCGGCGATCCTCCTCAGTTCGCCCGGATCGGGCTCGATGATGATGCCGACGGGTACGGGAATGTGATAACGGCTGGAGAATCCAGCCCAACTACTGCCAGACATCAGCAGGACGTTCGTACCGGGCCGGCCATCCACCGTGGGCAGATCGGGCATCATGCGCAGCAATTCTCGGCCGACTCCGCTGCAGCGGAAGAACCGCAGTTCCCCGGTTCGAGCTCCGCCCTGGTCCGGACCCCCCTCCAGCAGGAACTGGAAGCCGATCACATTCCCCATGGGCGCCTCGGGCACCATCGGGCCGTAGTCAGGCGGCCTGCGGTACATCTCGTTGAATCCCAGGTTGAGTGCCGAAGCGACCCGCGGCCACATCGCGTTGATGAGGGCGAGCTTGGGTTCCAGCGCACTGAGCAGCAGGGCGAACTCGAATCGGGTCATCAACAGTTCGAGCCAGTCCTCCGGATCCTCCGGCAGAGGGCTCGTCCGTCGGTTCTTCGCCGATGTGGCGCCCTTGGCCCTTGTGCGGAGCTTGGTCCGGCGCTCCGGATCCGGCCCCGAACACTTCTCGGTGTAAGCGCGAAAAGCTGAGTAGCGCTCACGACCTTCGTCGCCCGGTTCCAGGAACTGGTTCAGGTCGAGCAGCTCGCGAAGCACATCCCGGAGACGATCGCGAGTGCGTTCGCGGTAGTTGGTGTGCAGCAGCTCGCCCATCAGGCCCGTGAGTTCGCCGCCGATCGTGGTGGCCGGATGGCGGTCGCCGAACGGGTTGTCCCTGAAGGCATCCAGGGTTTCATCGAGTTGCCGTCGTCGATTCCGATGATGTTGCTCCACGGGACCTCCCAGGGTCCTCGCATCCACGCCCTCTCGATCTTCGGGCAACGGATATCGCTCCTCCAAAAGCCGTTGCTGGAGCCTGCCGGCGCCGAAGTAGCCGGTCCTGACCCAGTCGCGCAGATCGAACTCGCTCACCAGCATGCCGACCAGCCGGTCGGTCGCGGCCTGAGTGGTGTTGACGGCGGCCGACCAGTTCTCGACGTCCCGGTCGGACAGTTGGATCCGGCCGGCGCCCGCCAGCTCTCGGATGCGATGTTGGTTCACCTCATCGAGGAACGAGCGGGTGTCCGGCCCTCCGCCGACGAGTGGAATTCCGGGGGCGAACATTCGATCGAGCTGCATTTGGACCCGGTCCGCCTCGTCGACGACTATCAAATCGCTTCGCCGGCAGGCGAGTTCGAGATACCGGATATGCTCACGGTTCTGGGGGTTCGGCACCTTCGAGTCGACCAGGCTGGGTGACGTTGCCACCCAGACGGCCGCGTCGACCAATTCGCGCGAGCTGTGATGGCGCGGGCATCCAGACCAGAATGGACAGGCCACCCGCCGTCGCGCCCACGGGTCGTCCGCGTAGTCGCCGCGCTGCCGCGGGGGTTGCAGTCGGGTGCACGGTGCTTCGCCGTAGCCCAGCGGGGAACCGGATGACTGCGCATCGGTGCGCCGCAGGGCGTTCAGGGCGCAGGACGTACTCAGATGGGCGAACGCGGAGTCCGCGTGGGCCAGCAGATTGCGTTCACCCCGCCCCGCCAGCCGTCGGTGCAGCCGTTCGGCGTGCTGTTCGCGCCCGGCTGCCCCCAGCACGGGCGCGGCGGAGCCCGGCACGTACGTGTTGTACAACTCGACCAGCTTGAGCTGCTCGGCGACATCGCCGACGACGACGGTCACCCGTCGGCCTTGCCCTGCCAGGTGCACCGTCAGTACATCGCGCAGCGTGCTCTTGCCCGCGCCGACGATGCCGAGAAGATGCTGGATCCGAGACACCTCGAACCTCTTCACGCACTCGAACCCTCCGGCTCCGCGGACGAAGACGTGGATCTTCTTCAGACGCCCGACCCAGTCCTGTGACTTCACCGAGTCCATGAGATGCGCCGTCGCCTCCAGCTCCTTCCACTTGAAACGCAATGGCTCGCCCCTGTTCACCGGCAGCGCCGCGAGATCGTGACCAGCCGGGGGCCGCGGGGTGTGTTCGGGCAGACGGACAGTGGCCAGGTACCTTCCGAGCGGAAAGGCGAGCCGGCCCGCCTTCGCGAAGGCCATCGGTCGTCCGGCGAACACGGGTGCCTCGCGGAGTAGCCGTTCGTACTCCTGCCAGCGGTCCGGTGCCACCGACAGCGCGGAACGCCGGACGGCCGGGCGCTCCACGTCGGTGACGTCATACGCACGGAGCTGGCGATCGAGCCGTTGATAGTCCTTGAGGGCATCGGCCCACGCGCGGCGGCGACCCCATGTCCACAGCGTGTACCGCGCGATGCGCAGGGTTCGCTCCCCGGCTTCGTCCACGGCGCCCCAGGCCCGTGCGAAAGGGTGCCCACTGAAGAGAACCCAGGCGTCCTGGGCCGGGGCATCGGACGCGAACCTCTCCTGGAGCATGAGCCCGATCTCGATCTCGCACAGAGCGACGAGTCTGGACCTTCTCAGACCTCGGGCGCTGTCCGACAGTTCGCCGGTCACCTCGGCCAGAGACTGGTCGGTACTACGCATCGACGCTCCTCTCGCGAGCGGCTCGGGCAGCCTGTCGCTGCCCTGTGAACTTGTCCGCGGACAGCAGCCGGACCCCGGACCCGACCGGCAGCGCGCTCTCGAAGCTCTCGCGGTATCCCGGGCTCGTCACCAGCCGGTGGGGGGCGACCACATGCAGCGGACCAGGTAATCCGGCTGCGGTCTCGGCAGCGCGCAGGGCCGCTGGCACGGGCTGTTCCCGGTCCTGGACCTGGAAGACCCCTGCTGTTCCGTCGGGACCGGCGAATTCATACAGGCCCGGCCCTCGCGGCAGCAGGCGGGTTCGTGAGGGCAAGGCGGAGCGGACGGCGCGTTCGGTACGGCCGGGAAGTGCCAGGAAGAGCCGTAGGGCCAGTGGCAGGATGCGGGACTGCTCCGGTTGTTGGGTTGATTGGAGTACGTGCTCGCCCGGGTGGCATCCGCCCTCGCACCAGGACGTCTCCGGCGCAATGGGTTTGGCGAGGAGGGAGCACCCGGAGCAGCTGTACACCGTACGGTCGATCCAGAACCGATCGGGTACGGGGCCGTAGAGACCCTGGACCATCCTCCAGGTATGAGCCACGGTCGGGCCGAGGAACTCGATCGGGTTGTACTGGAGGAGGAGCGGCCGATTGATCAGGAAGTCGCGGCAGGTCGCGAACCGCTCCACGGTGCCGCAGGAGTCGGCGAGTTCCGCCAGCAGCGCCACGGCCTCACTCTCAACCACACCCTCTGGGCCCCAGGAGGCCAATTCGGCACAGGTCCGGGTGGCCTCCTTCGAGCCTCCATGAATGAGCCGGGCATCAACCGACAGGAACCCGTCCGGCAGCTCCAGGGGCCACCAGGCCGTCGGGTTCTTCTCCCGGCACCACAACAGCAGCTCAGGAATGCCTCCGGGCACCGGTCGATTCCGGAGCAGGCCCGCCAGAACCAACCGGTCCAGGGCCACTTGGAGATCCGGAGGGTACGGCAGCCGAAACGTCGCTACCTGCGTCATCTGGGCGAGATCGATCAGGCCACGGGATACGGCCGCGAGTAACTCCACGCCCGACCGCTCGTCCCCGGTCACCCGCTCCCTCGCGTCGCGTCGCTCCGCGGAGGTCCGGCCGAACACCACTTGGCCATCTCGCAACCACTGCACTCAGGCCCCGGAACCGGCTCGAACAACAACTCCGAGTGCCAGCCCGACACCTGCTCCCTCAACACCTTCTCAGCGGCTGCCCGGGTTCTCGGCGCGCTGGGGTCAAGCGTGCGCAGATCCACCCCGCCAGGGCGCAGGACCTCCAGTTCGACACGCCCTCCCTCCCGGGACCCGTGCAACAGCCCGGCTCCGACGATCTGTACAGCCAGCGCGAGCTGGGGATAGGTGGTCAGCAGATCGCGGCGCCCCCGGTCACTGCCGGATGTCTTCGTCTCCCGCCAGACCCAGGCTCCGGCGTCCCGGTACAGCAGGTCCGGATCTGCTACGACCACCAGGTCGGCCGAAGTGTCCTCAAACACCAATCGGGGTTCGACCCGGATCTCCGGTCGCACCGTGGCGATGCGCAGAGGGCACACCTCGGCGTGATGGCGCAGCAATTCCGCGCCCAGCAGACGTTCCTCGACGAGGAGCCGATATCCCTCGGGCACCCAGTCCGTCGGAATCTCGACAGTGCATGGCGCAGCGGATCGGCGACCGTGCCGTTCAGCCAAGAACTGATGGACGGCTCTCCCCCGCTCGGCCGCGGCGTTCCGTTCCAGCGTGGCGTCTGCCGGGATCCGCAGCCCGCGCAGATACCCCCGTGCGGGGCAACTTCGGTGGCTCCGGCCGGTCGTGGAGGACCAGCTACGACGGGGGCGAGTACGGTCGGCGATTCCCAGCAGCCCCTCAGTTCTTGGCAGCTCCGGGCACACCGGCGCTGCGACACATGACACACAGGCACTTCCGGGCCGGTACTCCCGGCCGTCGAGCAGCGCCCGGACGGCCGGCGCACCATGAGCCCGGTACAAGTCCAGTGCCTGTGACCGGCTTCCCTCGAAAACCGGGTCCGACCGACCGTCGGACAGGGCGAACTGGATGACCTTGACTTCCTCCACCCGAGGGTCACTGTCGCCTTCCGCCGCGACCAGGGCGGCCACCGCTCGCTCGGCTTCGTTGCGTTCCCGTAATCGGGTGACCGGCAGGCGCAGCTCACGTCGGCGTCCGTCGGCCGACTCGAAGCAGCGGCCCCAGGCGGAGATGCGGTAGTGCCTGACGGCGCCCTGGGTACCCCTGTCCGGCGAGGAGTAGCGATAGACCCACTGGCTCCGCGCGGGCTGGAGGTCAGGACCTGGTGGGAGCGCCTGGTGGTACATCCGCAGCGCGTGCTCGGTCCATTGCTGCAGTCCGTCGTGGAGAGGGGGCTTCCGGTAGCCGTACGGGGCGTCTTCCGGCCGCTCGATACGGTCGGCGGCGCTCATGAACGGGCTGTTGGTGAAGGATTCCAGTGCCTCCCGCTTTGACGCGGCCCGGCTCCTTAGTCGCAGGCCACGGGCCTTGAATGCGTCGGATGCCGGGCACCGATACCGTTCCGGTCCGAACATGCCCAATCGGATATGGATGGCATCCGATTCGCCGATCAGTCCGTCGGGAGGCCAATTACCTGTCATAGTATTCTCGCTTGTCTGTTGCCAGATTCCTTGGTCGAACATCGACCCGGAATTCCTCTGTGTATATGGAGCAATCGAATGCTTCCTGGGCTTATCCTCAAGGACCGCTATCAGGTTGTGGGAAGGCTCGGCACGGGCTCGGAAGGTGAGACCTTCGTCGCCTGGGACCAGGTGCGCCGGCAGAAGGTCGCGGTGAAACTGCAGCACTCCCGTGTCGTTGAGTCGACGGCCGAGTACACGGACTGCGGTCGGTACATCATGGATGAGCATGACCGGCTCCAGGCTCTGCTGGATATTCCGGGTATTCCCGAGGTGTATGACAGGGGTTCATACGGAAGGAACGGTCGCAAGTTTCTTGTCATGGAGCTGATCGACGGTGTGAACCTTGACCGCTGGATCCGCGATCACCATCCGATTCCGAAGGATGCGGCCGTCGCGGTCGTGGCGCAGTTGTGCGAGATCCTCGAAGATGTGCACGATCAGGGATATGTGCATCGTGATGTCACTCCCAGGAACACGATGCTGCAACCGGACGGCCGAGTGCGGCTGCTGGACGTGGGTATCGCAGTCGAACCCGGAAAAGTCAAGAACGACCCCCGGGGTACCCCGGGGTACGGCGCTCCCGAACAGTTGATCGATGACTCGTGGGTCACTCCGCGAACCGATGTTTTCGCTCTTGGTGCCCTGCTCTTCAGGATGGTCGGCCGACAGTTGCCGTACAGCGGTCTGGAGTATCCATTCGAAGCTACGGCCCAGCCTTTTCCTGAAGGGGCTCCGGCGAATGTGCCGGAATCGCTCCGTGCCCTCGGGCTGGCCATGGTCGCGATCAATCCGGATGAACGGCCGGCCGGCGCCGCCGAAGTACTGCGCCGACTGCGGCCGATGCTGCCCCAGCCCGGTTCCCCGGCCTCCCCGAAGGCCACCCGCCCCGATCCGACACTCCCATGGCGTTGCGCGGCGTCGTCGACGCGGTAACCCACGGGACGGACGGTCCGCGGCCGAATGGGACTCACGACAGTCGCCTGAGCCGCTCGACGGCGGCGTCGAGATCGCTTTCACCCAGTCCCGCCAGTTCGGAACGGGCCTGTTCCAGAGCGCTTGCCGCCTCCGGCAACCGACCGGCGCCCCGGAAGGCGTCCGAGAGCCAGACCAGCGTTCTTGCCTGCCTGCTCCCGTAGGAGAGTGACCGGTACAGATCGAGTGCGTGCTGGAAGTCGCCGGCGGCGGCATCGTGGTCCGCCTGCCTCATCTTGACCCGGCCAAGACTGAACAGGGCATGTGCCTGTCCATTGACATCGTCCGTCGCCCTCAGTACCGCCAGCGAGCGAGCGCAGTACTCCATGGCCTCGTCATATCGTCCCAGGTCACAGTAGGCATTTCCGATGCCCCCCAACGCCATCCCTTGGTTGAGGACGTCGCTCAGTTGCTCGAAGGCGGAGAGGGAGGTGGTGAAGTACTGCAGCGCCTCGGCGGGAACACCACTCTCGCGCGACAGAACACCCAGGACATAGCGGCCCATGGCGAGGCCGGGGAGATCTCCTCCCTCTTCGCTCAACCGCACAGCGGTACGCAGTTCTCTGGTTGCCTGGGCGGTGTCCCCGAGGCCGCGGTGGGTGCCCGCGAGCATGCGGTGAACCATCGCGACGTCTGCAGGTCCGCCCTCCCGCCGGGCTGCCGGTAGCGCGGTGGTCAGATACCTGAGCGCGTCCAGGTGCCGGTCGGAGCGCCATTGGAAGGTCACGAGAGTCATGGCCAACAACCAGGTATAGCTGTCGAGGCCACGATCTTGAGCGAGTCTGAGGGCGGCTGTCAGCGTGGAGTACTCGGCGTCGAACCACGACAGCGACTCGCCGGCAGTTGAAGGAGCGACGACCTGGATGCCGTTCGGTTCGGGGATCGGAAGGCGGCGGCCTGCATCCAGCTTGCGATCGCAGGCCCGGGCGTTGTGCAGCAGAACGGACAGAATTCGCTCGACCAGCCGCGCACGCTCTTCGGCGTCCTGCTGAGCTGCGCGCTCTGCGGCATAGACCCGGATCAGGTCGTGAAGCGAATATCGTTCGCCGATCGGTTCGGTCACCAGGCTCATCCGTACCAAGTCGTCGAGAGCGTCGCTGATGAAGGCGGAGTCCGCCGGATCCAACGCCCGCACGGCGGCCCAACTGATCGTCGGGCCCGGGTGTACCGCCAGTCGCCAGAAGAGTCGCGCCGCCGGTTCTGAAAGCAGCTTGTGGGATCCGTCGAGCAGCAGACGCATGCTCAGACCCTCCGAGCGCAGGTCCAAGGAGCTCAAGCGGGTGCTCTCCGCTCGTAGATCACGGACGATGCCCCCGAGTACCTGCGGGTGCCGTAGCTGAATCCGCGCCGCCATGATGCTCAGTGCCAGGGGAACGCCGGCGCAGTAGTCCACAAGGTCGTCGAGAAAGGGAATGACCGTACGCATCCGGGTCTCACCCAGCCGAGCCTGGAGCAACTCGGCGGCGTCATGGCGGTCCAGGGGAGCGAGATCTATCAGCTCGGCACCTTCCTTGATGAAGAGACCGTGCAGCTGCTGACGGCTGGTGACAATTGCCGCGCTGGCCCCAGGACCGGGAAGCAGCGGACGGACGTGCTCCTCGTCGCGTGCGTTGTCCAGGACCAGCAGCACCGCGCGATCGGCGAGTGCGGACCGGTAGGCGGACACCATGCCGTCCATGGTCGGAGTCTTCGGATGTACGCCGAGGTCGTTCAGGAACCTGGCGAGGACGGCGCCATGTCGCTCGGGCTCGCCGGATGAGAAGCCGCCGAGGTCTACGTAGAAGACACCGTCCGGGAACTTCTGTCGGAGTCTGTTCCCGGCCGCCACGGCCAGGAAGGTCTTCCCGGCGCCCGGCATGCCCGAGAGGGCGGCGATACGACTGCGGCCGGTCGTCCGCCCCAGGACGGTCAGCGCAATCTGGTCCAGTTGAGGCCTTCTCCCCACCATTCCCACGGCCGAGGTCGGAAGCTGTCGCGATACTGAGGGAGCCGGTGCGGCCCGCGCACTCGTCGTGCCTGGGCCTGATCGCTCCGTGTCGTTCGCCAGGAGTAGATGGAACGTCGGTCGATCGAACCGCCGCTCCCACTGGGCGAGCAGCGGTTCGATCTCGCCTGCCCTGCCAAGTGCGCGCAGGGCAATCAATTTCAGCCTGAGCAATGTCTCACTGTCGGGCCATTCGGCGAGCGCCGATGTGACCCGGTCGAGCGCGTCCTGAGTCTCGCCGAACTCCAGCTCGGCTCGGACGCAGGCCGCCGTGGCGCCCCTGAACTCGGCGTCAAGGTTGACCCTCCTGCGTTCGAAGCCAGGGCCAGGCAGGTCCTCCAGGGCTGTTCCTCGCCACTCACCGAGCGCGGCCCGAAGGGCCTTGAGCTGATCCAAGGGGTTCGTCGTGGCGTTCGCCATTGACTGGAGAGCCTGGAATCTGGCGTAGTCGATATTCCTCGGGTCGGCGCGGATCTGGCAAAAGCCGGGTTCATTTCGATCGACAACAGCTTCGGGAACAGATCGCCGTAGCTGATGGGATAACTGTCGAATTCGATTTGAGTTCGAATCCTCGCCCGGCCAAAGACACTCCGTGACGGAGGCATGTGAAGCACGGTGCCCCGGCGTCAGCAACAGGACGGCGAGAAGTTCGCGAGATTTGGCCGACCTGAACTCGATCGGTTCCCCATCGCGCAAGGCCAGCACCGGGCCCAGTACACGGAATTCCACCATCATCCCCCAGTCATACGGCTGACACCTCGATCTCCGGATGGGGGAGAGCATGCCACGGGCCACCGTGGAGGCGTTAACGTTCGGCTAACGCTTGAAACTTGGACTCGCCGGGCCTGTCTGCCAGGCTGTGATCACGCCGCTCAAGCATTTGCGGCGATTCCCGGGAGCGCGTATCAGCGTGGGCCTGGCTATTGTTCAAAAAGGCACCTGGACAGGAGAAGTCTGTGAACACACATCGAAAGCACACTCGGCCCCAATCCGGCCGGCCCGCACCTGGTCGGCGCGTCAAAGCAACCGTGCCTCCCCGGCGTCGCCGGAGGCCGCGCCCGGCCCCTCAGCCGGCCCCTGTCCCGACCTCGGTCGTGAGCGGCGGCAGGGCCTGGAAACCAGTTCGGCCCACAGCTCAACGGGTCTACGAGGAGGAACTCTTCACCGACGAAGAGTGAAGTCGATGCCGTAAGGCAGCGGCGCATGACGACGCCGGCCGACCGGCCGCACGGAAGAGGCAGGCGGAACAGAAGAAGAAGCGAGCCGAGAGGCGGGCCCGAGACAGTCTCGGGCCCGCCTCTCGGCGTCATGTCGCCATCCGCGGTCAGAAGGAAGCCGCCCGATCTTCCGGTGGGCCGGGCCGACCCGTACGGCGCTGGCGGAGGCGTCCGGGCTTGTTCTCAAAGGTGGTCGGGTAGCCGCGGCGTTTCCACTCGGGTGGCCACTGCTCCACCGATAGCGGCTGATGCGACGATCTGGTTCGGCCCTGGTCGTCGTCCCTGCGGAGGGACGTGAGCGCTCGGAGCGGAGTGGCGATGTCGCCGTGGAGCGTGTGGGATGAGTAGTGGACTGCCTGGAGCCGCTGCTGCCGGGTGTGCGCGGGCTTGCCGGTGCCCGGGGCGAGCCGTTGCCGGACCGGGGGAACGAGAAAGACCCTGACCCGCGTCTCCGCTAGTCGGGGTCTCTGTCCGGAAGTGCCCCCGGCAGGATTCGAACCTGCCCGCACGGCTCCGGAGGCCGGCGGTGCACCAGTCGTCTGGAGAGTGTCCACTCCAGGGCGGGGCGGTTGATCCGGGGGTGGACGACTTCTACCAGGGTGGCCGCGGAGGTGATCACGCGGAGGTCATCGGTGCGGGCCAGGGCGAGCCAGGTGGTGACGGTGCGGTCGCGCAGGACGGCTTTGGCCAATCCTTCGCTGTCGAGTACGAGGGTGCCACCGGGGCGGCGGCGGGAGCGGGTCACGCGGCGTTCGCCCCGCCCCGCATCCGCTGATTCCGGGCCCGGTGGAGCTGGTCGCGCACCGACGGGATCTCCTCGTCGCTGATGGGGCCGTGCTCGGCCTCGGACGTCGGGGTCGACGCGCCCTGGGCGACCGCGAACAATGCGTCGTCGCACAGCGCGCGGCGGGGGATCTGCGGGCCGCCGATGACGTCGCGAGTAGCATTCCCCTGAACACGGAGCGGTGTTGGCAGGCGGTTCGGGGGAGTGAATGGCATTCGCACAACCACGGCAGGCAGGGTCTTTGTCTCTGACACGATCGCCGCGGCTGGCGATTCTGCGCCCTGACGATGGCTTCCTTCGGCTCCTCGACGATGGCCACACCAAGGAAAGGTCCTACTCCCAACCGTGCCGTGATTGGCCCGAGGTCAAGCCACACCTCGCGATCCTGCTTGCTCCTGCCGATCAGCAGGATGACGACGGTGACCGGAAGCAACCGGAGTGGATTTGGGGGTTGGGCATCGTGCGCCCCGCTCGCGATACCGACCGTGACCGGACGGTCGTCGTCACCCGTGCACGAAGGATCCGCGGCATGGTGCCCTTCGCCGGTCTCTGGTGCGCCGACGGCGCACTCGCCGGGTCGATACCGGAAAGCGGTCCCGTCACGGTCGACGTGGACATCGTGTTCGCCAATCTCCGGCGCATCTCCCCTGACGTGGAGGGCGAAGTCCAGAGGCTGTTGCCGCTGCTCGACGACGGTGAAGGACGGACCGACCAAGAGCTTCGCTGGCGCGATGAGCGTGATGCCCTGCTGCTCTTCGCCAAGATAGCCGGATTGGCCCCGAAGGACTTCGCGCCGATGCACGACTGGGACAGGGCAGCCGCCCAGGCGAGCTTCCTGAGCGGGCTCACGGGGACCGCGGTTCAGCCGATGCTCGATGACTTACGCGGACGGACAGCGGAGAAGTTCAGCGATGTCGGTGAGACCGTCGTCCAGGCGTTCGCGAGCAGCAGAGGCCGCAATAGGCATGACTTCGAAGCCACATCGATAACCGATCGGTGGGTGGTCGACGGCCGGGAGGGCTCTCTCGACGCCTACTACTACCACGTCGTCACGCGGACACTTGTCACACTGCGCTACCTGTGTCCTGGTCCGAACGGGCGCTTGTCGTCCACCGCCCAGCACAGTCTGGACGTATTCCTCAGCCGCGTTGGCCGCCTGCCGAGACCTGCCCGACGCGGCGCCGACGATTACGGTTTGCTGAACGACCCTCTCTTTCTCCGCATTCACGAACAGGTGCCTTTCACTGCCGCTCTGGACCGGACGAGTTCCGGCGCGATTTACCCTCACGGCCAGATCGCGGCAGCGGTTTCAAACGCCACGGCGCCCGGTCTCCCGGGTCTTTCCACCGACTCGCTCATCCGCCACCTGGTGCCGACTGACTTCGCCCGCTTGGTGCGCGACGGTTGGTTCGGTGCGCGCGATGTGCCCTTCGAAGTGGCCTTGGACTGGGTGGAGGCCAGTGTCGACACGGTCGGTGTCGCTCTGGTGGTCGTCGACTTCAGCAGTCGGCCGCGCGGCAATGGCTCGGGGGCCGAAACGCGGGCTCAGGGCATCGCATGACATCACCAGTGGGAAGGCAACCATTCATGGCCACCTCGGGGGCGGACACGCCTCGCCAGGTAACACAGGTCCGCGAGCAACTGCACGAGACGTTCGACGGGGTGATAGAGGACAGCGACATCGCCCACTTCCGAGGGGGCAACTACGAACAGCGCTTTCTCTCCCGCGCCCTCGCGGCCCTCGCGGTACGGCGCGTGGGCAAGTGCAGCGTGGCCGAGGCGGCCCGGTTTGTGACGGACGGCATCGCGGACCAGGGGCTGGACGCCATCGCCCCCCTCCCTGAGAGCGGGCAGGTTCTGCTTGTCCAGGCGAAGTGGAGCGACAAGGGCTCGGCCACCTTCGACGTGGGCGCCGCCAAAGCGATGGTCGACGGTCTGAACCGGATCGAGAACGAGCTGTACGACCAGTTCAACCAGCGCGCCGCCGACCTCGCGCTGGAAGCCAGGCCACTCCTCATCAAGGAGAGGACCATCCTGGTCATCGCGCTGATGGGCACCGAGGAGCCCTCCCCGCCAGCACGCGAGGTCCTCGATAACGCTCTCCGTGAGTTCAACGAGCATGGTGCGCGCTTGAGTGTCGAGGTGCTGTTCGCCGCCGATTTCCATGAGCAGATTCACGCGGATCTCCGGCCGGATCCGATCTGTCTGGATGTACGGCTGGACGACTGGTACCAGCAGAAGGGACCGCTTGAGGCCTATCAGGGCACGGTCACCGCCGAAAGCGTCGCCGAGTGGTACGAGGAGTACGGCACCGGCCTGTTCGAGCAGAATCTCCGGGCTCCGCTCGGAACCACTGTCACCAATGTGGAGATCGGTCAGACCCTTACCGCCGATCCCACCAGATTCTGGCACTTGAACAACGGCATCACCATGATCTGCGATTCGCTCACGGCCAGGCACGAAAGCGCCAGGGCGCCACGGAACAGACCGACCACTCTCTCCGTGACCGGAGCGAGCATCGTCAACGGCGCGCAGACGGTACGGGCCGTCGCCAGGGCCATGCACGACGACGGCGAGGCCGCGGCCAATGCCACCCTGAGTATCAAGGTCATCAACACGTATGAGGACCGGGAATTCGGTGTGCAGGTCTCGCAGGCGGCGAACCGGCAGAACGCCATCGAGCAGCGCGATCACATAGCACTCGAACCCGTTCACCAGGCGATCAAGGCCAACCTCCGTGCCGAACTGCGCAAGCAATACGTGATCAAACGCGGCGAGCCGGTCGCCGCACCCGAGACCGGTTGTTCACTGGACGAACTCGCCCTTGCCCTTGCCTGTCTGCACCCGGATGCCGAACAGGCAGCCCGGGCCGCCAGCTCCATGGAGAACCTCTGGGAGCAGGGGCCCATAGGCAGCCACACTCTGCTGTTCAAACGCGAGCCCTCTCCCCAGAAGGCGTGGCGTTCCGTGCTCACGTTGCGCGCGGCACGGAGCGCGGTCTATGAACTCGGCAGTGGTAAGAACGGCCGCGAAGCCGCGACCGCGGAGCACGGTGGCTTTCTCGTCACCCATCTGCTCTTCCAGCATCTCGATGCCACGAGCATCGATGATCCCGACTTCGACTGGGACAGCGAGGTCCTGGAGAAGATCCCCGCCCTCGTACCGGAACTGGTACGTCGGCTGACGCACCTGATCGTCACTCGTTACGGGGCCCGTCCCCAGATCAGGACCGCCTTCCAGAGCGCGGAGACATGCCGAGAGCTCGCGAAGCGTGTCCTCGGTGACCTGGCCGGCGGCGTTGCCCTTCCCGCGCCTCCCGTGAAGAAGCGCAAGCCGCGTCGCCCGAACACCGTGCCGGTCCTTGTCGACCGCCGTGTCATCAAGGACGGAGCCCCTCTCCGGTACGTGGCTATGAACGAGCCCGAGCGCGATGCCATGGAAGGGTGGCTCGTCGAAGACGAAAGGCGACGCCAGGCGACCTGGGTCAACCACCGGACCAAGCCGATCCTGTGGGCGTACGACGAGCAGCAGTACTCACCGTCCGGGCTGGTGTCGAAGATGTGGGCGGACTCCGAATGGGACGACCGGCCGGTCGCCAACCAGGGGACGGCTCGCTGGTTCCCCTCGGAAGGCCGCAGCCTGTCGGATCTGGCAGAGCACATCCACAGGGAGGAGAACGGAGAGGACGAGGACGAGTCCTGACGGCACCAGCGAGGCCGTCAGGAGGGGCCTGACCCCTCCGGGCGGTGCAGCCGGGCGAGGAGGTCGGCGATCTCGATGGTCTCCTCATGGTCCTCGCCGAGGAGGACGCACATGTCCTCGTGGAGGGTGTCGAGGACGCCCTCGGCCTCGCTGCGGCGGCCCTCGGAGAAGAGAAGGACGCCGATGCTGCGGCGCAGGTCGAGAGCGGTCTCGGAGGCATCTCCATCCGTGCCGGACACGACGTCCAGGACGTCCTGGAACTCCCGCAGGGCGGCGGTGGCCATACCCAGGTTGGCCCGGCAGTGCGCGGCGTGCCGACGGCACTCCAGCGCGCCGTTGCTGGACGGTCCCGCCGTCCGGGCGTAGACGGCGGCCAGCGCGTCGAACTCCGGCAGGGCACGGCGGAAGTCCTCGCCGGCCATGAGGACCGCCGCGCGCTGCCGCTGCAGGCCGAGCACCCGGGGGTTGTGCGCGCCGAGGGCGGTGGCCGCTGCGGTGATCGCCGCTTTGAGGACATCCGCGGCCTGGGCGTACCGCCCGCTCTCGGCGAGGTCGGCGGACCGGGAGTAGGCGTCCCGGATCGCGTCCCGCAGCGCGGTGTCGACGCGCGCCGGAACCGGTACGGGAGCCACCGGCTGGGGTGCGGGCGCAGGCACCTTGGTCTGCCGCAGCGGTGCGTTCGGCTGCCGGTAGATCACCGTTGGGTCGGGCACCTCGGACGGGGAGCCGCCGCCGGTGAAGACCACGGGGTCCGCCGCTGAACCCGGCTGCGGCAGATGCGGCGACAGGCGCTCGTACACCGCGTACGCATCGGCCGGACGCTGCTCGGGCACCTTGGCCAGCAGGTCGAGGGTCAGTGCCTCCAAGTCTTCCGGAACGTCGGGCCGCAGGGCGCGGAGGGGCTTCGGCGGCACGTTCATGTGCTGGTGCAGGAACTGGTAGTCGCTGTCGCCGCTGAAGACCGGCTCACCGGCGAGGAGCTCGTGCAGCGTGCAGCCAAGTGCGTAGAGGTCGCTGAGCGGGGTGATCTGGGCGTTGTCGAACTGCTCCGGTGCCATGTACTGGCTGGTGCCGATCCGCTCGCCGACGGCTGTGAGCGGGGTGACGTTCGCGCCCAGGAGTTTCGCGATGCCGAAGTCCAGAACCTTGACCGTCCCGTCAGCGGCGATCAGGACGTTGTCCGGCTTCAAGTCCCGGTGCACGACCGGGAGGGCATGGGCGTACGACAGGACCGTGCAGATCTGCGCGGCGATCGACGCGGCCCAGCCCACCGGGAGCTGTGTCGTTTCTCCATCCGCTGCGCCCGTGAGTACCTTGCGCAGGGAGACCCCGCGCACATACTCCATCACCAGATACAGCCGGTCGAACGACGCCTCCTCCAGGACCGCGTCGAACACCTGCGGCACTCCGTGATGGCCGATACGCGCGGTGACGCGGGCCTCGCGCTCGAAGCGGCGGGCGAACTCCTCCGCCTGCGCGGGTGTCGCGACGACATCGGGCCGGATGAGCTTGACCGCGATCTCCCGGTCGAGGACGGCGTCGTAACCACGCCAGACCGTGCCCATGCCACCGGACTCGATCTCCTCGATCAGCTCATACCGACCCTGTTCGCCGATTCTCCGTGCCTGCGCCACGCGTCCGCCCCCGCTGTCCAGATGCCTCGTCAGCCGAATGCCGTACACGCTACCGACAGGCGGAAGCGTGCGGCAGGCCCTACAGCAGGTGGTCGGCCTTGCCCGCCTTGATTGAGGCGGAGCGCGACCTCATGCTCGGGAAGTTGGGGGACGACAGCGCGGAAGATGGCCATGGCCTGCGCCGGTGTCTGGAGCATCCCTGGAATGTGCACGGTGTTCGCGCCCCGCAGGCGTACCGCGCCGGCCTCGGCTTCGGAGATGTCCAGCAGTCTTTGAGGCGAGCTGCCCCGGTAGCGCTCCCATCATCCTCCCTCGCTTGGCTCCGCCATCTCGGCCAAGGCGTCGATGTACTTCTCCCCCGTGCAGGCGCAGTTGCAGTTGCAGGCCAGCGTGCGCAGCCGTTCGGCGCTGATTCCGCGTAGTCGGGACTCCATGTTGGAGACCCTGATCCGATCGGCACCGAGGAGTCCTGCGACGTACTCCGCCGACATGCCGGCCGTGGTGCGCATCCTGTGCAGCTCAGGGCGGTAGGCCACCGGCGACCCCAAACCCCTCATGCAGCCGTGGAGTTCGCCCTGCCCGAGATCCCCCTCGTACCCGTCCACTGGCGCTTCTCCGCCCACCCCACCTCGGTACGGTGGGCCCGGCACGCCAGGACGAGGGCCTCATCGAACTGGTCCTGTGGCCCGCCGATGGGCACTACTGGCTCGCGGTCTCCGACCCCGGCACCGGCAAGCCCGCACTGGCGCACCCGGACGCGGCCTCCTCGAACGGCCGGGGTCTGCTCCTTGTCGACAGCCTCGCCACCGCGTGGACCGTACGGCCCCGCCGCACCTGCGGAACATCCGTGATCGCGGGTCTGCCTTTCCGCCAGGACGGTTGACGGGGCGGAGCCGACGGCCGGGGTGACCGGGCATGCCCGGGTCAGGCCGCCTCGTCGTCGATGTCCTCCTCCCGGCGGATCATCCGCCAAGCCGCCCGGCGCGCACTCTGGTTGAGGGACTGCTTGAAGCTGTCGTCGTGGCTGAAGTACTGGCGTCCCATATCGGCGATGGTGTCGATGTGCTCGGCCATCTTGTCCTCGAAGACCTCGTCGAAGACGAGCCCGAAGTTCTCCTCGTCGTTGACGGCGGCGGCGCGAACCTTCGGGTCCGCCTTCGCCTCGTCGAACGGCGTGAGCACGTCCTGTTCCGTGAAGTCGGTGCCGAACTTGTCGTTGAACTTCTCGATCAGCTCCGCCAGCAGCGACTTCTCCTGCTCCTTGGCGCCGCCCGCACCCTCGCCGAAGCCGCGCAGCTCCGCCGCTCCCTCGGCGGTCAGCGCGAGGTCGTGCTCGCCGGTCTTCTGAATGCGCAGGTGGCTGAGGTCGACGTCCCCTATGTCCACGCCGCCGTCACCGCGCCGTGGCAGACGGTTGAGCAGGTGGCGGCCGTAGAGGTAGAGACATTCCAGGTCGGCGTCGCGGTAGGGCACGATCTGTGAGAGGAAGCCGTACTTCCGCACGTAGTCATTGAGATCGGTGCGGAACTGCTCGGCAGCAGCGCCGGCTTCGTCATCCGGGTCGCCGGCCTCGTCCTTGCCGTCCAGCAGCACGGTGAACCGCTCCACGGCGGGGCCGAGGTTCCGGTACAGCTCCGCGTGCAGTTTCTCCCACCGGGCCACCGAGCCGGCGGCCTTCTCCTCGGCCGCCAGAAAGGCGTCGGCGAACTCCCGCATCTCCTCGTCGACGAGGATGTCGGGCTGCATGACCTTGCTCTGCGCGGTGTAGAGGAGGTTGGGATCGGAAGGGAGGGTGTTCGGCTCCTCGAAATACGGGCGGAAGGACTCCTTGATGTCCTCGGCGTCGTTGACGAAGTCCAGTACGGCCAGGTCCGCCTGCGACTTGCGGTCAGCGGTGCGGTTCAGCCGGGAGAGCGTCTGGACGGCGCTGATGCCCGCGAGCTTCTTGTTCACGTACATCGTGGTGAGCAGAGGCTGGTCGAAGCCGGTCTGGTACTTCTCGGCGACGACCAGGATGCGGTACTCGCGCTGCGTCGCCTTTCCACCGGTGCGCACGGCCTTGTCGTCCTTGCGCGCGTACGCGAACGCCTTCGGCAGCGCGGACTCGGCGAGGCCGCCGTTCTCCTTCGGCTCGGTGGTCTCCTCGCCGTCGTACGGCAGGCTGCCGGAGAACGCGACCAGGACGCCGGGGTCGGCGTATGACTGGTCGTCGACGTACTTCTTGATCGCACGTGCCATCTGCACGGCGCTGTGCCGGGAGGCCGTCACCACCATGGCCTTGGCACGCCCGCCGAGCCTGCCGGCGGTGTGGGTGCGGAAGTGCTCGACGATCACGTGCGCCTGCTGGGTCACGGTGGAGTCGTGCGTGTACGCGTACCGGGCGAGCAGCGGATTCGCCTTGGACGGGTCCACCTTCCGCTCGTCGGGGTTCTTGTTCACCAGCTTCCAGTAGGTGTCATACGTGACGTACGTGCGGAGGGGGTCGAGGATAAAGCCCTCCTCGATGGCCTGGCGCATCGAGTACGTGTGGAAGGGTACGTACACGGGCTTGCCGTTGATGGAGTCCAGAGTGCCGAAGAGCTCAAGGGTTTTGGCCTTGGGCGTGGCCGTGAAGGCGAAGTAGGACAGGTTCGCGGCCTTGCTGCGCTGGATGGCCTTCCGGACGAGCTTGGCGTCGGTGGTGACCGCCGCTGCCTGCTCGGTGGCCCCGGGGTCGTCGGAGTCCGAGTCCAGGCCCAGGTCGCGCAGGGCCGCGCGGACGGCCGTGGCGGCGTCGCCGGACTGCGAGGAGTGCGCCTCGTCCACGATGATCGCGAAGTTGTGGCCCTGAATCTCGGTGGGGCTGCGGCGCAGATAGTCGATGAGGGCCGGGAAGGTGTGCAGCGTGACGGTGATGATCTTCCCGGCCTCGCGGGACAGCGCCTCGGCGAGCTGGGCGGACTTCGCGCCGTGTTTCTCGTCGATCTTCACCACCAGACCGGCGTTCTTCTCGAAACTGCCGACGGTGTCGCGGAGCTGGGCGTCGAGATTGCGGCGGTCGGTGATGATCACGACCTTGTCGAAGACGGGTGCGCCCGGCTTGAGCCCGGCGGCCAAGGCATCGGGGTCGATCTCGGTCGGGTCGGTGGGAGTGTGCAGCGACGACAGGCGGTGGGCCAGCCATCCGATGGTGTTCGACTTGCCGGATCCGGCGGAGGCCATGCCGAGATAGTTGTGACCGGCGCCGTGGCGGGCCGCATGCCCGGTGAGCTTCTTGACGATGTCCCACTGGTGGTAGCGCGGGAAGATCAGCTTCTTGCGCGTCCGTCCGTCCGGGCCCTTCTCTTTGCTGAGGTGCACGAACCGCTCGATCAGGTCGAGCCAGGTGTCCCGCGCCCAGATCTGTTCCCAGAGGTACGAGGTCGCGTACGTTCCGGGGACGGTGGGCGCCGGATTCCCCGCGCCGCCGGGCTTCCCCGGGCCGTGGGATCCGGTATTGAACGGGAGGAACCGCGTCGGCTTGCCCTGCAGCTCCGGCGCGACGAACACCAGGTCCGTGTCGATGGCGAAGTTCGCGATCACGCGCCGCGCGAAGATCAGCTCGGTGGGGTCGCGGTCCGTGCGGTACTGGTCCTTGGCGGCCTCCACGCCCTGGCGCGTGAGGGCGTTCTTCAGCTCGGCGGTCGCCAGCGGAATCCCGTTGAGGAAGAGGGCGAGGTCGAGGCGCTTGCCCTTGTCCGTCTGCTTGGCGGCGTACTCCAGCTCCTTGACGAAGGTCAGCCGGTTCGCCCGATAGTCGTCCAGGACCGAGTCCGACGCGACAAGCGACGGCTTGAAGTACGCGAGCCTGATCAGGACACCGTGGTCCTTCACGCCCTTGCGAAGGACATCCAGCACGCCGTCGTTCCCGATCGCCTGGTCGACGCGCTTGGCGAACCCGGCCTGGGCGGTGTTGGGGTCTCCGCCGTAGAGGGCGATCAGTTCGGCCCAGTCGCCAGCTTGGGTCTTGCCGATGAAGTCGAAGAGCTGGGCGGTGTCCAGGCCGAGATGGGGGCGGTAGTCCTGGCGGTTTCCTTCGCTCCAGCCGCGCTCCAGCATGACGGCGACTATCGCGTTCCTGAAGGCTTCTTCGTCATGGATGGACATGAGAGGCTATTCCCCCGTTTTCCAGTGACCAGGTAGGAAGTTCGAATTGCTTGCGGCGTTCGGGCCGAGCCGCCCCATGAACAACCGGCCGATAGTTACGTCGCAATGAGCGATGGATCTGTAGTTGTCGACTCGGGGATGGGTGATGAACGGCGACGGAAGGTGAGACTCGGCGGGATTCATGATGCGATCATTCTTCGATCCCGCGTCCGCTGGCGGTGGACACGTCAATCTGACCGGTGACGGCAGCGGTGATAAGGGCCTGGCGGCGTTCGGCTAGTAGCTTAGCTTGGTGGGCCATTCCGAGCGAGAGTTCCCTTTGGTGACGGTCCAATTTGTCTAGCTCTGCCACAAACCTGTCTTGGATTGGTCGATCGGGGAAGGGGAAGCGACGTGCTTTAAGCTGTTCTCCGGTCAGATGAGTGATAGTAGTGGAGTTTCCTTCTACCGCGAAAACATTGAGAGCTGTTGAAGCGAGCAGGCAGTAGTATAGCCAGCGTGATGAGCTATACCCTCGTGGGCGAACTCGGTGGAGAGCCTTCTGATAATAAATCTCTCCGTGGCCATCCCAGATTGCTGCGCGTCCAGGTTCTCCACCTTCGCAGATGAGCAGGTCGCCAGGAAGTACTTTGTAGCGTTGCTGCTCAGATGGTGGGAAGTCCATCGCTAGAAGGTCATCGGTGTCGATGCGATCCCATTGCACGTTCACATTGCGAAGATACGGCCGCAAATAATCGCCTTTTGTGCGCTCTTGATTGAGCATCTTTCCAAGCATGACCTCGAATTGATAGTTGACTGGCATGGTCTTCCAGCTGCTCGGCAAGCTGTGGATCCATTGGATCCCGCTGGCGCGACGTGGGCCAACCTCCTTGGCTCCCGTAATTGCGGAGTAAGCGGCTGCGCGGGAATGCTCATCAAGTAGTGAAGATTGCTTCCCGCGTCTGATGGCCAATTGGTCGATGTGGGTGGTTTCGGAGTCAAGGAAGTCGGCGATGCGGCGTTGCTCCTCCATTGGTGGTACCGGAATGGGTGCATCGCCTAGATTCTCGCGGTTCAGCTCGATCTGGTTCGTTGCCCCGACTGCGAGCGCTGCGTACATATACTCCTGGAACGGCTGTGATCCAAGCCAATAGTAGGCGAATCGTGCATGCAGTTCGTCGCTTTTAGTTCGTGCGATGGTGACGTGGCCATCGGCCATGCACGGAAGGCCGTCGGGTGCACCGCTGAAGAAACCAACGCGGCCGAGGGTTCCCGTCCCAGTCGAATTGATGAGTATGTCTTCCGGGCGCAAGTGTCCCTTAAGCTTTGTCGCGTCGCCGTTAAAGTCGTGAAACCGTGTACGAGACCAGTCGAGCCCGCCATTCTGATTTGCGGCCTGGCTGATAGCACGCACTCGCCCAGCGTCTACATATGTCGGGGCGGAGCCGCGAGTGAGTAGATGCGTCAAGTGTTTAAGTCGTGACGCTACCCACTTCTCCGGCAGGGGAATTCCGAGAACGGTGCTCACGCCGTAACCTCCCCAAGCAGTTTCTGGATCTCTGCCTCCAGTGACTTCAACTCCGCGTCGATTTCTGCCAACGGGCGTGGCGCCTCGTACACATAGAAATGCCGCGTGAACGGAATCTCGTACCCCACCTTCGTCTTGCTGTGATCAATCCACGCGTCCGGTACATGAGGCAGCACCTCCCGCCGCAAGTACTCCTCCACGCCCTCCCCCAGCGGCACGTTCTCGTAGTCCCGCAACTCCGGGTCCGGTTCCGGCTCCCCCTTGACGCGCTGGACCTCGCCCTCCGGGTCCCGGACCCCGACCGCCTCCCGCAGCGCCTTGCCGAACGGCGCACCCGTCGGCCACATATGGCCGGCCGCGACGACCGCGTCCTTGAGGTCGATCCACGCGTCGGACTTCGCCGTCCACGACTTCCCGACCAGCGGGCGCAGCGCCGCCGCGAATGCCTCGGCATCAGTCGCCCGGGTGATCGGCTTCGACGCGGTGAGGGCCGTCAGCATCTCCTCCGTCACCTCGAAACGGAGCTTCAGCGGCCGTTCGACGGTGATCCGGTGGTACCCGAAGTCCTCGTTGCGGAAGACCTTGATCTTCTCGGCCCGGTCGGCGAGGTCGTGGCCGCCGTCCTTCTCCGCCGCGTCGAGGACCGCCAGCGCCTCTGTGTAGAGCCTGGTGATCTCGGAGATGTGCTGCTCGCCCAGTTCCTTGCGCTTGTTGCCGAGCGACTTCCGCATCTTGCTCCAGTAATCGCGCGCGTCCAACAGGACGACCTTGCCGCGCCGGTCCCTGGCCTTGCGGTTGCTGAGCACCCAGAAGTACGTGGAGATGCCGGTGTTGTAGAAGAGCTGGTCGGGCAGGGCGACGATGCCCTCCAGCCAGTCGTTCTCCAGGATCCACTGACGGATCCTGGACTCACCCGACTCCGCGGCGCCCGTGAACAGCGGGGAGCCGTTGAAGACGATCGCGATGCGGCTGCCGCCGGACCCCGACGTATCCACCGGCTTCATCTTCGAGATCATGTGCTGGAGGAAGAGCAGCGAGCCGTCGTTGATACGCGGCAGGCCGGCTCCGAACCGCCCGCTCTCGCCGAGGCGCTCGTGCTCCCCCTCGACCGCGTCTTTGACCTTCTTCCACTCCACGCCGAACGGCGGGTTGGCCAGCAGATAGTCGAAGGTGGCTCCGGCGTGACCGTCGTCGCTGAAGGAGTTGCCGAACTTGATGTTCTCCGGGTCCTGCCCCTTGATCATCATGTCTGACCGGCAGATGGCCCAGGACTCGCTGTTGAGTTCCTGGCCAAAGACCTTGACGGTGGCGTCCGGGTTGAGGTGCGTGATGTGCTCCTCGGCCGCGCTCAGCATGCCGCCGGTCCCGCAGGCCGGGTCCATGACAGTGCGAACGGTGCCCGGGAGGGCCAGGGCGTCGCTGTCCGGCGCGACGAGCAGATTGACCATCAGCCGGATGACTTCGCGGGGTGTGAAGTGCTCACCGGCCGTCTCGTTGGACTGCTCGGCGAAGCGCCGGATCAGTTCCTCGAAGGTGTAGCCCATCTGGTGGTTGTTGACGATCTCGACCGGCCTGCCGTCCTTGTCGAGCACGACCTCGCCGTCGGCGTCCCTCTTCACCGGCCGCAGGTCGAGGTCGGCGAATCGTCCGACCACCTGGTACAGCAGATCCGCCGCGTCCAGCCGCTTGATCTGCTGGGCGAAGTCGTACCGCTCCAGGACCTCCCGCGCGTTGGGGGAGAAGGCGCCGTAGTACTCGTTGAGGTATTTCGCCGCGTGCGAGGCGTCGCCCGCGATGGCCTTCAGGGTGTAGGAGCTGGTGTTGTAGAAGCTGTGGCCGGACGCCTTGCGCAGGAAGCGGTCGGGGTTGATGTCCTGGTCCTGGAAGCGGGCGGCGGCCTCCAGTACCTTGTCCTTGGTCGGGGCGAGGACACACTCCAGGCGCCGCAGCACGGTGAACGGCAGGATCACCTTGCCGTAGTCGGACTGCTTGTAGTCACCTCGCAGGAGGTCGGCGACCGACCATGCGTGGTTCGCCAGTTCCGTGTGCTTACTGCTGTTCAACGGAGTCCTTCCGGTGTTCGCTTCGCCGCCCCAGCGGGACGGAGACGTCAAGTCTGGTCGTTCGCGGTGCCGGGCCGCGCCTTTCACGCCGATCCGTGACCGTCGGGCAACAGTGCGCCGCCGGTGAGGCCGGTGCCGAGGAGACGGGTGATGTCCTCGGCGGCCCGGTCGGCCCGGCGGGCGGCCGTACGCAATTCATGAAGGCGGCGGAAGGCGGTGCCGTAGCGCTGCTGCTCGGCGAGCGGGAGCAGGGGAACGCGCAGGCGTCGCGGGTCCACCCGGACGAGGGATGTGCCGGTGGCGGCGGCGCTGATGTTCTGCTCCGCCGCGAGGAACCCGGCGAGGAACCACGGGTCGAGCCGGCGCCGGTCCGGGCGGAACAGCAGTAGATGGGGTCCGAGGGAGCAGCCCGCCTCGCCCGGTTCGACGACCCGGGCCACGGCCGTGCGTCCCACGCGGAGGATCTCCGTGAGAAGCACGTCACCTGCCTGGACCGAGGCGAGGGGGACGCCGGTGGGAAGGTCCGCTGCCGTTCCGGAGGCGGGCCGGCTCTCGAAGAGGTCGGCAGCCGTGAGCGCCGGCCGTGCGCCGGGTTCTGCTTCGGGCCGAGGCTGCGGTTGGCCGCTACGGGTCCGGCGGCCCGGGGGCGCGGTGTGGAGCAGAGTGAGAGCGCCGCCGCGCAGAAGGTCCGCGACCGTTGCGGTGCGCCAGTCGCGGGGCCGGTCGTCGGCCGGGGGCCAGTCGCCGTCGGCGCTGAGGCCGACCAGATCTGTCGCCCCTTGACGGAGTTGGTCGTACAACTCCGATGCCTGCCGGGCCACCAGGGCGGGGCGGAGTGCTTGCCGGGAAGCCGTCTGGATGCGGCGGGCCGGGGTCAGATCCACGGCCTCGTCCAGAAGGTCGGTGACCGGTATGGCGGCGGCGACACCCGGGGCCCCCGTGAAGCCGTCCTGGTCGTCGAGGTAGAGCCGCCACGCTGAAAGCACTGTCTCGCTGACGGCGTCCCAGTCGAGATCTCGAATCTCGGCGGCGGCATCGATGAGCAGGACCGTACCCGGGGCTTCAGCCCCTGGCTCGGGGCTCTCGAGTACCCATAGGTGCAGGCCGATGTGGAGCGGGGTGGCCGCGCCCTGAGGAAGTGAGACGACCGCGCGGAGGGCTCCGTCGCGTGCGAGCTGAGCCCGGATGCGCCGGCCGGCGGTGCGTTCCGCGACGGCGGGCGGCATGAGCAGCACGGCACGGCCGCGGGGAGTGAGGTGGGCCAGGCAGTGCTGGGCCCAGGCGAGCTCGGGCTCGCCTTTGGGCGGCACGCCGTAGGCCCAGCGCTGGTCGTACGCCAGGTCGTCATGCCCCCAGTCACGGACTCCGTAGGGAGGATTGCACAGGACGGCGCCCACGGTGAGGCCCTTGAAGGCGTCGGAGCGCAGGCTGTCTCCCGTACGTACGGTGATGGCCGCCTCAGGGGCGCTCAGCCGGAGACGCACGGCGGCCTGGGCGGCCTGGGCGGCCAGGACGTCCTGGCCGTGCAGTGCCGCCGCCCCGGCGGATGCCGCAGCGGCGAGCAGCGATCCGGTACCGCACGCGGGGTCGAGAACGCTCGCGGGGAAAGCACCCGCACTGTTGGTCAGAAGCCGGGCCATGAGCTCGGCCAAGGGGCGCGGCGTGAGGTAGGTGCCGGTGCCCCCCGTGTCCTCCAGCAGTCGTTCGGCCAGGACATCCGTCGCAGCCTCGGCGCCATCCGTGATGACGCACTGCAACAGAACTCTCAGCGGCCCGGCTGCCTCGGGAGAGTATGCCGCGTCCTCGGCTCCCGGGGTGCCCTGGGCTCCGCCGTCCGCAGCTGACCGGACCCAGCGCAGCAGAGCGTCGTCAGGCAATTCGGGAAGGGCTTCGCGTTCTCTCCGGTCCACCCGGGCAACCGCGAGCACTACGGGGAGCAGGTACAGGGCCAGCTCGGCGCCGTTGGGGTGGGTGCGCAGCGCTGCTCGAAGCCGGTCCGCCGACGTGTCCTCGGGCAATTGGCCGCGGGCGAAGAGCCAGGCGCGTACGGCGTCGAGATCGTAGGCAGGGCTGGTGTCCGTGCCTCCCGCAGGGGCCGGAAAGTCCGGATGCCGACGACGCCAGTTGCTGACCGTGGCGCGGGTGACTCCGGCCAGCCGGGAGATGTCGGCGGCGGTCACGAGGACACTGGCCTGCTGGTTCATGGGCTCCTGCCTGGTGACGTGAGGGCGGGTGGGCATGCTGGACGGCTTCACTCTATATCGATGCCTGATCGATGGGAAGCATTTGACAGTGCTTTCAGTTGCCGCTCTAATGATTGTGCTTTCGCTCGGCTTCCCCGGGTCTCCCGGGCTTCCCCCTGCCCACAGCACGTCGAACCGCATGGAGCGGCACCATGGCCACCAGTACTTCCGGCACGTCCAAGCGCACCCTGTACCGGCTCACGGGTGTCGCACCCACGGTTGACGCGATGTTCGACGTCCTCGACCCGGCTCGGCTCGAAGCCGGTGATGCGGAACTGCACTTCCCGGAGGACTGGTTGGGCGTTCCGGCGCTGCTGGTCACCGGCAGCTTCGAGCAGTCGGTCGCGAGCTGGTGCGGCGAGATCAACCGCACGACCGGGTGCGAGGTGTCGCGGCCGGTCAACCGGTCGGCTGGGCTGCTGATGCTCGTGGTCGACGGCGAGGTGTACGCCATCGGCTACGACCAGGGCTTCCGCCTGGTGCCCGACCGGGTCAAGGACCGGCGGTTCGGGCTGAGTTTCGTGATCCGCAGGGTGGACCCCGCCCAGATCCGGGACATGGTCTCCCATAGGCCGGGCGGCGGCCGGACCGACATCACCCTCGTGCCGGGTGGCGCTCCGGTTTGGAGCCTGGGCGTCCAGGAGCACGCGCAGATCGTGCGGCGGCTGGGCGGCAGGCTGGACGGCATCCAGCTGACGATCGCCCAGGACGACCGTACGAAGATCTCCAGCGTCGAGGGCGGTACCGGACTGCGGATGCGCCTCGGTATCGACGCCGCGGACCTGGTCGCGGACATCCGGGCCATCACCCGCGTCCTTCGGGACGAGGTCCCGGCTCCGGAACTGGAGTTCGTCGAGCACATCGTCCCGGTCAAGGACGCCGACCTCGTCACGAGGCTGGAGCAGCGGCTCGACGACATGCTGGGCGAGGTGCCCGACGGACGTATCGGGGTCGCTGTCCCCTCCGATCACTGGGACGACTACGGCGCCGCCCAGGCATTCGCCACCAAGGTGCACAGCCCGGAGGCGCGCCTCACCGAAGACTTCAGCCTGGAGTACGTCCTCAGCCGGGCCCGGGTGCAGAGGGCGGGAGCGCGCTTCGCCGCGCTCCGGGACGGCACCGTCACCCTCTACGCGCACACCCGGGCGGAGAAGCATGACGTCCTCTGGACGTCGAGCGTGCTGCGGTGGATCGAGGCGGAGGTGGCGCTCGGTGCCCGCCGGTTCTTCCTGCTGGACGGGGAGTGGTACGAGATCGGTGTGGCGTACCTGGAAGCGATCCGCTCGCAGGTGGAGCGGCTCATCCCCGGCACGCACTCGGTCGACCTTCCGGCCTGGGCGCTCGGGGATGCGGAGCGGGACTACAACAAGTCGGTGCCCGACCTGCGGCCCGGATACGTCTGCTTCGACCGTGACAACGTCCGGACCGCGCTGCACCGGGGCAACGGCGTGGAGATCTGCGACCTGCTGAGCCCGGACAATGTCCTGATCATGGTGAAGAGGGCCAAGGGCTCCGACGCGCTGAGCCATCTGTTCGGTCAGTCCGTGGTCTCCGTTCAGACCCTGGTGCACGCGCCGGATGCCGCGGACGGGTTCCGGCGGAAGGTGGCCGCGGCCCGGCCCGGCCGGCCCCTGCCGGACGGCTTCCGGCCGTCGAAGGTCGTCTTCGCGATCCTGCTGAAGAGCGGAACCGACCTCACCGCCGACACGCTGTTCCCGTTCTCCCAGGTCACCCTTGTGCAGACGGCCAAGATGCTTGAGGCGTGGGGCGTCGCCGTCGAGGTCGTCGGGATCCAGGCCACGGCAATTGCTGCGAGCCGGGCGGGAATCCGCCACCTCGCTGCGTAGCGGGGGCACCTCCGTCGTAGGTGCTGCGATTCGACACACAGCACAGGTCGGCGTGCGGCCGGTCACCCCGTACCGGCGGGATGCGGGGGAGTGGCACGCCCCAGCGGCGGCTTTCGTGGGCTGCCGGGTGATTGTTCGGCCCCGCTGAAAACCCACTCGCCACTCACTCGCGAACCGTGGTGGACAACGAAGAAGACCTGGACCCAGTGGTACTGGGTCCAGGTCTTCTTTCTCGGCACGTCAGCGATTCAGCGACCTTGCGGTGCCAGCCTTGCTGAAGTGCCCCCGGCAGGATTCGAACCTGCGCACACGGCTCCGGAGGCCGTTGCTCTATCCCCTGAGCTACGGGGGCGTTCCGTCCCGCTTGGCCGGGGCCGTTGCGGTGACGGGTAGAACCCTACCAGCTCCCACAGGGTCCCCGTGAACAGGTATTTCAGGGTCCGCGCGAGGTGTCGCGCGGAGGCTCGCGGGGGCCGGGGCGCCACCCCGCCGCGCACCCCGTGCGTCGCCCGCGCGGGGTGGAAGTCGGGAAAACCCGGACGCGGCCCCGGCTCGCGACCTACCCTCAAGTTGTGTCAGGCGCGTCCGGCCGTGTGCTCGTTGTCGACGACAACCGGGTCATCCGGCAGTTGATCAGGGTCAACCTTGAGCTGGAGGGCTTCGAGGTCGTGACCGCGGCCGATGGTGTCGAGTGCCTGGAGGTCGTCCAGCGCGTCCGGCCCGATGTCGTCACCCTCGATGTGGTCATGCCCCGGCTCGACGGCCTCCGTACCGCCGCCCACCTGCGGGCCGACCCGCTCACCAGCCATCTGCCCGTCGCGATCATCAGCGCGTGCACGCAGTACGAAGTGGAGAGCGGCATAGCCGCGGGAGTCGACGCCTTCCTCGCCAAGCCCTTCGAGCCCGCCGAGCTGATCCGTCTCGTACGGCAGTTGACACGTCGGGAGGGCCCGCCGTCCCTGGACGGCAGGCATGAGGCCGGGCGGGCCGGGAGCACCCGCGCCTGACCGGATGGCGAAACCGGTTCGCATCCTGCCCCCCTCCCTCCCCTACGCTTGTCCTGTGACCCCCGCCGAGCTGTCCCGTACCGTGCTGCACGCCGTGTGCCGTGCGGTGGCGGACGGTGCGCTGCGGGCGCCGGTCCCGGAGAGCGTCCGGGTCGAGCGGCCCCGCCCCGGAGGCCGCGGGGATTACGCCACCAATATCGCGCTGCGCCTCGCCGGCCCGGCCGGACAGCCCGCCCGCGCGATCGCCGAGACCCTGCGGGCACGCATCGCCCGTGACCCCGCGATCGCGGCCGTCGAGGTCACCGGACCCGGATTCCTCAACATCACCCTGGACCGGGGTTCCCAGCGGGCCGTCGTACGGAGCGTGCTGGAGCAGGGGACGTCGTACGGGTGGGCGGGGACGGCCCGGCCCACCACGCCCCCCGACCACCGGGAGCCGCGCCACCTGCTCTGGGCACACGCGGTCGCGGCCCTGGTCCGCAGCCAGCAGGAACAGCCGGGCCGGCAGGAGCGCCCCAGCCCGCAGGAACACCCGGCCCCGCAGGAACACCCGGGTCCGCAGGAACACCCGGGCCCGCATGGCCCGCAGGAACAGCCGAGCCCGCAGGAACACCCGGGCCCGCAGGAACACCCGGCCCCGCAGGAACAGCCGGGCCCGCATGGCCCGCAGGAACAGCCGAGCCCGCAGGAACACCCGGGCCCGCAGGAACAGCCGGCCGCGGAGGAGCGTTCAGGCGCCCCGTACGGCCACGTCCGCCAGGAAGCCGACGGCCCCCGGCACGGCGACAGCCCCCGGCACGGCGACAGACCGCAGGACATCGCCCCCCCGTACCCCGACGGCGGCCGGGACACCGGTCCCGACGCCACCCGCTGGGCGCTGCTCTCCGTCGCCGCCCACGACCGCCCCCGGCCGGGGCCCCGGTTCCTCCGCCAGCACGAGAGCAACCCTCTCTTCACCGTCCAGTACGCCCACTCCCGCGCCCACGCCCTCACCCGCGGGGCCGCCCGGCTCGGATTCACCGGTGCGCCGCTGGAGTATGTCGACACCCCGCTCGACGACCTCGTCGGGGACTACCCGGGCGTTCTCGCCTCCGCCGCCCGGCTGCGCGCGCCCGATCGGCTCGCCCGGCACCTGGAGAGCACCGCGGACGCTCTGCTCGCCTTCCAGCACACCGTGCTGCCCTCCGGCGATCAGAAACCCACGGCCGCCCACCGCTCCCGGCTCGCGCTCGCCGAAGCCGCCGGGACGGTGCTGGCCGGTGGCCTGTCCCTGCTCGGCATCAGCGCACCCGAACATCTGTGAGAGAGACACCATGAGCCGCTCCGCCCACCCCGCCGGGCCCCGCCACGCCGATGTGTACCCCGAGGGTCACTACTCGGCCCCGCCCGCCGACCTCAATGTCCTCCACGACAAGGTCTGGGCCCGGACCGTCGGTCGGAACGCCGACGGCGTCGCCACCGTCGGCGGTATCGAAGTCACCCGGCTGGCCGAGGAGTTCGGCACTCCGGCCTATGTCCTCGACGAGGCCGACTTCCGGGCCCGCTGCCGCGCCTGGGCCGACGCCTTCGGCCCGGACGCCGATGTGTTCTACGCCGGGAAGGCGTTCCTGAGCCGGGCCGTCGTGCGCTGGCTCCACGAGGAGGGGCTCAACCTCGACGTCTGCTCGGCCGGTGAACTGATCACCGCCCTCGACGCCGGAATGCCCGCCGACCGCATCGCCTTCCACGGCAACAACAAGTCCCCCGAGGAGATCGAGCGCGCCGTCCGCGCCGGTGTCGGCCGCATCGTGCTCGACTCCTTCCAGGAGATCGTGCGCGTCGCGCACATCGCCGAGGGCCTCGGCGTCCGTCAGCGCGTCCAGATCCGGGTCACCGTCGGTGTCGAGGCGCACACCCACGAGTTCATCGCCACCGCCCACGAGGACCAGAAGTTCGGCATCCCGCTCGCCGGCGGGCAGGCCGCCGAGGCCGTGCGCCGGGTGCTCGGGCTCGACTCCCTCGACCTGATCGGCATCCACTCCCACATCGGCTCGCAGATCTTCGACACCTCCGGGTTCGAGGTCGCCGCGCACCGGGTCGTCGGACTGCTGCGCGACGTCCGGGACGAGCACGGCGTCGAACTGCCCGAGATCGACCTCGGCGGCGGCCTCGGGATCGCGTACACCCCCGACGACGACCCCCGCGAACCGCACCACATCGCCAAGGCGCTCCACGAGATCGTCACCCGGGAGTGCGAGGCCGCGGGCCTGCGGGTGCCCCGGATCTCCGTGGAGCCCGGCCGCGCCATCGTCGGCCCCACCGCCTTCACGCTGTACGAGGTCGGCACGGTCAAGCCGCTGGAGGGGCTGCGCACCTATGTCAGCGTCGACGGCGGCATGTCGGACAACATCCGCACCGCGCTGTACGACGCCGAGTACAGCGTCTCGCTGGTCTCCCGCACCTCCGACGCGGCCCCGATGCTCGCCCGGGTCGTCGGCAAGCACTGTGAGAGTGGCGACATCGTCGTCAAGGACGCGTTCCTCCCGGCCGATGTCGCGCCCGGCGATCTGCTGGCGGTGCCCGCGACCGGCGCGTACTGCCGCTCCATGGCCAGCAACTACAACCACGCCCTCCGGCCGCCCGTGGTGGTGGTCCGCGACGGCGCGGCGCGCGTGATCGTCCGGCGCGAGACGGAGGAAGATCTCCTGCGTCTGGACGTCGGTTAATTGAGATAGATGTCTCGCATACCGGACGGGGGATAGAAACTTCCGTCCGGTGAGTGAGACTGGTCCACACCGTAGAAGTATTGAGAAGTGAGGTCGGATGATGCGTACGCGTCCGCTGAAGGTGGCGCTGCTGGGCTGTGGAGTGGTCGGCTCAGAGGTGGCGCGCATCATGACGACGCACGCCGACGACCTCGCCGCCCGGATCGGCGCCCCCGTGGAGCTGGCGGGGGTGGCCGTGCGGCGGCCGTCGAAGGTCCGTGAGGGCATCGACCCCGCGCTGATCACCACCGACGCCACCGCCCTCGTCAAACGCGGTGACATCGACGTCGTCATCGAGGTCATCGGCGGCATCGAGCCCGCCCGCACCCTCATCACCACCGCCTTCGAGCACGGCGCGTCCGTCGTCTCCGCCAACAAGGCGCTGCTCGCCGAAGACGGTGCCACCCTCTACGCCGCCGCCGAGCGGTACGGCCGCGACCTCTACTTCGAGGCCGCCGTCGCCGGGGCGATCCCGCTGATCAGGCCGTTGCGCGAGTCCCTCGCCGGCGACAAGGTCAACCGTGTCCTCGGCATCGTCAACGGCACCACCAACTTCATCCTCGACCGGATGGACAGCGCCGGGGCCGGTTACTCCGAGGCGCTCGACGAGGCCACCGCGCTCGGTTACGCCGAGGCCGACCCCACCGCCGACGTCGAGGGCTTCGACGCCGCCGCCAAGGCCGCCATCCTCGCCGGGATCGCCTTCCACACCCGCGTACGCCTGGACGACGTCTACCGCGAGGGCCTCACCGAGGTCACCGCCGCCGATATGGCCTCCGCCCGCCGGATGGGCTGCACCGTCAAACTCCTCGCCATCTGCGAGCGCGCCGCCGACGGCCGGTCCGTCACCGCGCGGGTGCACCCCGCGATGATCCCGCTCAGCCACCCGCTCGCCTCCGTCCGCGAGGCGTACAACGCCGTCTTCGTCGAGGCCGAGGCCGCCGGGCAGCTGATGTTCTACGGTCCGGGCGCGGGCGGTTCGCCCACCGCGTCCGCGGTACTCGGCGATCTGGTCGCCGTCTGCCGCAACAAGCTCGCCGAGTCCACCGGACCGGGCGAGTCCGCGTACACCCAACTGCCCGTGAGCCCCATGGGCGACGTGGTGACGCGCTACCACATCAGTCTCGACGTGGCCGACAAGCCTGGTGTGCTCGCCCAGGTCGCGACGGTCTTCGCCGAGCACGGCGTGTCGATCGACACCGTGCGCCAGCAGGGGCGACCGGACAGCGGCGGCGAGGCTTCGCTCGTCGTCGTCACCCACCGCGCGCCCGACGCGGCCCTCTCCGGGACCGTCGAGGCGCTGCGCAAGCTCGACACCGTGCGCGGTGTCGCCAGCATCATGCGTGTTGAAGGGGAGTAAGGGACCCATGACGACCAACGGCCCCCAGCGAGGGACCCATCAGTGGCGCGGCATCATCGAGGAGTACCGGGACCGGCTCCCGGTGACGGACACGACGCCGGTCGTTACGCTCGGTGAGGGCGGTACGCCGCTCGTCCCGGCGCAGGTCCTCTCCGAGCGCACCGGCTGCGAGGTGTACCTCAAGGTCGAGGGCGCCAACCCCACCGGTTCCTTCAAGGACCGCGGCATGACCATGGCGATCACCCGCGCCAAGGAGGAGGGTGCGCAGGCCGTCATCTGCGCCTCCACCGGCAACACCTCGGCCTCGGCCGCCGCCTATGCCGTACGGGCCGGAATGGTCTGTGCGGTCCTGGTGCCGCAGGGCAAGATCGCGCTGGGCAAGATGGGCCAGGCGCTCGTCTACGGCTCGAAGATCCTCCAGGTCGACGGGAACTTCGACGACTGCCTGAATTTGGCCAGAAGTCTGTCCGAGAATTATCCCGTGGCTCTGGTTAATTCGGTCAATCCCTACCGGATCGAAGGACAGAAGACCGCCTCCTTCGAAATCGTGGACGCGCTCGGCGACGCCCCCGACATCCATGTGCTGCCCGTCGGCAACGCCGGAAACATCACGGCGTACTGGCGGGGATACCAGGAGTACGCGGCCGACGGCCTCGCCGGCCGTACCCCCCGGATGTGGGGCTTCCAGGCTTCCGGCTCCGCGCCGATCGTCCGCGGTGAGGTCGTCAAGGACCCCTCGACCATCGCCACCGCGATCCGGATCGGCAACCCGGCGTCCTGGCAGCAGGCGCTGGCGGCGCGCGACGACTCCGGCGGCTTCATCGACGAGGTCACGGACCGCGAGATCCTGCGCGCCTACCGGCTGTTGGCCTCGCAGGAGGGCGTCTTCGTGGAGCCCGCGTCGGCCGCGTCCGTCGCCGGTCTGCTCAAGGCGACGGAGGCCGGGAAGGTCGACCCGGGTCAGCGGATCGTCTGCACGGTCACGGGCAACGGGCTGAAGGACCCCGACTGGGCCGTCGCGGGCGCGCCGCAGCCGGTCACCGTCCCCGTGGACGCGGTGGCGGCGGCCGAGCGCCTGGGCCTCGCCTGAGCCGATCGCTCGGGCTGACCGCTTGGGCGGACCGGCGCGGGGCCTGTTCCACTCGTACGGGCGTACGGGCGGAACAGTCCTCAGCCGGCCCGCCTCCGCGCGCCCGTACGACCTCTCCGTTGAATCTCTAGGGAAACCCCCGGAGAACTCATGGGGGAGCCATGGGGGAGAGGAAGCCCTACCCAGGCGGAAAGCACGGCAAGCCGGACGACGCCTTACGCAGGGGCACGGGAGGCTTGCGACACGCATCGTGCGCCTCCTGTGCGCCCTATGTCGCCACAGAACCTTCCTTCGATAGGCTGTACCGAACCCGCCCCGTCGCATATGCCGCGGTGTAGTTGCCGTTACGGCCCCGGGGGCTCATCCCCTGTCGAATCTCGTGTCGAATCTCGCAGTCATAACCCTCGCAGTCAGAGCCAAGGAGAGTCATCGAGCGATGGCCGGTCCAGCGTTCCGTGCCGCCGCCGTCCGTGTGCGCGTGCCCGCCACCAGCGCCAATCTCGGCCCGGGGTTCGACGCCCTCGGGCTGTCCCTGGGGCTGTACGACGACGTCGTCGTCCGGGTCGCGGACTCCGGTCTGCACGTCGACATCGCCGGTGAGGGTGCGGCCACCCTCCCCCGCGACGAGAGCCATCTGCTCGTACGGTCGCTACGGACGGCCTTCGACCTGCTCGGCGGACAACCGCGCGGCCTGGAGGTCGTCTGCGCCAACCGGATCCCGCACGGCCGCGGCCTCGGATCGTCGTCGGCCGCCATCTGCGCCGGCATCGTCGCCGCCCGCGCCGTGACCATAGGGGGCGACGCCAAGCTCGACGATGTCGCCCTGCTCGAACTGGCCACCGAGATCGAGGGGCACCCCGACAATGTCGCCGCCTGTCTGCTCGGCGGCTTCACCCTCGCCTGGACCGACGGGGGCGCGGCGCGCGCCATCAGGATGGAGCCCGCCGATTCCGTCGTTCCGGTGGTTTTCGTACCCGAGAAGCCGGTGCTCACCGAGACGGCCCGCGGACTGTTGCCGCGTACCGTCCCCCATGTGGACGCCGCCGCGAACGCCGGTCGCGCCGCCTTGCTCGTCGAGGCTCTGACCAGGCGTCCCGAGCTGTTGCTGCCCGCCACGGAGGACCGGCTCCACCAGGAGTACCGCGCCCCGGCGATGCCGCAGAGCGTCGACCTTGTCAACCGACTGCGCGCGGATGGCGTCCCCGCGGTTGTGTCCGGTGCGGGCCCCACGGTGCTCGCACTGGCCGATCAGAGCGCGGCCGACAAGGTCGCGCTGCTGGCGGGGGAGGGGTGGGCGGCCAATCGGCTCACCTTTGACGCCGTGGGCGCGAGTGTCCTGCCGCTCGCTCCAGCCGGGGGCATTCTCGGTGGCGACCCGGCCGCGCGGTAAGTGGAAAGCGGTAATGCGGGGTGATTCGCGGTGATTCACCGTGACACGAGATTGCCGGGGACAGAGAGGGGGAATATTTGTTGGAGCCGGTAGTGTTAACCTCAAGTCTGCACCCGATGCCTTTGTGCTCGGAGCTTCGTGTCCCGATTCGGGACCAACCATTCTTCCGGGAGCCTCCCAAACTGCCTGAGCAGCCTGCCTGAGCAGTTTCGAGCACGCTCCGGAACCGGCACGACACCTCCCGTTCCGCCCAGGAGTGGGCCGAGCAGGGGGACCTCGGGCCGGACTTGCATGTATCTGACTCTCCGCCGTACCAAATCCCGGCGGAGGGCCCACCGCCCCGGCATGGTCCGCACACCCGGACCGTCGTCGGACAGCACAACCGGTCGCCGAGCCAGAAGGCCGACGTCCGCTCCAGGGAAGGACCCTTCGTGAGCGACACCACCGATCTGATGGGCGTGACTGCCGACAGCAACGTCGACACCTCCGCGCCCGCCGCAGGTGCTGCCTCCGGCACCACCTCACGGCGCCGCCGCTCCGGCACCGGCCTTGACGGCATGGTCCTGGCCGAGCTGCAGCAGGTCGCGTCCGGCCTCGGCATCAGGGGCACCGCGCGTATGCGCAAGAGCCAGCTGATCGAGGTCATCAAGGAGGCGCAGGCCGGCAGCGGAGCCTCCAAGGCCAAGTCGACGGACTCCGCGCCCAAGAGCGCCGCCGAGGCCGAGACCAAGCCGAAGCGCCGCGCCACCTCCAAGGCGCGCACCGGGGACACGGCCGCCGCCGAATCCGCGCCCGCTGGTGAGAAGGCCGAGAAGGCCGTCGCCCAGCAGCAGATCGACATCCCCGGCCAGCCCGCCAGCGACGACCAGCCGGCCGGTGAGCGCCGCCGTCGCCGCGCCACCGCGCAGGCTGGCAGCCCCGACGTCCAGGGCGAGACCCGGACCGAGACGGCCGTCGATGTGAAGGAGAAGGCGGAGACGCAGCCGGAGGCCAGGACCGAGGCCGCCGTCGCTCCGTCCGCGCAGGACGGCGAGGGCCGCCGGGAGCGCGGTCAGCGTGGCGACCGTGGTGAGCGGGGCGACCGTGGTGAGCGTGGCGACCGCGGCGACCGCCGGGACCGTCAGCGTGACCGCCGTGGCAAGGGCGACGACCAGCAGCAGGGCGGCCAGCGCCAGCAGTCGGGCGCGAGCGGCCAGCAGCCGCAGCGTCAGGGCGCCGGACCTCAGCAGCCGCAGGACGACGACGACTTCGAGGGCGGCCGGCGCGGCCGGCGCGGTCGTTACCGCGACCGTCGTGGGCGCCGTGGACGCGACGAGTTCGTCGCCACCGGCGACCCGCAGGTCTCCGACGACGATGTGCTGATCCCCGTCGCGGGCATCCTGGACATCCTCGACAACTACGCGTTCATCCGTACGTCGGGTTACCTCCCGGGCCCCAACGACGTGTACGTCTCCCTCGCCCAGGTCCGTAAGAACGGTCTGCGCAAGGGCGACCACGTCACCGGCGCGGTCCGGCAGCCGAAGGAGGGCGAGCGCCGCGAGAAGTTCAACGCGCTGGTCCGGCTGGACTCGGCCAACGGCATGGCGGCCGAATCCGGCCGTGGACGCCCCGAGTTCAACAAGCTGACCCCGCTCTACCCGCAGGACCGGCTCCGGTTGGAGACCGACCCGGGCGTGCTGACCACGCGGATCATCGACCTCGTGTCGCCGATCGGCAAGGGCCAGCGCGGTCTGATCGTGGCCCCGCCGAAGACCGGTAAGACCATGATCCTTCAGGCCATCGCCAATGCGATCACGGTCAACAGCCCCGAGTGCCACCTGATGGTCGTCCTGGTCGACGAGCGTCCGGAAGAGGTCACCGACATGCAGCGGTCGGTGAAGGGCGAGGTCATCTCCTCGACCTTCGACCGCCCGGCCGAGGACCACACCACGGTCGCGGAGCTGGCCATCGAGCGCGCCAAGCGCCTGGTGGAGCTGGGCCACGACGTGGTCGTCCTGCTGGACTCGATCACCCGTCTGGGCCGTGCGTACAACCTCGCGGCACCCGCCTCCGGGCGCATCCTCTCCGGTGGTGTCGACTCGACCGCGCTCTACCCGCCGAAGCGCTTCTTCGGTGCGGCGCGCAACATCGAGGACGGCGGCTCGCTGACCATCCTGGCCACCGCGCTGGTCGACACCGGCTCGCGCATGGACGAGGTGATCTTCGAGGAGTTCAAGGGCACCGGCAACATGGAGCTCAAGCTCGACCGGAAGCTCTCGGACAAGCGCATCTTCCCGGCGGTGGACGTGGACGCGTCCAGCACCCGTAAGGAAGAGATCCTGCTCGGCAGCGACGAGCTGGCGATCGTGTGGAAGCTGCGCCGGGTGCTGCACGCGCTCGACCAGCAGCAGGCGATCGAGCTGCTGCTCGACAAGATGAAGCAGACGAAGTCGAACGCCGAGTTCCTGCTCCAGATCCAGAAGACGACGCCGTCGGCCAACGACTGACCGACCGTCCGAAGCGATAGCGGCCGCCCCGTCACCTCATGGGTGACGGGGCGGTCTCTTTTTTACTCAAACCTCATATGTCACTGGTCAATCACGTGTTGACACCCATATGATCGTTCGATCGAGGTGGGGGACCTGGGATCCGGGGGGATACCCAGGGGGATTCTCGCAGCGCCAGGAGAGGCCGGACGGCCTCGGTCCAGGGCTGCCTACATAGCTTTCTCGCCCCACCGGCATCAGTTCTCCCGGTGGGGCGATCGCGTTCCCGCTGGGCACAACCCGAGGGGTTTTTCGCGTGCAGATACGCACCCGTGATGATCGGCCCACCGGCCGAGCAAGGCGTGTGGTTCCGGCTCTGACAGTCGTCGCGGCACTGTTCGGTGGGGGGCTTGGAGTGTTCGGCGCGTCGCCCGCGCTGGCGGACGAGCAGCCGAGGCCGAACCTGCCGCAGCGAGCCGCGCAGTCCCAGGCGGAGCTGGACCGTGTGGTCCGCGAAGTGACGCGTGCCAAGCCGGCGAAGACGGGCCGGCTCATCAGCGAGGCCAACTCCCCGGCGCTCGCCGACGGCAAGCCGAGCGCCCGCATCATCGGCGGCAAGCCGACCACGATCTCGGCCGCGCCCTGGATGGCTCAGCTCAACTTCGAGATCGACAATGACTGGTACTCCTGCGGTGGCGTGGTGATCGCGCCGACGAAGATCGCCACCGCCGCGCACTGTGTGCAGGGCGTCAAGTGGCGTGACGCGGGCTTCGTCGTCGTGGGTACCGCGAAGGTGCCGGACTACAGTGTGAAACCGCCGAATTACTACGGTGGTCAGCAGCACCGAGTGGTCCGTCAGTGGCACCACCCGCTGTACAAGGCCGACACGCTCGACAACGACGTGGCCGTGCTGACCCTGGACACGCCGACCTCGGTCAAGCCGCTGCCGCTGGCGCAGCCCACGGACGGCGCGCTCTACAAGGCCGGCAACGCCGGCAAGGTCTACGGCTGGGGCCGCGTCGGCACCGGTCCGAACGACGGCGGCTCCGACATCCTGAAGGTCGCCGACGCCGATGTGGTGTCGGACGCCAAGTGCAAGGCCGCGTACCCGACCGGGGTCACCAAGTTCGTCGCCGGCCATATGCTCTGCGCCGGCGCGGCGCCGACCGGCAGCGACGAGACCAGCGAGACCACCTGCCACGGTGACTCCGGCGGTCCGCTGGTGGTCGGTGGCAGGCTCGCGGGAATCGTCTCCTGGGGTGACGAGGACTGCGTAGCCAAGGGCAAGTACGGCGTGTACGCCAAGTTCTCCACGTACTCCGCGCCGATCCAGGGCCGGGTGGACGACACGAACTGGCACGTTAAGGAGACCGGTCGCTCGGACCACACGGCCGACCTTCTCGCCCGTCGTACGTCGGACAAGTCCCTCTTCGCCTGGCACTCGAACGTGAAGTCGCTCTCCCGTCAGGCCAATCTGGGCAACTACGGTGCCGCGACGCTGCTGCTCCAGACGGACTTCGACCGCAACGGCGCCCAGGACACGCTGATCCGGGTGGCCAATGGCGATGTGTACCGCGACTACTACGACTACGCCAAGGACAAGTGGCAGACGAAGCTCATCGCCAAGGCGTGGAAGAAGCACAAGCAGATCGTCACCCCCGGCGATGTCACGGGCGATGAACTGCCCGACATGATCGCGGTGGACTCCAGCGGTACCCAGTTCATCTACCCCGGCAAGGGCAACGGCTCGTTCGCGGCGCCGGTCAGGGTCGGCACGGGCTGGGGCGCGTTCACCATGGTCCGTGGCCACGGTGACTTCACCCTCGACGGCAAGGCGGACATCTTCGCCACCAAGACGGACGGCAAGACCTACCTGTACAAGGGCACGGGTGTCGCCACCAAGCCGTGGGCCGCTCCGGTCCTGGTCGGTGCGTTCAGCGCGATGAACGCGATCATCACCACCGGTGACGTCAACAGCGACGGTGTCGCCGACGTCCTCACCCGGGACAAGACCGGCAAGCTGTGGCTCTACCCGGGCAAGGGCAACGGCGGCTTCAACGCCCGCGTCGCCTTCGGGTCGGGCTGGCAGGCGTACAACCTCTTCGGCTGATACGCCCGGCTCCTGAAGTGAATGGCCTGTGCCCACCGTGCTTCCGCACGGTGGGCACAGGCCATTCCGGATTACTTCTGCAGTTTGAGGACGAAGTGGCACCCGATGATCTGGTGGTAGTCCCGAGATCCTTGCCGGTATTCGAAGTGACAGGTCTCGACGTCACCCTTGACCGGCCCGGTCACTTTGATCCGCACCACGTAGTACCGGTCACCGAGCGACTTCGCCTTGACCTCGATCGGTTCGTCGATGAGATCCTTCGCCCGGTTGAGCGCGTCGGCGGCCAGATCCCCCTCCGATCGCGCGGTCGCGATCACCGCGTCGTCGGTGTCGGCCATGGCATGGGCGCTCATCCCCATGACTTTCATGCCCGGAGGCACATGGACGACGCGCGCACCCGTGATGGTGAGGTCCTTGGCGGATTTGTTGTACGGGAGGGGCAGGGCGAATCGGTACTCCTCGCCGATCTCCGCGTTCTCGAAGCCGGTGTACGTCGAGGCCTCGGCGTCGCCGCCGAGCGCGTGACCGGTTATCCGGGGCAGCGCCTCGGGCTTGCTGCCACACGCGGTCAGGAGGGCGAGTGAGGCCAGCAGCGCACCGCTAGTACGAATATATGACGCCCGGCTTGCCGGAGATCCTGTCATAGAGGCCCCACACGTTGTGCTTGATTTTTTTGTTCTGCGGAAAGATCTTCTGCGTGTGGTTGGAGTCGTATGTCAGCGATCCCCCGAGCGAGAGACCGAACGGTGTGGCGGCGCCCGACCATTTGACACTCTTGCCGCGGGTTATTCCCTGGACCGACATATTGGCCAGCACGGTGCGGTAGTTCGGATTGGACTTCCGGTATCGAGTGGCCCCGTCCAGATGGCGCACATCCTTGCCGTAGTTCCCCGCCATCCATCCCTTGGGGATGGTGTACCGGATCGGTATGACCTCCTCGTACGAACTGCGCTGCTGCGCGCCGCAGATGTAAATGCGCCGTATCTTGTGGTACTCCATCGGGATTCGCCACTGCTTCGCGAAGAACGGCCCCTGCGGTTGGTACCCGCTGATCGCGCTGCTGCTGGTCCCGATGGAAGCGGCGCCGCCGATCTTCCATGTGCCGCTCGAGTTCACGGCGATATCGATGGTGTTCTGAACTTTGTTCTCGTACTCGAACGACGCCTTGGCGTCGTTGTAGGCATGGGCTTCGCCCACGGTGGTGTACGAGTAGGTCCTGCCCTTCAGCAGGCTCACCCAGGAGCAGGATCCGGACGCGTACGCGCTGACCCGCTCGGAGCTGATGTCCCTGCCGTTGATCAGATACGGGTTGTAGTCGTTGTCGACCGGGCCTCGGTCGCTCTGCCAGCGCGGCGTCGGCTCGTCCCGGTAGACGGCTTCGCGCTCCAGAGCCGCACCGTAGGTCGAGTTCCGCTGACTCGCGGTCGGCTCCGGCAGATTGAGCTCGGGCGCGTCCTCGTCCAGCAGCGGCAGGAGTTCGATCGAGTGCGGTGCCTCCGCGCTCTGGGTGGCGGCAGCACGGGACACCGTCCCGGTGACCGGGTCGGGCGGTGCCGCGGTGCGGTGGTCGACACCGAAGAGGCGCGCACCGGACGTCGAGACCGCCGTCGTGGAGGCGGTCACATTGAGCGAACCACCGTTGTCGTCCATCGCCGTCTGCGCGGCCGGGGGCAGCGTCTCCGGCAGGGTGAGCGTCCAGGTGCCGTCGGCTCGGGTTCTGGCCTTGCCCAGATCAGGCAGGTCGAACTCCTCGCCCTCGACCTTCGCGGGAATCAGCGCTTCGACGGTGACGTCGAGTCCGGCCGCCGGTGTCCCGTCGCCCAGGGTGAACTTCCCCGACACCTTCGCGGGGCCCGAAGGAACGGGCGGGTCGGGGGTCGGCGGTTCCAGCGGTGGGTCGGTGGACTCGACGGGCTTGACGCCGAAGTAGGGCTTCTCGTTCTCCGGCGCGCTGGAGAGGCAAGGTGCCGGGTTCGCGAACGCGCGCGGGACCCCGGCGGCGATGTCGGCGTCGACGAGTCTGAGCGGAGTCCCGGCGTACTTCCGGACCGTACCGGCGCTGTCCGCCGTGTTGACGACTCCCGGCCCCGGGCTCCAGAGGTCCTTGGCATCGGTGAACCCGGTGCCCACCACGGTTCCGGAGTCCTTCGGGCCGAGGGTGACGGAGTTGAGCGCCGCCTGGTAGTTCCAGCTCCTGATGGTGCCGTCGAGCCGCCCGTAGATCGTGTCCCCCGCCGCCCAGATGGCGGTCGACTTGGAGAGTTCCTTCAGCGCCGGGTTGCTGGCGGGCAGCAGGGCGAGGCGGGACATCCGGGCTGAGGCCGGAGTGCCGTCCGGAAGCTGGATGACATAGACGTGGAGGCTGCCCTCGGCGTCGAGCTGGACGAGCCGGCCGTCAGCGTCGGACCAGAGACCCCGGTACTCGGTCCAGTTCTGGCCCGCCCGCTCCGCGAAGGTGTATTCGGGTGACAGTAGATCGCCACCCGACTCCGTTCTGTCCTGGTAGGACTTCAGGGATGGGTTGCCCGTCCGGGGGTCGACCGCGAACAGCCGGGAGCCGCCGCCGGGGAAGAGCCGGGTGAGGATGGGGAACGAGGTGCTCTTCTCGGCGCTGAACAGATGTCCGTACTCGGTGTTCTTGGGGTCCCAGTCCACATAGCGGGTGATGCGGTTGTGCTCCAGGGCGTAGGTCGCGACCGACGACGGGCAAGCCGTTGCCGCGACCGGCGCCGTCCTCACCTCCACCGCTCGCGCCGCGGCGGTCGGCGCGGTGAGCACAGTGGCCAGCAGCGCCGAGGCGCACGCGGTGCCGACCAGGCGGGTGCCCGGTCTCTCGGGCACGCGGATTCTCATGGATGTCCCCCCAGGGAATCGAGAGTGAGCAGGTCATGTCACTGCTCGTGATCGCGGCATTTAAGCATGATCATCTCGACTCGCCCTTTGGTGTGCGACGTCCATTGAAGCTGTGACTTGGGGGTTTTATGCATGCTTTATACGCGTTGGGCGGTGCGATATATGTCGCCGGAGCGGGTTGCCTTAAGGCGTAACCGCAGGGGTTTTGCCTGAATATGTCCAATCCGTTACGTGTCCGTCATGCGATCGGCGTGTCTCCTCGCCGACCTGCGACGGGTCCCTCTCATGAACTTCTCAGCCACCCGTGCAACCCTTTCTCCTCCCTCGTCGTCTCCCCGGTTGGCGGAGCAAAATTTGACAGGGCGGACATTCCGCGCCTGGTCGGTTCAGCAGGGGGTAGCCGCAGTCGGACGGGAGCCGAGGAGACCATGGGCGAGCAGAGCGGTGGCGGCGGTCGAATAGGTGGGCGGGGCGGGCGGCGGCGGAAGCCGGTGGGGAAGGGGCGACGGGCCGCGTCCCTCGCCGCGTGGGGTGCCGCGGCGCTCGTGCTCGTCGGGGGCGGTGGGGCCGGCTACGTCTACTTCAAGATCGACGGCAACCTGGACGGCGTCGACATCAACAGCCAGCTCCGCGGCGACCGGCCCCAGAACGTCGACAACGGCTCGATGGACATCCTGGTCCTCGGCTCTGACTCCCGTTCCGGCGCCAACGCCGAGTACGGCGGCGACGAGGAAGGTGCCCGCGCGGACACCGCGATGGTCGTGCACCTCTACGAGGGCCGGAAGTCGGCCAGTGTCGTCTCCATCCCGCGCGACACCTTGATCAGCCGCCCCGACTGCGTCGACGGCGACGGCCAGTCCGTCGCGGGCGGGACCCGGGTCATGTTCAACACCGCGTACGAGGTCGGTGGGCCGGCCTGCGCGGTGAAGACGGTCGAGAAGATGTCCGGCATCCGCATGGACCACTACATCGAGGTCGACTTCACCGGCTTCAAGAAGCTCATCGACGAGCTGGGCGGTGTCGAGATCACCACCAGCGAGGCGATCAAGGACCCCGACAGCCATCTCGACCTCGCCCCCGGTACCCACACCCTCGACGGAGAGCAGTCGCTCGGCCTGGTCCGTACCCGTAAGAGTGTCGGGGACGGCAGCGACCTCGGCCGGATCCAGCTCCAGCAGGCGTTTATGAAGGCGTTCATCAATCAGGTGAAGGACGTCGGTGTCCTCACCAACCCCAAGAAGCTCCTCGACATCGCCGACACCGCCACCAAGGCGATCACCCCCGACTCCGAGCTGGACTCGGTGACCGAGCTGATGGGCCTGGCCCGGGGGCTCAGCGGTCTCGGCCCGTCGGACGTCCACATGGTGACCATGCCGGTCGAGTACGACCCCGTGGACCCCAACAGGGTGATCCCGCTCCGGGGCGCCGCCCAACAGGTCTGGACCGCGCTCGGCCTGGACCGGCCCATCCCCGCCGCCGCGCTCAAGGACTCAGCGGGTGACAAGGGCGGTGTCGGCGGCGTCGTCAGCAGCGGTGGCACCGCGCCCGCGGACGGCGATGCGCCCAGGAGTGCGGCCCCCGGGGGCAACGGGGAATAGTTCCGGTACCACCCCCGTTTTGGGAGATACGGCCGGTCCTGGCAGACTGGTACGTCGGCCCCGGTTCACGTATGAGTAATCCGCCCGTGCGACCCGGAGCCCTCCCGAAACTAGGAGACACCTTGAAGCGCGACATCCACCCCGAGTACGTCGAGACGCAGGTCAGCTGCACCTGTGGCGCCTCGTTCACCACCCGTAGCACCATCGAGAGCGGTTCCATCCGCGCCGAGGTCTGCTCCGAGTGCCACCCGTTCTACACGGGCAAGCAGAAGATCCTCGACACCGGTGGCCGTGTGGCCCGCTTCGAGGCCCGCTTCGGCAAGGCCGCCGCCGCGAAGTAGCGAGCCAATTGCGCCGGTCCTCGGCCGCCCCACTGCACGGGTGGCCGGGACCGGTGTTTTTGTCGCGCCGGGGGTTTCCCAAGGTCACCCCCGGACCGGCAGCCACAGTGTCGTCAGGGGGCCGGACCCAAAGGCTCGTCCCCCCGCCCGGCAGCCACAGCGTCGGGCGCACACCCGGCCATCCCCGGACCCGGCCCGCAGCGTCTCCGGGGGCCCCGGGGGGACCACCCCCGGACCAGCGCGGCAGCGCGGCCCCGTCCCGCAGTAAATCTCGTACGAGACCAGGAGCCCCCGATGTTCGAGGCGGTCGAGGACCTGATCGGTGAACACGCCGATCTGGAGAAGAAGCTCGCCGACCCTTCCGTGCACGCCGATCAGGCGAACGCACGGAAGCTCAACAAGCGCTACGCCGAGCTGACCCCCATCGTCGGCACCTACCGCTCCTGGAAGCAGGCCGGCGAGGACATCGTCACCGCGCGCGAGCTGGCCGCCGACGACCCGGACTTCATCGCCGAGGCCAAGGAGCTGGAGAAGCAGCGCGACGAGCTGACCGAGAAGCTGCGGCTGCTGCTCGTACCGCGTGACCCCAGTGACGACAAGGACGTCATTCTGGAGGTCAAGGCCGGTGCCGGCGGCGACGAGTCCGCGCTCTTCGCCGGGGATCTGCTCCGGATGTATCTGCGCTACGCCGAGCGCGTCGGCTGGAAGACCGAGATCATCGACTCCACCGAGTCCGAGCTGGGCGGCTACAAGGACGTCCAGGTCGCCGTGAAGACCAAGGGCGGCCAGGGCGCCACCGAGCCCGGCCAGGGCGTCTGGGCGCGGCTGAAGTACGAGGGCGGGGTGCACCGCGTGCAGCGGGTGCCCGCCACTGAGTCCCAGGGCCGTATCCACACCTCCGCCGCCGGTGTCCTCGTGACCCCCGAGGCCGAGGAGATCGAAGTGGAGATCAACCCCAACGAGCTCCGCATCGACGTCTACCGCTCGTCGGGCCCCGGCGGCCAGTCCGTCAACACCACCGACTCCGCGGTGCGCATCACGCACCTGCCCACCGGTGTGGTCGCCTCCTGCCAGAACGAGAAGAGCCAGCTCCAGAACAAGGAGCAGGCCCTGCGTATCCTGCGCTCCAGGCTGCTCGCCGCGGCCCAGGAGGAGGCGGAGCGCAACGCGGCGGACGCGCGCCGCAGCCAGGTCCGCACCGTCGACCGCTCCGAGAAGATCCGCACGTACAACTTCCCCGAGAACCGCCTCTCGGACCATCGGGTCGGTTTCAAGGCGTACAACCTGGACCAGGTGCTCGACGGTGATCTCGACGCCGTCATCCAGGCGTGCGTGGACGCCGACTCCGCCGCCAAGCTCGCCGCCGCGCAGTAAGTACTGCGCGCGCGTCAGACTCTCCGTACGAACCGGGTGGAGGACCAGTGAATCTGCTGCTTGCCGAGGTGGCCCAGGCCACCCAGCGGCTGGCCGACGCCGGCGTGCCGTCACCGCGCTTCGACGCGGAGGAACTGGCCGCCTTCGTCCACGGTGTGAAGCGGGGCGAGCTGCACAACGTCAAGGACACGGACTTCGACGCCCGCTACTGGGAGGCCGTCGCCCGCCGCGAGGCGCGCGAGCCCCTTCAGCACATCACCGGCCGCGCCTTCTTCCGCTATCTGGAACTCCAGGTCGGCCCCGGCGTCTTCGTCCCCCGCCCGGAGACCGAATCGGTCGTCGGCTGGGCCATAGACGCCGTGCGCGCGATGGACGTCGTCGAACCGCTGATCGTCGATCTCTGTACGGGGTCGGGCGCCATCGCGCTCGCCATGGCGCAGGAGGTCCCGCGCTCCCGGGTGCACGCGGTGGAGCTCTCCGACGACGCGCTCGGCTGGGCCCGCAAGAACGCCGAGGGCTCCCGCGTCACCATCCACCAGGGCAACGCCCTCACCGCCCTCCCGGAGCTGGACGGCCAGGTCGACCTGGTCATCTCCAACCCGCCGTACATCCCGCTCACCGAGTGGGAGTACGTCGCGCCCGAGGCCCGTGACCACGATCCGGAGATGGCGTTGTTCTCCGGCGAGGACGGCCTCGACACCATCCGCGGCATCGAGCGCACGGCCCACCGACTGCTGCGGCCCGGTGGTCTCGTCGTCATCGAACACGCGGACACCCAGGGCGGCCAGGTGCCCTGGATCTTCAACGAGGAGTCCGGCTGGGCGGACGCGGCCGACCACCCCGATCTCAACAAGCGTCCCCGGTTCGCCTCCGCCCGCAAGGCGATGCCGTGACGATGACCCTGTACGCGTACGAGGAGGCTCACTGATGGCTCGGCGATACGACTGCAACGACGCCAGCGACCGTACGACCGGCCTGCGCGAGGCCGCGTCCGCCGTCCGTCGCGGTGAGCTCGTCGTGCTGCCCACCGACACCGTGTACGGGCTGGGCGCGGACGCGTTCAGCTCCGAGGCCGTCGCCGATCTGCTGGCCGCCAAGGGCCGTGGCCGCAATATGCCCACCCCTGTCCTCGTCGGCTCCCCGAACACCCTGCACGGTCTGGTCACCGACTTCTCCGAGCAGGCGTGGGAGCTGGTCGACGCCTTCTGGCCGGGCGCGCTCACCCTGGTCGCCCGGCACCAGCCGTCCCTCCAGTGGGACCTCGGCGACACCCGCGGCACCGTCGCCATCCGGATGCCGCTGCACCCCGTCGCGATCGAGCTGCTGACCCAGGTCGGCCCGATGGCCGTCTCGTCGGCCAATCTCACCGGCCACCCGGCGCCCGAGAACAGCGACGCCGCACAGGAGATGCTCGGCGACTCCGTCTCCGTCTACCTCGACGGCGGTCCCACGCCCGGCATCGTGCCGTCCTCGATCGTCGACGTCACCGGCAGTGTCCCCGTCCTGCTGCGCGCGGGCGCGCTCGACGCGGACGAGCTGCGCAAAGTCGTGCCCGACCTTGAGGTGGCCCCTTGATCGCCCCTGCCGAGGGGCGTGGCACCACCACGGAGCACACCTTCCGGATCCTCCACGTCAGCACCGGGAACGTTTGCCGCTCGCCGATCACCGAGCGGCTGACCCGGCATGCCCTCAGCGTCCGCCTCGGGGACCTGATGCCCAATGGCGTCATCGTGGAGAGCGCGGGCACCTGGGGCCACGAGGGCGCTCCGATGGAGGCCAACGCCGAGATCGTCCTCGCCGACTTCGGGGCGGACGCGACCGGGTTCGTCGGCCGTGAGCTGCTCGACGAGCATGTGATCCGCGCGGACCTCGTCCTCACCGCGACCCGTGACCACCGCGCCCAGGTGATCTCCATGGGCCACTCGGCGGGGCTGCGCACCTTCACCCTGAAGGAGTTCACCCGTCTCGTACGGGCGATAGATCCGGCCACTCTGCCCGACGCGCGGGACGAGGGCGTGGTCGAGCGGGCCCGCGCGCTGGTACGGGCCGCAGCGGCGCTGCGCGGCTGGCTGCTGGCGCCGAGTCCGGACGCGGACGAGGTGTACGACCCGTACGGGGCCCCGATCACGTTCTTCCGCTCGATCGGCGACGAGATCAACCAGGCGCTCGATCCGGTGGTCACCGCGCTGACCGGTATGCCGCCCCGCCCCTGACGACCCGGGCCCCTCGCCGCCAGGCACCCCCGTACGGGCGGCGCCGGCACACGGGCCGGATGGACGCACGAGGCACCACGGCGAGCCGATCCGGACGGCATGCGCGAGCCCCCCGACCTACATTGGAGGGGCAGCCACCTCACGCGAGGCCCCGGAGCCCACGATGCCCGTCAGGACCGCACCCGCACCCGCCCCCCTCGCCGCGCCGGCACCCTACGCGGACCTGGCCGCCCTGCGCCGGCAGGACCCGGAGATCGCCGAGGTCATCCTGGGGGAGGCGGCCCGTCAGAGCGACAGCCTCCAGCTCATCGCGGCGGAGAACTTCACCTCGCCCGCCGTCCTCGCCGCCCTCGGCTCCCCGCTGGCCAACAAGTACGCCGAGGGCTATCCCGGCGCCCGGCACCACGGCGGCTGCGAGCTGGTCGACACCGCCGAGCGGATCGCCGTGGAGCGGGCCACCGCGCTCTTCGGGGCCGCGCACGCCAATGTCCAGCCGCACTCCGGCTCCGCCGCCGTCCTCGCCGTCTACGCGGCCCTGCTGCGGCCCGGTGACACCGTGCTGGCCATGGGGCTCCCGTACGGCGGTCATCTCACCCACGGCTCCCCCTCGAACTTCTCCGGCCGCTGGTTCGACTTCGTCGGCTACGGCACCGACCCGGAGACGGGTCTGATCGACTACGAGCAGGTGCGCGCCCTCGCGCGGCGGCACCGTCCCCGGGCGATCGTCTGTGGCTCGATCTCATACCCCCGCCATCCCGACTACGCCCTCTTCCGGGAGATCGCCGACGACGTCGGGGCGTATCTGATCGTCGACGCGGCCCACCCGATGGGGCTGATCGCGGGCGGTGCGGCCCCCAGCCCGGTGCCGTACGCCGATGTGGTGTGCGCCACCACCCACAAGGTGCTGCGCGGGCCGCGCGGCGGGCTGATCCTGTGCGGCGCCGGCCTCGCCGAGCGGATCGACCGGGCGGTCTTCCCCTTCACCCAGGGCGGTGCCCAGATGCACACCGTCGCGGCCAAGGCGGTCGCCTTCGGCGAGGCGGCGACCCCGGCGTTCACGGCCTACGCCCACCGGGTCGTGGCCAATGCCCGGGTGCTCGCGGCCGGGCTGGCGGCCGAGGGCTTCGAGGTGCTCACCGGGGGCACCGACACCCATCTGATCAACGCCGACCCGACCCCGCTCGGCCTGGACGGCCGGACGGCGCGGGGCCGTCTCGCGGCGGCCGGGCTGGTTCTCGACACCTGCGCCCTGCCGGACGGCGCCGGGCGCGGCATCCGGCTCGGTACCGCCGCCGTCACCACCCAGGGCATGGGCGAGGTCGAGATGGCCCGGATCGCGGCCCTCTTCACCCTGGCGATCCGGGCGGCGGGAGAGCCGGCGCGGAGGGTACGTACGGAGGTCCATGATCTTGCCGGTAGATTTCCGCCTTATCAGGGGTAGCCGGAGCGGGCGCTCGACCACCGCCGGCGCCCGTACGTCCTCGACCATGTGGCGACCGCGACTAGTGTGTGGGGCTGAGATGGCCAGCGATTCCTGTGGGGCAGCCCGTGCGTGATTACCTGCTGACGCTCTGTGTCACGGCCGCGGTGACCTATCTGCTCACCGGTCCGGTGCGGAAGTTCGCCATCGCGACCGGGGCGATGCCGGAGATCCGTGCCCGCGACGTCCACCGAGAACCGACACCACGGCTCGGTGGCATCGCCATGTTCTTCGGGCTGTGCGCGGGTCTGCTGGTCGCCGACCACCTGCCGAACCTGAACGGCGTCTTCGAACTCTCCAACGAACCGCGCGCGCTGCTCTCCGGCGCCGCGGTGATCTGGATCATCGGCGTCCTGGACGACAAGTTCGAGATCGACGCCCTGATCAAGCTCGGCGGTCAGATGATCGCCGCCGGTGTGATGGTGATGCAGGGTCTGACGATCCTGTGGATTCCGGTGCCCGGCGTCGGCACCTATCTGCTGACCGACGCGCAGGGCACCCTGCTCACGGTCGCGCTCGTGGTGATCACCATCAACGCGGTCAACTTCGTGGACGGCCTGGACGGCCTGGCTGCGGGCATGGTCTGCATCGCCGCCGCCGCCTTCTTCCTCTACGCGTACCGGATCTGGTTCAGCTACGGGATCGAGGCCGCGGCCCCCGCGACGCTCTTCACCGCGATCTTGATGGGCATGTGCCTGGGATTCCTGCCGCACAACATGCACCCGGCGCGGATCTTCATGGGTGACTCGGGGTCGATGCTGATCGGTCTGGTGCTCGCGGCGGCGGCGATCTCGGTCACCGGCCAGGTGGACATGGACGCGCTGAAGATCTGGGAGGGCGGCGACCGGGAGGCCACCCATGCGGCCCTGCCGGTCTTCATCCCGCTGCTGCTGCCGCTCACGATCATCGCCATCCCGGTCGCCGACCTGGTGCTGGCGATCGTGCGCCGGACCTGGAACGGGCAGTCGCCGTTCGCCGCCGACCGGGGGCATCTGCACCACCGACTGCTGGAGATCGGGCACTCGCACAGCCGGGCGGTCCTGATCATGTACTTCTGGTCGGCGCTGATCGCCTTCGGCGTCGTCGGCTATTCGGTGCACTCGGCGTCGCTGTGGATCGTGATGGTGATCGTGGGGCTGAGCGCGGTCGGTCTGGTGCTGCTCCTGCTGCCGCGCTTCACCCCGCGGGCGCCCCGGTGGGCGGAGGCATTCGTGCCGCCGCGCTACCGGCGCAGGGCGACCCGTACGGGCTCCTCGGGGGCTCCCGCGCCGGACGCGGCCGAAGGGGCCGGTGCCGCGGTGGGCAGCGCTGAGCGCGATGGGGCTGACGGGGCTCACGGGGCGGAAGCGACGGGTGACCCGGGGGAGCGGACACCCGTTCCGGCCGGCGTCAACGGCGCCACCGCGATCGGCTCCCGTCCCCGCTCATCCGAGCAAGGAAAGGCCGGAACACGTGGGTGACATTCCCCTCACCATCGCCCATTAGCAGACGAAACCCCGGCAGATCCATGCACACACGCGCGCGTTAACCCTCATGTGTGACAGTGGGCACAGCGCCGGGTAAAGTCCTCTTCAAATAGTTTGTGATACGGTTCACGAGAACCGGCGACAGAGCCGAAAGACCGTAGTGCGACGGTCTGTTGGCCACCGAGGACCCAACTCGGATCCGGATTACGCTCGTCCATGACGACACCACTGCCCCCACCAGCAAGCGGAGCTGCCGCCATGCCGTCTACCGACGCACGCACCCTTATCCATACCGCCGTACCCACCGCCATCGCGGGCGTTATCGCCATCGCGATCGCCGCGGGGGTCGCCGGTGGCAAGGGGGCGATCGGAGCGGCGGTGGGCACTCTGGTGGTGATCCTCTTCATGGGGTTGGGGCTGGTCGTACTCCAGCGGACCGCCAAATCACTGCCGCACTTGTTCCAGGCCATGGGGCTGATGCTCTACACGGCCCAGCTACTGCTGCTCTTCATCTTCATGGCGGCGTTCAAGGACACCACGCTCTTCCACTCGAAAGCCATGGCTTTCACCCTGCTCGCCACGACCCTCGTCTGGGTCGCCGCGCAGGCCCGTGCCTATATGACGGCGAAGATCCTCTACGTGGATCCCGACGGTGCGAAGAGCGAGAAGCCCCAGAACGCGGGGTCGCCGTCGTGAAAGGTAGGGGCGGGATAAATGGCCGTTCGGGTTCCTGCTATCGTCCGGTGCCAACTGCGACTCTGCGGGCGCGGGCATCTGAGCTGACGCCTGCTAATCCGCGAGGCTCTCTGCCCGCCTCCCGCCCCCACATCCGAAACACCAGTCCAGTGCCGAACCGCGGCTGCGCGCCGCGCCGACACAACGAGGTTGCCGTACCTATGCGCCACGCTGAAGGAGCCCGCGGTGAGTGCTGATTCCCAGATGCTCGCCTTTGAGGCGGACTGTCAACTCTTCACCGGGTGTGGATTCAATGCCCCTGGGCTCCACACCTTCATGTACGAGCCCATCTTCACCGTGGGTGGCTTCGAGTTCGACAAGCCCATGTTGCTCGCCTTCCTGGGAACCATCATCGTCGTCGGGTTCTTCTGGATGGCTTTCAGCAAGCCGAAGGTGGTCCCGGGCAAGCTCCAGATGGTCGGCGAGGCCGGTTACGACTTCGTCCGCCGCGGTGTGGTTTACGAGATCATCGGTAAGAAGGACGGCGAGAAGTACGTCCCGCTGATGGTGTCGCTCTTCTTCTTCATCTGGATTATGAATCTGTGGTCGATCATTCCGGTCGCCCAGTTCCCGGTGACCTCCCTGATCGCCTATCCGGCAGGTCTCGCCCTCCTCGTGTACGTCTTGTGGGTCTCGCTGACCTTCAAGAAGCACGGATTCATCGGTGGCTGGAAGAACATCACCGGCTACAACAAGGACCTCGGGCCGATTCTTCCCCTGGTCGTTGTGCTGGAGTTCTTCTCGAACCTGGTCATCCGGCCCTTCACCCACGCGGTCCGGCTTTTCGCGAACATGTTCGCTGGCCACCTGCTCATCGTGATGTTCACCGTGGCCACCTGGTACCTGATGAACGGCATCGGCGTCTTCTACGCCGGTACCTCGTTCATCCTGGTGATGGTGATGATCGTGTTCGAGCTGTTCATCCAGGCCGTCCAGGCGTACGTCTTCGTCCTCCTGGCTTCCAGCTACATCCAGGGCGCGCTCGCCGAGCACCACTGAGCCACTCCCGAACCACCTCCACCCAGACCGTCCGGTGGCCAACCCCCACCGGGTCCTTGAAAGAGAAGGAATAACCGGCATGTCCGCTCTCCAGACCCTTGCCGCCGTCGAAGGAAACGTCGCCTCCATCGGCTACGGTCTCGCCGCCATCGGCCCCGGCGTCGGCGTCGGCATCATCTTCGGTAACGGCACCCAGGCCCTCGCCCGTCAGCCCGAGGCTGCCGGCCTGATCCGCACCAACCAGATCATGGGTTTCGCCTTCTGTGAGGCGCTCGCCCTCATCGGCATCGTCATGGGCTTCGTCTACTAAGACGCGGACCGGACAGCCCAACTCTTTTCATGGAAGGCACTGATGTGATCGCTCAGTTCACTCTTGCGGCGGCGGAGGAGCAGCCTCCTCTCATCCCGCATCCCGACGAGCTCATCATCGGCCTGATCGCGTTCGCCATCGTCTTCTTCTTCCTCGCCAAGAAGCTCCTCCCGAACATCAACAAGGTTCTGGAAGAGCGTCGGGAGGCCATCGAGGGCGGCATCGAGAAGGCTGACGCGGCGAAGATCGAGGCCGAGAGCGTACTTGAGCAGTACAAGGCCCAGCTCGCCGAGGCCCGCCACGAAGCCGCTCGACTGCGCCAGGAGGCGTCCGAGCAGGGCACCGCGATCATCCAGGAGATGAAGGCGGAAGGCCAGCGGCAGCGTGAGGAGATCATCGCGGCAGGCCACGCCCAGATCGCGGCCGACCGCAAGGCGGCCTCCGCCGCGCTCCGGCAGGACATCGGCAAGCTGGCGACCGATCTGGCCGGCAAGCTCGTCGGTGAGTCCCTTGAGGACCACGCCCGCCAGAGCCGCACCATCGATCGCTTCCTCGATGACCTCGAGGGCAGCGCTTCGAAGGCCGAGGCAACCCGATGAACGGTGCCAGCCGCGAGGCACTGGCTGCCACGCGCGAGTCGCTCGACGCACTGACGGACCGCGCGTCCGTCGATGCGGCGAAGCTCGCCGAGGAGCTGGCCGCCGTCACCGCGCTGCTCGACCGCGAGGTCTCGCTGCGGCGGGTCTTGACCGACCCGGCGCAGGCAGGCGAGGCCAAGGCCGAGCTGGCCGGGCGTCTGCTCGCCGGCCAGGTGGGCGGCGACACCGTCGACCTGGTCTCCGGAATGGTCCGCTCCCGCTGGTCGCGCTCGCGTGACCTGGTGGACGGTCTTGAGGAGCTGGCGGCCACCGCCGACCTCACGGCCGCCCAGCGGGCGGGCGACCTGGACGACGTCGAGGACGAGCTCTTCCGGTTCGGCCGGATCGTGGAGTCCAACACGGACCTGCGCGCCGCGCTGACCGACAAGGGCGCCACGGTCGCCGCCAAGGGCGAGCTGCTCCGCAGCCTGCTCGGCGGTAGGGCCAATCCGGTCACGGAGCGTCTGGTCGTCCGTCTTGTGACCGCGCCCCGGGGACGTAGCCTGGAACAGGGACTCGACTCCCTGTCCAAGCTCGCCGCGGCGCGTCGGGACCGGATGGTGGCCGTCGTCACGTCGGCGGTCCCCCTCACCGACCAGCAGAAGCAGCGCCTCGGCGCGGTGCTGGCCAAGGTGTACGGGCGCCAGATGCATCTGAACCTGGATGTGGACCCCGAGGTCCTCGGCGGGATCTCAGTGCGGGTCGGCGATGAGCTCATCGACGGCAGCGTCGCCAACCGTCTCGACGAGGCGACCCGTCGTATGGCCGGCTGATCAGCCGCTGTAACTGAACACAGACATACGAGCAGTACCAGCATGACCAGCGGCCCGGTTGGGCCGTGCAGAGATTGCAGAAGATTCCTGGGGGTCGGCCCCCAGACCCCCTTAAGAAACTTCGGGCCCAACAAGGAGAGCAGGGAACCCAGATGGCGGAGCTCACGATCCGGCCGGAGGAGATCCGGGACGCGCTGGAGAACTTTGTCCAGTCGTACAAGCCGGACGCGGCCTCGCGCGAGGAGGTCGGTACGGTCAGCGTGGCCGGCGACGGTATCGCCAAGGTCGAGGGTCTGCCCTCGGCCATGGCGAACGAGCTGCTGAAGTTCGAGGACGGAACCCTCGGCCTCGCCCTCAACCTTGAGGAGCGGGAAATTGGTTCCATCGTCCTCGGTGAGTTCAGCGGCATCGAGGAGGGTCAGTCGGTCACGCGTACCGGCGAGGTCCTGTCCGTCGCCGTTGGCGAGGGCTACCTCGGTCGCGTCGTCGACCCGCTCGGCAACGCGATCGACGGCCTCGGCGAGATCGAGACCGAGGGTCGCCGCGCCCTCGAACTTCAGGCCCCGGGCGTCATGGTCCGCAAGTCGGTGCACGAGCCGATGCAGACCGGCTACAAGGCCGTCGACGCCATGGTGCCGATCGGCCGTGGTCAGCGTCAGCTGATCATCGGCGACCGTCAGACCGGCAAGACCGCGCTGGCCGTCGACACGATCATCAACCAGCGCGACAACTGGCGCTCGGGCGATGTGAACAAGCAGGTGCGCTGCATCTACGTCGCCATCGGCCAGAAGGGCTCCACCATCGCGTCCGTACGCGGTGCGCTGGAGGAGGCCGGTGCCCTGGAGTACACGACCATCGTCGCCGCCCCGGCGTCCGACCCGGCCGGCTTCAAGTACCTGGCGCCGTACACCGGCTCGGCCATCGGCCAGCACTGGATGTACCAGGGCAAGCACGTCCTGATCATCTTCGATGACCTGTCGAAGCAGGCCGACGCCTACCGCGCCGTGTCGCTGCTGCTGCGCCGCCCGCCGGGGCGCGAGGCGTACCCCGGCGACGTCTTCTACCTGCACTCGCGTCTGCTGGAGCGCTGCGCCAAGCTCTCCGACGACATGGGCGCCGGTTCGATGACGGGTCTGCCGATCGTCGAGACCAAGGCCAACGACGTCTCGGCGTTCATCCCGACCAACGTCATCTCCATCACCGACGGCCAGTGCTTCCTGGAGTCCGACCTGTTCAACGCGGGCCAGCGCCCGGCGCTGAACGTCGGTATCTCGGTCTCCCGCGTCGGTGGCTCCGCCCAGCACAAGGCCATGAAGCAGGTCTCCGGCCGACTGCGCGTGGACCTCGCCCAGTTCCGTGAGCTGGAGGCGTTCGCCGCCTTCGGTTCCGACCTGGACGCCGCGTCGAAGGCGCAGATGGAGCGCGGCAAGCGGATGGTGGAACTGCTCAAGCAGGGCCAGTACCAGCCGATGCCCGTCGAGGAGCAGGTCGTCTCCGTCTGGGCCGGTACCACCGGCAAGATGGACGACGTCCCGGTCAACGACATCCGCCGCTTCGAGTCCGAGCTGCTGGAGCACCTGCGCCGTGAGCGCAAGGAGCTGCTGACCGGTATCGCCGACGGCGGGAAGATGTCGGACGACACCCTTCAGGCTGTCGGCGACGCGATCGCCGCCTTCAAGCGTCAGTTCGAGACCTCGGACGGCAAGCTTCTGGGCGAAGACGCTCCGGTCAGCACGAGCAAGTGACGACGGAAGGGACCTGACTCATGGGAGCCCAGCTCCGGGTCTACAAGCGTCGCATCAAATCCGTCACCGCGACCAAGAAGATCACCAAGGCGATGGAGATGATCGCCGCCTCGCGCATCGTCAAGGCGCAGCGTCAGGTGGCGGCCTCCACTCCGTACGCGACCGAACTCACCCGCGCGGTGAGTGCGGTCGCCACCGGGTCGAACACGAAGCACCCCCTCACCACCGAGGTGGACGCTCCGGTCCGCGCCGCGGTCCTGCTCATCACGAGCGACCGCGGTCTGGCCGGTGGCTATTCCGCGAACGCCATCAAGGCCGCGGACCTGCTGACCGAGCGTCTTCGGAGTGAGGGCAAAGAGGTCGAGAGCTACATCGTCGGCCGCAAGGGTGTCTCGTACTACGGCTTCCGTGAGCGCAAGGTCACGGAGTCGTGGACCGGCTTCACCGACAACCCGACCTACGCGGACGCCAAGAAGGTCGCGGACCCGCTGATCGCGGCGGTCCAGAAGGACACGGCGGACGGCGGTGTGGACGAGCTCCACATCGTGTTCACCGAGTTCGTGTCCATGCTGACGCAGACGCCGGTGGCGAACCGGCTGCTGCCTCTGAGCCTGGACAAGGCCGCCGAGGACAGTGGGACCAAGGGCGAGATCCTGCCCCTGTTCGACTTCGAGCCGTCGGCGGAGGACGTCCTCGACGCCCTGCTGCCGCGCTATGTCGAGAGCCGGATCTACAACGCGCTGCTCCAGGCGGCTGCTTCCAAGCACGCCGCCACCCGCCGCGCGATGAAGTCGGCGACCGACAACGCCGGAGAGCTGATCAAGAGCCTCTCCCGGCTTGCCAACGCGGCCCGCCAGGCCGAAATCACCCAGGAAATCAGCGAGATCGTCGGTGGAGCCAGTGCCCTGGCCGACGCGACCGCGGGGAGTGACAAGTAAGTGACGACAACAACCGTAAACGCGGTGGCGGCCGTTGCCACGGGCCGCGTCGCCCGGGTTATCGGCCCGGTCGTCGACGTGGAGTTCCCCGTCGACGCGATGCCGGAGATCTACAACGCGCTGACCGTCGAGGTGGCCGACCCGGCCGAGGACGGCAAGATCAAGACCCTGACGCTTGAGGTTGCCCAGCACCTCGGCGAGGGCGTGATCCGTGCCATCTCGATGCAGCCCACCGACGGTCTGGTCCGCCAGGCCCCGGTGACCGACTCGGGTAAGGGCATCACCGTCCCGGTCGGCGACTTCACCAAGGGCAAGGTGTTCAACACCCTCGGTGAGGTGCTGAACGTCCCCGAGGCGAACAACGAGGTCACCGAGCGGTGGCCCATCCACCGCAAGGCCCCCAGCTTCGACCAGCTTGAGTCGAAGACGGAGATGTTCGAGACGGGCATCAAGGTCATCGACCTGCTCACCCCGTACGTCAAGGGTGGAAAGATCGGTCTGTTCGGTGGTGCCGGTGTCGGCAAGACCGTGCTGATCCAGGAAATGATCTACCGCGTGGCCAACAACCACGACGGTGTGTCGGTGTTCGCGGGCGTCGGTGAGCGTACCCGTGAGGGCAACGACCTCATCGACGAGATGAGCGAGTCGGGCGTCATCGACAAGACGGCGCTCGTCTTCGGCCAGATGGACGAGCCCCCGGGCACCCGTCTGCGGGTCGCCCTGGCCGGTCTGACCATGGCGGAGTACTTCCGCGATGTGCAGAAGCAGGACGTGCTCTTCTTCATCGACAACATCTTCCGTTATACCCAGGCCGGTTCCGAGGTGTCCACCCTGCTCGGCCGTATGCCGTCCGCGGTGGGTTACCAGCCGAACCTGGCTGACGAGATGGGTCTGCTGCAGGAGCGCATCACCTCGACGCGTGGCCACTCGATCACCTCGATGCAGGCGATCTACGTCCCCGCGGACGACCTGACCGACCCGGCCCCGGCCACCACCTTCGCCCACCTCGACGCGACGACGGTGCTTTCCCGTCCGATCTCCGAGAAGGGCATCTACCCGGCCGTGGACCCGCTGGACTCCACGTCCCGGATCCTGGACCCGCGCTACATCACGCAGGAGCACTACGACGCCGCCACGCGCGTCAAGGGAATCCTGCAGAAGTACAAGGACCTCCAGGACATCATCGCGATCCTCGGTATCGACGAGCTGGGCGAGGAGGACAAGATCGCTGTCCACCGTGCCCGTCGCGTCGAGCGCTTCCTGTCCCAGAACACCCACGTCGCCAAGCAGTTCACCGGCGTGGACGGCTCGGACGTGCCGCTCGACGAGTCGATCACCGCGTTCAACGCGATCTGTGACGGGGACTACGACCACTTCCCCGAGCAGGCGTTCTTCATGTGCGGTGGCATCGAGGACCTGAAGGCCAACGCCAAGGAGCTGGGCGTCTCCTGAGTCGCCCGACTCCGAAGGAGGGGCGGGTCCGTCCCGCCCCTCCCTCAGCGCCCACTAGAATTGACCCCAACACCCGGCACGCTCGCCGGGTGGTGACCCGAGGAGCCCCCCTTGGCTGCTGAGCTGCATGTCGAGCTGGTCGCCGCGGACCGGCAGGTCTGGTCCGGTGAGGCCACCCTGGTCGTCGCGCGCACCACGTCCGGCGACATCGGCATCATGCCCGGTCACCAGCCGCTGCTCGGTGTGCTGGAGTCGGGCCCGGTGACCATCCGTACCAGCTCCCCCGAGGGAGCCGGGACGGTCGTCGTCGCCGTGCACGGCGGATTCATCTCCTTCGCCGACAACAAGCTGTCGCTGCTGGCGGAGATCGCCGAGCTGGCGGACGAGATCGATGCCCAGCGCGCCGAGCGTGCGCTGGAGCGCGCCAAGTCGGATTCGGACGCCGCCGCCGAGCGTCGCGCCGATGTCCGTCTGCGCGCGGTGGCGGTGCGCTGAGCGCCCCGCCGACAGTTGTCGCCCTCAGCCGCGGCCCGGTCCGGAGTCTCTTCGGACCGTGTCGCGGCTGAGGCAATGCGGGTGTATATGGAATTGCGTGTGGCTACGGAGACGAGCACGATGCGAGGAGGTCGGTGGAGATGTTCCTCGCTGTGCTGGTGAGCGTCCTGTCCGTCGTCGCTGTGGTGGGAATCGCGCTGTTCGTCTTCGGGCTGCGCCGACGCCTCATCCAGCGCTCCGGTGGCACTTTCGACTGCTCCCTCCGCTGGAACGTGCCCGAGGAACCCGACGAGACGCCCGCGGGCAAGGGCTGGGTCTACGGCGTCGCCCGCTACAGCGGTGACCGGATCATGTGGTTCCGGGTCTTCTCGTACGCTCCCCGGCCGCGCCGGGTCCTGGAGCGCTCGGCGATCGAGGTCGTCGGCCGGCGCACCCCCGAGGGTGAGGAGGAGCTGGCGCTGCTCTCCGACGCGGTGGTGCTCGGCTGTCTGCACCGGGGCGTCCGCCTGGAGCTCGCGATGAGCGAGGACGCGCTGACCGGCTTCCTCGCCTGGCTGGAGGCGGCTCCGCCCGGCCAGCGAGTGAACGTGGCCTAGGTCTTTCTCCCCGGCTGGTTGCACCGGCTGGTTGCACCGGCTGGTTGCACCGGCTGGTTGCACCGGCCGGAGCTCTCCGCCGGATGGTTCACCCCGGCTCTCCGACACAGCGCTCTCCGACCGGGTCGGACGAGTGGGCGCGGTCTCCCCGCGGTGTCGTGTCGCGGGCCCCGCAGCGGCCGGAACCGGGGCTCCTGCCCGTACGTGGATACGCCGCCGTACGGTCTGCCGCTCGTGGTCGGCCGGATGGTGTCCGGGCACCGCGGCGATATCGCGCTGACACGTGGTGCGGTTGGTTCTGCCCCGCCCCCCGCACGCTGCCCGGGCGCATGGTTCTCCGGTCGTCCGATGTCCGGGAAGAGCTGGCGCGCCGGGTGCGGGAGTGTGCGGGAGCGCGGGGCCGGCGGGGGCACGCGAAGGGGGCCGGGGAGAGTGATCTCCCCGGCCCCCCTTTCGTACGGGTGGCTATCCGAGCCCGTTGTCGTACGAGTGGCTAGCCGAGGCCGTTGTGGACCGCGTTGGCCAGCTCACCATTGCTGGTGTCGCCGCTGAACTCCCAGTAGAAGGCTCCACCCAGGTTCTGGGCGTTGGCCCAGCCCATCTTGGACTGGATGGTGGCCGGGGTGTCGTAGCTCCACCAGTTGTTGCCGCACTTGGCGTACGCGGTGCCGGCGATGGTGCCGGTGGCCGGGCAGGTGTTCTTCAGGACCTTGTAGTCCTCGTTGCCCGGCTCATAGGTGCCGGCCGCGGGGCCGGTCGCCGTTCCGCCCGGGGTGGCCTGGGTGACCCCGGTCCAGCCTCGGCCGTAGAAGCCCACACCGAGCAGCAGTTTCTTCGCCGGGACGCCCTTCGCCCGGAACTTGGCGATCGCGTCGGCCGAGTTGAAGCTCTGGTTCGGGATGCCCGCGTACGACGTCAGCGGGGAGTGCGGGGCCGTCGGGCCCTGCGCCGCCCAGGCGCCGAAGAAGTCGTAGGTCATCACGTTGTACCAGTCGATGTACTGCGCCGCGCCGGCGTAGTCAGCGGCGTCGATCTTGCCGCCGGGGGAGGCGTCCGCGGTCACCGCGGCGGTGACCAGGTAGTTGGCACCGAACCTGGCGCGCATGGCCTGCATCATGTTCTTCATGCTGGCCGGGCCGCTGGTGTCACAGGTCAGACCGCAGGCGTTGGGGTACTCCCAGTCCAGGTCGATGCCGTCGAAGACATCGGCCCAGCGCGGGTCCTCCACCAGCTTGTGGCAGGAGTCGGCGAAGGCGGCGGGGTTGGCGACCGCGGCACCGAAGCCGCCGGACCAGGTCCAGCCGCCGAAGGAGAAGAGGATCTTGATGTGCGGGAACTTCGCCTTCAGCTTGCGGAGCTGGTTGAAGTTGCCTCGCAGCGGCTGGTCCCAGGTGTCGGCGACGCCGTCGACGGACTGGTCGGCGGTGTACGCCTTCTCGTAGTCGGCGTAGGAGTCACCGATGGTGCACTTGCCACCCTGGACGTTGCCGAAGGCGTAGTTGATGTGGGTGATCTTCGCCGCCGTGCCGGAGGTGACCAGGTTCTTCACGTGGTAGTTGCGCCCGTAGACGCCCCACTGGGTGAAGTAGCCCATCTTGACCTTGCCGCCGGGGCCGGGGCCCGTGTCTCCGGTGGTGCGCACCGCGCGGGGGGCGCTGACGGCGCCGACCTGGTCGGTGATGTCGCGGGCCTGGACCGTGTAGCTGTAGTCGGTGCCCGCGGTCAGCCCGGTGTTGGTGTAGGTGAGGCCGGTGACCGTGGCGATCACGGCGCCGTCGCGCAGGACGTCGTAGTTCTTGACGCCGTTGTCGTCGGTGGCGGCGGTCCAGCCGAGCGTCACCGAGTTGTCGGTGATGTTGCTCGCTACCGGGGTGCCGGGAGCCGAGGGCGGGTTGTTGCCGGGGATGGTGCCGCCGTCACAGGAACCGCCGTTGAGCTTACAGTTGGACGGGGCGCCGGTGCCGGTGCCGTTGAAGCCGAAGGTCACGGTCGCGCCGGGGGCGAGCGCGGGGGCCCAGGACTTGTTCTTGGCGGTCCAGCGGTTGGCGACGTTGGTGACGTCAGCGTCCCAGGCGGAGGTGACCCGCGTGCCGGTGGGAAAGTCCCACTCGACGGTCCAGGCCGAGATCGTGGTGGTGCCGGTGTTCTTCACCGTCCACTTGCCCTCGAAACCATTGCCCCAGTCGGAGCCCTTGGTGTAGGTCGCGGTCGCCGATGTGGCCGCCGCCGCGGGGGTGGCGAGGCCGACCATGGCGGCCAGCGGGACGACGAGCGCGGTCAGCGCCGCGACGATTTTCGAGCGGGTGCTGAGTCGTTTTCTGAAGCCGTGTGGTGGGGGTTGAGTGCTCACGGGGTACTCCTTGTGGAGGTCCGGACAGTGGGGTGGGACCGTGCACTGCGCACCCTGCGTGGCTCACCGCAGCGTGTGTCCCGGTGAGAGTAGGAAGGTCTGGACCAATCGTCAATAGGTCTGGACCACAGGCGGCGAGCGGATTTCGCGCTCCGGTCAGATCCCCAACTCCTGCGCCAACACCGCCGCTTGCACTCGACTGCGCAGGTCGAGCTTGCCCAACAGCCTGCTCACATGTGTCTTCACGGTGGCTTCCGCCATCTGTAGCCGAACCGCGATCTCGGCGTTCGACATCCCCTCGCCCAGACAGCACAGCACCTCCCGCTCGCGCCGCGTCAGGGCATCGAGGATCGCGGGATCGGGTGCGTCGGGATCGCGTACGGGGTGCGGAGCGGCGAACTCCGCGATCAGTCGGCGGGTCACCGCCGGGGCGATCAGCCCCTCGCCGCGCGCCACCGTGCGCACCGCCTCCAGTAGGTCCCGGGCCTCGGTGTTCTTGAGCAGGAAGCCGGCGGCGCCCGCCCGCAGCGCCCCGAAGATGTACTCGTCCAGGTCGAAGGTGGTCAGGACCAGCACATCGGCGCACCCCTCGGAGACGATCCTCCGGGTCGCCGACACCCCGTCGAGGCGGGGCATCTGAATGTCCATCAGCACCAGGTCGGGGCGGAGTTCGCGGGCCAGCCGGACCGCTTCCTCGCCGTCCGCCGCCTCGCCGATGACCTCGATGTCCGGCGCGCTGCGCAGAATGAGTACCAACCCGGCCCGGACCGCGCTCTGGTCCTCCGCCACCAGGACGCGCACCGCCCGCCCGGGGGCCCGGGTGCCGTGTCCGGAGGGTGCTTCCCGTGTCATGTCGCCGGCTCCTTGTCGTCCCGTACCGGAAGAACCGCCCGTACGCGCCAGATGGTGGCCGGTCCGCCGCCGCCGCCGTCGGCGGCGGGCGCCGGCACGGGTCCCGCGTCGATCTCGCCGTCGAGGAGGGCCACCCGCTCACGCATCCCGACCAGACCGGCCCCGGAGCCGGGCGCGCGGGGCCCCCGGCGGCCGCCGAGGGAGCTGGTGACGGTGACGGTGAGGTCCTGGCCGGTGTGGTGGGTGAGCATGATGTGCGCCGGCCCGGGCGCGGCGTGCTTGAGCGCGTTGGTCAGGGACTCCTGCACGATCCGGTAGGCGGCCAGCTCCACCGGCGCGGGCAGGACGATCCCGTCCTCGCGCCGGTCGTCCAGGGTGAAGGTGAGCCCGCTGCCCGCGCCGTTCGTCCGGGCCTGTTCGATCAGCGCGTCCAGACCGGCGAGCGTGGGCGCGGCGGCCGGTGCCCGGTCGCCGCCCTGGTCCCGTAGCAGCCCGATCAAACGTCGCATCTCGGCCAGCCCGTCGACGCTGTTCTCCCGGATCACGCCGAGCGCCTGCCGGGTGGTCGCCGGATCGTCCAGGGAGAGCGCGGCGGTCGAGTGGATCGCGATGGCCGAGAGATGGTTGGCGACCACATCGTGCAGCTCACGGGCCATTCGGCCGCGTTCCGCCGTCACCGCCTGGACCCGGTCCATCTCGGCGAGCAGCGCGGTCTGCTCGGCCCGCAGCCGGGCGGCGTCGGCGGCGTCGCGGTGGTTGCGGATGACCGCGCCGGTGGTGGCGGGGGCGAGGGTGATCGCGCCGATGAGCACCCCGATGAGGAGTCCGAAGGGGTCCTGGAAGACGGTCAGCAGGATGATGGTGCAGGCGACCGTGAAGAGCCCGGAGAAGACCGGGACGCGCCGGGCCACCCGATCGGATCCGTACACCACCGCCGCATACACGACATCGGTATAGACCATCACAGTGATCAGGCTGCCGACCGTGAACTGGTCGGCGATCAGCGCGACCGTGCCGACCAGCAGGACGGTGACCGGCCGGGTGCGCCGGAACAGCTCCGCGAAGCAGATCACCGTGAGCGGCACCAGGGCCGCCCAGTCGGGCAGCTCGCTTCTCTCCCCCTGGGTGTGGAGCCCCAGCGACCACAGCAGCACTCCGCCGAGCAGCGCGCCGACGGCGAGGACCGCGTCGTGGCGGTGGGGTCGAGGAAAGGTCACCTTCCCCATGTAACACGGCCGGACCGCCCTCCGGCCTCCCCGTCCAGGCTGAGCTGCGAGTACATCGAAGGATGCAGTCCCATGTCGTCACCGCTGACGATGATCGACGGCGACCGGGGGGAGAGGCTGGAGGCGGAGAAAGGAGACGGCTGTGATCGTCACACTGGTCATCGTCTGTGAAGTTGGTTTCTGGGTGCTGCTGGCGGCGGGCCTCTCGGTCCGCTACCTCCTGCGGAAGCCACGGCTCGGCATGGCCCTGCTGCTGTGTGAACCGCTGCTGGAGGTCGTCCTGCTGCTCGCCACGGCGATCGATCTGAAGAACGGCGCCGAGCCGAGCTGGACGCACGGCCTGGCCGCGCTCTACATCGGCTACACGGTCGGACACGGCCACCGCACCGTCACCTGGCTGGACGGCCATGCGGCGCACCGCTTCGACGGCGCCCCGCTGCCGCGCCGGCCGAAGTACGGCCGGGGCCGCGCCATCCACGAGGGCAAGGTCTGGCTCGGCACCCTGGTCGGCGGCGCCGTGGCGACGGGCCTGCTCCAGCTCGCGATCTGGTACGTGGACGACCCGAGCCGGGCCGGTGCGCTGGAGAACTCCATGACGCTGGCGTGGAAGGCGGTCGCGATCCATGGAGCGATCGCGCTGACCTACGCGATCTGGCCGAAGAAGGACCCGGGTGCGGAGGCGGCCGGGCGGACGCCGGTCAAGGTGGGGCGCCGATAGCCCGTGCCCGTACGCCCGGCGCGACGGACCGGGCCCAGGGCGTGTCCCAGCGGCTCAGCGCTCCCCGCCGGGTACCCAGAGGACGTCCCCGACCTCCTTGTTCGCGACGCGGGCGACGATGAACAGGAGATCCGACAGTCGGTTGAGGTAGGTGGCGGTGAGCGGGTTCATCGACTCGCCGTGGACCTCAAGCGCCGCCCAGGTCGAGCGCTCCGCCCGCCGTACGACCGTGCATGCCTGGTGCAGCAGGGCCGCCCCGGGGGTCCCGCCGGGGAGGATGAAGCTCCGCAGCTTCTCCACCTCGGCCAGGAAGCGGTCGCAGTCCGCCTCCAGTCGGTCGATGTAGAACTGCTCCACCCGCAGCGGCGGGTAGGCGGGCTCCGCCACCACCGGGGTGGAGAGGTCGGCGCCCACGTCGAAGAGGTCGTTCTGGACCCGGACGAGGACCTGGACGACGTCGTCCGGAAGCTGCCCCAGCGCGATGGCGGTGCCGAGCACGGCGTTGGCCTCGTTGGAGTCGGCGTAGGCGGCGATCCGCAGATCGGTCTTGGCGGTGCGGCTCATATCGCCGAGCGCCGTGGTGCCCTGGTCGCCGGTACGGGTGTAGATGCGCGTCAGATTGACCATGACTCCAGAGTAGTTATGCCCCGGCCCGCTGGAAGACCCGTGTGCCCACCGTCACGGCGAGCACCGCGAGGCCGACCGCGACCAGTCCGCCCCGGAGCATGGCGCCGGTCGCGTACTCCCCGACGTACGCGTCCCGGATCGCGTCCACCAGATGGCGGAAGGGCAGCGCCCGGGAGAGCGAATCCAGCCAGCCCGGCCCCAGCGTCATCGGCAGCATCAGCCCGGAGAGCAGCATCGACGGCATCACCAGGGCGTTGATCGTCGGCCCGAACCCCTGCGGGGTGCTGACCCACAGCGCCAGCGCGTACGAGAGCGAGGCGAGCGACAGGGCCAGCAGCGCGACGAAGGCGAAGCCGATGAGGATGCCGCCGAGCGGTGCGCGCACTCCCATCACCAGCGCGGCGATGACCAGCAGCACCGACTGGAAGACGATGAGCGCGGTGTCCCGCAGCACCCGGCCGAGCAGCAGGGCGAGCCGGCTGACCGGGGTCACCCGCATCCGTTCGACCACTCCGTGGTTCTTCTCGACGATGACGGCGAAGCCGGCGAACGACGCGCCGAACAGGGCGAGCTGGAGCAGCAGCCCCGGCACCAGGACCTGCCAGGAGTCACCGCGTGACGAGAGGGGCAGTTCGGTGAGGAGCGGTCCGAAGAAGAGCAGGTGGAGCAGGGGCGTCAGGGTGCCGAAGACGAGATGGAACGGGGAGCGGAGGAGCTGCCGGGCGTATCGCCCGAACATCAGCGCGGTGTCGGACAGCGGCATGGGAGGACTCCTGGACTTCGGGGCGGGTCGGCTTCGGGCCTCTACAGGGCCTCGGGATTTCGGGCCTTCGGGCCATGGGAGCTTCGGGACCTTGGGGCTTTGGGCCTTCGAGCCACCGGAACTTCGGGGCTTTGCGACTTTGGGCCATCGGGCCACCGGAGCTTCGGGGCTTTGGGCCTTCGTACGGTCGGTCGCGGTCGCCGCCGCGTGGACACTCCCTAGAGCGCCACGGGTGCGGTGTCGACCGGCGCCGGGCCGCGACCGGTGATCGCCAGATAGGCGTCCTGGAGGGACGCGCCGGGCGATCCGGCGTGCTCCCGCTTCAGCGCGTCCGGGGTGCCGTCGGCGACGACCACACCCCCGTCGATGATCACCAGCCGGTCGGCGAGCGCGTCCGCCTCGTCCAGGTGGTGGGTGGTCATCAGGACGGTGGTGCCGTGGTCGGCGCGGAGCCGGCGCACCAGCTCCCAGAGGTCGGCGCGGCTTGCGGGGTCGAGCCCGGTGGTGGGCTCGTCCAGGAAGAGCACATCGGGCCGGTGCGTCAGCGCCATCGCGATGTCCAGCCGGCGCCGCTGGCCGCCCGACAGGGTGCCCGTCCTCCGGTCCAGCAGGTCCTCGAAGCCGAGCTCGCGCGCCAGTTCCAGGGCACGGTCGGTGGCCCGCGCCCTGGAGAGCCGGTAGAGCCGTCCCTGGGTGATGAGTTCCTCCCGGACGCCGATATGCGGATCGAGCCCCCCGGACTGGGCGACCAGACCCGCCCGCCGCCGTACCCCGGCCGGATCGCGCACCAGATCGTGTCCGGCGACCGTGGCCGCTCCGGCGGTCGGCGACAGCAGGGTGGTGAGCATCCGCAGGGTGGTGGTCTTTCCCGCGCCGTTCGGGCCGAGGAGGCAGACGACGTCCCCGGCGCGGACGGTGAGGTCGATGCCGCGCACCGCCGCCACGGGTCCGTTCTTCGTACGGAAGGTCCGGGCGAGCCCGGCCGTGCTGATGATTGCCATGACTCCAGAAAAACAGAGCCACTGAAATTTTGCAACGACTCCAAAATTTCAGTGGGGCCAGGAAAAGTTACGATGACGGCATGGCCGAGGGACTCCGAGCGCGCAAGAAACGCCTGACCAGGCAGTACATCTCCGATGTGGCCACCGGCCTGTTCCTGGAGCGGGGTTTCGACGCGGTGACGATCGCCGAAGTCGCCGATGCCGCCGAGGTGTCGGTCAACACCGTCTACAACTACTTCGCGACGAAGGAAGACCTCTTCCTCGACCGTGGCGACGACATCGTGGAGCGGCTCTCGCGCTGGGTGCGCGGCCGGGACCCAGGCGAGTCGGCCGCCACCGCCGTCCTGCGCGAGCTGCGCGCCGAGATCGAGGCGGTCTCACCCCAGGTCGGACTGTTCACCGGGTACGAGCGGTTCATGCTCGTCGTCCAGAGCGCGGCCACCCTCCGCGCCGGCCTCCGGCACATCCAGCAGGAGACGCTGGAGAGCCTGGAGCGGACCCTGCGCGAAGAGACCGGCGCCGCGCCCGGTGACACCCTGCCCACCCTGATGGCAGGTCAGATCAACTGGATCCATCAGACCGTCATGGCCGTCGTCAGCCGCGAGATGATCGCCGGCCGGGGCCCCGAAGAGGTCTCCCGGGAGGCCCTCGCCCTCCTCGACGAGGTGACGGAGTTGCTCGGCGAACGGGTCCTCAACTACGCCGTCCGCGACCCCCGCTGAGTGGCACCGGTGTGATGTCCGTCAGGTGAGACGTGACGCGCATCTCACCAGCGCCACCTGGCCCCGCGTGACCGCTAACCTCCGCCCCAGGGGTGCAAAGTAAACAGTCGTTAAGGGGTGTCGAAGTGGCCAGGAAGCTCGCCGTCATCGGAGCCGGACTCATGGGTTCCGGAATCGCGCAGGTCTCGGCCCGGGCGGGCTGGGACGTGGTCCTCCGCGATGTCACCGACGAGGCCCTGACCAGAGGTGTCGACGCCATCACCGCCTCGTACGACAAGTTCGTCGCCAAGGGCAAGATGGACGCCGCCGACGCCGGGGCGGCGCTGGCCCGGATCACCACCACGACCGATCTGGACGCCGTCGCCGACGCGGACATCGTGGTCGAGGCCGTCTTCGAGAAGCTTGAGGTCAAGCACGAGATCTTCCGTGCCCTCGACGGGATCGTCCGCGACGACGCCGTCCTCGCCTCCAATACCTCCGCCATCCCGATCACCAAGATCGCGGCGGTGACGGGGCGCCCGGACCGGGTCGTCGGCACGCACTTCTTCTCACCCGTACCGATGATGGGGCTCTGCGAACTCGTCCGCGGCCACCGGACCAGCGACGAAACCCTCGCCACCGCACGCACGTTCGCCGAGTCCGTCGGCAAGACCTGTGTGGTCGTCAACCGCGACGTCGCCGGGTTCGTCACCACCCGACTCATCTCGGCGCTGGTGGTCGAGGCCGCGAAGCTCTACGAGTCGGGTGTCGCATCGGCCGAGGACATCGACACCGCGTGCAGGCTGGGCTTCGGGCACGCCATGGGACCGCTCGCCACCGCCGATCTGACCGGTGTCGACATCCTGCTGCACGCCACCGACAACATCTACACCGAGTCGCAGGACGAGAAGTTCGCGCCGCCCGAGCTGATGCGCCGGATGGTGGACGCCGGTGACATCGGCCGCAAGAGCGGGCAGGGCTTCTACACCTACTGACCCCCGTCAGGGCGCTGCCGGTCGCCCGCGGGGGAACCCACGATCCGCTCACCGGCACCACGGGCCCAGGGCCTCCCGAGGACCGCCGGGGGGGCCGGCGACCGGGCACGCCGACCGGCCACGGCCGGATCGGCACGGGGGCGCCGGGATCACCCTCCGGGGTGAATTCGGTATCGGTTCGCTTACAAGCGGCAACTGCTCCGCCCCCTCGGGAGTCTGTTGTTGCGAGTGTGGTGAGACACACGAGCCGCGGGCGCCGGCAGGCGCGCCGGAGCGGCCCTGGCGGAATCCGATCACATGTCCACAAGGCACCGAAGCACTCTCGGGAGCGCATATGCACATCAGGGGCGACCACGCCGAGCTGGTCGTCGGGGGCCGCCTCGACGTCCGCAGCGCGGCGGACGCCCGTACGGTCCTGCACTCGGCCGTCGACGACGGAGCCGGCGACCTGGTGCTGGACCTGACCGGTCTCGACTCCTGGGACGCCACCGGGCTCGGCGTCATCATGGGCGTACACCGCCGCGCCGGCCGGTGCGGCAGACGACTCGTCCTGCGCGGTGTGCCACCGCAGATGCAGCGACTGCTGGTGGCCACCCGACTGCACCGCATCCTCGCCATCGAGGGCGGCCTCGCGGCGGAATCACTGCCGAGGGTCTGACAACGGCCTGCCGAGGGCCTGACGTGAGCCTGACGAGGGAAGGTCGCGGCAACGGCCGCGGGTCCACGCCAGCCGCCCGTACGACGCGGCACGCGCCGTCCACCAGGCTCCCTCAGGCTACGGTGCGGATCCTCACCGGACTGTGACGTCACGTACCCGGCGGTACCCCACCACCGGGGCGATACCCTGCCTGAGTCTGGGAAGTTCGTCCCCACCGACCGCCGCCAGGACCGCCGTCCGGGATCTTTCCGCATGGAACTCCGCGCGGCAGGGCAGCAGCGGATCGAAGCGACGGCCGGATGCGCGGAGCGACCGGGAGGGCCGACCCGCACGCCGTCGCCGTCCACCGCCTCCACCACGAGCACGGCGGGGACGAACCTCTGTGAAGCGCATCTGGGGGGCTTGGACCAATGGACAAGGACACATTCGGCGCGGGCGCGGCACAACCGCGCCCGCCACGCGACCCCGGCACGCCGGACTTCACCCCGGCGACGCCGGCGCCCGCGCGCATCGTGCGGATCGTCGCCGGCGATCTGCTGCTCACCATCAACCCCGTCGACGGCAGCGAGATAGAACTCCGCCCGCCCGGCGGCTCCGGCAACGACGAGCCGCCCACCGCCCCGGCCGCCCGCACCACCGCGGACCGCGCCGAACTCGCGCGCGCCGGCCGGCCCCCCGTACCGCCGGGGCCCGCCGCACCACGCCACCCGCTGTTGGAACGGGACGAGCAGCGCGAGCTCATCACCCGGCTGCTGGGCCTCGGACGCACCCTCCGGGTCACCGGCCCGCGCGGCTCCGGACGCACCACCCTGCTCGACACCGTCGCCGAGGAGTGCGCCGACCTCGCCCCCGATGGGACCGTCCGGCTCAACGGCCACCACCGCACCCCCACCGATCTGCTGTACGACCTCTTCGCGGCCGTCCACCGCGCGCCCTCCCACCGGCCGGACCGGTCCGAGCTGCTCACCCACATCGGGGAGTTCGGCGCGATCGTCGTCATCGACGACCTGGAGTTCGGCGGAGCCGCGCTCGGCGAACTGCTGGCCGCCGCGCCCGAGTGCGCCTTCCTGCTCTCCGCCACCCCCGACGTCCCGGAACCCGCAGCCGACTCCCGCGTCGAGGAGGTCACCCTGCCGGGGCTCGGCCGCACCGCCGCGCTGGAACTGCTGCGGCGCACCGTGGACCGACCGCTCACCGAGGACGAGGAGAATTGGGCGGGAGACCTCTGGTTCGAGTCGGAGGGACTGCCGCTGCGCTTCGTCCAAGCGGGCGCGCTGCTGCACCAGTGCGACGAGGTGCGCGCCGAACTCCGCGACGACCCGGGCGCCTTCGAGGCGTTCGCCCCGTACGAGATCGTGGACGGCGACGAGGTGCCGCTGCCGACCCTCGCACAGGGGGCCGCGCCCGCCGCGCTGCTCGCCGCCCGGCTCGGCGAGTCCGCCCGTCGGACCCTGCGCCTCGCCGTCGCCCTCGGCGGCGAGGTCCCGCACCAGGCCCACCTCCCGGCGCTCATCGGGGACACCCACGCGGACGCCGCCGTCGGCGAGCTGATGGGCTGCGGACTGCTCTCGCCCGTCGGCGGCCGGTACCGACTGGCCGCCGGGGTGCTCGCCCAACTCACCGAGAAGGGGTACGCGGACGACGCGGTCGGCCACGCCCACACAGCCGCCCAGCACTACACCTGGTGGTCCGGTCACCCCTCCGTCACCTCCGAACGCGCCGTCGCCGAGGCGGACGCCGTCATCGCCGCCCTCACCGCCCTGGTCTCCAGCAAGGAGCCCGGCCACCCCAGCGCCGCCGTCCTGCTCGCCCGGGGCGCCGCGCCCGTCTTCGCGGCGGGGCTGCACTGGGGAGCCTGGGAGCGGGTGCTGCGGATCGGCTCCGAGGCGGCCCGTCGCTCCGGGGAGGTCGCCGAGGAGGCATACTTCCACCACGAGTTGGGCGTGCTCGCGCTCTGTGCCGGTGGACTGGACCGGGCGCGCGCCGAACTGGAGGCGTCCATCGCCCTGCGCGGGGCCCTCGCCGACAAGAGCGGCACCCTGGTGGGGCGGAGGGCGCTCGCCCTCGTCACGGACCGGGAGAACGGCCTGCGGCCCGGGGGCCGCACGCTGGCCGTGCGCGACGAGGAGCCGTCGGGCCCGGGGATGCTCGTACCCGTGCCGAGCACCGGCACGGTGGTGCGGCCCACCCCCGCCACGCCCATGGCGCTGCCGGCACGGTCGGGGGCGCCCGCCGCGCTGACGCCGACGGTGCCGCGGCCGGCGCTGCCGAGGCCGTACGCGGTCGGGTTCGGCGGCGGGAAGGGTCGCCGTGGCCGTTCCCTCCTGCTCGGCACCCGGCGCAATCTCACGGCCGCGGGGGCGGGTGCGCTCCTCCTCGCCGTGCTGGGCACGATGGTGACCCTCGGCGCCACATCCGACCGGCAGGACCCGCCGGGCGGCACGATCCGCGGCGACCAGTCGGCCACCGAGGACGGCTCCCGCGGAACCGGCACGGACGCGCCGTCGGACGGCCCCGGTGGCGACGCCTCCGTCCCCGGGACGGCCCCCAACCACCCCGAGGTGGCGGCGCCGGACTCCACCAGGTCGGTGTCGGAGTCGTACGTCCCGAGCCGGGCGCCGTCGTCATCGGTGCCGTCGGACGACCCCCCGCCATCGACCGGGCCGACACCGTCCGAATCGACCGGGCCGACACCGTCCGAATCGACCCCGACTGATTCACCGCCACCCTCCGGATCCGAGCCGCCTCCGTCGTCGGAGCCGCCCGCGTCGTCGGAACCGCCCGGCCCGTCGGACTCCACGACTCCAGACAACGCCGAGAAGACCGAGAACACCGAGAAGACCGAGACCGCCAAGGCCGCCGAGACGAGCGAGAGCGCCAGGGCCAGCGAGAGCGCCCTGAGCGATACCGCCGGGTCCGCAGCGAGCGCCCTGAGCGCGGTCGACGCCCCGGCCTCCGGGGTCTTCGCCGCCCCGTCGGCCGGCTGAGACAGCGGGACGGCCCCGGGGGAGCTCCCCCGGGGCCGTCCGTCGCTCCTGCCGCCGACCGCGCGCCGGCTGTTTCCCGCCCGAATCGGCTCTAGAAGAGCCGGAGCTTGTCGTCCTCGATGCCGCGCAGCGCGTTGTAGTCCAGCACCACACAGCCGATGCCGCGGTCCGTCGCCAGCACCCGTGCCTGCGGCTTGATCTCCTGCGCCGCGAACAAGCCCGTCACGGGGGCGAGGTGGGGATCCCGGTTCAGCAGCTCCAGATAGCGGGTGAGCTGCTCTACGCCGTCGATCTCGCCGCGGCGCTTGATCTCCACCGCCACGGTGGCGCCGTCCGCGTTCCGGCAGAGGATGTCCACCGGGCCGATGGCCGTCGGGTACTCGCGGCGGATGAGGCTGTAGCCGGCGCCGAGGGTCTCGATCCGGTCGGCGAGCAGTTCCTGGAGGTGTGCCTCCACGCCGTCCTTGATGAGTCCGGGGTCGACCCCGAGTTCGTGTGACGAGTCATGGAGGACCTCCTCCATGGTGATGATCAGCTTCTCGCCCGCCTTGTTGATGACGGTCCAGACGCTGCCGTCGCCCTCCTTGAGGGTGCAGGGCGGGGACATCCAGTTCAGTGGTTTGTACGCGCGGTCGTCCGCGTGGATGGAGACACTGCCGTCCGCCTTGACCAGGATCAGACGGGGGGCGGAGGGCAGGTGGGCGGTGAGCCGGCCCGCGTAGTCCACGGAACAACGGGCGATGACGAGGCGCATGGTCGGCAACGCTACTCGACGCGGACCACCGCGCGCGATTCTCCCTACGTACTCCCGCCGTGAGCCACCACTGCTCCTGACGGAGGGGCTTCGGGTCGCCCCTTGTGTCCTGCTTCGTTTCTGGCCGGTAGTCCTCCCAATCTCCTGGTGCGGTCACGACGCCGCACTTACCGTGGATGCCGGAGGTCGTCGGGTGCCCACTCTGTGTCGTCATGCGTCATGCGCATGACGTTTTTTCCGGCGGCTTCTTCCCTGCCCGTAAGGCCCCGTGACTTGGGGTCGCGAGAGGAGAACTCATGTCGCTCGACGTCTCACCGGTGCTGTTGGAACAGGCCGAGCGAGGCGAGGTCGATGAAGCCGCTTTCGTCGACTGCGTCCGGACCTCCCTGCCCTACGCCTGGGAGATGATCAGTTCCCTGGTGGCCCAGCTGAAGGTCGACGGCGGCGAATTCGCCGACAACCAGACGCCGCCGCCGGACGAGCAGGCACGTGGTCAGCTCCTGCGCGCGCTCGCGAGTGACGCCATTCGCGGTGCGTTGCAACGCCACTTCGGAGTGCGATTGGCATTCCAGAACTGCCACCGCGTCGCGGTGTTCCCGCTGGACTCCGCGGTGGACGAGCGGCTGGCCCGCTTCACTTCCATCCGCGGCCAGTTACTCAACCAGTCGCCGGAGATGCGCGACTGCTGATGGCGTGTGCCGCCGCTCCGCGTCGGGGGACGTGGGTACGAAGCCGGGGCGGCGGCATGGTCGGCGGGCGACCGGACCGGGACCCCGGTCCGGCAGGATCGGCGCTCAGGCCAGCAGGGGAAGGACGTCCTCGCCCAGACGCCGCACATTCTCCTCCGTCGCCGCCAGATCACCGGAGCCCTCCGCGAGCAACGCGAAGCGCCGGATACCGGTCCGCTCGGCCGTCGCCGCGATCCTGTCGGCGGCGAGCCGGGGCGGGCCCACCGGATGCAGGCCGCAGAGCAGCTCCGTATAGGCGAGGGGGTCGCGCATGGCACGCACCCGGCCGTCGACGGTGACATGGGCGTCCAGCCCCTGCTTGAACCAGCCGGGCATCACCTTCAGCAGTGTCTCGCCCGCCTCGGCCGCGCTGTCCGCGATCTGCGCCACCCCGGCCGACACATGCCCGGCCGCGGCGATCTCGTCGGGCGGCCGGCCCGCCGCGCGTGCCGTCCGACGCCAGAGGTCGACCATCGCGGCCTTGTCGTCGTCACCGCAGTGCATCCCGAGCAGCATCGGCAGCCCGCGCTCGGCGGCCAGCCGCACGCTGGTGGGGGAGGTGCACGCGACGACGACCTCGGGGCCGGCCGGAGGGCCGTCGAGCAGCTCGTCGGGACGGGGCACCACGGCCACCTCGCGGAAGGCGAACCGCTCGCCGCAGGCGCCCACGACGGGCTCGCGCAGCCAGCGCAGCAGCAGGTCCAGGGAGTCCGGGAAACCCTTCTCGTACGCCTCCAGGCCGGCGCCGAAGACCTCCAGGTCGACCCAGGGACCGCCGCGACCCACCCCGAGCGTGAACCGCCCGCCGCTGGTGAGGTGGAGCAGGGCCGTCTGCTCGCCGAGCGCCACCGGATGGACGGTGGGCAGCACACTGACCGCCGTGCCGACTCTGATGCGACGGGTGCGGCCCAGCAGCACCGCGGCCAGTGTCACCGCCGACGGGCAGACCCCGTACGGCACGAAGTGGTGCTCCGCGAGCCAGACACAATCGAGTCCGACCTCTTCCGCGACCTCGGCGGAGCGCACCGTGCGGTGCAGCACCTCCCCCTGCCCCTGGCCCGGAAACTGGGCGGCCAGGGCGAACATCCCTATGCGCATCGCCTTCTGCCTCCTTGCGGCCGACGCGTTCTTCCCCCTGACGGCATTAACGCCTGACACGTGCCAAAGGCACGGGCCGGCTGGGAGATTCTGTGATTTTCCGCTAACTGGGCCGATGGGGGGGCGCCCTCTTCCCGGCGCGGTACGTGTACCCCGGACCGTGGCCCGTAGGCTGGACTCGACAGGAAACGTCCCCACTTGCCCCGTGAGGTGTCACGTGTCCCCGCGCCGCAATCGCCCCAAGGGCGGCGACAGCTTCTCCCCGCTCTCCGACGGATCCGCCGACCGGTACGGCGGTTTCGGCCGTACCGAGTCCTGGCAGGGCGAGGAGTGGTCGGTACGTCCCGTGGCCGGCGCGAGCGCCGCGGGCAAGCGGTACCGCTGCCCCGGCTGCGACCAGGAGATCCCCTCCGGCGTACCCCATGTGGTGGCGTGGCCGGAGCACGGCGGGATCGAGGACCGACGGCACTGGCACAAGGCATGCTGGAACGCGAAGGACCGCCGCACCTCGCGGATGCAGCGGTCCCGTAACGCGCCCAAATACTGACCGGGCCGTTGGTGGTACGAGGCGCGGGGCGGGCCCCGGCCGTACGACGTGGTTGGTCAGACCTAGCGGTTGGTCAGACGTCGCGCTTGTTGAGCACCGCGTACGCACCTGCCAGCGCGGCGGCCGTAACCCCCGCGATGATCCACACCGGGTCCCAGCCCTGCGGGCCCGAGCTGACCACGCCGTTGTCGTAGATGACACCGAGCTGGCTGGGGATGGAGTACTCCAGCAGCGTGTCGCGCAGCCCCGTCAGCGACTCGGTGAACATGAACATCGCCAGGACGAGCGGCAGCAGCACCACACCGATCATGATGGTGATCGCGCCCGCCGAGTGCCGGACCAGCGAGCCGACGGCCAGCGACAGCAGCCCCAGGAGGGCGAGGTACAGGCTGGCGCCGAGCGTCGAACGCACCCATTCCTCGCCACTGGGCGAGCCCTGGTCCACGATCGACACCTGCACCACGGCCACCAGCGTCGTCAGGACGAGGGTGGTGGTGAAGACGAGCGCGAAGTACACGATCGCCTTGGCGGTCAGTACCCGTCCCCGGCTGGGGCAGGCGGTCAGCGTGGTCCGGATCATTCCGGTGCTGTACTCGGACGCGATGGTCAGCACGCCCAGGGTGATCACACAGATGCTGCCGAGCAGCACGCCGAAGAACCCGAGCGACAGGATCGGCTGGCCCTCCAGCTCCGCGTCGGACGAGGAGACGGCGAGGGCGATGACCACACCGATGCCGATCAGCAGCAGCGCCATCACGGCGAGCGTCCAGATCGTCGACCGCACCGAACGGATCTTCGTCCACTCGGAGGCGAGCGCGTCCCCGAGGTGTGCCCTGCGGACGGGGATCGGGGAGGCGTACGAGGCGGGGGGCGGGCCCTGCCGGTAGGGAGTGGTCATCGGGGGTCCTCGGACTTGGTCAGGTCGGCGGGGGCGGCGGCCGGGGCCGGGGGAGCGGCGTACGGGTTCTCCCCCGGGGCGGGCGGCGGCGGGGCGTACCAGCCCTGCTGCGGCACCTCCACGGGGATCGGCGGCTGCGGCGGCTGCCCGTACCCGGGCTGCGGCGCCTCCATCAGTCCCGCCTTCTCGTCGGCCGTCGAGCGGTAGTCCACCGCGCCCTGTGTCATCCGCATATACGCCTCCTCCAGCGACGCCCGGTGCGGCGAGAGCTCCCACAGGCGTACGTCGGCGGAGTGCGCCAGATCGCTGATCCGTGGCAGCGGCAGACCCATCACCCGCAGCGCCCCGTCCGGCTCCGACATGACCTGGGCGCCGGCCTCGCTGAGCGCGGCGGTCAGCTTCTCGCGCTGCTCCGGCTCGGTCGCGGGGGTGCGCACCCGGGCGAAGTCCGCGGAGTTGGCGGAGATGAAGTCCTGGACGCCCATGTCCGAGAGCAGCCGGCCGCGCCCGATCACGATCAGATGGTCGGCGGTGAGGGCCATCTCGCTCATGAGGTGCGAGGAGACGAATACCGTCCGGCCCTCGGCCGCGAGCGTCTTCATCAGATTGCGGACCCAGAGGATGCCCTCGGGGTCGAGACCGTTGACCGGTTCGTCGAAGAGCAGCACCTGCGGGTCGCCGAGCAGGGCGGCCGCGATCCCCAGCCGCTGGCCCATACCGAGGGAGTAGCCCTTGGAGCGCTTCTTGGCGACGTCCTGGAGACCGACGACACCGAGCACCTCGTCGACCCGTCGGGCCGGGATGCCGGAGAGCTGTGCCAGCGACAGGAGGTGATTGCGTGCGCTGCGACCGCCGTGCACCGCCTTGGCGTCCAGCAGCGCGCCGACCTGGCGGGGTGCGTTCGGCACCTGCCGGAAGGGGCTGCCGCCGATGGTCACCGTGCCGGCGGTCGGAGTGTCCAGCCCCAGGATCATGCGCATGGTGGTGGATTTGCCTGCGCCGTTGGGGCCGAGGAACCCGGTGACGGCGCCGGGCCGCACATGGAAGGAAAGGTTGTCCACGGCCGTCTTGGCGCCGTAGCGCTTTGTCAGGCCGACTGCCTCGATCATTCTCCAGCCCCATCGACTTTCGATCGTCGGGGCACAGGCCGATGCCCGGCCGTACGCCCCCGTAAGCACTAAGAGGGTATCCGGCGCACTGGAGTTCCCTTTACTTGCTAACGATTCCATGACGATTACGGAGGGTGTGGTTCTGGAGTGTCCTATGGGGTTTCGGTTGCTCGGAGTGACCATTGGGGAGGGTGTGAAACCACTTCTGGCCGCGCCGCCCAGTGCGTAAGTGTCGCCCGGTGTGCGTCGCCCAGTGTGTGAGGGTCGCCCGGCATGGCAGTGGCCCCCACCAACCCAAGGGCTGAGGGGGGCCACTTTCCTACGACGGACAGGTGTTACGCGTCCCGCTTCTTCAGGACCAGATAGCCGCCGATCATCGCCACGACGACCCAGGCGACCATGATGCCGAGACCCGCGTACGGACCGTACGGCGCCTTCGCGGTGTCCAGGGCGTTCGGGACGACCTGCATGATCTTGCCGCCCGCCTGGTCGGGGAAGTACTTCGCTACCTCCTTCGCCTTCGGCACCGAGGCGAGGATCTGCGAGATCAGGAAGAAGAACGGCATCAGCACGCCCAGCGACAGCATCGAGCTGCGCAGCATCGTCGCCACGGCCATCGAGAACAGGGCGATCAGCGCCATGTAGACACCCGCGCCGATCACCGCGCGCAGGACGTTGGGGTCACCGATCGACGCGCTGTGCTCACCGAGCAGCGCCTGACCGAGATAGAAGGAGACGAAGCCGGTGGCGACACCGACGATGAGCGCCAGGCCCGTCGCGACCGCCATCTTGCTGAAGATGAAGGTCGCCCGCTGCGGTACGGCGGCGAGCGAGGTGCGGATCATGCCGGAGCTGTACTCCGTGCCGACGACCAGCACACCGAAGACGACCATCGCCAATTGGCCGAGAATCATCCCTCCGAAGCTCATGAGGGTCGGGTCGAAGGTGAGCTGTTCCTCCTTGGAGAGGTCGTCGAACGTCGAGTTCATCAGCGCGCAGAGCGCGGCGCTCATCGCGACCGTGACAATGAAAGCCGAGGCCAGGGCCCAGCTCGTCGACGAGACCGTACGGATCTTGGTCCACTCGGACTGAAGGACCGCGGGTACTGAAGCCATGGGTCAGGCTCCCTTGCTGTTCTGGTAGCTCTGGCCCCAGTCGGCGTCCGCCGGGCGGGCGGGTGGTACCGGGCCCTCGGTCGTGGTGCGCGCGTGGTACTCCACCGAGCCGGCCGTCATCTGCATGAAGGCTTCCTCCAGCGAGGCGCGCTGGGCGCTCAGCTCGTGCAGGGTGATCCGGTTCTCGGCGGCCAGCTCGCCGAGCCGCTCCGTGGTGGCGCCATCGATCTCCAGCGCGCCACCCTCCGATTCGATCGTGGCAAAACCGGCATTGTGCAGCACATCCCTCAGCCGCTCCTGCTCCGTGGAGCGAAGACGTACATAACTTCGGGAGTTTTCGTGAATGAATGTGGCCATCGATGTGTCCGCGAGAAGACGGCCCTGGCCGATCACGATCAAATGGTCGGCGGTGAGCGCCATTTCGCTCATCAAGTGGGACGAGACGAAGATGGTGCGCCCTTCCCCGGCGAGCGTCTTCATCAGATTGCGGATCCAGTGAATTCCCTCGGGGTCAAGGCCGTTGACCGGTTCGTCGAACATCAGGATCTCGGGGTCACCGAGCAGTGCCGAGGCGATTCCCAGCCGCTGCCCCATGCCCAGCGAGAAGCCCTTCGACTTCTTCTTCGCCACCGCGGTCAGACCCACGGTGTCCAGGACCTCGTCCACCCGGGAGGAGGGGATCCTGTTGGCCTGTGCCAGACAGAGGAGGTTGTTGTACGCGGTCCGCCCGCCGTTCATGGCCTTGGCGTCCAGCAACGCACCGATGTACTTCAGGGGTTCGGACAGCTCGCGGTAGCGCTTGCCGTCGATGCGGATGTCGCCGCTGGTCGGATTGTCGAGATCGAGCATCATCCGCATCGTCGTCGACTTGCCGGCGCCATTGGGACCGAGGAAGCCGGTCACCACCCCCGGCTTTACCTGAAAAGAGAGATGGTCGACAGCGACCTTGGTGCCGAAGCGTTTGGTGAGGCCCTCAAGCTCGATCATGCGGCCACGGTATCGGGAACGAAAAGCCCCCCGCCACTTGCGCGCCGGGGGGCGTATCGCTTTTTCGCCGAGTTGACGGCTCGCGGTAACCCTCTAAAGGATTACCAGGACGTCTTCAACGCGACTGCTGCGCCGGGACACCACGCGAGATCGGCTCGTCGTCGGCGGGGGAGCCGGCGGCGGCCACGGCGGCACCGGTCAGGGTGGCCAGCATCTCGCGGACGTTGGTCAGCTGCGCGTTGATCGAGTCGCGGCGGTTGGTGAGCGCCGCCAACTCGCGCTCCGACTCGCTGCGGATGCGGTCCGCCTTGGCATTGGCGTCGGCCACGATGTCCTCGGCCTGCCGCTGCGCGGTCTCCACCGTCTGACGCGCCCGGCGCTCCGCGTCCGTACGCAGCTTCTCGGCCTCCAGCCGCAACTGCTCGGCACGGTGCTCGATCTCCGCAAGACGCTTCTCGGCCTTCGCCTGACGCGAGGCCAGATCCCGCTCCGACTGCTCACGCCGCTTGGCGAGATTCGTCTCGAAGTCGGCGGCGGCCTGAGCGGCCTTGGCGCGCGTCTCCTCGAAGAGCGCGTCAGCCTCCTCCCGCTTGGACTGCGCGTCCTTCTGCGCCTCGGTGCGCAGTTGGGTGGCGTCGCCCTTCGCCTTCTCGACGATGCGGACACCGTCGTCCTCGGCCTTCGCCTTGCGCTCGGACGCGAACGACTCCGCGTCGTTGCGCACCTGCTGGGCGGCCGACTCGGCCAGCTCGCGGTGCTGTTCGGCGGCGCGACGGGCCTCTTCGCGCAGGTCCTTCGCCTCCTCCTCGGCGAGGCGGAGGATCTTCTCGACGCGGGCGCCGAGACCGGCGTACGACGGCTCCGCGTCGGACACCTGGGCCTGGGCGTTCTGCGTCTCCAGATGCAACTCCTCGATGCGCTTTTCCAGCGAGGTGATGCGGGCCAGAGCACTATCACGGTCGGCAGCGAGCTTGGTGATGCGGTCGTCCACCTGGCCGCGGTCGTAACCACGCCGCACGAGCTCGAAGCCGAAGGGGGAGGATGTGTCGCTCATGGGGTTCCTGTCGAATGAGACCGGTGAGGTGATAGAGGGAATCCTAGGGGCCGGGACGGCGTGTCATCGTGTGGATGTCGGTTTGATCTGGAGAATGTCCAGCCTTTCGGGTTGTCAGGGCCTCTCTTCGGGTTCTCAGCTCTCGGACGACTTGCCACTCGATCGGGTAACCCCCGCCGCCGCACCGGCCTTGACACCACTCTGCCCTCCGGACGGCTTGCCGCCGCCACCGGGTGCCTCGAACGACTCCAGCGCTTCCAGTACGTCCTGGACCCGGGAGATCTCCGTCTGGATGTCCTGCCGGCGTCGCGTCAGTATGTCCAACTCGCGCTGCCCGTCGCCGACCAGACGCTCGGCCTCGGCCTCCGCCTCGGCCCGCAACTGCTCGCCCTCGCGGATCAGTCCGGCCTTCTTCAGCTCGGCCTCCTTGAGGAGTCCCTCCGCCTTCTTGACCGCGGCGATCCGCACCCCGGCCGCCTCCGACGCCGTGTCGGACATCAGCTCCTTCGCTGTGGCCGCCGCCTCCTCGCGCTGCTCGGTCGCGGCCTTGATGAGCTGATCGACCCGCTCGCCCGCCGTCCTCATCTGCTCGGAGGTCTCGCGGCGGGCCCGCTCGTGCAGCTCCTCGACCTCGCCCTCGACGCGGGTACGCAGCTCCTCGACCCGCTCCCTTATGGCCGTCGAGTCGCGGCGGGCACCGACGAGCAGCTCATCGGCGTCCGTACGGGCCTTCTCCACCAGGGAGTTGCCCTCGACCGTCGCATCGGCGACGAGCCGCTCGGCCTCCTTGCGGGCCGCGCCGACCATCATGTCCGCCTGCTCCTCGGCCTCCAGAGCCGCCCGGAGCGCCTCCTCCTGGGCCTTGTTCATGAGCTGGTCCGCCTGCTCGGCGGCGTCGCCGCGCGATTTGGCCGCCGCCTCCCGGGCCTCGTCCACGGTCCGGTCGGCCGCCTCCCGCGCGTCGGCGAGCGTCCGCTCGGCCGCCGCCTCGGCATCCGCCTTGAGCTGCTGGGCCTCGGCCCTGATCCGGTCGGCCGCCCGCTGCGCCGATCCCACCGTCTCCGCGGCCTCGGCGCGCAGCCGTTCGGCTTCGCCGCTGGCTTCGCCGACGAGCTGGTCGGCCTGGGCGGCGGCGTCGGCGCGGCGCTTGTCCGCGGCCTGCCGTGCCTCGTCGAGAGTCCGCTCGCTCTCGACCCTGATCCGCTCCGCCTCGCGGGTCGCCTCGCCGACGCGCCGCTCCGCCTCGGTGGTGCCCTCGATCACCAGGCGCTCCGCCTCGGTGCTCGCGTCACCCACCAGCCGTTCGGCTTCGCCGCTGGCTTCGCCGACGAGCTGGTCGGCCTGGGCGGCGGCGTCGGCGCGGCGCTTGTCCGCGGCCTGCCGTGCCTCGTCGAGGATCCGCTCGCTCTCGACCCTGGCCCGCTCCGCCTCGTCCGTCGCCTCGCCGATGAGCCGGTCCGCCTGCGCGGCGGCCTCCGACCGGATGCGGTTCGCGTCGTCCCGGGCGTCCGCCCGGGTGCGGGAGGCGTCCTGTTCGGCCGAGGCGACGGCGTCCGACGCCTCCGTCCGCATCCGCTGCGCGTACTCCGCGGTGTCCGAACGCAGCCGGTCCGACTCCGCGATGGCGTCGGTGACGGTCCGTTCGGCGAGCGCGTTCGCCGCCTCGGTCTCCTCCACCGCCCTGGCCCGCAGGCCGGCCACGTCCTCCGCAGCCCGCTCCCGCTCGGCGTGCGCGTCGGAGCGGACCCGGTCCGCCTCCTCCTGCGCCTCCGAGCGGGTGCGCTCCGCGGCGTGCTCGGCCGCCGAACGCAGACCGGTGATCTCCTCCTCGGCCTGCTCGTGCAGCCCGGCGACCGAGTCCCGTACCTGCTTGGCGGTCTGCTCGGCCGCGGCCACCATCTCGGCGGCGCGCCCGTCGGCCTCCTCGACCAGCCGCCGCGCCTCGGCCTGTGCCTCCTCCACCCGGGTACGGGCGGACGCCAGCAACTCCTCGCTCTGCTCCCGGGCCTGCTCGCGCTCCTGGTCGGCCTCGCCGCGCGCGGCCTCCAGAATGCTCTCGGCCTCGCGGCGGCGGCGTACCGCCTCCTCCTGGGCGGCGGCGAGCGCCTCCGCGGCCTCCGCGGCCACCCGGTCGGCGGCGGCGGCGGCTTCGGCACGCAGCCGGTCCGCGGTCTCCCGCGCCTCGGTCGTCAGCCGCTCGGCCTCGGCCGCCGCGTCGCTCCGCAGCCGTACCGCGACATTCTCCGCCTCGGCGCGGGCCGTCGCCGCGTCCGACGCGGCCTCGGTGCGCAGCCGGTCGGCCTCCTGCTCGGCCTGTGCCTGGAGCGTGCGCAGTCGCTCGGCCGCCTCGGCGCGCAGTCGTTCGGTCTCCTCGGCGGCCTCCTGGCGGATCCGCTCGCTCGCCGCGCGGGCGTCGGTGAGGGTCTCCCCGGCGGTGGTGAGCCGGGCCTCGGCCTCGCCCTGGAGCCGGGACAGCTCGGCGGCGGCCTCCTCCTGACGGGACGCCACCCCCCGCTCCGCCTCCACGCGCAGCTCGGCGGCGGCCTCTTCGGCGGCGGTCCTGACGCTCTCCGCCTGCTCCTCCGCCTCGGTGCGCAGCCGCTCGGCCTCGGCGCGGGTGCGCTCCAGCGTCTCCTCGGCCTGCTTACGCAGGGCGGTGGCGCGGTCGATCGCCTCGGTACGGACCCGCTCGCTGTCGGCGCCCGCCGTCGAGCGGAGTTCGTCGGAGTCCGTACGGGCCTCGGTGAGCAACTCCTCGGCGGTCCTGGCCGCCTCCTCGATCTGCTGCACGGCCTCGCGCCGGGCCTCGCCGCGGATCCGCTCGCCCTCGGCGACCGCCTCCGACCGCAGTTGCTCCGCCTCGCCGCGCAGCCGCCGTGCCTCCTCCTGGAGTTCGACGGTCTTGGCGCGGTACTCCTTGGTGTCGTCCTTGGCGGCGCCCTTGAGCTGGTCCGCCTGCTCGGCGGCCTGGCCGCGCAGCCGATCGGCCTCCGCGTCGGCCTCGCCGCGGATCCGCTCGGCCTCCTCGCCGGCCTTGCGGGTGGTCTCCCGGGCGTCGTCGGACGCCTTCGTGAGGATCTCCTCGGCGGCGCGGGCCGCCTTGGCGAGCTGGGCGGCCGAATCCTCCGCCGCGACCGTACGGGCCTTCTCCGCGGCGGTCGCGAGCTGCTTCTCCGCCTCGGCGCGGGCGTCCTCCAGGAGTTGCTCGGCCTCCGCCTTCAGCGCCTCGGACTCGGTGGTGGCCTCGCCGACCAGCCGGGCGATCTCCGCCTTGGCGGTACGGGTGCGCTGCTCATTGACGGATTCGGCGGTCGCCGCCTGCTTGGCGGCGGCGTCCTTCGCCTCGGTGACCAGCTTCTCGGACTCGGCGCGGGCCTCGCGGAGCCGCTCCTGAGCCTCCTGGATCTGCCGTTCGGCGGCGCGGCTCAGTTCGGCGGCCTGCTGGCGGGTCTGGTCGGACTCGGCGGTGGTGGTGGAGCGCAGCCGCTCGGCGTGGGTGGTCGCCTCCTGGGCCTGGCTGGACGCGGCGGCGAGCATCCGCTCGGCGTCCTTGCGGGCGCGCAGCAGGATCGACTCGGCCTCGGCGCGGGCGGAGGCCGCCTCGGAGCCGAGCCGCTGGCGGGCCTCCTCGGCGACCCGGGTGGCCTCGGCGCGGGCCTTCGCCAGGGACTGTTCGGCCTCGGCGCGGGATTCGTCGAGGAGTCGGCGGGCCTGCGATTCGGTACGGGCGCGGAGCTGCTCGGCCCAGGCCACGTTCTCGTTGACGTGCGCCTCGACGGTGTGGCGGCGTTCGGCCAGCTCCTGGTCGAGGCGCTGGCGGCGCTGATTGGCCTCGGCGTGCAGCTCGGCCTGGAGCCGGGCCTGGTGCTCGGCGTGCTCCTGGAGGATCCGCTGGGTCTGGGCGCGGGCCTCGCGCAGTTCGCGCTCGGCGTCGACCCGCATCTGATCGGCCTGGACCTGCGCGTTACGGAGCATCTGCTCGGTCTGGTAGCCGAGGTCGGCGCTGTCGTACGCGGGGCGGGAGGCGAGGTTGCGGCGCGCTTCATGAAGCTTGGCGCGCAATACCTCGACCTGGTAGCCGAGGTCCTCGGCATGCTGGACGGCCTTCTCCCGCTCGGTCTTCAGCCGGTCCATCTCGGCTTCGAACCGCGAGAGGTGGTCGTCGTCAGCTCGGTGGCTCTCCTGGTGTTCGTAGCCCCGCACTGCGCGGTCCCATCCGTCCCCTGGTCGCAACTGACTCCGCACGAGCACCGTTCGCCCGGCGAACAGTCCCCCGGGGAATGGTGACAGATCTCTATGAGAGGACGCGGTGCGGCCCCGACCCGGCCCCGGCCCGGAATTGCCCACTCTACCGGGCCGGGAAACCGGAGGTCAGTGCTCCGTTGTGGAGGTGACGAGTTCGGTGAGGACGCCGTGGCAGTCCTTGGGGTGCAGGAAGGTGATCCGCGACCCCATCGAACCGGTCCTCGGCTTGTCGTAGAGGACGCGTACCCCCTTCTCACGGATCGATTCCGCGTCCCCGTCGACGTCCTCGGTGCCGAAGGCGATGTGATGAACCCCCTCACCGTTCTTGGCCAGCCACTTTCCGACGGCCGAGTCCTCGCGGATCGACTCCAGTAGCTGGAGGTAGGAGGCGCCCCCGTCGGACGTCTCATTGATCTTGAGCATCGCCTCCCGGACGCCCTGCTCCTCGTTCACCTCTGTGTGGAAGACCTCGAAGCCGTAGGTGGCCCGGTAGAACTCGACGGTGGCGTCGAGGTCGAAGCAGGCGATCCCGATGTGGTCGATTCGCGTCAACATCCCCCCAGTGCAGCGCCCCGGGCGACCCTCGCGCAAGGTGCGCGCGATCACACTCGCGCACCGGTGACCCCGGACCGTACCGCTCAGTACATTTGGGAGGACAGGTAAACCATCGTTCACTCCTCAGCCGCAGAGCTGGAAGGGGATCGTCTCTCATGTCAGGAACGACCGGTACCACCTCGGTGATCGTCGCGGGGGCCAGGACGCCCATGGGACGGCTCCTCGGCTCGCTGAAGTCCTTCTCCGGCGCCGATCTCGGCGGATTCGCGATCAAGGCCGCGCTCGACCGCGCGGGCATCGGACCCGACCAGGTGCAGTACGTGATCATGGGTCAGGTGCTCACCGCGGGCGCCGGTCAGATCCCCGCCCGCCAGGCCGCCGTCAAGGCCGGCATCCCGATGCACGTCCCCGGGCTCACCATCAACAAGGTCTGCCTCTCCGGGCTCGACGCCATCGCCCTGGCCGATCAGTTGATCCGCGCGGGCGAGTTCGACATCGTCGTCGCCGGCGGCCAGGAGTCGATGACCAACGCGCCGCATCTGCTGCCGAAGACGCGCGAGGGGTACAAGTACGGCGCGGTCGAGATGCTCGACTCCATGGCGTACGACGGGCTCACCGACGCCTACGAGAACATCGCCATGGGCGAGTCCACCGAGAAGCACAACACCCGGCTCGGCATCGCCCGGACCGAGCAGGACGAGATCGCCGCCCGCTCCCACCAGCGGGCCGCCGCCGCCCAGAAGAACGGTCTCTTCGAAGCGGAGATCACCCCCGTGGAGATCCCGCAGCGCAAGGGCGAGCCGGTGGTCTTCGCCCAGGACGAGGGCATCCGGGCCGAGACCACGGCCGAGTCACTCGCCCGGCTGCGGCCCGCGTTCGCCAAGGACGGCACGATCACCGCGGGCTCGTCGTCGCAGATCTCCGACGGTGCCGCGGCGGTCGTGGTGATGAGCCGGGCGAAGGCCGAGGAGCTGGGCCTGGAGTGGCTCGCCGAGATCGGCGCGCACGGGAATGTGGCCGGCCCCGACAACTCCCTCCAGTCCCAGCCGTCCAACGCGATCCGGCACGCGCTGGGCAAGGAGGGCATCGGCGTCGATGACCTCGACCTGATCGAGATCAATGAGGCGTTCGCCGCCGTCGCCGTGCAGTCCATGCGGGATCTGGGAGTATCCCCGGAAAAGGTGAACGTCAACGGTGGCGCCATCGCGCTCGGCCACCCCATCGGCATGTCCGGCGCGCGGGTCGTCCTCCACCTGGCGCTGGAGCTGCGGCGCCGGGGTGGTGGCGTGGGCGCGGCGGCGCTCTGCGGCGGCGGCGGGCAGGGCGACGCGCTGATCGTGCGGGTGCCGGCGAACGGTTGACCGGGCGCCGGTACGGGGGCCGATGCGCTCCCGTACCGGCGGAGAGCACCTCGGTCGATCGGGAACGGTCGAGGACAGTCGATGAACGCCGGCGCGGTGAACGCCGGTGAAGGTTACGAATGCCGACGGACGGCGACGGAGCAGGAGCGGCGAGATGGCGGACGTCCCCCAGTTGGTCGCCCAGGCGAGAGAGGGCCGGCCCCGGGCCGTGGCCCGGTTGATCTCCCTGGTGGAGGGGGCGTCCCCCCAGTTGCGCGAGGTGATGGCGGCGCTCGCCCCACTGACCGGAGGGGCGTACGTGGTGGGCCTGACCGGTTCGCCGGGCGTCGGCAAGTCCACGTCCACGTCGGCGCTGGTCACGGCGTACCGGAAGGCCGGGAAACGGGTCGGCGTGCTGGCCGTCGACCCGTCATCGCCCTTCTCCGGCGGCGCGCTGCTCGGCGACCGGGTCCGGATGTCGGAGCACGCCGCCGACCCGGGCGTCTACATCCGCTCCATGGCCACCCGGGGCCACTTGGGCGGGCTCGCCTGGGCGGCCCCCCAGGCCATCCGGGTCCTGGACGCGGCGGGCTGTGACGTGATCCTCGTGGAGACGGTCGGCGTCGGCCAGTCCGAGGTGGAGATCGCCGCGCAGGCCGATACGGCGGTCGTCCTGCTCGCGCCCGGTATGGGCGACGGCATCCAGGCGGCGAAGGCGGGCATCCTGGAGATCGGTGACGTCTACGTCGTCAACAAGGCCGACCGCGACGGCGCGGACGCGACGGCCCGCGAGCTGAACCACATGCTCGGCCTCGGCGAGGCCCGCGCCCCCGGCGACTGGCGACCCCCGATCGTGCGGACGGTGGCGTCGCGGGGCGAGGGCACGGACGACGTCGTCGAGGCGTTGGAGAAGCACCGCGCCTGGATGGAGGAGCACGGGGTCCTCGCGGAGCGCCGCGCCCGGCGCGCGGCGGGCGAGGTCGAGACGATCGCCGTCACGGCCCTCCGCCAGCGCATCGGCGACCTCCACGGCGACCGCCGCCTGGGGGCGCTGGCGCGGCGCATCGTGGCGGGCGAGCTGGATCCGTACCGGGCGGCGGATGAGCTGGTGGCGGGGTTGACGGACGGGCCGAGCGGGCCGAGCGGGCCCGGGGGGCCCGGGTCTCGCGGTTAGCGTGCGGGTGTCTGCGTGTGTCTGCGTGGGTGGTCGCTTCCGATCCGTGCGTCGGCTGTCGCGCACACCCTGCGGGCGTGTCCTCAAACTCCCCCAGACTTCGTCCGGGGGGACCCCCAGACGGGCTGGATTTCCGGTCGGGCTGGATTGGCGCTCCCCGGGCTGGACGGGTGCGCACCGGGCGAGGTGGTGCGCGCCGGGGCGGGTGTGGGGCCTGGTTCACTCGTTCGAGTGGAGATCTGGGGAGGCGAAACCAGCCCGTCCGGCAATTGAGGACACCCCGCAGGGGTGCGCGACAGCCGATGGCGCCCGACGGGGACCCGGGCAGCCGGACGGCCCCGGGCGGGGGCGCCGGGGGCCGTGGGGTGTGGTGGGGGAGGGGATCAGTCGTCCGCGCCGTCGTCGTCGCGGTCACCGTCGTCGTCGGGCGACACCGACGCCTTCCCCGTCTTCGCGTCCACCCGCACATCGTGCTCACGGCCGTCCTTCGCGCGGACCTCGATCTCCCAGCGGCCGTCGTCGAACTCGGTCTCGGTCACCGTGCCCGGCCGGAAGGACAGCGCCGACGCGGTCGCCTTCTCCGCGTTCACCGTGGCCTTGGCGGCGGCGTCCCGGTCATCCCGGTCATCCCGGTCATCGGAATCGTCCCGGTCGTCGCGGTCATCGGTGTCGTCGGTGTCCTTCCAGGACCCCGTGACCTTGCCCGTCTCCGCGTCGACCTCGACCTCCTGGTAGCCGCCGTCCTTCGTCCGGACCTCGACCTCCCAGGCGCCCGCGCCGTCGTCGTCGCGGTCCACCGACTCCACCGTCCCGGGCGCCTTCTTCAGGGCGGACTCGGCGGCCTGGGCCGCCGATATCCTCGACGCCGGGGGATTGTCGTCCCCGGACGCGGCCACGGCGGTGAACGCGCCGCCGCCGACGAGGGCTGCCACGGTGACCGCGACGATGATCTTGCGCTTCATGAGGGTCCTCCCGAACCGAGTGCCTGCCGAGTGCTCGGCTTCGACAGGAACCAATCTGGCCGGGTGATGCTGAACGCAGCCTGAAGCCACCTGAAGGGATCTTCAGCTTCGATTTGCGACCCTGAGCCCATGCGCTTGTTGATCGTGGAGGACGAGAAGCGGCTCGCGGTTTCCCTCGCCAGGGGACTGACGGCCGAGGGCTACGCCGTGGACGTGGTCCACGACGGGCTCGAAGGGCTGCACATGGCCTCCGAGGGCGACTACGACCTGCTGGTGCTGGACATCATGCTGCCCGGCATGAACGGCTACCGCGTCTGCGCCGCCCTGCGCGCCGCCGGCGACGACGTCCCGATCCTGATGCTCACGGCCAAGGACGGTGAGTACGACGAGGCCGAGGGCCTCGACACCGGCGCCGACGACTATCTGACCAAGCCGTTCTCGTACGTCGTCCTCGTCGCCAGGATCAAGGCGCTGCTGCGCCGCCGTGGCCGCTCCGGGGGTTCGCCGGCGCTCACGGTTGGGGATCTGCGGGTGGAGACCGCCGCGCGCCGGGTCTTCCTGGGGGAGGTCGAGGTCACCCTCACGGCCAAGGAGTTCGCCGTGCTGGAGCAGCTCGCCGTCCGCGCGGGGGAGGTCGTCAGCAAGGCGCGGATCCTGGAACACGTCTGGGACTTCGCCTACGACGGTGATCCCAACATCATCGAGGTCTACATCAGCGCCCTGCGCCGTAAGCTCGGCGCCTTCCGCATCCAGACCGTGCGCGGCGCGGGTTACCGGCTGGTGGCCGGACGATGAGATCCGTACGGGCCAAGGCCGCCATCGGGGCCACCGTCGTCGTGGCGGTCGCGCTGATCGCCGCCGGGCTCGCCGTCCTGCTCGTCCTGCGCACCAACCTGACCGACCAGGCCGAACTCCAGGCCGAGGTCTCCGCCCGTGAGGCCGCGTCCCGGCTGGCGGTGGGCCGGCAGCTTGATCTGTCCGACGGTGAGGAGCGGCCCCTCCAGGTCGTGGACGAGGACGGGAACGTGCTCGCGGTGAGTACGGGCCTGGAGGCCATCTCCGGCACCAGGAGTACGGATGTCACGCCCCGGCCCGCGCCCTCCACCGGGGGCGATGACCAGGACGGTGACGACGGTGAGCGCGACCCCGAGCAGGACGGCGAGGGGGACGACGACGAGCCCGACCCCGGACAGGTGTCGACCGAGCGGCCGAAGGGCAGCAACGGCACCGCCACCTTCGACGGCGACACCGCCGCGTACCGTTTCGCGGCCGTCGAGGTGACACCCGGTGAAGGTCCCACCCTGACCGTCTACGTCGGCGCCCCCCTCGCCACCGAGCAGGACGCCGTGGAGACCGTCCGGGACGCCATGCTCATCGGGCTGCCGCTGCTGCTCGCCGTCGTCGGCGGAGTGACCTGGCTGACCACCCGCCGTGCGCTCCGGCCGGTGGAGGGCATCCGGGGCGAGATGGCGGCGATCACGGCTTCCGAGGACCTCTCCCGGCGCGTCCCGGAGCCCGATACCCGGGATGAGATCGCCCGTCTCGCCCGGACGACCAATGAGACCCTCGCGGCGCTGGAGGGGGCCGTGGAGCGGCAGCGGCGCTTCGTCGCCGACGCCTCGCACGAGCTGCGCAGCCCCATCGCCTCCCTGCGCACCCAGCTCGAAGTGGGCCAGGCCCACCCGGAGTTGCTGGATGTGGCGGGCGCGGTGGCCGACACCGTACGGCTCCAGCAGCTCGCCGCCGACCTGTTGCTGCTGGCCCGGCTGGACGCGGGGGAGAAGCCGGGGCAGGCCCGGATCGACCTCGGCGCGCTGGTGCGGGAGGAGGCGTCGCAGCGGTTGGGCGATGCGATCGCCGTGACCGTCGACGCCGCCGACGGGTTGGAAGTGACCGGTTCGCGCTCGCAGTTGGCGCGGGTGCTGGGCAATCTGCTGGACAACGCGCAGCGACACGGCCGGACGGCGGTGACCGCGTCCGTGCGGCGGGAGGGGAGTCAGATCGTGCTCGCGGTCGCGGACGACGGCGACGGGGTGCCGGAGGACGAGCGCGAGCGGATCTTCGAGCGGTTCGTCCGGCTCGACGACGCCCGTAGCCGGGACGACGGTGGTGCGGGGCTCGGTCTGGCCATCGCCCGCGATGTCGCCGAACGGCACGGCGGGAGCCTCACGGTGGGCCGCCCCACGGCGGGTGGCGCGCTCTTCGAGCTGCGGCTGCCGGTCGCGGCGCCGGAGAGCTGATCCCCGCCGGAAGGGTGAAGGGTCCGGTCGGGTACGGGCCGGGGGCGCCCCGGTCAAGACGAGCGGGCCCGCGCTCCCCACCCGGGAGCGCGGGCCCGGTGTCCGGGTTTCCTCGGTGGTCAGCCCTTGCCGCGCCGCCCGCGCAGATGGTCGGCGACCGGTGCCAGCGAGGCCCGCAGGTCCGCCAGCGCCTCCGGTGTCATCAGGTCGATGAAGTGCTTCCGTACGGACGCGACATGGTGCGGCGCGACCTTCCGCATGGTGGCCTGGCCGTGGTCGGTCAGGACCGCGTACAGCCCGCGCCGGTCGGACTCGCAGTTCTCCCGGCGTACCAGCCCGCCGGTCTCCATGCGGGTGATCTGGTGGGAGAGGCGGCTCTTGGACTGGAGCGTGGCCGCGGCCAGGTCACTCATCCGCATCCGCTGCTCGGGCGACTCCGAGAGATTGACCAGGATCTCGTAGTCGTTGTTGGTCAGGCCGAACGGCTGGAGGTCCTTTTCGAGCTGGTGCATCAGCAATCGGCTGACGTCCAGGTGGGCGCGCCAGGTGCACTGCTCGTCATCGGTCAGCCAGCGAGTGGCCGTCTCGGTCTCCATATATGGATTCTACCTAAGAAGTTGAAAGACGGACGAAATCTGGGATGTGACGCCCGGCACCCGACACAGGAGTCGGCGCCCGGCACGGGGGTCAGTGCGGTGCACGCAGCGTACTGGGGCGCAGACGTTCGACGTCACACTCCGCAGATTACCGCTCACAGGCCGAAGCGGCGTTGGAGGTCGCCGAGCTGCCCCGGCAGTCGCTGCGGAGTGCCGGGCCCGCCCGACGGCGGTGCGCTCCCGGCGCCGCCGTGACCACCGGGCACCCCCGCCTGATCCGGGGGCGCGCCCGTCGCCGTCTCGGGCAGCAGCGCCTCGGTCGACTGGAGCAGCACGGTCCCGGCGCCGACGAACTCGAACTGGTGCTCCTCGCCCGAGGCCCCGCCGATCCCCGTCATCGCCCGCACCCCGCCCAGCACCCCGGACATGTATCCGTGGTCGTAGTGGTGGCACGGGGACGGGCAGTCCGCCCAGCCCACCAGCGCCTGCGGATCCACCCGGAGCGGGGGCTCCATAAAGACCACCGGGCCGTTCGAAGCGGCGACGAACTTCCCGGTGCCGATCAGCGTCAGGAAGCCCGGCACGATCGACTGCTTCAGTGCCAGCGACGGCTGGTAGGCCAGCAGATTGCCGCCCCGGATGGTCAGGTTCCCGTCCTCCAGGTCGTACGAGTTCACATCGAACGCCCGGTCCGCGAGCAGCATCTTGCCGCTGCCCTCCGCCACCACCCAGTCACCGGCGTGCAGCGGCGAGTGGAACGACGTCCGCAGCAGTTGGTCGAACCGGCCGTGGCCGATGCCGTTGAAGTCGATCCGCCCGTAGTAGGCGATCATCTTCCCCTTCTGTAGGAACCACTGACCGCCGGCGAGTTCCACACAGAAGGTGTACGGGTTGACGTTGTCATCGCTCGGCAGGGTCATCGGATCCCAGACCACGGGCGTGCTCACAGCTTCTCCTCCGATGCCTGGACGTACACCGCGCCACTGCCGCTCAGCTCTAGCTGGAACGCCTCGCCCGAGCCGCGCCCCACCATGTCGCGCCAGCCCAGCGCGGTGGAGAGCTTGTTGCGCACATCGCCGTGGTGGGCCACGTACGCCTGTGGATCGACATGGACCGGTCGGCCCGGCACGATCGGCAGCTCGATCACCCCGCCGTGCGCCATCATCGCGACCGCGCCGTGGCCCTTGAGCGTGGTGGTGAAGAGTCCCTGGCCGGTGACCTGGCCACGCACCATGCCCATCACGCCGCCCTGCGAGCCCAGGAACATGGTTCCCTGCTCCAGCGATCCGTCGAAGGCGAGCAGCCGGTCCGCCTCGACGAAGAGGGTGTCGCCGGAGAGGTTGACGACCTGGATGTGGTGGCCGCCGTGCCCGAACATCACCGTGCCGTTGCCCTCGACGGTCATCAGGGGGGTCGCCTCGCCCGCCACTCGGCGGCCGATCATCGAGGAGAGGCCGCCCTGGCCGCCCTGGGTGTTGGGGGTGAAGGAGACATCGCCCCGGTACGCCAGCATCGCGCCGCGCTGGCTGAACATCCGCTGTCCCGGGAGGACCGTCGCCTCCACCACCCTGGAGTTGATCTCGCGGAACGGCATCACGCCTCCCCTCCGACGGTGTTGCGCTCACTGGGCTGGACATAGACGAGTCCGTCGCCCTCGAAGCGGATCTGGAATGCCTCGCCGCCACCCTCGCCCATGAAGGTGCGGAAGGTCACTCCGGACTGGAAGTTCTGCCGGAGGTTGCCCTGATGGGCGATGTACGCGCCGGGGTCGACGGCGAGTGGGTACTGCGGGGTCACCCGCAGGGCGACGGCTTGACCGTCCGACATGATCGCCGCCTGCCCGCTGCCCTCGACCGTGGTGGTGAACAGTCCGGTGCCGGTCGCGCCGCCGCGCAGTCCGGTGAAGCTGGTGCCGGTGCGCAGGGCGGCATCGGCGCAGAGCAGATTGCTCGACTCGACGTAGAGCTTGTCACCGTGCAGGCTGACCAGGTTGATCTCGGAGGCGCGGTCGGCGAAGTAGCAGACACCCTGACCCTTCACCTCCATCATGGTCATCTGTTCGCCGGTGAGGCGGCGGGTGACCATGCCCCGGATGCCCTCACCGCCGCCGGACATCTTCTTGAAGGCCATCTGGCCGTCGTAGGCGACCATCGACCCGTTCTTCGCTTTGACGGCGTCGCCGGTCATCTCGACCGCGAGCACCTTGCTCCCCTGGAGCCGGAACGTTGCCACGAATCGACGTTAACCGCCCGCGCCCGGGGCGCGACAGATTCCCGTGCGTCCGTTTCGCGGCCGTTCGCGCGGGATTCCCGGTGTCATTCGGTGTTTTTCGCTGGTGCGCGGCGTTTCTCGTGTTGTTGAGCGATTTCCCATGTTTCCCGGCGCGGATCCCGTACCCCGGGCGCGGTCGCGGCCGGAACGGCTGACACAATGAGGCAGCGCTTGTGAGCGCATTCACAAGATCGTCTCTCATCTGAAGGTGCCTCCGTGGACATCAAGACCGCTTCGTCCCTCCACCGTCTCCGTCTGGTCTCAGCTCCGGAGGCCGTCTCCTTCATCCTGCTGTTGATCTGCTCGGTGCTGAAGCGCACGACCGACTTCGACGCGGTCAGTGTCATGGGGATGATCCACGGCGTCCTCTTCATCATCTACGTGCTCTTCTGGCTGGACGCCTGGAACCGCACCAAGTGGGACGTGAAGACGGCGGCGCTGTACTTCGTCCTCTCCGTGCTCCCCTTCGGCGGCTTCGTCGCCGAGCGCAAGCTGAAGCGCGCCGCCGACGACGAGGTGATCGCCTCCCGCGCCCGCCGCGAGGGCACCGTCAGCGCGTAGCGCTGTTCCGGTGTACCCCCCGCCGGGGGGCTCCTCCGGGGCGAGGAGCCCCGGGTGGACCGAAGGGCGAGACGGGTCGGAACGACAGATGAGCACTCGATAGGGTCGGTGGCGTGCCCAAGCCGCTCAGCCTGCCCTTCGACCCCATCGCCCGCGCCGACGAGCTGTGGCGGCAACGCTGGGGGCCCGTCCCCTCGATGGGCGCGATCACCTCGATCATGCGCGCCCACCAGATCCTGCTCGCCGGGGTCGACGCCGTCGTCAAACCGTACGGACTGACCTTCGCGCGGTACGAGGCGCTGGTGCTGCTCACCTTCTCGCAGGCCGGCGAACTGCCGATGTCCAAGATCGGTGAGCGGCTGATGGTCCATCCGACCTCGGTCACCAACACCGTGGACCGCCTCGTCACGGCCGGCCTGGTGGACAAGCGACCCAACCCCAACGACGGCCGGGGCACCCTCGCGTCCATCACCGACAAGGGGCGGGAGGTCGTCGAGGCGGCCACCCGCGATCTGATGGAGATGGACTTCGGGCTCGGCGCGTACGACGCCGAGGAATGCGCGGAGATCTTCGCCATCCTGCGCCCGCTGCGGGTGTCGGCGCAGGACTTCGAGGAGCGCTGACCGCGACTCCCTCCGGCGGACGGTCGGGCCCCCGCCCCGGTCACGGAGTGCGAGGCGCGCCCGGTTAGGCTCGTTGCCATGAAACAGACCGTCCTGACCCGCTACCGGGTGATGGCGTACATCACCGCCGTCTGGCTGCTCGTGTTCACCGTCGCCATCGTGGTGAAGTACGGCTTCGACAAGGGCGACACCATGGTGATCTCCCAGATCCACGGCGTCCTCTTCATCATTTACGTGATCTTCGCCTTCGATCTCGGCTCCAAGGCGAAGTGGTCCTTCGGCAAGCTGCTCTGGGTGCTCGCGGCCGGCTGCATTCCGGTGGCCTCCTTCTTCGTCGAGCCGAAGATCTCCCGTGAGGTCCGTTCGATGATCACGGACAGTGACCCCGAGCCGGTCCAGGTGTAACTCCGGTCAGGTGTGATTCGACCGCCACGAGCTCTGCCCGTGGCGGTTTCCCATCGACATTTACTAGGACGTCCTAGTAAATTTGCAGCATGGACGCTCACGCCATCGAGGAGGGCCGCCGACGCTGGCAGGCCCGGTACGACACGGCCCGCACGCGGGACGCCGACTTCACCACGCTCTCCGGGGATCCGGTGGAGCCGGTCTACGGCCCCCGGCCCGGTGACACCTACGAAGGCTTCGAGCGGATCGGCTGGCCGGGTGAGTACCCCTTCACCCGGGGCCTGTATCCGACCGGCTACCGGGGCCGCACCTGGACCATCCGCCAGTTCGCCGGCTTCGGAAACGCCGAGCAGACCAATGAGCGGTACAAGATGATCCTGGCGGCGGGTGGCGGCGGCCTCTCCGTCGCCTTCGACATGCCGACGCTCATGGGCCGCGACTCCGACGACCCCCGTTCGCTCGGCGAGGTCGGCCACTGCGGCGTCGCCATCGACTCCGCCGCCGATATGGAGGTCCTCTTCCGGGACATCCCGCTGGGCGACGTCACCACATCGATGACGATCAGCGGGCCCGCCGTGCCGGTCTTCTGCATGTACCTCGTCGCCGCCGAACGACAGGGCGTCGATCCCGCCGTGCTCAACGGCACCCTCCAGACCGACATCTTCAAGGAGTACATCGCGCAGAAGGAGTGGCTCTTCCAGCCCGAGCCGCATCTGCGGCTCATCGGCGACCTGATGGAGCACTGCGCCCAGGGCATCCCCGCCTACAAACCGCTCTCCGTCTCCGGCTACCACATCCGCGAGGCCGGGGCGACGGCCGCGCAGGAGCTGGCGTACACGCTCGCCGACGGCTTCGGCTACGTCGAGCTGGGGCTCAGCCGGGGCCTGGAAGTGGACACCTTCGCGCCCGGACTCTCCTTCTTCTTCGACGCGCACCTCGATTTTTTCGAGGAGATCGCCAAATTCCGCGCCGCCCGCCGGATCTGGGCCCGCTGGATGCGCGATGTGTACGGCGCCACGACGGACAAGGCGCAGTGGCTCCGCTTCCACACCCAGACCGCGGGCGTCTCGCTGACCGCGCAGCAGCCCTACAACAACGTCGTACGGACAGCGGTCGAGGCGCTCTCCGCGGTCCTCGGCGGCACCAATTCGCTCCACACCAACGCCCTGGACGAGACCCTCGCACTCCCCAGCGCGCAGGCGGCCGAGATCGCCCTGCGCACCCAGCAGGTACTGATGGAGGAGACCGGGGTCGCCAACGTCGCCGACCCCCTCGGTGGTTCCTGGTACGTGGAACAGCTCACCGACCGGATCGAGGCCGACGCCGAGAAGATCTTCGACCAGATCAAGGAGCGCGGCCGGCGGGCCCACCCCGACGGACAGCACCCGGTCGGGCCGATCACCTCCGGCATCCTGCGCGGGATCGAGGACGGCTGGTTCACCGGCGAGATCGCCGAGTCGGCCTTCCGCTACCAGCGGTCGCTGGAGAAGGGGGAGAAGCGGGTCGTCGGCGTCAACGTCCACCACGGCTCGGTCACCGGGGACCTGGAGATCCTGCGGGTCAGCCATGAGGTCGAGCGCGAGCAGGTACGGGCCCTGGGGGAGCGCAGGGCGGGCCGGGACGACGCCGCCGTACGGGCCAGCCTGGGCGCGATGCTGACGGCCGCGCGGGACGGGTCCAACATGATCGGCCCGATGCTCGACGCGGTACGGGCCGAGGCCACCCTCGGCGAGATCTGCGACGCGCTGCGGGACGAGTGGGGCACCTACACCGAGCCGCCCGGCTTCTGACCCCGCGGTCGTGACGTGCTGCCGGCCGTTCGGTCGTGGCGTACGGGGGTGCCCCCGCTCCGGGGGCGTCTCCGTACGCCGGAGCGCCCCTCCCGCGAGGGGGCGCACTCCGGTCGACTCCGCGACGACCACGGGCGCGGCGGGGGTGCCCCTCGGCGCCGATCAGCTCCTCAGCGGCCCTTCCCGGCCGTGTGCGGCGCCGTTCTCGGCCGCATTTTTCACATGCGCGCGCGGAAAGGGGAGGATGTACTCATGCAGCCTAGGAACATGTCCATGAGCGGCGTCGTCGACCTCGCCGCGGTGAAGGCGGCCGGTGAGGCCAAGGTGAAGGCGGAGCAGGCCCGTGCCGAGTCCGCGCGCCAGGGCGGCGCCGGTGCCGTACCCCCCGCCAGCCTGGTGATCGATGTCGATGAGGCGGGCTTCGAGCTCGAAGTCCTCCAGCGTTCCGCCGAGGTCCCGGTCGTCATCGACTTCTGGGCCGAGTGGTGTGAACCGTGCAAGCAGCTCAGCCCCCTGCTGGAGCGGCTCACACAGGAATACGCGGGCCGGATCGTGCTGGCCAAGATCGATGTCGACGCCAACCAGATGCTGATGCAGCAGTTCGGCGTCCAGGGCATTCCCGCGGTCTTCGCCGTGGTCGCCGGGCAGGCGCTGCCGCTCTTCCAGGGCGCGGCCCCCGAGGCGCAGATCCGCCAGACGCTGGACCAGCTCATCCAGGTCGCCGAGGAGCGTTTCGGTCTGACCGGAGTCCTGGTCGACCAGGCGGCGGCGGACGCGGAGGCCGGCGAGGGTCCGGCGCCGGTGCCGGCCGGCCCGTACGACGCCCTGCTGGAGGCCGCCGTCCAGGCGCTGGACGCGGGCGACTTCGGCGGTGCGACGCGGGCGTACCAGAACGTCCTCGCCGATGACCCCGCCAACACGGAGGCGAAGCTGGGCCTGGCCCAGGCCGAACTGCTCGGTCGGGTCCAGGACATGGACCCGGCGACCGTGCGCGCGGAGGCCGCCAAGGACCCGGCCGACGTGACGGCCCAGATCGCCGCGGCCGATCTCGATCTGGTCGGCGGCCATGTGGAGGACGCCTTCGGCCGGCTCGTCGAGACGGTCCGCCGCACGGCGGGGGAGGACCGGAACGCCGCCAGGGTGCGGCTGCTGGAACTCTTCGAGGTGGTCGGCCCCGATGACCCCCGGGTGACGGCGGCGCGTTCCGCTCTCGCGAGGGTGTTGTTCTGACGTTTGTTCTGAAGATTGTTCTGAGCCGTACAGGAAGTGCTCTGCGGATTATCCCTTCCGTCCGGCGTTGAGGGATGTGCGACGGTGGCGCCCCGTGTGCGCCACCGTCGTTTTGGCGTCAGAGTGATAAACGGTTGTAGCCCTTTACTAAAACTTGGCAATTCGAAGGGATGTTACTCGCAGTAAATCAACTTCGTTCTTCTGTCCGCTTATTGGCGGCATTCTCCCTCTTTCGCCGCGTGATCGACGGCACCCTGTGTGGCCGCTCGGCAACTGCCCGCCGCGGCGCGGTTATCGCCGCGTTACTAGCCAGTAACGAGCCCCCTTGTGTCCCGGCCGGGAATGGACCAGCATCGGCGACGCTCGGTCCAATAACGCACCAGCCCGGCCCCCGGTCGTGCCCGCGGATCTTGGGTCCCCACCGGGCCGGCCGGTGCTCAACACCGGTTGCGGGCAGGGGGGTTCCCGTCAATTGGCGGGGCCTGTCCGACTCAGGTTGTGCGTGACGCGTCAGGCGCGACCAGTGGTTGTCGCTCGGGGGTGATCGCCGGTGTTCCGGACGCGGTAAGCGCCGGAGGGCGCGGGCGCTCTCCCTCCCGAGGACGTAGCACTTCTCCCATCCCAGGACGGACGTATCGGTCCGGACCGGAGATGTACGTCCGAGAAGGAGGAACAACATGGAGTCTGTGGCTCGTGGCGGAACCAGATGGAAGCGGTTCGCCCTGGTCATGGTGCCGAGTGTGGCCGCGACGGCCGCGATAGGCATTGGATTGGCACAGGGTGCGCTGGCCGCTTCGTTCGCGGTTTCCGGCCAGGAGTTCAAGGTCAGGGCCGGATATCTGGACGGCACCGGATTCGCCCAGTACGGCAGTGTCAATCAGGGTTATGAGAGCCCTGACAGTGACAAGAAGGTCGCGCGACCCGTCGCGGTCTCGTCGTTCAAGACCGCCTTGATCAAGGACATGTGTCAGTCGGTCGTCACCGACGTACCGATACTCGGCAAGATCACCCTGCAACTGAAGGCCGGCGAGGGGAACAAGGAGGTCCGGGCGGAGAACCTCTACCTGGACATCTCCGATCTGAAGGCGGACGCCGAGTTCCGGGACATCGAGATCGGTGTCGCCGCCAAGGACACGGCCGAGTCGAAGGGCGGCAAGGGGCCAGAGATCAAGGAGGGCGAGCGGATCAAGCCGAACGGCTTCGCACAGCAGGCGGACCGGGCGATTCTCACCGGTGTGCAGCAGCGGGCCTGGGCGACGACCGCCGGGACCTTCAAGCTCGGTGGCCTGAAGATGAGCCTCCACCGGGGCGATGGCCCGAAGGTCGAGTGCTACTGACGGTTCACTCCGTCCGGGCGGGCGGGGGCGCTGACGCGGCTTCGCCCGCCCGCCAACTCTCCACAGCGCAACACCAGTTCCAGGGAGCTGTTTTCCATGAGCGCCGAGTCCATGGCCACGGGGCAGAACGAACACCATCTCCGCGCCCTCCGGCGTCGGTTCCGTGACTGGCGGGGGCAACGACCTTTCTGGGCGGGGTTGTTCACCCTGCTCGGCGGCCTCCCGATCGCCTATTTCCCCTATGCGAGCTTTCAGCTCGGGCATCTGACGCTCTCCATGGCGACCACGGCGGGTGCGGGCTCGCTGATCATCGGCGTGCTGCTGGTGACGCTGGGGCTGACGATGTGGTTCCACCACATCGTCCGGGTGTTCGCGGGTGTCGCCACGATCCTGCTCGCCCTGATCTCCATCCCGGTCGCCAATCTGGGCGGATTCGTGATCGGGTTCGTCTTCGCCCTGCTGGGTGGCGCGCTCGCCGTCTCCTGGGCGCCGGGCAAGCCGCTGCCCCAGCCGGCCGAGCCGACGGCGGCGTCGACGGTGCGGAGCGCGGCGGTGGCGGAGCCGGTGCCGGCGTCGACGGAGGCTCTGCTCTCGCTCACGAAGTCTCCGGTCACGGAACGCACCGCGCCGGAGCCCACCGCGCTGGAGCCCGCGGGTGGCGAAACCCCGCTCCTGAAGCCCACCGGCGCCGAGGCCGAACTCGCGGAGGCCCCGGGCGCACGGTCCGCCGGTCCCGCCGAACCGGGGCAGTCGGGCCCCCTGGGCGGGAGTACGCACGACACCACCAGCGAAGTCAACGGCGGGAGGAACAGTGCAGGGTGATGCCACACCGCTGACATCGCCCGGGGACGAGGGGTCCCGGGCGAAGAAGGGGCCGAGGCACGCGGCTCCCCGCAAATCGCTGCTGGCCCGGTGGCAGGGGCCCGCGGGCAAGGCCATCGCCCTCGCCGCGATGCCGACCGCCGTCCTCGTGGGCATGAGCCTCACCCCCCGGCCGGCCCTCGCGGAGGACAAGGAGTTCCCCTTCGCCCCCGGGCCCTGTGTGACCCGCTCGGACGAGCCGCCCGAGTCCGCGTCGCCCGACCCTTCCGATGCGCCGGAGCCGAGCGGGGAGGCATCGGGACCGCCGGGACCGTCGCCGACCACATCGGCGGATGACGGAGACGGAGACGGGGATGTCGGCGGAGACGCGGCCGCCATTGACGGGGGCGGGGGCGCGGAGAGCGGGAGCGAGGGGGACGAGCCCGAGCCGGGGGCGACGCCGTCCACCACGGACGACTCGGTCGAGGGCCTGGCCGACGACCCGACCGATGCCGATGACGGTGACGGTGACGTCGGCAGTGCTGGCAAGGGTGCGGACGGCGTGGCCGGGCTCGCCCCCGGCCAGGCGCCCGGCCGGAACCCGCTCGACCCGCTGGGTCTCGGGGAGAAGCTCGGGGACGTCATCGGCGGCCTTACGTGGCAGCCGACCCGAGCTCCGACCCGGGCCCCGGCCGAGTCCCCCGCGGCCCCGTCGCACCGTGGGCCGGTCGCTCCGGCAGACCGTGAGCCCGTCGAGCTGTCCGACCGCGAACGGTCCGACCGTAAACCCGCCGCTCCGTCCGACCGTGGGCCGGTCGACCGCGAACCGTCCGCGAAGCCGGAGCCGAACCCGGGACCGTCGGGCACGGCTTCGGACCGGTCGCCCACCGGCCGACCGTCGGATCCATCCGAGGTCGGCCCCACCGGCAAGGAGACCGGCGAGGACTCCGACCAGGCGCCCGGCCAGGCGGCGGACCCGACCGAGAAGGCCGTGCGGCAGGCCGCCGACCGGGTCGGGGTCGCGGTCGAGGAGCTGGACGAGGACATCAAGGGTCTCGACCCCGTGCGGGACGAGTCCGTCCCCGACGGCGCCAAGCCTCGGTTCCCCTGTCCCACCCCGGACCCCGACGCCCTCGCCGCGGCGAAGCTTGAGCCGGGTCTCCCGATGCTCCCGGACGAGCCCTGGGTGCTGAAGAGTTCGAAGCTGACCCTGTCCGGCCTGGAGTACCACGGCATAGTCGAGGTCAGGACGGGCGGTGGGAAGATCAAGAAGGTGCTGAAGTTCACGGCGGAGAACGTGTTCATCCGGGATCTGCACCAGTTGGTGGCGGGCCCCGCGGGCACCACGGCCCATGTCCAGGCCAGGGCCGGTTCCACCTCAACGATCGACGACGGCACGGTGACGATGTACACGGAGGAGCTGAAGGGAGTGCTCTTCAATCTGGTGCCGGTCACCTTCAGCCCGGAGGCGCCGCCGCCGCTGGACATCCCGTTCGCCGTCTTCACGAACGTCACGGTGACCCAGGCGGGCCAGTTCGGCGGCACGCTGAAGGTCCCCGGACTGCACAACTACTTCACGGAGTAGTCAGCCACTTCGCGGACCGGTGGGCAGGGGGACGACCCCCGCGGAGCGTGTGACCGCCCCCGGCCGGGGGGCCCGGAACGGCGAGTGGGCCGTACCCCTGATGCCAGGGGTGCGGCCCACGTCCGGAAGCGCCGAGGGACTATGCCTCGTGGCCCAGGTGGTGCACGCGCACCATGTTCGTCGTGCCGGGGACGCCGGGAGGCGAGCCCGCCGTGATGATCATGATGTCGCCCTCGTTGTAGCGCTGGAGTTTGAGCAGCTCCGCGTCGACCAGGGCCACCATCGCGTCGGTGTTGTCCACGTGCGGGACCACGAACGACTCCACGCCCCAGCTCAGCGCGAGCTGGTTGCGGGTCGCGTTCTCCGTCGTGAAGGCCAGGATCGGCTGACAGGTGCGGTAGCGGGAGAGGCGGCGGGCGGTGTCGCCGGACTGGGTGAAGGCGACGAGCGCCTCGCCGTCCAGGAAGTCCGCGATCTCGCAGGCCGCGCGGGCCACCGAGCCACCCTGGGTGCGCGGCTTCTTGCCCGGGACCAGCGGCTGGAGGCCCTTGGACATCAGCTCGTTCTCGGCCGCCGTCACGATCTTCGACATCGTCTTGACCGTCTCGATCGGGTACGCGCCCACCGAGGACTCGGCGGAGAGCATCACCGCGTCGGCCCCGTCGAGGATCGCGTTGGCCACGTCCGACGCCTCGGCGCGCGTCGGGCGGGAGTTGGTGATCATCGACTCCATCATCTGGGTCGCCACGATCACCGGCTTGGCGTTGCGGCGGCACAGCTCGATGAGCCGCTTCTGCACCATCGGGACCTTCTCCAGCGGATACTCCACCGCCAGGTCACCGCGGGCCACCATCACACCGTCGAACGCCATGACGACGTCCTCCATGTTGGCGACCGCCTGCGGCTTCTCCACCTTGGCGATGACGGGGACCCGGATGCCCACCTCGTCCATCACCTTGTGGACGTCCTTGACGTCGTGCGCGTCGCGCACGAAGGAGAGCGCCACCAGGTCGCAGCCCATCCGCAGGGCGAAGCGGAGGTCCGCGATGTCCTTCTCGGAGAGCGCCGGGACGTTGACGGCCGCGCCGGGCAGGTTGATGCCCTTGTGGTCGGAGATCACACCGCCCTCGACGACGATCGTCTTGACCCGGGGGCCGTCGATCTCGACGACGCGCAGCTCGACGTTGCCGTCGTTGATCAGGATCTGGTCGCCCTTGGAGACATCGCCCGGCAGCCCCTTGTAGGTGGTGCCGCAGATCGACTTGTCGCCTTCCACGTCCTCCGTGGTGATGGTGAACTCATCGCCGCGGACCAGCTCCACGGGACCCTCGGCGAAGGTCTCCAGGCGGATCTTGGGGCCCTGGAGGTCGGCGAGGACGCCCACCGCGCGGCCGGTGTCCTCGGACGCCTGGCGGACGCGGTGGTAACGGCCCTCGTGCTCGGCGTGGCTCCCATGACTCATGTTGAAGCGGGCCACATTCATACCGGCCTCGATGAGCGCTTTCAGCTGCTCGTACGAGTCGACGGCGGGGCCCAGTGTGCAGACGATTTTGGAACGGCGCATAAGGCGGATCCTATCGGTTTGTTTCGACTCGGAATATTCCGGCTGGTAGAAAGTACATATGGGCGGACCGGCGCTCAGTCGAGTGAATTCAAGGACACCAGTGCGAATGCCTGACGTGCGATCTCCAGCTCCTCGTCCGTCGGGACCACGGCCACCGCGACCCGGGCGTACGGGGCCGAGATGATCCGCGCCTCGTCCGACCGCTCGTCGTTCAACCCGGTGTCCAGGGCGAGCCCCAGCTCTTCGAGGCCGGCCACCGCCGCCTCCCGTACCGCGGCCGCGTTCTCGCCGACACCGGCCGTGAACGCGATGGCGTCCACCCGGCCGAGTACCGCGTAGTAGGCGCCGATGTACTTCTTCAGCCGGTGGATGTAGATCTCGAAGGCGAGCAGCGCGCGCTCGTCGCCCTCCTCGATCCGGCGGCGGATCTCCCGCATGTCGTTGTCGCCGCACAGGCCCACCAGGCCGCTCTTCTTGTTGAGCAGCGCGTCGATGTCGTCCGTCGACATTCCAGCGACCCGCTTCAGGTGGAAGGTGACGGCCGGATCGATGTCACCGGAGCGGGTACCCATCACCAGCCCCTCCAAGGGCGTGAGACCCATCGAGGTGTCCACGCACCGGCCACCCTTGACCGCCGACGCCGACGCGCCGTTGCCCAGGTGCAGCACGATGACGTTGACGTCCTCCGGGGCCTTGCCCAGCAGCCGAGCCGTCTCCCGGGAGACGTAAGCGTGCGAGGTGCCGTGGAATCCGTAGCGGCGGATGCGGTGGGCGTCCGCCGTCTCCACGTCGATGGCGTAGCGGGCCGCCGACTCCGGCATCGTCGTGTGGAAGGCCGTGTCGAAGACCGCGACCTGCGGCAGGTCCGGGCGGAGCGCCCGCGCGGTCCGGATGCCGGTGATGTTCGCCGGATTGTGCAGCGGCGCGACCGGGACCAGCCGCTCCACCTCCGCGAGGACATCGTCGTCGATCACCGTCGGCTCGGTGAAGCGCAGCCCACCGTGGACGACCCGGTGGCCGATCGCCGCCAGCTCGGGGGAGTCCAGGCCGAGACCGTCCGCCGTCAGCTCATCGGCGACCGCCTTCAGGGCGGCGCCGTGGTCGGCGATCGGGCCGGTGCGCTCGCGCTTCTCCGCGCCTTCGCCCAGCGGGGTGTGGACGAGCCGGGAGTTCGCCTCACCGATCCGCTCGACCAGCCCGACCGCGAGACGGGAACCGTCGCGCATGTCGAGGAGCTGGTACTTCACCGACGAGGAGCCGGAATTGAGGACGAGGACTCGGGTCGCGGTCATGGAGCCTTCTCTGTGTCGAACGGTGCGTGGTGCGGTGTGCGGTGCGTGGCTGTACGGGGCCGGCGTACGGGGTGATCGCCGGGCGACCGGAGCGGTCATACGGACGCGGCCGGGGCGGCCCGGCCGGTCCGGGCGGTTGCGGTGTCGGTCTGGTCGGGCGCGGTCTCCGGCTGCGCCTGGATCGCCGTGATGGCGACCGTGTTCACGATGTCGCTCACCAGGGCCCCCCGGGACAGGTCGTTCACGGGCTTGCGCAGCCCCTGGAGCACGGGCCCCACCGCCACCGCGCCGGCCGAGCGCTGGACGGCCTTGTAGGTGTTGTTGCCGGTGTTCAGGTCCGGGAAGATCAGCACCGTCGCGCGGCCCGCCACCTCCGAGTCCGGCAGTTTGGTCGCCGCCACGGACGGCTCGACCGCCGCGTCGTACTGGATCGGTCCCTCGATCCGCAGATCCGGCCGCGCGCCGCGCACCAGCTCGGTCGCCTCGCGCACCTTGTCGACGTCCGCGCCGGAGCCCGAGGTGCCGGTCGAGTACGAGAGCATCGCGATCCGCGGGTCCACGCCGAACCGGGCGGCGGTGGCCGCCGACTGGACGGCGATGTCCGCGAGCTGCTCGGCGTTCGGGTCCGGGTTGACCGCGCAGTCGCCGTACACCAGCACCTTGTCGGCGAGGCACATGAAGAAGACGGACGAGACGATCGAGGCTTCCGGCTTGGTCTTGATGATCTCGAAGGCCGGGCGGATCGTCGCCGCCGTGGAGTGCACCGAACCGGAGACCATGCCGTCCGCCAGGCCCTCCTGGACCATCAGCGTGCCGAAGTAGTTCACATCGGCCACCACGTCGTACGCCAGCTCAACCGACACCCCCTTGTGGGCGCGCAGCTCCGCGTACCGCTCGGCGAAGCCCTGCCGCAGTTCGGAGGTGTTCGGGTCGATGAGCTGCACGGCGGTCAGATCGATGCCCAGGTCGGCGGCCTTCTTGCGGATCACCTCGGGGTCGCCGAGCAGGGTGAGGTCACAGACGTCGCGGCGGACCAGCACATCGGCGGCGCGCAGCACCCGCTCCTCCGTGCCCTCGGGGAGCACGACCCGGCGGCGGTCGGCCCGGGCCTGTTCCAGCAGCTCGTGTTCGAACATCATCGGCGTGACATGGCCGCTGCGGGCCACCGCGAGCCGGTCCAGCAGCTCACTGGTGTCGACATGGCGTTCGAAGAGTCCGAGCGCGGTCTCCGCCTTGCGGGGCGTGGTCGCGTTGAGCTTGCCCTCCAGGCCGAAGAGTTCGGTGGCGGTGGGCCAGCTGTTGTGGGGGACGGAGATCACGGGGGTGCCGGGGGCGAGCCGGGACGCGAGGGTGAGGATCTCCTGGCTGGGGCGCTCGTTCAGGGTGAGCAGCAGTCCGGCGATCGGCGGGGTGCCCGCCGAGTGCGCGGCCAGCGCGCCGACCACGAGATCGGCGCGGTCGCCGGGGGTGACGACCATGCAGCCGGGGGTCAGGGCGTTGAGGAAGTTGGGCAGCATCGCGCCGCCGAAGACGAAGTCGAGGGCGTCGCGGGCGAGGCCGGAGTCGTCGCCGAGGAGGACCGTGCCGCCGAGCGCATGGGTGATCTGGGCGACGGTCGGCGCGGCGAGCGCGGGCGCGTCCGGGAGGACGTAGCAGGGCACCGGGAGGCGGGCCGCCAGCCGCTCGGCTATCACCGCGCGGTCCTCGGGGGCGACGCGGTTGACGACCATGGCGAGGACATTGCTGCCCAGGGCGTCGTAGGCGCGGTGGGCGTTGCGCGCCTCGGCCCGTACGGACTCGGCGGTCTGGCCCTTGCCGCCGACCACCGGGATCACCGAGGCGCCGAACTCGTTGGCGAGCCGTGCGTTGAGCGCCAGCTCGTCGGGGAGCTGGGTGGCGGCGAAGTCGGTGCCGAGCACGAGGACGACCTCGTACTCCCTGGCCACCCGGTGGAAGCGGTCGACGAGCCGGGAGACCAGCTCGTCGGTGCCCTTCTCGGCCTGGAGGGCGGACGCCTCGTGGTAGTCGAGTCCGTACACCGACGCGGGGTCCTGGGTGAGGCGGTACCGCGCCCGCAGCAGTTCGAAGAGCCGGTCGGGACCGTCGTGGACCAGCGGACGGAAGACGCCCACCCGGTCCACCTGGCGGGTGAGGAGTTCCATCACTCCCAGTTCGACGACCTGGCGGCCGTCCCCGCGGTCGATCCCGGTCACGTACACGCTGCGCGTCACGCGTGCTCTCCCGTCCGTCTTCGGTGCTTGACAGTGCTTGTCGGTGCTTGTCGGTGCATCTGAGGTTGTCTGTGGTGCCGCCCGGCGGGGGGTCGGCCGGGCGGCTGGTTCGAGCTGCCCGATGGCGGGTTCTCGTTCAGCAGTACCCGGCCATCGCTGCCGTAAAGTACAAAAGGTCGTACAAAAAAACCGCTGGGCGCGGCCTCACCTCTTGACAATACCTCCGGGGATCGATAAGGCGCCTGCCGGGCCGGATGGGGTGCCTCGGGCACCCCTGAAGGCCGGGAGGGCGGGTACCCGGGGCCCATGGAACAATCGAATACGGCTCACCTGTACCACTGACGAGCGGGAGAAACAGCACGATGCGTATCGGAGTACTCACCGCCGGCGGGGACTGCCCCGGACTGAACGCAGTGATCCGGTCGGTCGTGCACCGGGCGCTGACCGGCTATGACGACGAGGTCATCGGCTTCGAGGACGGCTTCAAGGGCCTCCTCGACGGCCACTACCGCCCGCTCGACCTCAACGCGGTCAGCGGCATCCTCGCCCGCGGCGGCACGATCCTCGGCTCCGCCCGGCTGGAGCGCAACCGGCTGCGGGAGGCCGCCGAGAACTGCGGCGAGTTGCAGCGCCGGTACGGCATCGACGTCCTCATCCCGATCGGCGGCGAGGGCACCCTCACCGCCTCCCGGATGCTCTCCGACGCGGGTATGCCCGTCGTCGGTGTGCCGAAGACCATCGACAACGACATCTCCGCCACCGACCGCACCTTCGGCTTCGACACCGCCGTCACGGTCGCCACCGAGGCCATAGACCGGCTGAAGACCACCGCCGAATCGCATCAGCGGGTGATGGTGGTCGAGGTGATGGGACGGCACGCGGGCTGGATCGCCCTGGAGTCCGGGATGGCGGGCGGCGCGCACGGGATCTGTCTGCCGGAGCGGCCCTTCCAGGTCGAGGACCTGGTGAAGATGGTCGAGGAGCGGTTCTCGCGGGGCAAGAAGTTCGCCGTGATCTGCGTCGCCGAGGGCGCGCACCCGGCCGAGGGCTCCATGGATTACGGCAAGGGCGAGATCGACCAGTACGGCCACGAGCGCTTCGAGGGCATCGGTAACCGGCTCGCGGCGGAGCTGGAGCACCGCCTCGGCAAGGAGGCCAAGCCGGTCATCCTCGGCCATGTGCAGCGCGGTGGCGTGCCGACCGCGTACGACAGGGTGCTGGCGACCCGCTTCGGCTGGCACGCGGTGGAGGCCGCGCACCGGGGTGACTTCGGCGGGATGACCTCGCTGCGGGGCACCGATGTGGTGATGGCGCCGCTGGCGGACGCGGTGACCCGGCTGAAGACGGTGCCGGTGGACCGGATGGACGAGGCCGAGTCGGTCTTCTGATCCTGAGGCTGAGGCTGAGGCTGAGGCTGAGACCGAGACCGGGGCGGAGGCCGAGACCGGGGCGGAGCCGGTCACTGGACCGGGCCCGGGCCCCGGGCTCAGCCCTTGACCGCGCCGCCGAGCGCGAAGCCGCCGCCCAGCCTGCGCGAGATCAGTACGTAGAGCACCAGCACCGGTGCCGAGTACAGGATGGAGAACGCCGCCAACTGCCCGTACACCACCGATCCGTAGTTGCCGAAGAAGGTGAAGATGGAGACGGAAGCGGGCAGTTGGTCGGGCGTCAGGATCAGCATGAAGGGGACGAAGAAGTTCCCCCAGAGCTGGATGAACGTGTAGATCGTCACCACCGTCACCCCGGGCCCCATCAGCGGCAGCACCACCCGGCCCAGCGTCTGGAGATTCGACGCGCCGTCGGTCCAGGCCGCCTCCTCCAGCACCACCGGGACCCCGTCCATGAAGTTCTTCATCAGCCAGATGGAGAAAGGGAGTTGCGAGGTGGCCAGGAAGAGCCCGGTGCCGTAGAGCGTGTCGATCAGATTGACCTGCACGAAGAGCCCGTAGACCGGGACCATGATCGCGGTGATCGGCAGACAGGTCGTGAAGAGGATCGTCAGCAGGTACGGGCGGCCCCAGCGCGACCGGTGCCGGGAGAGCGGATAGGCGGCGAGGGTCGCGCACACCACCGTGAGGGCCGTCGCACCCCCGCACAGCAGCAGGCTGTTGAGCATCGGCGTGAAGGTGATCTCGTCGGTGAGCACCGCGCCGAAGTTCTCGCCGGAGATCGAGGAGGGCACGCGGACCCGGAGATCCGCCTCCGTGTCCACGGACGCCAGCGCCAGCCAGACGAGGGGGAGCGCGAAGGCGGCGGCGGTCAGCAGCAGGGCGGCGTCGGCGGCGAACCGCCCCCGCTCCCGCCTCCTGACCCGGGGCCTGTTCCTGCCTCTGTTCCGGAGCGGGCCCCGGCCCCGGCCCCGGCCTCGGCTTCGGCTTCGCCCGGGGCGGTCGGTCTCCGGTCGGCCGGGCATCACACCTCCGCCTTCATCAGCCGCAGGTAGACCACCGAGAACAGCGCCCCCACCAGCAGGAGCAGCAGCGCCACCGCCGTCCCGTAACCGATCAGGCTCTTCAGGAACGCCTGGTCGTACATGAACACCGGCAGGGTCTGGCTCCGGTTGCCGGGGCCGCCGCGCGTCATCGCCCAGATCAGCCCGAAGACCGACAGCGTGGAGAGCGTGTTCAGCATCAGATTGGTCCCGATCGAACGCCGGATCATCGGCAGCGTGATGTACCAGAGCCTGCGCGGACCGCTCGCGCCGTCCACCTCCGCCGCCTCCACCACCTCCCGGGGGATCTCGGCCAGCGCGGCGGAGTAGATCAGCATCGAGAACGCGGTGCCCCGCCACACATTGGCGAATGACACGGCCAGGATCGGCAGCGTGTACAGCCAGTTCTGGGACGGCAGTTGGAGCCAGTCCAGTACGGCGTTGAGCGTCCCCTCCCGGCGGAAGAACGCGTAGAGGAGGAAGGCCGCGACGATCTCCGGCAGCACCCAGGCCGCGATCACCAGGGTGCCGGTGACCGTTCTGACCGGCCGGGACGCGGCCCGCATCAGACCGGCCAGCGCCAGACCGAGGGTGTTCTGGCCGATCACCGCCGAGACGAAGGTGAAGACGAGGGTCAGCCAGACGGCGTTGCGGAAGCCATCGTCGGCGAAGGCGCGGCGGAAGTTGTCGAGCCCGACGAAGTCGGCGCCGGACGCGCCCGTGAGCTGGGTGTCGGTGAAGGCGATCCAGACGCAGTACCCGATCGGCCCGGCGAGGAAGAGCAGCAGCAGAAGGGTGGCGGGGGCGATCGGCAGCCAGCGCCACGCCCCCCGTCGGCTCGCGCTCACCCGGTGGTGACCGCGCCGTCCACGAGGGTTCTCAACCGCTCCTCGTACGCCGCGGTCGCGTCAGCCGCCGTCGCGTCCCCCGTCGTCACCTGCTCCATCGCCTCCCCTATGGCCGTCGACACCTGGGGATAGACGGGTGTCGCCGGCCGGTAGTGGGTGTGGCGGACGAGCCCGGTGAAGAACTCGATTCCCGGCATCGACCGCAGATAGGCGGGGTCGGCCGCCACATCGTCGCGCACCGCGATCTGCGCGGCGACCACACACCACCGGGAAGCGTTCTTCGGCGTCTGGAGGATCTTGATGAACTCGAAGGCGAGGTCGGCGTTCTTCGCCTTCGCCGGGATCGACCAGGCCCAGCCGCCCGACATCGACACCTTCCCGGGCGCCTGGCCGCGCTGGGTCGGCATCGCCGTCTGGGCCAGGTCGCGGCTCCACTCCGGCCACTCCTTGGGGCCCTTGTTGATCCAGTTCTGGCCCAGCCAGGAACCGTCGAGGGAGATCGCCAACTTCCCCTCCGGGAACCACTCGGTCGCCACCCGGGTGCCCACATTGGGGTCGAGGGCGTCCGAGACGTCGGGGCCGAGCTTCTCCGCGTACACGGTGCGCACGAACTCCAGCGCGTCCCGGAACCCGGGGTGGCCGGTGACCCACTTCTTGGCGCCCGCGTCATAGAGGGGGTCGGCTCCGGTCCCGTACAGCAGCATCTCGAAGCCCTGCATCACGGCGGCCTCGCCGGGGCCCTTGCCGGTGTAGACATTGAGCGGGATGACCCCGGGGACCTTCCGCTTGACGGTGCGGGCCGCGTCGAGGACGGCCGCCCAGTCCTTCGGGCGCCAGTCGGCGGGGAGCCCGGCCTTCGCGAAGACCGCCTTGTTGAACCAGAGGCCGCGGGTGTCGGTGCCGTCCGGGATGCCGTAGGTCCTGCCGTCCTCCGCCTTGGCCGCCGCCTTCGCGGTGTCCACGAACCGGTCCCACTCCCGCCACCCCGACAGGTAGTCGTCCAGCGGCTCCAAGTACCCCGCCTTGATGTCGGAGTTGATGCGGAAGGTGTCCTCGTACACCAGGTCCGGGGCGGTCTTGGGGGAGCGCATCATCTGCTGCGCCTTGGTGGCGTAGTCGTTGTCCGGTGCCTGGACCGGGATGAGCTTGACCTTCTTGCCCGGGTGGGCCTTCTCGAACTGTTTCCGCACCGCGTCGAGGTGTTCGTCCTTGAACCGGATCTTGTTGTCCGTGGACCGGTTGTAGAGGACCTTCACGGTGTCCGGATCACCGCCCGAGCCGCTGTCGCACGCGGTGAGCGTCCCCGCCGTCAGCACGGTCAGCGCCGTGACGACGGCGAGCGCGACGGTACGGGTGCGTGGGCGGCCGGTCGGCGGGACGGTACGGGTGCGTGGGCGGCGGGTCAGTGGGGCGGTGGGGCGCACGGGCACGACCTCCTCTGAGCCGGGCTCCGGGCCGGGGGCCGCGGAGGGCCTGCCACGCGACCGTAGGACCGGCCCGCTCAGGGGGTCAATCCCCCGGGCAGGGCACGGCCGCCGGGGGGCGGTCTCAGCGGCTGGCGCGAATCCATCGGTACTGGAGTTCGGGTCGGCCGATCTGCCCGTACTGCGGACTGCGCTTCGCCCGGCCCTCCTCGACCAGGTGCTCCAGATAGCGGCGGGCGGTGATCCGGGAGATCCCGACGGCGGTGCCGGCCTCCGCCGCGGTCAGTCCGTCGGTCGATTCCCGCAGCGTACGGGTGACGGACTCCAGTGTTGGACCGCTCAGGCCCTTGGGGAGAGCGCCGGTCGCGGGCGCGCGGAGCACCCCGAGCGCCCGGTCCACCTCGTCCTGACCGCTGGCCTCCCCGGCGCTCGCCCGGAACTCCGCGTACCGGGCGAGACGGTCGCGGAGCGTGGCGAAAGTGAATGGTTTCAGGACGTACTGGACCACTCCCAGGGAGACACCTTCGCGCACGATCGCGAGATCCCGGGCGGAGGTGACGGCGATGACATCGGCGAGATGACCGGCCGCGCGCAGCGACCGCAGCAGATGCAGCCCGTGTCCGTCGGGGAGGTAGAGATCGAGGAGGAGTAGATCGACCCGGGTCCGCTCCAGCACCCGGACCGCCTCGGAACGGGAGTGGGCGACCCCGGCGAGGGTGAATCCGGCGACCCGGCCGACGTAGAGCGCGTGGGCGTCGGCGGCGACGGGGTCGTCCTCCACGACGAGGACACGGATGGGCGCTCCCGAGCCGCTACCGCTACCGCTACCGCTACCGCTGCCGGTCCCGGTCCCGCTGCCGGTGCTCATACGGGTACCTCCGCGATAGGTCGTACGGGCACGATGGTTCGTACGGGCACGATGAGTTGTACGGGCACGATGAGTTGTGCGGGCAGGACAGGACGGGCGGGGCGTACGAGCGAGGCGGGGCGTACGAGCGAGGCGGGGCGTACGGGTGGGGCGGGGCGCGCGGTGCGCACGGGACGGGGGATCACCCCGGGAGGGCGCCACCCCCGGTCGGCGCGCTCCCTACGGGTACCCCACCCCATGGGGACACCCCGCTTCATACGGAGACCCCCGCGTCCAGCGGCAACCTCACCACGAAGTCGGCGCCGCCGTCCGGGCCCTCCGTCAGGGTCACCCTCCCGCGCCCCCGGTGGACCGCCTGCTGGACCAGGGCGAGTCCCAGCCCCCGGCCCGATCCATTGGTGGACCAGCCCCGGTGGAACACTTCGTCCACCCGGTCCGGGGCGACGCCCGCACCCGTGTCGTACACCCTGATCAGCAGTTCGTCCCCGTCGGTACGGGCCGTGACGGTGACGGTCACCCGGGCCCGGGGTGGCCGGCCGAGGCCGGGGGAGGTGGTGTCGCCGGACCGGGCCGCCGCGTCGGACGCCGCGTCCACCGCGTTGTCGATCAGATTGCCCAGGATCGTCACCAGGTCCCGCGCGGGCAGTGACGGCGGCAGCACCCCGTCGTCGATCCGGCTGTCCGCCGCGAGCACCAGCTCCACCCCCCGCTCGTTCGCCTGTGCCGCCTTGCCCAGCAGCAGCGCCGCCAGGACCGGTTCGCCGACCGCGTCCACCACCCGGTCCGTCAGTGTCTGGGCCAGTTCCAGCTCCGCCGTGGCGAAGTCGACCGCCTCGTCCGCCCGTCCGAGTTCGATGAGCGAGACCACCGTGTGCAGCCGGTTCGCCGCCTCGTGCGCCTGCGATCTGAGCGCCTGGGTGAAGCCACGCTCCGAGTCCAACTCCCCGGACAGAGACTGGAGTTCGGTGTGGTCGCGGAGGGTCGCCACGGTGCCGCGCCGTTCGCCGCCGACGACCGGGCTCGTGTTCACCACGATGACCCGGTCGGCGGTGAGATGGACCTCGTCCACCCGTGGCTCGGCGGCCAGCAGGGCGCCCGTGAGCCGGGCGGGCAGGCCCAGTTCGGCCACCGGCCGGCCCACCGCGTCGGCGTCCAGCCCGAGCAACTCCCGCGCTCCGTCGTTGACGAGCGCGATCCTGCGCCGCCCGTCGAGCATCAACAGCCCCTCGCGCACCGCGTGCAGCGCCGCCTCGTGGTAGTCGTGCATCCGGCTCAGCTCCGCCGCGTTCATGCCGTGGGTGTGCCGTCGCAGCCGGGCGTTGATGACGTACGTCCCGAGGCCGCCGAGCGCCAGCGCCGCGCCCGCGACCAGCAGTAGCGCCACGACCTGCTGCCGCATCTGCTCGCTGATCCGCTGGATGGTGATGCCCGCGCTGACGACAGCGGTGATCCGTTCACCGTCGTACACCGGCACCACCGTCCGTATCGACGGGCCGAGCACCCCGAGGTGCTTCTCGCTGAAGGTCTCGCCCCGCAGCGCCTCGTCGATGTGCCCCAGATACTTCCGGCCGATCTCATCCGGTTCCGGATGGCTCCAGCGGGTGCCGTCCGGTGCCATCACCACCACGAAGTTGACGCCCGCGCCCCGGCGTACGTCCTCCGCGTACGGCTGGAGCGCCTCGGCGGGGCGGTCGGAGCGGGCGGCGGCGATGACCGAGGGGGAGCGCGCGACGGCGGTCGCGGTCGCCGTGGACTGGAGCCGCGCGGTCTCCTCGGCCTGGGCGCGGTCGGTGAGGTACGCGAAGAGGGCGCAGCCCGCCACGATCGCGGCGACCAGGACGACCTGCATCGCGAAGAGCTGTCCCGCGAGGCTGCGCGGGCGGGGTATCCGCATGGGGGCAAGTCTGCACGCCACTTCTGGCGTGAACGAAACGCACGTAAGCGTGACCGGGGTCACAGCGTGCTGGATAGTCACGGAAATCCATACGAAACATAAACGCGCTGTGGACCGGTTTTGAGGAGGTACCCCGTGGTGGCTGAGTCCGGCAGGCGGGACCGTACGCACTATCTGTATATCGCCGTGATCGTCGCTGTCGTGCTCGGCGTGACCGTGGGCTTCGCGGCTCCCGGGGTCGCCGTCGAACTGAAGCCCATCGGCACCGGGTTCGTGAACCTGATCAAGATGATGATCTCGCCGGTCATCTTCTGCACGATCGTGCTGGGCATCGGATCGGTCCGCAAGGCCGCCAAGGTCGGCGCCGTCGGCGGGCTCGCGCTCGGTTACTTCCTGACGATGTCGACGGTCGCCCTGGCGATCGGCCTGCTCGTCGGCAACGTCCTGGAGCCCGGTTCCGGGCTGCACATCACCGAGGCCGCGCGGGAAGCGGGCGGCAAGGCGGCCGAGGGGGCGGGCGGCGAGTCCACCGCCGACTTCCTGATCGGGATCATCCCGACGACGATGGTCTCCGCCTTCACCGGCGGCGAGGTGCTCCAGACCCTGCTGGTCGCGCTGCTCGCCGGATTCGCCCTCCAGGCGATGGGCGCCGCGGGGGAGCCGGTGCTCCGGGGCATCGGGCACATCCAGCGGCTGGTCTTCCGCATCCTCGCCATGATCATGTGGGTCGCCCCGGTGGGTGCGTTCGGCGCCATAGCCGCGGTGGTCGGCGAGACCGGTCTGGACGCGCTGAAGTCGCTCGCCGTGATCATGATCGGCTTCTATGTGACCTGCGCGCTCTTCGTCTTCATCGTGCTGGGTGCGCTGCTGAAGCTGGTCTCGGGGGTCAACCTCTGGTCGCTGCTGAAGTACCTGGGCCGGGAGTTCCTGCTCATCCTCTCCACCTCGTCGTCGGAGTCGGCGCTGCCGCGGCTGATCGCCAAGCTGGAGCACATGGGCGTGAGCAAGCCGGTGGTCGGCATCACCGTCCCGACCGGCTACTCCTTCAACCTCGACGGCACCGCGATCTACCTCACGATGGCGTCGCTCTTCATCGCCAACGCGATGGGCGACCCGCTGAGCGCCTCCGAGCAGGTCTCCCTCCTCATCTTCATGATCATCGCTTCGAAGGGCGCGGCCGGTGTCACCGGCGCCGGTCTGGCGACCCTCGCGGGCGGCCTCCAGTCGCACAAGCCGGAGCTGGTCGACGGCGTCGGGCTGATCGTCGGCATCGACCGCTTCATGAGCGAGGCGCGGGCCATGACGAACTTCGCCGGGAACGCGGTGGCGACCGTGCTGGTCGGCACCTGGACGAAGGAGATCGACAAGGAGCGGGTGACCGAGGTGCTCGCCGGCCGGATCCCGTTCGACGAGAAGACCCTGCTGGACGACGGTCACGGCGCGCCGGCCGAGGAGCAGTCCGCGACGTCCGCGGAGTCCGCGCCGACTCCGGTGGTGTTGGAGGCGCGCGAGGCGGACGGGGTGCGGGAGAAGGTCTGATCCCGTTCGGGGCGCAGTCGTCCTCCCGGTGAATGCGCCCCCGTTCTCGGGGAACCCGCCCTGCTGAGGCCCGGCGCGCCGGTGCCATCGCACCGGCCCCGTACCGACCGCGCGCCCCCGTACCACCCCCTGGCCCCGCGGCCCTCCCTCCGCTTCCCCCACGGCAGAGGGCGGGCCGCGGCTCCGTTTCGGCCGAGGCCCCTTCGAACGGCTTGCGGTCACGAGATATCTTGATGTCGAGCAATGTTGCAGACGTGGAGCGGAGCACCCGGTGACTGACTCGACCATCATCTACACCCACACGGATGAGGCCCCGGCCCTGGCGACGTATTCGTTCTTGCCTGTCGTCGAGGCGTACGCCTCGACCGCCGGGGTCACGGTGGAGAGCCGTGACATCTCCCTGGCAGGGCGGATCATCGCTGGGTTCCCCGAGCGTCTCGAAGACGGGCAGCGCATCGATGACGCGCTCGCCGAGCTCGGTGAGCTGGCGCGGACCCCCGGCGCGAACATCATCAAGCTGCCGAACATCTCGGCCTCGATCCCGCAGCTCAAGGCGGCCATCGCCGAGCTTCAGGAGCAGGGCTACGCGCTGCCGGACTACCCGGACGACCCCAAGACCGACGAGGACCGGGACGTACGCGCCCGGTACGACAAGGTCAAGGGCAGCGCCGTCAACCCCGTACTGCGCGAGGGCAACTCCGACCGCCGCGCCCCCGCGTCGGTCAAGAACTACGCCAAGGCCCACCCGCACCGCATGGGTGCCTGGACCGGCGACTCCAAGACCAATGTCGCGCACATGGACGCCGACGACTTCCGCTCCACCGAGAAGTCCGTGGTCGTCGCCGACGCGGGCTCGCTCCGGATCGAGCTGGCCGGGGACGACGGCAGCACCACCGTGCTGCGCGAGTCCGTCCCGGTGCTCGCGGGCGAGGTCGTGGACGCGTCCGTGCTGCGGGTCGCCGTGCTGCGTGAGTTCCTGACCGCGCAGATCGCGCGGGCCAAGGCCGAGGGCGTGCTGTTCTCCGTCCACCTCAAGGCCACCATGATGAAGGTCTCCGACCCGATCATCTTCGGCCATGTGGTCCGCGCCTTCTTCCCGAAGACGTTCGCCGAGCACGGCGAGGCCCTCGCCGCGGCCGGCCTGACCCCGAACGACGGTCTCGGCGGCATCCTCAAGGGTCTGGAGTCGCTGCCGTCCGGCGCCGAGATCAAGGCGTCCTTCGAGGCCGAGCTGGCCGAGGGCCCGGCCCTCGCGATGGTCGACTCCGACCGTGGCATCACCAACCTGCACGTGCCGAGCGATGTCATCGTCGACGCCTCCATGCCCGCGATGATCCGCACCTCCGGTCATATGTGGGGCCCCGACGGCCAGGAGGCCGACACCCTCGCCGTCATCCCCGACAGCAGCTACGCCGGGATCTACCAGGTCGTCATCGAGGACTGCCGGGCGAACGGCGCGTACGACCCGGCCACGATGGGCTCGGTGCCGAACGTCGGCCTCATGGCGCAGAAGGCCGAGGAGTACGGCAGCCACGACAAGACCTTCGAGATCCCGGCCACCGGCACGGTCCGGGTGCTCGACGGGAACGGCGCCGTCGTGCTGGAGCACGCGGTCAGCGCCGGGGACATCTGGCGCATGTGCCAGACCAAGGACCTGCCGATCCGCGACTGGGTCAAGCTCGCCGTCACCCGCGCCCGCGCGACCGGCAACCCGACCGTCTTCTGGCTGGACGAGTCCCGCGCGCACGACGCCAGCCTCATCACCAAGGTCAAGCAGTACCTGACCGAGCACGACACCGAGGGCCTCCAGATCGAGATCATGGCGCCGGTCGACGCCATCGCCTTCTCCCTGGAGCGGATCCGCCGCGGCGAGGACACCATCTCCGTCACCGGCAATGTGCTCCGTGACTACCTCACCGACCTGTTCCCGATCCTGGAGCTGGGCACCAGCGCCAAGATGCTCTCCGTCGTCCCGCTGATGAACGGCGGCGGACTCTTCGAGACGGGCGCCGGCGGCTCGGCCCCCAAGCACGTCCAGCAGCTCGTCAAGGAGGACTACCTCCGCTGGGACAGCCTGGGCGAGTTCCTCGCGCTCGCGGTCAGCTTCGAGCACCTCGCGACGACGACGGAGAACGCGCGCGCCCAGATCCTCGCGGACACGCTGGACCGGGCGACCGGCACGTTCCTCAACGAGGACAAGTCGCCGAGTCGTCGACTGGGCGGTATCGACAACCGCGGCAGCCACTTCTACCTGGCCCTCTACTGGGCCCGTGAGCTGGCGGCCCAGACGGACGACGCGCAGCTCGCGGAGGCGTTCGCCGGTCTCGCGAAGACGCTGGGCGACCAGGAGCAGACGATCATCGACGAGCTGGTCGCGGTCCAGGGTTCGCCGGTCGACATCGGCGGCTACTACCAGCCCGACCCGGCGAAGGCGGCGGCCGTGATGCGCCCGTCGGCCACCTTCAACCAGGCCATCGCGTCGCTCGCCTGACGCGCCCCACCGCCTGACCTCCGCCCCGACCCGTCGCACTCCGCCGGGTCGGGGCGGAGGTGTGTCGGGGCGGGGATGTGTCGGGCAGGCGGCCCTGACCTGGATGGTTACTTTTTCGTAAGTACCTGACTTTTAAGTCGGTACTTGTGGTTGCTGCGGTGCTCAAGAACGATGAACACATGTCTACCACCCCGCACACATCTCCCACCCCCGTCACCGTCATCGGCCTCGGCGCCATGGGCCGGGCCCTCGCCGGTGCCTTTCTGGGCGCCGGTCATCCCACCACCGTCTGGAACCGTTCGCCCGGCAAGGGGGAGGACCTCGTCGCCCGCGGGGCCGTCCGGGCCGCGACCGCCGAGGAGGCCGTACGGGCGGGTGAGGTGGTCGTCGTCTGTGTCGTCGGCTATGACGCGTCCGACGCGATCCTCGCCCCGCTGGGCGACGCGCTCCAGGGCCGGGTGCTCGTCAATGTCACCTCGGACCTGCCGGACCGCGCCCGAGCGGCGGCGGCCTGGGCGGCGGAGCGGTCCATCGCCTATCTGGACGGCGCCGTGATGGTGCCGACCGCGGTGATCGGCACCCCGGACGCGCTGCTGTTCTACGCCGGGTCGCGGGAGTCCTTCGACACGTACGAGACGACGCTGAGGGCACTCGGCGGCCGGACGACCTTCGTCGGTGAGGAGCCGGCGCGCGCGGCCGTCTACGATCTGTCGCTGCTGGACTTCTTCTACGGGTCCATCTCCGGGCTGATCCACGCCTTCGCGTTCGCCAAGGCGGAGGGCGTCCAGGCCGCCGACATCGCGCCCTACCTGGACACCATCGTCGGGATCATGCCGCCGATCGCCAGTGGCTCGGCGGCCGAGATCGACGCGGGCAGCTACCCCGGCACGGAGGCCAACCTCGGCACGATGGCCGCCTCCGTCGACCACATCCTGCACGCGTCCCGGGCCCGGGGCCTGGACGTGTCCCAGTTGGAGGCCATCAAGAAGGTGGCGGACCTGGCGATCGCGCGGGGCCACGCGAAGGACGACTGGGCGAGCACGTACGAGGCCCTCGTCAAGCCCGCGTAGCCCGGGGGCGGACGGTGTCGCCGGAGGAGTGGAAGGCGCCGTGCCCGGACTCCGTCGACGAGCTCCTCCGGGGAGGGCCGGGAGCCCCCGCACGCCGAGCGTGCGGGGGTTCCCTGATGTGCGATCGGGGTCAGCCGCACAACCGGTGTTCGTAGCTGGCGCCCCGGTACTTTGCGGCCGGGCCGAGCCTGGTCACGCCGGGGCCGACACAGCGGTACTCGTCGCGCCCCAGAACGACATCGAGCTTGATCACGATCCAGGAGCCGTCCGTGGTGCAGTGGTTCCAGTACGCGGAGCCGTGTGCCTCGTAGTAGGCGCACTGCCTGGCCGCGACCCGCTCGCGGGCCTCCGGTGCCGCGTCCGCCACCCCGACCGTGGGCAGTACGGCCAGCAGCGCCGCGCCCGCCAGCGCCGCCCACCTTGCGCCGCGCCGCGCCGTGCTGGACCGGTCGTGCCTGGAGTTCCTTCGCATGTTCCGTCCCCGTGGTGAGATCGGGCCCATGGGCCCGATGTCCGAATGTCTCGTCACTCAGGCTGGACGGAGGCGTGGTGGCGCGTATCGGATATGACGACATCGGGGCGGAGCTTCACCCGGCTGGGTGATTTGTCCGATCGGTGTGATCGGTGTGATCGGTGGGGGTGTCGGGGTCGCTGGTCCGTACCGCACTGCTGGGATATCCGCGATAAAGGCCCCACCCGAATTGACGGGTGGGGCCTTTATCGGAGTATATTGAGTGGTTCGATGTCTATCGGCAGAGACTGTGTTCGGGGCCGTGTCGGAAGCTGTGTTGGACACTGTGCGGGATTGTCACGCACGGCCATTCGAAGCAGTCATCGACAACCTGCCCGGGTAAACTCACTGGTGACACCATAGCGCGTCAGGAGCTGAATTGTCAACCAAGGAATTGCAGAATGAACAGCAATTCGTCTCCCTTCTCTACGAGCGTCTCGACGCCCTCCGTGAGCAGGCCGAAACCGCTGTTCAGACCACGATCGGGCAGGTCGGCACCGGTCTCCAGGCCCGGGTCGAGCGCGATGTCGCCGTCGCCGAGCAATCCGGTGAGCTGGCCGCGCTGAATGCCGTGGACGCCGGGCTCTGTTTCGGGCGGATCGATCTCCAGGACGGTGCCCGGCACCACATCGGACGGATCGGAATCCGGCAGGACGACACGGAACGCACTCCCCTTCTCGTCGACTGGCGCGCTCCCGTCGCCCGGCCCTTTTATCTCGCCACCGGGTATCGGCCGATGGGGCTGAGCCGGCGACGGCACATCACCACCGAAGGGCGCGCCGTCACCGCGCTGCACGACGAGATCCTCGATCTCGCCGACGCCACCCGGAGCGGGCACGAGGACCCCGACGGCGACGCCGTGCTGCTCGCCGCGCTCGGTGCCGTACGGACCGGGCGGATGGCCGATATCGTGCGGACCATCCAGGCCGAACAGGACCGGATCATCCGGGCCTCCCGGCACGGGGTGCTCGTCGTGGAGGGCGGACCCGGCACCGGGAAGACCGCCGTCGCGCTGCACCGCGCCGCGTACCTGCTCTACGCCCACCGCGAGCAGCTCGCCCGCCGTGCCGTGCTCATCGTCGGGCCCAACCCCGCCTTCCTCGGCTACATCGGCGAGGTGCTGCCCTCGCTGGGTGAGACCGGGGTGCTGCTCGCGACCATGGCCGAACTCTTCCCCGGCGTACGCGCCACCGGTACGGACACCCCCGCCGCCGCCGAGGTCAAGGGGCGGGCCGGGATGGCCGATGTGCTCGCCCGCGCCGTACGGGAGCGGCAGCGGCTGCCCGAGACCGTGCCCGCCGTGGACTACGAGGCCGAGGGCACCGTGCCCGAGGCCGCCCTGGAGATCGAGCACGAGGAGTACGGCACCCTCCGGCTGCACCGGGAGATGGCGTACGAGGCACGCGACCGTGCCCGTGCCACCGGACTGCCGCACAACCTCGCCCGGCCGCACTTCGCCTTCCGGATCATCGACGCGCTCACCGAACAGCTCGCGGACCGGCTCGGGGCCGACCCGTACGGCGGGCCCAACCTCCTCGGTCCCGATGACATCGCCCAGCTCGGCAAGGAGATCGCCACCAGCGCCGAGGTGCACGCCGCCATCGAGGAGTTGTGGCCGCTGCTCACCCCCGAGGGGTTCATCGCCGACTTCCTCGCCGGGCCGACGCCGGACCAGCACCTACCGGAGGCCGACGCCGCGTTGATCCGGCGCGACGGCGGCGGCTGGACCCCCGCCGACGTGCCACTCCTGGACGAGGCAGCCGAGCTGCTCGGCACCGACGACAGCGCCGACCGCGCCGCCGCCGAGGCCGAACGGCAGGAGCGGATCGCCTACGCGCAGGGAGTGCTCGACCTCTCCGAGGGCTCCGCGAGCTACGAGTTCGAGGACGAGGAGTCCGAGGTCCTCACCGCGCACGACGTCATCGACGCCGAGCGGATGGCCGAACGCCAGGAGGAGGCCGACCACCGCAGCGCCGCCGAGCGCGCCGCCGCCGACCGCACCTGGGCCTTCGGGCACATCATCGTGGACGAGGCGCAGGAACTGTCCGCGATGGCCTGGCGGCTGCTGATGCGCCGCTGCCCGACCCGGTCGATGACGCTCGTCGGCGATCCCGCGCAGACCGGCGACGTCGCCGGTCTCGGGTCCTGGCGGACGATCCTGGCGCCGTACGTCGGCGACCGCTGGCGGCACACCAGGCTCGGGGTGAACTACCGGACCCCCGCCGAGATCATGGAGCTGGCCGCCGCCGTGCGCCGGGAGTCCTTCCCCGGTTTCGAGCCGCCGCGCTCGGTGCGCTCGACCGGGGTGCCGCCCTGGACCGAGCGGGCCGCCGATCCGGCCGCGGCCGTGCTGGCGGCGGTCGGGCGGGAGACGCCGGAGGAGGGCCGGCTCGCCGTCATCGCCCCCCTCGAACTCCATCCCCGGCTCGCCGCGCTGCGCGGCCCGGATCCGGACGCGCCCGTCGATCTGACCCGGCGGGTCGTCCTCCTGGCGCCCCGGCAGGCCAAGGGGCTCGAATTCGACTCCGTCATCGTGGTCGAACCCGCGCTCTTCGGGGACAGCGATCTGTATGTGGCGCTGACCCGGGCGACCCAGCGGCTCGGCGTCGTGCACAGCGGCGAGCTGCCCCCCGCGCTGAGGGGGATGGTGGGCTGAGCGGGATATGGCGCTGAGCGAGGGGCCGTCGGGGACGAGGGGGGCGAAGGGGGACGAAGGGGGAGGGGCGCGGGCGGCGAGGGTGCTGAGGCGCTCCGCCCTCGCCCGGGCCCGTGTCGCCGCCGCCCGTGGGCCCCCACCCCGACCAGCCGGCGCCCCCGCGCCCCCGCGCCCCCTCAGGCCGACGGCCGCAGCCACACCGTCGCCAGCGGTGGCAGCGTCAGCCGGAGGCTCACCCCGCGGCCGTGCGCCGGTGCCGGGTCCGTCTTCAGCGGGTCGGGGTTGCCCACCGCCCCGCCCCCGTACCGCCCCTCGTCCGTGTTCATGACCTCCGTCCAGACGGGGAACGCCTCCGGGACACCCAGCCGGTACGCGTCACGGACCACCGGCGAGAAATTGCTCACCGACAGCAGCGGCGCCCCCGAGGCGTCGTACCGCAGGAAGGCGAAGACGTTGTCCTCGGCCGCGTCGCCGTCCACCCAGGCGAAACCCTCCGGTTCGGTGTCCCGCTGCCAGAGCGCGGGCGTCTCGCCGTACACCGTGTTCAGATCGCGGACCAGCAGCCGCACCCCCCGGTGGTCGGCCTCCGCCGCGTACGACGGGTCCAGCAGCCACCAGTCCGGGCCGTGCGCCTCCGACCACTCCGCCCCCTGCGCGAACTCCTGCCCCATGAAGAGGAGTTGCTTGCCGGGGTGCGCCCACATGAAGCCCAGATAGGCCCGGTGGGTGGCGCGCCGCTGCCACCAGTCGCCGGGCATCTTGCCCACCAGCGACCGCTTGCCGTGCACCACCTCGTCGTGCGAGATCGGCAGGACGTAGTTCTCGCTGTACGCGTACACCATCGAGAACGTCATCTCGCCGTGGTGGAACTTGCGGTGCACCGGCTCGTGCCCCACATATCCCAGCGAATCGTGCATCCAGCCCATGTTCCACTTCAGCCCGAAGCCGAGGCCGCCGTAGCCCCCGGGGCCGATGTGGTGCGTCGCCCGGGTGACGCCGTCCCAGGCGGTGGACTCCTCGGCGATGGTGACGACCCCCGGGCAGCGCCGGTAGACCGTCGCATTCATCTCCTGGAGGAAGGCGACCGCGTCCGGGTTCTCCCGGCCGCCGTGCTCGTTCGGGGTCCACTCGCCCTCCTCGCGGGAGTAGTCGAGGTAGAGCATCGAGGCGACCGCGTCCACCCGCAGCCCGTCGATGTGGAACTCCTCGCACCAGTACACCGCGTTCGCGACCAGGAAGTTCCGCACCTCCGTACGGCCGTAGTCGAACTCCAGCGTGCCCCAGTCGGGGTGGGCCGCCCGGGCCGGGTCCGCGGGTTCGTACAGCGGGCGGCCGTCGAACTCCGCGAGCGCCCAGTCGTCGCGCGGGAAGTGCGCGGGCACCCAGTCCATGATCACGCCGATGCCCGCCCGGTGTAGCGCGTCGACCAGGTGCCGGAAGTCGTCCGGGGTGCCCATCCGGGCCGTCGGCGCGTAGAAGCCGGTCACCTGGTAGCCCCATGAGCCGCCGAAGGGGTGCTCGGCGACCGGCATCAGCTCGACATGGGTGAACCCCAGGTCCTTCACATAGGACGGGAGCTGGAGCGCGAGCTGGCGGTAGGTGAGCCCCGGCCGCCAGGACGGCAGATGGACCTCGTAGACGGAGAACGGGGCCGCGTGCACCGGGCGGTCGCCCCGGTGCGCCATCCACTCCGCGTCCCGCCACACATGGTGGGACTCCGTCACGATCGACGCGTTCGCGGGTGGCACCTCGGCCCGCCGGGCCATCGGGTCGGCGCGGGTCGTGGTCGAACCGTCGGGCCGGGTGATCAGGAACTTGTAGAGCGCGCCGGCCGCCACCCCCGGGAGGAACAGCTCCCACACGCCGGTCGAGCCGAGCGACCGCATCGGGGATCCGGTGCCGTCCCAGAAGTTGAAGTCGCCGATGACCCGGACGCCGAGCGCGTTCGGCGCCCAGAGCGTGAACCGGGTCCCGGTGACCCCCTGGTGGGTCATCGGCCGCGCGCCCAGCGCCTGCCACAGCTCCTCGTGGCGGCCCTCGCCGATCAGATGCAGGTCGAGTTCGCCGAGCGCGGGCAGGAAGCGGTAGGGATCGTGGGTCTCGATCTCGACGGAGCCCGCACCGTCGGGCCCGTCGTAGGTGATGAGCAGGGCGTAGTCGGGCGCCTCGCGCAGGGGCAGCAGCCCGGAGAAGAAGCCGTCGCCGTCGTCGGGCAGCTCCGTCCGCAGCCCCTTGGCGACCACGGTCACGCTCCTGGCGTACGGGCGCAGGACCCGCACCTCCACCCCGCCGCGCGCGGAGTGCGCGCCGAGCAGTGCGTGCGGATCGTGGTGGGCGCCCGTCAGTAGCCGCGCCCGGTCGGCGGCGGCGAGCGGCCGGGCCGCCCGTACCCCCGGGCCGTCCGTCGACCGGGGCCGGGGCGGGGCCGACTTCCGCCGGGGGCGCGGCCCGCCCGCGCCGGCCGACCCACCGGCCCCGGTCGAACCGGCCGACCTACCGGCCGCGCCGGCCGACCCACCGGCCGACCCACCGGCCGACCCACCGGCCGACGCGCCGGGCCCGGGCCCGGGCCCGGTCGAACCGGGCCCGGTCGTGTCGGCGGGAGACCCGGCGCGGCGGGCGCCGGAACCCGTGTCGGGCGGGGGCGGTGTACGGGACGAGGGGCGGGACGGGGGACGGGCGGTCACGGGTCGGCCTCCTTGCGGCACGGATGGCGGGGGCGGGGGTCGCTTGCGCACGGGCGGAAGGGGGTGCTGGCGGGCGGTTCGCGGCGGACGGGCGGATGTGTGGACGGGTGGACGAGGACCGGGCCGCGGTGGGCGGACGGGCGGATGTGTGGACGGGTGGACGAGGGCCGGGCCGCGGTGGGTGGACGGGCGGCGACGGGTCGTGGTGGACGCGGACGGGAACGGGGGATGGGCGGGGGTCAGGTGAGGGCGGCGGCCAGTCGGTCGATCGCCGCCATCGGCACCGGCAGCCAGTCCGGCCGGTGGCGTGCTTCGTACACGGCCTCGTACACGGCCTTGTCCGTCTCGTACGCGCGCAGGAGTTCCGGCTCCGCGCGCGGGTCGGCGCCGGCCGCCTCGGCGTATCCGTCGCAGTACGCGGACCGGCAGCGTTCGGCCCAGGCCGGGTTCCACGGCTGGTGGCTCCTGGCCGCGTAGTCGAAGGAGCGGAGCATTCCGGCGATGTCCCGCACCGGAGGCTGCGGCCGGCGGCGTTCGGTGAGCGGCCGGGCGGGTTCGCCCTCGAAGTCGATGACCGACCAGTGGTCGTCGGCGAGGGAGCTGCCGCCGCGCAGGGTCTGGCCCAGATGGAGGTCGCCGTGCACCCGCTGCGCCGGCCAGTGGCGGCCCCGGCGTCCCAGTTCTGCGATGGTGTCGAACGCCGTCCGCAGCCGGGGCACGTACGGCAGCAGCGCGGGCACCGACTGCGCGGCCTCGTCCAGCCGCCGGTTCATCGCCGCCGCGAGCTGGGCGCTCTGGGCCGGGCGCAGGGTGACCGTCGGCAGTTCGGCCGCCAGCGCGGTGTGGACCTCCGCGGTGACCCGGCCCAGCGCGTGCGCCTCGGTGGTGAAGGACGCGCCCGCGGCCAGCGCGTCCAGGGCGAGCCGCCAGCCGTCCCGGGAGCCCCGCAGATAGGGCTGGAGCACGCCGAGGGTGTACGGCCGGGGCGCGGTCGACTCGTACCAGGCGACCGGGACCGGTACCCGGCCGCAGCCGGCGCGGGCCAGGGCCAGGGGCAGTTCGAGGTCGGGGTTGGGCCCCGGCTGGACGCGCCGGAAGATCTTGAGGATGTACGCGTCGCCGTAGATCAGGGACGAGTTGGACTGTTCGGCCTCCAGCGGCCGGGCGGGGAGCCCACCGGGGACGGCGGGCGCCTGGTCGAGCCCGGCGAAGCGCAGCGGGCCGAGGGTGCCGGGGATGCGCAGCCGCTCCAGGATCAGGGCGGCCAGTCGGGGGTCGTGGAGTCCCTCGTACACCGCCCGGCCGGCCAGCGGGCCGCCGGCCGGGCGGCCGATGAGGGCCGGGGCGAGATGGGGCGGGAGGGTGCGGCGGACCCCGAGGAGGAGTTGGTAGCAGTCCTGGGCTGGGTGGCGCCGGTCCATGGGGACGGTGGGCACCGGGGGGACGGCGGGGAGCGTGGGCACCGTGGGAAGCGCAGCGGTGGGCGGTCCGGTGGTGTGGGTGGGGGGCGGGGGAGTCGTGGGGAGTCCGGGGCGTTCGACCCCCACCAGCAGATGGAGCAGCCCCGGCCCGCGCCCGTGCGACGGCAGCAGCTCGGTCGCCGAGACCAGCGAGAGGCCGCTGACCGGCCGGCCCTTCCCGGCGAACCAGCGCTGGCGGGGCAGCCAGGCGAGCAGCAGGGGGGCGAGCGACGGGAGCAGGGCGACGGGAGTCCGGGTGGATGCAGCCTCCGACATGGAAATCGCGTCCTTTCCCCGAGATGCACCCTAATGACGCTGAATGCGCAGAGTGTCCCGGATCATGGCGTTGACTGTCCGGCGGCGCGCGGGGATGACGGGGAGAGTGCCCGGTGCGGGGCGGTGGAAACCGCCCCGCGGGAGGTACGCCCCGCTCCCTGTGACACCTGTGTCTCGGGGGCCGGACGCGCCCGATGGGGTCAGCCGGCCGCCGTGTCCCTGCGCAGCCGGAACCAGTAGAAGCCGTGGCCCGCGAGGGTCAGTAGATAGGGCCACTGGCCGATGGCGGGGAACCGCACCCCGCCGATCAGCTCGACCGGGTGCCGCCCGGCGAACTCCCGCAGATCCAGCTCGGTCGGCTGGGCGAAACGGGAGAAATTGTGGACGCACATCACCAGGTCGTCCTGGTGTTCCCGGGTGAACGCGAGCACGGCGGGGTTCGACGAGGGCAGTTCGGTGTACGAGCCGAGTCCGAAGGCGTGGTTCTGCTTCCGGATCTCGATCATGCGCCGGGTCCAGTGCAGCAGCGAGGAGGGGCTGCTCATCGACGCCTCGACATTGGCGACCTGGTAGCCGTAGACCGGGTCCATGATGGTCGGCAGGTAGAGCCGGGCCGGGTCGCAGGAGGAGAATCCGGCGTTCCGGTCGGGGGTCCACTGCATCGGGGTCCGTACGGCGTCCCGGTCGCCGAGCCAGATGTTGTCGCCCATCCCGATCTCGTCGCCGTAGTACAGGATCGGCGAGCCGGGTAGCGACAGCAGCAGCGCGGTGAAGAGTTCGATCTGGTTGCGGTCGTTGTCCAGCAGCGGGGCGAGCCGGCGCCGGATGCCGATGTTCGCCCGCATCCTGGGGTCCTTGGCGTACTCCGCGTACATGTAGTCGCGCTCTTCGTCCGTGACCATTTCGAGGGTCAGCTCGTCGTGGTTGCGGAGGAAGATCCCCCACTGGCAGTTCTTCGGGATCGCCGGGGTCTTGGCGAGGATCTCCGAGACCGGGTAGCGGGACTCCCGCCGTACGGCCATGAAGATCCGGGGCATCACCGGGAAGTGGAACGCCATATGGCACTCGTCGCCGCCGCCCGGGAAGGCGCCGAAGTAGTCGACCACGTCCTCCGGCCACTGGTTGGCCTCGGCGAGGAGCACGGTGTCGGGGTAGTGCGCGTCGATCTCCTTGCGCACCCGCTTCAGGAAGGTGTGGGTGGCGGGGAGGTTCTCGCAGTTGGTGCCCTCGTCCTGGTAGAGGTAGGGCACGGCGTCCAGCCGGAAGCCGTCGATGCCCAGGTCCAGCCAGAACCGCAGGGCCGAGACGATCTCCTCCTGCACGGCCGGGTTCTCGTAGTTGAGGTCGGGCTGGTGGGAGAAGAAGCGGTGCCAGTAGTACTGCTTGCGGACCGGGTCGAAGGTCCAGTTGGAGGTCTCCGTGTCGACGAAGATGATCCGGGCGTCCGGGTACCGCTTGTCGTCGTCGGCCCAGACGTAGTAGTCGCCGTACGGTCCATCGGGGTTGTTCCGGGACTCCTGGAACCACTCGTGCTGATCGCTCGTGTGGTTCATGACGAAGTCGATGATGACGCGCATCCCGCGCTGGTGGGCGGCGTCCACGAACTCCACGAAATCGGCGAGGTCGCCGAACTCCGGCAGGACCGATGTGTAGTCGGAGACGTCGTAACCGCCGTCCCGCAGCGGGGACTTGAAGAACGGCGGCAGCCACAGGCAGTCGACGCCCAGCCACTGGAGGTAGTCGAGCTTGGCGGTGATGCCCTTGAGGTCTCCGACGCCGTCGCCGTTGCTGTCCTGGAAGGACCGCACGAGGACTTCGTAGAAGACCGCCCGCTTGAACCAGTCGGGATCGCGGTCGTTGGCGGGGGTGTCCTCGAACAGGTCGTGGACGGGCTCATTGACGATCATGATGTGGGTGACCCTCCGATCGGCGGGGACGGTCGCAGAACCACGATGTGCGCGGGCGTGCGGCCCGGCTCTAGGCGCACGTAAGCGGCTCTGCCCCAGTGATAGGTCTCGCCGGTGAGCTCATCGCGCACCGGTGCCGACTCGTGCCATGCGAGGCCGAGCCGTGGCATGTCCAACGAGACCGTGGCCTCCTGGGTGTGGTGGGGGTCGAGGTTGACGACGACGAGGACCGTGTTCGAACCGTGGTGCTTGGAGTACGCGATCACCGCGTCGTTGTCGGTGGCGTGGAAGTGGACGTTCCGGAGCTGTTGGAGGGCCGGATGGCGCCGTCTGATCCGGTTGAGGGCGGTGATCAGGGGGGCGATGGAGCGGCCCGCGCGTTCGGCGGACTCCCAGTCGCGCGGGCGCAGTTCGTACTTCTCCGAGTGCAGATACTCCTCGCTGCCGTCCCGGACCGGGGTGCCCTCGCAGAGTTCGTACCCCGCGTACACGCCCCAGCTCGGTGACATGGTCGCGGCCAGCACCGCGCGCACCTCGAAGGCGGGCCGGCCGCCGTGCTGGAGGTAGGCGTGCAGGATGTCCGGGGTGTTCACGAAGAAGTTCGGACGCATGTACGAGGCGGAGTCGCCGGACAGCTCGGTCAGATACTCCGTCAGCTCGTGCTTGCCGGTGCGCCAGGTGAAGTAGGTGTACGACTGCTGGAAGCCGACGGCCGCCAGCGCGCGCATCATCGCCGGCCGGGTGAACGCCTCCGCCAGGAAGATCACATCGGGATCGGCGCGGTTGATGTCCGCGATCACCCTCTCCCAGAACTCGACGGGCTTGGTGTGCGGGTTGTCCACCCGGAAGATCCGGATACCGCGGTCCATCCAGAAGCGGAGTACCCGCAGGGTCTCGCGGACCAGGCCGCGCGGATCCGTGTCGAAGTGGATCGGATAGATGTCCTGGTACTTCTTGGGCGGGTTCTCGGCGTGCGCGATCGTGCCGTCGATCCGGTGGCGGAACCACTCGGGGTGCTCACGCACCCAGGGGTGGTCGGGGGAGCACTGGAGCGCGAAGTCGAGGGCGATCTCCATCCGCAGGTCGCGCGCCGTCCGCACGAAGTGGTCGAAGTCGTCGAGGGTGCCGAGATCGGGGTGGAGGGCGTCGTGACCGCCGTCGGCCGAGCCGATCGCCCAGGGCACCCCGACGTCGTGGACACCGGGGGAGAGGCTGTTGTTCGGGCCCTTGCGGAAGGTGGTGCCGATGGGGTGGACGGGGGGCAGATAGACCACGTCGAAGCCCATCGCGGCGACCGCGGGCAGCCGCTCGGCGGCGGTGCGGAAGGTGCCGGAGACCGGTGGGGCGCCCTCGGAGACCACGGCGCCCTCGGAGCGCGGGAACAGTTCGTACCAGGACCCGTAGAGCGCCCGGCGCCGCTCCACCACCAGCGGCAGCGGCCGTGAGATGGTCACCAGGTCCCGCAGTGGATGGCGGCCGAGGGCATCGGCGGCGTCGGGCGCGAGGGCCGCGGCCAGCCGGGCGGCGGCCGGGCGGGACTCGTCGCGGAGGCCGTCCACGGCGCCGAGCACCGCCTCCCGGCCGTCGCTCTTGGGCACCCCGGCCGCCGCGCGTTCGTAGAGCGCGGCACCCTCCTGGAGCACCAGCGCGGTGTCGATGCCCGCGGGAATCTTGATCCGGGCCTGGTGGAGCCAGCCGGCGACCGGATCGCTCCACGCCTCGACGGCGTAACTCCACCGGCCCTCGGCGTCGGGGGTGATGTCGGCGCCCCAGCGGTCGGTACCGGGGGCGAGCTCCCGCATGGGGGTCCAGGGGCCGGGGCGGCCCTGCGGGTCGCGCAGGGCCACATTGGCGGCCACCGCGTCATGGCCCTCGCGGAAGACGGTGGCGCTGACCTCGAAGGTCTCGCCGACGACCGCCTTCGCGGGTCTCCTCCCGCAGTCGACTCGGGGGCGGATGTCCAGGACGGGAATGCGACCGATCATGGGCTCACCTGGGTGCAGTACGGACTGGGCATCTTGTCGTTGTTTCTGATGTATGCCGTTTATGTCAGTTCTTTGTAACCGCTCGGTGGGCGGCTTGCGGGTCGCGGGCATGGCCGCTCCTGTCCGCGTTCACTCGGTGGGCGGAAGGAACGGGCCGGAACGACGGTCGGCGAGCGTGCGCCGAGGGGGCGCCGGCCGCTCCTCCACGCGTACCGGATGAGCCTTCCCCCGCTCACCCGGTGAACAACCCGGAGTGCCCCCGATGGGTCGGCGTGCGGAAGGACGCGCAGGTCCGGGGGAGGGGTGAGCCGGGGGCACGGCGCACAGACGGAGCGCGGGCCCCGGCGCCGTGTGCGCCGGAGCCCGCGCTCCTGTTCTGTCGCCTGCTCCCCGTGCTCCCCCTGGCGCCGGGTGCTGTGCGCTGTGCTCGGCCCTCGTCCGGTCCTCGTCCGGCCCTGTGCGGTCTGGCGAGTGCGAGTGCGGGTGCGGGTGCTGTGCGGTCTGGTGCTGTGTTGTCCTCCGGTGCCGTGCCGTGCCGTGCCGTGTGCGATGCGGTGCGGTGCGGTGCGGTGTGATGCCGTGCGGTGTGATGCGGTGCGGGTTACGCGCCCCAGCTCGGCTCGCCGGGGATCTGGCCCCAGCTCGGTTCCGGACGGGTGTGGTGCGTACGGGGCCTGATGAGGCCCCAGCTCGGCTCGCGGTCGGTCCGGCGCCGCCGGGACTCCGTGTGCGTGTGCCCCCAGCTCGGCTCGGGTCGTACGTGGTTCACGCGTCGGCTCCCGCCCACAGTCGCCACGACTGCCGTGCCACCCACTCCTCGACCGGTGCGGGCTTCACCGAGAGCGAGGCCGCCGTGGCCCCGTCGTCGCCCCGCATCAGCTCCGGCTCGACCCCGCTCGCCATGTAGTGGTAGAGCCCGGATATCCCGGCCGCCGACTCCGGGCCCAGGATCTGCGAGAGCCCCCGCTCGAACACGGCCGGTTCCAACGGTACGTAGCGCACCGGCCGCCGCAGGCCCCGCGCGAACGCCTCGGCCAGCTCCGGGCCGGTCAGCGTGCGGGCGCCCCCGATGTCGAAGGCGCGGCCCGCGATGCCGTCCACGGTGAGCGCGGCGTAGACCGCCTCCGCGAGGTCCCGGTGCGAGAGCCATGCGGTGGGTACGTCGGCCGGCAGTGGATAGGCCAACACGCCCTCGTTGACCAGGGCGGGGCCGTTCCACGGGCTGAAGAGGTTGTCCAGATAGACCGGGGGCCGTACGACCACCAGCTCCACGCCGCTGTGCGCCAGGCTCTCCCGGAACACCGTCTCGGCCAGTCGCCGGGTCTCGAAGGCGACGACGTTGGTGGTGCGGTCCGGCACCCGGGTGTTGGTGTTGTAGACGAGCCGCCGCACGCCCGCCTCGCGGGCCGCCTTGGCGATGTGCTGGGCGTACCGCATGACCTTCTCGGCCTGGTACACCAACGGCATCACCACGGCGGCGTGGGTCGCCCCTTCGAAGAGCTGCCGTACGTCCTCGTAGCGACCGAGGTCACCGCTGCCGAAGGAGACTCCTGGCAGCTCCGGCCGGTCCGCCTCCGCTTTGCGGCTCAAGGTGTGGACCGGGTGGCCGCGTTCGGTCAGCAGGCGCGCGGTGGCACCCCCTTGGAAGCCGGTCGCCCCCACGACCGCTACGCGCATCGGAATATGATCGGACATATGTCTGAAGAGCCCTTCGATAGGGTGTGCTCGCTGCTAGTACGGCTCTTCAAGGCTCGCGTCGGCCGAGGCGGCCGATCAATTAACAAAACGGGGCGGAGGTTGAAGGATCGTCCAATGGACTCCATTGAGATGGACCCCGCTGAGACCGGCGCCCCCGAGACGACCGGTCCGCCCGCCGATACGGGTGCGACCGGAGCGATCGGCGCGAGCCGTGCGGCGGAATCGGCGCATGCGACGGACCCGCGCGGTCCGGCCCGTGCGACGACCGCACCGCAGGTGATGTCGGCGCCGCCGGTGATGTCCGTGCCACCCCCCGCGGCCGATCCCGGTCCCGATACGGAAGACCTCCTCAGCGAGCTGCTGAAGCCCCTGCGCCTGACCGGGGTCTTCGACAGCCGCTGGCACGTCCGCGCCCCCTGGGCCATCGAGGGCGACGCGGAGGAGAGCTGTGCCGTGCTCCACTTCATCACCCAGGGCGGCTGTTGGGTCACCGCCGAGGGCCGCCCCCCGATCCAGCTCCACACCGGCGACCTCGCCGTCTTCCCCACCGGCACCGCCCACCGCCTCTCCGACCACCCCGACCGGCGCGGCGGTGTGGCCCTCGGCGCCGTGCTCCCCGAGCGGGAACCCGGCACCTCCGGGCAGATCACGATCGAGGGCAACGGCGGCCCGCAGAGCCGGCTGCTCTGCGCCGGACTGCACTACGACGAGTCCGCGGCCACCGGCCTCTACCAGGCGCTGCCCTGGGCGCTGGTGCTGGACTGCTCCCAGGTCGACCGGGAACCGCTGCTCCGTGACACACTGCGGCTGCTCGCCGCCACCGACCGCCCGGTGGGCCCCGGCGACCGGCTGGTGACCCTGCGCGCGTTCGAGATGGCGCTCGTCCTCGCGATGCGGCCGCTGCTGCGCGATCTCGCCGACAACCCCGCTGCCCTGCCGATGTTGCGCCACCCCGGGATCAGTAAGGCCATGGTGATCATCGCCACCCGGTTCGCGGAACCCTGGACCATTGAATCGCTCGCCCGGGAGGTCGGCATGTCCCGCTCGGCCTTCACCGCCGCCTTCCGCGAGCTGGTCGGCGAGGCGCCCGCCCGCCATCTGACGGGGCGGCGGATGCAGGAGGCGGCCCGGCTGCTCACCGAGACCTCGCTGCCGCAGTCCGCCGTACCGCAGCGCGTCGGCTACCAGAGCGCGGTCGGATTCCATCTCGCGTTCCGCAAGTGGTACGGCACGACGCCCGGTGAGTACCGTACGAAGAGCCCCTCAGCCGCATGACTGGCCGGTTCTTAATCACCGCTGGACGGTCGTTCATTGCCCACTGTCCTCGGACGGAGCGAGGCTCAGCTCTGTCGGGGGAGTTCCGTTTGAGGAGAGACGTTGATCAGGTCTGGCCGGAAATACCTCGAATCGCTGCGTGACGGGCGTGAGGTGTGGCTCGACGGCGAGCGCGTCAAGGACGTGACCAGCCACCCTGCCTTCCGTAACACCGCGGCGTCCATCGCACACCTCTACGACCTGGCGCACGACTCCGAGTACCGGACCACGCTCACCACCCCCGACGGTGTGCACCGCGCCTACGCCATTCCGCGCAGCCGCGAGGACCTGGTGGCGCGGCGCGAGGCGTACAAGGTCTGGGCGGAGACGAGCTACGGATTCCTCGGTCGCACCCCCGACTACATGGCGGGCGGGGCGGCCGGATTCGCCGCCGCGCCGGAGCTGTTCGACACCGACACCTTCGCCGGGTCCGGCAACGCCGTCGCGTACCACCGCAGGCTCGCAGAGAACGATCTGTACTGCGCCTTCACCATCACCAACCCGCACTCCGGCACCGGCGACGACGATCTGGTGGTCCGGGTCGTCCAGGAGCGGGACGGCGGGATCGTGGTCAGCGGCGCCAAATCGATCGGCACCGGCGCGGTCTTCGCGGACGAGGTGATCGTCGGCACGATCGAGCCGCTGGCGCCCGGGGACGTCGACCACGCGCTCTGCTTCTCGATACCCGTGGACACCCCCGGACTGTCGTTCGTCTCCCGCCGGTCGTACGAGGCCGGGGCGCGCGGCACCTTCGACAACCCGCTCTCCTCGCGGTTCGACGAGAACGACTCGCTGATCGTCTGCGAGGACGTGTTCGTGCCCTGGGAGCGGGTGCTGACCTACCGGAACGTCGAGGCCACCGGCGCCATGTGGTGGCGGACCCCGGCCTATGTGAACTTCGTCCACCAGGCCGCCACCCGCTTCTGGACCAAACTCGAATTCCTCACCGGTGTCGCCATCCTGCTGACCCGGATGAACGGCACGGACGGACTGCCCGCCGTCACCCAGTCGGTGGGCCGGCTGCTCGGGATGGTCGCGCAGGCCAAGGCGTTCGTGCTGGCCGCCGAGGCGTCCTGCGAGCCCGTCAACGGCGGGGCCGGCGGTGTGATGCCCGGCACCGAGATCTCGTACGCCCAGCGCATCATGGCCGCTGAGCTGTACCCGCGCGCGCTCCAGGAGATCAAGCAGCTCGCGGGCGGCTCAATCATCCAGCTCCCCGCGTCGGCTGAGGACCTGCTCCACCCCGAGCTGGGACCCGTGGTGCGGAAGTACCTGCGCGCCCCGGGCACCCCGGCCGAGGGCCGGATCAAGCTGCTGAAGCTGGCGTGGGACGCGCTGGGGTCGGAGTTCGCGGCCCGGCACGAGCAGTACGAGCGCTTCTACCACGGCGCTCCGCACGTCTATCTGACGATGCAGAACTGGGCGGGCGGCGCGGAGAACTGCGAACGGCTGGCCCGTGCCTGTCTGGACGGGTACGACCTCGGGCGAACACGATGACCCGGCCCGGTCGCGGCGCGGGCGACGGCGGCACACCGGGCGGGTCCGGCGGCGGTTCGGGCGGCTCCGGCAGCTCACGCGGCGCAGGCGCCCCCGGCGGGTCCGGGGGCGCGGGGAAGCCCGCCAACGGGTTCACCAGACCCGGGGGCTCCGGGTCCGTCGGCCGCCCGGACACCGCCCCCGGCGCGCTGCCCGGCGGATCACCGGCACCGGCCCCCGACGGGGGCGCGCCCGCCGACCCGGACCCCGTCGACCTGGCAGCATCCGCCGTACCCGCCACCCCGGCCGCCCCGGCAGCATCCGCCGTACCCGCCACCCCGGCCGCCCCGGCAGCATCCGCCGTACCCGCCGCCCCGGTCACCCCTGCCGTATCGGCCGTACTCGCCGACGATGGCGCGCCCCCCGTCACTCCGTCTGACGCCCCTGCCGAAGCGCCCGCCGGCGCCCCCGCGCCCGCCGAAACCCGCGGCCCGGGCCGCACCCGGGCCGCGCTCGCGCTGCTCGCCTCCACCCAGCTACTGCTGATCATGGACACGGCGATCATCAATGTCGCCCTGCCCTCCATCGGCGACGACCTCGGCGCCGGCTCCGCCGGACTCTCCTGGGTCGCCAACGCCTACCTGATCACCTTCGGCGGACTCCTCCTCCTCGGCGGTCGCGCCGCCGACCTCCTCGGCCATCGCCGGCTCTACCTCACCGGCCTCGCCCTGCTCACCGTCGCCTCCGTCGCCGGAGCGCTCGCCGGTGGCCCGGGCCTGCTGATCGCCGCCCGGGCCGCCCAGGGCGTGGGAGCCGCGCTGGCCGCTGCCGCCGCCTTCGCGCTGCTGCTCAACCTCTTCCCGCCCGGCCCCGGCCGGCACACGGCACTCGGCGCCTTCGCCGCGATGGGCGGGCTCGGCGGAGTGCTGGGCACCGTCCTCGGCGGGGTGCTCACCGACGCCCTCGGCTGGCGTTCGACGTTCTGGCTCAATGTGTTCGTCGGGCTCGTCCTCGGCGGTGCGGCGCTCCGGCTGCTCGACCGGGGTGGCCGCCGCGCCGCCAACGGCTTCGACCTCGGTGGCGCGTGCACCGCCACCGCCGGGCTCGGACTGGTGGCGTACGCGCTCGTCGGCGCGGCCGAAGCCGGCTGGACCGGCACCCGCACGCTCGTCGCCGGTGGCGCCGGGCTGCTGCTGCTCGCCGTCTTCGCCCTGCTGGAGTCGAGGATCGCGCATCCGCTGGTGCCGCCGGCCGTGCTGAGACGGCCCGCGCTGCGGAACGCCAACGTCCTCAGCGCGCTCGGCCAGATGGCGCTCTTCCCGATGTTCTTCCTGGTCAGCCTCTACCTTCAGACCGTGCTCGACCAGTCTCCGCTGGTCGGCGGCCTCGGACTGCTGCCGCTGTCGCTGGTCGTCGTCGCCGTGGCACCCCAGAGCGGGCGGCTGATCGCCCGGATCGGCCTGCGCGCGACGATGACGCTCGGCTTCGGACTCCTCGCCTCAGGTCTGGTCTGGCTGGCGCTCGCGCTCTCCGCCGACGGCACCTTCTTCACCACGGTCTTCGCGCCCAGTCTCGTCATCGGCGTCGCCCTGCCGCTGGTCATGGTCACCACCAACGTCGCCGCCACGGCCGACGCCGCCCCCGAGGAGACCGGCCTCGCCTCCGGGCTCGTCAACACCAGCCAGCAGTTCGGCTCGGTGCTCGGACTCGCCGTCCTGGTGGCCGTCGCGGCGGTCGGCAACGGCGCCGGGGCGGCCGGGCGGACCAGTGGATTCACCGCCGCCCTCCTGGTGGGCGCGGGCTTCGCCGCGCTCGCCGTGCTGCTCTCGGTGCGTATGCGGCCACCGGCGCCCTTACCCGGCCACGGTCCCGCGCCCGCCCCCGGCCCGCGAACCGGTCCCGCGACCGGTACCGGGTCCGTGGCGCGCCAGGACCGTGTCGGTGGCGCCGTGGAGTGACGGTGCCCGCGACAGCGTGCGACACCGCACGCGGGTGCCGGGACGGCGGGGGGCTGTCCGGCGTGAGCAACTCCGCATTCCATTCACTGAGTCAACGTTGTCCGAGGGGGGCCTCCGTTGAGCCTGCACGATCTCGCCGCGCCAGGTCTCGAACAGTGCGGCGATCCGCGCTACCGCATCGCCGAGATACGCGCCGCCGACCCGCTCGGCGCCGACGCCCTGCTGTCCGCCGTACCCGCTATGAACGCCCGCGCCGATGTGCCCGCGCTCATCGCCGCGCTGCGCGCACTCGTACCCGATCCCGCCGACGCCACCGCGCTCGGCATACCCGACGCCCTCGCCGCCATGCGCGACCTGGGCCTGCTCCTCGGCTCGCTGAAACGCCACGGGATCCAGCCGGTGGCCGCCGTGCCCGAGCTGCTGCCCGCCCTGCGGGCGCTGGGGCGGCGCACCGACATGGTGCCGCGCGACACCGTGCACCACTACACGACCTGGAACCCGGTGGGTCACCGGCAGCGGATGTACACCGGCGACGAGATGGAGGGAAAGCTCCAGGACGCGGTGCGGATGGTCTTCCCCGGTCTCGTCGCCTCGCTGGACTCCTGCGCGGAGCTGGCCCGCCTCGAACCGTACGATCCGGCCTTCGCCGACGCGCTCGACCGCACCGCGGGGCACGTTCAGTCGATGGTCGAATCCATCGACTTCACCACCGCCCATGTCGACCCGGTCTTCTTCGCCCAGGAGATGCGCCGCTACTTCGAGGAAATCGATGTCGGGGGCGTGGACTACCTCGGCCCGGCCGCCGCCCAGGTGCCGCTCTGGCTGGTCGATCTGACGCTCTGGCAGTGCGACCGGGACCATTCGGCGTACGACGCGTTCCTGATCGATTCGGTGGCGTACAGCCTGCCGTCCTGGCGGGCCCACCACGCCGCCCACCGGGGCGCCACCTCCGCCGTCTCCAAGCTCTCGGCCGCGATCAGCTGGGAGGCGACCGACCGGCTGCCGCCCCAGCTCACCCGGTCCGCCGTCGCCCTCGCCCGGGTGCTACGCATCCTCAAGTCCTTCCGGGCCCGGCACATCACCATCGCCCGGAAGGCGTACAGCGAGGAGGTGCGGATGTACGAGATGGGCAGCGGCGGGGCGCCGATCGCGCTGCTGCGTGCGGTGCTCGATCTGACCAGGGACAACGAGACGCTGGTGCGCCGGGCGGTCGAGCCCCCGCGCCCTGGTGCCGGTGCCGGCTGCCGCGCAAAGCCCCGTACCGAGCCCCGTACCGAGCCCCGTACCGAGCCCTGTCCCGAGCCCTGTCCCGAGTCCCTTGCGGAGAGCACGGCGAGCTGTCCGGGGTCCCGTACCGGACCCGGCGGTGAACCGGACGCCGCGCCCCGCCGTAACTCCGGTGACGAGGCCCGTACCGAGGCCCGTGCGAGGCCCCCCGCCCGTACCGCCCCCGATGTGCCAGGAGAGACGACCCCATGACCCACTTCTTGATCGCCGGTGGCGGTGTCGCCGGGCTCACCACGGCGCTCGCCCTGCACCGCGCGGGCTTCGGGAGGATCACCGTCGTCGAGGCGGCCCGGGAGATCCAGCCGATCGGGGCCGGGCTGAACATCATGCCCAACGCGGTGCGCGAACTCGACGCGCTCGGCCTGCTCGGCCGGCTGACGGAGCGTTCGCTCGCCACCCGTGAGCTGCGCTACTACCACCGCAGCGGCTCCCTCGTCTCCCGCGAGCCGCGCGGCGCCGGCGCCGGCTACCGCTGGCCCCAGTTGTCCATCGCCCGCGGTGAGCTCCAGCTCGCCCTCGCGGACGCCGTCCGGGACCGGCTCGGCGACGGCGCGCTGGTGCACGGCGTCCGGGTGACGGCGCTGGACCGGCTCCCCAACGGCCGCCCCCGGGTGCGGCTGGAGCACCGCGACGGCGCGCGCCGGGGCAGCACCGCCCTCGAACCCGATGTGCTGATCGGCGCCGACGGCATCCGTTCGACCGTGCGCGCCGCCCTCAACCCCGGCGAGGGCCCGCCCCCGTGGAACGGGATGCTGGTGTGGCGGGGCGTCTCCCGGATGCCCGCGAGCCGGATCGGCGACTTCATGTTCATCGCCGGCGACGACCGGCAGAAGGCCGTGGTCTACCCGATGACCCCGGAGGACGGCGCGGGCACGGTCCGCGTCAACTGGGCGCTGGCGATGCCCGCAGCCGATATCGACCCGACGGCGGGCGCGGACGGCGCCTTCCGGGGCGACTGGAACCGCGCCGTCCCCGTCGAAAGGTTTCTCCACCACTATGAGGGGTGGGAGTTCGGCGGGGTCTCCGTACCGGAGGTGCTGCGGGCCGCCGAGGGCGCGTATGAGTATCCGATGGTCGACCGGGAGCCGCTGCCGCGCTGGTCCCACGACCGGACCACGCTGATCGGTGACGCGGCCCACGCGATGTACCCGATCGGCTCCAACGGCGCGACCCAGTCCATCGTGGACGGCCGCGCCCTCGCCCACGCCCTGGTCCGCCATTCCGATCCGGTCGAGGCGCTGGCGTCGTACGAGGCGGAGCGCAGACCGGCGATGACCGAACTGCAGCTCGCCAACCGCAGACAGGGCCCCGAGGTGGTCATCAACCTCGCCCACGAGCGGGCCCCCGGGGGCTTCACCGACATCGACGAGGTGATCCCGCCCGCCGAGCGCGCGGAGATCGCGGCGCGATATGCCGCCACCGGGGCGTTCGATCCGGCGACGGTCAATCTGGGCTCGCCGTACGACACGGCCGCGCACGCCCCCGCCCCGTACGCCACGGAGTACGCGGCGATCGGCTTCGAGACGACGCAGTATGAGCCGGCCGCTCTCGACTCGGCGGACCTCGGCACGGCGGACCTCGGCACGGCGGATCCGGGGGCGACGGATGGGGAGACGGCCACTCTCGGCCCGGCAGCCTCGGGCACGGTGCTCGGCCCCGCGTCGGGCACGCTGCTCGGCCCGGCCGCCACGGACGCCGGTGCGACGGTACGTCCGACAAGGTGAAACCGGGTGCGCCCCCCGGCTCCCGGCCACAGGGGGCGCACCCGCCGGACGGCCGCGCGCCGTGGCTCGGGAGGGGCGCGTACCACTACCGTCCTTGGGTGACGGAGAGACGCACACCGCCGTGCGTCCCCTCGGATGCGTACCTCCCCTGCGAAGGTGGGTCCCGTGAAGGCCATTCGTCGATTCACCGTCCGCCCCGTCCTCCCCGAATCTCTCCGCCCACTCAGCGAACTCGCCCGCAACCTCCGCTGGTCCTGGCACACCGAGACCCGTGACCTGTTCCAGACCGTCGACCCCGACGGCTGGCAGGCCGCCGGCGGCGACCCCGTGCGGCTGCTCGGTGCCGTCTCCGCCACCCGGCTGGCGGAGCTGGCCGGCGACCGTCGCTTCCTCCGCAGACTGACCGCAGCCGCCGACGACCTGGACGACTATCTGCACGGTCGCCGGTGGTACCAGACGCAGACCGACGGGCCCGACGGCCCGAGACTCCCCGCCGCCATCGCCTACTTCTCGCCCGAGTTCGGTGTCATGGCCACCCTGCCCCAGTACTCGGGCGGCCTCGGCATCCTCGCGGGCGACCACCTCAAGGCCGCCAGCGACCTCGGCGTACCGCTCATCGGCGTCGGTCTCCTCTACCGCCACGGCTACTTCCGCCAATCCCTCTCCCGCGACGGCTGGCAGCAGGAGCACTATCCGGTGCTCGACCCGAACGAACTGCCGGTCAGCCTGATGCGGGAGCCCGACGGCACCCCCGCGCAGGTCTCCCTCGCCCTCCCCACCGGCCGCTCGCTGCGCGCCCACATCTGGATCGCCCAGGTCGGCCGCGTCCCGCTGCTGATGCTCGACTCCGGCGTCGAGGAGAACGCACCCGGCGAGCGCGAGGTCACCGACCGGCTCTACGGCGGCGGCAGCGAACACCGGCTGCTCCAGGAGATGCTGCTCGGCATCGGCGGCGTCCGCGCGGTCCGCGCCTACTGTCGGCTGACCGGCCACCCCAACCCCGAGGTGTTCCACACCAACGAGGGCCACGCCGGCTTCCTCGGCCTGGAACGCATCCGCGAGCTGGGCACCGGGGACGATCCGCTGGACTTCGACGCGGCGCTGGAGTCGGTGCGGGCGGGGACCGTCTTCACCACCCACACACCCGTCCCGGCCGGTATCGACCGCTTCGACCGGGAGCTGGTCGCCCGCCACCTCGGCGACCGGGGCGAGCTGTCCGGCGTCCCCGTCGACCGGGTGCTCCGGCTCGGCCGGGAGACCTACCCCGGTGGCGAGCCCCATCTCTTCAACATGGCCGTGATGGGGCTGCGGCTCGCCCAGCGCGCCAATGGCGTCTCCACCCTCCACGGCTCGGTCAGCCGGGACATGTTCGCCGGCCTCTGGCCCGGCTTCGACCCCGCCGAGGTGCCGATCGCCTCCATCACCAACGGAGTGCACGCCCCGACCTGGGTGGCGCCCGAGGTGTTCCGGCTCGGCGCCCGCCGGATCGGGGTGAACCGCACCGAGGACGCCCTCTCCGTCGGCGGCTCCGACCGCTGGGACGCCGTCGCGGACGTCCCCGACGGCGATGTCTGGGAACTCCGCCGCGAACTCCGCGAACAGCTCGTCACGGAGGTGCGCGAGCGGCTCCGGGTCTCCTGGCGCCAGCGCGGCGCCGGCGCGGCCGAGCTGGGCTGGATCGACGGCGTGCTCGACCCGGACGTGCTCACCATCGGCTTCGCGCGCCGGGTCCCCTCGTACAAACGCCTCACCCTGATGCTGCGCGACCGCGACCGGCTCACCGAGCTGCTGCTGCACCCCACCCGGCCGGTGCAGATCGTCGTGGCGGGCAAGGCGCACCCCGCCGATGACGGCGGTAAACGGCTCGTCCAGGAGCTGGTGCGGTTCACGGACGACCCGCGGGTGCGGCACCGGATCGTCTTCCTGCCCGATTACGGCATGGGCATGGCGCAGAAGCTCTATCCCGGCTGCGACGTCTGGCTCAACAACCCCCTGCGCCCCCTGGAGGCGTGCGGCACCAGCGGTATGAAGTCGGCGCTGAACGGCGGTCTCAACCTCTCCGTCCTGGACGGCTGGTGGGACGAATGGTACGAGCCGGACTTCGGCTGGGCGATCCCCACCGCCGACGGCGCGGCGACCGACGACGACCGCCGCGACGATCTGGAGGCGGCGGCGCTCTATGAGCTGATCGAGAACCGGGTCGCGCCCCGCTTCTACGACCGGGGCGCCAGCGGTGTCCCGCGCCGCTGGATCGAGATGGTCCGCCGCACCCTGGCGAACCTCGGCCCGAAGGTGCTGGCGGGTCGGATGGTCCGGGAGTACGTGGAGCTGCTGTACGCCCCGGCCGCGCGGGCCCACCGCGCGCTGGACACCGCCACGGCACGCGAACTGGCCGAGTGGAAGGCGCGGGTGCGGGCGTCCTGGCCCCGGGTGACCGTCGACCACGTGGAGGCGCTGGAGCAGACCACCGCCGACGATTCGGCGGAGCTGGGTGCGACGCTCGGCCTACGGGTGCGGGTGGCGCTCGGCGAGCTCCAGCCGGACGATGTCGAGGTCCAGGCGGTGGCGGGCCGGGTCGACCCGGACGACGCCATCGCGGACGCCCGCACCACCGCGCTGAAGCCGACCGGCGGACCTGACGTGGAGGGCCGCTGGGTGTACGAGGGGCCGCTCTCCCTGGACCGTACGGGCTCCTTCGGCTACACGGTCCGGGTCCTGCCGGCCCATGAGTTGCTGGCGTCGAGCGCGGACCTCGGCCTGGTGGCGCTGCCCGCGGAGTCGGCGGGGGAGGGCGCGGGGCTGCTGATGCGGTGATCGGGCGCCGGTGGGGGGAGCCGCGCGGCTCCCCCCACCGGCGCCCGGCACCCGGGATCGCGTCAGGTCCTGTCCGGGCCCGACAGGATTGCCCGGACAGGACCTAGTCGCCCAGTTCACCGCCGCGTATGCCGTCCAGGAAGCGCTGCCATATCGCCCCGGCGAAGACCAGGGCGCCCCGCCCCCGGTCCTTGCTGTCCCTTATCGCCTGATGGCCGGAGCCGAGTCGGCGGTGCTCGACGCAGTTGGTGTTGGAGCCGCTGAGACTGCTGGTGTGCCAGAGCCCTTCATCCCGTTCCCCCGTACATCGCCCGGGCACTGACCCCTGAGTCATGATCTGCTTTCCCTGAGCAGCTCGCGAATATATGTTCGAGACGCGGAGGGGGACAATGCGGCGGCCGTCAAGTCGTCCCATGCTTTGGCATACCGCTGGATATCCCCCTTTTGTTCGAGCAACGTACCACCGGACATGTGCTCCAACCAGATGACCTCTACCGGGGGTTCGCCCCGCAGCTCGAAGATCGTGCAGGGGACGTACTGTTCCATCGGAAGAGTGGCGTCCAGCGGGAGAATCTGGATGGTGATGTTCCGATGCCGGCCCGCCTCCAGAAGGTGCTCCAGTTGCTCCCGCACCACCGTGGGGCCGCCGCCGATGCGATGCAGGGCGGGCGTGTCGATGACCGTACGCAATTGGAAGTCATGCGATTCCTCCAGCAGATGCTTCCGCTTGAGGCGCATCTCCACCAAGGATTCGGCCTTCTCCAGCGGCTCGACGGCGCTGAACACCTCGCGCATATACGCCTCGGTCTGCAACAGCCCCGGAATGACTACCGGTTCGAACATGCGTGAGAGCTGGGAATCGGACTCCAGTGTGAGGTAATCGCGCAGGGTTTCGTGCAGCAGCGGGCCTTGGCTGCTCCACCAGTCCACCTTGTGGATCTCCTTGGCGAGCCGCTTGAGGTTCGCGCGCTGCTGTTCGTCCGTGACTCCGTACAGGTTGAGCAGCGTGGTCAGGTCGAGGGGCCGGATGCCGCGCTTGCCGTTCTCGATCTGACTGATCTTGGGTTGCCCACACTCCAGCGCTTCGGCCGCGTCCTGGACGCGCATGTTTGATGCGAGCCGGAGTTGACGTAATTCGCCGCCGAGTCGGCGGCTGCGCATGGTGGGCATATCGCTTTGGGCCATGGTCACATGATGACCACGTCCGCTTTCCCCTCACAACACAACCGCCCTATCTCCTGACCCTGTGGTAGGCAAGGAGTTCAGCGGAATGGTTGCCGTCGTGGATGGGGGCGACCGGGTGTGCGGACGCGATTCGAACCCGAGGCGATGATCTGTTCGAGATGGTTGGCGATATCGAATCCGAAAATGCTGCGGAGTGGACGTATTCAGTCGAAGGAAGCACCGGGAATCGAATGCGGTGCCGGGTGGTGGTGTGGGTGACTCACCGTCTGGGGTACCCGGAAGGAATCAAACCGGTCGACGCCATTCCCCTTTCGGGCGATGCGCCGACGTATCCTTCAGCCCCGCTTTGCGGATGACCCCGGCAGCGCGCCACCCGCGCCGAGCCACTCCAGCAGATTCCCGGTCACCAGCTCACCGGTCTCGTCAATGTCCGAGTCCGCGCTCAACGCGCCCAGACCGAGCCGGTAGACCGATTCCCGGTCCCGGCCGTGGCGGCGGCTGAAGAGACCGCCGCCCCCGCTGTCGTCACCGATCAGCACCCAGTGCGGGGCGTGGGCGGCCACCTCGTACGTCTCGTTGCGCTCCACGACGCTGTGCGGTCCGTGGACCAGCACGCCGTTCGGGAGCAGTACCCCGGGGGTGTGCCGCCAGAGGCGGGCGAGCGCGGGTGTCGGGCCGTCCCGGAGACCGGCGGCGAGGGCCGCCCGTACGGTCAGGAACCCGGCGAAGGACTCCGCCACGGGCTCCTCAGCGCCGGTGAAGTGGTCGTACCGGACCACGGGGTGCTCCCCGCTGACACCGGGCCCGTCGAGGACGAAGGCGAAGGTGTCACCGCAGTCGTGCTCCGTGTGGAACCGGAGCCGGTTCCCGTCGAGCCCCCGCACGAGGTCCTCGGCGAGGTCCCCGTATCCGTCGTCCGGGGCGACCGTCGCGGTCCCGGCGCCGCCGACCGTGCCGTGGCCGTACTCCGTCAGCCACCAGCGGTACGACGGCGACAGCGGCCCCACGACCGACTCCACCGATCGCAGGGCGGCCTCGCTCGTGCCGCCGCCGCGCCGGGCGCGGATCAGCGGTGACGCGTCGATCAATTCACGCAGTTGTCCGAGGTCGGGACGCATATACGGAATTCTGCCACGGCACAGTGCACCGCCCGGGAGGGACTCAAGCCCCTCCCGGGCGGGAGTGTGTGCCCCTTGGGCGGGGGCTGTTACCTCGTCATTCCGCGCTGCTCCTGCGCTACTGCTCCCGCGTCAGAACGACAGTTTGACGCTGTTGATGTAGCCGGTGTCCCGGGCCGCCCGGTCCTGTGCGCGGAGCTTCCAGGCCCCGTTCGCCACCTCGCCCGACGCGTTGACCGTGAAGGTCTCCTGGACGTTGGGCGCCGAGTCACCGCTGCTGAACGGCTTCAGCGGGAACACCGTGCCGTCCGGCGCGACCAGGTCCACCACCAGGTCACCGCGCCAGGTGTGGATGATGTCCACGGCGACCTTCAGCGCGGCCGGGGCGTTGCCCGCGATTCCACTGACGGTGACCGTCGAGGTGACCGCCGCGCCGTTGTCCGGGATGGCCACATCGGCCGCGTTCTCGAACTCGGGCCCCGGCGGGTTGCCGCCGCCGGGACGAGCGCCGACGTTGACGGCGGCCCAGGCGTCCGTCACCAGCTTGACCTCGGTGCTGGTCGCCCCGTACAGCTCGGTGGCGACCGCCAGCGTCCCGGCGCGCGCACCGGCGTAGTTGGTGGTCGAGGTGAACTTGGTCGTCAGCGCCTTGTACCAGATCAGCGCGGCCTTCTCCCGGCCGATGCCGGTGACCGGCAGACCGTCGGAGGTCGGCGAGTCGTAGTTGACGCCGTTGACCGTCTTGGCGCCGCTGCCCTCGGAGGCCAGGTAGAACCAGTGGTTCGCCGGCCCCGACGAGTAGTGGACGTCCACCCCGCCGATGCCGGAGTACCAGGCGTCCTTGGACAGGCCGTCCCGACTCGGGCGGTCCATGTACCGCAGCGGGGCGCCGGTCCCCCTGATGTCGATCTTCTCGCCGACCAGGTAGTCCCCGACGTCCTGGGGGTTGCCCGCGTGGAACTCGACGGCGGCGGCGAAGATGTCGGAGGTCGCCTCGTTGAGGCCGCCCGACTCACCGCTGTAGACGAGCTTGGCGGTCGCCGATGTGATGCCGTGCGTCATCTCGTGCGCGGCGACGTCGATCGAGGTGAGCGGTTTGACGTTGCCCGCGCCATCGCCGTACGTCATGCAGAAGCAGCTGTCGGTCCAGAAGGCGTTGGAGTAGTTGTTGCCGTAGTGGACGCGCGAGTACGCGCCGACACCGTCGCCCCTGATACCGCTGCGGCCGTGCACGTTCTTGAAGTAGTCCCAGGTCAGCCCGGCACCGTAGGCGGCGTCCGCGCCCGCGGTCTCGGCGTCGGCCGGCAGCCCGTTGCCCCAGACGTCGTCCGGCCCGGAGAACAGGGTGCCGGTGCCGGAGGTGCCCCGGTTGAGGTTGTACGTACGGGTGTTGCCGCGCCCGGGGTCGGTGAGGTTGAAGGTGCTGCCCGCCGCGGTGCTGCCCAGCGTCACCTGGCCGCTGTACTGCGTGTTGCCGGTGCCGTTCTGGACGGCCTGCCACTCGTACAGCTTCTTGCCGGTGGTGGCGTCGGTGACGACATGCAGTTCATTGGGCGTGCCGTCGTGCTGGAGCCCGCCGACGACCGTTTCGTACGCCAGGGTGGGCCTGCCCTGCGCCAGCCAGACCACCTTGCGCGGCGCGCGGTCGGCGGCGGCCCTGGTGGACCCCTCGGCCTTCGCGCGACCCAGCGCCTGCTTCTCGGCGGCGGCCGGGGCGATGTCGGCGCTGGTGTCCACGTTCTTCAGCGCGGCCGGTGACGCCTTGCTGACGGACTCGGTGGCCCCCGCCCTGTTCTCGGCGACCACCAGATCGCCACCGAGGACGGGAAGCCCGCCGTAGGTGCGCTCGTACCGGGTGTGGACGGTGCCGTCGCGGTCCTTGGTGACATCGCGGACGACGAGCTTCTCCTGGGCGGTGAGGCCCAGCTCCTCGGCGGTGGCGGCCGTGGTGGCGCTCTGCGCCCGTATCAGCTCGGCGCGCTGGGCGGGGGAGAGGCTCAACGGCAGCGCGCCGCTGTCCGCCACGGCCGCCCGCGCGGTGGTCCCGGTGGCGGGGTCGGCCGCCGAGGTCCCGGCCTGGAATCCGACCGCGAGCAGGGCGGCGGTGGCTATGAGTGCTCCGGTCGCGGTGGCGCGACGGCGATGCGTGGATCTCACGCGGACTCCTTCTGCGAGGGGGGTTACCGGACGGCGGAGTGGCCCGTCCGGGCAGAGCCTCTGGAGCGGTTGGTGCGTGTGGTGCGGAGAACGGGGGAAGAGTGGCAGGAAAGCCGCGCACATGTCAGGGCCGCGTCAAGAATTGGCCAGAACTCGTCCGTTGACCGAGTGCCCGTGTTCGTTGACCGGACGTTTCGCCCGTTGTCGGGGGTGTTTCCGCGATGTGTCGCCGTGTGTACGGCGGGACCCGGAGGTTGAGCCCCGTGGGCGCGTGAATCAGGACCCGCCTCGGTCGTGCCGGTCGTACGGTGCGGAGCCGGATGGTGTCGTCCAGCGGGGCGTACGGGCGGATGAAGGCGCACTCCTCGCCCCGGAGCGGGGTGTGGCGGTCGATGATGTGCTGCGGGGTCGGGGTGGTCCACGGCAGCGCCCAGGGATTGACCGGGAGCGGCACGGGCGCGAACCGGCCGCTATGGCGTCCTTGAGCCGGAAACAGCAATTCGAGCACCCGTAACAGGGCACGGCCGATAGCCTGGCGCATGAGTCGATCGGCTCCTGGTGAAAGCTGGGTCGGCGAGCCCCGGTGGCCGTTGTAGCGGTCCACCGGGGCGCTTCTTTTTGTGGGGTCGGTGGTGCGTCTATCGGGTGGGCGGAGCCCGATGCCCCCGGGGGACCCGCATTTCGCTTTCGAGCCCGGCGAGAAGCACCTCGGCGACGGGGTCGGAGAAGTCGAAGCTGCACCGGCCGGGATGCTGTGCGAACAATGTGCAGGCATCCGTCCCACCCGGGCAGTCGGGCCGGATGAAGACGGCCTCCGCGTCCCGGCCGTCGGACCATATGGCCCACATCTCGCCCTGCCGGGCGTCATCGAGCTGCCACACCAGATCGAAGTGGAATCCGGGCGGATGCGCTTCCAGGCGGCAGCGGAGATGCCGCACCATGTCGCGGAAGTCGCCGTTCCCGATCGCCAGCATGTCCGCGAAGAGGCTGCTGGGCACGGTGGCGAACGCCCCGCAGATCCGGGCCTCGTTCACGCCTCGGCCTCCGGCGCGGGTACGGGGACGTCGTCGTGCTGAGGGTGCCGCCGCAGCAGAACACGGCAGTCGGCGGCGGTGGTCTCGTCGCCGTCACGGACCGCCCTCCGCAACCTGTCTCGCAGCCGCCGACAGAGCAGACACCCTGTCGCGGTGTCGGCCTGACCGGGGGGCCTGTGCTGGTCGGTCATCGGTCACTGTCCCTTTCGCCGTGCGGGAATGCTGGATGTTTCCCTGACACGGTCGCGGGTCCGTGCGTACGCTTAAAAGGGGGTCAGCTTGGACAGTTCCAACTGTCCAACGGATTTCGGGAGTTCGTTTGAGTGTCGAAGCTGAGAACGACGACCCAACAGCTTCACCGCTCAAGCACTTCGGGAGCGAAGTGCGGCTGGAGCGGGATCGCGCGGGCATGTCGCGCGAGGATCTCGGGTTAGCGGCGAGATGCGGCTACTCACTCGTCGCCAAGATTGAGTCGGGCGCCCGTGTCCCGCCTCTGACGTTCGCGGAGAGCTGCGACCGGGTGTTCCCGTATTCGCAGGGACGCTTCGTCAGAATGTGGCCGATGGTGTTGCGCTACGCGTTCCCGCCGTGGTTTCGGCCGTACGCTGAGCTGGAGCTGATCGCCACGTCCGTGCGGATGTTCCAGCCGCAGCTAGTGCCCGGGCTAGTGCAGACGGAGTCCTACGCACGCGCCGTTCTGCGTACTGGCCGCCCTGTCAACCTGGACGACCTGGTGACCGCTCGCATAGCTCGTCAGCGCATCCTGACGCGCGACAACCCAGCGGGACTGTGGCTGGTCCTTAATGAAGCCGTGCTCACGAACACCGTGGGGGACGAATGCATCATGCGGGAGCAACTTGCCCATCTTTGCCAGCTTGCGGAAACACCCAGGCACCGAGTCCAGATCATTGAAGATAAGGGGAGCCACCACGGCTACCACTGTCCATTCGGTGTGTTGTCGTTCAATGAGGGGGCGGACGTAGTTCACGTCGATGGCTTCCCCAGGAGTTATCTTCTCGCTGAGCAGGACGATGTGTCGACGGCGCGGAATGCCTATGATCTGCTGACAGCCATGGCTACGCCGCCGGACGAGTCGGCCAAGTTGATCGACTCCGTTTTGAAGGACAACTACTCATGATCCAGGTCTTCGTTCCTGAGAGTGACTGGCGAAAGTCCACGTACAGCGGCAACAACGGCGGTGAGTGCGTGGAGTGGTCACCGTCGTACGCGTCGATTCATCGCGTCGTGCCCGTACGGGACAGTAAGACCCCTCGCGGACCGATACTCACCCTCACCCCCACCGCCTTCGCCGGGCTCGTCCGTTTCGCCAAGGCCGCGTCCATCTGAGCCGTACTCGCGAACAGGCCCCACCGCGCTGCTTGAGCGGTGGGGCCTGCCGGGGTTCACGGGTAACCCCATCCAGAGGTCAGACCGGGGCCGCGTACGTGAACTCGTACGCGGTCCACTCGGCGACCGGGACGTACCCGATGCGCTGGTAAAGCGCGTTGCTGGTGGCGTTGGTCGCGTCCGTGAAGAGGACGACATCCGTCGCGCCGTCGGCCCGCGCCGCCCGGCTCGTCTCGACCGTCACGGCCGCCGCGTAGCCGTGGCCGCGCAGCGGGGCCGGGGTGTAGACGGGGTCCACCTGGCTCAGGCCCGCGACCATCGGGTTCAGGCCCGCCATGGAGACGGGGGTGCCGTCCGGGGTCTCCCAGAAGGTGTAGCGCTTGTCGGCGAAGCGGGTGCCGGCCCAGGAGTCGGCGTCGATGGAGACGGCCTCCCCGACATCGGCGGCGAACCCGGCGCACCAGCGGATGAGTTGCTCCCGGTCCCGCTCGCCCACGACGCGGCCCCGGCCGGCCGGGAACGGATCCGGTGGGGTGAGGGTGCCGAGGCGGTTCAGGCGGAGCCGGGTGCGGACGGTCGGGGTCGCGCCGGTGTGCCGCTGCCAGGACTCGGCGAACGCGGCGGCGGTGGCGTCGTCCGCGCTGACGGACGGAAGGGAGTGCCCGAGGGCGGACAGGTGGGCGGCGAGGGTGTCGGCCTGCTCCGGGGTGAGGGGGCCGAGGCCCACGCCCCGGTTCGGCAGGCGGAAGAAGGTGCCGAGGATGTCGCCCGCCCGCTCCAGCCGGCCGAAGACGGGCGCCTGGGCGCCGAAGGAGGCCGCCCCGCGCAGGCGCACTCTCTCCGCCCAGGTCAACTGCATCATGTTCGGGACGGTGCGCGAGCGCAGGAAGTCTCCCGCTCGGGCGAGGAAGTCGTCGACGTCTTCGGTCAGGTGCCAGTCATCGGGGCTCATGGTGGCGCATGATCGCTCAGGCCGTGGGCGGGCGCACATGGTTTTCCCGGGGCGGGGCGAGGGCCGTTCCGATGTGTCGGAGGAATGCGGACTTCCTCTGGCGGACGCGCCGGGAGCGCCTCTAGTGTCCTCGTACCCGTCGCCGTGGCGGGGCCGCGTCCCAGGAGTGCCGCTATGCGTGTCCACCTCGTCACCAAGGTCCTGTCGCCCATCATCATCGGTGGGTTCCTCATCGGTGCCGCCGGTCAGATCGCCAAGATCGTCATCCCCGAGGACCGGGCGGCGACGCACTCGGTCAGCGCGATGAACAAGGCCGAACTCGTCGGCGCCTGAGTCGGTCGGGGGGCATTGGACGGCGGGTGGGTCAGCGGCCGTCCGAAGTCCCTCGGTCATGTATGCCGGAACGCCGGGCGTGGGCGATATGCCCCCCGGCCCGCCACCGGCGGTCCCGGGCCGCGAACGTCACGGCGGTCCCGGGCCGCGAACGTCACGGCGGTGCCGCAGGCAGGCCCGTCCGCCCCGGCCCGGACGCGTACGCACCCCGTCATTTTTGAGACGGGCCGGTGCCGACCGGTCGGTGATCGGCCGTTGATTGGCCGGAGATAGGTCGGTGCCGCACCGGTGATAGGCCCGGTGAGCGGCGAGTTGGTACCCCGACCCGCGCATGGATATGCCTCCGGCAACCCGTTCCGGTTGTCGATCGGCCGCGCCCCTGGCCCGCTGTCCACCCGGGGCGCAGTGCCCGTACGGCAGTGGGTGGACGGGCGTCCGTCCTCGGCCCTGGGAGTCGGTCCGGTCCGCGCCGGAGTCGCTTCCGGATGGCGCCGGGACACCCGGCCGGACCCGCCGTGGCGGAGCGACTTGCCCGTGTACAGACAACTTGAAACACCAGGCCGGCGCGGTGCGTCCCGACGCCTTGAGGCGAGTCTCTCGATCTGATCTTGGTTGGGTACGGTCTCGCGGTCACCAGCCCTCAGTTCAGGGCCTGTTGCCTGCCACAGGAAGTGAATGATGACGCGAATACCACGAAGACGGACAGGGTTCGGGCCCCGCGCCCTGCGCTACCCGGCGCTCGCCCTGGCGGGGGTGCTCGCCCTGGAAACGGCGGCCTTCGCCGCCGGGACCGCCCTCAACACCCCCAAGGCCGCGCCCGCGTCGGTCGCGGCGGAGAAGGCCAACGCCGAGGCCACGGCGGAGGCCACCGCGCGGGCCCGCGCCGGGTTCCTCGGCAAGCGGGTGGAGGTCACCGAACTCCGCACCGAGTCCTCCACCACGTACATCAATCCCGACGGCACCAAGTCCATCGAGTCCGCCACCGGCCCCATCCGGGTCAAGGACGCGAAGGGCGCCTGGCAGCCCGTCGACACCACCCTGGTGTTCGAGGACGGGACCGTCCGCCCCCGGTACGCGGCGGCGGACATCGAGCTGTCGGACGGCGGCACCGGGCCGCTCGCCGAGGTCGCCAAGGGCGCGCAGAGCCTCGGCATCGGCTGGGAGGGGAACCTCCCCAAGCCCGTCCTCAAGGGCAACACCGCCACCTACCGCGATGTGCAGCCCGGCGCCGACCTCGTGGTGACGGCCCTGCCCGAGGGCTTCTCCCACTTCCTGATCCTCAAGGAGAAGCCGACCGAGCAGGTCGAACTGCGGCTCCCGGTCACCACCAAGGCGCTGAAGCTCCGCGAGACCGCCGACGAACGGCTGCTCTGGGAGGACCGCAAGGGCGCCGATGTCGCCACCGCGCCCGTCCCCGTGATGTGGGACGCGTCGAAGAGCAAGGTCTCCGGCGAGCCGGAGAGCGTCTCCAAGGTCGCCGCGACCGTCGAGAACGGCGGCGACGGGCAGACCCTCGTCCTGAAGCCGTCCCAGGCGTTCATGAACGACCCCGACGTGACCTACCCGGTCACCGTCGACCCCACCAACACCCTGCTGGGCCCGCTCACCGACACCTGGCTCCAGCACGGTGACTACCCGACCTCGCAGCGCGGCTCCACCGAGCTGAAGGCGGGCACGTACAACGGCACCGAGAAGGCCCGTTCGTTCCTCAAGTGGGACGTGGCGGCCTTCGCGGGCAAGCAGATCATCGACACGGACCTCCGGCTGTTCTCGCACTGGTCCTCGACCTGTGCCACCACCGGATCCGGCATCCAGGCCCGACGGATCACCAGCGACTGGGACCCGTCCGCCATCGCGTGGTCGGCGCAGCCCACCACCTCCGCCACCGCCGCGATCGTCTCCAAGGCCGCCAAGGGCTACAACTCGTCCTGCCCTGGTGGACTCGTCTCCTGGGACGTCGACGGCATCGTCCAGGCATGGGCCGACGGTCAGCCGAACTACGGCATCCGGCTGGCCGCCGTGGACGAGACGGACCCGCTCACCTGGCGTCGCTACCGCTCGGCGAACTTCGTCAGCGGCCGGCACGACGCGGCCACCGAGCCGACGCTGACGGTCACCGTCAACTCCACGCCGACCGTGCCGACCGCCGTCACCCTCAGCCCGCTGAAGGGCGCGGGCACGACGGTGGCGTCGCTGACGCCTTCCCTCTCGGCGCTCGTCGACGACCCGGACGGCGGTTCCTCGCTGAAGGCCGAGTTCGAGGTCGCCCCCGACCCGGCGTTCGCCGACACCACGTACACCTGGACCGGCACGTCCGAGGGATACACCCCGGGCAGCCAGGCGCTGGCGCAGATCCCGACGACCGCGCCGCTGCCGGACGGCGGACACCTGCGGGTGCGCGCCCGTACCACTGACGGGGTGGACACCTCGGCGTGGTCCGGCTGGACGGTCTTCCGGGTGGACGCCGCGAGCGTCCTGCCCGCCGATCTGCCCACCCACACGCAGACCGGGGCCACCGACTCTCCCGCCCCCCTCGCCACCGGTGTCGTCACCTCGCCCAACGGCGGCATGGTCGACGCCGAGTTCCGGCTGACGGGAGCGACCACCACCACCGTCCTCGGCACGCAGAGCGTCCCCGACGGTGACCGGGCCGGCTTCCAGATCCCGGCCAACCTGCTGACCTCCGGCGGACCGTTCACCTGGTCCATGCGGGGTTGCTACGAGGGCAAGTGCTCAGCCTGGACCGCGCCGGTACCGGTCGCCCCGGGCACCGAGCCCACCTCGCCGGCCCCGCCGGCGCCGCTGACGGTGACCCTGCCGCTGGCCACCTCCACCGCCTGCGTCGACGGCACCGGCTGCACCTCCGGGTCGACGACCGCGCCGCTGAAGGTCGGCACCGTGGGGGCCTCCGAGTGGCGCAGCCACATCAAGCCCGATCTGTCGGTCATCCCGGCCGGCGCGCGGGTGCTCGGCGCCAACCTCCAGCTCAGCGCCGCCGCGCCCGGCCTCCGGGTCGGAGCGCACGCGCTGAACGCGGCCTGGGCCCCGACGGGCACGCTGACCGCACTGGACGATGTCACCGCCCCCGGTGTCAATACGGAGGGCGCCGCCCCCGGCGCCATCGATGTCTCCGGTCTGGTCATGGGCTGGCACGACGGCTCCGACACCAACCACGGTCTGGTACTCCGCAGGACGGAGGACGAGGCCGACGACGCCGGCGCCACCCTGACCGGCTCGTCGATCGTGGTCTCCTACACCCCGGCGACGGCCCCGTCCGTGCCGTTGACCCCGCAGGCCACCCCGGGTGACGGGGGCGCCCTGATCACCTGGGACGCCAGCACCGACAGCGGCCACAACGGTGACGACCTCACCTACACGGTGGAGGCTCTCGACCCGCTCGGCGCGGTGGTGGCCACCCGTACCACCAAGACCACCGACCAGGTGTTCACCGGCCTGACCAACGGCACGGCGTACACCTTCCGGGTCAGTGCCGCGAACGTCTACGGCGTCAGCGGCACCGTCGCGACCGCCGGCGCGGTGGAGCCGCTGGCGGCCCCGCTGGGCGCGGCGGTCTACGACCAGAGCGTCCGTGAGTTCTTCGAGGCGCGCGCCTCCCTCACCACCGGGCAGCACACCACGGCCGCCGCCGCCGCGGCGGGCCGGCCGAACGCGGCCAAGTACCTCGGGCGCCTCGGCTCGGAACAGTCCTATGTGATCGACGCCCGGGACGCGCTGCTCGCCAGCTCGCTCACCCCTCAGTCGGCCACGCACACCTTCTCCGACGTGCTGGTCATCCCGGCCGCCGACGGTTCGGTGACCGTACGGGTCGCGGTGAGCGAGACCATCTCCGTGCATGACGGAACCACGGCCGAGGACGAGCTGGGCGAATCGATTCAGCGCCTGACGTTCACCGGTGGCACCACGCCCGTACTGCACGGCAGCACCAACGCGCGCCAGGTCGAACAGCGGCTCTCCGCCGACGAGGGCGCCTACGGCGCGGTGACGCACGGGGTCAAGGAGGCCGCGCCCCCCGTCGGGGTCACCGTACGGGACCTGCCGCTGGGCAACGCGGTCGGCGAAGGCATCCACCTCGGTGCCAACCCGTCGCGCTTCGAGGGGCAGTACACCGCCTTCGGCACCATCAAGGCCAGTGGCACGGCGAAGTACGCGCTGGACAACTGGAACAAGGGCCACGAGTTCGACCAGGACTGCACCAACTTCGTGTCGAAGGCGCTCAACAAGGGCGGCGGGATGCGGATGAAGGGCGTCCTGAAGAACCGGAAGAACAACGACTACTGGTACCGGGCCTGGGAGAAGCGACCCTTCCCGCTCCCGGACAGGTGGAAGTTCTCCCACACCTGGACCGTCTCGTACTGGCTCTCCGACTTCTTCATCGGTCACAGCGACGGCAGTTGGCTGGGTGAGTCGCAGAGCAAGGCCAAGGTCGGAGACATCGTCTTCTTCAAGTGGAAGGGCGACTCCAAGTGGGGGCACTCCGCCGTCGTCACCAAGATGAAGAAGGGCAAGGCGTATCTGACCTACCACAGCAGGGACAAGAAGAACGTGACGTACGACAGCGTCATGAAGCGGAACAAGGGCGCCAAGGCGTCGATCGTCCGGGTGAAGCCGGGCTGGTACTAGACAGGCCCGCTCCCCGCGCCCTCCGGAGCACACGCGTCGGCGCGCGGGCGTGACCGGTAGCCGGTGACCGGTGGTCACCAGAGGGTCCTGATCGTGGGCGGTTCCACCTCCCGCGATCAGGGCCCCGTCCGTCGTTCAGGGGGTGGCCGGATCCGTTCCGTGCCAGGAGCGCCAGAGCGAGGCGTACGCGCCGTCGGCCGCCACCAGCTCGTCATGGGTGCCCAGCTCGGTGATCCGGCCGTCCTCCATCACCGCCACCCGGTCCGCGTCGTGCGCCGTCTGGAGCCGGTGCGCGATGGCGATCACGGTCCGGCCGTCGAGGACCGCGGCCAGCGCCCGTTCCGTGTGCCGCGCGGTCCGCGGGTCCAGCAGCGCCGTGGCCTCGTCGAGTATCAGCGTGTGCGGATCGGCCAGCACCACCCGGGCCAGTGCGAGCTGCTGGGCCTGGGCGCCGTCCGGCCGGTGCCCCCGGTGGCCCAGCTCGGTGTCCAGACCGGCCGGTAGCCGGCCGGCCCAGTCGGCTCCCACGGCGACGAGCGCCGCGCACAGTTCGTCGTCGGTGGCGGCCGGTGCCGCTATCCGCAGATTGTCGCGGACCGTGCCGAGGAACACATGGTGCTCCTGGGTGACGAGGACGATCTGCCGGCGCAGCCGGTCGGGGGTCAGAGCGGCGACCGGGACCCGGCCCACCGTCACCGAACCGGCGCCCGGCGCGTCCACGCCCGCCAGCAGCCTGCCCAGGGTGGTCTTGCCCGCGCCGGACGGGCCGACGATGGCGAGCTGTTCGCCGGGCCGGACCGTCAGATCGACGCCGTGCAGCACCTCGCGCCCGCCGTCGTAGGCGTACCGGACCCCGGACACCTCGATCAGGTCCCCGTCCGGTTCGAGCGAGTCGGCCTGTACGGGGGCTTGTGCCGGTCCGGTGGAATCGTTCGGTGACGGCGATGTTGGGCCGAGCCCCTCCACCCGGGCGAAGGACGCGCCGCTGCTCTGCAACTGTTCGACGTGCTGGAGGATGGTGTCCAGCGGTTGGGCGAGCTGACGCAGATACAGGGCCGCCGCAACCACCGCGCCCAGGCTCACCGCCCCTTGGCCGTGCAGCACGCCGCCGACGAGCAGCACACCGACGACGGGCACGGTGTACGAGACGTCCACGGCCGGGAAGAGCACACTCCGCAGGAACAGGGTCCGGGTCCGGGTGGCCCGACAGGTCTCGATCGACTCCCGGCACGCCGTGATGCGACGCCGTTGCAGCCCGAGGGCCTCGATCGTGCGGGCACCCGCCGCAGTGGCCGCGAGCTGTTCCGCGAGCGACGAGTTGGCCGCTCCCTCGGCGAGATAGGCGGGCAGCGCCCGGCGCAGGTACCAGCGGGTGGCGCACCAGATGCCGAGCAGGCCGGCCACCCCGCACGCACCCAGCCGGGGATCGAGCACGAAGACGGCGCCGAGGATGAACAGCGCCTGGACGGAGGCGATCAGGACCTCGGGCCCGGCGTCGCGGAGGGTGGTCCCGACCGCCGCCACATCGGTGGTGCCCCGGGTGGTCAGGTCGCCCGTACCGGCCCGTTCGACGGCCGAGGCGGGCAGCGCGAGTGCCCGGTCGGCGAACTGCTCGCGGACCCGGGCCAGGGTGCGTTCGCCGAAGCGGTGCCCGATATGGGCGGCGTAGCGGGCCAGCAGCAGTTGGGCCACCGCGAAGACGAGGATGGCGAGGGCGAGGCGGTCCACGGTGGCCACTCCGCCACCCGCCCTGACCTCGTTGATGATCCGGCCGAGCAACCAGGGGCCGGCGAGGCCGGCCGCGGCGGCCAGTGCGTTGAGGGCGAGCATGGCGGCGAAGGCCCGGCGGTCCAGCCGGATCAGCCGGAGCGCGGCTCGGCGCACCCGGGCGGGCTCGGCGACGGGCAGCGTCCCGCGCGCCGGTCGTGCGGCGGTGGTCATCGAACGGCCTCCTCGGGCGCCGGTGCGGTCGGGGCGGGCGTCGCGTCCGTCTGGGCGGGCGTCGGGTCGTTCGAGTCGGGCGTCACTTCGGCCGGGTCGGGCGCGGGCGCGGTCTGGTGGTCGGGCGCTGGGTCGAGCGGGGCGGGCGCCGGTGCGGTCAGGTCGGGCGGGCCGTGCCGGTCCCGCGCCGGGACCGCCCGATCAGTCGCGTCGTCCGTGCCCCGGGACACCAGCAGGCGGTAGCCGGGCTCCGGGCCCAGGAGTTCACGATGGGTGCCGACGGCCGCGACCGTACCGTCGACCAGGTAGTACACGGTGTCCGCCAGCTCCAGCAGCAGCGGCGACGTACTGGTGACGAGCGTCGTGCGGCCGGACCGCGCGGCCCGCAGCCGGGTCGCGATCATCGCCTCGGTGTGGGTGTCGACCGCCGAGGTCGGTTCGACGGCGAGCAGCGTCCCGGGGTCGGCCAGCAGCGCCCGGACCAGGCGGACGCGCTGCCGCTGACCGCCCGAGAGATCACGGGCCCCCGCGCCGACGGCCGAATCGAGCCCCGCCGGCAGCCCCTGGACGATGTCCTCCGCCATGGCCGTGTGGACGGCGTGCCCGATGGCGTCCGGATCCCGGTCGTGGCGGCCGGACACCAGATCGCGCAGGGTGCCGGCGAACAGATCGGCTTCGTTGTCCGCGACCAGGATGTGTTCCCGGACCAGTGCCGGATCGATCTCGTCGAGCCGGACCCCGCCCCAGGTCGCCGCCGACCGGGTGAAGCCACCGAGCCGGTCGACCACCGCCACGGCGTCCGAAGGACCGGCGCAGGCCAGCACGGTCAGTTTCCCCGGCGCCACCGTCACACCGGACGCCGGATCGTGGAGCGCGGCCGGCGCCGGTGGTGCCTCCCGCCTCGGACCCCCGCCGCCTGCCTCGGGCTCCGAGGGCTCCAGGGACAGGAAGCCCACCACCCTCCGGGCGGCGACCAGTCCACGGCTGAGGTCGTAACCCCCCTCGATGAAGAACGCGACCGGTACCACCAGGACCGCCGTGTACCCGTAGACCGCCACCAACTCGCCGACGGTGATGGTCCCCTGTGCCGCCATCCGGGCCGCGAGCCAGGTCACCACGGAGAGGAAGAGGGTGGGCAGGCCGACGCCGAGTGCCTGGATCCAGCTCGTCACCGCGCCGACGCGGTACCCCTCGTCCCGCAACTCCCGAGAGGCGCGCCGATAGCGCTCGGCGTACACCTCCTTGCCGCCGATGCCGTTGAGTACGCGCAGTCCGCCGACGATGTCCCCGAAGCGGGCGGCGAGCCCGCCCTGATGGTCCCGGTACGTGGTCTCGACACCCTGGAGCCGCCCCAGCAGCGGGCCGACCAGCAGTGCGAGCAGCGGGACCCCGAGCAGCACGACCACGGCGAGCAGCGGTGACACCGTCAGCAGCAGCGCCGCCACGACGGCGTAGGCGAGGACCGCGCCGACGCCGGGGCCGGTGATCGTCAGCGTGTTGGCGATCACGGAGACATCGGCGAAGCCGATCGTGACGACCTCCCCGGCGGTGACCCGGCGCGGCAGTGCGGCACCCAGCCGGGTCGCCTGTTCGACCACGACCTGTACGGAACGGAAGGCGGCGTCGATCCGTACCCGGGTCATGGTGCGGTGCCGCATGACGGCCAGCCACGCGTTCAGCACCCCCACCCCCAGGAGCGCACCGGTCCAACCGAGCAGTGCGGGCCAGTGACCCGGTGCCAGGCCGTCATCGATGGCGCGGGAGAGCAGATACGGAGGCAGCGTCAGACCGACCATCCAGGCGCTGCCCAGTAGTGCGCCACCGGCGACCCGCCGCCGCTGACTGGTGACCAGCCACCAGAGGTACCGGCCGGGACCACGGCGGTCCGGGTTACCCGGGTCCATTGACGTCTCTGTCATCCACCGCACCTCTGTGATCGTGGGCAGGTCCCCCCAGACGGGCCGAGGTATCGCGAACCATTCGAAATGCCCCGCTGGCTCCGGGGCACAGGATCGCAAAGGATCAACAACCGACGCCACTCCCCGGGAGATATCACGCGCCGGGGCCCGTACGGGTCCTGCCTGTTCGGACAGCGACGCCGCCCGCCCACCCGCCCGGTACGTCAGTCGCCGTTCCGCACCAGCAGGCCGTCCACCAGATGCTCCAGCGCCTCCGTCATCTCCGTGCGCGTCGCCTCGGGATCGTCCGCGTGGGCGACCATCAACGCCGCCTCGTCCAGCGCGCCGAGAAGGATATGGGCCAGTGGCGGTACGGGCCGGGTGGTCGGCGCTCCGGAAGCCATCGCCGCCTCCAGGGCCGCTGTGATCACCCCGAGGCCGTGGTCCTGGCCGATCTCCCGCCATCGCCGCCAGCCCAGCACCCCTGGCGCGTCCAGCAGCAGGATGCGTTCCACGTCCGGCTCGGCGAAGGCGTCGAGAAACGCGCGCGCCCCCGCCTTCAACGCCTGCACCGGATCCGTGGCGACCGCCATGACCTGGCCGGCGATCCGCTCGGTCAGCTCCGCCTCGACCGTCTGCACCGTCGCGTCGAACAGATCGGTCTTGTCCCGGAATTGGTGGTAGAGCGCCCCCCGGGTCACCCCGGCGGCGCGGACGATCTCCTCGGTCCCCACCCCCGCGTAGCCGCGCTCGGCGAACAGCGACCGGGCGGCGGAGATGAGAGCCGCCCGGGTCGCCCGGGAACGCCGGGTGTGCTTGGTGCCGGTCGATTCCATCCTGCCCCCTTGAGTTCCGTACAGTCTGCATGCCACGCTACGTACATACAGTCTGTATGTAATTTGACGCGAGGGGCACCCGACATGCCACAGCTCACGCTCGACCAGGGAACCGTCCACTACCGGGACACCGGCGAAGGCGAGCCGGTGCTGTTTCTGCACGGCTATCTCATGGACAGCAGACTCTGGGAGCCGGTCGTCGACCGGCTCGCCCCGGACTTCCGGTGCATCTCCCCCGATCTGCCACTCGGCGCCCACCGCACCCCGATGAACCCCGGCGCGGACCTCAGCCTCCCGGGGATCGCCCGGCTGGTCGCCGATCTGATCGTCGCGCTCGATCTGCCCCGGGTGACCCTGGTCGGCAACGATCTCGGCACCGCCGTCGCCCAGCTCGTCGCCGCCCACCATCCGGAGCGGATCGGCCGTCTCGTCCTCACCAACGGCGAGTGCTTCGACAACTGCCCGTCCCCCTGGTTCAGAACGCTCGGGCCCAGCTCCCGGGTGCCCGGTCTGCTCACCCTGGTCTTCCAGGCCCTGCGGCTGCGTACCGTCCGTCGGATGCCCTTCGGGTTCGGTCTGCTGACCAAGGGCGCACTGCCCCACGATCTGATCGACGACTGGATGGGGGCCTTCTTCGCCGACCCCGGGGTCCGGCGCGACTGCGTCAAGGTCACCCGCGGGATCGTCCCCACGGTCCTGCTCGAACCGGCGGAGCGGCTCGCCTCCTTCGACCGGCCCACCCTGCTCGCCTTCGCCCGCGAGGACCGGCTCTTCCCCTACGCGCACGGCGAGCGGCTGGCCGCGATCGTGCCCGGCGCCCGGCTGGAGACCATGGCCGACAGCCGCACTTGGGTGATGCGCGACCAGCCCGACCTGACGGCCCGGCTCATCGGGGATTTCATCCGCAACACCCCTGCGGGCGCGGCACCGGCGGACGCCACCCCCGCCTGATCCCGGCTCAGAACCCGGCGCCCGCGCGGAACGGATGGCCAGTGGGAACCCGACGACCATGGCCCGGGCCGGTCCCGCGGGGGCTGGACCACGAGGACTCATCTGGCCTGCGAGCACGGGCAGAAGCCGCTATCGCTGCTGGTCACCACAGGTCAGTGGGGAGACAGCCCACAGTTCGGGGCAGTCCTGGAAGTCATCAGGGTCCCCGTGTCGGGCCGGCCCCTGGGACCAGCCCGGTCCCTCGTCAGCTGAGCCGGGTGGTGGCGTACACCTCGATGGCGTCGCGCTGGTACGCGGCCAGGCCGGGTGCGATCGCCTCGTACGCGGCGCGCCAGGCGCTGTTGTCCACGCAGGAGCGTCCAATGGCGCGGTACTCCTCGGCCGACACGGGCCGCAATTCGGTCATGGCCTGGTACTGGGCGTCGATCTGGGCCTGCACGGGCGTGGCGTCGGCCGGGTGGCCGGCGGCCCTCAGGTCAGCCAGCAGAACCATCTGCGTCGTGCGCTCGCGCTGTCCGGCCTCGATGTCCTGGGGGGTCATCGCGGCGACCGTGCGGGCGACTTCCTCGGCGTGCTCGGGGAAGTCACGGAGGCTCTCCTGGTACTGGGAGGGCTGAATGCCCTCGAACAGGTTCGCCGGTCGGTTGATGGTCACGGAATTGCCGTCCTTCCTGGACTGTTCCAGTTCGGCGATCGTGCGGGAGACGGTGCCTGCCAGGGTGTCGAGCCGGTCTCGCTCGGCGAGCAACCGCCGATGGTGGCCACGCAGGGCGTCCACCTCGTCGACCTGCTCGGCCAGGATCCGGCCGACCTCGGGAATCCCCACGCCCAGGGCGCGTAGTACGAGAATCTGCTGGAGCAGCAGAAGCTGACGCTCCTCGTAATAGCGGTGGCCGTTGGCCCCGATCCGGGCTGGCGGCAGCAGACCGACCTCGTCATAGTGCCGCAGGGTCCGGGCGGTCACGCCCGACATCCGAGCGACCTCCGCGATAGGCCAGTCCATCGCTGTCTCCCTCACGATCGCGTCACCGGGCCGGTTTCTCCGGCCCTGCTCAGGACGGTAGAAGCTGCCGCAGCGGCAATGGCAAGCCCGCGCCCTCACGATCCGGATGGTCGCCCGAGACTCTTCCGGACGGCCCGCCCAGCACACCAGCCACTTCTCAAGAACGACCTGGGCCCTGTCCGGGCGATCTCGTCGGGCCCGCGACGGACTGCGACGGCACGTCCCCTCGGCCCTTGGGGCCTGGGGAGGCCCCATGCCTCGGCCCACGGGGGCCTGGGGAGGCCCCATGCCTCGGCCCTTGGGGGGCGCACGCATCTGACGCCGCGGGCTGACCCTCGAAGATCGCCCGGACAGAACCTAGTCGGCGTCCTGCCGTTCCAGCCATTGGGATATCGCCCGGTTGGTTTCTTCCGGCTCCTCCTGCTGGATCCAATGGCCGCAGTCCAGATTGACCACGTCCACGTCGGGCACGAACTCCGCCAGCCTCTCGGACGGCCGGACCAGATCCCGGTCGCCGTAGATCATGAGCGTGGGCTGCCGGATGATCGGGTCCACGTCCGCCAGCAAGCGCCAGTTGCGGTCGAGGTTCCGGTACCAATTCACACTGCCCGTGAACCCGGTCGATTCGAAGGCGGAGACGAAGACGGCCAGTTCGCCGTCGCTCATGACGGGCTCACCGCGTGGTGTTTCCGCTCTGGCGAGATCGATCAGCGCCATACCCGGCCGAGGCTCTCGGGGGGGTTCGTTCTTCCGGTACATATTGCGAAGGAACTGGAAGGTGTTCTCGTCGAACACGGCGTCCGCGACGCCCGGCTGTCGATTGAAGTGGACGAAGTAGAAGTCGCCGCCGAGCACAGCCTCCATGACCTCGATCCAGGGTTGTTCGCCGCGCTCCTGGTAGGGCAGGCTCAGGTTGATCACCTTGTTCACCCGGGTCGGATGCAGCAGGGTCAGTCCCCAGACGACCATTGCACCCCAGTCATGACCGACAAAGGTGGCATCGTCGTATCCGAAGTGATCGAGAAGCGCGACAAGATCCCCCGACAGGTGTTCAATGTCGTAATCCGTCACTTCGGCCGGGCGGGACGAGTTCCCGTAACCCCGCTGATTCGGGACGATGACGTGGTAGCCCGCTGCGGCGAGGACGGGCATCTGGTGGCGCCAGGAGAAGGCATGTTCCGGCCAGCCATGACAGAGCACGATGGGTTTTCCCGCATTTTCTCGGCCTGCTTCGAAGACTTCGAGTTCCACACCGTTGACCGGGATGAGGGTGGGCTCGGGGAAATCGGCTGGATCGAACACTGTATTTCCTCTCTGTTCCTTCGGGGTGATCAGGCGGCGACGGCTCCCGAAGACCGTGTCGGCGTAACCCCCCCCGGTGACGGGGGGCAAGGATGACGCGGTCGTGGATGCGGGGACTCGTCGGTGAGGCCGTGTCGCCATCCTGGCTACCGAAACCGGTCACCCCATGACCGGTTTCCTGTGAGAGCTTTATCGGCGTGCGAACCGACCGGCTGGTGGCCGTCCTCCTTCTGCTGCAACGGCGTGAGCAGGTGACAGCGGCAGAGGTCGCCCGGGAGCTGGAGGTCTCCGAGCGCACCGCGCGCCGCGACCTCGACGCCCTGGCCATGGCCGGGGTGCCCGTGTACTCCGTGCAGGGCCGAGGCGGCGGCTGGCGCCTCGTGGGCGGCGCCCGCACCGACCTGTCCGGGTTGACCGCGAGTGAGGCCCGCGCCCTGTTCCTGGTCGCCGGACCGGCCTCGGCCGCGACGCCGGCCGTGAAGGCGGCCCTGCGCAAGCTCGTCCACGCCCTGCCGGAGCCCTTCCGGGTGCAGGCCGAGGCGGCGGCGTCGTCGTTGGTCATGGACCCGCCACGATGGGGGGCGAACCGGGTCGAGCCCCGAACACCTCGCTTCCTTGACGCACTCCAGGACGCGGTGATCCGTGGCGTCCAGGTCCGGCTCGGCTACGTCGACGGCAGCGGCGCCGAGACCGAGCGAACCGTCCACCCGCTGGGCGTCGTCGCCAAAGGCCAGTCGTGGTACCTCGTCTGCGACACCGAGGCCGGCCGGCGGACCTTCCGGATCGACCGGGTGTCGTCAGCCGACCCGACCGACGATCCCGTGCGCCGACCCGAGGGCTTCGACCTCGCCGAGAGCTGGCGCGAGATCGCCGACGAGGTCGAGCGCAGGCGCACGCCCCTGGAGATCCAGGCGGTATGCGCGCCCCACGGGATCGACCTGCTTCGGATGGCGCTCGGCGCTCGGCTTGAGGTGGGAGGTGCCACGGCCGACGGCCGCATCGAGGTCGTGATCCGGGGCCACAACGAGTACATGCTCGCCGGCGAGCTCGCCTGGCTGGTCGAATGGCTGGAGGTGACCGGCCCTCCGGGTGTGCGGAACCACCTGATCTCGATCGGCAACGCGCTCGTCGAGCGATACGGCTGAGACCGTCCCGTGGTGATCACGTGGACGGTCTCGACCGGTCAGGCCCTACACAGCCCCCTGACGCAGCCCCCTGAGGTCCTCAGCACGCCGACGTGATGGGGAAGCCCATCGAGAAGCCCATCGAAACGCGGAACCCACCGCCGCCCGGGCTCAGACCAGGCTGTCCCGCCACGCCCGGTGCAGATCCGCGAACCTGCCCGTACCGGCGATCAGATCGGCCGGGGAGCCGTCCTCCACGACCCGGCCCCGCTCCATCACCAGCACCCGGTCCGCCACCTCCACCGTGGAGAGCCGGTGCGCGATCACCACGGCCGTGCGCCCGTGCAGCACCGTGTCCATCGCGCGCTGCACCGCCCGCTCGCCGGGCACGTCCAGCGAACTCGTCGCCTCGTCCAGGATGAGTACGGACGGATCGGCCAGCAGCGCCCGGGCGAAGGCGACCAGTTGTCGCTGGCCGGCCGAGATCCGGCCACCCCGCTTCCGTACGTCCGTGTCGTACCCGTCCGGCAGACCGGCGATGAAATCGTGCGCGCCGATCGCCTTCGCCGCCTGCTCGATCTCCTCGCGGGTCGCGTCCGGCCGGCCGATGGAGATGTTCTCGGCGACCGTCCCGGAGAACAGGAACGCCTCCTGGGTCACCATCACCACCCCGCGCCGCAGTTCGGGCACGGCGAGGTCCCGGATGTCGACACCGTCGAGGAGGACCCGGCCATCGGACGGATCGTAGAAACGGGCCAGCAGCTTGGCGAGCGTGGACTTGCCCGCGCCCGTCGAACCGACGACGGCCACCGTCTGACCGGCCGGGATCGTCAGATCGAAGCGGGGGAGCACCTCGTCGCCGGTCCGGTAGGCGAAGCGGACCCCGTCGAAGACGACCTCCCGGCCGGGGTGCTCGCTGACGAGCGGCGGCAGCTCCCCGGGGTGTTCGGGCTCCGGGACGTTCGGGGTCTGGGCCAGCAGGCCCGCGATCTTCTCCAGCGACGCGGCGGCGGACTGGTAGGAGTTCAGGAACATGCCCAGCCGGTCGATCGGGTCGTAGAGCCGCCGCAGATAGAGCACGGACGCGGCGAGCACACCGAGCGCGAGGGTCCCGCCCGCCACCCGGTAGGCGCCCCAGAGCACGATCCCCGCGACCGCCGTGTTGGCGACCAGCCGGGAGCAGAGGACATAGCGCGCCATCTCCAGCAGTGCGTCACCGTTGCTGCGGCCGTGCCGGGCGTTGAGGACCGCGAACGCCTCGTCGTTGGTCTGCTCGCGCCGGAACGCGCGCACCGGGCGGATGCCGTTCATCGTCTCCGCGAACTTGACGATGACGCCGGCTATCGCGGTGGAGCGCTCGCTGTAGATGCGGGCGGCGCGCCGCTGGTAGAGCCGTACGAACAGATACAGCGGGATGAAGGAGGCGATGGCGACCGCGCCGAGGCCGAGGTCCAGCCAGAGGAGCAGCACGGAGATGTAGACGAACGCCAGGATGACGTTGATCAGTTCCTGGAGGCCCTCGTCCAGGAGTTCACGGAGCGACTCCACGTCCGTCGTCGAGCGGGAGATCAACCGGCCGGAGGTGTAGCGCTCGTGGAAGTCGACGCTCAGGGCCTGCGCATGACGGAAAATCCGGCCGCGCAGATCCAGCAGGACGTCCTGGTTGAGCCGGGCGGAGGTGGTGATGAAGAGGTACTGGAGCAGTCCGGCGCCGAACGCGCTCACCGCGTAGCCGATGGCGACGGCGATCAGCGGCCCGTAGTCGTTCTCACGGAAGGCGGGGACGCCCCGGTCGATCGCGTAGGCGACGAGCAGCGGACCGGCCTGGACGGCGGCCTGCTGGAAGAGCAGCAGCACCGCGACCCTGATCACGCGCCCCCGGTGCGGGGAGAGCAGCGACCGGAGCAGCCGGCCGGTGGCGCCCTTGGCGACGGGGAGATCGTCCTGGTCGAAGGGGTCCCCGGCGCCCTGGTCCGGCCGGCCGGCGGCCGGCCCGGAGGGCGGCCCCACGACGGTGTCACCGGCGGAAACCTCGGCGCGCTCGGCGGCCTTGGCAACCTCGCCGGGCTTGGCGACCTCGGCGCGCTCGCCGGCCTCGGCCGCCTCGGCGCGCTCGGTGCCTTCGGTGGGGGACTCGGTGGCGGCCGTCATCGTGCGTTTCCTTCCCTGGGGTCGTCCGACCCGTCCGCGTGGCCCTGGCTCTGGATCTGGCCCTGGCCACGGCCGTCCGGCCGCTCCGGCCCGTCGGTCCCGTCCGCTGTCGCCCCCGACATCAGCCACGCGTACTCCGCATTCGTCCGCAGTAGTTCCTGATGGGTGCCGACGGCTGCGATCCGGCCCTCGGAGAGCAGCGCCACCCGGTCCGCGAGCAGCACCGTCGAAGGGCGGTGGGCCACCACCAGCGCGGTGGTGTCCCGGAGCACCCGGCGCAGTGCCGCTTCCACCAGTGCCTCCGTGTGGACGTCGAGCGCGGAGAGCGGGTCGTCGAGTATCAGGAACCTGGGTCCGCCGACCACCGCGCGCGCCAACGCCAGCCGCTGTCGCTGACCGCCCGACAGGCTCAGGCCCTGCTCGCCGACCTCCGTGTCCACACCGTTCGGGAGTGAGCGTACGAAACCGGCCTGGGCGACATCCAGAGCGCGATCCAGGTCGGCCTGGCGTGAATCGCTCGTGTTCGCCGTGCCCATGAGCACGTTCTCGCCCACGGTCGCGGAGAAGAGGGTGGGTTCCTCGAAGGCCACCGACACCAGTTCACGCAGCTCCTGCCGGGGCATCGCGGTGATGTCCGCGCCGTCCAGGGTGATCCGGCCGGCGGTCGGTTCATGGAGCCGGGGTACGAGGGAGGTGAGGGTGGTCTTTCCGCTGCCGGTGCCGCCGACGAGGGCCATGGTCTCGCCGGGACGGATGCGTAGATCGATGCGGTCGAGCACGGGCCGGGCATCGGCCGGGGCGTCGGGGAAGCGGAACCGGACCCCGTCGAACCGCAGCCCATCCGCCCCGTCGTCGCCGTCGCCTTCTTCGTCACCTTCGGTGGCCCCCGTGGAGGCCGTCTTCTCGGGGGCCGCCTTCTGGCGGGGCACCCGCACCGAGGCCGCCTTCCGCAGGGCCGCCTGCTCCGCGCCCGCGCCCCCCGCGCTCTCCTCTTCCGTGGCGGTCTGGTCGGCGGCGGTCGCCTCCTGGAAGGTCTCCGCCTCCCGCTCCTCGTCCATCACCTCGAAGTACCGTTCCGTCGCCGTCGCCGCCTCCTGGCTCATCGCCAGCAGGAAACCGATCGACTCCACGGGCCAGCGCAGCGCCAGCGCCGTCGACAGGAACGCGACCAGCGTGCCCGCCGACAGATTCCCGTCCGCGACCTGGACCGTGCCCAGGATCAGCGCGGCGCCGATGGCCGTTTCGGGGATGACAGTGATCAGCGCCCAGATGCCCGCCAGCAGCCGCGCCTTGACCAGCTCCGTACCGCGAAGCTGCTGGGACAGCTCGCGGAAGGCGAGGGCCTGACTGCGGTGGCGGCCGAAGCCCTTGACGATCCGGATGCCGAGCACGCTCTCCTCGACGACCGTCGTCAGATCGCCCACCTGGTCCTGTGCGCGCCGGGCGGCGATCGAGTACCGCGACTCGAAGTAGGAACAGAGCACGACCAGCGGGATGATCGGCGCCGTGAGCACCAGCCCCAGCGTCCAGTCCTGCCACAGCAGAACCACATAGCCGACGAGGATCGTGACCCCGTTGACCAGCAGGAACGTCAGCGGGAACGCCAGGAACATCCGCAACAGCGCCAGATCCGTGGTGCTCCGGGAGAGCAGTTGCCCCGATGCCCAGCGGTCGTGGAAGGAGAGCGGCAGCCGTTGCAGATGCGCGTACAGATCGGCGCGCATCGCCACCTCGACGCCCGCCAGCGGGCGGGCCACCAGCCAGCGCCGGAATCCGAAGAGCAGCGCCTCGGCGAAGCCGAGCAGCAGCAGCGCCAGGGCCCCGAGCCAGACGCCCCCGGGGTTCTTCTCCGCCACCGGGCCGTCCACGATCCACTTCAGCACGAGCGGAATGACCAGGCTGAGGCAGGAGGCCACGATCGCGACGAACGCGGCGCTGAACAGCCGCGCGCGGACGGGCCGCACATACGGCCAGAGCCGCAGTAGTGAGCGCACGGCGGACCGGTCCTTGGCGGATACATGTTTGGTGGGCATCAGGAGTGAGCCTACGATTTATCCCTGACCGCTCTCACCTCAATTAGCGGTCGATCCGCACCGGGGAGGCTCGGGTCGCGAGCCCGGGTCACGAGTCCACCCGCAGCAACAGCACCGACCGCCCGCCCACGGTCACCGTCTCCCCGCCCTCGTACCCCGTCCCCGGCGCCGTGTCCTGTTCCGCCACCGCCGTGTCGACCACCACCCGGTACGACTCCGCCCAGGGCGCGCCCGGCAGCCGGAACTCCACCGGCCGGTGGTCCGCGTGCAGGATCAGCAGGAAGCTGTCGTCCGTCACCGGTACGCCCCGGGCGTCCCGGCCCGGTATGTCCCGGCCGGAGAGGTAGAGCGCCACCGTCCCGGAAGGCGCGTACCAGTCGGATTCGGTCATCTCCCGCCCCCTCGTGGTGAACCAGGCGAGGTCCCGCAGCCCGTCCGCCGTGTGCGCGCGGCCCGAGAAGAACGCACGGCGGCGCAGCACCGGATGGGCCCGCCGCAACGCCAGTAGGCGCGTGGTCAGGGCGAGCAGTCCGCGCGGCCCCGGCTCCCCGACGAGCGACCAGTCCACCCAGCCGACCTCGTTGTCCTGGCAGTAGGCGTTGTTGTTACCGCCCTGCGTACGGCCCATCTCATCGCCCGCGACCAGCATCGGCACCCCCGTGGACAGCAGCAGGGTGGTCAGTAGATTGCGGATCTGGCGCAGCCGTAGCGCGATGACGGCCGGGTCATCGGTCTCGCCCTCGGCGCCGCAGTTCCAGGAACGGTTGTCATGGGTGCCGTCGCGGTTGGACTCGCCGTTGGCCTCGTTGTGCTTCCGCTCGTAGCTCACCAGGTCGCGCAGGGTGAAGCCGTCGTGCGCGGTGACGAAGTTGATGGAGGCGTACGGGCGCCGCCCGCCCCACGCGTACAGATCACTGGACCCTGAGAGCCGGTATCCCAGATCGCGTACGTCGGGGAGCGCGCCGCGCCAGAAGTCCCGTACGGCATCCCGGTAGCGGTCGTTCCACTCGGTCCACAGCGGCGGGAAGGCGCCCACCTGGTAGCCGCCGGAGCCCACGTCCCACGGTTCGGCGATCAGTTTCACCCGGCGCAGCACCGGGTCCTGGGCGATCACCGCGAGGAACGGCGAGAGCATGTCCACATCGTGCATCGAGCGGGCGAGCGCCGCCGCGAGGTCGAAGCGGAAGCCGTCCACGCCCATCTCGCTGACCCAGTAGCGCAGGGAGTCGGTGATCAGCCGCAGGACGTGTGGCTGTACGACGTGGAGGGTGTTGCCGCAGCCCGTGTAGTCGGCGTAGGCGCGGGCGTCGGGCTGGAGCCGGTAGTAGCCCCGGTTGTCGATGCCCCGCAGGGAGAGGGTGGGGCCCAGCTCACCCGATTCCGCCGTGTGGTTGTAGACCACGTCGAGGATGACCTCGATCCCCGCCGCGTGCAGCGCCCGCACCATCCGGCGGAACTCGCCGACCTGCTGTCCGCGCGTCCCGCTCGCCGCGTACCCCGCGTGCGGGGCGAAGTAGCCGATGGAGTTGTAGCCCCAGTAGTTCCGCAGGCCCCGCCGCAGCAGATGGTCCTCGTGCGCGTACTGATGGACGGGGAGCAGTTCGACGGCGGTGACTCCCAGCCGTACGAGATGGTCGACGGCGGCCGGGTGCGCCAGGCCGGCGTAGGTGCCGCGCAGTTCCTCGGGGATGCCGGGGTGGCGCCGGGTGAAACCCCGGACGTGTAATTCGTAGATGACCGTATCGGCCCACGGGGTCTTCGGCCGGCGGTCGTCCCGCCACTCGTCGTCGGGGGAGTCGTCGTGGACCACCACCCCCTTGGGGACGTACGGGGCCGAGTCCCGGTCGTCCCGTACGGTGTCGGCGAGCTGTCGCCGGGGCCAGTCGCGGACGTGTCCGTACACCTCCGGGGGGAGGGAGAAGTCGCCGTCCACGGCGCGTGCGTACGGGTCGAGCAGGAGTTTCGCCGGATTCCAGCGGGCTCCGGTCCAGGGGTCCCAGCGGCCGTGCACCCGGTAGCCGTACCGCTGGCCCGGCCTGACACCGGGGACGAAGCCGTGCCAGATCTCATGCGTCAGCTCGGTCAGCGGCAGCCGGGTCTCCGTCTCGTCCCGGCCGTCCCGGCCGTCCCGGCCCTCCCCGCCGTGGTCGCGGCTGGTGGTGGCGGTGTCGAACAGACACAGTTCGACCGACTCGGCCCCACCGGCCCAGAGCGCGAAATTGGTCCCGGCGATCCCGTCGGGGCCGATCCGGAACCGGGCCCCGAGGGGAGTCGGCGACCCCGGCCACACGACCGGTCCCGCCACGGGCGGAGGGACGGGGGCCGGTCCCACCAGCGCCGGAGGGACGGGGGCCGGTGCCGCCACGGCCGGATGGGTAGGGGCCGGTCTCGCCACGCTCGGAGGCGACCCGGTCCCCTCGCGTACCGTCTCCCGAACCTCGTCCCGCACGCCGTCCCGTACCGTCTCCCGCACGCCGTCCCGTACCGTCTCCCGTTCGGCTGCGCTCGACACCCGTCGGCCTCCCGCGGCTCATCGGACCACGCGGGCTCGCTCCGGCCGGCGGTGTCCCCCGCCCCGGTCCCCGTCCCCCGGGCTCCTCTCACCTGTTCTGCCCGCCATGTGGTTCTCTCAAAATCCCGTCACGTTTCCCCGGCGTGACCCCCGTCGTTGGTGGGGCGTGAGACACGTACTGAAGCGGGCAGGGCGGTCCACGGCGACCGTGCTGACCTGGGCAGGACTGATGGCAGGACTGATGGCCGGCCTCTCCGGCTGCACCGATGGGACCTTTGACATCGGCGGCAAGCCGCGATCCGGCGACGACGCGATCCGTATCGTCCCCGACGACGGAGCGAAGGGGGTGGCCCCCGACGGCCGCCTCGAAGTGCGGTTGCCCAGCGGGCGCCTCGAACGGGTCACGGTGACCCGGATCGAGAACGAGACGCCCACCGAGGTCCCCGGCACGATCTCCGACGACGGTCTGCGCTGGCGGCCCACCGAGGGCACCCACCTGGGACTCGCCGCCAAATACAGCGTGGACGCGGTCGCCCTGGACGGCCACGGCCGTCGCTCGGCCCGGCACACCACCTTCACCACGGAGGTCCCCGAACACCGTTTCATCGGCTACTTCAAACCCGAGAACCGGGCCGTCGTCGGCACCGGAATGATCGTCTCCGTCGACTTCAACCAGGAGATCGAGAACCGCGCCGAGGTGGAGCGCGCCGTCCGGGTCACCGCCGACCCCCCGGTGGAGATCGTCGGCCACTGGTTCGGCAAGAAGCGCCTCGACCTCCGACCGAGCCGGTACTGGAAACCGGGCACCAAGGTCACGGTCGAGCTGCGACTGCGGGACGTCCAGGCGGCACCGGGCGCGTACGGCATCCAGAACAAGAAGGTCGCCTTCACCATCGGCCGCTCCCAGGTGTCCCTGGTGGACGCGGAGGCCAAGACGATGGAGGTGCGGCGGGACGGGAACCTCCTGGCGACGGTGCCGATCACCGCGGGGGCGCCCAAGACGACCACGTACAACGGAAAGATGGTGGTCAGTGAGTTGCTGGAGGTGACCAGGATGGACGGCAGGACGGTCGGCTTCGGCGGCGAGTACGACATCAAGGACGTGCCGCACGCGATGCGGCTGACCAAGACCGGCACCTTTCTGCACGGCAACTACTGGGCTCCCCCGGAGACCTTCGGCCAGGTCAACGTCAGCCACGGCTGTATCGGACTCCGTGACGACAAGGGCGGCAGCGGGGACTCCCCGGCCGGCTGGTTCTTCGACCGGACCCTGGTCGGCGATGTGGTCGAGGTGATCAATTCCCGGGACAAGGGGGTCGATCCCAGCAACGGCCTCAGCGGCTGGAACCTGGACTGGCAACGCTGGAAGGCGGGTTCCGCCCTGCGCTGAGCCCCGCACGACTCCCTCCGGACGACTCCCTCCGGACGGCCCCCCGGGCGGGGGCCCCTCTCCTGGCGGGGCCCTCCTCCCTGCCCGCCTTCCCTGCCTCGCCTCCTCTGCTTCCCTCGCGCTGTTTCTCCCGGTCAAGGGGCAACCGAAGCGGTCCGCCGACGCGTTGCACCTGTTGGGACGGAACGGTGACACCCATGGCGGTGAACCCTCCATCTCGGTGTGATTATCTGGCGGCGTGCGTACGCAAGACGCGCGGGCGTGGGGGCGTGGCGGGGGCCAGGCCGTGCGAAGGGGAGAGAACATGAAGAACGGGCATCCGATATCGGGGGCAACGATCGGGGCCGGTCGGCGGCGGACGTCCGTCGCCATCGCCGGGGCCGTCGGAGCACTGCTGGTGCTGGTCACGGCGTGCGGAGGCGGCGACCCCGGCGGGAGTGACGGCAAGGGCGACGGCAAGGGCGGCACCACGAAGGGCGACACGGTCGGGAACACGACCTCCCGGGCGGTGGTCACCGTCGCGCCCCAGGACGGCGCGACGGCGGTCGCCACCCGAGGCGCCCTGCGGATCACCGCCGCCGGGGGGCGGTTGACCACGGTCACCGTCCAGAACGACAAGAGCGGTGCCGCGGTCGAGGGCCGGATCGCCGCCGACGGAGCCTCCTGGCAGCCGGCGCGGCATCTGGCGTCCGGCACCGCCTACCGGGTGCGCGCCGTCGCCAAGGACGCGGACGGCCGCGAGACCGTCCGGGCGTCCCGCTTCACCACCCTCGTACCGAAGAAGACCTTCATCGGGGAGTACACCCCCGAGGACAAGTCGACGGTCGGCGTCGGGATGCCGGTCTCCCTGCGGTTCAGCCGGGGCATCACCGACCCCGCGGCCGTCGAGAAGGCCATCACGGTGACCGCGGCGCCGGCGGTGCCGATCGAGGGCCACTGGTTCGGCAACGACCGGCTCGACTTCCGGCCGGAGAAGTACTGGGCCGCGGGCACCAAGGTGACCGTCAAGCTCGATCTGGACGGGGTCGAGGGCCGCCCGGGTGTGTACGGCAAGCAGGCCAAGACGGTGACGTTCACCGTCGGCCGCAGCCAGATATCCACCGTGGACGCCAAGTCCAAGCGGATGAAAGTCGTCCGGGACGGCCGTCAGATCAAGGACATCGCGATCACGGCGGGTGCCGCGGCGACCCCCACCTACAACGGTCAGATGGTGATCAGCGAGAAGTACAAGGTGACCCGGATGAACGGCGCCACCGTGGGCTTCGGCGGGGAGTACGACATCGAGGACGTGCCGCACGCGATGCGGCTGTCCCAGTCGGGCACCTTCATCCACGGCAACTACTGGGCCCCGTCCGCCTTCGGCAACGCGAACGTCAGCCACGGCTGTGTGGGCCTGCGCGACGCGCAGGGCGGCCGAGGGAACACCCCGGGCGCCTGGTTCTACGACAAGTCGCTGATCGGCGATGTGGTCATCGTCAAGAACTCCCAGGACAAGCAGATAGCCCCGGACAACGGCCTCAACGGCTGGAACATGCCCTGGGCGGAGTGGATCAAGTAGTCCGTCACCTCCGTACGCCGGGCCCGGTGCTGTGACCGACAGCACCGGGCCCGCTGTCGTCGTGCCGGTTAACCTGCCGCCATGACGACGACAGTGACATTCGAGGTCTCCGACGGCGTGGGCACCGTACGGCTGGACCGCCCGCCGATGAACGCGCTGAACATCGCGATGCAGGACCGGCTGCGCGAACTCGCCGACGAGGCGACCCGCCGCGACGACGTCCGGGCCGTGGTGCTGTACGGCGGGGAGAAGGTGTTCGCGGCCGGCGCGGACATCAAGGAGATGCGGGAGATGGACCACGCGGCGATGGTCCTACGGTCCCGGGGGCTCCAGGACTCGTTCACCGCCATCGCCCGCATCCCGAAGCCCGTCGTCGCGGCGGTCACCGGCTACGCCCTCGGCGGCGGCTGCGAATTGGCGCTCTGCGCCGACTTCCGGATCGCCGGGGAGAACGCCAAGCTCGGCCAGCCGGAGGTCCTGCTCGGGCTGATCCCCGGCGCGGGCGGCACCCAGCGGCTCGCCCGGCTGATCGGCCCCGCCAAGGCCAAGGACCTGATCTTCACCGGCCGCCAGGTGCGGGCGGACGAGGCACTCGCGCTCGGCCTGGTGGACCGGGTGGTGCCGGCGGCCGAGGTGTACGAGCAGGCTCATGCCTGGGCCGCCCGGCTCGCCAAGGGGCCCGCGCTGGCGCTGCGGGCCGCGAAGGAGTCCATCGACGCGGGTCTGGAGACGGACATCGACACCGGGCTGACGATCGAGCGGAACTGGTTCGCCGGGCTGTTCGCGACGGAGGACCGCGAGCGCGGGATGCGCAGCTTCGTCGAGGAGGGGCCGGGCAAGGCGGTCTTCGGCTGATCGCGGCCCGCGGAGGCTCAATTCCCCACGGTGGGTCCACCGTCAGCGCATCGTGTGGAAAGTGGGGGTCAGGGCTCCGTTCGGCTCCTATTGACGAGGTGTCAATGCAGCTCAGCGCGGGCGTACGGGTACGCATGACGCCGCCGTCATATGCCGGTGGAGGCCCTCGGAGTGATCGCGGTCCGGGGCCCTATTCCGCTGGAACGACCACGGAAGTCGCGCGTTGCGGCCATGATGGTGGGCATGGCGGGCCTCGAAGGTGTGGAACAACCGCGGCAGCGCGACAGTGCGCCCGCACCTCGGTGGGTGACCGCACCCGAGGACGAACAGGCCCTGAAAGCCGTCGAGTTGTACGGGAACCCGGCGGAAGGAGAGGTCCGCCTCGCCTCCCGCCCCGAATCCGCGGCCGTCGCGCGGCGACTGACGCACTGCGTCGCCCTGCGGCAGTGGGCGCTCTCCGCCACCACCGCCGAACACGCGGTGTTACTCGTCTCGGAGCTGGTGGGGAACGCGGTCCGGCACACCGGTGCGCGGGTCTTCGGGTTACGGATGCTGCGCCGTCGGGGGTGGATCAGGATCGAGGTCCGTGATCCCTCGCGCGGGCTGCCCTGTCTGCTGCCGGTCCAGCCGATGGACATCAGCGGCCGGGGGCTCTCCCTCGTGGACAAGCTCTCCGACCGGTGGGGGGTGGATCTGCTGCCGCGCGGAAAGACGACCTGGTTCGAGATGCGGGTCACCGAGCGCCACGCGCCCGCGTCCGTACCCTTGCCCGCGTCCGCGCCTCTGCCTGCGTCCGCGCCTCTGCCCGCCTCCGTGTCTCTGGCTGCCTCCGCGCCTCCGCTCCCGTCTCCGCCCGAGCTCTGAGGCGCGGCGGGCCGGTGTGCAGGGTCGACCGCGACGGCGCCGCGGGCGCCACGCGCACCACGGGTATCGCAGGCACCACGGGTATCGCAGGCACCACGGGTGCCGGGGTCGCGGCGCGACGGGACCACACGTGCGACGGCGCACGCAGAAGCCCCCGTGCTGGCCGGGGATACGGCGTGCCGGGGGCTTCTGTGAAGCGCCGTGGAATGGGGGGGTGTATCCACGGCGGCTGACGACGACCTGGCCCGGGTCAATGGGGGTCGTTCCCTCGACTATGGCAGACGGGGAAGCGTCACCCAAATCCGCAACACCGTCATAGTCCACCATTCTCGACATATCGCTCATGAATCACAGGTGGGGTAGGTCACCCACCTGGTATATAGCGCATAAACTTCGCCCCTAGCGAATGTTTCCTTGATCTGTCCGCATCAGATCGGCGCGACCCGCAGGGGTGGCAAAGTGTGGCAATCATTATTTTTTGCCCATATCACCTCTAATCTCACTTTCTGTGACCTCGATCGACCGCCGCCACGCACTGCGCGCAGGAGCGGGGGCCGCCGTCGCGGGCGCCCTCGCCACGGGCTGCGCCACCGGCGGTCCCGCCCGTGACCGGCCCGCGCCCGCCGCCCCGACCCCGCCGACGCCCGGCGCGAGCGGGACCCCGGAGCGGCCGGGAGCCCGACCGGCCCCGCCCTCCCGCGCGGCGGGCCCCGCGCCGGGCCCCCGACGCTTCCCCGGGCAGCCCGCGCAGATCACCCATGGGCCCCGGGACCGCGACCGGGTCGCCCTCACCTTCCACGGCGCGGGCGACCCCGCCACCGCCCGCGCCGTGCTCGCCGAAGCCGAACGGGCCGGCGCCCGGCTCACCGTGCTCGCCGTCGGCGGCTGGCTCGACCAGTACCCCGACCTCGCCCGCCGGGTCCTCGACGGCGGCCATGACCTCGGCAATCACACCCAACGCCATCTGACCGTCACGGAGATGTCCGAGGCCGACGCGTACGCCGAGATCACCGGGTGCGCCGGGCGCCTGCGCAGGCTCACCGGCTCCATCGGCACCTGGTTCCGGCCCTCCCGTACGCAGTACGCGACCCCGTCGCTCATCCGGCTGGCGCACCGGGCCGGTTATCCGCACGTCCTCTCGTACGACCTCGACTCCCTCGACTCCACCTCGCCCGGGGGCGCGGCCGTGACCCGCACCGTCGCCGGGCAGATCCAGCGCGGATCGGTGGTCAGCCTGCACTTCGGCTACGCGGACACGGTCGCCGCGATGCCCGCCCTCTTCGACGATCTGAACCGCCGCGGACTGCGCGCGGTGACCACCACGGAGCTGCTGAGCTGATGCACCCGAAGACCACGCACCTCAGATCCCCGCTCACCAGGTCGGCCGGCGCGTTGTGCGCCGGGGCCCTCATCGTCCTCGCTGTGGGGTGCGGCACCGGCGCCGACCACCCCGGCACCCGCGCGAACGGCACCGAGGCGGGCGGGACCAGGGCCGCCGCCCCCGCGAAACCGGTGCGGACCGCCCCGGCCGGACTGCCCGGGATGCCCCCGGTCCTCGACCCGAAGGACATCTACGCCGCGGACCGGCCGGGGCAGCTCTCGCCGGCGGTGCGGAAGTTCCCGTCCCGGGTGTACGTCCCCAACACCAACTCCAACACGGTCTCGGTGATCGACCCCACCACGTACAAGGTGGTCGAGACGATCCCGGTCGGCATCCAGCCCCAGCACGTCGTCCCGTCCTGGGACCTGAAGACCCTCTGGGTCAACAACAACCGCGGCCACACGCTCACCCCGATCAACCCGGCGAACGGCAAGCCGGGCGAGCCGGTCGAGGTGCACGACCCGTACAACCTCTACTTCACCCCCAACGGCAGACACGCCGTCGTCATGGCCTCCCTCGACCGCGAACTCGTCTTCCGCGACCCGCGCACCATGAACCGGGTGAAGACCACCCCGGTCTCCTGCTACGGCGTGAACCATGCCGACTTCTCCGCCAACGGGCGGTACTTCATCGTGTCCTGCGAGTTCTCCGGCGAACTGCTGAAGGTCGACACGGAGCGGATGACCGTCGTCGCCCAGCAGAAACTGCCCTTCGAGGGCGCGATGCCGCAGGATGTGAAGATCTCGCCGGACGGCAAGACGTTCTACATCGCCGACATGATGGCGCACGGCGTGTGGGTGCTCGACGGCGAGAAGTTCACCACCCCGCGGCTCATGCCCACCGGCGAGGGCGCGCACGGGCTCTACGTCAGCCGGGACTCCAAGGAGATGTACATCCCCAACCGGGGCGAGGGCTCCATCTCCATCTTCGACTTCACCAAGAACAAACTGACCAAGAAGTGGTGGCTGCCGGACGGCGGCAGCCCCGATATGGGCGGTGTCTCGGCGGACGGCAAGGTGCTGTGGCTGTCGGGGCGGTACGACGCCGAGGTGTACGCGATCGACACGAGGACCGGCAAACAGCTCGCCCGCATCCCGGTCGGCGACGGCCCGCACGGACTCGCGGTCTATCCGCAGCCGGGCCGCTACTCACTCGGCCACACCGGCGTCTTCCGCTGACCCCGGGCGCCCTTCCCCCGCCCTGCCTTCCCCCTTCCCGCCGTATCCCCTACGTGGCGAAGAGCAGCGCCTCCGAAGCCACCGGCCGGAAGCCCGCCCGCTGGAACGTCCGCACACTGCGGGCGTTCCCGGGCGCCTGCTGTGACCACACCACGTCGCCGGGCACGAGCTGACGGGCCGCCGTCGCCAGTTCGAGGCCGAGACCCCGACCGCGCGCCTCCTCGTCCACCTCGATCGAGCACTCCCAGCGCCCCGCGACACCCCGGCCGAGTATCAGCACCCCGCCGTCGGCGGCCCAGATCCGGACCCCGTCCCTGCGCACCAGGGCCCCGGCCACCCGGGGATGGCCCGGATCCTCGATCTCTCGCAGCTCCACGCCCGGTTCGCCCGGCAGCGCGTCGGCCACGGTCAGCAGGTCGACGGCGTCCAGCTTCCGGCCCGTCCGCGCCAGCAGTGCCGCCAGGAACGTCGGATGCGCCGAGGCCGCCAACGGATCCGACGGAGTGGCGGCCAACCGCTCCCGTATCCACTCCGGGTCCTCGTCCGTGAAGATCACCGAGTGGGCGGTGAACGCCAGCACTCCGCAGTCGCGGGCGTTCGGCTGCCCGATCACCGTCGTGCCCCCGTCCATCGGCGGGTACTCACCGCGCGCGGCGGCCTCCAGGACGCGGGTCAGTTCATCGCTCATCCACCCATGATCGCCGATGCCCCGCGGGCCGACCTCTCCGGCCCGTACGGATAATCTGATCTCCATCAAGTAGTGCGACAGGGTACCCAGGAGGGGCGGAAGCAGTGGCCGACATCGAAGAGGCGCGCAGGGCGTTCGACCGTTACGACGTGAACGGCGACGGCCTGATCACGGCGGCGGAGTACAAGAGCGTGATGGCGCAGCTGGGCGACTTCCATGTCACCGAGACGGTCGCCGAGGCGATCATCAAGACCAAGGACGCCAATGGCGACGGTCAGCTGACCTTCGACGAGTTCTGGAACTCGATCAACAAGGACGTGGCCTGATCCACCGGAGCGGCTCCCCCCGGCGGAGGCGCCGGGGGAGCCGCCCCGGCCGGCCGGCGCCGCCCGGTACGGCCTGATCCGTCATGAATCCCACGCCCGGCGATGACCACGACCCGGCACTCCCCGGGCCCCACGCCCACCTGGATTCCCACCGGGCCTCCGGGTTTCCGGGGCCCGACGCCCATCCGGATTGCCACCGGACCTTCGGGTTTCCGGGGCCCGACGCCCATCCGGATTTCCGCCGACCCTCCGCGTTCCCGGGGCCCCACACCCATCGCCAACCCCACCGGCCCTCCGGTCGTTCCGGTGCGGCGCTCCCCGGCTCCCACGCCCGCCCCCGTAAGGGCGCGGCCGCCGCGCTCCCCGTCATCCTGGCGGCCATCGCCGCCCTCGCCATCGCCGTACTCGGCGCCAGGTACGCCGCCCACGGCACCGGCGAACTGCGCATCCCCGCAGCCGGTACGACCACCCTGCTGCGCACCGCCGTCTTCGCCGCACTCGCCGTCCACCTCGGCGAACTCGCCGGCACCCGCGTCGCGGGCCCCGGTCCGCTGCCCCGCGCCTGGTCCCGCGCGGCGGCCCTCACCGGAGCTGCCGCCTGCGCCGGCCAGATCGTCCTGGTGGCGGCCGTCAACGACATCGACATCGTCACCGCCTACGGCACCCGCGAGGGCCGACTCCTCCTGCTGATGGCCAACGGCTTCCTCGCCGCTGCCGCCTGCGCTACCCCGCGCCGCCCGCTGCTCGCCCTCGCCCCGCTGGTCCTCGTCGTCGTCACGGAGTCGTTCCGCGCCCACCCGGAGCCGTACACGCCCGAGATCGGCACGGCGCTCACCCTCGTCCACCTGACCGCCGCGTCCCTGTGGGCGGGCGGACTCCTCCACGCCCTCCGCGTCCTGTGGACCCGCCGCGCCAACCGCACGGCGGCCCTCGCCGCCCTCGCCGGCTACGCCAGACTGGCCGGCCTGCCCCTCCTGCTGCTTGCCGTCACCGGCACGTTCTCCACCCTGCGCAGGCTCCCCCTGGACGTGGTCCTCACCTCGGCGTACGGCAGGGTCCTGATCGCCAAACTACTGCTGGTGACCGTGGCCTGCACCCTCGCGGCCACCGCCCGCCACCGCATGCTCCGCGCCCGCCCGGACGCCGTACCCCCGGCACGGGTGGAACTGGCCTTCCTGGGCGTGATCCTGCTGGTGTCGGCACTGCTGACGGTGGTTCCCGACCCGCACTGGGTCAGTACGGAACTGGGCATCCGCTGAGCCCGCGCGTCGCCCGCGAGCGGTTACTCCAAGGCGCACCCGGCTACGTCTTCCCGCGTGAGGCGGCCCGCTCCGTCGCGGCGAGTGCCACGGCCCAGGGAAACAGTTCCGGAGCGCCCCGCTTCGGAGGATGGGGCTCGTACCCCTCCGCTCCGTCCAGGTACGCCACGCCCTGGGCCCGGAGGTCGGCGACACTGCGTCTCACCGCCGGCTGGCGCCCCTGCGCCCGGTTGAAGTACGGCACGGCCACCACCGGCACACCCAGGCCCACCCCCTCGGAGACCAGACCGATGGCCAGGGTGTCAGCGATGCCCGCACCCCACTTGTTCAGGCTCGTGCAGCTCAGGGGTGCGACCAGCATGGCGTCGGCCTTGGGGAGGGCGCCGGGCCGGCCTCGCATGGTGTCTACTTCTGAAGCGCTCTGTCCACGGCTGCCCGCCACGGGTACGGATTCCGCTCGCCCGACGGGTTCGGGACGAATCCGTTCTCCCCGTACAGCACCTCGACACCGGCCGCGCGCAGAGTCTCCACCGACCGGTCTATCTGCGGGTGAGCCGCATAGGCGGCGTTCACGCACGGCATGGCCACCGTGGGGATCCGTTTCCCGATGCCCTCCGCGACGACGCCGACGACAAATGTCGAGCTGAGGCAGAGCGCCCAGGAGTTGAGCGAGTTGGCTGTGACGGGCGCGAACAGAATCACGTCCGCCTTCGGCCACACATCCGGTTCCCCCGGCCGCTTGTACCGCGACCGGACCTGGTGTCCCGTCAGCTCCTCAAGAGCGCCGAGATCATCGCGGAGCCAGTCCGCCGACCGGGGCGGCGCCGCCACCGTGTCCATGTCCGGCGCCCGCCCCGACCAATGGGCACACGATGGCTGCGGGCCGCAAGCCCGCTACTGGGCGGCGCCACACCCCTTGAAGCCCCGCACGCGCGGGGAACACCACTCAAGACGGTCAAAGGTCATCCCGGTCACGGGACCACCCCCGCACGCGCGGGGACCACTCCATGGGTCGGCTTCTCTCCCTAGCAGGTGGGGGAACACCCCCGCACGCGCGGGGACCACCTACGCGGTCCGGTGGTCGCCGACGGTCGCTGGGGACCACCCCCGCACGCGCGGGGACCACTGGCGTTCGAGGTGTCGGAACACCCTGCGGTCGGGACCACCCCCGCACGCGCGGGGACCACTCCACCGCCGTGATCACCAGCGGCCGGAGTCCGGGAACAACCCCGCACGCGCGGGGACCACGGTCCCCCTGAAGTGGTGGGCGGTGGTCTGGTGGGAACAACCCCGCACGCGCGGGGACCACGGCGTTGGTGGGGTCCCCAGTGCCGTCGGGTCGGGAACAACCCCGCACGCGCGGGGACCACCCTCCGTGACCTGCATCTTTACTCCGGTGGGTGCCTGTTTTTGACCACTTCCTGGGATTCGGACATAAGCGCCTTATCTCGCTGGTGATCCGCGTTGAGTCCGTACCGCGTCCGTGCGCAGCTCACGTGTCACATCTTCCCCTCCAACGCCCAATTCGGCCAGGACCGCCCCGACAACGCTCGAAGTCATCACGAGGTCCGATCGGTCAGCCGGCGTCCCAGCCTGCAAATTCTCGCAGCGCGAGCCCGACTCCGCGCGGCCTGGAGCGCCCAGCCCCTGGAGACCCAGGCGCACGTGGAGATTTATGGCAGTTCGTCACCGCTGCGTCACAGAGGGCGTATGCCCCCGCACCGCGGGGCATCTCCCTTCAGCATGGGAAGCACCCAGGGTGCGGGTCGTGCCCGTCAGGCGTACTAGCTTGTCTTCGGACCATCCGTACCGCCACTGTTCTGGAGCCGCGTCGACGGCTTCAGCGCCTCTCCAAAACCGGGAGGACCTCCACATGAAGCTTGTCCGACGCTCCGGCTGGGGTGCACCGGCGACTTCGGCCGCGGCCTATATGGCGAGTGCCCGAGGGGTGAAGGTGCACTATCTCGGCAGCCCGTACGCGTCCCGGGGGCACCAGCTCTGCGACGACTACGTGCGGAAGATCCGTGCCGAGCACCTGGCCAACCCCACCGAGAACTACTCGGACATCGCCTACAACATGCTCGTCTGCGAGCACGGCACCGTGTACGAGGGCCGGGGCGCCCATAAACGTACCGGCGCCAATGGAAACGCCGCTCTCAACCGGCAGGACTACGCCGTCTGCGCGCTGCTCGGCTCCTCCGGGCTGACCGAACCGACGGACGCGATGCTGAACGGCATCCGGGACGCGATCGAGTATCTGCGCCGGGAGGGCGACGCGGGTAACTGGATCGGCGGGCATCGTGACGGCTATGCCACCGCCTGTCCCGGGAACCCGCTGTACGCGTGGGTGCAGCGCGGCGCGCCGAGACCGAGTCCAGGAAAGCCGCCCGCTCCGCCCGTACCACCGAAGGAGAACGACATGGCGATCGCCAAGCTGACCGAGCAGAACCAGCTCGACGTGGAGCTGCCGGACGGGGTCTGGACCGGGTTGGCGTTCGCCGGTGACTCGCCGGCCGTCATCCACGCCGGTCCGCGCGTGCTCGTCGGGCCGACGTATGTGCAGCTCACCTTCGCCTCGGACACCGCGCCCGACGCGACGGTGACCGGGCGGTTCTACCTCACCAACCCGGACGGCGTCAGCGGCGAGAGCGGGTACGGCGACATCGGCCCGCTGCGCGCATCGGGCGGCGTGCAGTTCCTGCACAACATCAATGTCCCGGCCGGGAAGCATCTGCGGTTCAAGGTGCGGATCGGCACCTCCGACGGCACTCCGGTCCTGCTCACCCACCGCACGGTCACGGGCGACTACGCCACCTGACCCGACCGGGGTTCGCGCCGGATGAGGTGGCCACGACGCCGTACGGGTCGTGGCCACCGCTGTGCCCCCCGGCGGGGGGATCAGACGCCGATGTTCCGGCCGTCCGTGCGCCAGACCGCGACCACGGCGGGCCGGACCAGCCTGCCCGGTCCGTCCGGCCAGGTGCTGCCGGGGTTCTCCACCGTCGCGAAGTCGGTCTCCCCGGGGTGCTGGACGGCGACCAGGACCCGACGGTCCTGGATCACGGGACCGCAGGTCTCGGCGCCGACCGGTACGGTCAGGAACTGCTTCAGCTCACCGCGGCGCTCGCCGTGGGTGGCGACGCCGAAGAGCCCGTCGTTCGAGCCGAGTTTGTTGCCGTCGGTGGAGATCCACAGATTGCCGTGCGCGTCGAAGGCCACGTTGTCCGGGCAGGAGATCGGGCTGACCCTGTCCTTGGGGAAGCCCGCGAAGTAGGTGGACGGGTCGTTCGGGTCGCCCGCGACGAGGAACAGTCGCCAGGCGAAGCGCTCGCGGGCCGGGTCGTTCCGGTGCTCGGCCAGCTCCAGGATCTGGCCGTGCTTGTTGAGGTTGCGGGGGTTGGCCTCGTCCGCACCCGGCTTGCCCGCCTTGCCCCGGTCGGTGTTGTTGGTCAGGGCGACATAGACCCGGCCGGTGCGCGGCGACGGCTCGACGTCCTCGGGGCGGTCCATCTTGGTCGCGCCGACCTTGTCCGCGGCGAGACGGGTGAAGACGTACACCTCTTCGGCGGTCATCCCCGGGACGTGCGAGACGGAGCCGGTGGCCAGCGGAATCCAGACCCCCAAGCCGTCGAACTCGCCGTCGCCCGGCAGTGCTCCCGAGCCGTCGATGTCCTGGGGACTGTCCCCGGTCAGCCGTGCGACATAGAGCGTGCCCTCGTCGAGGAGGGTGAGGTTGTGCTCGCGGGCGGCCCGGGAGGTGCCCCGTCTCATCCGCTTCGATGAGACGAACTTGTAGAAGTACTCGAACCGTTCGTCGTCGCCCATGTAGACGACCGGCCGCCCGTCGTCGGTCAGCCGGGGCTGTGCCCCCTCGTGCTTGAATCGGCCGAGCGCCGTCCGCTTGCGCGGAGTGGAGTCGGGGTCGTACGGGTCCAGTTCGACCACCCAGCCGTGCCGGTGGGCCTCGTTCGGCTCCCGTGCCACGTCGAAGCGCTGGTCGAACCGCTCCCACTTGCGCTCGGTGGCTCCGGTGGCGAGACCGTAACGCCTGTCGGTGGCGCGGGAGCCGTTGGCGAAGTAGTTGTTGATGTTCTCCTCGCCGTGCAGGGTGGTGCCCCACGGGGTGGTGCCGCCCGCACAGTTGTTGAAGGTGCCCAGCACCCGGGCGCCGGTCGGGTCGGCCGACGTCGTCAGCAGCGGGCTGCCGGCCGCGGGGCCGGTCAGCTCGAAGGGACTGGTGGCGGTGAGCCGCCGGTTGAGGCGGTGCCGGGTGACCGGGGTCAGCCGGCCGGTTCCCCGCTCCTCCTCGACCACGACCACGGACAGCCCGTGCCCGGCCCAGCCGATCTCGACCTGTTCGCGCGTCGGGTTCTCGGGGTCGTACCCCCGGAACATCAGCCATTCGCTGGTGTACTCGTGGTTGGCCACCATGATCTGCCTGCCCCGCTCACCGGGGAGCGGGAGCAGCGAGAGGAAGTCGTTGTTGTAGCCGAACTGTCCGGCCTGCGCGGCGGCGGTCTGCCGCTCCGGGTCGAAGGCGGGCGCGCCGCGCAGGATCGGATCGCCCCACCGGATCACGATGGCCTGGTCATGACCGCCGGGGACGGTGACGGCGTCGGTCCCATTGGGCGGTACGGGGGTGAAGCGCAGCCCCCGGGCACCGTCGGCGCGCCCGGGCCGGCCGTCCCGGACCGCGGGACCGGCGGCGTACGCCGGTGCACCGCCACCGGGACCCGCGACGGCGGTACCGGTGGCCGCTGCGACGGTCACCACGGCCGCGGCGCGCATCATCGAGCGGCGGGAGAGGGCGCCCGCGATGATGTCACCGGCGTACTCGTTGGCGCTGGCGTTGGGCACCTCCTGGAAACAGGCGTCACCACAGCGGTAGCGGCAGGTGAGCGCGGAGCGCCCGCCCGGGTGCGGGGTGGCACTCAGCAGCGGCAACTGATCACGCACGGATTCCTCCTTCGGCGCGCGTACCGCGCACCGGTGGTTGTTCCGACAGGGACGGTCAGGGAGTCGTCGTGCCCGGGGGACGACGGACGGACGCCCCCGGCCTCGCCGTGCCCGGGGGACGACGCGGCGGACGCCCCCCGGCTCGGGATCACAGCAGGAACGCCCCGAGGATCAGGACCGCGCCCAGTGCCACAAGGCCCTGGACGAGGGTGGCCGCCGTCTGGGCACGGTAGGCGGTCTTCACGCTCATACCGGAGAACTGGGAGACGACCCAGAAGTAGGAGTCGTTGACATGGCTGACCACCATCGCGCCCGCGCCGATCGCCAGCACCGCCAGCACCTGCCCGATCGGGATCGCGCCGAGCTGTCCGTCGAGCCCGAGCGCCGGCAGCAGGGGTTGCGCCAGCGTGGAGGTGATGATCAGTGACGCGGTGCTGCTGCCCTGCGCCGTCTTGAGGAGTGCGGCGAGGCCGAAGAGCACGAGCAGTGCGGTGAGACCGCTGACCGCCGAGCCGTCGCCGATGAGGGAGGCGATGTAGTCGGCCATCGGGGTGCCCTTGATGACCGCGCCGAACGCGCCGCCCGCGCCGGTGATGACCAGGATGGGGGCGGCGTCGACCAGCCCCTCGGCCACCCAGGTGGTGAGCGCCTTGGCGTCGCGCTTCGGGGGCAGCAGCGCGAGGGCCAGGATCACGCCGATCAGCAGGGCGTTGACCGGGGCGCCGAGGTCCTTGAGCAGACTGCCGAAGGCGCCGTCGACGAGCGTGCCGTCCCCGGCCGGGAAGGCGGCGACCGAGCCGATGGCCATGAGGACGATCGGCAGGATGATCGGGGTCAGGGCGCGGGTCAGGCTGGGCAGGTGGTCGAACTGCTCCTTGTACTCCTCGAACGTCTGGTGCGCGTCGGGCAGTTTGCTCTCCAGGTGGCCGGTGCGGCGCAGCGCCCAGACCAGGCCGGCGAGCGCGGCGACGAGCGACACGGGGATGCTGAAGAGGATGACCCAGATGAGGCCGTCGGAACCGATCCCGACGTTTCCGGCGGCGGCGATCGGGCCGGGGGTCGGCGGCACGAAGGTGTGTGATGCGTACAGACCGGTGGCGAGTGCGGTGCCCAGGACCACCGGATTCTTGCCGGTCTTCCGGGCGATCGACCGCTGGAGCGGCGAGAGCACCACATAGCCGGAGTCGCAGAAGACGGGGATGGAGACGACCCAGCCGATCAGGGACATGGCTATCGCGGGATGGCGTTTGCCCACGACCTTCAGCACGGCCTCCGCGAGCGTCACCGCGGCGCCGGTGCGTTCCAGCACCTTGCCGATGATCGTGCCGAACAGGATCACCAGTCCGATGCTGGCCAGGATGGAGCCGAAGCCCTCGGCGATGGTGGTGCCGAGCTTGTCGACAAAGGGCTTCTCCGAACCGGTCGCGGCGCCGATGCCCATCGCGACGAGGCCGAACCCGTAGGTGGCGAGGACGATGGCCAGGAACGGATGCATCCTGAACCGGCCGCACAACAGGATGATCAGGCCGATGCTCGCCGCCAACGCGGCGAGGAGGGCGGGTCCGGAGGTGCTCATGGGGCTCCTTGCGGGGATGCGCGGGGATGTACGGGGACGGGCCTACGGGTACGGGGACGGGCCGCGCGGCGGGTACGGGGACGGGAGGGCGCAGGTCCGGAGCGGACACGGGCCCTGCGCGTCAGGAGGGGGAACGGCGGGGGCGAGGTGGGGGAGGCGGCGGGGGGTGCGTCAGGCGAGGCGCAGTCGTACGGTGTGCTCCGCCGCCGACGCCAGCAGGTGGGCGGCCGACTCGGTCATCGAGGCCAGCGTCCGGGGCCCGTCCGCGATGCTGAAGGCGGCGGTGAGCCCGATGTCGTGGAGTTCGTCGACCGGGGGCACGATCTGTCCGGCGAGGGCCACGGCCGGCGTTCCGTTCTTCCGCGCGAGCCGGGCCACCAGGGAGACGACCTTGCCGCCCGCGCTCTGCCGGTCGAGCCGGCCCTCGCCGGTGATCACCAGATCGGCACCGGTCAGCGCGGCCTCCAGCCCGACGAGGTCGGCGACCAGCTCACAGCCGCTGACGGGCTCGGCCCCCAGCACGGCGACCATGCCGCCGCAGGTGCCCCCGGCCGCCCCGGCACCGGGGAGATCGTGCACCCGTACCCCGAACTGTCCGGCGAGCACCTCACCGAAGCGGTGGAGAGCGTCGTCGAGCTGCCGCACCTGATCGGGGGTGGCCCCCTTCTGGGGGCCGAACACCGCTGCCGCGCCGGCCGGTCCGGTCAGCGGGTTGGTCACATCGCAGGCGATACGGAACCTGGTGCGCCGTACCGCTTCCGGCACGCCGTCGGTGTCGACGCGGGCCAGCCGGGCGAGGGCCGCGCCACCGGGCGGCAGCGCCACCCCGTCGGCGTCCTCGAACCGGACGCCGAGCGCGCGCATCAGGCCCGTTCCGCCGTCGGTGCTGGCACTGCCGCCGATACAGACCAGCACATCGCGGGCGCCGCGGCTGATGGCGTCGGCGATCAGCTCACCCGTACCCGTGGTGTCGGCCCGCAGCGGATCCATCTCGTCCGGCGCCACCAGCGGCAGTCCCGATGCGGCGGCGAGTTCGACCACTCCGTACGCCGCGTCCCGCCCGAGCAGGTACCGCGCGGGTGTCGGGCGGCCCAGTGGACCGGTGACGGTCATGGTGACCTCGCGTCCACCGGTCGCGCCGAGGACGCAGTCGAGGGTCCCCTCGCCGCCGTCGGCCATCGGCACCCTGGCCACGTCGGCATCGGGCAGGGCCCGGCGTACGCCGGTCTCGATGGCCGCACAGACGGCGCCGGCCGTGAGGCTGCCCTTGAAGGAGTCGGGAGCGATGACGACACGCACGGAACCAGGCCCTTCGGGAGGAATCAGCGCAATCGGGAGTCCGGTGAGCTGTGTCGGAACTCTAGGGACCCGGAGCCGCGGCAAGAATTGGCCGGGGCAACGAAATTCCGGGCCTGCGCACAGGCTGGATTGTGCGCGGTGCACAAGGTGCCGTTCCGGTCATCCGGTCAAGCCCGGCAAGATCCCATGCGGTGGGGCCCGCCAAGATCCGAAAGAGCCCTACTCCAGCTCGGTGAGGTGGAGCGCGATCTGGAGGACCACCCCGTCCTGGAACGAACGCGGATCGCGCGCGGTGAGGTGCTGGATGCGCCCCAGCCGGTACGCCAGGGTGTTGCGGTGCACGTTCAGCGCCTGGGCCGCGTCGCCGAGACTGCGGTTGTGGGACAGATAGACCCGGAGGGTGTGGCGCAGCTCGGCGGAGAGCGGGCCGAGGATCCGCTCGGCCGTCGCGGTCCTGATGTCCGGATCGATCCTGGCGAGCAGGGCGGGCAGCTCCATATCGGCCAGCCGTACCTCACCGGCCGGCTTCCTGCGCATCGCGAACACGGCCTGCCCGGTCCGCTCGACCAGCGCGGCGAAGTCCGCGGACTTCCCCGCGTCCAGCGTGCCGATGTCCCCGCCGGTCTCCTGAAGGATCGCCAGCCGGCGCCGCAGCGCCACGGCGGCGGTTCCGCCGGCCACCGCCCAGACCGTCCCCTCGGCGTCGGCGGCGACCAGCACGGCGCTCTCGTCCACTTCCAGCCAGCGGTAGAGGTCCCGGGGGTCATCGGGCGCGCCGGTCCGGCCACGGCTCAGCGCGAAGAGGGAGTACGGGGGTTCCACCCGGCACCCCGCGAGCTGCTGGCGCTGACGCCAGCTCGCCACGGTCAACCGGTCGGCAATGAGGTCCTCGACGATCTGCTGCCGCACCTGATGGCGCCACCCGGCCTCACCGAGGAACGCCTGCTGCAACACCATCAGCTCGGCCATCCGCGCGATGGCCCGCGCGATCTCCCCCACCTCGCGCGGCTCACCACTGACCCCGACGACCCCGACGATCTCGTCGTTCAGCCGCAGTGGAAGGTTCACCCCGGCCCGGGTGCCGTTCAGCGACCGCGCCTCTTCCCCGGTCACGGCGAACGGCAGCCCCGTCTCCAGCACCCTCCGGGCGCCCTCATGGCGACTGCCCACCCGGGAGTGATCACCACTGGCGGTGATCACTCCCTGCTCGTCCATGATGTTCACGTTGACCCCGAGGCGGCCGACGATGTCATCGACGATGGCTTGGGCGGTGTTGCCGGCGATCATCGGGCCAACATACCCGTGACCTCGCGGTCCCCCGCGGACGTGGCGGCGCCCGCCCGCGTGCGGGGGACCCGGGCCGACCAAGCCGTCCGCGAGGCAGGCCGGTGGTTCACGGCTACAGCCCGGCCGGCCGGTCGGCGTAGTCCTCCACCAGATTGCTGATGAGCGCGAGGAGGGCATCGGCCCGCTGTCGGTCCTCGTGCTGGTCGCGCAATGCCGCGTCGAGCGCCCGGAGACGGAACAGCGCGGCCGGCTCCCGGTCCTCCACCTCATAGATCACCGGCTGGGTGATCAGGTCCAGACACTCGGTGAGCAGCCGACGAGTGGCGGTGGACGGCGGGTCAGGGTCGGGCGCGGCGAACGCGGTGGTCAGGTACCGCGCGGGATTGCTGAGGCTCCACCCGACGACAGTGTCGTGCTGGGCGAGGAGTGCCACGTCGGGGGCGATACCGATGCGAGCCTCCAGCGGCTCGTCGAGGACATCGAGGTCGCGTAGGCACGTGAGCACGCTGTCCCCGGGGGCGCGGCAGAGCACCATGGTGATCTCCTGCCGAAAATCCCGGGCCTCATCCGCGCGAAGCCCGCCGGGGCGTACTGCGGGCGCGGAGGGAACGCGGTCGGAGTCCTCGGCGGAGGCGGACTCTTCCGGCAACCGGAATTCGACCCCGACCAGCTGTCGGCCGGCTGGGGCGAACCGGATGACGTCAGGAGAGTCCCACAGCCACTCCTGGCTGCCGAACGTGGCTACGAGGAACTCGTTCCGCTCCGCCACGTCCGCGTAGGGCGCGACGCGCACAGAGGTGCCGGTGAAGCGAGGTGTGAGGCGCAGCGGGTGGTCCGTCACCGTCGTGCGCCAGCCGTCGCCGAAGGTCAGTCTCATGGCCCATGCCGCCTTACTTGATCTGCTTCGCCGGGGGTGCGAATCCGTCCTTGCCCGGAATCTTGCCCTCCACGATGTCCTCGTGAGTGATCGGCCCACCAGGGTCCGTGGGCTTGCCGCCGAGCGCCGACACTCCGGAGTCACCCTTGATCCCTGACGGTCCGTACGCCGTGATGGCCTGGCCGGCCTCGGAGCCGGGCCCCTTGGTCACGACCACGTCCTCGCCCTGCCGGAAGATGAGATTCCCGGCGGTGCCCGTCGAGTGGTAGACCGCGTCCGGGTTCTTCAGTATCTCCAGGACCCGCTCGTCGGCGAAGCCGTGCCGTGTGTCCCCGTGGTATTCGGGATGCTTCCGGAACCTGTCGTCCTGTGCCCTCTCCATCGCCGCGTCCGCGGCCTTGACAGCCCTCTGGTGGGCCTTCTCCTCCTTGGTGTACTTGGGCATGAGGCCGAACGGGTCATACCCGGTGTGCGGGTTGTCCACGTAGGCGACGGGGTTCGGTGCGGGAGCGAGTCCGAGGGGGTCGGGGGAGGCGTAGCGGCCGGTTTCCGGGTCGTAGTGTCGGAAGTGGTTGTAGTGGAGGCCGGTCTCGGGGTCGTAGTACTGGCCGGGGAAGCGGAGCGGAGTGTAGGTGCTGCTGTCACGGGCCCAAGCGGTGGTACCCCAGAGGGTGCTCCGGCTGCGCCAGGCGATGTCGCCGGACTCGCCGATGAGTTCGGTGGGGGTGCCGATGAGGTCGGTCGTGATGGCGAAGAACCGGCGGTCGATCTCTTCCTGGCGATCGTCGGCCGTGAGGATGCGCTCGGTCTGGGCCAGAGGTACGACGTCCCGGTGGTCCCAGGTGAGGGCGACCGTGTTCGGGACGTCCGGCTGGTGACTGGTCTGTTCGCACAGAGTGAGACCGTCCCAGGTGAAGCGGACCTCCTCCACCACCTGTTCGTCGTCGGCCGCGAGACGCTGCTTCGCGCTGCGGCGGCCGAGGGGGTCGTATCGGTACCTCCACCGCGTTCCATCGGGGGTGGTGACGGAGGTGAGGCGGTTCTCCGTGTCCCACGCATAGCGCCAGGTGTCGGGTTTGCGGGAGAGGCGGGTCTTCTGCCGCAGGGTGACCCGGCCGAGGGCGTCGTGTTCGAAGCGGACGTCTCCGGCCCGGGTGATGGTGGTGCCGTTGTAGGAGCGCGGTCCGGTGGCCTCGTTGCCGGGGTGGACGGACGGCCAGGACGCCGAGGTCTGGTTGCCGACTGCGTCGTAGGTGTACCGCTCCGTCCAGCCCTCGGCGTGGACGGCGGTGACCCGGCCCGCCCGGTCCAGATCTAAGGTGCGGGTGCCCGACAGCTGGTCCGCGACGGAGGCCAGGTGTCCGTCGTCGCGGTAGGCGTAAAGGCGGCTGTTGACGGCGCGCCCTCCTGCGGTGATGCGCTGCGCGGAGAGCCGGCCGGCCTCGTCCCAGGCGGATGTCACGGTGACCGCTTCGTCGAATACGCGGGCCAGCTCACGGCCGGCGGCGTCGTGGGTGAAGTCGATGTGGTGGCTGCCGGTGGTGAGGCGCGAGGCCTCTCCACCGGCGCCGTAGGCATAGGAAGTGACATGACCGGTCGGTGTGGTGCGGCGCCTCCGGCGGCCCAGGCCGTCGTACGCGTACAGGATGGCGCGGCCGTCGACCAGTTCCGTCTTGGTGAGACCGCGGCGGTCGTACTGGTACCGGACTTCACCGTCCGGTCCGGCGGCTTCCAGCAGACGTCCGGCCCTGTCGTAGGCGTAGGCCGTCACCCGGCCGTCGACGTCCTTGCGGATCACCTGGCCGAGCTGGTCACGCTCGAACGAGATGGTCCCGCCGAGTGCGTCGACCCGCTCGGCGAGCCGGCCAGCGGCGTCCGTGCGGTAGGTCAGGGTGCGTCCGTCGAAGTCGGTCTCGGAGACGATGTTGCCCGCGGCATCGTACGCGTAGCTCCAGCTCAGCCCCTGCGGGTTGACAACGCGGGTAAGGCGCAGCTCGGCGTCGTGCTTGAACTCGTAGCGCGCGCCGTCAGGTCGGGTGTGGGCGACCGGCAGGTCGAAGTGGGTGTACTCGAAGCGGGAGACGCCACCGGACGCGTCGGTGTGGGTGAGGCGGTTGCCCTCGCCGTCGTAGGTCCATGACTCCGTGGCGCCGCCGGGGCCCGTGCGGCGTGCGAGGTGACCGTCCGCATGCCACTCCAGGTGCGTGCCACCTCCCACCGGATCGGTGACACGGACCGGACGGCCGAGGGCGTCCCGCTCCGTTCGGGTGGTGGAGCCGGCCGGCTCCACCACCTCCACGGGTAGCCCCGCCGCGTCGCACACCACCCGTGTCGTGGCCCCGAGGGCGTCCGTGAGCGAGGTGAGCCGGCCGGCGTGGTCGTAGCCGTAGCGAGTGGTGCAGCCGGCCTGGTCGGTGACCGCCGTGCGGTTGCCGCGCTCGTCGTACTCATGGACCGTGCGGGTGCCATCGGGCCCGATGACTTCCACCGGCAGTCCGAACAACCCGCGCACGGTGCGCAGTTCGCTCCCGTCGGGGCGGGTGACGGATATCAGCCGATGGTCCTCGTCATAGGAGAAGGCGGTGGTGAGGCCCAGCGGGTCGGTGCGGGTCATGAGGTTGCCGGGCGGGTCATAGGCGAATCGGGTGGTGCGGCCGAGCGGGTCGGTGGTGGCCAGGAGGCGACAGCCGGGGCCGAACCGGTGGTGGGTCGCGTGCCCGTCGGCGGTGGTGACCGTGGTGGTGTGGTGCCCGGTCTCGGGGTCCGGGTCGGTGTAGGCGAGGGTTATCTGGACGTGGCCGGCCTCGCCGCCCTCCGCCATGACGCGGTCACGGTCGTCATAGACGTAGTCGTAGCGGTGCCCGATAGAGTCGATCCAGGCGATGATGCGGCGGCGTTCGTCGTAGAAGAAGGTGGTGGTGGCGCCGGACGGCCTGGTGACGGTGGTGAGGTTGCCGTCCTCGTAGCCGTAGCTCAGCATCCGCAGTTCCGCGCCCCCCTCGCCCGCTCCGGCCAGGGACAGGGCGGTGATCAGACCGTCGGCGACGGACAGTTGCACCCGGTGGCCCGCAGAGTGGACCAGGGCCAGCGGCATGCCGTGCTCGTCGCGGTCGACGGTGATCGCGTGGCCGTTGCGTTCGGCGATGCCGGACAGCCAGGCCGTGCCGTCGCCGCCCGGCTCCGCGCCGGGCGGGGCGGTGAAGTGGTGGGTCCGACCGGTGCCGGGATCGGTGACCGTGTAGTCGCCGTGGGCGTCCCGGGCGAGCAGTGTGCGGGACCGGCCCGTATGCGGGCGGGTGGGCAGGTCGGGGACCGGATGCGGGTACGCGATGAGCAGCCCGTCGGCGGTGGCATGGATGACGCCGATCGTGTCGATCTCCAGGCGCTCGTCGACCGTGGACGACCAGGCGGGCCCCAGGAAGCGGCCGGTCGCGCAGCCGGACTCGGTGCGGCGGGTGAAGACCAGCGGCAGGATACCGGGGATTTCAAGGTCGGCCTGGGGCAGGAACATTCGGCCCGAGGCGAGGTCCACGGGGTCGGTGCCGTCGGTGGTGCGCTCGCCGTCCTGTCGATTGTGGGTGCCGTCCGGGGTGTCGTCGATCAGTTTGCGCACCCGTGCGGCGTCGGCGCCGACGCGTACGGCTTTCACCGCGGCGCCGCTGCCGCCGGTGGCCACGGTCAGCGCGAGATCGGGAATCAGCCGGCCGAATCCCTCGGCCGGATCCTTCATGAAGGTCTTGAGCATCTGGTTGCCGGTGCCGACCGGGTCGTTGACGGCGACCACCAGGCCGGCGGCCAGGCTGTTGAGGGACGTGGCGTACTCGGCCGGATGCGTGAGGTTGTACGGGTCCAGGGGGTTGACGCTGCGGACGAAGTTGAGCAGCCCCGCCGTGCCCTTGACGATGCCGCCGCCGACATGGTCGCCCATGATTCGCAGCTCCTGGAACCCGTCGCCCGCCTGCTCGGCGTAGGACGGCTTCTCGGGGGCTGTGTCGCGAGCGGAACGAACCGCCGTGCGCGCGTTCTCCGCCGCCGAGTTCCGCTGCCGGCGGGCCTCAGCGAGAATTTCCTGAGCCTGCAGCATCAGCTTCTTGCCGGGATCCTCGAACGTCGCCGCGGGCTTGGCCGGGAGCGAGGCGGGGTCGCGGCTGTCCTCGGGCTGGGCGTTGTAGCGATCGACGGCGCCGTTGTAGTCGTCGAGCTTCTTGCGGTGGGCGTCGGCGGCGATCTCGGAGACCTTCACGCCCTCCTTCCACTTGGCGACCGCCGTCTGTGCCTGTGCTTGCGCCCAGGTGACGGTGTCGGCGAACGCCTCAAGTGCCCCGACCGCCTTCGCGCAGGCGTCGGCGGCGGTGTACCACTTGGGTGGCTGGGTACTCACCGCGGTGCGCAGCGCGTCGGCAGTCTCACCTTTGAGCTGGGACGAGTCGAGGTGCTTGAGACCGTCGCCGGTGTCGTCGAAGGCCGACTGGAAGGCCCGGAGCTTCGCGGCGGTGGAATTGATCTTGCTCGGGCTGCCGTGGATCAGCTTGGTCTTGTCCTCGGTCTGGCCGAGGTCCATCTCGTCGACCTCAGCGCCCACCCGGTTGGCGATCGAACGGGACTGTTCACGCACCCAGTCCGCGCCGGACTCCCAGCCGACATCGTCCAACCGGTTTGCCGTCCACTTGCCCGCGTCCTCGACCCGGTTGCCCACCCACTCGACGCCGTCCTCGACGGTGTCCTCAATCGAGTCGGGGGTGATGTCGCTGATGAAGTCGCCGATGCCCAACGTCAGCTCCTCCCGGGCTCATCCGTTTGCCGCTCCTGCCAAGCGCGCTCCTCGGGCGAAGGGCCGAAGGTGTCGTCCAGCGCCTGGTTCCACCGGTCGTCGGAGATGCCGAACGCCTGGTTGAGGATCTCCGACTGCCGGCCGCCCTGGCCCTCGGTGAGAACGGTTCGTCCGGTGTCCTTCCAGGTCTGCTCCATGTCCTGGCCGGCCTTCTCGAACGATTCTGCGCTCCAGTCCGGGTTCAGGGCGTCCGGCGTGAGGATGTCGCCCCAGCCCTGCCTGGTGATCTCTTCCTCACTGGCGTGAGGGTTCCCACCGAACAGGGAGTTGGCACCCACCTTGAGCGTGCCCGCGATGTACTGGTCGTGCTCCCACAGAGTGCCCGCCGCCAGGCCGAGGCGGTTCGCGATCCCGCTGGCGTCCCTCACCAGGGCGCGCACGCCCCACTCCCAGCGCTCACAGAAGTCCTCGAAGTCGACCGACAGCCCGTGGTGCCCGGCCTCCATCCCGGTGATCGCCAGTTCGGAGAAGCCCTTTCCCATCACCGAACCGGTGGCGCCGCCGAGTTCACCGAGCTGGTCTATGGTCGCGCCCACGCCCTGGGTGAACTTGGCCACGGAGGCCTTGCCCAGCTGCAGGTCCATTCCGTCGTCGGTCATGTTCGCGCCTCGTCCGTCGTACCAGCGTCGACGGCGACCGTGTCCGCGACGATGCCGACGACTGGCGGGAAGAGCATGGACCCGTCTTCAGTGGCGATATCGACGGCGACACCGGCGGCCTCGTCCAGGGCGGGCAGGATCTCGTCGACGATGCGCGCGCCCAGCAGCGCCGCGTACTCCATGGGCTGATCACCGGACGCGTGATGCAGGGCGAACCGGGCCAGTGCGGCCTCGTCGGTGAACCCGCAGATCCACCGCACCCCGCCCGCCCACGCCGACCAGAGGCCTCCGCCGACCGTCGGCACCAGAAGGATCGATCGCCGCATCTCACCGACCAGTGCACGGGGGTCACCGACTCCCCTTCTCTGCTCGGCAATTCGCTCGGCGAGCGCTGTACTTGGCTGCTCCACGGGCCCTCCCCACCGTAGGTGACTGATGGCACCGTAGTTCAGACGCCCGGCGTGGCGGGCCCCTCAGCACTCGATGATGTTCACCGCGAGCCCGCCCCGCGCCGTCTCCTTGTACTTGACCTTCACGGTGTCCGCCGTCGTGATCATGCTCTTGAGCTGCGGTTTTAGGGCGAGATCGGAGGCCTATCCGGCCGTCAGGGACTTCTCAGGGACTTTGTGCCCGGCGTCGGCGAGCCAGGAGTCCATGGCCGCCAGCCCGCGTCGTCCGGCCCCGGGCATGAAGTGAGCGTAGTGGTCGAGCGTGATCTTGGGGGAGGAGTGCCCGAGCCAGGCCGCGAGGCTCACCACTGACTCGCCGGCCTCCAACTGCACGCTGGCGTAGGTATGCCGCAGGACATGGAACATGTCCGACCGCGACGACGCGTAGACCGGATAGCGGCGGACCCGGCCGCCGTACTGCTGGACCTGCTCGCCGATCACGGCGAGCAGGCCGACGGCCGTGAGGGCGGGCCGCCAGCTCCGCTCGTTCCAGGCCCTGTAGTAGATCCGGTTCCCGTGGGAGGTGTTGAGGACGAGCTGCACGGTGATCGCCGCTGCCGCTCCTCCAGTGCGTTGGCCGGAGGTTCCGGGTTTTGCCAGGGGAGGGTGCACGCTGTCGAAGGGAACCGGCGGAAGTGCGCGCGGGCGCGGGCCGCCAGGTTGGGGGAGAGCGGCACCTCCCGCGTCTTACCGCCCTTGGGCAGACAGAAGTACGGACGCCCCTTCGTGTCCCATCGGAGCTGACGCCGGATGCGGACGACCACGTTCGTGAAGTCGAAGTCCTCCTCGGCCAGACCGAACGCCTCGTAACCGACCACGCGCTTGGTGCTCCCCTGGTGGTGCGGTGATTCCTTCCGAGTGGGTGTTCAGAACGCTGGCCGGAGCTGGTCCGCATACCGCATCCGGAGATCTCTTTTCACGGATCTTTCGAGGGGGAGTTGTGCTAGGCGACCCTGCGCGTACGGGGCTGAGGATTCTGGAGAATCGGGTTAAGGGAGGGATTCGACCGTGAATCGGACAGCTCTTGGGACCGCACCCACTCGTCAAGCACTGTGATCCGGTACATGACGCGACGGCCCATGCGGAAGCTCGGCGGTCCCTGCCGCCGATGACGCCAGACATAAAGGGTGTTTGGGGAGATCCCAAGATATGTGGCTGCTTGGGGGAGGCTCAAGAAGGCCGTTTCGTGCTGTGAGGTTGCCTGCGGCATGGCTGCGTTCCTGTCGTCCGGCTGAGAGATGAGCAGGAGGATGGTCCGGAGAAGGAGAGGCTTGGATGAGCCGGGCCGCCGGTGGTAGAGGGTCCTTCGGTAGCTCCCCGGTACGCGCCCTTTCTACGTGGCCTCAGTTCCGATCAGCCGCAGAAGCTGCGAAGGGTCGGTGAGGTCGGTGATCACATGATCCGCGCCCGCGTCGGCCAGATCCGCTGCCGAGGTGGTGCCGGAGGCGACGCTGATCACCCGGGCTCCGCCTTCACGTCCCGTGCGGACGTCCTCCAGCGAGTCCCCGACGATGACGGTACTGCTCTGGTCAAAGCTGTGGCCGTACACGGCCCCGGCCCGCTGCTGCGCAACGCGCACCAAGGCCGGCCGATGCGGATCGTCCGACGCGTACCCGCCGACCGCCGGATCGACAAGGCCGATCAGGTCGAATGTCGAGAGCTTGATTTCCGCGCTGGCCCGAAGATTTCCGGTGACGATGGTCGGCAGAAGATGGGGGGACTTCCGTACCGCGGTGAGTGACTCGACCGCACCCGGGAGCAACAGCCCATCTGCCAGCATTCTTCCCCGGTGTCGCTCCAATTCCCCGGGCATGAGACCGATGATCCGCCGGGCGAACGCGTCCACCTGATCCCTGGGGACACCGTTCACGGCGAGGAGTTCCTTCACCGCGACCGGCATGGTGACGCCCGTACCCTTTGCCGGAAGCCGCCCCGGGGCGTGCCCGACCACCTTCTCGAAGACGGTGCGGTAGACGAGCCGGTCGATGTCGCCGACGTAGAGGAGGGTCCGGTCGATATCCCACAGGACAAGAATCATGCCGCCGCACGCCCCTTCATGACGGATTCGCCGCGTTCCAGGAGGTCACGCGCCGCAGGGGAGTCATCGAACCGACGGACCTCCGCAAGCATGGAGCGGAGGTGATCGTCCAGGCGGGCGGAGTGCACGCCGTCGACGAGACTGAGGACTTCCTGGGCGATACCCCATCCGGCGTCGGGGTTCTTCGTCTGCATGTGGGCGGTTGCCGCTCGAGAGAGGAACTGGGCGGTCGTACGGATCTCCTCCTGGCTCAGCTCATGACGAGCGGCGTCGAACGACTCCGCCGCTTCGGCGTGCCGACCGAGGTCGAGCAGGGAGCTTGCCGTCTGACCAAGGACCTCGCCCGGCTTGATCCAGTACAGCCAGTCCGGATCGTCTTCCCCACGGCCCTGTGCACACAGCACCCTGGCTTCCTCAAGGGCCGCTCGGGCGGCTGACTCCTCGCGCAGCCGTGCGTGGCCTCGGGCCTGCCGGGTCAGAAGCATCGCCTGGAGGGCCGGAGCGTCGCGGTCGCTGATCCCCAGCCGCGCGGTCCTCGCCGCGGTGACCGCGTCCCGTGGATCTCCGACGGAGTATCCATGGATGGCCAGGAAGGAGAGGGCCGCTGCGGTAAGGCGAGAGTCTCCGGAGGCATGGGCGGCTCGCAGCGCGGCGAGGAACAGCCTCTGCGCCTTCGCGTGGTTGCCGCCGTCGAACATGTACCAGCCGGCCTGGGTTGCCGCGTCCGCGGTCGCCGCCGCCAGCAGGCGTCCCCGGGCCTCGTCGTACGAACCGTGCTTCAGCAGCCTGACGAGGATCTTCAGGTGTCCCAGCGACGTCGCGGCCAGACTGCCGCTGCCGCTACTGGCGTCCATGTGCCGGAGAGCGTCGGTCGTCGCCTCCAGAGAAGTAATCAGCGGGATGGTGACTCTGGTGCCGTTCGGAGACATCGAGGCCATGGCCTCAGGGGCCGCGATGGTGGATTGCAGCACGTACTGCGTCAGGCCGGCCCCGCTGAGCGCCAGCACCCCACGGCGTTTCATGACACCTCCGACAGCGAACTCAAGTGAGGTCACCATACGGTCCGCGTTCCACGGCAGTGCGGGGTCGAGAGGCCCGTTCGACCCACCCCGGTCCGGTTCACCGAACGGGGTCAACAGCAGGGGACGAAGGTCTGCGGGAAGCCCGAGGCCGTTGAGGAAGTCGATGATGGCCTCCCCTCCTCCCAGGTGTTTCCGGCCGCGCTCCAGGTCGGAGATGAACGACTGGGTGAGGCCCGTCAGAGAGCGGACGGCCATCTGTGAGAGGCCGGACCGCCTGCGCAGCAGCCGCAGTAACTCACCGAAGTCCCAGGCGGACAGCGCTCTGCAGACCTGTTCGTCACGCCATGCCCGGTCGGGAATTCGGGCGATGTCGCCGCCCCGGGAACAAGGAGCGCACAGAGGGTCGGGGTTGTACTGGCTCAGCCCGTGACCGCACCTGCCGCACACACGAAACGACGACCTCATGAGCGGTCCTTCCTGCACTGCCTCACCCCGACCAACCGTCGGCACCAGGCTAGGCGCAGGTCGATATCGCTGAAGCGATATCGCTCCAGCGGTCCCTTTGAACCCGCACGACCTCAAGACTCCTCCCACGGCGCACCGAACGCGCCGTTCGGCAGCACCGGGATTCCGAGTCCGAGGGAGGGGACAGTGACCATACGTACGGCTCAGCGCTCCGAGCGCGTTGCCCTGTTGACCGACGAACAGGCTTCACCGTCGTCCGTCCTCACGGAGCCGACCGCGTCGGTGTGCTCACTCGGACGAGGAGTGAGGTGCTGGAACCTCCGGAACCCGAAAACGCAGGGCTTCACGGTCGGCTTCGACCGGACCACGGCTCCAGGCCGCCCCCTCACTGATGAGGACCGTTCGTGCCCCGGAGAGGTACGGCGAATCGAACGGGCACATCTGCGGCTCTGGGGAGCTGACCGTCTCGTCGGAACTGCCGACCTCCTGGTCACCGAACTGGTCACCGACGCGTTCGAGCATGGACGTGGCCCGGTCGAGGTGCGTCTGTGGTGTACGGCCAGCCGCTTCTGGCTCAGGGTCGGCAGTGGCTCCCGGATCAAGATCTGCGGAGGCTTGCTCGAAGCGCTGGACGAAGATCTCGCCCAAACCGGTAGGGATCTGTTGCTGGTCGATGCGTTCGCCGTTTCCTGGGGACTGTCGGATGACCGCACTTGGGTGTGGTGCTCGCTCCTGACTCCTGAAGGGGAATCCCCCAAGGAGGCGATGCCCGTTGATTGACGCCGCTATCGGGCCAATCCCTCCGCAGCGGGTTTCGGACATCCTGCCGTCCGGCTCCCGAGGCGGCTGTCGTCCGCTGCGGCGATGGGCAGATCTCGTGACCCACAGGAGACCGCACGCCCCGACGCAGCGCATTCCGGCCAGCCCCTGCTGTTTGCCGTGGAAGGCCGACGACCGCCGATAGCGTCCCGGCGTGGTGGCACCGACGGGGCCCCGCCGGGCGGTTCTTCCCGCCCCCGAAGACGTACGAACGAAGGACACCATCATGATCCACACGACGGTCGACTCCGACGAGGCCGCACGGCTCCGCAACGAGGTCGTGGACCGGTTGGTCGCCGACGGCGCGATCTCCTCCCCGGAGGTCGAGGCCGTGATGCGGAAGGTCCCCCGGCACGCGTTCGCCCCTGAGGCGAGTCTGGAGAAGGCATACGCCCCGTACGCGGCCGTCATCACCAAGACGGACGAGCACGGCGTCCAGCTCAGCTCGGTGTCCGCGCCGCAAATCCAGGCGATGATGCTGGAGCAGGCCCGGGTCCGCCCCGGGATGCGGGTGCTGGAGATCGGCTCGGGCGGTCTGAACGCGGCTTACCTCGCCGAGCTGGTCGGGGAAGCGGGCGACGTGGTCACCGTGGACATCGACTCCACGGTGACGGACCGGGCCCGCCGGCTGCTGGACGAGCACGGCTTCGGCCGGGTCCGCGTGGTCTGCGTCGACGCGGCGGAGCCCTTGGACGACCTCGGTACGTTCGATCTCGTCATGGTGACTGCGGGTGCGTGGGACATCCCGCCCGCGTGGACCGAGCGGCTCACTCCCGGCGGCCGCCTGGTGGTACCGCTGCGGATGCGTGGGCTCACTCGGTCCGTGACCTTCGTCCGCGTCGACGATCATCTGGAGAGCGAGTCCGCGTTCGTCTGCGGCTTCGTCCCCGTGCAGGGCTCGACCGCGCACCGGGAGGAACTGCTGCTCGTCGCCGGGACCCCGGAGATCGGGCTGCGGTTCGACGACGGACTGCCAGCCGACCCGAGCCTGCTCGACAACGCCGTCACCACGCCCCGGGTGGAGCTGTGGACCGGGGTCGAGGTCGGCCGCGGTGAACTCGTCGACACCCTCCAGATGCACCTGGCGATCACACTGCCCGGCTTCTGCGTCATGACGGTCGACCCCGACCTGGACACCGGGATCGTCGCTCCCTCCAACAAGTCCTTCTCCCTGGCGGCCGTGGACGGCGCCGACTTCGCCTATCTCACCGTCCGCCGGACCGAGGACGACAAGGGCGTCGAGTACGGCGTCCACGCCCTCGGCCCCACGGCCTCCGGCTTCGCCAAGATCGTCGCGGACCACGTCCGTGACTGGGCCCGCGACCGGCGCGGCGGCCCCAACCCGGTCATCCGCGTCCATCTGGCCGGCACCCCCGACGAGCAGATCCCGGCCGACCGGGTCATCGACAAGGTGCACAGCCGGATCTCACTCGCCTGGCCTCCGGCATAGCCGCAGGAGACCAGGTCGTCCCGCACCATCCCAGAAGAAATGGAAGGGCACGGCATGACGAACGCCACCCTGGCCCAGGCCGAACCGCCTCTGGCCTTCGACGAGGACGACTTCGCCCCGCTCGACGTGCGGGTCATCGTCGCGGAACACCCGTACGGCAAGCTCATGTGCTCCACCGGTGACGGCTGCGGACCGACGTGCCAGGGCGGGGCATCCGCCTGCAACTCGTTCGTGGAGGACTCCGCCTGATCAGGCGCTTTCGGTGGACCGGACCGGACCGGACCGGACCGGACCGGCCTCGGTCCGGTCCACCAACCCGCTCCCTGCGCCCGCGCCGACCGAAGGGGTTCCTCTCCATGACCGCCAACACCGAGGTCGGATACCGGTGGCAGGGCGTGGCTCTGCTCCGCGCCACCACGAGCACGGACACCGCCGACCTGCCCCGCATGCTGGACCTGGACAACACTGTGCTCCTCCGAGGCTGGCTCGCCCGGACCTGGCAGCGCGACGATTTTCGGGAGGCGCTGTGGCTCGCCGCGCCCGTGCTGTGTGAGACCGTCGAGGCCATCGTCCAGGGTCAGCAGACCCAGCCCCGGAAAATCCGCCGGGCCGTGCTCTCGGTCGCCTCGTACCTCCTGCGCTGGCAGTACCGTCCCACCCCTCTGGGGCTGTTCGCCGGTACGTCCCCACTCCTCGTCGGGTCGGAGCCTTCGGTCCGATGGGGTACGAAGCTGACAGCGACCGTGCGAGATGATGCCGAGTGGCTCACCGAGATCATCCAGCGCCTCCAGGCCAACCCCGGGCTCCGTGACCGGCTGCCTGTGATCGCTAACGCGCCGGTTCAGATTCGTGATGACCGGCTCGTCGCCCCCGGCCAGCCCGCCGACGCCCATGCGACGCATCTGGCGCCGGAAGAGATAGCCGTTTGGAACACGCGCTCGCTCGCCGCCGCGATGGACGCGGCCCGGGAACCCATCCCGTACGGAGACCTGCGTTCTCTCCTCCGCACCCGGTTCCCACGGGCCGCTGTTGAGCAGATTGACACCCTGCTCCAGGAGCTCGTCTCGCACCACCTCCTCATCACGAGCCTGTGGGCGCCCATGACCACCGTCGATGCCTTCGGGCACCTCTGCACCGAGCTGAGGAAGGCCGATGCGGAGACGGTGGACGGGGTCGGGGACCTGGTGCGGGAGCTGTACGCGATTCACCAGGAGCTGTCCGAGGCGCGGTCTGACCGTACGACGCTCAGCGCCACGATCGAGCGGATGCGAACGGCTTCCTCAATCACCGCGACCCCGGTTCTCGTCGACACGGCCCTTGACTGCGAGGTCAGGATCCCCCAGCCGGTGGTGGACGAGGCGCAGCGCGCCGTCGTGGCGCTCTACCGCACCACCCCGCAGCCGTACGGCTACCGGCACTGGCGCGACTACCACCACGAGTTCCTGGCCGAGTACGGCACCGGAACGCTCGTCCCCGTTCTGGACCTGGTGTCGGACACGGGCCTCGGCCTACCCGCCGGCTACACCGGATCCGTCCGTGAGCGGATACCGAAGCAACTGACGGACCGGGACGGACTCCTTCTCTCCTTGGCTCAGGAAACCGTCATGGCGGGCTGCGACGAACTGGTCCTCACCGACACTGTGATCGCGGCCTTGGCCGAGGCCGCGGGCACCGACGACCGGAAGGTCGTCCCTCGGGTGGAAGTCGCCTTCGAAATCCACTCCGCGTCCACTGCGGCACTCGCCCGGGGAGCCTTCCAGCTCCTGATCACCGGCGTACCGAGACCGGGCAGCAGCATGGCCGGTCGCTTCGCCCACCTGCTCCCCGCAGAGCACCGGGACGCGCTGGCCGCCACGTACACGGACAACACCGGCGGAGTCGCCGCGCAGCTCAGTTTCGCTCCCCGCCGACGGCGCAACGAGAACGTAGCCCGCGTCCCGCGCCTGCTCTCCCACGTCATCCCGCTTGCTGAGCACCGCGAGCCGGACGACGGCGCGATCCCCCTCACCGATCTCGCCGTCACCGCCGATGACCGCAGCTTCCATCTCGTCCAGGTGTCCACGGGCGGGCCGATCACCGTACGGGTTCCACACGCCCTCGAAGCAGCGGTCCAGACCCCGCCGCTGGCCCGGTTCCTCGCCGAGATCGCCACCGCTCGGCACGCCGTCTACAAGCCGTTCGACTACGGGGCCGCTGCCCGCCTGCCGTACCTGCCCCGAGTGCGCTACCGACGCACCATCCTCACCCCGGCCCGCTGGCTGCTGAACGCCCAGGACCTTCCTGGCCGGACGGCCACTGCGAAGGAATGGGACCACGCCCTCGACGCCTGGCGGTATCGGCTTCGCGTCCCGGAGCGCGTCACCATGGCCGAGCACGATCAGCGTCTCCCGCTGGACCTGACCCACAGAGTCCACCGCCACATTCTCCGTACGCAGCTCGACGGAGCCGGTCGCCTGGTCCTGCGCGAATCGCCCGGCGCCGACGCCAACGGCTGGATCGGCCGTGCCCACGAGGTCTGGCTGCCGCTCCACTCCGCTGGGAAATGCGACGGCCCTGCGCGGACCTCGACCGTCCTGGTGGACCAAGGAGAGCCCCACTTACCTGGCGCCGGTACCGTCCTGCGCGCCCAGCTCTACGCCCACCCACGGCGCCACGACGAGATTCTCGACCGGCACCTGCCCCGCCTCCTCGAACGCTTCGGCGCCACCCCGCCGACGTGGTGGTTCGCCCGCCTCCACGACGCCTCCACGTACCTGGACCTGGTGCTCCACATCGAACCCGGCACGTACGGCACGGCGGCCGAACACGTCCATGAGTGGTCCCGCTCTCTCCATGAGAAGGCCCTGGCCTCCAAGCTCGCCCTGACCGACTTCCGCCCACATCCGGGTGAGTACGGGCATGGGCCGGCGCTGGCCGCCGCCCACCGGCTCTTCGCCGCCGACTCAGCGGCAGCCCTCGCCCAGATCCGATTCACCGACCAGAACCCCAACCACTCACCTCAAGCCCTGGGAGCGGCCAGCATCCTCGACCTCGTACGACACATTTCCCCCACCCCCGAAGAGGGGGAGGACTGGTTGATCGAACAGACACCCCAGCGAAGCGGGCGACTGGGCCGGCACCTGCGCGAACAGACACTCAACCTCGCTACCCCAGGAGACCGGGCCGCGCTCACAGCCCTCCCCGGCGGTGCTCAGGTCACCGAGGCATGGACCACCCGTGCCACCGCCGTCCGCGACTACCGGCGAGCCCTCACCGGACAGCGTGATCCCTTGAGTACCGCCCGCCCGCTGATCCGCCAGCACCACGCCCGCGCCCTCGGACCGGACCCCACCGCCGAAGCCACCACGCTACGACTCGCCCGAACCGCAGCACTGCACCACCAGCACCGTAGGGGAACGGGATGACCACCCCGGCCACCGAACTCCTCCAGCGAATCGCCGAACGCCTGGCCGACCCCGTCCCGCCGCCCACGGACGAACCCTGGCGAGCGCAGTCCCTCGCCGAAGGAGCAGCGGGAATCGCCCTGTTCCACATCGAACGAGCCCGCCTCGGCCTGGCACCCTGGAAGCACGCACACTGCTGGATCACCCAAGCAGTGGCCGGAGAGGTCAGCGCAGCCGATACCACCGGCCTCTTCCTCGGGGCGCCGGCCGTCGCCTTTCTCCTGAGCACCACGCCCCCGTCCGTCGAGCACCTCTACGCCGACGCGCGGGCCACCCTGCATCGGCACATCACGGAGCTCGCCCACCGCCGGACCGACGCCGCGCTCGAACGAATCCACCAGGGAGTCCCGGCCTCGTTCGGCGAGTACGACGTCTTCTACGGGCTCACGGGAATCAGCGCCTACCTCCTGCGCACCGAACCCGGGGGAGCGGCTCTGGAACGAGTCCTGGGCTACCTGGTCGCTCTGACCCGTCCGCTCGGCGAAGACCACCGTGGCCTCCCCGGCTGGTGGGTCGACCACGGCCCGAACCGCGAGCACTCCGCCGACTTCCCGGGCGGGCACGGCAACCTCGGCGTCGCCCACGGCATCACCGGCCCGCTGCTCCTCCTTGCCCATGCCCTCCGCCGGGGCGTCGCTGTCCCCGACCAGCCCGAAGCCATCCGTACGATCTGCGACCACCTCGACACCTGGCAGCAGCAGGGCGAAACGGGCCCCTGGTGGCCGGAGCACCTCACCCGCCACGACCTCGCCACCGGCCGCCCCCACCAACTGGGCCCCGCCCGCCCGAGCTGGTGCTACGGCACCACCGGCATCGCCCGCGCTGGCCAGCTCGCAGGCATCGCCTTGAACGACGCGAAACTTCAGGCTGTCCATGAAGACGCTTTCCACCGGACGCTGACCGACCCCACCCAGCTTGCGAGCATCACAGACAACGGTATCTGCCACGGATGGGCCGGCATCTACCAAACGGCTGTCCGTGTAGCCCACGACGCGCACGACCCCCGCCTCCGCACTCTGCCCGCTCTCCTCGGCACCGCCTTCCGGGATCGCGCGCACCCCGCCGGAGACAGGAACCCAGGCTTTCTGAACGGCGACGCGGGCACGGCGCTTGCCCTGACCACCCTTACCGCGCAGCAGACCCCGACCTCGGGATGGGACGCATGCCTTCTGATCGACTGACCCGGACCGACCCGTCCCAGGCCACGGAAGCCGTCCTAGACGTGCTGGCCGGAACCGAGCTCTCCGAGGCCGCCCGCAAAGCAGAGATGGACCCCTCCGACCTCACCGACGCGGTCGAGATCTTCCGGCACGCGGGGACCGAGGCCCTCCGGAGCAGCTCGGCCGACTCCGAGTGGTGGCAGGTGAACCTTCACTTCGCAGCGTGGAGGATGGCCGAGTTCCACTTCCTGGCCGTGATCATGCCGCTCCTGCGTGCCGCTGAGGCCGCAGGGGACATCGACGACCGCCACGACATCCCCCTCGGCCGCCGCGAACTGTCCGTCCTCCTCTGCACCATGATGATGCGCGCCGCCGGCCTCGAATGGTACGAACAGGCCGACGTCTGGCACCGCGTCATCACCGACGAACACCGCACCCCGGTCAACCCCATGTCCCCGGAGAAGCTCGAAGCCATCACCGAGGGCATCGGAACCCTCCTACGAGCCGACCATGACACCCTGCTGCGCCCCGGCGGGTCACTCGAACCCGTCAAGGAATGGGCCGCGGCCTTCGGAGAGACCGGCAGATCACTCGCCGAAGCCGTCCGACTCGGCACACTCGACCGGGGGCTGCGCCGGATCCTCAGCCTCCACGTGATCTTCCACTGGAACCGGATGGGACTGACCATGCACTCCCAGGGCGTCCTGGCGCTGACCGCCCGCACCGTGATCCTGGGCCATTCACAGGATTCATCCCGGCCTCGGAAGACCTCTTCCGGAGAGTGAGGTTGTCGCCGCCCGGAGCTGGCCGTGAGGGCTCACGGAGGATGCGGTGAGGGCTTACTGAACACTCACTGAGGGCTCAGTGAGCCCTCACGGAGCAATCAGTGATCCCTCCGTGAATCACAAAACCGCAGGTCAAGTGGCCCTCAATGAGCCCTCGCGGATTACTCACGGAGCCCTCAGTGAGTACTCCGTGAGGGCTCATGGTCCGGATCTAGGATCTAGGACCTAGGATCCTGGATCTAGGAACTACTGCTGCGGGGCGCGAGCGCCCCCACGTCTGCCCACCGTCTGGTTCCCTGCTCAGGGAGACGGCCAAGGCTCCTGGACGAACGCTGAAACGGATTGGACTGGCCGGACTTCTCGGCTATCGTCCCTGGTCGCTGACCTAGTCCACCCGCGCCGACCATGTCCGCCGCCTACGCCGAGGAACTGCGATATTCGCCCACGACGCTCCGCTCATCGACGGCCTCGCCTACATTTCCACCATCCGCGCCGTTGACCGTCAGACCATACCAGCAGGGCACCCAACTTGTCGTTGTTGATCACCAGCATCACTGGACTTTCCGTCGTGTAAGCAGCGAAGGCCCTGACAGCGCTGAAAGACACAAAGACGCTGTTCAGGGCCTATTCCATCAGCACTCGATGATGTTCACCGCGAGCCCGCCCCGCGCCGTCTCCTTGTACTTGACCGACATGTCCGCGCCGGTTTCCTTCATCGTCTTGATGACCTTGTCGAGCGACACCTTGTGGCTGCCGTCGCCCCGCATCGCCATCTTCGCCGCCGTCACGGCCTTCACCGCTGCCATGCCGTTGCGCTCGATGCAGGGGATCTGGACCAGGCCGCCGACCGGGTCGCAGGTCAGGCCCAGGTTGTGTTCCATACCGATCTCGGCCGCGTTCTCGACCTGCTCCGGGCTGCCGCCCAGCACCTCGGCCAGAGCGCCCGCCGCCATGGAGCAGGCCGAGCCGACCTCGCCCTGGCAGCCGACCTCGGCGCCCGAGATGGAGGCGTTCTCCTTGAAGAGCATGCCGATCGCGCCGGCCGCGAGGAGGAAGCGGACCACGCCGTCCTCGTCCGCGCCGGGGACGAAGTTCATGTAGTAGTGCAGTACGGCGGGGATGATGCCCGCCGCGCCGTTGGTGGGGGCGGTGACGACGCGACCGCCCGCGGCGTTCTCCTCGTTCACCGCCATCGCGTAGAGGGTGATCCACTCCATCGCGTGGGCCAGCGGGTCGCCCTCGGCCCGGAGCTGGCGGGCGGAGTGGGCGGCGCGGCGGCGGACCTTCAGGCCGCCGGGGAGGATGCCCTCGCGGGCCATTCCGCGCGAGACGCAGGACTGCATCACGCTCCAGATCTCCAGCAGGCCCTCGCGGATCTCCTTCTCGGTGCGCCACGCCTTCTCGTTCTCCAGCATCAGGCCGGAGATGGAGATGCCGGTCTCCCGGGTGAGCCGGAGCAGTTCGTCGCCGGTGCGGAAGGGGTACTTCAGCACGGTGTCGTCGAGCTTGATCCGGTCCTCGCCGACGGCGTCCTCGTCCACGACGAAACCGCCGCCGACCGAGTAGTACGTCTTCTCCAGGACGGTGCCGCCGTCGATGTCGTAGGCGAAGATCGTCATTCCGTTGGCGTGGTACGGGAGCGTCTTGCGGCGGTGCAGGATCAGGTCGTTGTCGAAATCGAAGTCGATCTCGTGCGCCCCGAGGACGGAGAGCTTCCCCGAGGTCTTGATCTGCTCCACCTGCTCGTCGGCCGTCTCCACGTCCACCGTGCGCGGGGAACTGCCCGCCAGGCCGAGCAGGACGGCCTTGGGGGTGCCGTGGCCGTGGCCGGTGGCTCCGAGCGAGCCGTACAGCTCCGCGCGGACCGACGCGGTGTGGGCCAGCAGACCCTCGTTCTTCAGTCGGCGCGCGAAGAGGCGGGCGGCGCGCATGGGGCCGACCGTGTGGGAGCTGGACGGGCCGATACCGACCGAGAACAGGTCGAAGACCGAGATGGCCACGGGGAGACTCCTCAAAGCTGTGGAAGACGACGTTGTCCGCCGGGGGTGGTGCGTGAGTGCGGGACGCGCGGAGTGAGAAAGGGAGACACGGGGGACGGGGGAGGACGGTGGGGGCATGGGTGGGGGCACCGCGCGCACTCTCCAGTGTGCGCGGTGCCCCGAGAATTCGTACGGGCGTACGCGTACGAAAGTTCTACAGACCCGGGTAGAGCGGGTGCTTCGCGGCCAGGTCGGACACCCGCGCCCGCAGGGCGTCCGCGTCGTACGACGGCTTCAGCGTCTCGGCGATGATGTCCGCCACCTCGCGGAAGTCGGCGTCCTGGAAGCCACGGGTGGCCAGCGCCGGGGTGCCGATCCGCAGCCCCGAGGTCACCATCGGCGGCCGGGGGTCGTTCGGGATGGCGTTGCGGTTGACCGTGATGCCGACCTCGTGGAGTCGGTCCTCGGCCTGCTGGCCGTTCAGCTCGGAGTTCCGCAGGTCCACCAGGACAAGGTGGACGTCCGTGCCGCCGGACAGGACCGAGACGCCGTGCTCGGTGACGTCGGCCTGGATCAGGCGCTCCGCCAGGATGCGCGCGCCGTCCAGGGTGCGCTGCTGGCGCTCCTTGAAGTCTTCGGTGGCTGCGACCTTGAAGGAGACCGCCTTCGCGGCGATCACATGCTCCAGCGGACCGCCCTGCTGGCCCGGGAAGACCGCCGAGTTGATCTTCTTGGCCAGCTCCTGGGTGGAGAGGATCACTCCACCGCGCGGGCCGCCCAGGGTCTTGTGCGTCGTGGTGGTGACCACATGCGCGTGCGGCACCGGGTTGGGGTGCAGCCCGGCCGCGACCAGGCCGGCGAAGTGGGCCATGTCGACCATCAGATAGGCGCCGACCTCGTCCGCGATCCGGCGGAAGGCCGCGAAGTCCAACTGGCGCGGGTACGCGGACCAGCCGGCCACGATCAGCTTCGGCCGGGACTCCTTGGCGAGCTTCTCGACCTCGGCCATGTCCACCTGGCCGGTGGCGTTGTCCACGTGGTACGCGACCACGTTGTACAGCTTGCCGGAGAAGTTGATCTTCATGCCGTGGGTGAGGTGCCCGCCGTGCGCGAGGTTCAGACCCATGATCGTGTCGCCCGGCTTCAGCAGCGCGAACATCGCCGCCGCGTTCGCCTGGGCACCCGAGTGGGGCTGCACATTGGCGTGCTCGGCGCCGAAGAGCGCCTTGACCCGGTCGATCGCGATCTGCTCGACGACGTCGACGTGCTCGCAGCCACCGTAGTAGCGGCGGCCGGGGTAGCCCTCGGCGTACTTGTTGGTGAGGACCGAGCCCTGGGCCTCCATGACCGCGACCGGAGCGAAGTTCTCCGAGGCGATCATTTCGAGGGTGGACTGCTGACGGTGGAGCTCGGCGTCGACGGCGGCGGCGACATCCGGGTCCAGCTCATGGAGAGGGGTGTTGAGAAGCGACATCTCGGGTCCCTGTCGTGGTCGTGGTCAGTGGCCGGCGCGGGTCAGTTGCCGGCGAATTGGGTGTACTCGTCGGCGGTGAGCAGGTCCTCCGGCTCGCCGTCGATCCGCACCTTGAAGAGCCAGCCACCCTCGAAGGGGGCCGTGTTCACCAGCGAGGGGTCGTTCACCACGTCCTCGTTGAATTCCGTGACCTCACCCGAGACGGGGGAGTACAGATCGCTGACGGACTTGGTCGACTCCAGCTCGCCGCAGGTCTCGCCCGCGGTCACCGTGGAGCCCACCTCGGGGAGCTGGGCGTAGACGACATCTCCGAGCGCGTTGGCCGCAAACTCCGTGATGCCGATCGTCGACACGCCGTTCTCGGCGGTCGACAGCCACTCGTGCTCCTTGCTGTAGCGGAGCTGCTGGGGGTTGCTCATGACCTGAATTCTCCTGTACGCGGGACGTGCGGATGAACGGGCGGGGGGTGGGGGTGTCGCGGAGTGCCGAGGATCACGCCGGGGGCGCGTCCGCGGTACGCCGTACGGCACATCGGCCGGGCGGCACGGCTCCGGAGGATGTGGCGCGCGTCACTTCCGGCGGGTGCGGGCGCGGGTCACTTCTGGCGCTTGTAGAACGGCAGCGCCACGACCTCGTACGGCTCGTGCGCGCCCCGGATGTCCACGGCGACGCCCTCGGTGCCGGGGGCGGCGTGTGCCGCGTCCACGTAGGCGATGGCGATCGGCTTGCCCAGGGTGGGGGAGGGGGCGCCGGAGGTGACCTCGCCGATGACCTTGCCGGCGGCGACGACCGGGTAACCGGCGCGGGGGACCCGACGGCCCTCGGCGATCAGTCCGACCAGCTTGCGCGGCGGGGCGGCCGCGGCGCGTTCGGCGGCGGCGGTCAGGGCCGCGCGCCCGACGAAGTCGCCGGCCTTCTCGAACTTGACCACCCTGCCCAGGCCCGCGTCGAACGGCGTGAGCGCGGTGGTCAGCTCGTGCCCGTACAGCGGCATCCCCGCCTCCAGGCGCAGGGTGTCGCGGCAGGAGAGCCCGCAGGGGACCAGGCCGACGCCCTCGCCCGCCGCGGTGAGCGCCCGCCACAGCTCCTCGGCGTGCTGGGGCGCCACGAACAGCTCGAAGCCGTCCTCGCCGGTGTAGCCGGTACGGGCGATCAGCGCGGGGACCCCGGCGACCGTGCCCGGCAGGCCCGCGTAGTACTTCAGCCCGTCCAGGTCCGCGTCGGTGACGGACTTCAGGATGCCGGGGGACTCCGGACCCTGGACGGCGATCAGCGCGTAGGCGTCCCGGTCGTCCCGGACCTCGGCGTCGAACCCGGTCGCCCGCTCGACCAGCGCGTCCAGCACGATCTGGGCGTTTCCGGCGTTGGCGACGACCATGTACTCGGTCTCGCCGAGGCGGTAGACGATCAGGTCGTCCAGGATGCCGCCGTCCTCGCGGCAGATCATCGTGTAGCGGGCGCGCCCCTCGCCGACCGAGCCGATGTTGCCCACCAGCGCGTGGTCCAGCAGGGCGGCGGCCCCGGGTCCGGTGACGGTGATCTCGCCCATGTGCGAGAGGTCGAAGAGCCCGGCCCGGGTGCGGACGGCGTTGTGCTCGTCGCGCTCGCTCCCGTACCGCAGCGGCATGTCCCAGCCGGCGAAGTCGGTCATGGTCGCGCCCAGCGAACGATGCAGGGCATCGAGGGCGGTGTGACGCGGGGCGGTGCTCATAGATGTGGCTCCCAGGGCAGGCCGACGAGGACGATCCTCCCCATCTGTCATCGGAACCTGAGAGGTTCGTCGCGACCACGCGGACAGGTGGTCGTGACTTGCACCTTGGGTGGAGCCGCTCGACAGCGGCCCGCTTTTCAGATCTGCCTCATCGCACGCGGTACGGGGCCTGAGAGATTCAAGGGAGGAACTTGCTCCTTCGGCGCCCGGCACCTGGGTGCCCGGGACTCTCCCGCGTGGATTCAAGCGGCCTGTATGCAGTTTTCGGGCACATCATTGCACGCCTCGCGGCCCGGTGGGGGGTGTGGTGGCGATCGTTCCGATCGGGCCCGCGATCGGGCGGCCAGGAGGGGGCGCCACGCCGCTACATGACGCGCCTCAGCAGCAAATCGGTTGTGTCCCATTACCATTTCTTTACGCTTCATGGGCAAGTGTGTGGGTGACCTGACATGGGGGAGGGTGTGATGACGTTGCAGCACTCCGGTGCCTACGCCACGACCACGGGGGTGCCCGCGCCACCACGGGCACCCGTCCGGGAACTGCTGGGGGAGCCCGCGCCCGTCCTGCGGGACCTGCGGGGGCGCGGGGGGCGCGGCACGCGGTCCCTGATGTTCGGAGCGGGTGATGTGGTGGTGGTCTCCGGACTGCCGGGCAGCGGGAAGTCCACCCTGATCCGGCGCGCGGCGAGCGGCTGCCGCATCGACTCGCAGGACACCCGGGACCGCTGGGACGCGAAGACGCCGCGATTCCTGCCGTACGCCGCCTACCGTCCCTTTGTGCGATTCGCGCACTACGCCGGGTTGCGGCGGGCCCTGCGCTCCGGCGAGAGCGTCGTGGTGCACGACTGCGGCACCCAGACATGGGTGCGCCGCTGGCTGGCCCGGCACGCGCGGCGCCGGGGCGTCGCGCTCCATCTGGTGCTCCTCGACGTCCCGCCGAAGGTGGCGCGGCAGGGACAGCGCGAGCGCGGCCGGGGAGTCTCCGGGTACGCCTTCGCCCGGCACCGGCGCGCGGTGGGCCGGCTGATCGCCGACGCCTGCGCCGGCCGGTTGCCGCGCGGGTGCACTTCGGCGGTGCTGCTGGACCGTGACGCGGCGACGCTGCTGCGGCGGGTGGGCTTCGAGACCCGGGCGCGCTGAGCCGCCCCCCGTCCCCGCTCCCGCCGCCTCCTCCCGCGTGCTCCTCCGGCCTCCTCCCGCGTGCTCCTCCGGCCTCCTCCCGCGCCCTCCTCCCGCGCCTGCTCCTTGTGGCGGCCCGCCGCACACCCCGGCCGGGGCGGGCGGCGGGCCGCCACGCCCTCCGACGGCACTAAAGTCGGGGGCGTAGCTGTAGGGACAGCCGGCTGGGGAGCCGGGGGAGAGGGCCGGCGCATGACCATTCCGGAGCAAGCACTTCCGCATCCGTCCGGCGGCGGCGACTGGCCCGCCAACGAACTCGAAGAGGTGCTCGCCGCCTCGATCGGCACCCCCGCCGCCGGGGGGCGGCTCATCGAGGTGCTCGGCCGCAGCCGCCTCTGGGTGCCGCTGCCCAACGGCGGTTCCCCCGAGAGCCGCGAACTGGATCTCCCCACCCTGGAGATCGACGGCGGCGCGTACGTCCCCGTCTTCAGCTCCGAGCGGCAGTTCCTGGCCTGCGTCGGCGGCCATATGCCCTTCACCGTCGCGCCCGCCCGCGAGTTCGCCCGCGGCCTCCAGCCCCAGCTCGGTATCGCCGTGAACCCCGGCGGCACGGTCGGCGCCCCGCTGCCGCCCACCGCCGTCGCCGAGCTGTGCCGGGCCGGCCGCACCCCGCTCGACGGCGCCGACAGCGGCGGCCGGGTGCGGCTGTTCGAACCGGACTGGCAGGAGGACCCGCTGGACTTCCTCACCGCCGCGGCCGAGGAGTTCCGGGTGACCGGCGCCGTCCTCACCGCACGCCGGGCGCTCGCCTCCGTCGAGGGCGATCCACCGGCCCTCTTCATCGGCGTCCAGCTCGCGACCACGCACGCCCAGACGATCCAGCCGGACCCGCTGTCCCACGCGCCCCAGGGCACCGACATCCGCACCGCCCCGCTGGACGCCCTCGGCCGGGCCCTCGGCCGGGCCCCGGTCGGCTGGCCCGTCAACCTCGTACTCCTGGACGTGGCCCAGGACCCGGTCACCGACTGGATCCTGAACCGGGTGCGCCCCTTCTACCAGCGGGATCACGGATAGCGCTCGCCGCCGTCAAGTCGGCGTCAGGGGCGCCGATTAAGCTGGTTCCACGGTCTGACCTCCCACCTGCTGGAGGTTGTGGGGAATCGCGAGTCGAAAGAGGGGCGGGAACCAGGGTGAGCGCGTCAGGCACCGCGGCGGCCGGGCACGTCGAGCACATGCTGCGCCAGGTGACCCCCGGGCGCTATGACGCGTACGAGGCGTTGCTGAAGGCGCTCGCCGACCCGGCACACGGCCAGGTCTGGATGCTGCTCTGGCACGGCGGCCCCGGTTCCCCCGACGCGCAGTACGGGAACATGGAGATCGACGGCGTCGGCTACGCCCCCTGTGTCACCTCCGCGCAGGAGCTGGCCGTCTCCGGCTGGAACCGGGGCCATGAGGTCGTCGGCGGGCTCGACATCGCCCGCGCCCTCTACCCCGACCGCTGGGGGATCTGGCTCAACCCGCACGCCCCCGGCGGCGGGGTCGGCATCCCCTGGCCCGATCTGCGGCGGATCGCCACCGGACTCGACCGGATGCCGGCCGGACCGCTGCGGCTCTCCGAACCCGCCATCGAGATCCCGCAGTTCTACGCCGTGCTCTCGCGCAACGCCCACCACACCGCGCCGATCCGCTCGCTGCGCCGCGCCTGGGTGCAGCCCGCGCTCGGCGCCCCGTATCTCGTCATCGGGCTCGACCTGTACGACACCGGCCGGCAGTCGGTGGACGCGGTCCGGGCGATGATGCAGCAGTCGATCGCGGCGGTCCCGGAGGGGCTGCCGGTCTCGACGGTCGCGATGTCCGACGAGTACGACCCGGTGACGATGTGGCTGCGGGCCAACGCCCGCCCGTTCTACGACCGGGAGGCCCATGCGCCTCCGGGCGCGGCAGGTGGTTACGGCTACCCCCCGGCCCCCGGCCACTGACCCGGTCGCCCCCCTGCCCCACCGGCCCGGTCCCCTGACGCGGTCGCCACCCCCGTCACCCTGACCCGTTCACCCGGACCCGGTCTCTGCCCCGGCCACCCCGGCCCGGTCGCCGACCCGCCCGCGCGACCTGCCCCGGGACCCGCTCCGCGATCTCCGCGTCCTTCTCCGGCCGCGCCCCGCACCCCAGGGTTGGTTTTCGGCCGCCCAGCGCCCCCGCCGCCCCCGCCGTGCACCGGCCGGCCGCGCCCCCGACACCTCGTGCGGACCTGACGAGGGGCCTCGCCTCCCCCGTACGCCCCGCGCGTCCAGGACCGCCGCCGCTCCGCTCCGCGGCGCCGTCACGATCCCTGCGGGCACTCGGCCGGGGAGTGATTCCGCGTCCCCCGAACCGTCCGGCCGGGAGGTCTCCCGCCGTCGCGAACGCGGTCGGGGGCGTGCGCCCGCGCATCGCTATTTCGCTCACCGCTTCGCATATCGGAATAGCGCCCTTTTTGCCGCGCTCGGTGTTCTGGTGCCTCCGTTCCTTTTCTCCCTCAATTCACGTAGTTGGGCCGCTCGGCGGCCCGGATATTTCCGGCCACATACCGGTCCGTATAGCGGGAACTGTCTCAACTATCTTCCGATATGGGGCAGATGGCGTCCCGCTCAGTCACGGGCATCGTCCGGATAACGGAATCCCTCTACACGCATCACGTTTGGGCAACCATTCCCGATGAGGGCTGGCGGGTGATCGCGCGACCGTTGAAGACTCCCGGTCAGCAAGGGGGATTAACCCCCGGGTACGGCGCGCTTCACCGGTACTTCTCGTATCAAACGCATCAGGCGCACCAGTTGTTGTTGTGAACGAAGCCGCTCCCGGCGGCGGGTACGGGCCGATCGCCTTCGGCCGAGAGGGGTCCCCACCACGATGACGGCACCATTGCACGACACCAGCGCGGACGCGGAGAAGACCGCGCCCGCCGATGTCGCGGGCCCCGCGGTCAGGAAGTCGGTCGAAGGGCGCTCGCTGCGGCAGATCGCCTGGAGCCGTCTCAAGCGGGACAAGCTCGCGCTCGCCGGAGGCATCGTTGTCATCCTCCTGGTGCTCGTCGCGATCTTCGCGCCGCTGATCGTGAGCCTGTTCGGCCACCCGCCCAACCAGTTCCACCAGGACAAGATCGACCCGCTCTTCGGCACGCCCACCGGGTCCTTCGGCGGCATCAGCTCCGAGCACCTCCTCGGTGTGGAACCGGGCAACGGCCGCGACGTCTTCAGCCGGATCGTCTACGGGGCGCGGATCTCGCTCCTGGTGGCCTTCCTCGCCGCCATGGTCGCCGTCCTCCTCGGTACCGTGCTCGGCATCGTCGCCGGCTACTTCGGCGGCTGGGTCGACTCGGTCATCAGCCGGGTGATGGACATGCTGCTGGCCTTCCCGCAGCTCCTCTTCATCATCTCGCTGGTCTCGGTCCTCCCCAACGATCTGCTCGGCATGACCGGCAGCAGCGTCCGCATCGCCATCCTGGTCGCCGTGATCGGCTTCTTCGGCTGGCCGTACGTGGGGCGCATCGTCCGCGGCCAGACCCTCTCGCTGCGCGAGAAGGAGTACGTCGAGGCCGCCCGCAGCCTGGGCGCCGGCCAGCGGTACGTGCTGTTCAAGGAGCTGCTGCCCAACCTGGTCGCCCCGATCACCGTCTACGCCACGCTGATGATCCCCACCAACATCCTCACCGAGGCCGCGCTCAGCTTCCTCGGCGCGGGCGTGAAACCGCCGACCGCTTCGTGGGGGCAGATGCTCTCCACGGCGGTGGACACCTACCAGTCCGATCCGACCTTCATGGTCGTCCCCGGCCTGGCGATCTTCGTGACGGTACTGGCCTTCAACCTCTTCGGCGACGGCGTGCGCGACGCGCTCGATCCCAAGGGCACCCGTTGATCCAACTGAACGCGCCCCTGCCACAGATGGCCGGCGGCTCCCCGAAGGTCCCCGGCACGCAGCAGGGAACCGCGCTAACCCGGAGGTTGCAGGAACAATGACACCGACACCCCTGAGCTCGTCGAGGACCAGGCGTATCGCCGGAGCGGCGCTCGTCGTGGCCGCCCTCACGGCCACCGCGGCGTGCGGTGGCGGCGGTTCCAAGGACAAGGACGGCGGCGGCGACGGCAAGGCCGCCGGGTACAACGCCGGTGTGAAGGGCGTCGCCAACGCCTCCGCCAAGAAGGGCGGCACGCTCAAGTTCATCGGCAAGCAGGACTTCGACTCCACCGACCCGCAGCGTCAGTACTACGGCATGGCCTGGGACTTCTCCCGGTTCTACGCGCGCCAGTTGATCTCCTACGCGCCCAAGCCGGGACCGGCCGGTGCCGAACTGGTGCCCGACCTCGCCAAGGCCAAGGGCGTCGTCTCCAACGCCGGCAAGACCTACACGTACCAACTGCGCGAGGGGATCACCTGGGAGGACGGCACGCCGATCACCTCCCAGGACATCAAGTACGGCATCCAGCGCACCTGGGCCACGGACGTCATCACCGGCGGCCCGGCCTATCTGCGCCAGGTCCTCGACCCCAAGGGCGCGTACAAGGGCCCGTACAAGGACACCACCCCGGACAAGCTCGGTCTGGGGGCCATCCAGACCCCGGACGCCAAGACCATCGTCTTCAATCTGGCCACGGCCAACAGCGACTTCGAGCAGATGCTCGCCATGCCGTCCGGCTCCCCGGTGAAGAAGGAGAAGGACACGGCGGGCAAGTACCAGCTGAAGCCGTTCTCCTCGGGCCCGTACAAGTTCGAGTCGTACACCCCGAAGAAGGGTGCCGTCCTCGTCCGCAACGACAAGTGGCAGAAGGCGTCCGACCCGATCCGTGCCGCCCTGCCGGACAAGATCACGGTGACGATCAACTCGAACATCGAGGCGATCGACCAGCTGCTGATCAAGGGTGAGTACGACGTCGACCTGAACGCCACCGGGATGTCCCAGGCCGGCCGCACCACCGCCCTCAAGCAGCACAAGGGCAATGTCGACAACATCGAGACCAGCTTCATCCGCTATGTCGACATCGCGACCAAGGTTGCGCCGTTCAACAACGTCGAATGCCGCAAGGCGGTCATCTACGCGGCCGACTACAAGTCGATGCAGACGGTCCGCGGCGGCCCGGAGGCCGGTGGTGACATCGCCACCAACATGCTGCCCAAGTCCATCAAGGGCTCGGACGACTACGACCCGTACGGCATCCTCGCCCGCGACGGAAAGCCGGACGTGGCCAAGGCCAAGGCGGCCCTGAAGGCGTGTGGCAAGCCGGAGGGCTTCGCCACCACCATCAGTGCCCGCAGCAACAACCCCGGCGAGGTCCAGACGGCTGAGGCGCTCCAGCAGTCCCTCCAGGCCGTCGGCATCAAGGCCGAGGTCGACCCGATCGACGGCGCCGAGTCCTCCAGCATCACCGGTTCGCCCGCCGTGGTGAAGCAGCGCGGTCTCGGCCTGGTCATGACCGGCTGGGGTCCGGACTTCCCGACCGGCCAGGGCTTCTCGCAGCCGCTGGTCGACGGTCGCTTCATCGCCCCGAACGGCAACTACAACGTCTCCGAGACCAACGACCCGAAGATCAACAAGTTCTTCGACGACGCGCTCCGGGAGACCGACGTCGACAAGGCCGGTGAGATCTACAAGCAGATGAACCACGCCGTCGCCGACCTCGCCGTGCAGATGCCGTTCATCTACGAGAAGAACTTCACCTGGCGCAGCTCGCGGCTGACGAACGCCTACTCCACGGCGGCGTACAACGGCCGGTACGACTACGTCTCGCTGGGCGTCGTCAAGTAGTCCCCGCCCCACCACGCCCCACCCCTCGCTGAACCGCTCCCACGGCATCACGACCACGCGGAGCGGCCCCCGTGGAGCACTCCTGCAAGGGACTGCTCCACGGGGGGCTCTCGTCGGCGCTCTCCCGTGGAGCGACCCCCAGCGGCCCCCGGTCGAGGGGCGGCCCCACGAGGGTGAGTCACACCCACCATCGCCCACCCCGCCAGTCCCGAAGGGCAGGTGATGGCCGCAGGCGGCGGCCGGAGGGACCCCACCGGGTCCCCGAGACCGTCGCCGGGCCGCGCACAGTGCTTGCATACGTCATCCGGCGATTGTTCGCCGTCGCCATGATGCTGATGGTCGTCACCCTGACGACCTTCGTCATCTTCTTCGTGCTGCCCAAGTGGGCCGGCTCCGACCCGGCGTACCTCTTCGCCGGGAAGCAGACCGACCCCGCCGCCATCGAGGGCATCCGGCAGAAGCTGGGGCTCTCCGATCCGGTGCTGGTGCAGTTCTGGCACTTCGTGCAGGGCCTGTTCGCCGGTCGGGAGTACGCCAACGGCGCCGATGTCACCAACTGCCCCGCCCCGTGCTTCGGCTACTCCTTCCGCACCGAGCAGGAGGTGTGGCCCCAGCTCACCGAGGCGATCCCGGTCACCCTGTCACTGGCCGCCGGTGCCTGTCTGCTCTGGGTCGTCGGCGGTGTCGCGGCCGGAGTCGTCTCCGCGCTGCGCCGGGGCACCCTGTGGGACCGGGCCGCGATGACCGTCGCACTGGCCGGTGTCTCCCTCCCCATCTACTTCACCGGTCTGCTCTCGCTGGCCGTCTTCAGCTACCAGCTCGACTGGATCAGCGGAGAGTACGCACCGGTGGAGGAGGACCCGGTCCAGTGGTTCCGGACCCTGATCCTGCCGTGGATCACCCTCGCCTTCCTGTACGCGGCGATGTACGCACGGCTCACCCGGGCCACCATGCTGGAGATCATGGGTGAGGACTACATCCGTACGGCCCGCGCCAAGGGGCTCACGGAACGCGTGGTCATCGGGCGGCACGCGATGCGCTCCACCTGGACGCCCGTACTGACCCTCCTCGGGCTCGACCTGGGGGCGCTGCTGGGCGGGGCGGTCCTCACCGAGTCCACGTACAACCTGCCGGGCCTCGGACGGCTGGCGATCGAGTCCATCAGCACCAAGGACCTGCCGCTGATCCTCGGCGTCACGCTCATCGCGGCGCTCTTCATCTGTGTCGCGAACCTCGTCGTGGACCTGTTGTACGCCGTCATCGACCCGCGAGTGAGGATCGGATGACTGATCTGAACGCCGACTTGAGCGAAGACTTGAACAACGAACCGAGCAACGACCCGAGCAACGACCCGGGCGCCACCGGAGGTGAGGTCGGCGATGGCGGTGAGGTCGCCGCGGCCGGTTCGCCCGCCCCCACCGCCTTCCTGGAAGTGCGCGATCTACGGGTCCACTTCCCGACCGACGACGGTCTGGTCAAGTCCGTCGACGGCCTCAGCTTCCGGCTGGAGAAGGGCAAGACCCTCGGGATCGTCGGCGAGTCCGGCTCCGGAAAGTCGGTGACCTCGCTCGGGATCATGGGACTGCACACGGCCGGGCAGTACGGTCGCCGCAAGGCGCGCATCACCGGCGAGGTCTGGCTCGACGGCCAGGAGCTGCTGGGCGCCGACCCCGACGCCGTGCGCAGGCTCCGCGGCCGGGATATGGCAATGATCTTCCAGGACCCGCTCTCCGCGCTGCATCCGTACTACACGATCGGCCGGCAGATCGTGGAGGCGTACCGGGTCCACAACGACGTCGACAAGAAGGTCGCGCGCAAGCGGGCCATCGAACTGCTCGACCGGGTGGGCATCCCCCAGCCCGACAAGCGGGTCGACAACTACGCGCACGAATTCTCCGGGGGGATGCGTCAGCGCGCGATGATCGCGATGGCGCTGGTCAACAACCCGGAGCTGCTGATCGCCGACGAGCCGACGACCGCGCTGGACGTGACCGTCCAGGCCCAGATCCTCGATCTGATCCGGGATCTTCAGAAGGAGTTCGGCTCCGCCGTCATCGTCATCACCCACGATCTGGGCGTCGTCGCGGAGCTGGCCGACGACATCCTGGTGATGTACGGCGGCCGGTGCGTCGAGCGCGGGCCCGCCGAGCAGGTCTTCTACGAGCCGCAGCACCCCTACACCTGGGGTCTGCTGGGGTCCATGCCGAGGATCGACCGCGATCAGACCGAGCGGCTCATCCCGGTCAAGGGCTCACCGCCCAGCCTGATCAACATCCCGGACGGCTGTGCCTTCCATCCGCGCTGCCCGTACGCCGATGTGCCCAAGGACGATCTGACGCGCACTGTGCGCCCCGAGCTGACGCGGGTGGGCAGCCGGCACTTCTCCGCCTGCCATATGGCGCGCGATGAGCGGACGCGGATCTGGACCGAAGAGATTGCGCCCAAGCTGTGAGTGACAAAGTGAAGATTCCCCAGCAGCCGGCCGCCGAGCGGTCGACCGGGCCGGACCCGCTGTTGAAGGTCGAGGGGCTGGTCAAGCACTTCCCCATCAAGAAGGGGTTGTTGCGGCGGCAGGCCGGCGCCGTGCAGGCGGTGGACGGGCTGACCTTCGACGTCCGGGCCGGTGAGACCCTCGGGGTGGTGGGGGAGTCCGGCTGCGGCAAGTCGACGATGGGCCGACTGATCACCCGGCTGATCGAACCGTCCGCCGGCTCGATCGAGTTCCAGGGCCACGACATCACCCACCTCGGGGTCGCGGGAATGCGCCCGCTCCGCCGCGATGTCCAGATGATCTTCCAGGACCCGTACTCCTCGCTGAATCCCCGGCACACGATCGGCACGATCGTCTCGGCGCCGTTCAAGCTCCAGGGCATCACGCCCGACGGCGGGGTGAAGAAAGAGGTCCAGCGCCTTCTCGAACTGGTGGGGCTCAATCCCGAGCACTACAACCGCTATCCACACGAATTCTCCGGCGGCCAGCGGCAGCGCGTCGGGATCGCACGGGCGCTGGCGCTGAAGCCCAAGCTGGTGGTGGCGGACGAGCCGGTCTCCGCGCTGGACGTCTCCATCCAGGCGCAGGTGGTGAACCTGCTGGACGATCTCCAGGAGGAGCTGGGGCTCACCTATGTGATCATCGCCCACGATCTCTCCGTGATCCGGCACGTCTCGGACCGCATCGCGGTGATGTACCTCGGCAAGATCGTGGAGCTGGCGGACCGGGCGTCGCTGTACGAGGCGCCCATGCACCCGTACACGAAGGCGCTGCTCTCGGCGGTGCCGGTGCCCGATCCGCGGCGGCGGGGCGGGCGGAGCGAGCGGATTCTCCTCAAGGGCGACGTGCCGTCGCCGATCTCCCCGCCGACGGGCTGCCGCTTCCACACCCGGTGCTGGAAGGCGACGGAGCTGTGCACCACCAAGGAGCCCCCGCTGGTCGAGCTGCGGCCGGGGCAGCGGGTGGCCTGCCACCACCCGGAGAACGGGCCGGACCAGGCGCCGGATGAAGCGGTGCTGGAGTCGGCGCGGGAGGCGGTGGAGATCGTGACCGCGGTGCCGAAGGCGGTGGAGTCGGCGGCGACGCCGGATGCGGATGCCGTGGTCGCGCAGGCGGCCCCCGGTGCCGCTGATACTCCTGGCTCTTCTGATGGCTCTGGTGCCACCGGCACCTCTGGCGTCTCCGGTACCTCTGGTGCTCCCGAGGCCCCCGGTACCTCTGATACCCCCGGCACCCCTGGTGCTCCTGAGGTCCCCGGTACCTCTGACATCCCCGGTACCTCTGGTGCTCCCGAGGCCCCCGGGCCGGCCGAGTCGCCCGGTGGCGCCGTCAAGGAGTAGGAGTCCGAGCAAACCCGGCACAATCGTCCGGTGCTCCAAGAATTGTTCACGCCCTCCGTCCAGCATGTGCTCGACCTCGCCGGAATCTTCGTCTTCGCGATCTCCGGCGCGCTCCTCGCCGTACGCAAGAACTTCGATGTCTTCGGCATGGCGGTACTCGCGGAGGTGACGGCCCTGGGCGGAGGGCTGATCCGCGATCTGATCATCGGCGCCGTCCCCCCGGCCGCCTTCACCGAGCTGGGGTACTTCCTGACCCCGCTGCTCGCCACCGCGCTGGTCTTCTTCCTGCATCCGCAGGTCGAGCGGATCCAGGTGGCCGTCAATGTCTTCGACGCGGCGGGCCTCGGGCTGTTCTGTGTGACCGGTACGACCAAGGCGTACGAGTACGGTCTCGGCCTGACGTCATCGGCGGTACTGGGCCTGGCGACGGCGGTCGGCGGTGGTGTGCTGCGGGACGTGCTGGCCAACGAGGTGCCGTCGCTGCTGCGCTGGGACCGCGATCTCTACGCCGTGCCCGCGATGGTCGGGGCGACGATCGTCGCCCTCTGCATCCAATTCGGCGAGCTGAACGCGCTCACCGGTGCCATGGCCGCGGTGACCGCCTTCGCGCTGCGACTGCTGGCGCTGCGCTACCACTGGCGGGCGCCGCGCGCCTACAACCGCCGCTCGGCGGCGGCCGAGGAGAGCTGAGGCCCCGGGGGCCCCGCCCGGCTCCGGGGCCCCCGGAAGCCGGATCTCGGGCCCCTGAAATAAAAAGCTACCGCTTAGTATGTCGATGTTGTACGGTGCCACCATGGCACAAGCGGTTCAGGCATCCATCGGGGACAGCGAGTTCGATCGCGACACGAGCGTCACTGCCCGCGCACCGGGCGTCTACGACGCCGAGCTCTCGGCGGGCTGGACGATCATCCGCGCCGTCAACGGCGGCTATCTGCTCGCCATGCTCGGCCGGGCGCTCCAGGACACGCTCCCGCACCCCGACCCCTTCACGGTCTCGGCGCACTACCTGAGCGCGTCCCAGCCCGGCCCCGCGCTGATCAGGACGGAGACGGTCCGCACCGGCCGTACGCTCTCCACCGGTCAGGCATCGCTCATCCAGCACGAGGCGGACGGCACCGAGGTCGAGCGCATCCGCGTCCTCGCGACCTACGGCGACCTGGACCAGCTCACCGACGAGGTGCGCACCGCCGCGACACCCCCGGACATCCCCCCGTACGAGAACTGCCTCGGCACCGCCGACGGTCCCCAGCCACCCGTCGCCGGAAGCTCGGCGATCATGGACCGGCTCAGTATGAGACTGGACCCCGCGACGATCGGCTGGGCGATCGGCGCGCCCTCCGGTAAGGGCGAGATGCGCGGCTGGTTCGCGCTCGCGGACGGCCGGGACGCGGACCCGCTCTCGCTGCTGCTCACGGTGGACGCGTTGCCGCCGACCTCGTTCGAACTGGGGCTCCGGGGCTGGACCCCCACGATCGAGCTGACCACCCATGTCCGCTGCCGCCCGGCCCCCGGGCCGCTGCGGGTCGCGATCACGACCCGCAATCTGGCGGGCGGTTTCCTGGAGGAGGACGTGGAGGTCTGGGACAGCCGGGACCGGCTGGTTGCCCAGGCCCGCCAGCTCGCCAGGGCGCCGCGCACATAACCTGACGCTCACCGTCATGTTTTTCCGTCAGACTCCGGCACGGTGAGATCACGGTGAAATCCGACCGGTTGTTGTCGATACTCCTGCTCTTGCAGACCCGTGGACTCGTCCCGGCCGGCGAGCTGGCGGAACGGCTCGAAGTCTCCGTCCGCACCATCTACCGGGATGTCGAAGCCCTCTCCGCCTCCGGCGTGCCCGTCTACGCGGAGCGCGGGCGGCACGGCGGGATCGCCCTGCTTCCCGGCTTCCGCACCGATGTCACCGGGCTCACCGAGGACGAGTCCCGGGCCCTCTTCGTCCTGGCGGCGCAGGGAGCTCACGCCGCGCTCGGGCTCGACGCGGCACTGGGCTCCGCGCTGCGCAAGGTGATGGCCGCCCTGCCCGCACCGCACCGGCCCGCCGCCGAGCTGACCAGCCGGCGAATCCTGGTGGACCCGGCCCGCTGGATGACCCCGGAACCCGCCGTCGACCTGGACGTCCTGCACACCGCGGTCTTCACCGACCGCAGGGTGCAGCTGAGCTACCGGCGCCGGGGTGCCACCGAGCCGGGCGGCTATCTGCTCGACCCGTACGGCCTCGTCGTCAAGGCGGGAGTCTGGTACCTGGTGGCCGACAAGGCGGGCGAGGCCCGCCTCTTCCGGGCCGACCGGGTGGTCGCCGCCGCGATCGTCGACGAACCGGTGCGGCGGCGGGCCGGACTGGAACTGGCCGATGTCTGGGAAACCCTGCGCCACCAGGTCGAACACCGCTCGACGGAGACCCGGGTGACGGCCCTGGTCCACTGCGACCGGCTGGAACTCCTGCGCCGCCTGCACGCGCCCCGCCTCATCGGCGAACCGGTCCCGGAGGGCGCCGACGGCGTCTGGTCGCGGGTGGAGCTGGGCTTCGACGTCCCGATGGCGGCCCGCTCCCTGCTCGCCTTCGGCGAGGGCCTCCGGGTGCTCGCGCCGCCCGAAGTCCGCGACGAACTGGCCCGCACGGCAGCGGCGATCGTGAAGCTGTACGGGGGCGACGCGACCCGGCCGGGGGCGTGAGGGCGCCTCACGCTGCGACGCCCCGTGGCGACTGGCACGGGCCGGGGCGTGCGGGAGCGGCGCGGGACGCGGTGCGGCTCCCGGTGGCTTGCGCCGGAGAGCAGCCCGCCCCCGTCGCGGCGCAGCCCAACGCCCGAGGCCGCACCGGGCCCCGGCCGGGAATCGGCGTGTGGAACGGCGGCGGCCGGCCACTTCGTGTCTCGACGGCGGTCGGCCGCAACCCCTCGGCCGGAGACCTACGGGCAGTCCACGGCAGACCTCTGACGTCTCGCCCAGCGGAGGTTCCGGCGTCGCCACAGCCGTGGTCGGAGTGTCCGGGCCCGGCCATGGGCCCCCCGCCGGAATTCCCCCGCTGGAGGGGCCCCGCCCGGCCATACCCCCTGCGCCGCGTCCGCGTCCCCACCCCGCCTCGTAGAATCGGGGCCACCATGGCATACCTCGACCACGCTGCGACCACTCCGATGCTGCCGGAAGCCGTCGAGGCGATGACCGCGCAGCTCACCGTCACCGGCAATGCCTCGGCACTGCACGCCGCCGGACGCCGGGCCCGCCGCACCGTCGAGGAGGCCCGCGAGACCCTTGCCGAGGCACTCGGCGCGCGACCCAGCGAGGTGGTCTTCACCTCGGGCGGCACCGAGGCGGACAACCTCGCCGTCAAGGGCCTGTACTGGCAGCGCCGCGACGCCGACCCCGCCAGAACCCGGGTGCTCGCCAGCCCCGTCGAACACCACGCCGTCCTCGACGCCGTCGACTGGCTCGGTGAGCACGAGGGCGCGACCGTCGAGTACCTGCCGGTGGACGCCCAGGGCCGGGTACACCCCGAGGCGCTGCGCGAGGCGATCGAGCGCAACCCCGACGATGTGGCGCTCGCCACCGTGATGTGGGCCAACAACGAGATCGGCACCATCATGCCGATCGACCGGCTCTCCGCCGTGGCCCGTGAGTTCGACATCCCCCTGCACTCGGACGCGGTCCAGGCATTCGGCCAGATCGAGGTCGGCTTCGCCGACTCCGGTCTCGCCGCGATGACCGTGTCGAGCCACAAGATCGGTGGCCCGTACGGCATCGGCGCACTCCTCCTCGGCCGGGACCGCACCCCGGTCCCCGTGCTCCACGGCGGCGGACAGGAACGCCATGTGCGCTCCGGGACACTCGACGCGCCCGCCATAGCGGCCTTCGCGGTCGCCGGGAGGCTCGCCGCCGAGCGCCGTGAGCAGTTCGCCCACGAGGTCGGCGGACTCCGCGACGAACTGGTCCGGGCCGTCCGTGCCGCCGTGCCCGACGCCATCCTCGGCGGCGACCCCGACGGCCGGCTCCCCGCCAACGCGCACTTCACTTTCCCCGGCTGCGAAGGCGACTCGCTGCTGCTGCTCCTGGACGCGCAGGGCATCGAGTGCTCCACCGGCTCGGCGTGCACGGCCGGGGTGGCGCAGCCCAGCCACGTACTCCTCGCGACGGGCACCGATCCGGACCTGGCGCGCGGGACCCTCCGCTTCAGCCTCGGCCACACCTCCACCAAGGCGGATGTGGCGGCGGTCGCCGAAGCCATCGGCCCCGCGGTGGAACGGGCCCGTACGGCTGGTCTCACCTAAGCCTGACAGCTATCGGGATCGATGGGTGGCGGGTGGCGACCACTCGCCACCCCGCCCACCCGGCCTCGCCCGCCCACCCGGGGCGCGATCGCCACCCAGGCCCGGGGCCTCGCGGCCGGTGCCCCATCCGCCCCGTACGACGGACGGCGCCGGCTCCCTCAGCCCGCTTCCGCGCTCGGCTCCACCGCGCGCCGGGCCGATGGCATCGCCGCCCGCACCAGCTTCAGATAGCGGTCCCAGTCCCAGTGGGGGCCCGGGTCCGTGTGGTCCGTCCCCGGCACCTCCACATGCCCGATGATGTGCTCCCGGTCCACCGGCAGGCCGTACCGCACACAGATCCCCGCGGTCAGGGCCGCCGACCCCCGGTACATCGCGTCCGTGAAGTCCTGCGGACGGTCCACGAACCCTTCGTGCTCTATGCCGATGCTGCGTTCGTTGAACTCGCGGTTCCCGGCGTGGAAGGCCACGTCCAGCTCGCGGATCATCTGCGCGACGTGCCCGTCCTTCCGGACGACGTAGTGCGTCGCGGCGCCGTGCCCCGGATTCTTGAAGACCCGCAGCGCGGTCGGATAGCTGCCCTGCACGACATGGATGATGACCCGGTCGATACCGAAGTCGTCGGGGCGGTCGGCCAGCCGCCAGTTACTCCGGGAGGCGGCCGTCCACTCCGCGCCCCTGTGGTCCAGCTCACCTTCCTTGCGCGGCTTCGACATGCCGGGCACCCGCCACCACAGCCGGCTCAGCTCGTCCCAGGCGAGCGCGCCGCCGCCCACCACCACGGCCGCGCCGCCGATCAGCACGCCCCGTCTGCCGATGCGCCGTCCGCCGCGCTCCGTATCGCTTCCCATGCGCTCTCAACGCATACGGGCGAGCCGTCGGTTCCCGGGGCCCGTACCCTGGTACGGCTATGACTCAGACTTCCCAGCGCCCGCTCCGTGTGCTCGCCGCCATGTCAGGCGGCGTGGACTCCGCCGTCGCCGCCGCCCGTGCCGCCGAGGCCGGTCATGATGTGACCGGAGTGCATCTGGCGCTCTCCGCCAACCCGCAGTCGTTCCGCACGGGCGCGCGCGGCTGCTGCACCATCGAGGACTCCCGCGACGCCCGCCGCGCAGCGGACGTGATCGGCATCCCCTTCTACGTATGGGATCTCGCCGAGCGCTTCCGCGAGGACGTGGTCGAGGACTTCATCGCGGAGTACGAGGCGGGTCGCACCCCCAACCCCTGTCTGCGCTGCAACGAGAAGATCAAGTTCGCGGCCCTGCTCGACAAGGCGCTCGCGCTCGGTTTCGACGCGGTCTGCACCGGCCACTACGCGACCGTGGTGCCCCTGCCGGACGGCGGCCGGGAACTGCACCGCGCCAGCGATATGGCCAAGGACCAGTCGTACGTCCTCGGCGTGCTGGACGAGCGCCAGCTCGCCCACGCCATGTTCCCCCTCGGTGACACGCTCACCACGAAGGACGAGATCCGCGCGGAGGCCGAGCGGCGGGGGCTCGCGGTCGCGAAGAAGCCGGACAGCCACGACATCTGCTTCATCGCCGACGGCGACACCCAGGGTTTCCTGGCCTCCCGGCTCGGCACCGCCGAGGGCGACATCGTGGACGAGTCGGGGGCGAAGGTCGGCAGCCACGACGGTGCCTTCGGCTTCACCATCGGCCAGCGCAAGGGCCTGCGGATCGGACACCCGGCGGCGGACGGCAAACCGCGCTATGTGCTGGACATCTCCCCGGTGAACAACACCGTGACGGTCGGCCCGCTCGCGGCGCTCGACGTCACCGCCCTGACCGCGATCAGGCCCCGCTGGTGCGGCGCGGCGCCCACCGCCCCGGGGACGTACACGGCCCAGCTCCGCGCCCATGGCGGGGAGACCGAGGTCACCGCCGCCCTGGACGGCGACGAGCTGCGGGTGAGCTTCACCGAGCCGGTGCGCGGGGTCGCTCCCGGCCAGGCGATCGTGCTCTACGACGGCACCCGCGTGGTGGGCTCGGCCACGATCGCGTCCACCGAGCGCGCGGCGGCCCTCTCCTCGTCGTAGCTCCCGGCACCGGTCACCGGCACCGGTGACCGGTGGCCCCGGCCCGCTAAGCCGCGAAGAAGTCCGCCAGCACCGGCGCCAGCACATGCGGTGCCACCTCGTGGGTCTGCCCCGTCAGCGTGCGGTGCCGGCCGCGCGGCAGGGCCCGCGCCACCAGACGGGCGGCCTCCCGCATCCACGGCGGGCTCGCCCCGCCGTCCACGACCATGACCCGCGTCCCGACCCGGCTCAGCAGCCCGGCGGGAAGCGCGCCGTTGCCCATGATCTCGTGGTCGTACGGAAGTGTGTGCGCCACCGACTCCAGCTCGGCCCACATCGGGGCGTGCCGCATCCGGGACACCGTCTCGGCCGGCATCCCCGCCTCGCCGAGGAAGAGCGCGAGGGCGTCCCCGCACAACCCCGCGGCCAGCAGCTCCCGCAGCCGGATGACCGGGGCGGCGGGCCGCTGGCCGGCGCGCGCGGCCGGGTTGAACGGCGGCTCGTACGCCGAGAGCTGGGTGATCGGGAGGCCCGCCGCCGCCGCTCTCAGGGCCAGCGCGCCACCGGAGGACATCCCGTGCACGGAGACCTCCCCGCCCGCATCGGCGATGACGGCCGCGAGGTCCTCGATCTCCCGGTCCACGGCGTACGGGGCGGTGTCACCGCTCGCCGCCCGGCCGCGCCGGTCGTAGGTGATGACGGTGAAGCGGGGGGCGAGCAGCGCGGCGAGCGGGGCGTCGGTGGCCGCCGTGCAGAGCGCTCCGCCGACCAGGACGAGCGGCGGGCCGTCGCCCCGTCGCTCGTACGCGATGCGCGTCCCGTCCCCCGACCGCGCCCTGTTGAGGGTCCGGCTCATGTTGTCCATAGGAGTGCTGACCGGCGCTCGTCGCGGAACTCATCGCCCGCGCGTGAGATTCTTCGGCGCGTCCCGCAACCAGGGGGCACGGTTTCCGCCCACCGCGCCCCCGTACGGTGACGGAATGAACATCTGTGTCTTTCTCTCCGCCGCCGATCTGGACGACCGCTACACCCGGCCCGCCCGGGAGTTCGCCGAACTGCTCGGCAGGGCGGGCCACACCCTGGTGTGGGGCGGTTCCGAGAGCGGGCTGATGAAGGTGGTCGCCGACGGCGTCCAGGAGACGGGCGGGCGGCTCGTGGGCGTCTCGGTCGAGTTCCTCGCGCACGTCGCGCGCGCCGACGCCGACGAGATGGTGATCGCCAAGGATCTCGGCGAGCGCAAGGCGCTGCTGCTCGCCAGGTCCGAAGCCGTCGTGATCATGGTCGGGGGGCTGGGGACGCTGGACGAGGCCACCGAGATCCTGGAGCTGAAGAAGCACGGCAAACACACCAAGCCGGTGGTCCTGCTGAACACGGCGGGCTTCTACGACGGTCTGAAGGAACAGCTCAATCGGATGGAGCGAGAGGGCTTCCTGCCGTTGCCCCTCACCGACCTGGTGTTCTTCGCGGAGGACGGGGTCGCGGCGCTCGCCTATCTTGAGGAGGCGGCCGGGGTGCGGTGACCCCTCTCCGGAGTGCGAGCATGGTCGGCATGGCAACACATCTGATCACCGGCTCGGGCTCCGGCATCGGCGCGGCCGTCACGCGCCGGCTGCACGAACGCGGCGACGACCTCATTCTGCTGGCGCGGGACGCCGGACGCGCGAAGCAGCTCGCGGGCGTCTACCCCGGTGCCCGTACGCTCGTCGCCGACCTGGCCGACCCCGACCGGATCTCCTGGGCGTTCTCGCACCAGCCGATGCCGGATCGACTGGACTCGCTGCTGCACATCGCGGGCATCGTCGACCTCGGCCCGGTCGGCGACCTGCGGCCCAAGACCTGGCACCAGCAGCTCAACGCCAACCTCATCTCGCCCGCCGAGCTCACTCGGCTGATGCTGCCGCAGCTCCGCGTCTCCCAGGGGCACGTGATCTTCGTCAACTCGGGCGCCGGGCTCGCCGCGCACGCGGAGTGGAGCGCGTACGCGGCCTCCAAGCACGGTCTGAAGGCCCTCGCCGACTCCCTGCGCCAGGAGGAGCACGCCGGCGGCGTCCGGGTCACCTCGGTCTTCCCGGGGCGTACGGCGAGCCCGATGCAGGCCAGGGTGCACTCCCAGGAGGGCAAGGAGTACGACGCGGCGCGCTGGATCGACCCCGAGTCGGTCGCGACGGCGATCCTCACCGCGTTGGATCTGCCGAGGGACGCCGAGATCGACAATCTGAGCGTGCGCCCCGGCCGCTGAGGCTGTTCCCCGCGCGCCGCCGAACGGTTCACCGCCGATCCGTTCGGCCCGCCGGGGGCTCCCGGATGCACCGCACCGGAGACCTTGCCCGGCGCCGGCGGGACGGCTCGCTGGAGTTCCTGGGCCGCGCGGGCGGCCAGGTGAAGCTGCGTGGTTTCCGGATCGAGCTCGGGGAGACCGGGACCGTGCGACCGCGACTGGGTGGCCGTGTGCGACCGTGACCGCGGCCGGACTGAGCGCGTGACCGCGACCGGGTGGCCGGGGGGTGCCGGGGTGCCGGGTGTACGGGGCGCCCCGCCCGGGCCCCGTACACCCGCGGCCCTGGAACCCCGTACACCCGCGGCAGGCGGCAAGCGGCAGGCGGAGAGCGCGGGCACGCCGGTTCCCGGCCCGAGCGCGGCACGTACGCTTCCGGGGTGAGCGAGAAGAGCGAGTTCAGCTGGGGCCCCGCCACCGGCGTCGGGTCCATGCCCGGTGTCGACGCGCGCGAGGCCGCGAAGACCGTCATCGGGTCCTTCGAAGACTTTCCCCACCTGCCCGAGCTGCCGGCCCGGGGCCCCGGCGCCGACATGATCGGGCGGAGCCTCGGTCTGCTCGTGGAGATGTACGCCCATGTCGAACCCAGCGGCTGGCGCGTCAGCGACCGGCCGGGCCGGGACACCCGGCGGGCCCGCTCCTGGCTCGGCGAGGACCTCGACGCCCTGGAGGAGTACACCCAGGGGTACCAGGGCCCGCTGAAGATCCAGGCCGTCGGCCCGTGGACGCTCGCCGCCGCGCTGGAGCTGCGCGGCGGCGAGGCGGTCCTCTCCGACCTCGGCGCCTGCCGCGATCTCGCTGCCTCGCTCGCGGAGGGCATCCGGACCCACCTGGCGGACGTACGGCGCCGGATTCCCGGCGCCCGGGTGGTGCTCCAACTGGACGAGCCGTCGCTGTTCGCCGTGTTGAGCGGCCGGGTCCGCAGCGCCAGCGGCTACCGCACCTACCGGGCGGTGGACCGGCAGCTCGTGGAATCCGCCCTGCGGGAGCTGATCGCGGACGAGACGGTCGTCGTCCACTCCTGCGCCCCGGACGTGCCGTTCACGCTGCTGCGCCGGGCCGGCGCGGCGGGGATCTCCTTCGACGCCGCGCTACTCACCGAGCGTGACGACGATGCCATCGGTGAGGCCGTCGAGGGCGGCACGAAGCTCTTCGCGGGCGTCGTGCCGTCGACGGACACGGCGTTGTCAGACCCGGCGGGTAGCGTCATGGGTGTCAGGATGCTGTGGCGCAGGCTGGGGCTGCATCCAGGGATTCTCGCCGAGTCCGTGGTGGTCACCCCGAGCTGCGGTCTCGCGGGCGCCTCACCGGCGTACGCACGGGCGGCGCTCGCCCATTGCGCCCTGGCCGCGAGATCGCTCGCGGACAACCCTGAGTAATGGGTGCTGGGATACGGGAGGACGAGACGGTGGCTGGCGAAGAGCGTACGGAACGGCGTACGGACCTGTCCGCACACGAGGGACAGGACGGTTCGGGGCTGCCCGCCGACGCGCGGGAGCGGCACGCCGACCTCGCCGAGCGGATCGAGGGGCATCGCTTCCGGTACTACGTACAGGACCGGCCGACCATCAGCGACGGCGAGTTCGACACGCTGCTGCGCTCCCTGGAGGAGCTGGAAGAGCGGTATCCCGCGCTGCGGACGCCCGACTCGCCCACCCAGAAGGTCGCCGGTCAGTACGAGACGGACCTCGCGAAGGTCGAGCACCGCGAGCGGATGCTCTCCCTGGACAACGCCTTCAGCGACGAGGAGCTGACCCTCTGGGCCGAGCGCGTCGAGCGTGACGTGGGCACATCGGACTTCCACTTCCTGTGCGAGCTGAAGGTCGACGGCCTCGCCGTGAACCTGACGTACGAGAAGGGACGGCTGGTCCGCGCCGCGACCCGGGGCGACGGCCGCGTCGGCGAGGACATCACGCCGAACGTCCGCACCATCGCCGACATCCCGGAGCGGTTGAGCGGTGACCGGATCCCGGAGCTGGTGGAGGTCCGCGGCGAGGTCTACTTCCCGATGGACGCCTTCCAGGAGCTGAACGCCCGCCGGGTGGCCGCGGGCGAGCAGCCGTACGCCAACCCCCGCAACTCCGCCTCGGGCTCGCTGCGCCAGAAGGACCCGAAGGTCACCGCCACCCTGCCGCTCCACATGGTGGTGCACGGCATCGGCGCGCGGCAGGGCTTCGACATCGACTGCCTCTCGCACGCCTACGACCTGCTGCGCGAGTGGGGTCTGCCCACCGCCCGGCACAACAAGGTCGTGAACACCCTGGAGGAGGTGCGCGAGTTCATCGCCCACTTCGGCGAGAACCGCCACTCCATGGAGCATGAGATCGACGGCGTGGTCGTCAAGCTCGACGAGATCCCCCTCCAGGGGCGGCTCGGCTCCACCGCGCGGGCGCCCCGCTGGGCCATCGCCTGGAAGTACGCGCCGGAGGAGGTCAACACCAAGCTGATCAACATCCGGGTCGGGGTGGGCCGCACCGGCCGCGTCACTCCGTACGCCCAGGTCGAGCCGGTCAAGGTGGCGGGCTCCGAGGTCGAGTTCGCCACCCTGCACAACCAGGACGTGGTGAAGGCCAAGGGCGTGCTCATCGGGGACACGGTGGTGCTGCGCAAGGCCGGTGACGTCATTCCGGAGATCCTCGGACCGGTGGTCGATCTGCGGGACGGCACCGAGCGCGAGTTCGTGATGCCCGCCGAGTGCCCCGAATGCGGGACGGAGCTGCGGCCGATGAAGGAGGCCGACGTCGACCTGCGCTGCCCCAACGCCCGTTCCTGCCCCGCCCAGTTGCGGGAGCGGCTCTTCTATCTCGCCGGGCGCAACGCACTCGACATCGAGCACTTCGGGCTGGTCGCCGCCGCCGCCCTCACCAAGCCCCTGGAGCCGTCGGAGCCGCCGCTGCGGGACGAGGGCGACCTCTTCGACCTCAGCATGGAGCAGTTGCTGCCGATCCGGGCGTACGTGCTCGACCAGGACAGCGGACTGCCCAAGCGCGACCCGGAGACGGGCGAGCCGAAGATCGTGCCGGTCTTCGCCAACCAGCAGGGCGAGGCCAGGAAGAACGCCGTGGCGATGCTGGAGAACATCGCCGCCGCCAGGACCCGGCCGCTCGCGCGGATCCTCACCGGGCTCTCCATCCGGCATGTGGGGCCGGTCGCGGCGCGGGCCCTGGCGCGCGAGTTCCGCTCCATCGACCGGATCAGGGAGGCCACCGAGCAGGAGCTGGCCGACACCGACGGCGTCGGGAGCATCATCGCCGCCTCGCTGAAGCAGTGGTTCGCCGAGCCCTGGCACGAGGAGATCCTCCGCAAGTGGGCGGCGGCCGGTGTGCGGATGGAAGAGGAGGGCGCGGGGGAGGACCAGGGGCCCCGTCCGCTCGAAGGTCTCACCGTCGTCGTCACGGGAACCCTTGAGAACTACACCAGAGATGGCGCAAAAGAGGCCCTACAGAACCTCGGCGCGAAAGTGACCGGTTCTGTCTCCAAGAAAACGGGGTTCGTGGTGGTCGGGGACAACCCCGGCTCCAAGTACGACAAGGCGATGCAGATCAAGGTGCCCGTTCTGGACGAGAGCGGCTTTGTCGTCCTCCTCGAACAGGGGCCCGAAGCGGCTCGTGAGGCGGCTGTGCCTGGAGAGGCGTGACACGGGGGGCGTGAGCGGGGCTCATGGGGGGCGCGTTCGCGGAGAGGCAGGGGGCGCGCGGGGCAAGAACAAGACTCCCTTGACAGCGGAGAAACGACTGGTACAGGTCACCCGTTCAGCGCATAGCAGATGGATAAGGGTGGCCTGGTCGCATTCGGGCAAGAGCTGTAGTGCGCCGCCCGTCGAAGCCTCCTGCCACCTACTGTTGAGACGTGCGCCTGTCGTGCACGGCTGCGTGGTGGATTTCAGTCGTGGTGGTGGGATGACAACGGGAACCATCGCGAGGCATCGGCACCGCCGGCTGTGAGAGGGACGGGACGGGAATGAAACCGACCGAGAGCACCGCCCCGGTCCCACGGCCGCGTGGTTTCGCGGCCCTCGCGGGCATCGCCAACATGCCACCGGGACTGCCCCTGGCCGTCGTCGCGGGCGCGACGGCCGTCCTCGCCACCGGGGTCACCGACACCCTGCGCGAGGGCCGCGCCCTCTTCCCCGGCTCCACGGTGGGCTGGGCGCTCGCGGTCCTCACCGCGATCATCGTCGGCCATCTGGTCGCCCTCGGCCGCGACCGCTGGTGGGGCGGCACCGGCTCCGGCGCCGTCCTCACCATCGCCGTCCTGCTGCTCTACGGCTGGATGGCGGCCTGCCTCATCAGCCTCGCCGTCGTCGCCCTCGTCGGCACCGCCCGCAGACATCGCTGGCGCCACGGCGTCCTGCACGGCTCGGTGGACGTCCTCGGCATCGGCGCCGCCGCCCTCGTTCTCGCGCTCTTCGGGACCACCCCCAGCGTCGAGAACCCCTGGGCGCCACTCGACTGGGGCATCGAGGCCGCGCCCGAAGTGATCCTGGCGGCCACCGCCTACCTCGGGGTCACCCGTCTCCTGCTCTGGTACGTGCTCGCGCCCCAGACCGACGGACTGCCCACCGTCGCCCGTACGGCCCTGCTGCGGCAGGGCCTTGTCGCGGTGGCCCTCCTCGGCATCGCGCCGCTGATCTGCGTCGTCGCCATCGACATGCCCGTACTGCTGCCGCTGTTCGCCGTCCCCCTGATGGCCCTCGACTCCACCCTCTGGATAGCGCGGGCACGGGCCGAGGAGCAGCTCCGTGACCCCCTGACCGGACTGCCCAACCGGCAGTGGCTGTTGGAGCGGACCTGGTCCGCGCTGGAGGACGCGGAGAACGACGGCACCCGCGCCGCCCTCGTCCTCATCGACCTCGACCGCTTCCGCTCCGTCAACGACACGCTCGGCCATCTCGCCGGCGACCGGCTGCTGTTGCAGATCGCCCACCGGCTCCGACACGCCCTGCCGCGCGGCGCCGAGGCGGCCAGGCTCGGCGGCGACGAATTCGCCGTCCTGCTGCCCACCGCCGACTCCATCACCAGCGCCCAGCGCGTCGCCCGCCAGCTCGCCTCCGAACTCTCCTCACCGCTCGACCTGGACGGCCTCACCCTGGTCCTGGAGGCCAGCGCCGGTGTCGCCGTCTTCCCCGAGCACGCGCTCGACGCGGAAGGGCTGCTGCGCCGCGCCGATGTGGCGATGTACCAGGCCAAGCGGGACCGTACCGGCGTCGAGGTGTACGAGTCCAAGCGCGACAGCAACACCCCTGACCGGCTCGGCCTGCTGGGCGATCTGCGCCGGGCGCTGGACGCGCGCGAGGTCGAGCTGCACTACCAGCCCAAGGTCCGCTTCGACGGCCATGTCGCGGGCCTGGAGGCCCTGGTCCGCTGGGTCCACCCGGACCGCGGCCGGGTGCCCCCGGACGAGTTCATCGCGATAGCCGAGTCCTCCGGTCTGATGCCCCACCTCACCGAGTACGTGCTCGACACCGCGCTCGCCCAGGTCGCCAAGTGGCGGGCGCAGGGGCTGATGGTGCCGGTCGCCGTCAATGTCTCCCCGCGGGACGTCCACACCCCCGGCTTCGCCGGCTCCGTCGCCGCGCGACTGGCCCGGCACGGCGTCCCACCGGGGGCGCTCCAGTTGGAGATCACCGAGCATGTGCTGCTGGAGGACCCGCAGCGCGCCGCCGACACCCTCGCGGGCCTGACCGACCACGGCGTCAAGATGTCCCTCGACGACTTCGGTACGGGCTACTCCTCCCTGGTCCATCTGCGCCGCCTCCCGGTCAGCGAGCTGAAGATCGACCGCTCGTTCGTGGCCCGGCTCGCGGTGGACACGGAGGACGCGGAGATCGTCCGCTGCACCGTGGACCTGGCGCACTCCCTGGGACTGCTGGTCGTCGCGGAGGGCGTCGAGGACGACGAGACCTGGGAGCGGCTCCGGGACCTGGGCTGCGACGCCGTGCAGGGCTGGCTGGTGGCGGCGGCGATGCCGCCCGCCGAGACGACCGCGTGGCTACGGGCCCGGGGGGAGCGGGGCTGGCACCGGCAGCCCCGCGCCGCCGCCCCCGAGGTGGCCCCCGCCCCCGAACCCGCCCCGGCGGACGCGGACGAGCCCTCGGGCCAGGTGGTCCCGTAGCGGCCCGGGGTCCGGCGCACGGCGCGCGCCCGGCCCCCCGGCCGGACCCCGTACCCGGCCCCCCGGCCGGACCCCGTACCCGGCCCCCCGGCGACCCGGTGCCCGACGCCTCAGTGACCCCGCGCCGGCCGCGTGGCGCCCGCGCCCGATCGTCCCCGGCACCCCGCGCACGGTTGCTCGACCGCCGGGGGGTGGCCGCCGTCCCGCGGGTGTTCCGATCGCCGGGGCGGGGGTCCCTCTGGGCGGGGAGCCGGAGGCCAGCGGAGCGGGGGAGGCAAACCGTTTCGTGGTCGGGTGGCCGTGCCCCATAGGATTGGGGTCACACCACTCTCACTCACCCCTGAGGATCGCTGCATGTCTGGCATTACGCGCGAGGAGGTCGCCCACCTCGCCCGCCTGGCACGTCTGGAGCTATCCGGCGACGAACTCGATCAGTTCGCCGGTCAGCTCGGCGACATCATCGGCGCGGTCGCCCGCGTCGCCGAGGTCGCCGACCAGGACGTGCCCCCGACCTCCCACCCGCTGCCGCTGACCAATGTCATGCGTGCGGACGAGGTCCGTCCGTCGCTCACCCCCGAGCAGGCGCTCTCCGGCGCCCCGGCCCAGGAACAGCAGCGTTTCAAAGTGCCGCGGATCCTGGGGGAGGACTGATCATCATGACGGACATCATCAAGCTCACCGCGGCCGAGATCGCCGCGCGGATCGCCGCCGGCGAACTGACCGCCGTCGAGGTCACCGAGGCCCATCTGGCCCGGATCGACGCCATCGACGAGAAGGTCCACGCGTTCCTGCACATCGACCGTGAGGGTGCGCTCGCGCAGGCCCGCGCCGTGGACGCCAAGCGCGCGGCCGGCGAGAAGCTGGGCCCCCTCGCGGGTGTCCCGCTCGCGCTGAAGGACATCTTCACCACGGAGGGCGTTCCGACCACGGTCGGCTCGAAGATCCTCGAAGGCTGGATCCCCCCGTACGACGCCACCCTGACGCGCAAGCTGAAGGAGGCCGATGTCGTCATCCTCGGCAAGACCAACATGGACGAGTTCGCCATGGGGTCGTCCACCGAGAACAGCGCCTACGGCCCGACTGGCAACCCCTGGGACCTGACCCGGATCCCCGGCGGCTCCGGCGGTGGCTCCAGCGCCGCACTCGCCTCGTACGAGGCACCGCTCGCGATCGGCACGGACACCGGCGGTTCGATCCGCCAGCCCGCGTCCGTCACCGGCACGGTCGGCGTCAAGCCCACCTACGGCGGTGTCTCCCGCTACGGCATGGTCGCCTTCTCGTCCTCCCTGGACCAGGGCGGCCCCTGCGCCCGTACGGTCCTGGACGCGGCGCTGCTGCACGAGGTCATCGCCGGGCACGACCCGCTCGACTCCACCTCCATCGACGCCCCCGTCCCGCCGGTGGTCGAGGCCGCCCGCAACGGCAGCGTCGACGGAATGCGCGTCGGCGTGGTCAAGCAGTTCCGCGGCGAGCACTACCAGGCCGGGGTGATGCAGCGCTTCGACGAGGCGGTGGCCCTGCTGAAGGAGCTGGGCGCCGACATCGTCGAGCTGGACTGCCCGTCCTTCGACCTCGCCCTGTCGGCGTACTACCTGATCGCGCCGTCCGAGTGTTCCTCGAACCTTGCCCGCTTCGACGCGATGCGGTATGGCCTCCGGGTCGGCGACGACGGCACCCGGTCCGCCGAGGACGTCACCGCGCTGACCCGGGAGGCCGGCTTCGGCGACGAGGTCAAGCGCCGGATCATGCTCGGTACGTACGCGCTCAGCTCCGGCTACTACGACGCGTACTACGGCAGCGCCCAGAAGGTCCGCACGCTCATCAAGCAGGACTTCGACCAGTCCTTCGAGCAGGTCGACGTGATCGTCTCCCCGACGACGCCGACCACCGCGTTCCCGATCGGCGAGCGCGCGGACGACCCGATGGCGATGTACCTCGCCGACCTGTGCACCATCCCGACCAACCTGGCCGGCAACGCGGCGATGTCCCTGCCGTGCGGTCTGTCCCCCGAGGACAACCTCCCGGTCGGGCTGCAGATCATCGCCCCCGCCATGAAGGACGACCGCCTTTACAAGGTCGGCGCAGCCGTCGAGGCCGCCTTCGTGCAAAGGTGGGGACACCCGCTGCTGGAGGAGGCACCGTCGCTATGAGCGCACTGACCAAGGCCAAGGGCTTCAAGAAGTCGAAGACCGGTACGTATCTCTCGATCGGCACCACCGCCTTCGGGGCGCTCAGTGTCCTGAAGCAGGCGAAGAAGGCCCGCTCCGAGCACGATGCGCTCCGGCTGATCGACGCCGCGATCTCCGCCGCCGCCATCATCAGTGGCGTCGCCCTGCTGGTGCGTGAACTGAAGCGCATCGGCGACGACGACGTCCTGTTCGGCTGAGAGGGAAAGTTTCACCGTGACCGTCACTGAACTGGTGTCGTACGAGGCGGCGCTCGCCGGCTACGACCCCGTCATGGGCCTTGAGGTCCATGTCGAACTCGGCACCAAGACCAAGATGTTCTGCGGGTGTGCCACCGAGCTGGGCGCCGAGCCCAACGCGCAGACCTGCCCGACCTGTCTCGGTCTGCCCGGCTCCCTGCCGGTCGTCAACGCGATCGGCGTCGAGTCGGCCATCAAGATCGGTCTCGCGCTGAACTGCGAGATCGCCGAATGGTGCCGATTCGCCCGGAAGAACTACTTCTATCCGGACATGCCGAAGAACTTCCAGACCTCGCAGTACGACGAGCCGATCGCCTTCAACGGCTATCTGGACGTCCAACTGGAGGACGGCGAGATCTTCCGCGTGGAGATCGAGCGCGCCCACATGGAGGAGGACACCGGCAAGTCGACCCACGTCGGCGGCGCCACCGGCCGTATCCACGGCGCGTCCCACTCCCTGCTGGACTACAACCGCGCCGGCATTCCGCTGATCGAGATCGTCACCAAGCCCATCGAGGGCGCGGGCGAGCGCGCTCCCGAGGTGGCGAAGGCGTACGTCGCCGAGCTGCGCGAGCTGATCAAGGCGCTCGACGTCTCCGAGGCCCGGATGGACAAGGGCCAGATGCGCTGCGACGTGAACCTGTCGCTGCGTCCGCACGGCCGGGAGAAGTTCGGCACCCGGAGCGAGACGAAGAACGTCAACTCGCTGCGCAGCGTCGAGCGCGCCGCCCGGTTCGAGATCCAGCGGCACGCCGCGGTGCTGGAGTCCGGGGGCACGATCGTCCAGGAGACCCGGCACTTCCACGAGGAGGACGGCTCCACCACGGCCGGCCGGATCAAGGACAATGCCGAGGACTACCGGTACTTCCCGGAGCCCGACCTCGTGCCCGTCGCTCCCGCCCGGGAGTGGGTGGAGGAGCTGCGGGCCGGTCTGCCGGAGCTGCCGCGCCTGCGCCGCGCCCGCCTCCGTGAGGAGTGGGGTGTCAGCGAGCACGACATGCAGTCGATCCTCAACGCGGGCGCGGTCGATCTGATCGTCGCCACCGTCGAGGCCGGTGCCGATTCGGCCGCCGCCCGCAAGTGGTGGATGGGCGAGCTGGCCCGTAACGCCAACGAGTCGGGCAAGGGCCTGGATGAGCTGGGCATCACCCCGGCCCAGGTGGCCCGGGTCGCGGCGCTCGTCGCCGAGGGCTCGCTCAACGACAAGCTCGCCCGTCAGGTCATCGAGGGTGTGCTCGCCGGTGAGGGCGGTCCGGACGCGGTCGTCGAGAAGCGCGGTCTGAAGGTCGTCTCCGACGACGGCGCGCTCGGTACCGCCGTGGACGAGGCCATCGCGGGGAACGCGGCCATCGCGGAGAAGATCCGCGGCGGCAAGGTGGCGGCCGTGGGCGCGCTCGTCGGCGCGGTCATGAAGGCCACCCGTGGTCAGGCGGACGCGGCCCGCGTCAAGGAGCTGATCCTGGAGCGCCTCGGTGTGACCGAGGGCTGACGCCCACCGCACCAGCGGATGTCACCGGGGGCGGCCCACGTCGGAAACGGCGCGGGCCGCCCCTGGTTCGTCCCCGCTCCCGTACGCGTCCCCCCCCCGCCCGATCCCGCGCCCCCCCCCGCGCCCGATCCCGCGCCCGCGCTTGAGCCGTGCCCGCTCCCGTACGCGTCGCCGGAGCCGTCCCCCTGCCCTGCCCTGGCCCGTACTCGACCCTGCCCCGTGCCCTGCCCCCCTGCCCCGTGCCCTGCCCCCCTGCCCCGTGCCTTGATCCCTTGCCCGCGGCTGCCCACGCTTGCCCACGCCTGCCAGGGGCGCCTCAGTGGCGTATCCCCAGCCCCGGGAGCAGCAGCTCGCCCCGGTCCTTGCAGCTCACGTCCCGCGCCCGCAGGTCCTTCGGCTCCCTGGTGCCCCGGGCCCGCAGCTCCGCCACCGCCAGCCGGGCCACCTCGGTCGTCTGCGCCCGCTCCGGCTCGGGGAACTCCGCCTGCCACCAGCCCCGGTCCCGGGAGTGCCAGCCGCGCGAGCGCATCAGCCCCGCGTACTCCGGCGTCTCCTCGCCGTCCCGGTCGTCTATCGACACATGCAATCCGTCCACCAGGGCGTACGAGATCTGGATCTGACGGCCCCGGTCGGCCGCGCTGGTCAGACAGAACCCGGCCCAGTCTCCGCCGACCTGCACCGGAAGCTGTTCCACCCAGGCCGCGAGCATCAATTCGAGCGCGCTCTCGAAGTGTTCGAGCGACGACGCCGTCCGGCCGGCCGTGCGTTCCACCGGTCGCTCGCCGGGGCCGCTGCGGTCGAGCTGCCAGAGGTACGGCAGCAGATCGAAGTCATGCGGTTCGTCGGCCGCCCAGGCGCCGCCCCAGGCGAAGGTGCGCATCTCGTCGTACTCCAGGGAGTCCGTCTCGTGGACCGAGAGCTGGGCGCGGTGCCGGTTGCCGGCGAGGAGGACGGTGCGGCGGGCGTCCCGCCAGCGGACATTGGGGCCACCGGCCGAGCCGCCGTAGAGCGTCGGCTCACCGATCCGGCCGACGATCGCCTCGTACACCGCGCGGAAGGACTCCCGGCGCTCCCTGAGCGAGGCGTCGGGCTCATGGGCGAGCACCGGCACCGGGGCCCGGCCGACATGGTCCTCGGGAGTGTCGTGCAGCGTCAGGGCGAACTCCGCGGCTTCGCCGGGCATCAGGATCGGCTGGTTGGTCCCGGTGGTCTCCATGGCGTCCATCGTGCCAGCCGTCACTGACAACGTCCGCTGTACGAGGGTGTGTTTATCTCCGCGCACGGCCGGCGCACGGACGCGCACCCGCCTGAGACGCGCACCCGCCGGAGGGGCCGACGGAACGGACGGGGCGTCAGCCGGGGGTGGGCCCGCGATCCGTCCGGTCACGGTCGGTGAGGGGGTTTCCCCCGCCGGTGTCGCCAGTGGTCTCCCGGTGTCTATCAGCGGCTCACGGCGTTTCCCGGCGCCTCTCCGTGCCGGTCGGGTGGGGCAGGGGCGGGGCTGCTCCGGGTGGCGGCGCCCGGCTGTGAGGAAGCCCACGAAACTGGTAGTAATGGAACAAATGATCACGATTGGCTGACAGAGTGTTCTCTCGTAGGTCATGAGTTCTCATCGGGCTGTTCCCGATCAAAGATCCGCGAACCACCCAGGGAGCAGCTCCGTTGGCAGCCATCGCGCGGTGGTGCATCAGGCACCGAATCGTCACCGTCCTGCTCTGGGTCCTCGCCTGCGCCGGTGTCGCCGCCGCCGCGGTCGTCGCCGGGACCGCCTACTCCAACGACTACGAGGTCCCCGGCACCGAGTCCGGCCGCGCCACCGCCCTCCTCCAGAAGGGCTTCCAGGACCGGAGCGGCGACAGCGACACCATCGTCTGGCACTCGGACAGCGGCAGCGTCCGTGCTCCCGAGGTCGAACAGCGCATGGCCCGGATGCTCGACCAGGTCGCGGGAGTCGACGCCGTCGCCACGGTCACCAGCCCGTACGGCCCCGGTGGCGCGGACCGGATCAGCCGCGACGGCCACACCGCCTACGCCACCGTCACCTTCGAACAGCGGGCCGACTCCGTCCCCCTCCCGCAGGTCGAACGGGTCATCGACCTCGCGAAGGCCGCCGAGACCGAGGGGCTCCAGGTGGAGCTGGGCGGCACCGCCGTCGGTCTCACCGAGTCGGCGGGCGGGGTGCTCGCCGAGGCCGTCGGGGTGGCCGTGGCCGCCGTCGTCCTCTTCCTCGCCTTCGGCTCACTCGCCGCCAGTCTGCTGCCGCTCGCCACCGCCCTGGTCTCCGTCGGCACCGCGTACGCGGGCACCGTGCTGCTGGGGCATGTGATGACCGTCGCCGATTTCGCCCCCATGCTCGGTCTGCTGATCGGGCTCGGCGTCGGCATCGACTACGCCCTCTTTCTGGTCACCCGCCACCGCAAGGGACTGCGCGCCGGTCTTTCGGTGGCCGAGGCAGCCGAGAACGCGGTGGCCACCACGGGCCGGTCCGTCGTCTTCGCGGGGGCCACCGTCTGCATCGCCCTCCTGGGGATGCTCATCCTGCGGCTCAGTTTCCTGAACGGCGTGGCCATCGCGGCCTGTCTCACGGTCGTCCTCACCGTGGCCGCGTCGGTGACCCTGCTGCCCGCGCTGCTGACCTTCATAGGCGGGCGCGCGCTCAGTGGGCGCGAACGACGCCGGCTGGTCGAGCACGGTCCGCAGCCCGAGTCACCGACCGGCTTCGCCGCCCGCTGGTCGGCGTTGGTGGAGCGCCGCCCCAAGCTGCTGGGGGCCGTCGCCGCCGTGGTCATGGTGGTGCTGGCGCTGCCGACGTTCTCGCTCCACCTCGGCACGTCCGACCAGGGCAACAACCCCTCCTCGTTCACCACCCGCCAGGCGTACGACCTGCTGGCGCGGGGCGGTGGCGGGCCGGGGGACGGCGGCGGATTCGGGCCGGGCGTCAATGGCCCGCTCACCTTGGTCGCCGAGATCGGCGGCCCCGGTGAGCGGCGCGCGATGGACGCGCTGCCGGCCGCCCTGGGGGATGCCCGGGGCGTCGCGTCGGTCGGCCAGGTCACCTACAACGACCGCGGTGACACGGCCTTGCTGACCGTCGTACCGGAGTCGGCACCGCAGTCCCGGGACACCAGCGAACTCGTCGACCGACTCCGGGCCGAGGTGCTGCCCGCGGCGTCCGACGGCACATCCCTGCGGGTCCAGGTCGGCGGTGTGACCGCCGGTTACGACGACTTCGCGGAGGTCATCGTCGGCAAGCTGCCGCTGTTCGTCGGGGTCGTCATCGCGCTGGGCTGTCTGCTCCTGCTGCTGGCCTTCCGGTCGATCGGCATCCCGCTGAAGGCCGCCGCGATGAACGTGGCCGCCGTCGCCTCCTCCTTCGGAGTCGTCGTCGCGATCTTCCAATGGGGCTGGGGGAGCGAACTGCTCGGACTGGGCCGGGCGGGCCCGATCGAACCGTTCCTGCCGGTCATCATGGTCTCGGTGCTCTTCGGCCTCTCCATGGACTACCAGGTCTTCCTGGTCAGCCGGATGTACGAGGAGTGGCTGGCCACCGGGGACAACCGCCGTGCGGTACGGGTGGGGCTCGCCGAGACCAGCCGGGTGATCAACTCCGCCGCCGTGATCATGATCTCGGTCTTCCTCGCCTTCGTCCTCACCGGCGACCGGGTGATCGCGATGTTCGGCATCGCGCTCGCCACCGCCGTGGCCCTGGACGCCTTCGTGCTGCGCACGCTGCTGGTCCCGGCCCTGATGCATATGCTCGGCGGCGCGAACTGGTGGCTGCCCGGCTGGCTGGAGCGACGACTTCCGCGGATCAGCGTCGAACCGCCCGAGAGCCACGACCGTGCGACGATTTCCGGGCGCCCCACCAGCGATGAAGCACAGCTCGTACCGTAGGGGCCGGTACCGCGGACAAAATAGTTGAAGCGGTAGAAAAAACAGCAAAGCCGGAGGAAGACCACCATGTTCGCGATACCGCTCGGTGCCCCTGAATCGCCCCTGGGTGAGAAGGCGGAGCTGCGCCCCCTGGAGCCCTGGCGGGCGCCGGAGTTCCTCGCCCATATGGACCGGGGCCGGGAGTACATCGGCGAGTACATCGGTCTTCCGGACGTCACCCAGGACCTTGACGCGGCCCGCGCCTATCTGGGGTCGTACGCCGAGAAGCAGGCGGCCGACGCAGGGCGGATCTTCGGCATCTGGCTGGACGGCACCCTGGTCGGCGGTGTTCTCTTCCGGACCTTCGACGCGGCGTCGGGCACCTGTGAGGTCGGCTGCTGGCTCGAACCCGCCGCGGTGGGCCGTGGACTGGTCACCCGGGCCGCCGGGGTGCTGATCGACTGGGCGGTGGAGGAGCGCGGGATCCACCGCGTCGAATGGGTCGTGTCGGCCGGGAACAGGGCGAGCGTCAAGGTCGCCGAACGGCTGGGGATGGTGCGGGACGGCGTGCTGCGCGAGGCCCATCCCTACCGAGGGGTACGGCACGATCTGGAGGTCTGGTCGACGCTGGCGCCGGAGTGGCGCGCGCACCGGGTGTCCGCAGAGCGGTGCGGTCCGTTCCGGCGTTAAGGGGACTCTCAGACAACGCGGTTACCGTGCGCCGAATGAACCCCACGGAGACCGACAAGAACAACGGAACGACGACCCGGCCGGGCGAGGGAGAGAGCGGCGCGGCGCCCGAGGCCACGGAGACGCCCGAAACGGCCGGCACCGCCGGCAAGGCCACGGCCGGTGACACACCCGAGAACGCCCGTGGGGCCGCCGACGGGACCTCCGCGGAGGGCGTCGACTTCACCAAGTCCGCTGATGCCTCTGAGCCGGCTGACTCGTTGGAGGGCGACGAGTTCGACGAGGAGGGCGACGACGCCGATGTCCTGGTGGCGGCCCCGTCCTCCGGGCTGCTCTCCGCCGCCGCGGCCATCATCGCCACCGCGCTGGCCTTCGTCGGCCTCAGCGGTAGCTGGGTCGGCCGGATCGCCGCCGAGCGCCAGACGCTGCTGGGCCAGATCGAGACCTCCCAGGGCAGTCCCGCCGAGCAGATCTCCGCGATCTACGGCGACGCCTGGCACACCACCGCCCTGGTCAACGGCGTCTTCGCGACCCTCGCCCTGATCCTCGGCCTCGCGGTGCTCTCCCGGCCCGCCAAGCCCGGTTGGGTCCGGGCCTTCGCCGTCGCCGGAGCCGTGCTCGGTGGTATCGGCATCCTCATCTCGGTCGGTATGTACTTCGACCTCATCGTGGGACTGCCCAAGGCCGGCTGACCTCCACTAATTCGGTGGTGATCATCCGGGGTCGAGTGCTCCACTGCCCGGATGGATCATCAAGAGACGCTCGCCCTGTTTGACCGCCGACTCCGCCGGGACGCCGTCGCCGACAGCCCCACGACCCTGGTCGAGCGGGTCGGTGACGTCGTACGGCAGACCGGGCAGGACGCCGACTGGAGCGCGGTCGTCTGGTCCGACCTGGACAGCGGAACCGCCGACGCCGCCATCGCCGAACAGGTGCGGCACTTCACCGCCATCGGCCGTGACTTCGAGTGGAAGCTGTACGGGCACGACCGGCCGGGCGACCTCGGCGCGCGGTTGCGGGCGGCGGGTTTCACCCCCGAGCCGCCGGAGACCCTGATGGTCGCCGAGATCGGGGAGCTGTCCACGGTGCCCGCCCTGCCCGACGGCGTACGGCTGGCGGACGTCACCGACCCGGCCGGAGTGGAACTGATGGTCGAGGCGAACGAGCGCGCCTTCGGCACCAGCCTCCCGTGGATGCGCGATCGGCTCCTCGGGTCGCTGGGCCGGGAGACCGTGGTGCTGACCGTCGCGCTCGCCGGTGAACTGCCGGTCAGCGCCGCGCGCATGGAGCTCTACCCGGACACCTGCTTCGCCGGGCTCTGGGGCGGCGGTACGGTGCCCGACTGGCGGGGACGCGGCATCTACCGCGCGCTGGTCGCCCACCGGGCCCGTACGGCGGCGGACCGGGGATACCGCTTCCTCCAGGTCGACGCATCGGACGAGAGCCGCCCCATCCTGCGCCGGCTCGGCTTCGCGGAGCTGAGCACGACCACCCCGTACGCCTACTCCGTACGCCCCTGAGGGCGATGTTCCGGTACGGGGTGCCCCCCCCGCTGGCTGAGGTGCGGAATCCGTGGGGACGGCGTCGGGCCGGAGCGTGACGCTCCGGTAGCCGTTCGTCTCCGTGGGCGGGCCCCCTCGAACCGCGCCCGGCCGGACCGGCGACGAGCAGGACCGCGTCGGTTCCGGCTCGAACCCGCCGCCCCGCTGGAGACACTGGCAGTCGCCACTGCCCCCATGGGCGCCGGACCCCTGCCGCATAGGATCTTGCGGGGTGGCCCACGACGGGCCACAGGAGGAGGGGCCTTCTTCGTGGCACATTCGGATCTCATAGACCTGACCGGCCCCTGGGGCCGCATTCTCAGTGGTACGCCGCTGAACCACGAGACACATACGCGGGCCGGGCAGTCCATGGCCGTCGACCCCGTCACCCACGAACTGTTCGTGGCGCAGGTACGGGACGACCCGACGGCCGGGAACCTGTGCGTCTACCGCATGGACCGCAGGACCGGGCGGCCGATCGACACCATGCACCTCGCCGGATTCGGCCACGCGAACCAGATCGGCGCGCAGCACATCGGCGGTACGACCCATCTCTGGACGGACGCGGGGCCGATGTCCGGCCAGTACGGGACCCGAGTGGCCCGGGTCCCCTACCGCGCCGGGCAGACGCTCACCATGTCCTCGCCCGGGGTCTCGACCCCCTTCCGTCCCACGCCGGACGCCGAGCAACCGTCCCCGAACGTCGATCCCATCTACAACCGCCTCACGCTCAGGTACCTCAGCAGCGCCAAGAAGGTCTTCTTCAGCCAGTACCCCATCGACCCGGTCACCGGCAGTGTCACCTGGACCGCGACGAGAACGATCATGTTGCCCACCGGCAACGGGGGATTCTTCACGGACCACGACACCCCCACCCCCCAGGGATTCGCGTCGCTCGGCGAGTATCTCTATGTGTTCACGGGCAGTCCGGACAAGAACAACGCCCACATCACGGCCGTGTCCTGGGCGGACGGCTCCTTCGCCGCCGGGCCCCAGCACATCACCGCCGTGCCCGGCCTCGACCGCCGGGAGCCGGAGGGCATGTGCATCGAGCGGATGGGCGACGAGGCGCGGCTGCTCTTCGGTTTCAGCGGAAGCTTCACCACTCCGCGCGAGGCGACGATCTGCTTCCTCTCGACGGATGCGCCGGTACAGGGCGTGAAGCTGCTGACGGACTGGACCCCACTGACGGGCGTCTCCGGAGCGACTCCGCAGACGGGCGCGATGAGCCCGCGCGGGCGTCTGGTCTCCCTGGCCGGGACCACCTACCTCCAGCTTCGCGGTGGTTTCGACTGCGACATCACGGCCGAGGGCCCGTTCGCCCAGCTCCCGCCGACACTGACCCCCAGCCGTACGGTCAGGGCCGTGGTCACCCGCAACAACCAGGGTGGTCGCTGCGTCTGCAGGGTGGAGGTCAACTCCGAAGGCAGACTCTCCGTGTTCGGCCCGACCGCCGACAACCGGATCTCCTGGATCGACCTCGACAACTTCTCGGCGGCCTGGCGCTGACGACCCGTCTCGGCGCCCGCGCTCCCCTCGACCGCCCCACGATCCCGGAGGATCAGCCATGACCCGAATCAGCACCAGCCGCCGCGCACTGCTCACCGCGGCCGTCGCCGCCCCCGCGACGGCGATCGGCGCCCCCCTGCTTGCCGGCCCCGCTTCCGCGGCCGTCGTCCCCGGCGGTATCGGCGTCGTCCACGACTGGCAGCCGCTCACCCTGGCCGCGGGGGTCACCGCCGCCGTGGACGCCCCGGCCGTCCGCGTCGTGAAGATCGCCGGCACGGACTTCCTTCAGATGCGTGGCGGATTCACCGGCCTGTTCACGGCCGACGCCGTGATCGGCACCATGCCGACGACGGTCACGGTGCCGAAGGTCGTGCGTGCGGTCTGTCCCCGTAACAACTCCGCCGGCATCAACTCCTGTCGTGTGGAGGTCCACACGACCGGCCGGGTCACGGTGTTCGGCGGTACGGCCGCCAACGACATCACCTGGGTCACCCTGGACAGCTACTCGGCCGTCCTCGCCTGAGCCCACGCCTCCGTCCGACCGTTCGTCACATCGAACGGTCGGACGGAGGGCGATAGGCGCGAGCACGGGGGACGCGACGGTCGATCCCACCGCCGCGAACGCAAGGGTCGAACACTTCCTCGAAGGACCTAAGGCGCCCCGGGTCCGTACGCACGCCGTCTAAGGACCCCGCACCCCCGAACATGCGTAACCCTCCCGATGCGGCGGGGGGCCCTGGGAGACGAGATTGGTGGCACGGCGGAAAGCCGGATGATCTCCACACCACCGAGGGAGCGCGACATGTTCGCCTACAAGCTTGAGGAACTCCGCAGGGCCGAGCTGATCGAGCAGGCCGGAACCTACCGTCTCGCACGGCAGCTTCGCCAGGCCCGCCGTGCCGAGCGATCAGCCGCCAAGGACACCAGGAAAGGGGGCGGCGGGGTGAACACGCGCCACGAACGCTTCGTCCGGGCCGCCTGACCGTGCCGCCTTCGGGCCCGGCCACCGTGCCAGGGGCGCGCCGCCGAACGGAACCCCGGAGAACGGAACCCGGAACCCGGGACCTGGGGGAACCATACGCCGGGAGGACCGTACGTCATGAGGACCGCGACCTTGACGATCGAGACGCCGGTGAACCGTGAAGCACCGTGACACCCCACTGGTGGGCGCAGTCGCCGACATGGTTACAGGCGCAGGAGGCGGGCCGGCAGATGTCGCCCTGTCGGACCCCTGTGCGATGCTCGGCGATGTGGAGACCAGGTCCTTCAGTCCCGTATTCGTGGGGCGCGCCGATGAGCTGTCAGTGCTCGTCGACGCGCTCGCCCGCGCCGGTGGGGCGGGCAGCCGTCCCCGGGGCGAGCCACAGGCGCTGCTCGTCGGGGGCGAGGCCGGGGTCGGCAAGACCCGGCTCATCGAGGAGCTGATAGCCGAGGCGTGCGAGCGGGACACCGTCGTCGCGGTCGGCGGCTGTGTCGAGATCGGCGCGGACGGGCTGCCGTTCGCGCCCTTCTCCAGCGCCCTGCGCGCACTCCACCGCCAGCTCCCCGACGAGCTGGCCGTTGCCGCCGCCGGACAGGAGGAGGAGCTGGCCCGACTGCTGCCCGAGTTGGGCGAGCGGCCCAGGGGGGAGCAGAGCCGGCACGATGACGAGGACATGGCGCGCCTCTTCGAGCTGACGGCCCGGTTGCTGGAGCGGATCGCCGCGGACCGGACGGTCCTGCTGGTCCTGGAGGACCTGCACTGGGCGGACGCCTCCACCCGCCATCTGCTCGCCTACCTCTTCCGCACCCTGCGCCGCGGCCGGCTCGTCGTCGTCGCGACCTACCGCTCCGACGATGTGCACCGCCGCCACCCCCTGCGGCCCTTCCTCGCCGAACTCGACCGGATGCGGACCGTGCGGCGCATCGAGCTGGTCCGGTTCACCCGGGCCGAGGTCTGCCACCAGCTCGCCGGCATCCTCGGCAGTGAGCCGGAACCCGTCATGGTGGAGCGGGTGTTCGACCGCTCCGACGGGAACGCCTTCTTCGTCGAGGAACTCGCCCGCATCATGGCCGACGGCAGTACGTGCGGACTCTCCGACTCGCTGCGGGACATCCTGCTCGTCCGGGTCGAGGCGCTGCCCGAGGAGGCGCAGCGGGTCACCCGGATCCTCGCCGAGGGCGGTTCGACCGTGGAGTACGGCCTGCTGCTCGCCGTCGCCCGGCTCTCCGAGGACGAGCTCATCGAGGCCCTGCGGGCCGCCGTCGGCGCGAACATGCTGCTCGCCACGGCGGACGGCGACGGCTACCGCTTCCGGCACTCCCTCGCCCGGGAGGCCGTCAGCGACGATCTGCTGCCCGGTGAGCGCTCCCGGCTCAACCGGCGGTACGCGGAGGTGCTGGAGGCCGATCCCTCGCTCGTCCGGGAGGACGAACGGGCCATGCGGCTCGCCAGCTACTGGTACCAGGCCCAGATGCCCCACAAGGCCCTGCCCGCCGTCCTCGGCGCCGCCGTCGAGGCCCACAGACGTCACGCCTACGCCGAGCAACTGACCCTGCTGGAGCGGGCGATGGAGCTGTGGGACATCGTGCCCGACGAGGTACGGGCGGAATTGCGGCCGGTCGACTACACCGAGGCGTACCCGCCGTGCGGCTGCGACCCCGACGCCACGCCGCTGCGCTTCCTGGACCTGATGGCGGAGGCCACCGTCGCCGGCCGGCTCAGCGGCGAACGGGAACGAGCACTGAAGATCACCAAACGCGGTCAGCGGCTCGCCGCCGCAGCGGAGGACCCGCTGCGGGCCGCCTGGTTCTGTGTCGAGCGCTCCCGGCTGGTCTCGGCGCTCGGCCGTGGTGACGGCTGGGCCGAACTCGGCGAGGCCCAGGAACTGGTGCGTGGACTGCCGCCGTCCGCGGTGCACGCGGGAGTGCTCGCCGAGGCCGCCATCTGGACCCGGCTGCACGCCCCGGGCCCGGACAGCCTGGAGACGGCCGAGCGAGCCGTGGAGTACGCCCGCCTGGTCAACGACGAGGAGATCGAACTCCGGGCCCGGCTCGTACTCGGCGGCCTCATGGCGGACTCGGGCGCCATCGAGGCGGGGCTCGCCGAGATGGACGAGGTCAGGCGGCGGGTCGTCGTCCTCGGTCTGCCGTCGCTCATCGGGCGCTCCCATGTCAATGTGCCGGCCACGCTGGAGAGCGTCGGCCGCTCGGAGGAGGCCGTGACCATCCTCCGCGCGGGGCTCGACCTCGCGCACCACTACGGCCTGCGGGACTCGGCCGCGTGGATGCTCGGCAATCTGGCCGAGTCGTTCTACACCCTCGGCCGCTGGGACGAGGCGCTCCGGGCCGCGGAACGCGCACTCGGCCTCGGATCGAGCGCCAAGGCCCGGGGGAACGCCGCCCTCCACCTCGCCATCGTGACGCTCGCCCGGGGCGATGTGCCCCGGGCCGCCGAACACCTTGAGGCGGCCCGTGCCCACTACGGCCCGCACGACCCGATGCCGCAGAGCTCGCTTCCCATGGCCATGATCGGGATGGGTATTGCGGCTGCCGAGGGCCGGGTACTGGACGCGCGGGCCGAGTTCGCCCGGGTCGCGGAGTCCGGCTTCCTGCCCGGCACCCAGCGCTACGCCTGGCCCCTGCTCCGGGTCGCGGCCACCCTGGAGGCCGATATCCGCGGCCTGCCCGCCGCCGAGCCGGGCCGCGCCGACGCGGTGGAGGCCATCCGCACGGCGGCGCGCAAGGCCGCCTCCGCGGTACCGGTCTGGGCGGCCCACGAACACTGGGTCCAGACCGAACTCCGCCGCGCCGCCGACCAGGACACCGCCGCCGACTGGGCGGAGGCCACCGAGGGCTTCGAGTCCGTGGACTTCCCCTACGAGCAGGCATTGATCCGCGTCCGCTGGGCCGAGTCCCTCCTCCTGTCGGACCGAGGGCGGTCAACGGAACTGCTGCGCCTCGCGGCCTCGACCGCCAGCCGGCTGGGCGCGCGCCCCCTCTCCGACGACATCGCGCTGCTCGCCCAGCGCGCCCGTGTCTCCCTGACCGACACCCCCACCCTGGCCGGGAGCGCTCGCCCCGCGAACGGCCGCCCCGGCGCGACCGGTTCGAACGACCCGGCCGCCGCGCAGCCGGGGCCCGCGCTCGGTCTGACTCCGCGTGAGCAGGACGTCCTGCGCCTGGTCGCTGCGGGCCGCAGCAATCGCCGGATAGCGGAGGAACTCTTCATCTCCCCGAAGACGGCGAGCGTCCATGTCTCCAACATCCTGGCCAAGCTGAACGTCTCGGGCCGGGGCGAGGCGGCGGCCCTGGCTCACCGCCTCCGCCTCTTCCCGGCGACCACCCCGGACAACCAAGCCTCAGCCTGAGACCGGCCGGGAGGAGCCTGCGGTCGGGCCTCCGGCCGGCCTGCGGTCGGGGGTGAGCGGGTGCGGACCGGTCTGTCCGGGTCGGTCTCAGGTGGGTTGGGAACAGGCTGGTGTGGGTGTGGGTGGGTGCAGGCCGGGTCAGGGAGGGTCGGTCTCAGGCGGCCCGCGAACAGACTGCTGTGTATGGGGACGAACGATGTGTGCGGGTGCGGGTGCGGGTGCGGGGCGGGTCCGATCGGGTTGGGTCGGGACCAGACTGGTGGGTGCAGGGCAGGTGGGTGAGGGGTGTTGGTCGGTCTCAGGCTGGCGTGGGCGCGCGGGTGCCGGTTGGTCTCGGATCGGTGTGGGCGGTGTGGGCAGGTCTTAGGTAGGCGCGGGCCGGTGCGAGCCGCCCGGGACGACCCGGACCGGCGTGGGGCGGCCCCGTGACCGTCCCACGCCGCTCTGCGGGCCCCCGGCGACCGCTCCCTGGTCCCCCTAGAGCTCCTGGGTTGCGGCCCCCCGCGTGCCGCCGCCCTGGAGCCGTCCCTGACGCCATCCCAGCGGGCCGCGCACCGGTATAACCGCGCCGCACCGGCCGGCCCGTGCGCCATCGACCGCCTCGCCCCTCAGCGGTCCGCCGCCCGGCCGCCGGCCACTCCGCGCGGGACGTGGTCGCCCTGCCGACCCTTGCGTGGATCTGCGCGAGGATCCGTGCGAAGGGCCGGGTGTTGATCCGTGCGCGAGGCCACGAGCCGTCCATCGCGTGGGGCATCGCGCGGTGGGTCGGGGGCGGGGTCGGTCCGGAGGGTGTCCCGCGGGTCTGTCGGCGAGGTCCCTGGATCCTCCGCGCGGCGGACCGTGACCTTGCCCGATGTCAGATCTATCGGCCCCTGGCACGGGTCACTGTCGCCTATGTCCGTCCGGGTCAGGGCCACGCGGTTGCGCTCGTCCTCCGTATGCTTGCGGCCCGGGGCGAAGATCTCCTCGAAGGCGTTGAACACAAGCGGTACACCCCTTACGTCACCTCCAGTTGGAGGATCCTGTCGTCCCCGGCCTCGGGTGTGCCCCGGGTGTCCGTCTCGCTGGTGACGAGCCAGAGCTTGGAGCCTCCCGCCGAGAGAACTGTGCGAAAGCGGCCGTACTTCTCTTCGAGGAACGGCTGGGGGGCCGCCGAGGGTTCCGCTCCTGCCAGCGGAATCCGCCACAACCGCTCGCCCCGAAGCCCCGCCATCCAGATCGAGCCCTCCGCATATGCGATTCCGCTCGGTGACGCCTCCTCTGTGCGCCACTGGGCCACCGGGTCCACGAAGCCCGGCTTGCCGCCCTTGCCCTCCACCTTCGGCCAGCCGTAATTCTTCCCCGGCTCGATCAGATTCAGCTCGTCCCAGGTGTTCTGGCCGAACTCCGCCGCCCAGAGACGGTTTCCCGAGTCCCAGGCGAGACCCTGCACATTGCGGTGCCCCAGGGAGTAGACCAGGGACCCGCGCTCCGGATTGCCCGGCGCGGGCTGTCCGTCGGGGGTCATCCGCAGGATCTTGCCGCCCAGCGACTTCGGATCCTGGGCGAGGCCCGTCTCGCCGATCTCGCCCGTCCCGGCGTAGAGCATCTTGTCCGGACCGAAGGCGATCCGCCCGCCGTTGTGAACGGAGCCCTTGGGGATGTCCCGCAGCACTGTGTCCGGGGCACCGAGCTGCTTGCCCGGCTGCTTCCGCTCGTCGAACAGCAGCCGCGCGATGCGGTTGTCCGACTCGGTGGTGAAGTACGCGTACAACTGGCGGTCGGAGGCGAAGGAGGGGGAGAGCGCCAGGCCCAGCAGCCCTCCCTCGCCCCCGGGTGAGACCCCCGGCACGGCGCCGATCTCCGTCTTCTTCCCGCTCTCCGCGTCGACGCGGGTGATCGTGCCGGCGTCCCGCGAGGAGACCAGCAGATCGCCGTCGGGCAGCGCGGCGACGCCCCAGGGCGACTTCAGCCCCTCCGCGAGGGTGGACACCACCTTCACCGAGCCCTTCGCGGGTGGCCCCGACGGTGCCGAGGCCGTCGGCGAAGCGCTGCCCGACGGCGTCCCGGAAGGGGCCGGTGCGGCCTCCGATGACGCCCCCCGCCACGGGGTCGACGGTTTCCCGCCGTCCGACGAGCATCCCGTGGCCAGCAGAGCCACCACGGCGGCCAACCCGGCCGTTACACGAGCACGTTGCACAGTACTGATCCTCTCGACAGACGCTTGCCCTGCCTCCTCACCCCTTCTACACCGCCCGGACCCCAGAGGTTCCCCACCCCGACCCCGAACCCTCCAGACTCCCCGGAGCAGACTCCCGAAACTCCCGAAACTCCCGAAACCTGCGGTACTCCCGGTACTCCCGGAACTCGAACCGCACCAGCCCCAAACACACCCCGGATCACCGAACCCCCAGGCGCCCAGACCCCCAGGCGCCCAGACCCCCAGGCGCCCGAACTCACGCCGACTCCCCGAACCCCGTCTACGACCCTTGCGCCTCCGGCAGCCTCGCTATCTCCGCCCGGTCCCGGGCCGTCAGCCCCAGCCCCGCCGCCGCCGCGTTCTCCACCGCCCACTCCACCCGCTTGGTCCCCGGCACCGCCACCACCTGCCGCCCCCGCGTCAGCACCCACGCCAGCGCCACCTGCGCCGGCGTCGTCCCCGGCCCATGACGTGCCGCTATCCGCCGTAGCCCCGCCACCACCGGCTGGTTCGCCGCCATCATCTCCGCCGTGAAGCGCGGATGCCGCGCCCTCGCATCATCCGGTTCGAACCCCTGGCCGGGCGTGAGCGTGCCGGTGAGGAAGCCGTTCCCGAGCGGCATCGCGGCCAGGAACCCCACCCCGCGCGCCTCGCACCAGGGGAGCAGCAGCTCCAGCGCCTCCGGCGCCCACACGGACAGCTCCGCCTGGACGGCGCTCACCGGGAAGACCTGCTGGATCCGCTCCAGTTGCCGGATCGTTCCCTCATGGCGGTGGGCGCGGGACCACCGCGCACCGCGCGCTCCCACCGACTGCGCGCCCACCGCGCACATCCCCAGCGCCCGTACCTTCCCGGCCCCCACCAGCTCCGCCATCGCGCCCCAGGTCTCCTCGACCGGTACCTCCGGATCGGCGCGGTGCAACTGGTAGAGGTCGATCACATCGATCCCCAGCCGGCGCAGCGAAGCGTCGCACGCGCGTTTCACATAGCCGGGGCGCCCCTTGGCGACCACATGCTGATCACCGACGAGCAGGCCCACCTTGGTCGATACGAAGGCGTCCCCGCGCCGCTCCTTCAGCACCCGGCCGAGCAGCAGTTCATTGGTGAAGGGCCCGTACATATCGGCCGTGTCCAGCAGCGTGGAGCCCGAATCCAGCGCGGCGTGCACGGTGCGCAGCGATCGGTCCCCACGCCGCTGGGAGGCCGTGTACGCCCAGCTCATCGGCATACAGCCGAGCCCGACCGCACCCACCTCCAGAGCCGACGCACCGATAGTCCTGCGCTCCAACTGCCCGTATCCCTCCTTCAGCCGCCCCCAAACTAACCAATGCGCGCCGTCCTCCTCCCCGCGGCCTCATGGCGATTAGCCTCCTGACCATGGCTTCAGACATCTGGCTCCCGATACCGGCCGACGAGATCGACGGGATCCCCGCGCCCGCCGACACGGGTCTCGACTACCGCTTCTGGGACGGCGGCCCCGAGTACCCCGCCGATCCGGCCGACTGCGTCTTCTACACCGTTCCCTACATGAAGGGCGTCGAGGCCGCGGTGCGGCCGATGGCCGCGATGACGTCCGTGCGCGTCGTTCAGACACTCTCCGCAGGCATCGACCATGTCGAACCGGGCCTTGGCTCACTACACTCCGGCGTACGCCTCTGCAATGCCAAGGGTGTCCACGAGGCGTCCACCGCGGAACTCACCCTGGCCCTCATCCTCGCCTCGCTGCGCGGCCTCCCCGGCTTCACACGGGGTCAGGACGCGGAGGAGTGGCGGGCCGGTTTCTATCCGGCGCTCGCCGACAAGTCGGTCCTCATCGTCGGATACGGCTCGATCGGGGCGGCCATCGAGGACCGGCTCGTACCGTTCGAGTGCGCGCGGATCGTGCGCGTCGCGCGCTCCGCGCGCACTACGGCGCGCGGCCAGGTGCACGCGATCTCCGAGCTGTCGACACTGCTCCCGGACGTCGATGTGGTGATCCTCTCCACGCCGCTCACCGAGGCGACAAAGGGCCTGGTCAACGCCAGTTTCCTGGCGCGGATGAAGGACGGTGCTTTGCTGGTGAATGTCGCCCGGGGCCCCGTCGTCGACACCAAGGCGCTCCTCGCGGAAGTGGAGAGCGGTCGGCTCACCGCTGCCCTCGATGTCACCGACCCGGAGCCGCTGCCCCCGGGGCATCCGCTGTGGCACGCCCCCGGTGTACTCATCAGCCCCCATGTCGGCGGTTCCACATCCGCGTTCATGCCGCGCGCCAAGAGGCTGCTCGCCGGACAGCTCACCCGGTTCGTGGCGGGGGAGCCGCTCCTCAACGTCGTACGCACTATCGAATAGCGCGGTCGGACCATCCGCCCCCGCCGTCACACACCGTGGCCGGCGGCGGGGGCGCGGCCTTCCGTCACAAGCGGAAACTCTGCGAAGTCATCCCATCGCTCCGCGTGCCGCCATGACGAATGGTGGTCACGGAGAGTAGAGGGGCTATGTCCCTGAGTGACGATCCTGGTGTATCGTCCCGACCTGGGGGCTGCACCGGGTGTGGGGCGGTGCGCTGAACGCGACCTGACTGCCGATCAGACTTCGAGGGGGGCGACGGGCATGCACGGCCAATGGACCAAAGATCCGACACGGCGGGGACGTCGACGACGACCCTCGTACGCCCCGAAGCGCGGCCTCGGTGCGACGATGACGCTCTGCCGCGCGAACTCCGCCGTGGCCACGCCCCGGACGCTCCACGGCGAGACCGTCACGCCGCCTGATGCGCCCGTGACCAGGGCACTTCCCGCCACTCCGGCGACCAGTCAGCTCACCGGCCCGGCTGCGGTCGCCCCGGAGTCACCGGCCGCCCCGAGCACACCGGCCGTCACAGCCACTCCAGCCACTCCAGCCACCTCGCAGGCACCGGCCGCCACCGCCACCTCGCAGGCACCGGCCGCGACCGCCACCCCGCAGGCGAGCACCCGCACGGCGAGCACCCCGGCGCCGTCCGCCGCCCTCGTCGCGGCGGCCGACCCGACGGCCACCCCAGCCACCCCGACCCTGCCCGCCGCCCCTCGTGCCCCTCGTACGCCATCCGCCGCGGCCGTCGCGACGGTGGCCGAGTTGTCAGGAGCGGACCGGTGAGCGCCCCGGGCGCGCTGATCGCCCGTCAGTCAGCCCCCACCGGCGCGGGACTGCTCTGCCAACTCCTCCTGGCCGTCGTCTGCGCCGGTTACGGCGTGGGCGCGGCCCTCGGCTGGGGCTCCCGCGAGCTGTCGCTGATCATGGGCGATTTCGGCCTCAGCGCCGGGGCCCTGGTCGCCGCCGTCTCCTGTTTCCTCTATGCCCGGACCAGTCCGCCCCGGCTGCGCCCCGCCTGGCTGCTGTTCGCCCTCTCCTCGTTCATGGCCTCCGCCGGCAACGCCGTCTGGGGCTGGTACGAGGTGGTGCTCGACCGCGAGGTGCCGAGCCTCTCCATCGCCGATCTCTTCTTCCTCTGCTTCGCACCGCCGGCCATCATCGGTCTGCTGGTTCTCGCGAAACGTCCCGTCACCCGGGCCGGCTGGGTCTGCCTCGGCCTCGACGCCTGGCTGATCGGCGGCTCCCTGCTGACCCTCTCGTGGAGCCTCGCACTCGCCCACACCACCCGGGTCCAGGGCGAGAGCGTGGCCCCGGCGGCGCTCTCCCTCGCCTATCCACTGCTCGACATCGTGCTGGTCAGCATGGTGCTCGCGCTCCACTTCCGGCGCTCGGCCACCAATCGCTCCGCCATCAACACCGCCATCGCCGCGCTCGCCATGACCGTCCTGTGCGACGCGCTCTTCACCTCGCCCCTGCTGCGGGAGAACTACCGCTCGGGGCAGTTGCTCGACGCGGGCTGGTTCGCCGGTTCGCTGCTGCTCGCCTACGCGCCGTGGGGTGCGCGCCGTTCGATGGAGTCGGTCGCCAGGCCGCCGCGCGGCCAGCCCCAGGCGTCCCACGCGTTCCAAGGAGCCCGTCCCGCCGCGGGCTCGCTGGCCGCCCTCACCCCGTACCTCGCCGCCGCCGTCTGCACCCTCGGCATTCTCTACAACGTGGTCGACGGCCGTACGGTCGATCGCGTCGTCGTCCTCACCGGCTGCACCGTCGTGCTCGCCCTGGTGGTCCGGCAGGGCATCATGCTGGTCGACAACATCGCGCTCACCCATGAGCTGGCGCAGAAGGAGAACCACTTCCGCTCGCTCGTCCAGGGTTCCAGCGATGTGATCATGATCGCCGCACCCAGTGGTGTGCTGCGGTACGTGAGCCCCGCCGCGTCCGGTGTCTACGGGCGGGACGCGGAGGAATTGGTGGGCTCCGAGCTGGCCTCGCTCATCCATCCCCAGGATCTCGGCCGGGTCGTCCATGAGGTACGGCGATTTCTGGCCGCCCCTCCGGCGGACGAGCCGACCACCCGGATCGAGTGCCGCTTCAAATCGGGCGCCGGCGACTGGCTCAATGTGGAGTCCACGGTCAACCGCCACCAGGGCGGGCTGATCTTCAACAGTCGCGATGTCACCGAACGGGTCCGCCTCCAGGCCCAGCTCCAGCACAGCGCCGAACACGACACCCTCACCGATCTGCCCAACCGTGCCCTCTTCACCGAGCGGGTCCGGCAGGCCCTGACCGGCCGCCGCTCCGGCGACCCGGGCACCGCCGTGCTCTTCATCGACCTCGACGGCTTCAAGGGCGTCAATGACCGGCTCGGCCATCAGGCGGGCGACGAGCTGCTGATCCAGGCGGCCCGCAGGCTGGCCGAATCCGTACGGTCCGGTGATACCGCGGCCCGGCTCGGCGGTGACGAGTTCGCGGCCCTCATCCTCGGTGACGGCACCCGCGATCCGGCCGCCCGGGAGGGCCAGGTCACCGAGATCGCCGACCGGCTGCGGCTGACCCTCTCCCAGCCGTACCGGATCGACGGCAACGACGTCCGGGTGGCCGCCTCCATCGGGGTGGCCTTCGCCCAGCCCGGCATCACCCCCACCGATCTGATGCGGAACGCCGATCTCGCCATGTACCGGGCCAAGGCCGGGGGCAAGGACCGGGTCGAGCTGTACGTCCCGCAGATGCAGGCCGAGGTGGTCCGCCGCACCGAGCTGGCCGCCCGGCTGCGCAGCGCACTGCACGAGGGCGAGTTCGCGCTGCTCCACCAGCCGGTGGTGAGCCTCACCACCGGCCGGATCGACGCCGTCGAGGCGCAGGCGCGCTGGCGCTCCACCCAGGGCATCCTCTTCACCCCGGCCGAGTTCCTCCGGGTCTCCGACGACGGCGACCGCACCGACCGCACCGCCGAGCTGGGCCGCTGGCTGTTGGAGGAGGCGGTGGCCCAGGCCGCCGAGCGCGGCAGGCTCGGCCATTCGGTGCCCGTCACGGTCCGCCTCCCGGCCCGGCGACTGCTCGACCGGTCGCTGCCGCTCGGTTCCGTGGAGGCCGTCTTCAACCGCCACGGCCTGCCGTCCGGCGCGCTCGTCATCGAGCTGGCCGACAGCGATCCGCGGATCTCGCTGGACGATCTGGAGCAGCGGCTCGTCGCGCTGCGCAGAGTGGGGGTACGGATCGCCCTGGACGGCTTCGGCAGCGGTTACGCCACCATCACGGCCCTGCGCAGGCTGCCGGTGGACGTGCTGAAGCTGGACCGGGGCCTGGTCGAGGGCATCGTCGAGTCCGCCCGGCTGCACAAGATCACCAGCGGGCTGCTCCGGATCGCCTGCGATCTCGGCCTCCAGTCCGTGGCCGACGGCGTCGACCTGCCCGAGCAGGTGCTCGCCCTGCGCGCCATGGGGTGTACGCACGGCCAGGGGCTGGCCTTCTCCGGCGCGCTGGACGAGTACCGGCTGCGGCGGGCCCTGGTCCGGGACGATCTCCCGGTGCCCGGCGGGGTGGCCCTGCCGGTGCTGACCGGTGGTCCGTTGGGCGGTCACGGTGGCTCAAATAGTGAGACGCGTATCCCACCCGCTTGACAGTCACCGTGCGTCAGGGGGAGGGTCAATGCCATGCGCACCCGAATTCTCGTACTTGGAAAGCGCGTCGGCTGAGCGGGGACTGATCCAGTCCCCGCAGACCCCTCCCGACGCGCTCCCCTCGCTTGCCTCACGGCACGAGGGGTTTTTTGTTGCACCGACACCAGTGGTTCGGCGTGAGAACGGCGTTGAAACACCGGTACCTCAGCGAAGAAACCGTCGCAAAACCCTCAGCTTCGAGAAGAGAATGCCGATGACCGAGCAGGCCACCGGGGCCCACCATCCGCAGCCGCGGGCCCGTAACGGCGGAGTTCCGACCGCCCCAGTCGAGCACGTCACGGGTGCGCAGTCGCTCATCCGCTCTCTTGAGGAAGTGGGCGCCGACACCGTCTTCGGCATCCCCGGCGGGGCCATCCTCCCCGCGTACGACCCGATGATGGACTCCACCCGGGTGCGCCACATCCTGGTCCGGCACGAGCAGGGCGCCGGCCACGCGGCGACCGGTTACGCGCAGGCCACCGGCAAGGTCGGGGTCTGCATGGCCACCTCGGGCCCCGGCGCCACCAACCTGGTCACCCCGATCGCCGACGCGCACATGGACTCCGTCCCGCTGGTCGCGATCACCGGCCAGGTCGCCTCCAAGGCGATCGGCACCGACGCCTTCCAGGAGGCGGACATCGTCGGCATCACCATGCCGATCACCAAGCACAACTTCCTGGTCACCAAGGCCGAGGACATCCCCCGGACCATCGCGCAGGCGTTCCACATCGCCTCTACCGGCCGCCCGGGACCCGTCCTCGTCGACATCGCCAAGGACGCCCTCCAGGCGCGGACCACCTTCAGCTGGCCGCCCTCCCACGATCTGCCCGGCTACCGCCCGGTCACCAAGCCGCACGCCAAGCAGATCCGTGAGGCCGCCAAGCTGATCGTCCAGGCCAGGCGTCCGGTCCTCTACGTCGGTGGCGGAGTGATCAAGGCGCACGCCACCGCCGAACTGAAGGTTCTCGCGGAACTCACCGGAGCCCCCGTCACCACCACCCTGATGGCGCTGGGCGCATTCCCCGACAGCCACCCGCTGCACGTCGGAATGCCGGGCATGCACGGTGCGGTCACCGCCGTCACCGCTCTTCAGAAGGCCGACCTGATCGTCGCCCTCGGAGCCCGTTTCGATGACCGCGTCACCGGCAAGCTGGACAGCTTCGCCCCGTACGCGAAGATCGTCCACGCCGATATCGACCCCGCCGAGATCGGTAAGAACCGCACCGCCGACGTGCCGATCGTCGGCGATGCCCGCGAGGTCATCGCCGATCTGGTCCAGGCGGTCCAGGCCGAGCACAGCGACGGCCACACCGGTGACTACAGCCTCTGGTGGAAGGATCTGAACCGCTGGCGGGACACCTACCCGCTCGGCTACGACCAGCCCGGTGACGGCAGCCTGTCCCCGCAGCAGGTCATCCAGCGGATCGGTCAACTGGCCCCGGAGGACACCATCTACGCGGCCGGCGTCGGTCAGCACCAGATGTGGGCCGCCCACTTCATCGAGTACGAGCAGCCCGCCACCTGGCTGAACTCCGGCGGCGCCGGAACGATGGGGTACGCGGTGCCCGCCGCCATGGGGGCGAAGGCCGGCGCCCCGGACCGTACCGTCTGGGCGATCGACGGCGACGGCTGCTTCCAGATGACCAATCAGGAACTCACCACCTGCGCCCTCAACAACATCCCGATCAAGGTCGCCATCATCAACAACGGCGCCCTCGGCATGGTCCGCCAGTGGCAGACCCTGTTCTACAACCAGCGCTACTCCAACACCGTGCTCCACTCCGGCCCCGACGCCACCGGCCTGGAGCCCAGCGCCGGCACCCGGGTCCCCGACTTCGTCAAGCTGTCGGAGGCCATGGGCTGCTACGCGCTGCGCTGTGAGTCCCCGGACGATCTCGACCGGGTGATCGCCGAGGCCAACGCCGTCAACGACCGTCCCGTCGTGATCGACTTCATCGTCCACGAGGACGCCATGGTCTGGCCCATGGTCGCCGCCGGCACCTCCAACGACGAGGTCCTGGCGGCCCGGGGCGTCCGCCCCGACTTCGGCGACAACGAAGACGACTGACCGAGCAGAGAGACGAGAGACCCACCCCATGTCCAAGCACACGCTCTCCGTTCTGGTCGAGAACACGCCCGGCATCCTCGCCCGGATCGCCGCCCTGTTCTCCCGGCGCGGTTTCAACATCGACTCGCTCGCCGTCGGTGTCACCGAGCACCCCGACATCTCCCGGATCACCATCGTGGTCAGTGTCGAGTCGCTGCCGCTGGAGCAGGTGACCAAGCAGCTCAACAAGCTGGTCAACGTACTGAAGATCGTCGAGCTGGAGCCGGGGGCGGCCGTCCAGCGCGAACTGGTCCTGGTCAAGGTCCGCGCGGACAGCGAGACCCGCTCCCAGGTCGTGGAGATCGTCCAGCTCTTCCGCGCCAAGACCGTGGACGTCTCGCCCGAGGCGGTCACCATCGAGGCCACCGGTTCGAGCGACAAGCTGGACGCGATGCTGAAGATGCTGGAGCAGTTCGGCATCAAGGAACTGGTCCAGTCCGGCACCATCGCCATAGGGCGTGGCTCCCGGTCCATCACCGACCGGTCCCTGCGGGCCCTCGACCGCAGCGCCTAGCACCGCGGCCCCCGAACCCGTATCGCCGGCGAACCCTTGTCGCCGACGGGTCCCGCGCCGGGGCGCCCGTATCGCGAGACCCGAAATCCTTTCCCTTCCTCCCCGCCGTACGGTGGGACGCACACCTGCACACCAAGGAGAATCCCAGTGGCCGAGCTGTTCTACGACGACGACGCTGACCTGTCCATCATCCAGAACCGCAAGGTCGCGGTCATCGGCTACGGCAGCCAGGGCCACGCCCACGCGCTGTCGCTCCGTGACTCGGGTGTCGACGTCAAGGTCGGTCTGCACGAGGGCTCCAAGTCCAAGACGAAGGCCGAGGAGCAGGGCCTGACCGTCGTCACGCCCGCCGAGGCGTCCGCCTGGGCCGACGTCATCATGATCCTGGTCCCGGACCCGATCCAGGGCCAGGTCTACGAGGAGTCCATCGCCCCGAACCTGAAGGACGGCGACGCGCTGTTCTTCGGCCACGGCCTCAACATCCGCTTCGGCTTCATCAAGCCCCCGGCCGGTGTCGACGTCGCCATGGTCGCGCCCAAGGGCCCGGGCCACCTGGTGCGCCGTCAGTACGAGGAGGGGCGCGGCGTCCCCTGTATCGCGGCCGTCGAGCAGGACGCCACCGGCAAGGGCTTCGAGCTGGCCCTGTCGTACGCCAAGGCCATCGGCGGCACCCGCGCCGGCGTCATCAAGACGACCTTCACCGAGGAGACCGAGACCGACCTCTTCGGCGAGCAGGCCGTGCTCTGCGGCGGTGCCTCGGCGCTGGTCAAGGCGGGCTTCGAGACCCTGGTCGAGGCCGGCTACCAGCCGGAGATCGCGTACTTCGAGTGCCTCCACGAGCTGAAGCTGATCGTGGACCTGATGTACGAGGGCGGCCTGGAGAAGATGCGCTGGTCGGTCTCCGAGACCGCCGAGTGGGGCGACTACGTCACCGGCCCCCGCATCATCACCGACCAGACCAAGGTCGAGATGCGCAAGGTCCTCGCCGAGATCCAGGACGGCACCTTCGCCCGTAACTGGATGGACGAGTACCACGGCGGTCTGAAGAAGTACAACGAGTACAAGAAGCAGGACGAGGACCACCTGCTGGAGACCACGGGCAAGGAGCTGCGCAAGCTCATGAGCTGGGTCGACAACGACGACGCGTGAGCCGTGGGCGAGGGCCGGGACGACGATGTCCCGGCCCTTCGCCGTATCGGCCACCGGCCACCGGCCGCGTGGCCGCGTGGCCGCGTACCGGGGAGCCCGGCTCCACGGCGCCCGAAGACCCGGCTCCACGGCGCCGGGAAGCCCGGTGCCTCGGCGCCGGAGAACGCGGTACCGCGACGCCGGGAAGCCCTTCGCCGTATCGGCCACCGTGGCTCGTTCAGGTGCTCTTCCACTCTGTCCAGCCACGGACGGGTGATCCTGCCTCGGAGGCGTAAGACACCTCCCGGGGCACCACTACACTTCTCACCAATACCTACGCGTCAGGCCCACAGTGTCGTGCGTCTTCCACGCGGCTAGCCCCTCCACCGCCTGCGGCCGTCGGGACGGCCGTCCGCACTGGACCTGTGAGGACTCACGTGAGCTCGAAACCTGTCGTACTCATCGCTGAAGAGCTGTCGCCCGCCACTGTGGACGCGCTCGGCCCCGATTTCGAGATCCGCCACTGCAACGGCGCGGACCGCGCGGAGCTGCTCCCGGCCATCGCCGACGTGGACGCCATCCTCGTCCGCTCCGCCACCAAGGTCGACGCCGAGGCCATCGCCGCCGCGCGCAAGCTGCGGGTCGTCGCCCGCGCCGGCGTCGGTCTGGACAATGTCGATGTCTCCGCCGCCACCAAGGCCGGCGTGATGGTCGTCAACGCCCCGACCTCCAACATCGTCACCGCCGCCGAGCTGGCCTGTGGCCTGCTGGTGGCCACCGCGCGCAACATCCCGCAGGCGAACACCGCACTGAAGAACGGCGAGTGGAAGCGTTCCAAGTACACCGGTGTCGAGCTGAGCGAGAAGACCCTCGGCGTCGTCGGCCTCGGCCGGATCGGTGTGCTGGTGGCCCAGCGGATGTCCGCGTTCGGGATGAAGATCGTCGCGTTCGACCCCTACGTACAGCCCGCGCGCGCCGCGCAGATGGGCGTCAAGCTGCTCTCGCTGGACGAGCTGCTGGAGGTCTCCGACTTCATCACCGTGCACCTGCCCAAGACGCCCGAGACCCTCGGGCTGATCGGTGACGAGGCCCTGCACAAGGTCAAGCCGACCGTCCGGATCGTCAACGCCGCGCGCGGCGGGATCGTGGACGAGGAGGCGCTCGCCTCGGCGCTGAAGGAGGGCCGGGTCGCCGGCGCCGGTCTGGACGTGTACGCGAAGGAGCCGTGCGTCGACTCCCCGCTCTTCCAGTTCGACCAGGTCGTCTGTACGCCGCACCTCGGCGCGTCGACCGACGAGGCGCAGGAGAAGGCCGGTATCGCCGTCGCCCGTTCCGTACGGCTGGCCCTCGCCGGCGAATTGGTGCCGGACGCGGTCAACGTCCAGGGCGGTGTGATCGCCCAGGACGTCAAGCCCGGGCTGCCGCTCGCCGAGCGCCTCGGCCGGATCTTCACCGCGCTCGCGGGTGAGGTCGCGGTCCGCCTCGATGTCGAGGTCTACGGCGAGATCACCCAGCACGACGTGAAGGTGCTCGAACTCTCCGCGCTCAAGGGCGTGTTCGAGGATGTCGTCGACGAGACCGTGTCCTACGTCAACGCCCCGCTCTTCGCTCAGGAGCGCGGTGTCGAGGTGCGGCTGACGACGAGTTCGGAGTCGCCGGACCACCGCAATGTCGTCACCGTGCGCGGCACGCTCTCCGGTGGCGAGGAGGTCTCGGTCTCCGGCACGCTGGCCGGTCCGAAGAATCTGCAGAAGATCGTCGCCATCGGTGAGCACGATGTGGACCTGGCCCTCGCCGACCACATGCTCGTCCTCCGCTACGACGACCGCCCCGGTGTCGTCGGCACGGTCGGCCGGATCCTCGGTGAGGCCGGGCTGAACATCGCGGGGATGCAGGTCTCCCGCGCCCACGAGGGCGGCGAGGCGCTGGTCGTGCTGACGGTGGACGACACCGTGCCGCCGACGGTGGTCGCGGAGATCGCGGAGGAGATCGGCGCGACGTCGGCCCGCTCGGTGAATCTGACCGACTGACCGGCCTGCTGACCGGCCGACAGATCGACTGACCGGCCGGCAGGCGAACCGGCTGACCACTGTCCCTGGTCCATGACGGGCTGACGGACTGACGGGTCGGCCGGTAGTACGGATATACGGGTACGGGTGAGGGCCCGGTCCGCCTCGACGACGCGAGGCGGACCGGGCCCTCACCCGTCGCGTTCAGCGCGCGCCGACCAAGGGGCGCACGGGCTTTCCGGCCCGGTGGGCCGCCCGCCGCCGCAGCAGGGTGGCGGCCAGGACCGCCGCCGCGATCAACAGCACCCCGGTGCAGACGGCCGCGAGCCGCATCCCGCTGACGAAGGCTTCACGGGCGGCGGTCAGCACCGCGTCGCCGAGCGGCCCCGGCAGCCCGTCGGCCACCGCCGTGGCGCCGCCGAGGGTCTCCCGGACGGAGTGCAGCGCGCCATCCGGGAGACCCTGGGGCGCCGACCCGGCGAGATCGTCGCGGTAGACCGCCGTACCGATGGAGCCCAGGATCGCCATGCCCAGCGCGCCGCCGAACTCCTGGCCGGTCTCCAGCAGCGAGGCGGCCGAACCGGCCTTGTGCGGCGGTGCCGAGGCCAGCGCCATGTCGTTGACCAGCGCGATCACGGTGACCACACCACAGCCGATGACGGCGGTCCCGATGAGCAGCACCACCAGGGAGTCCGTGGAGCTGAGGGCGAGCACCGCGAATCCGGCGGCGCCGGTCAGAAAGCCCCCGGCGATCACATGGCGGCGGTCGTACCGCTGGGCGAGGGTGGCGGCTGCCGGCGCGGAGACACCGATGGCCAGGGAGGGGACGAGGCTCCACAGCGCGGCTTCCAGGCTGCTCATGCCGAGCACCGACTGAAGGTACTGGGTGGTGAAGTAGGCCGAACCCATCATCGCGAAGGCTGCGACGGTCAGCAGCGCGATCCCGGAGCCGAAGACGCGGTGGGCGAAGAGGTCCCGGCTGATCATGGCGTCGGGGCGGGTGCGCTGGCGGCGGACGAAGAGCGCTCCGACGGCGAGGCCGACGGCGACGCAGAGGGTCGTGGTGAGGGTGAGGCCCTCGACGGCGATCTCCTTGAGCCCGTACACCACCGGCAGTACGGCACCCATCGAGAGCGGCACGCTGAGCAGGTCGAACCGGCCCGGCGCGGGGTCCTTGAACTCCGGCACCAGCAGCGGGGCGAGGATCAACAGCAGCACCATCGCGGGCACGTTGACGAGGAAGACCGAGCCCCACCAGAAGTGTTCGAGCAGCACACCGCCCATCACGGAGCCGAGCGCGACCCCGCCCGCCATCGCGCCTGACCAGATGCCGATCGCCTGGGTGCGCTGCTGGTCGTTCCGGAAGATGTTGCGCACCAGTGCCAGGGTCGAGGGCATCAGGGTGGCTCCGCCGAGGCCGAGCAGGACGCGGGCGACGATGAGCGCCTCGGCGCTCTGCGCGTAGGCCGCCAGGACGGAGGCGAGGCCGAACGCGACCGCACCGATCAGCAGCAGCCTGCGGCGGCCGATGCGGTCGCCGAGCGAGCCCATGGTGATCAGCAGCCCCGCGAGGGCGAAGGCGTAGATGTCGAAGATCCAGAGCTGCTGGGTGCTGCTCGGGTCCAGGTCCTGGGTGATGGCCGGGATGGCGAAGTAGAGGACGGAGACGTCCATCGAGACCAGGAGGAGGGGCAGCAGGAGGACGGCGAAGGCGGCCCATTCCCGGCGACCGGCACGCGGGCCGGTGGGGTTCGGCGGAGGTGTCATACGGGAAATGTACAAGCGTCTTAAACGTATGTCTAGTACGACTGTGTAAAACGACCGTATAGGACGGGTGTCTACTCGGCGGTACGCTGCTGACATGGGACATCGTGAGGATTTGCTCGAAGGCGCGAAGCGCTGCCTGCTGGAGAAGGGGTACGCCCGCACGACGGCGCGTGACATCGTCGCCGCCTCCGGCGCCAACCTCGCCTCCATCGGCTACCACTACGGCTCCAAGGAGGCCCTGCTCCAGCAGGCGTTCCTCGAAGTGACCGGGGAATGGGGGGAGGCGGTCGGCCCCGGGGGGCGGGGTGGGGAGGAACTGCCGAAGGACGGGATGGAGCGCTTCCAGAAGACCTGGGAGCAGGTCATCTCCACCTTCGACGCCAGTCGTTCCGTCTGGAAGCTCCAGTTGGAGGTCGTCTCCCGGCTGGACGACGATGCGACGCTGCGCGAGGCGATCAGGGGGACGCAGGCCGAGGGGCGGGCGAGTCTCGCGGAGATCTTCGGCGAGTTCGACACGACGGACGACCCGGAGAAGGCGCGGGTGGCGGGCCAGTTCTACCAGGCGCTGATGGTCGGCGTGATGATCCAGTGGCTGATGGACCCGGAGACGGCGCCCACGGCGCAGGATCTGACGGAGGGGTTGCGGACGGTGCTGGAGGACCGGCCGTAACGTTCCCGCGATCGGGTGACCAGGCATGGTGAGTTCGTGCCGCCCGTGCTCGTCGTTGGTGGGCGCGATCGGCCACGGCACTCCGGTGCTCGGCCGTGGCACTCGCGCGACTGGCCACCGGGCTTCCGGGCTCCCGCCCGCCACCGGGCTTCCGGGCTCCCGCCCGTCATCGACCGTGGCGCTCGTGCGACCGGTGACCGGGCTTCCGTCGACGGCCGTGGCGCTCCGGTGCTCGGCCACGGGGGCGGCACGCTCGACTATCGCGCTCCGGCGCCCGGTCCCGGGGTTTCCGTGCCCGGTCCCGGGGTTATCGCGCCCAACCTCAGGGATTCCGTGCCCGGCCCCGGGGTATCCCCGCGCCCCCGAGGGCCCCCGGCCCGGGGTTCAGAGCCGGGCCGCCTTCAGTGCCATGTGCAGCAGCAGGCGGTCCTCGCCCTCCGCGAGATCGAGCCCGGTGAGCTGTTCGATCCGGGAGAGGCGGTAGTAGAGCGTCTGCCGGTGGATGCCGAGCGCCGAAGCGGTCCGGCTCGCCTGCCCCGCGCAATCCAGGAAGACCTCGGCCGTCCGGGCCAATTCGGCGTGGGCGCGGTCCAGCAGGGTGCTGACCGCGGGATCGTGGCCCAGGCCCGTGGGCAGCGCTGTCAGCATCCGGTACGGGCCGATGTCCGACCAGCGCGCGACCGGGCCGGCATCGGGCCGGGCCCGCGCGGTCCGCGCGGCGGCGGTCGCCTCCCGCCAGGCGGCGTCCAGTGCACCCAGACCGTGCCGGGGAGCGGCCATGCCCGCCGTCGCGGTGGCGCCCGCCAAGGTGAGCAGGCGTTCGGCGGTGGCGAGGGCGGGGGAGGGGTTGTCGACCGCCCGGAGCCGGACGAGGACGGCCAGGGTGTACGGAGTCAGTGCCGAGGGGGCGGGGCGCGCCGGGTCGGGCCGGCCGGCGACCCCCGCGGTCTGGCGGCTCCGCGCCGGGGCGGTCGGCCCTGCCCCGGGGTCGATGCCGGGGTCGGAGCCGGAGCCGGAGCCGGCCCCGGAGCCGGTCGCCCGCGCCGCGCCCACCCGGTCGCGCCCCGTACCCGTACCCGTACCCGCGCCCGTACGCGTACTCGTGTATCGGCCCGCCTCCGCACCCCGGGCGCCGTCGGAGGGATCGCCGGGCGCGCCCGGTACGGTGCAGACCGCCGCCGCCCCCGGCAGGGAGCGCGCCGACGGTGGATCGTCCGTCGGCCACGGGCTCACACAGACCACCGCATGGGGCCCCTCCGCGCCCCGCTCGTCGCCGCCCAGGGCGGTACGGAGCGCGGCCACCGCCATGTCGTACTGCCAGCCGCGCTCCGCCGTGAGCACCGCGCGGAACTCCCGGGACAGGTCCGAGCCCGCCCGCTCCTCGTCCGCGAGCAGGGTGCCGATCCGGGCCGCCACCTCCATCGCCGCCGCCAGCCGCTCCTCGGTCGGGCCGGGGCTGGTGTCCAGGAGCCAGACATAGCCGAGGACGATGCCCCGGTGGCGTACGGGCAGACAGATCCGGTCCCGGAACACCCCGGCGTCCGGCGCGGCCGGGATCCGGACCGGGCCGGTCGCCCGGGCGATGCCGAAGCCCTCGAACCAGGCGCGCACCGCCGGGGTGGACTTCCTCGTGAGGATCGACCGGGTCCTGACCGGGTCCATCGCGCTGTCGTCGTCGCTGTCGTGGGCGCCGAAGGCGATGAGGCCGAAATCGCGGTTCTCCAGCGTCGCCGGGACCGCGAGCAGGGCCGAGATCTCATCGACCAGTTCCTGGTAATCGCCCTTCATCCGGACATTCTGGCACGCTTCTCAGACATCTGTCTGAGATCCCGGCCACGGATGCGTGACAGCTGTCGATGGCTGAGGATCGGAGCGATCCTTAGATTTCACGGTGGTTCTTCGTGCCGTTCCGGATCCGTCACCCGATGTTTCCGGCCCGGTTCTGCCCGTTCTCTCCGTGGAGGTCCCTGTGCTGGGTCCCGTGATCCTCGCCGCGTCGCGCAGCGACAAGATGCGCCGAATCGTTTCGGCCGCCCCGGTCACCAAGCCCGTGGTGAACCGTTTCATCGCCGGCGAGTCGGTCCGGGAGACGGTTCCCGTCGTCCAGGAGACCGTCGCCCGCGGCCTGGAGGTCACCCTCGACGTCCTCGGCGAGGACATCACCGACCCCGCCGAGGCGCTGCGCGCCCGGGACGCCTACCTGGAGCTGATCGAGGCGCTCAAGCCGCTCGGCCTCGGGGAGCGCGCGGAGATGTCGGTCAAGCTCTCCTCCTTCGGGCAGGCGCTCGCCGGTGGCCATGACCTGGCCCTGCGGAACGTCACCCCCGTCGTCGAGGCCGCCGCCGAGATCGGCACCACGGTCACCCTCGACATGGAGGACCACACCACCGTCGACTCGACGCTGGCGATCCACGCCGACCTGCGTGAGCGCTTCCCGGGGACCGGCGCCGTCGTCCAGTCGTACCTCTTCCGCACCGAGGACGACTGCCGGGCGCTCGCCGACGCGGGCTCGCGGGTCCGGCTGGTGAAGGGCGCCTATAAGGAGCCCGCCTCCGTCGCCATCCAGGACAAGGCCGAGGTCGACAAGGCGTACATCCGCTGCCTGAAGATCCTGATGGAGGGCGAGGGCTACCCGATGATCGGGTCCCACGACCCGCGGATCATCTCCATCAGCCAGGAGCTCGCCCGTCAGGCCGGCCGCAAGCTGGAGGACTACGAGTTCCAGATGCTGTACGGCATCCGGGAGGGCGAGCAGTTCCGGCTCGCCGCCGAGGGCCACCGGATGCGGGTCTACATCGCGTACGGCACGGATTGGTACGGGTACTTCATGCGCCGCCTCGCGGAGCGCCCCGCCAACCTGGCGTTCTTCCTGCGTTCGCTGGTCAGCCGCGGCTGAACCCCCCAACTGACCTACTGATTAAGGAGATTCGGCACCCATGGACGCTGTGACCAAGGTTCCCGCGCCGGTCAACGAGCCGGTGCACGGCTACGCCCCCGGTTCCCCCGAGCGTGCCCGCCTCGAAGTCAAGCTCAAGGAGCTGGCCGAGAACCCGATCGAGCTGCCGATGACCATCGGTGGCGTACGGCGCATGGGTGGTGGCGAGCGGGTCGACGTCGTCCAGCCGCACAACCACTCCGCCGTCCTCGGCACCTTCGCCGGCGCCACGGAGCAGGACGCCCAGGACGCGGTCGACGCCGCGCTGGCCGCCGCCCCGGCCTGGCGCGCGATGGCCTTCGACGACCGCGCCGCGATCATCCTGCGCGCCGCCGAGCTGCTGGCCGGCCCCTGGCGCGAGACGCTGGCCGCCTCCACCATGCTGGGCCAGTCCAAGACCGCGCAGCAGGCCGAGATCGACACGCCGTGCGAGCTGGTCGACTTCTGGCGGTTCAATGTCGCCTACGCCCGTGACCTGCTGGCCGAGCAGCCCCCGGCCAACTCCCCGGGCGTGTGGAACCGACTGGACCACCGTCCGCTGGAGGGCTTCGTCTACGCGATCACGCCCTTCAACTTCACCGCCATCGCGGGCAACCTCCCCACCGCCCCCGCCCTGATGGGCAACGTCGTCGTGTGGAAGCCGTCCCCGACGCAGACGCACGCCGCCGTGCTGCTGATGCAGCTGCTGGAGGAGGCGGGCCTGCCCAAGGGCGTCATCAACCTGGTGACCGGTGACGGCATCGCCGTCTCCGAGGTGGCGCTGAACCACCCCGACCTGGCCGGTATCCACTTCACCGGTTCGACCAAGACCTTCCAGCACCTGTGGAAGACGGTCGGCAACAACATCGAGAAGTACCGCTCCTACCCGCGCATCGTCGGTGAGACGGGCGGCAAGGACTTCGTGGTCGCGCACCCCAGCGCCGACCGCGCCGTGCTGAAGACCGCGCTGACGCGCGGTTCCTTCGAGTTCCAGGGCCAGAAGTGCTCCGCGTCCTCGCGTGCGTACATCCCGGCGTCCATCTGGAACGACGGCTTCAAGGAGGAGTTCGCGGCCGAGGTCGACGGCATCGCCATGGGTGATGTCACCGATCTGTCGAACTTCATCGGTGCCGTCATCGACGACCGTTCGTTCGCCAAGAACAAGGCCGCGATCGACCGCGCCAGGGCCGACGCCTCCTGTGAGATCGTCGCCGGTGGCACCTACGACGACTCGGTCGGCTACTTCGTCCGCCCGACCGTCATCGAGTGCTCCGACCCGGCGAACGAGGTCTTCACGACCGAGTACTTCGGTCCGATCCTCGCGATCCACGTGTACGACGACAGCTCCCCCGAGCAGTACGACGCCATGCTGGAGCAGATGGAGTCGGTCTCCGCGTACGCCCTGACCGGCGCCGTCATCGCCAATGACCGCGCCGCCGCCGCGCACACGATGGAGAAGCTGCGGTTCGCCGCGGGCAACTTCTACATCAACGACAAGTCGACCGGCGCCGTCGTCGGCCAGCAGCCCTTCGGTGGCGGCCGGGCCTCGGGCACCAACGACAAGGCCGGCGCGCCGCAGAACCTGATGCGCTGGACGCTGACCCGCGCGATCAAGGAGACGCTGGTCGCCCCGACCGACTACACGTACCCGCACATGGGCTGACCTCCGGGTCGCCCTCCCCGAGCCCGCCCCCGTACCTGCCCCCACGCCGGTGCGGGGGCGGTTCCATGCCCGGATGCCCGGATGCCCGGATGCCGGGACGCCGGGACGCCCGGAACCGACCGCCGGCCCGGGTGCCGGACCCGTGTCCGAGCCCGGCACCCGGGCCCGTCCCGCGTCAGGGAGTGCCGGTCCGGCGAGAGGGGCGATCCCCGTCAGGAGGTGCCGGTGAACAGCTTCCTGAGCTTGTCCGACATCCACTCGCCCGCCGTCACGGCCCCGCCCGGCCGCCGGGCGGGGTCCGGAGTGTCGAACGGTCGCAGGGGCTCCGTCGACGCGTCGTGGTTGGGCAGATAGAAGAACGGGACGGACAGCCGGGACGAGGCGTCCCCCCGCGCCGGGTTGACCACCCGGTGCATGGTCGACACCCAGAGCCCACCCGTCCACAGGGCCATCAGATCGCCGATGTTGACCACGAAGCCACCGGGGACGGCCGTGACCTCGCGCCATTCGCCGTCGCCCCGCAGCACCTGGAGACCGCCGCGTCCGTCCTGTTGGTGCAGGACGGTCAGGGCGCCGAAGTCGGTGTGCGCGCCCCGCCGTAGCTGGCCCGGGAGCGGAGGGGCGAGCTGCGGGTAGTAGTAGTTGGCGGTGAGGGACGATCCGTGGCGGTCGAACTTGTCGGCGAAGAACTCCTCGTCCAGGCCGAGCGCGAGTGCGAACAGGCGCATGACGTCGGCGGACAGCTCTCCCAGGACCGCCATGTACTCCTGCCAGACCTCCTGGAAGTCGGCGGGGGTGCGCGGCCAGACGTTCGCCAGGGTCCAGGTCGCCCACTCGTCCCCGAGCCGCGCACGTTCCGCCGCGCTCAGCTCGCCCGTCACATGGGCGCCGAAGGCTTCGCACAGATCCGGTGGCGTCTCCTGGCCGAGGCTGCGCGCGGTCGTCCCGCCCAGGCGCCGGAATCCGGAGACGCCGGGACGGTTCGCGACGAGGTCCTTCTCGTCCTCCGGCAGGGTGAAGAATCCGTCGGTCACCGCGTACATGCGCTCGATCAGCCGCTCCGGCACGCCGTGCCCCACCACGACGAAGAATCCGGAACGCGCGCACGCCGTGCCGATCGCGTCCGCGACGGCCACGCGACCGCTGGCGCTGTGCCGGTACGACAGGTCGATGACCGGCACGAATCCGTCGGCCACGGTGGTCGTCACCTGATCACGATCCATTGCTCACCACGCTTCTCTCATCTCGGGTCACTCCCGGGTCTCCGGACGGCCGTCCGAACGCGACGCCTCTCGCACTCGAACGTTGGTCTAGAGACTAGAACGTTGGTCTAGTGGCGGCGAGGTTATGCCACCTCGCGCTCGGTGACAACCGTTCGGGCGGCCGTGCGAGACTCGACGTCGACAGGCGGCCGACCCGTGGTACGTGCGCGAATCCGGGGCGGCCACACGCATCTGGAGGTGGACGGTCATCGCGGGCGGAGAACGACACACGGACGGCCCGGCCGGCAAGGCGCGGGCCGCCGGGAGTGCGGGCGGTGCGGGCGCGGGCGGTGCGGGCGCGGGCGGTGCGGGCGCGGGCGGTGCGGGCGTGGACGGTGCGGGCGTGGACGGTGCGGGCGTGGACGGTGCGAGTGGGAGCGCCGGGAGTACGGCCGGGGGCGCCGGCGCCACGAGCCCGGCCAATGTCTGGCTCCGGCCCGCGCGCGGTGGTGGCAGAGGCGCGGAACCGCCGCTCACCCGGGACCGCATCGTGGCGGAGGCCGTCGCCCTGCTGGACGAGGAGGGCATGGACCGGCTGACCATGCGCCGGCTCGCCGAACGGCTCCAGGCCGGTGCGACCACGCTCTACTGGCATGTGGCGACCAAGGACGATGTCATCGATCTCGCCCTGGACGCCGTCTTCGGCGAGACGCCCGTACCGGCGCGCCACACCGGGCGTCCCCGCGACGACATCACGGAACTTCTCGACGGGTGGCGCACGGTCATGCTGCGCCACCCGTGGACGGCCGCCTTCCCGTCGCGCCAACGGCCGCTGATGGGGCCGAACTTCCTGATCTGGATGGAGTTCCTACAGTCGGCACTGGTCCGCACCGGCCTGCCCGAGCGGCGGCTGAACGCTGCGACCTGGGTGCTCTACAACCATGTGATGGGGGCCACGTCCACCCAGTCGAGCCTGCGGCTCTCCGCCGAGGACGCCCGAGCCGGCCAGGAGTACCTGGAGAACAGGCGCGACGACTACCCGACCGTCGCCGCGCACGGCTATCTGACGGACGACGACTGGGACGCCAACTTCGCGGCGGGCCTGGAGTTCGTGCTCGACGGAATCGAGGCGGGGGCGGCCCGGGCGTCGGACCTCGACGACACTCTCTAGCCGTCGTCCCGGGCCCGGCCGGGCCACCCGGACCGGAGTCGGCGCCACCCCGGCACGATCAGCACCAACCCGGCACGATCACTGCCAGGGCGACGGCGAATCCGCCCGCCCCCAGCGTCGCCGTGAAGTTGGCGTCCCAGCGAATCGCCCGCCCGACCGCCTCGCCTGCCCGACCGCCTCGCCCGCCACCACGATCCCGCTCATGCGGCCCACTGTCGTCCGGTGGCCGGTTTCCCACCATCATCCGCGTACGCGGATGATTAATGAGTACGGGTGAGCCATGGGGCCTGAGAGGCTCATGCATATGAATGAGTCACCGCGTCTCGCCCACACCTCCCAATTGACCCCCTCCCAGCTCACCGAGATCCGTGCCCTGCTGGACGCCGCGTTCGACGGCGACTTCGGCGACGAGGACTGGGATCACGCCCTCGGCGGGATGCACGCGCTGGTGTACGACGCCGAAGGCGATCTCGTCGCCCACGGGAGCGTGATCATGCGTCGGGTGCGGCACGGCGGACGTTTCCACCGTGTCGGATACGTCGAGGCCCTCGCGGTTCGGACCGACCGTCAGCGGCAGGGGCTCGGCGGCCGGGTGATGGACGCGCTGGAGCAGATCATCGAGCGGGCCTACGGTTTCGGCGCGCTCTCCGCCTCCGACGAGGGAGCTGCGCTCTACCGGTCGCGGGGGTGGCGGCTGTGGCCCGGCCGGATCGAGGGGCTGGGGCCTGAGGGGGTGGAGCGCTTCCCGGACGAGGAGGACTCCACCTTCGTCTGGGGCGCCCAGCCGACCGGGACCGGCGCGCTCGGCTTTGACTGGCGGGATGGTGACGTGCTCTGACCAGCGGATTCCTTGATTGTCGTCTCAGATAGTAGGAAGTCCGACTACTTGTAGAGACAGCGGGGCCCGGCTGATCTAGTTTTGATGGCAGCCGAACGTATCGCTCGATCCAGCGAAGGGCGGCGGGAGTCGGTGCCTCTGGCAGGCAATCCCTGCGGCACGCTCCCCGCCCCATCCGGCGCCTTTGAAATCCCCGCGATCTCCAAGGAGTCGATCACCATGTCCGTTGAGACGGCACGGCGAGTCCGGCACGCGGCTCGCCACACCAGCGAATCCGACCGAAAGAACGCGGCTGCGGCGCTACAGCGTGCGCTGGACCGCCGCGACAACGGTGGGTCCTCGGGCCGCTGATCCTCCCGGCCCGGCCGCGCCCGGCCGACATATGAGCCCGGCACCTCCGGCCTTGAGCCTTGCCCTCAATCTCCCCCAGACTTCGTCCGGGGGACCCCCAGACGGGCTGGGTTTCTGAGCCCGTCCGGCGATTGAGGACGGACCCTTCGCCCGAGGGCGCCGCACTGTCAAGGGCCCGGACCCCCGGGGAGCGGGCCACCCGGAACACCAAGGTCCATATCCTGGACATCGCATGTCACGGGCTGGGACGAAGAGTAGGGTGCCCGACATGTCTCGCAGCATCGAACTCGCAGTGATCCCCGGTGACGGCATCGGCCAAGAGGTCGTGGCCCAGGGCCTGAAGGTCCTCACCGCCGTCCTCCCGCAGGACGTCAAGCTGGAGACCAAGGAGTACGACCTTGGCGCCCAGCGTTGGCACCGCACCGGAGAGACCCTCCCCGACGCGGAACTGGCCGCGCTCAAGGGCCACGACGCGATCCTGCTCGGCGCCATCGGCGACCCGTCCGTACCCTCCGGTGTACTGGAACGCGGTCTGCTGCTCAAGCTCCGCTTCGCCTTCGACCACTACGTCAATCTGCGTCCGTCGAAGCTGTTCCCGAACACCGCCACTCCGCTGGCCGGCCGCCCCGAGATCGACTTCGTCGTCGTCCGCGAGGGCACCGAAGGCCCGTACACCGGCAACGGCGGCTCGCTGCGCACCGGCACACCCGCCGAGGTCGCCACCGAGGTCAGCCTGAACACCGCGTACGGCGTCGAGCGGGTCGTCCGGGACGCGTACGAGCGGGCCAACACCCGCCCGCGCAAGAAGCTGACGCTTGTCCACAAGAACAACGTCCTCGTCTACGCGGGCCACCTGTGGAAGAACATCTTCGACACGGTCGGCGCGGAGTACCCCGACGTCGCCACCGACTACCTGCACGTCGACGCCGCGACGATCTTCTTCGTCACCCAGCCGGAGCGCTTTGACGTCATCGTCACCGACAACCTCTTCGGTGACATCCTGACCGACCTCGCCGCTGCCGTCACCGGTGGCATCGGCCTGGCGGCCTCCGGCAACATCAACCCGACCGGCGCCTTCCCGTCGATGTTCGAGCCCGTCCACGGCTCGGCGCCCGATATCGCAGGCACCGGCAAGGCCGACCCGACGGCCACGATCCTCTCCGTCGCCCTGCTCCTGCGGCACCTCGGCTTCGAGGCCGAGGCCGTCCGCATCGAGGAGGCCGTCTCCGCCGACCTCGCGGGCCGCGACGGAACCTTCCGTACGACGGAGGAGATCGGCGACGCGCTGGCGGTACGAGTAGCCGGCTGACCCGACGATTGAACCAAGCCGCCGGGTCGCATTCCGCAACCCGGCGGCTTCTCTTGTGCGGTCTCCGGGTGCCACCATCAACCCGGGACCGCTTTCACCCCCTTCCGCCCTGTTTCTCGCACAGTCCGGTCCGAGCGATAATCGGACCGGGCCGTGGCGCACGGGAATGCTCGGACGTCCTAGCACGCGGGTAGCGGCGTGAGCGCGGTCCGTCACAACCAACGGTGAAGGACATTGCACTCATGACGACGCCCACGATCGAGCTGAAGCCCTCCTCGCACCCGCTGTCCGACGCGGAGCGGGAGGCGATCCTGGCCAACCCCGGGTTCGGCCGCCACTTCACCGACCACATGGTGACGATCAAGTGGACCGCGGGTGTCGGCTGGCACGAGGCCCAGCTCACCCCGTACGCGCCCCTGTCGATCGACCCGGCCAATATGACGCTGCACTACGCGCAGGAGATCTTCGAGGGGCTGAAGGCGTACCGCCGCCCCGACGGCTCGGTCGCGACCTTCCGCCCGGACGCCAACGCCGAGCGCTTCCAGATCTCGGCCCGCCGGCTCGCCATGCCCGAGCTGCCGACCGAGCTGTTCATCGAGGCGTGCGACGCCCTGGTCCGCCAGGACAAGGCGTGGGTTCCGGAGCACGGCGGCGAGGCATCCCTCTATCTGCGTCCGTTCATGATCGCGACCGAGGTCGGTCTGGGGGTGCGTCCGGCCAATGAGTACCTCTTCATCGTGATCGCCTCCCCGGCCGCCTCCTACTTCCCCGGTGGCGTCAAGCCGGTCTCCGTCTGGCTCTCGGAGAACTACGTCCGCGCGGTCCCCGGCGGCATGGGCTTCGCCAAGACCGGCGGCAATTACGCGGCGTCGCTGCTCGCCCAGGCGGAAGCGGCCGACAAGGGCTGTGACCAGGTCGTCTGGCTGGACGCCCTGGAGCACAAGTGGGTCGAGGAGATGGGCGGGATGAATCTGTACTTCGTGTACGGAAACCGCATCGTCACCCCCGGGCTGACCGGCTCCCTCCTCGCCGGAATCACCCGTGATTCCCTGCTCAAGCTGGCCAAGGACCTCGGTTACGAGGCCGAGGAGGGCAGGATCTCCACCGCCGACTGGAAGCGCGACAGCGAGAACGGCACCCTCACCGAGGTCTTCGCCTGCGGTACGGCGGCCGTGATCACCCCGGTCGGTCTGGTGAAGTCGGCCAACGGCGAGTGGGAGACCGGCGACGGCCAGCCCGGCGAGCTGACGTTGACCCTGCGCAAGGGACTGCTGGACATCCAGCGGGGCACCGCGGCCGACGAGCACGGCTGGATGCACGAACTCGGCTGACCCCCGCCAGTCATGCCCCTGTCCTCCGCCCGTCCCCGCGTCGGTGAGGATGGGGGCATGAGTGCGTCCGAGCGTGACCGCGAGCTGGCCGATGCCGTACGACTGCGGGAGCGTGGCACTCCCGAGGGTGCCGAGGCGGCCCGCACCCGGCTCGTCGCGCTCGCCGCGCGGTGGCCCGGCGACGCCCGGATCGCCTACCAGACCGCGTGGGCGCATGATGTCCTCGGCCTGGAGGCGGCGGCCGTCCCGTACTACGAACGTGCCCTCGCCGACGGCGCGTCCCCCGGCCTGCCGGCGGACGACCGCTGTGAGGCGCTGCTCGGCCTGGGGAGTACGTACCGGGTGCTCGGCCGGTACGAGGAGGCCGAACGGACCCTGCGGCGCGGGGTCGCGGACTTCCCCGACCACGGTGGTCTGCGGGCGTTCCTGGCGATGGCGCTCTTCAACACCGGCCGCCATGACGAATCCGTGCGACTGCTGCTCGAACTGCTGGCGGCGACCAGCGCGGACCCGACCGTACGCCCGTTCCGTACGGCGATCGAGGCGTACGCCAAGGATCTGACCGGCACGGTCTGACCCGCGCGTCAGTACCGCGGGAGTGCGCCGGCGCGCGACCGCACGGGCCGGGGGTCCGCTGAACGCAAGGCACGCAAGTACTCCCGATCGTTGCGGGTGCGAGCCTTGTCGCGGACCGAAGCGCTCCGGCACGGTTGCCCCCCATGGGACGAGAGCACTGGAAGAAGATCTGGGTCGGTTCGGCCGGCAATATGGTCGAATGGTTTGACTGGTTCGTGTACGCGAGCTTCGCCACCTACTTCGCGGGCGCGTTCTTCCCCGAGGGGAACGACACCGCCAAGCTCATGAACACGGCGGGCATCTTCGCCGTCGGCTTCTTCATGCGCCCGGTCGGCGGCTGGCTGCTGGGCCGGGTCGCCGACCGCAAGGGTCGCAAGTACGCGCTGACCCTCACCGTCACCCTGATGTCCGCGTCAGCTGTCCTGATCGCCGTCGCGCCGACGTACGGGGTGGCCGGCTACGGCGGCGCGGTCGTCCTGCTGATCGCCCGGCTACTCCAGGGGCTCTCGGTCGGCGGCGAGTACGCGGCCAGCGCCACCTATCTCACCGAGGCGTCCGCACCCGAGCACCGGGGGCTCGCCTCCAGCTTCCAGTACGTCTCCATGACGGTCGGCCAGATCCTAGGTCTCGGACTCCAGATCGTGCTCCAGCGCACGATGTCCGACGACGCGCTGCACAGTTGGGGCTGGCGCATTCCGTTCATCATCGGCGCGCTCGGCGCCGCCGTCGTCTTCTATCTGCGGCGCAACATGCTGGAGACGGAGGTGTACGACGAGTCGGCCGGCGACACCCCCGAGGACGAGAAGGGCACCCTGAAGGCGCTCTGGGTGTACCGGAGGGAGGCGTTCCTGGTCATCGCGCTGACCATGGGCGGCACGGTCGCGTACTACACGTACACCACGTACCTCACCAAGTACCTGTCCAATTCGGCCGGTCTGGACAAGGAGACCGCGACCCTGGTCTCGTTCTGCGCGCTGATCGTCTTCGCCTGTCTCCAGCCGCTCGCCGGCAGCCTCTCCGACCGCGTCGGCCGCCGCCCACTGCTGATCACCTTCGCGCTCGGCTCGACCTTCCTGACCGTCCCGATCATGACGCTTCTCCAGCACGTCGGTTCGTTCTGGCCCGCGTTGGGGCTCTCCCTGCTGGCACTGCTCGTCATCACCGGCTACACCTCCATCAACGCCTGCGTGAAGGCGGAACTCTTCCCGACCGGGGTACGGGCGCTGGGCGTCGCCCTGCCGTACGCCATCGCCAACGCCCTGTTCGGGGGGACGGCGGAATACGTGGCGCTCTGGTTCAAGAACTCGGGCGTGGAGTCCGGCTACTACTGGTACGTGGCGGGCTGCGCGGCGGTCTCCCTGATCGTCTACCTGACGATGCGGGAGACCCGGGACATCGACCTGAACCGGGTGGGCGCCGACGCCCGCCGCCCCGCAGCGCCCCGCACCCCGCGCGACGCGAGCACGGCCCCGACACCCTGACGATCACGCTCTGCTCGACGCGCTCCCCGGGCCGGGTGTCCGTCCTCAAGCGCCGGACGGGCTGGGTTTCAGCGCCTCCGGGGGAGTTTGAGGAGCGGGGTACGGGGCAGCGCCCCGCAAGGTACTGAGGGTCACGGGGACCGGCCCCCCGCCCGGGGGGCCGACCGCATCGTGAGACCCGTGTCCGCCCGCCGCAGGCGTATGGCAGACTGCGACCGTGCTTTCGTTCGCCATGATTATGGACAGCAGGCGCGCCGGTCCGCAGTGAACGCCCCGTACCACCCCGTACGACGCGATCACCGCCCCCCAGACCCGCGCGCAAACCTCTCGCACCCGCGAGAGGTTTTTTCGTTTTCCGGCCCCACCTCGGCCGAAGGCGACCCGCACGCGAAGATGGGGGCAAGTGGAGCCAGAAATACCGGGAGCCACTCACCCGACAGGAGTCAACGCAGCCATGACCACACAGCCCACGGAGACGGGCCGGGCCACGGACACCGCCCCCGGTGTCGACGACAGTTTCCACGTCTTCGACACCACGCTCCGCGACGGCGCCCAGCGTGAGGGCATCAACCTCACCGTCGCCGACAAGCTGACCATCGCCCGACACCTGGACGACTTCGGCGTGGCGTTCATCGAGGGCGGCTGGCCCGGTGCCAACCCCCGCGACACCGAGTTCTTCTCCCGCGCGCAGCGGGAGATCACCTTCAAGAACGCCCAGCTCGTGGCCTTCGGCGCCACCCGCCGCCCGGGTGCGAAGGCCGCGGATGACCCCCAGGTCAGGGCGCTGCTTGCGTCGGGTGCCCCGGTGATCACGCTGGTCGCCAAATCGCACGACCGCCATGTGGAACTCGCGCTGCGCACCACCCTCGAAGAGAACCTGGAGATGGTCCGCGACACCGTCTCCCACCTGCGGGACCAGGGCCGCAGGGTGTTCGTGGACTGTGAGCACTTCTTCGACGGCTACCGCGCCAACCCCGAGTACGCCAAGGCCGTCGTCCGTACCGCGTCGGACGCCGGCGCGGACGTCGTCATCCTCTGTGACACCAACGGCGGGATGCTCCCCGCCCAGGTCCAGGCCGTCGTCGCCACCGTCATCGCCGACACGGGCGCCCGGCTCGGGATCCACGCACAGGACGACACCGGCTGCGCGGTGGCGAACACCCTCGCCGCCGTGGACGCGGGTGCGACCCATGTCCAGTGCACGGCCAACGGCTACGGCGAACGCGTCGGCAACGCCAACCTCTTCCCGGTCGTCGGGGCGCTGGAGCTGAAGTACGGCAAGAAGGTGCTGCCCGAGGGCGCGCTCGCCGATATGACCCGGATCTCGCACGCCATCGCCGAGGTCGTCAATCTGACGCCCTCCACCCACCAGCCCTATGTGGGTGTCTCGGCCTTCGCGCACAAGGCGGGTCTGCACGCCTCCGCGATCAAGGTGGACCCGGACCTCTACCAGCACATCGACCCGGAGCTGGTCGGCAACACCATGCGGATGCTCGTCTCCGACATGGCGGGCCGCGCCTCCATCGAGCTGAAGGGCCGGGAGCTGGGCATCGAGCTGGGCGGTGACCGCGAGCTGGTGGGCCGGGTGGTCGCCCGGGTCAAGGAGCGGGAGCTCCAGGGCTATACGTACGAAGCGGCCGACGCGTCCTTCGAGCTGCTGCTGCGCGAGGAGGCGGAGGGCAGGGCGCGCCGTTACTACCGTACGGAGTCGTGGCGGGCGATCGTCGAGAACCGTCCCGACGGCACCCACGCCAACGAGGCCACGGTGAAGCTGTGGGCGAAGGGTGAGCGGATCGTCGCCACCGCCGAGGGCAACGGCCCGGTCAACGCGCTGGACCGGGCGATGCGGGTCGGTCTTGAGCGCTTCTATCCGCAGCTCGCCAAGTTGGAGCTGGTCGACTACAAGGTGCGCATCCTCGAAGGCCGCCACGGCACGGAGTCCACCACCCGGGTGCTGATCACCACGGGTGACGGAGCCGGCGAGTGGTCCACGGTCGGGGTGGCGGACAACGTCATCGCCGCCTCCTGGCAGGCGCTGGAGGACGCGTACACCTACGGTCTGCTGCGGGCGGGGGTCGAACCGGCCGAGTGAGCCGCGCGGGGCGGCCCCGCCTCCGGCGCTCGCCCCCCGCGCGTCACTCCGCCCACCCTTCATCCGGTCGGTGGCCACTGGTCCGTAGTCATTCGGGCGATACATGGCGTGACGCGCGACATTTGCCCCGAGAACTACCCCTTCGGGTAGCGTCGAACCATGAAGACCAGGCTGCTCTTCCTCCTGGCCGGTCTGCTGCTGGCGCTCTCGGCGACCGTCTTCGGGACGGCCCCGGGAGCGCTGGCGGCCACCGGCCCCGCGACCGTGGCCGAAGCGCTGAAGGACGGGCCGGTCTATGTCGACCCGGCCGCATCGGCGCAGCTCTCCCGGGCGGACGCGGACGCCCTGGCGAAGAAGATCAAGGACGCGGACAAACCGCTCTTCATCGCGGTCCTGCCGACGAGCCCCGCCTACCCCCCGACCGGTCTGCTCTCCGCCGTCCGCACCGGTACGGGCGTCACCGGCCTGTACGCGATCCGGCTGGGCGACGGCTTCGACGCGGGCGCGGACGGCGCCGTGCTCTCCCGGCAGGCGGTACGGAACCTGGTGGCGGCGGCTGGGACGCCCCCCGGCCAGGACGCGGCCACCCAACTGAACGCCTTCGCCGACCAGGCGCTGCCGCAGCTACGCGGCAGCGCGCCCGCGTCCTGGGGCGCGACGGGCGGTGACGACGGCTCGAACACCGGCGCCCTCGTCGTCTTCGGCGCGGTGCTGGTGGCGGCCGGTACGGGCGCGTACGCGGTGGTGCGCCGCAACCGGCGCAGGAAGGCCGAGGAGGAACACGCCGCGCTGGACAAGCTCCGGGTGGTCGTCGACGAGGACATCACCGCCTTCGGTGAGGAGCTCGACCGGTTGGACTTCCACCCGTCGGAGCGGGGCGCCGACGACGCCATGCGCGCGGACTACGAGCGTGCGCTCGACGCGTACGACCGGGCGAAATCGCTGATGGCGTCGGCCGGCCACCCCTCGGACGTACGGGAGGTCACCCGGGCGATCGAGGACGGCCGCTTCGGTCTGGCCACCCTGGAGGCCCGCCGGCTGAAGGCTCCGCTCCCGGACCGCCGGCCGCCCTGTTTCTTCGACCCGCGCCACGGCCCGTCGGTGGCCGACGCGATGTGGACCCCGCCGGACGGCGCCCCGCGCGAGGTCCCGGTCTGCGCGGCGGACGCCACCCGGCTGGCGGAGGGCCTGGCCCCCCTCTCCCGTACGGTCGAGACGGCGACCGGCCGCCGCCCGTACTGGGAGGCCGGCCCGGCGTACGGCCCCTGGGCCGGTGGCTACTTCGGCGGCGGCATCCTGCCCGCCCTGTTGGTGGGCACGGTGCTCGGCAGCATGTTGTCCTCCCCGGCCTACGCGGCGGAGTACGGCGGCGGAGAGTTCGGCGGCGGCGACTACTCGGGCGCGGACTTCGACTCGTCCGACTTCGGCGGCAGCGACTGGGGCGGCGGCGGGGGAGACATCGGCGGCGGTGGCGGATTCGACGGGGGCGGCGGCGGCTTCTGAGACCGCGCCGACCCACCCGTCCCGGGCACCACACGGCAGAGCGCCCGCCCCGGCCGCTGGGGGATTGCGGCAGGGCGGGCGCGCTCTGGGGGCGGCGGGCCGCAAGGGCTCTCCGCCGGGGGGCGTGACGCGGGGGAGCGTCAGGCGGCCTTGATCGCCGAGATGTCGAAGTTCAGCTTGACCTTGTCGCTGACCATCACGCCGCCGGTCTCCAGCGCTGCGTTCCAGGTCAGGCCCCACTGGGAGCGCAGGATCTCGGCATTGCCCTCGAAGCCGACGCGCTCGTTGCCGTAGACGTCCGTGGCGGAGCCGTTGAACTCCAGGTCGATCGCGAGCGGGCGGGTCACGTCCTTGATGGTGAGGTCGCCGGTCACCCGGTAGGTGTCGCCACCGAGCTGCTCCGCGTGGGTGGAGCGGAAGGACATCAGCGGGAACTGCTCGGTGTCGAAGAAGTCACCGCTGCGCAGGTGGCCGTCGCGGTCCGCGATGCCCGTGTCGATGGACTCGATCTTGACGTCGATCGCGGCGCGGGAGGCGGCCGGGTCGGAGCCGTTGAGGGTCAGGGTGCCCTCGTGCTCGCCGAAGGTGCCGCGGACGTTGGTGACCATGGCGTGGCGCACCGTGAAGCCGATGCTGCTGTGGGCCGGGTCGATCGTGTAGTCGCCGGTCAGGGCGGCGAGCGCGGGATCGACGGGGGCCGGGGCCAGGGTGGTGGTGGCGGTGTCGGACTTGCGGTTGAACAGACCCATGACGTGCTCCTCGGGGGGACGGGCTTCCGGGGGGTGGAGTACCGGAGCGGTGTTGTTGAAGCTTCAACGAGATTCACTGTAGGGGTATTCCGTTCAATATTCAACCTCTTGCTTCGGGGGTCACCCGAAGCGGTGCGGCAAGCGCCTCCGGCACCGGTCCGCCGCGACCATTGAGCCCACTCCCGGCCCGTGCTAGACCAAGGACGATCGGATCCCCCCCGCCCCCACGGAGGCTCCCGTGTCACCGCCGCCCGCCTGGTCCCGCCGCACCTTCCTCGCCGCGGCGGGCGCCACCGCCAGCACCGTGACGGGGGCGGCGGGGGTGGCGGGTGCGGCGACACGGCCCGCCACCCCGGCCGTCCCGCCCGGCCCATCCGCCCCGGCCGCCCCGGCCGACCCGTACGACGCCCTCCGGCTCCGCTGGCTCGGCATCAGCCTCGGCACCGGCTACGACCCCGGAGCCGAGCCCTACGCCTCCCGGATCGCCGAGACCGCCCGGCTCGCCGCGGCCTTCCGCGCCACGATGGCCCCCGCCGCCACCTCGCTCTGGCCCGGCCATCCCTATGGCTATCCGGCCCCCCCGGCCGGTATCACCCTGAGCTACACCCGGCTGTGGACCATGACCCAGGCGTACGCCCACGCCGCCGACCCCGGGCTGCTCGCCGACATCGTCCGGGGGCTCGACCATCTCGCCGCCACCGTCTACCACCCCGGCACCACCCGGTACGGCAACTGGTGGGAGTGGCAGATCGGCAGCCCCCGCCTCCTCATGGACATCGTCGCCGCCCTCCACGACCACCTCACCCCGGCCCGCCGTGAGGCCGCCTGCGCCGCCGTCGACCACTTCGTCCCGGACGCCCTGCTCGGCTCGTACACCGGCACCTCCACCGGCGCCAACCGGGTCGACCTCTGCCGTTCCGTCGCCCTGCGCGGTGTCATCGGCCGGGCACCCGCCAAGATCGCGCTGGCCCGGGACGCGCTCTCGCCGGTCTTCCCGTACGTCACCCGGGGCGACGGCCTCTATGCGGACGGTTCGTTCGTCCAGCACACCTGGGTCGCCTACTCCGGTACGTACGGCCAGGTGATGCTCGACGGCCTCGGCCGACTCCTCGCCCTGCTCGCGGGGTCGGCGTGGGAGGTCACCGACCCGAACCGGCAGATCATCCTCGACAGCGTCGAGAACGCCTACGCGCCCCTGATCCACAACGGCCTGATGATGGACAGCGTCAACGGCCGCGCGATCAGCCGGGGTCTGCTCAAGGACGACGATCGCGCCGTGCTGCGCGGCGACCACTTCCACGGGCAGGCCATGATCGCCGCCATCGCCCTGCTCGCGGCCGGGGCGAGCCCAGCCGAGCGGGCGCGCTGGCACGCGCGGATCAAGGGGTGGATCGAACGGGACACCACGGAGCCGATCCTCACCGGCGCCCAGTACGGCGTCGCGGACCTCGCCCGGCTGCACGCCATCGCCGCCGCCCCCGGACCGGCCGCCCCCGAGCCCGTCGGACACAAGCTCTTCGCCGCCATGGACCGCGCCGTGCACCGCCGCCCCGGCTGGGCCGCCAACATCGCGATGGCCTCGGACCGGATCGCCCACTACGAGTGCGGCAACGGCGAGAACCCGCGCGGCTTCCACACCGGCGCCGGAATGCTCTCCTGGTGGCCCGACGACGCCCACGGCGGCCAGTACACCGACTGGTTCTGGCCGACCGTCGACTGGTACCGGCTCCCCGGCACCACCGTCTCCACCCGGCGGCTCCCCGACCGCGCGGGCGGTGAGTGGGGCCTGCCCAAGCCCGCCGCGCGATGGGTCGGCGGCGCGACCGACGGCGAGTACGCGGCGATCGGGCAGGAGCTGCACGGCCTGGGCTCCACGCTCCGCGCCCATAAGTCCTGGTTCTGCGCCGCCGACGCGATCATCTGCCTCGGCGCGGGCATCAGCTGCGCCGACGGCGTCCCCGTCGAGACGATCGTCGACAACCGCAACCTCGGAGCGGACGGCCGGGAGCCCCTCACCGTCGGCCGCGGCTGGGCGCATCTCGACGGCCACGGCGGCTGGGTCCTGCCGTACGGCACGGAGGCGCTGCGCACCCTCCGCGAGGACCGCGCGGGCGCCTGGAGCGATATCAACACCACCAGCTCCCCCCGGCGCGTCACCCGCCGCTACCAGACCCTCTGGCTCGACCACGGCACCGACCCCGTGGACGCCTCGTACGCCTACCTCCTGATGCCCGGCGCGAGCCGCCGCGCCGTCGCCGCCCGCGCGCACGACCGGCGCTGGCTGACCGTCCACGCCAACAGCGCCGGCCGGCAGGTCGTCTCGGTGCGCTCGCTGGGACTCCTGGCGGCGAACTTCTGGCGGGCGGGTACGGTGGGCCCCCTCGGCGCCACCGCGCCCGTGAGCGTGCTCGTACGGCGCCGGCGCCGCACCGCCACCCTGTGGCTCAGCGACCCCCGGCGCACCGGGACCCCCCTGGAGATCACCTGGCGGCGGCCGGTCCGCGCGGTCATCGCGAGTGATCCCGCGATCGAGGTGCTCGGTACGGGCAGGGCCATCCGGCTGCGGCTGAACGGGGGCAATGCCGGGGCGAGCCATCGGTGCGAGGTGATACTCGGCTGAACGGCTTGTGGAACGTCCACAAACAACAGTGGTCGTGAGCTGGTGGTTGGGCCCCGGTGCCCAGCGGTTCTGTCGAAGGCCAACAGCAGAACGCTCCGGAGACTGTACAGAGTCAACGGGACGAATTTCGGGGTCCGATCCGTAGGGTCGTGACATGACCGTTGTCGACGACACCTCCAGCGAGCCGAGCGACGCCCGTGGGCGCGTGGCCGAGCTGCACGATCTGCGCGAGCGGGCCCGGCGCGGGCCCAGTGACCGCGCGACCGAGGCGCAGCACGCCAAGGGCAAGCTGACCGCGCGCGAGCGGATCGCGCTGCTGCTCGACGAGGGTTCCTTCCACGAGGTCGAGCAGCTCCGCAGGCACCGGGCGGTCGGGTTCGGCCTGGAGGCGAAGCGGCCCTACACCGACGGTGTGATCACCGGCTGGGGCACGGTCGAGGGCCGTACGGTCTTCGTCTACGCACACGACTTCCGGATCTTCGGTGGCGCGCTGGGCGAGGCCCACGCCACCAAGATCCACAAGATCATGGACATGGCCATCTCGGCCGGTGCCCCGCTGGTCTCCCTGAACGACGGCGCGGGCGCCCGCATCCAGGAGGGCGTCAGCGCCCTCGCCGGGTACGGCGGCATCTTCCAGCGCAACACCCGGGCCTCCGGCGTCATCCCGCAGATCTCGGTGATGCTCGGCCCGTGCGCCGGTGGCGCGGCCTACAGCCCCGCCCTGACCGACTTCGTCTTCATGGTCCGCGAGACCTCGCAGATGTTCATCACGGGACCCGACGTGGTCAAGGCCGTGACCGGCGAGGAGATCACCCAGAACGGACTCGGCGGCGCGGACGTGCACGCCGAGACCTCGGGCGTCGCGCACTTCGCGTACGACGACGAGGAGACCTGCATCGCCGAGGTCCGCTACCTCCTCTCGATGCTCCCGCAGAACAACCGCGAGAACCCGCCGACGGTCGCGTCGGAGGACCCGGCGGACCGCCGCTCGGACGTGCTGCTGGATCTGGTGCCCGCCGACGGCAACCGCCCGTACGACATGCACAAGGTCATCGAGGAGCTGGTGGACGAGGGCGACTACCTCGAAATCCACGAGCGCTGGGCCCGCAACATCATCTGCGCGCTCGCCCGGCTGGACGGCCAGGTGGTCGGGATCGTGGCGAACCAGCCGCAGTCCCTGGCAGGCGTGTTGGACATCGAGGCTTCGGAAAAAGCTGCGCGCTTCGTCCAGATGTGCGACGCTTTCAATATCCCGATCATCACTCTTCTGGACGTACCCGGCTTTCTCCCCGGGGTCGACCAGGAGCACGGTGGAATCATCCGGCACGGCGCGAAGCTGCTCTACGCGTACTGCAACGCGACGGTGCCGAGGATCTCGCTGATCCTGCGCAAGGCGTACGGCGGCGCCTACATCGTCATGGACTCCCAGTCCATCGGCGCCGACCTCACCTACGCCTGGCCGACCAACGAGATCGCGGTGATGGGCGCCGAGGGTGCCGCCAATGTCATCTTCCGCAGGCAGATCGCCGACGCCGAGGACCCGGAGGCCATGCGGACCCGCATGGTCAAGGAGTACAAGTCCGAGCTGATGCATCCGTACTACGCGGCGGAGCGCGGCCTGGTGGACGATGTCATCGACCCGGCCGAGACCCGTGAGGTGCTGGTGGCCTCCCTCGCGATGCTGCGGACGAAACACGCCGACCTGCCGTCCCGCAAGCACGGGAACCCGCCGCAGTAGTCCTGCGGAGAATTCGGAGCCTGATCACTGATGAACACTCCCGCTGAATCCTCTCCGTCGTCCCTGCTCCGTGTCGAGAAGGGGCACTGCGAGCCCGAGGAGCTGGCCGCGATAACAGCGGTACTGATGGCGCGGGCCGCGGCCCGGCCCGCGGAGGCACCCGTGCGCGGGCGCACGACGGCCGGCTGGCGCCGGCTGGAGCGCCAGCGCGGCTTCCAGCCCTCGCACAGCTGGCAGGGCTGACCCGCTCCCGTCGCACGACGGGGCCGTCGAGCGCCACGCAGGACCCCGTGAGGGCCCCGTACACCACGACCGGTGTACGGGGCCCTCACGCGTCCCGTGGGTCCTGTCTGAGCAAGATCGCCCGGACCGGACCCGGACCCGGAGCCGTCAGCCGGCCAGGTGCGCCGCGATCCGCCCGTGGAGGGCCGACGGGACGTCGAACTCCCAGCGGTCCGCCGCCTCCCGGGCCAGCTCCCGACTCCACTCCCAGCTCTTCCGCGCCGCCGCCGGGACGTCGTCCGGGTGGCAGCGCGCCGTGGTGGCCGCGTACCGCTCCCGGTCCGGCGCCGGTAGATCGGCCTCCAGCGCCCGGCTGGGGGTGAGCCAGTGCGCGGTGCTGCCCCGCAGCAGCCGGCAGAGCTGGAGCTGGAGGGGCGCCACCACGGTGTGCAGCAGGGCGTGGGCGCGGGCGGTCTCGCCGCGGGCCAGCACATGGGACAGCATGAGCGTCCAGTTGGCGAGCTCGGAGGTCAACTGGAGCGCCGTCGCGGGAGCTTCCGGCGGGCGGAACTCCGCGAGGGTCCGGACGACCTGGGTCAGCCGCCCGCTCCGGTCCAGCAGGACCGCCGCCTCCGGATCCGGCAGATGGACCGAACCCCGCCAGTCGGCGACGGATTCGATGCCCGGGTCGGCGGGTTCGAAGTGGAACTCGCCGCGCATCAGATCGTCGAAGACGACCGCGAGGATGCCGTACATGTTCGTGTACGCCAGCTCCAGCGGGGCCAGCCGCTCGATGAACTCGCGGCCGTCGAACGTCTCGGCGTGGCCCTCCCGCACGAACAGGTACGCCTCGATGTCGGAGTGCGCGTCGGCCTCGCCGAGGGTCCAGGAGCCGTACAGCAGGACGCCGTCCAGCCGGGGCTCGGCCTCGGCGATCTCGCGCAGCCGCCGGACCCGGCGGTCCAGGGCGTCGGCGGCGGGGGAGTGGTACGGAAAAGACGGGGCGGGGGAGGGGCTGGAGGGTGCGGGGAACACGGCGGAGGATCTCCTGAGTGAGTGGGACAGCCGGAAGGAACCCGGCGACCGGTGTCGGTCGGGGGTGCGAGGGATCCGTGTCTCTGCTCAGGTGCCGGACATGACCCCACCGTAGTCAATCGTGAGAAGCCCCGCACTCCCAGGGAGTACGGGGCTTCTCACGGTCGCCGGCGCGGGCGGGAGTTCATTACCTCAGTCGGGCCATGAGGGCGTGTTCGACGAGGGTGATGAGGGCGCTTTTGGCGTCGGCGCGGTGGCGGGCGTCGGTGGTGATGATGGGGGTGTCGGGGCCGATCTGGAGTGCTTCGCGTACTTCTTCGGGGTTGTAGGGCTGGTGTCCGTCGAAGCCGTTGAGGGCGATGACGAAGGGGAGGCCGCTGTTTTCGAAGTAGTCGACGGCGGGGAAGCAGTCGGCGAGGCGGCGGGTGTCGACGAGGACGACGGCGCCGATGGCGCCGCGTACGAGGTCGTCCCACATGAACCAGAAGCGGTCCTGTCCGGGGGTGCCGAACAGGTAGAGGATGAGGTCTTGGTCGAGTGTGATGCGGCCGAAGTCCATGGCCACCGTGGTGGTGGTCTTGTCCCCGGTGTGTGTGAGGTCGTCGATGCCCGCGGAGGCGGAGGTCATGACGGCTTCGGTACGCAGCGGGTTGATCTCCGAGACGGCGCCGACGAAGGTGGTCTTGCCCACGCCGAATCCACCCGCCACCACGATCTTCGCGCTGGTGGTTGAGCGGGCTGCACCGCCGCTAGAGCTTGCGAAGTCCACTGAGCACCCTTTCGAGCAGTGTCACATCTGGCTGTCCGCCGGCGGCCTCGTCGCCGCCCGGCTGGTGGATGGCGACGAGGCCGGCCTCTGCCAGATCGGCGACGAGGATCCGGGCGACGCCGAGGGGGATGGAGAGTAGGGCCGAGATCTCCGCCACCGACTTGATCTCGAAACACAGCCGGCAGATCCGCTGGTGCTCGGGCAGTTGCCCCTGGAGCCTCATCGGATCGGCCGTGGTACTGACCAGCGCCTCGATCGCGAGCTGGTAGCGCGGCCGGGTCCGGCCGCCGGTCATGGCGTAGGGGCGGACCAGCGGGTTGTGCGCGTTCTGGTGCGCCGGTGCCTCGTAGCCCCGGTGCTGCTGGTCGTGCTGGTTGGGTGGGTCGTGCTGGTTGTGCTGCTGGTTGTGCTGCTGGTTCTGATGGTTCTGGTCGTCCTGGTAGTGGTACGAGGACGCGTACGGCTGCGATGGGTAGTGCGGCTGTTGCTGGTAAGGCGGGTAAGGCTGGTGGGGCTGGTAAGGCTGTTGGGGCTGCTGGGGGTGTTGGGCGCCGTACCCTCCGGGCGTCGAAGGGAAGTTGTAGCGGTTCGGAGAGTGCTCGTCGGGCATCTGCTGGGCACCGCCGTCATAAGGGCGTCCGCCTGGGGGTGTTGCCACGTTTCCTCCTCCGACTGCGAGTCGCCGGTCCCTGTCCCTGTGGAGCCGCGCCACCGCACCCTATGGTGCGGTGGCGCGAAACGCACTGTCTGCCAGTTAGTTCAGAAGGCTGCCCTGAAGTTCCGCTCGAAGGTCCGGAGTCAGGACATTTCCGGCCCGGTCCACCAGGAGTGCCATCTCGTATCCCACCAGGCCGATATCGGCTTCCGGGTGGGCGAGCACGGCCAGCGACGAACCGTCGGAGATCGACATGATGAAGAGGAAGCCGTGCTCCATCTCCACGACCGTCTGGTTGACGGCGCCGCCTTCGAAGATCCTTGAGGCTCCCGCGGTCAGCGACGTCAGACCGGAGGCGACGGCCGCCAGTTGATCGGCGCGGTCGCGCGGGAAACCTTCGGACATCGCCAGCAGGAGTCCGTCGGCGGAGACCACCACGGTGTGGGACACCCCGGGGGTGTTGTCCACGAAGTTGGTGATCAACCAGTTCAGATTCTGCGCCGCCTGGCTCATCGGGCTCACACTAACGCTCCTGGTTGTAGGTGCTGCCCGGGCCGAAGCCCGGTCCGTTCGGGTCCGTACCCGCGCTGCGTCCCTGCTGGACCCCGCGGCGGAGGTTGCTCAGCCTGCCGCGTACGTCCTCGGGGGCGCGGGAGACCTGGGGACCCCGCTGCGAGGTCTGCTCGGCGGTGCCCTCGATGAGGTTGGCCTTGGGCACCCGGCGCGGCAGACCGGAGGAGGTGACCCCGCCCGCCTTCGGCTCGCGGAGCTGCTCCGCCCGCTGCCAGCGCTCGTCGTTGGTCGAACGCCAGTCCTTGGGCTCGACGCCGGAGTGCTCACCGGCGCCGGTCTCCTCGGGCCGAGCGCTCTCCGGCGCCTGAGGGGTCTGCTCACCGGGCTGCTGCCAGTGCTGCTGGGGCTGCTGCTGCGGTGGCTGCGGCGGCGGGCTGCCGCGCCGGGGCAGACCGGCCTCGGTCAGTGAATGACCGCTGCTCGGAGACGGCGACGGAGACGGACCCGGACGGTCGGAGCCCACCCGCCCCGGGCCGCCCAGGGGGCCGCCCGGGAGACCGGAACCGGATTCCGGTTCAGGGCTGTACGCCGGCTCGAAGGTATTCGGGTAGGAGGTCTGGTCCGTCCAGTCGCCCTGGTGGGGCTGGGGGGCGAACTGCCCATCGTAGGAAGGTTCGGCGGTCTCCCGGTTCGGGTGACCCGCTTCCGGATAGCCGTTGCCGGGGGGTACAGGCGACTGCCCGTCGTGGCTCTGGGGCGGCTGGGTCCCGTCGTAGCCGCCGGCAGGGGCGAAGCCCTCGTACGACAGCGGGGACCCGTCCGGGGCGTACCCCTGCTCCGGGTACCCCTGCCCGGTGCGGCCCTGGTCGGAGCGTCCCTGTTCGGGGTAGCCGGGGAACTCCTGACCGTACGGCTGCTGCTGCTGCTGCTGGGCCTGGCCCTGGGTCGGGTGCGTCTGGTGGGTCTGGTGAGGTGATGCGGGCCCGGTGCCCCGGGTCTGCGACTCCAGCGCGGCCCGGCGCTCCCCGCGCCGCAGCGAACGGCCCGTCGGGCTCGGCTTCGGCGCCGTGCCCGGCTGGTCGTAGCGGGAGTCGTCGAAGCCCAGCTCGGCCGCGGTGAGCACCGGAGGACCCTGCTGGGTCTGCTGCTCCGGGATGATCTGGGAGACCGTGAAGTCACCCTGGGGCGCCGGGGTGCCGCCACCGCCGTGGGTGATCGCGTCCGGCAGCATCACCAGCGATGTGGTGCCCGCCTGCTCGCCCGAGGGGCGGAGCTGGACCCGGATGCCGTGCCGGTCGGCGAGCCGGCCGACCACGAAGAGGCCCATCCGCTGCGAGACGGCGGCGTCCACCGTCGGCGGGTTGGCCAGCTTGTGGTTGATGTCCGCGAAGTCCTCGGCGGTCAGGCCGATGCCCTTGTCGTGGATCTCGATCATGATCCGGCCGTCGGGCAGCCGGGTCGCGGTCACCCGGACCTTGGTCTGCGGCGAGGAGAACGAGGTGGCGTTCTCCAGCAGCTCCGCCAGCAGGTGCACCAGGTCGGTCACGGCCTGGCCGTGGATGTCCGTCTCGGGGACACCGGTCAGCTCGACGCGCTCGTACGACTCCACCTCGGATGACGCGGCGCGCAGGACGTCCACCAGCGGCACCGGCTGGTCCCAGCGGCGCCCCGGCTCCTCGCCGGCGAGGACGAGGAGGTTCTCGCCGTTGCGGCGCATCCGGGTCGCGAGGTGGTCCAGCTTGAAGAGGGTGGCGAGCTGGTCCGGGTCCGCCTCGCGGTTCTCCAGATCGGTGATCAGGGTGAGCTGGCCCTCGATCAGCGACTGGTTGCGCCGCGACAGATTGGTGAAGATCGCGTTGACGTTGCCGCGGAGCATGGCCTGCTCGGCGGCGAGCCGTACCGCCTCGCGGTGGACCTGGTCGAAGGCGCGGGCGACCTCGCCGATCTCGTCCCGGGTGTCGATGGGGATCGGCTCCATCCGGGTGTCGACCCGGCCGGGCTCGGTCCGGGAGAGCTGGTCGACCAGCATCGGGAGGCGCTGCTCGGCGATGCCGAAGGCGGCGGTGCGCAGCCGCTGCATCGAGCGGCTCATCTGGCGGGCCACGGCACCGGCCAGGATGAACGCGGCGAGCAGGGAGATCACGGTGATCAGACCGTTGACGATCGCGTCGCGCCGGGCGCCGTCGGCGATCGAGGATGCCTCGTTCACGGCCCGGTCGACCAGATCGTTCTCGACCTGGGAGTAGCCCTCGAACTTCGCGGTGGCGACGGCCATCCAGGTGTCGGGGGTGATGTCGTCCTTGGCCAGCACCGGGGGCTTGAGCCCGCTGCCGATCCGCAGCGCCATCCCGGTGAAGACGGAGCCGTCGGCACCCTTCGGCGGCGTGAGACCGGACTCCTGGAGCTTCTTGTCGCCCGCGGACGCCTTCGAGGCCATGACCGCCAGCAGATTGTCCATATCGGCTTCGGTGCCGCCGGACTCGAACTCCGCGATGGCGATCTGCTCAAGATAGTTGTACGAGTTGAAGGCGATGGTCTGCTTGGCGAGGACATCGTCCTTCTGGCTCGGCCGGACCAGTAGGTGCGTACCAATGGAACGCTGAAGGGATTCGGCGGCCTTCGCGAGCTGAATGGCGTAAACCATACGGCCGTAGGAGGTCACATTGCCGGTACCGAGACCCAGCTCATTGGCGAACTCCATGAGCGAGTGCTGGACCTTGACGTAGCCCTCCTCGGTGGCCACCGGGTCCTTGCTCGTGGTGTACGCGGTCTCGCGCAGCTCCTTGAGGGTCGGCTCCTCCTCGCGGAACAGCCGCAGCCTGCGCTCCAGGCCCTGCCCGGCCGGCAGCTCCTTGACCACCTGGTCGAACGCCTTCTTCGCGGTGTCCGTGGCGCGGTGGGCCGTGGTGACGGCCCGGGTCCGACGGGCTTCCCGGGTGGTGGCGGTGAGTAGCGGGGCCGCGGTGAGGTCGCGCTCGTTGAGGAGGGCCTCGCCGTACTCCGCGGCGGCGCGCACGATCAGCGCCGTCTGCTCGGCGTCCTGCGCCTCGCTCCAGGTCTCGATGGAGCTTCTGACCTGGAAGCCGCCCATGACGAGGCCCACGAGCACGGGTATCAGCAGGATCGCGTTCAGCTTGGTCGGCACCCGCCAGTTGCGCGGTGAGAACCGGCTGGTGCCGTCGCCACCCGAGGGGGGCGGGGGCGGTGGCCCCGGCTCCGCCACGGGTACCGCCGCCGTGCGCGACGGCGGGGTGAAATTGCCCCGCGTCTGCTGCTCCGCGGAGCCCGTCATGCTTCGCCTCACTCGACCAACAACCTCTCGGCGTCGGCACCTGTGCTGTGCCGTGCTTCGTTCGGAGCCGTACTACTCAGAAGTCCGTCGAATTTCAGCATGTGGAGTGGGTCCGATCCAAACAGTTGGAATCAGCCATTCCGAGTGATGGCGTTGGAAGATAAAACGGGCATAAAGAGCGAGCCCCTTCAAAGTGCGAAGGAAATGTGAGCGCAGCGGTACCGACCGTATGCGTCGGGTGTCCGAACCGCGGTAATTCACTGTCGAAACGTTATGAACGCGGGGGCGGACCGTGTCAAAGGACACAGCCCGCCCCCACATAACTACGACAACTGCCGTACGTCAACGTCTACTTGAGTCGGGCCATGAGGGCGTGTTCGACGAGGGTGATGAGGGCGCTTTTGGCGTCGGCGCGGTGGCGGGCGTCGGTGGTGATGATGGGGGTGTCGGGGCCGATCTGGAGTGCTTCGCGTACTTCTTCGGGGTTGTAGGGCTGGTGTCCGTCGAAGCCGTTGAGGGCGATGACGAAGGGGAGGCCGCTGTTTTCGAAGTAGTCGACGGCGGGGAAGCAGTCGGCGAGGCGGCGGGTGTCGACGAGGACGACGGCGCCGATGGCGCCGCGTACGAGGTCGTCCCACATGAACCAGAAGCGGTCCTGTCCGGGGGTGCCGAACAGGTAGAGGATGAGGTCTTGGTCGAGTGTGATGCGGCCGAAGTCCATGGCCACCGTGGTGGTGGTCTTGTCCCCGGTGTGTGTGAGGTCGTCGATGCCCGCGGAGGCGGAGGTCATGACGGCTTCGGTACGCAGCGGGTTGATCTCCGAGACGGCGCCGACGAAGGTGGTCTTGCCCACGCCGAATCCACCCGCCACCACGATCTTCGCGCTGGTGGTCGACCGGGGCGCCGTACCGCCGCTAGAGCTTGCGAAGTCCACTGAGCACCCTTTCGAGCAGCGTCACATCCGGTGTGCCGCCGGCGTCCCCATTGCCCGGCTGGTGGATCGCCACCATGCCCGCCTCGGCCAGGTCGGCCACCAGGATGCGGGCGACGCCGAGCGGCATCGACAGCAGTGCCGACACCTCGGCCACCGACTTGACCTCGCGGCACAGATGGCAGATCCGCTGGTGCTCGGGGAGCAGCCCGGCGAGGAGGGCGGGATCGGCCGTGGTGCTCACCAGCGCCTCGATCGCGAGCTGGTAGCGCGGTCGCGTCCGTCCGCCGGTCATGGCGTACGGACGGACCAGCGGCTGGTCGCCCTCGATCCCGTAGCCGTCGGTTTGGAGACCGTACGGATCGTGTGAGGCGGGTGGCGGGGTCATGAGTCCTCCGGGCGGGACAGCAAGTCGTCGGCGTGCCGTCTGAGCGGGCCGGTGGGGGGCCGGTTGGGCGACCTGACGGTGACGGCGCGGGGCGCGCTATCTGATGGATGGATAGAAGGCGGACGGGGGATCAGTGCAACAGGCTGCCCTGCAACTCGGCACGGAGGTCCGGGGTGAGGACACTGCCCGCGCGATCGACCAGCAGTGCCATCTCATAGCCGACGAGACCGATATCGCACTCGGGGTGCGCGAGCACCGCGAGCGACGAACCGTCGGAGACGGACATCAGGAAGAGGAAGCCGCGCTCCATCTCCACGACCGTCTGGCTGACCGATCCGCCTTCGAAGATCCTTGAGGCTCCCGCCGTCAGCGACGTCAGACCGGACGCCACGGCGGCCAGCTGATCGGCGCGGTCGCGCGGGAATCCTTCGGACATCGCCAGCAGGAGTCCGTCGGCGGAGACCACCACGGTGTGGGACACCCCAGGGGTGTTGTCCACGAAATTGGTGATCAACCAGTTCAGATTCTGCGCCGCCTGGCTCATCGGGCTCAACTAACGCTCCTGCTGGTGAGTGGGGCCGAGGTCATGGCTGCCGGTCGTCGAGTTGTTCTGTTGACGACCTTGCTGGATGCCACGGCGGAGGTTGGTCAGCCGACCGCGCACATCGTCGGGCGCGCGCGAGACCTGCGGACCGTTCTGGGCGTTCTGTTCTTGTGCGGTACCCGCGACCAGGTTGGCCCGCGGTACCCGTCGGGGGAGACCCGAGGTGGTGATTCCGCCGGCGGCCGGCTTCCTGATCCGCTCGGCCTGGCGCACCAACTCGTCATTGGGTGAGGCGCGCCAGCCGTTGCCGTTGCCGCCCGGTCCACCCTGCTGACCGGCGGGTGACCGCTGGGGCATGGGCGGAAGCGGATGGTCTGACGGAGTCTGGGACACCTCGGAGGACGGGGCCTCCGCGGTGGACTGCTCGGCCCTGCCCCGGTCCTGGGCACGGAACCAGTCCGTCTCCAGGGTGTCGAACAGCGGGGTACGGCCGTCGCCGGGTCCGGCCGCGGGCAGCGCCTCGTGCTGCGGCTGCGCCGGGAGGGCGGGCCGCTCCTCGTAACCGCGCGGCGCCGGAGCCTGACCGGGCGCGGGCGGCTGGGGCGCGCCCAGCTCGGCCCGGGGGAACTGTCCGGTGCCGGCCGGGTCCTGCCGGCCGTGACCGGCGTACGGCCCGGCGGCCCTGCCGTCCTGGCCGGCCGGGTCCTGCCGGTCGGTCCGGGGGTACGGGCCGTTGGGGTCCTGGCCGGGGGCCGGAAGCTGGTTCTGCTGCTGGCCCTGGTTCTGGGGCGCGTCGAACTCGGGCCGGGGGAACTGTCCGGTGCCGCTCGGGTCCTGCCCCTGCCGGCCGTCACCGGGGTACGGGCCGGTCGCCATGCCGCCCTGGGGCCGCGGCGCGCTGAAGTCGGGCCGCGGGAAGGGCGCGGTGGCCGCGGGGTCCTGCCGGCCGTCACCGGGGTACGGGCCGGGAGCCTGGCCGCCGGGGGGCTGCTGCCGGTCCGTACGGGGGAACTCACCCGTGGCCGCCGGGTCCTGTCGCTCGCCGAAGGCCGGGCCGCGGAACTGTCCTGTCGCGGCGGGATCCTGTCCCGGCGCGGCAGGCCCTCGCTCGCTGAAGTCCGGACGGGGGAACTGACCGGTGGCGGCCGGGTCCTGGAGGTCCGGGCGGGCGAACTGTCCGGTGCCGGTCGCGTCCTGCAATTCGGCGCGGGAGAACTGCCCGGTCGCCGCCGGATCCTGGCCGGGGGCCGGAGTCTGGGGCCGCGGGGCGCCGGGTCCGGCGTACGGTCCGTTCGCCGGTCCGTCCTGTCCGGTGGCGGGCTGCCGCGGCGCGAAGGAACCGGCCGACGGGTCGTTGGTGGGCGGGGACGGCCGGCCGAAGACGTCGGGCCGGACGAACTGGCCGCCGGGGGTGCCCCCGGGGCCGCGCTGCTGCGGCGGCCGACCACCGAAGTCCTGGCCGGCGAAGTCCGCAGCGCCGGGACCGCGGGCGGCGTCGCCGTCCTCATGGCCGCGCGGGGCGTCGGTGTGCTGCCGCGGACCCTGCGGGGTGGACGACTGCTCACCGCCCCAGCCGGGGTTGCCACCGGGCAGCTCGGGACGGGGGCCACCGGTGGGCGGCAACTGACGGCCGCGGTCGCCCGTGCCCTGCTGCGCATTGCCGGTCGGGGTGGACTGGTGGGGCGGGGGAGTCTGCTGCGGCCGGTTGCCGAAGGCGCCGGCGAGACCGGTGCCCTGCCTGGGCTGGGCGGGAGCGCCCTGCCTGGCGTGGCCGGCACCGCCGTCGCGGCCCGGGAGCGCGGCGCGCTGTCCCGTACCCGCGCCGACCTGACCGCGCGGCGGAGCGCCACCGAGCAGACCGCCGGACGGCGCGCCGGCGCCGGGCCCGCCCTGAGGTCCGCCGACGCCGGCTGGGCCCCCGCCGGGACGGCCGCCACCGGCGGGCGCCTGCGGCAGGCCCTGATTGGTCATGCCCGGGGCGCCGGGAGCCTTCTTGCCCCCCTGTGCGACATCGACGGGGAGCATGACCAGACCGGTCGTGCCACCGGAGTCGGAAGGGCGGAGCTGGATGCGGATGCCGTGCCGCAGCGACAGCCGGCCGACCACGAACAGACCCATGCGACGGGAGACCGAGACGTCCACGGTCGGCGGCGATGCCAGCCGCTCGTTGATCGCGGCGAGGTCCTCGGGGGAGAGGCCGATACCGGTGTCGTGGATCTCGACGAGCACCCGCCCGTCGGGCAGGGCGTGACCGGTGACCCGGACCTTGGTCTGCGGGGAGGAGAACGAGGTGGCGTTCTCCAGCAGCTCGGCGAGGAGGTGCACCAGGTCGTTGACGACCCGCCCGGCGACCTCGGTGGCGGGGATGCCGGCGAGTTCGATGCGCTCGTACTGCTCCACCTCGGAGGCGGCGGCGCGGAGCACGTCGACCAGCGGGACGGGCCGGGTCCACCGTCGGCCCGGCTCCTCGCCCGCGAGGACGAGGAGGTTCTCGCCGTTCCGGCGCATACGGGTCGCGAGGTGGTCGAGCTTGAAGAGGGAGGAGAGCTGGTCCGGGTCGGCCTCGCGGGACTCCAGTTCGGAGATGAGCGAGAGCTGGCGCTGGATGAGGCCCTGCGAGCGCCGCGACAGGTTGGTGAACATCGCGTTGACGTTGCCCCGCAGCAGGGCCTGCTCGGCGGCGAGGCGGACCGCCTCGCGGTGCACGTCGTCGAAGGCCGCGGCCACCTTGCCGATCTCGTCCCGGGAGTGCACACCGACGGACTCGACGGAGGTGTCGACATCCTGCGGATCCGACTCGGAGAGCTGCTTGACCAGCTCGGGCAGTCGGTCCTGGGCAACCTTGGTTGCGGTGTCCTGGAGCCGGCGCAGCGAGCGGATCATGGACCGGGCCACCACGAAGGCACCGATGAGCGAGACGCCGAGGACGACGAGGATGAGCGCACCGTTGATGATCGCCTCGCGCTGCGACTCCTCGCGCAGCTCCCGCGCCTTGGCCTCCATCTGGCCGAGCAGGGTGGACTCGATCGTCTTCATGGCCTGGATGCGGACGCCGTAGGCGTCGGTCCAGTCCAGGTAGTTCTGCTTCTCCTGGGTGGCCAGGCCCTCCTTGTCGTTGAGGACACGGGAGGCGAAGCTGTCGGCCGATCCGATGGTGGGGTTGCCGTTGTCCAGCGGGTCGGTGAGTTCCTGGGCGTTGCCACCGGCGGACTCGTAGACCGCGTTGAACGCCTTCAGCTCGTCCTGGCTCCGCTTGAGGGCGGCGCTGCCGTACTGGCGGTCGATCTCCTGGAGGCCGGGGCCCTTGGCGCCCGCGCCACCGCCGGGCAGTGCGGCGGCGATGATCGCGCGCTGCATGGAGGCGTACTCCTTGGCGGAGGAGAAGGCCGCCAGCGCACGGGTGCGCTTGATCATTTCCGGATTACTGGTCGCCTGGGCCATGTCCTGGGAGAGGCTCAGCAGGGACTCGATCAGCCGGTGGTAGCTCTCCACCGTCAGAGAGTTCGGCAGGGAGCTGGTTCCGGTGCCGCGTGTGTACGCCTGCGCTCGGATGTGGCTCAGCGTCCGGACCTGCGTGGCGATCTGGTTCGCGTTGGCGCGGATGGATTCCAGCGAGTCGTCGTCGTCCGCGTTGGGGATGTCGCGGGTGGTGTCCAGGAAGGTCTTTCTGGCCCGGTCGGTGATCTGACGCGGGCCGGTGACCTTGAAGTTCGTGGCGGGGACGTTGTTGGCCAGCGGGCCGGCCGTCAGGTCACGCTCTTCCTGGAGGGCGACGGCGAGCTTGGTCGCCTCCTGGGTCATGTCGGTGAGCAACTGCATATGGTCGAGCTGCTGCATCCGTTCCATGGACTCGTTGATCCGCAGTCCGCCCAGGGTCGTCGCGGCGACGACGGGCAGGGTCAGCAGGGAGACGAGCCGGGTGCTGATGCGCCAGTTACGAAGAGCTATTCGGGAGCCGGTGTCCGTGGGGCCCTTGCCCTTCGGGGGCACCGCGGGGCCGTCGGCCGTCGGGCCGGGCGGGGCACCTATCGGGCGCGTGCCGCGGTCACCACCGTCACCGGGCGGCACCGGGCCCTGGTTCTGGGTGTGCTGGGGCGAGGAGCCACGGTCGGTCCCGCCGCGCGGCTCTTGTTCCGCCGCAGCGCTGCCATCCCTCTTGAAACGTCCCTGCACTAGCGTCGCAACCTCTGGACCAGGCGTCCTGCCGTGTGAACGACAAGACGGTGTCGGCGTCTACGAGGCGCGGAAGCGCCTCTTGTGGTGGTCGTGAGCGACCGGCGCTCTCCCCCTTCCCGCCGCCGCTCGGCGCGGGTCGCGCCTCCTGCGCGCCGGCCTGAGAACCGCGGCGGTGCGTGGAATTCCAGCACAGTGCCGGATCTCCAACAAGGGCCGCGTACCGTGCTGTGACCTGGGTGACACGGTGTGAGCGACGGGTTACGAGACGTAGAGGGATTTCGGGGGCGAAGGGGACATTTCCCCACGGGTCACCGAGTGGCCCGGGGTGCCCCAGTCGCGATGATCAGGAGCGGAATGATGGCTTCAGCGTTCAATGTCCGTTTCCTTGCGCCGCATGGACCGCCCGAAATGGCCCAATTGCCCGGCAACTCGTGAGGAAACTCACACCTTGCCCCCAGTCTTGCACACGCCTTACCGGGGAATTGGGTGTTTAGCCTGGCGCTTTACAACAGTGAGTGCTCTGTCAACCGCCGCTCGTCGAGCGGCCGTATGTCGATGAGGTCGGGAAGCAACCGATGAAGACGATGATGTTCCGCAACATAGCCAACCCCCGGCGCACCACGCTCGCACACCTCGACGACGCCGAGCAGCTGCCGTCGCCCGAGCGCCCGGAGCACTCGCTCGACCTCCCCACCCAGACGGCCAACCCCCGCCGGACGATCCTCATGGACGCCCCCGTGTCCTGACGCGGTCCGCCGCGACGCGGTGCGAGATCCGCCGCGAGGCGGTCCGAGACCTTCAACGGGTCCGGAGACCCTCCGCAGGGCGGTCCGCGAAGTGAGCCCCCCGGCCGCGTTAGCCTGGAGCGTCAGACTCCAGCAACGTCAGCAGTAGTAGAGGGGCAACCGCATCCCGTGCGCATCGCCAGATTCTCCCTCGACGGCAATGTCGCCTTCGGCGCGGTCGAGGGTGACGGCCCCGACGGGCTCGTCCTCGACATCATCAAGGGCATTCCGTTCGCGGACTTCGAACTCTCCGGCACCAAGGTCCCGCTGAGCAAGGTCCGGCTGCTGCCGCCCGTGCTCCCCAGCAAGGTCGTGGCCTTCGGCCGCAACTACGCGGAGCACGCGGCGGAGCTGGGCAACGAGGTCCCGGACGTGCCGTACGCCTTCCTCAAGCCGTCCACCTCGGTCATCGGCCCCGGTGACGCCATCGCGTACCCCTCCTTCTCCCAGGAGCTCCACTACGAGGCCGAGCTGGCCGTGGTGATCGGCCGGATGTGCCGCGAGGTCCCGCGCGAGCGGGTCAAGGACGTCATCCTCGGTTACACCTGCGCCAACGACGTCACCGCCCGTGATGTGCAGCAGCGCGAGAAGCAGTGGGCCAGGGCCAAGGGCTTCGACACCTCCTGCCCGCTCGGCCCCTGGGTGGAGACGGACATCGACCTGGCCACCGCCGGCGATCTCACCATCCAGTGCACCGTCAACGGCGAACAGCGGCAGCTCGGCCGGACGAGCCAGATGATCCACTCCATCGAGGACATGATCGTCAACGCCACCGAGGCCATGACGCTGCTCCCGGGCGACGTGGTCCTCACGGGCACCCCAGCCGGAGTCGGCCCCCTCAACGTCGGCGACGAGGTCGCCGTCACCGTCCAAGGCATCGGCACTCTCACCAACAAGGTGATCAAGCGTGGCTAACGCGAACGTCCGCGTACGTTTCTGTCCCTCGCCGACCGGCAACCCCCATGTGGGTCTGGTCCGCACCGCCCTGTTCAACTGGGCCTTCGCCCGGCACAACGGCGGCACCATGGTCTTCCGCATCGAGGACACCGACGCGGCCCGCGACTCCGAGGAGTCGTACGGGCAACTCCTCGACTCGATGCGCTGGCTCGGCCTGGACTGGGACGAGGGCCCCGAGATCGGCGGCCCCCACGCGCCGTACCGCCAGTCGCAGCGCATGGACATCTACCGGGACGTCGCCGCGAAACTCCTCGACGCCGGCCACGCCTACCACTGCTACTGCTCCGCCGAGGAGCTGGAGGCCCGCCGCGACGCCGCGCGCGCGGCCGGCCGCCCCTCCGGTTACGACGGCCACTGCCGTGCGCTGACCGCCGAGCAGGTGGCGGCGTACGAGGCGGAGGGTCGCCCGGCGATCGTCCGCTTCCGGATGCCCGACGAGACGATCACCTTCACCGACCTGGTGCGTGGCGAGCTGACCTTCACCCCGGAGAACGTGCCGGACTACGGCATCGTCCGGGCCAATGGCGCCCCGCTCTACACACTGGTCAACCCGGTCGACGACGCGCTGATGGAGATCACCCACGTCCTGCGCGGCGAGGACCTGCTCTCCTCCACCCCGCGCCAGATCGCGCTCTACAAGGCGCTGATCGAGCTGGGCGTCGCCCAGGAGATCCCCGCCTTCGGGCACCTCCCCTACGTCATGGGCGAGGGCAACAAGAAGCTCTCCAAGCGCGACCCGCAGGCGTCCCTGAACCTCTACCGCGAGCGCGGCTTCCTCCCCGAGGGCCTGCTCAACTATCTGTCGCTCCTCGGCTGGTCCTTCTCGGCCGACCAGGACGTGTTCTCGGTCGCCGAACTGATCGAGCGGTTCGACATCGCGGACGTCAATGCCAACCCGGCCCGCTTCGACCTCAAGAAGGCCGAGGCGATCAACGCCGACCACGTCCGCCGTCTCGACGTGAAGGCGTTCACCGACGCGTGCGCGCCGTGGCTGCGGGCCCCGTACGCGAACTGGGCGCCGGAGCAGTTCGACCAGGCGGCGTGGGAAGCCATCGCCCCGTACGCCCAGACCCGGCTCACCGTGCTCTCCGACATCACCGCCAATGTCGACTTCCTCTTCCTGGACGCCCCCGTCGAGGACGAGGCGTCCTGGGCGAAGGCGATGAAGGAGGGCTCGGACGCCCTGCTGACGACGGCCCGCGCCAAGCTTGAGGCCGCGGACTGGAGCAGCCCGGAGTCCCTCAAGGAAGCGGTCCTGGCGGCCGGCGAGGCCCACGGCCTCAAGCTCGGCAAGGCCCAGGCCCCCGTCCGCGTCGCGGTCACCGGCCGCACGGTGGGGCTGCCGCTCTTCGAGTCCCTGGAGATCCTGGGCAAGGAGAAGACGCTGGCCCGCGTCGACGCGGCGCTGGCGAAGCTCGCCGGCTGACCCGCACGTCCACCCGCGGTCCCCCGGGGCGCCCGCCCCACCCTCACCGGTGGGCCGGGCGCCCCGGTCCGTTCGGTGTGGGGGCCCGGAATCCCCGAGCCGTCGCCCGGTGTCCGGGGTACGGTCGGACCGTGACCATACGCGCCGTCCTGTGGGACGTGGACGACACCATCTTCGACTACCGCACCGCCGACCGTGACGGTCTGCTGAGTCACCTGCGCGCCGAGGGCCTGGCCGACGGATACACCTCCGCCGACCAGGCCCTCGCGCGGTGGCGGGAGATCACCGCCGAGCACTGGGCGCGGTTCACGCTGGGGGAGGTCGACTGGCAGGGCCAGCGGCGCGACCGGGTGCGGAGCTTCAGCGGGCGCCCGCTGAGCGACGCCGATGCCGACGACTGGTTCGACCGCTACATCGTCCACTACGAAGCCGCCTGGTCGCTCTTCCCGGACACCGTCGCCGCCCTGGACAGCCTGGCGGGGGAGTACCGCCAGGCGATCCTGTCCAACTCCTCGCTCCAGGTCCAGGACCACAAGCTGCGCGTTCTCGGGGTACGGGACAGATTCGAGGTCGTCGTCTGCGCCGCCGAGCTGGGGTGCGCCAAGCCATCGGCGCGGGCCTTCCACACCGCCTGCGAGGCCATCGGGCTGCCGCCGGAGGAGGTCGCGTACGTGGGTGACGAGCCGGACATCGACGCACGCGGCGCCGTCGAGGCCGGACTCCTCGGCATCTGGCTGGACCGCACCGGTGTCGGCGGCCGACCCGAGCTGATCCGGATCACCGGTCTCGACCAGCTTCCCGGTCTGTTGCGGGGCGATACCCGTTTTGGAGCGCCGTCCACCTTCGGGTAATGTTCTTCCTGCGCCGCTCGCCCGGGCCACACGGTCCGGACCGGGAGCGCAAACCAAACAAGCCCCCTACCGGGGGTTGCGTTTTGGTGGCCTATGGTGTAATTGGCAGCACGACTGATTCTGGTTCAGTTAGTCTAGGTTCGAGTCCTGGTAGGCCAGCTCGCAGAGCTCATCTGCAAAGCCCCCGTTGTGTAGCGGCCTAGCACGCTGCCCTCTCAAGGCAGTAGCGCCGGTTCGAATCCGGTCGGGGGTACAGATCCATCCCGTTGATCAACCGGGTAGCTCCCATTGATCGTGCGGTGACAACATCCGGCCTTCGGTCGGATGGGATCGCTAGGGCCCCCGTTGTGTAGCGGCCTAGCACGCCGCCCTCTCAAGGCGGTAGCGCCGGTTCGAATCCGGTCGGGGGTACTGGTCTAAACCACCATGGGCTATGGTGTAATTGGCAGCACGAGTGATTCTGGTTCATTTAGTCTAGGTTCGAGTCCTGGTAGCCCAGCGCAGTACCGATCATGTGACGTCGTCGCATCGATCACATCTTGCCCCCGTTGTGTAGCGGCCTAGCACGCCGCCCTCTCAAGGCGGTAGCGCCGGTTCGAATCCGGTCGGGGGTACAAGAGAGAAGAAGCCCCTCGCGTCAGCGCGAGGGGCTTCTTCATGTCCGGGGTCGGTGTTCGCCGCGGCGGAACTCTCCGCCCCGGGGGACCGAGTTGCCCGGTGGTGGGGGGCAACTCGGTCGGTCTCCGGGAGAGTTCCGCCGCGGCGGGCGGGTGACTGGGCGGCTGCCGGCTGATGGTGGACGGAGTGGCCGGTCAGCCGTTGCGGCGCAGGGCCTCGCTCAGACGGGCCGCGGAATCGATGACGGCCTGGGCGTGCATCCGGCCCGGGTGGCGCGTCAGCCGCTCGATCGGTCCGGAGACCGAGACGGCGGCGACCACGCGGTTGGACGGTCCACGCACCGGCGCGGAGACCGAAGCGACGCCCGGTTCGCGCTCGCCGATCGACTGGGCCCAGCCCCTGCGTCGTACGCCCGAGAGCGCCGTCGCCGTGAAGCGCGCGCCCTGGAGGCCGCGGTGTAGTCGCTCCGGCTCCTCCCAGGCCATCAGGATCTGTGCCGACGAACCGGCCTTCATCGTGAGCGTGGAGCCGACCGGCACGGTGTCCCGGAGTCCGGACAGGCGCTCCGCCGCGGCCACGCAGATGCGCATGTCGCCCTGGCGGCGGTAGAGCTGCGCGCTCTCGCCCGTCACATCGCGCAGATGCGTCAGCACCGGGCCCGCCGTGGCCAGCAGTCGGTCCTCGCCGGCCGCCGCTGCCAGCTCTGCCAGCCGGGGGCCCAGGATGAACCTGCCCTGCATGTCCCTCGCCACCATCCGGTGGTGTTCCAGGGCCACGGCCAGCCGGTGTGCCGTGGGCCTGGCAAGCCCTGTCGCCGCGACCAGCCCGGCGAGGGTGGCCGGACCGGACTCCAGTGCGCTCAGAACCAGAGCCGCCTTGTCGAGAACGCCGACGCCGCTAGAGTTGTCCATGCAACGATATTCGCGTCTCACACTGTGAAACGCAAGTTCAATTTCTCCGGGAACCCGCCAGTCTGTAGAGGCGGCCCTCGGATCCATGGGGTCGCACAAGATCTCTAGTGGTGCCGGCACCGCCGCCGGCCGGAGGGAAAGCGATGGGTAGGACACTCGCAGAGAAGGTTTGGGACGATCATGTCGTCCGGCGCGCCGATGGCGAGCCCGATCTCCTCTACATCGATCTGCACCTGCTGCACGAGGTGACCAGCCCCCAGGCATTCGACGGTCTCCGTCAGAACGGCCGGCCCGTTCGCCGCCTCGACCTCACCATCGCCACCGAGGACCACAACACCCCGACCCTCGACATCGACAAGCCCATCGCGGACCCCGTCTCCCGCGCCCAGTTGGAGACCCTGCGCAAGAACTGCGCCGATTTCGGTGTACGACTGCACCCGCTGGGCGATGTCGAGCAGGGCGTCGTCCATGTCGTGGGCCCCCAACTGGGACTGACCCAGCCCGGCACGACCGTGGTCTGCGGCGACTCGCACACCTCCACGCACGGTGCCTTCGGCGCGCTGGCCTTCGGCATCGGCACCTCGCAGGTCGAGCACGTGCTGGCCACCCAGACGCTGCCGCTGGCCCGTCCCAAGACCATGGCGATCACCGTCGAGGGTGAGCTGCCCGCCGAGGTCACCGCCAAGGACCTGATCCTGGCGATCATCGCCCGCATCGGCACCGGCGGCGGCCAGGGCTACATCCTGGAGTACCGCGGCTCGGCCATCGAGAAGCTCTCGATGGAAGCCCGGATGACGATCTGCAACATGTCCATCGAGGCGGGCGCCCGCGCGGGCATGATCGCCCCGGACGCGACCACCTTCGAGTATCTGCGCGGCCGTGACCACGCTCCGGCCGAAGGCGCCGAGTGGGATGCGGCGGTCGCGTACTGGGAGACCCTGCGCACCGACGACGACGCCGTCTTCGACGCCGAGGTGTTCATCGACGCCACCGAGCTGGCGCCGTTCGTCACCTGGGGCACCAACCCCGGCCAGGGCGCGCCCCTCTCCTCCCACGTCCCCGACCCGGCTTCGTACGAGGACGCTTCGGAGCGCCTCGCCGCCGAAAAGGCCCTGGAATACATGGGGTTGACCGCGGGGCAGCCGCTGCGGGACATCGAGGTCGACACCGTCTTCGTAGGCTCCTGCACCAACGGTCGCATCGAGGACCTGCGCTCCGCCGCCGCCGTTCTGGGCGGCCGCAAAGTGGCCGACGGGGTACGGATGCTGGTGGTCCCCGGCTCCGTACGGGTCGCCCTGCAGGCCGTTTCGGAGGGTCTGGACAAGGTCTTCACCGAGTCGGGCGCCGAATGGCGACACGCCGGCTGTTCGATGTGTCTGGGGATGAACCCGGACCAACTGGCTCCCGGCGAGCGTTCCGCGTCCACCTCCAACCGTAACTTCGAGGGCAGGCAGGGCAAGGGCGGGCGTACCCACCTGGTCTCGCCGCAGGTCGCCGCCGCCACTGCGGTACTGGGCCATCTGGCCTCTCCGGCCGATCTGTCCGACGTCGCTGTCACCGCGGGAGTCTGAGGAACACCATGGAAGCTTTCACCGCCCACACCGGCCGGGCCGTGCCGCTGCGCCGCGGCAATGTGGACACCGACCAGATCATCCCCGCGCACTGGCTGAAGAAGGTCACCCGCGACGGCTTCGAGGACGGTCTCTTCGAGGCATGGCGCAAGGACCCCGAGTTCGTGTTCAACCGGCCGGAGCGCCAGGGGGCTACGGTCCTGGTCGCGGGCCCCGACTTCGGCACCGGCTCGTCGCGTGAGCACGCCGTCTGGGCGCTCCAGAACTACGGCTTCAAGACCGTCATCTCCTCCCGGTTCGCCGATATCTTCCGGGGCAACTCGCTCAAGAACGGCCTGCTGACCGTTGTTCTGCCACAGGAGACGGTGGACCGGATCTGGGCCCTGACCGAGGCCGATCCCACGGCCGATGTCACCGTCGACCTGGAGGCGCGCCAGGTACGCGCCGAGGGCATCACGGCCGATTTCGAGCTGGATGAGAACGCCCGCTGGCGGCTGCTGAACGGGCTGGACGACATCAGCCTCACCCTTCAGAACGAAGCGGACATTGCGACCTACGAACGGTCCCGTCCGGCCTTCAAACCGCGCACCATTCAGGTCTGATCAGCGCTTTTCCCCGACTGCGCCCTCCACCGTCCGGTGGGGGGCGCAGCCGTCTGTTGAGACCCTGCCGGGCGACAACTCGCCTCAGATGGCACAATCGGTGCATGGAACGCGACAGCCAACTAGAGCTCTATGAGGCTGTCGCGGCCAGATTGAAGGAAGCGCACGCGACCGTGCGCGCACTGCAAGTCCCGGAGGGCGTAAGGAAGGCGCTTTCCCGGAAGCTGCTGGTCATCACGGCCGCGGCGAAGCACGATCTCCCTGACGCGGCACGGCGTCTGGAGCGCTTGATGCAGGACCTCGACGAGGGGCGATTCCCTGAAGGCGACTGACACCCGAACTCCGCGAAGACCGACTTCCGTGGTCGACTTCGTTGCGGCACTAGGGTGATTAGACCGTTTCGTGTTTGATTTGCGGTATATATCTGCCTAACGTGCGAAAAAGCCTGGACACTTTCGTTCTGGCAATGTCTCCGAAGGGGAAGACGTGAACAAGGCGCAGCTCGTAGAAGCGATTGCCGACAAGCTCGGCGGCCGTCAGCAGGCCGCTGACGCCGTCGACGCGGTGCTCGACGCGGTCGTCCGCGCGGTCGTCGCCGGAGACCGGGTCTCGGTCACCGGCTTCGGATCGTTCGAGAAGGTCGACCGCCCCGCCCGCTACGCCCGCAACCCGCAGACGGGTGAGCGGGTCCGGGTCAAGAAGACCTCGGTTCCGCGATTCCGTGCGGGCCAGGGCTTCAAGGACCTGGTCAGCGGCTCGAAGAAGCTCCCGCGTGGGGGCGAGGTCTCGGTGAAGAAGGCGCCCAAGGGCAGCCTTTCGGGCGGTGCCTCCACCCGGACGACCACCAAGGCCGCGGCCAAGAAGGCCACCGCCAAGAAGACCGCCGCCAAGAAGGCGACGACCGCGAAGAAGGCAGTCGCGAAGAAGGCCACGGCGGTGAAGAAGACCGCCACCAAGAAGGTGACGGCCGCCGCGAAGAAGGCGACGACCGCCAAGAAGGCCACCACGGCCAAGAAGGCCGCCCCGGCGAAGAAGGCCACGGCGAAGAAGACCGCGCCGGCCAAGAAGGCCACCGCGAAGAAGGCGCCCGCCAAGAAGGCGACGGCGCGTACGACCGCCGCCAAGAAGACCGCCACTGCCAGGAAGAGGTAAGCGGCATCAGGTCATCGGGCCACTGACGCGCCGGGCCGGGCTCCCCTCGGGGAGCCCGGCCCGCGGCGTGTGTGGCCCCCGGCGAAACACTGGGCCCCCCGGCCGGCAGGGGGCGTTCCGGCCGTCGAACAGCGAGAGTCCTGGTCGCCGGGGGCCGTTTCCGGCCACTCAGAGGGCCCTCTCGGCGCCTAGTGGCCGGAAAGCAGGTGGCTGGATACGGGAGGTCCTGAAAGGCGCCCAGTGGGCCCTCAGAAGGTCTGGAGCGTCACCAGCGTGATCCGGCGGTCCTCGCCCTCGCCCGCCGTCTCGATCCGCACCCGCTGGCCGGGCCGGAGCAGCCGCAGACCGCCTGCGTCGAACGCCGCCGTGTCGAATTCCAGCGGAGTGCCGTCGTCGAGCAGCACACTTCCGGCGCGGGATTCGGAGTCGTATGTGAACGAGGTCGCCTGCATGGTCGTCATGTTAGGCCCTGTCCGGGCGATCTTGTCGGGCCCGGACGGGCTGCGACGGCACGTCCCCTCGGCCCTTGGGGGCCCGGGGAGACCCCATGCATCTGACGGCCGCGGGCTGACTCTCGAAGATCGCCCGGACAGGACCTGGTACGCACCCTCGCCGTGGGGTGTGGCGTCAGTGTTCCAGTGCGCGGGGTTCCGGGGTGCGGGCGCCGGGCGGCAGACTTGCCGAGGTCCACGGGCCGACGCCCAGTGCGAGTGCGACCGCCAGATCGTCGCCGGTGTCCACGTCCTGCCGTACGGAATCGACCCCGTCGAGCGGGATTTCCACCGCCCCCGACGCCGAATGCCGATCCCGTGACCGGCCGCCGAATGCGGGACGCAATTCCACGCCCGGTCCCGCGGTGAGCAATGTCGTACCGATACCGGCCGCGTCCGTCAGAAATGCGCGGGGAAATCCCGCCGCACAGGTGAGGACGCGCGCCAATTCGGCCGGGCGCAGGGCCGGCAGATCGGCGTTGAGTGCGGCCACCGCCGCGTCGGGGCGCACCGCCCGTACCGCCGCCGCTCCGTGGGACAGGGCCGCGTTGAGCCCGGCGGCCGGCAGGTCGGGCACGATCCGGGCCCCGAGGGCCGACAGCTCGGCGCCGGCCAGGGGATCATCCGTGACAACTGCCACATCCCATACGACCGGGCAGGTCAGGGCCGCGGCCACGGTGTCCTGGGCGAAGGCGAGCGCGAGCCGCGGACGCAGCGGCCCGCCGGCCGCCGCCATGAGGCGACTCTTCGCCCGTACGAGCGGCTTCAACGGGACCACCAGGGACCATCGGGCCGCCGGGTCGGTGTTCGCGGTCGGGTTCGTGGCCAACTCTCCGTCCATGTGTAGCGGGCCCCATTGTGACCCGGCGCCCGTCCGATCGCGCAGGGGCGGTCCGGTGATCGGGGCGTACGGTGTGCTCGACAGAGCAGAGGTCCGGGGCCACACTTGACCCCCGGCTTCCGGGCGACGACCCGGTCGAGAGGAAGGGTGTTCGAGTGTCCCGCCGCAGAATCGGCTTCTGGTACCGCCTGGCGGCGGTCATCGCAAAACCGCCGCTGTTGGTTCTGTTCAAACGGGACTGGCGGGGAATGGATCACATTCCGGCCGAGGGTGGATTCATCACCGCGGTCAATCACAACTCGTATCTGGACCCTCTTTCCTACGCGCACTTCCAGTACAACTCCGGACGGCTGCCGCGCCTGCTGGTGAAGGCCGCGCTGTTCGAGACGCCCTTTGTCGGGATGATCCTCCGGGGTACCCGACAGATCCCCGTCTACCGGGAGACCACCGACGCGCTGGACGCCTTCCGCGCCGCCGTCGACGCGGTCGAGCGGGGCGAATGTGTGGCCTTCTATCCCGAGGGCACCATCACCCGTGACCCCGATATGTGGCCCATGACGGGGAAGACCGGCGCCGCCAGGATCGCGCTCCGCACGAGGGTGCCCGTCATCCCGGTCGCCCAGTGGGGCGCGAATCTCGCGATGCCGCCCTACGCCAAGGAGCGGAGGCTGCGGCTGTTTCCCCGTAAGACCCTGATCGTGCAGGCCGGAGCGCCCGTCGATCTCTCCCGGTTCTACGATCTGGAACCCACCCCCGAGGTGCTCCGGGAGGCGACGGAGGCCATCATGGCCGAGATCACCACACTTCTCGCCGATGTGCGCGGGGAGAAGGCGCCGACCGAGCCGTACGACCATCGCAAGGCCCGTGCAGAACAGCGGCGGAACGCCGCAGGGGAAGGAACGAAGTGACACACCGCGCCAAGGCAGCCGTCTTCGGAACAGGCTCATGGGGGACGGCCTTCGGCATGGTGCTCGCGGACGCGGGCTGCGAGGTGACCCTCTGGGGCCGCCGCGCCGAACTGGCCGACGCCGTCAACACCACTCGTACCAACCCTGACTACCTGCCCGGGATCGAACTCCCCGCCACCCTGCGGGCCACCACCGACCCGGCGGCGGCCCTGGACGGCGCCGACTTCGCCGTCCTCGCCGTCCCCTCCCAGACCCTGCGTGGCAATCTCGCCGCCTGGGTCCCGGAACTGGCCGCCGACACCGTCCTCGTCTCCCTGATGAAGGGCATCGAACTCGGCAGCGCGAAGCGGATGAGCGAGGTGATCCAGGAGGTCGCCGGGGTCCCCGCCGAGCGGGTCGCCGTCGTCACCGGCCCCAACCTCGCCAAGGAGATTGCCCAGCGCAGGCCCGCCGCGGCCGTGGTCGCCTGCCCGGACGAGGCCGTCGCCCAGCGCCTCCAGTCCGTCTGCCACACCCCGTACTTCCGCCCGTACACCAACACCGACGTCATCGGCTGTGAACTCGGCGGCGCCGTGAAGAACGTCATCGGGCTCGCCGTGGGCATCGCCGACGGCATGGGACTCGGGGACAACGCCAAGGGATCGCTGATCACCCGGGGGCTCGCCGAGACCACCCGGCTCGGACTGGCGATGGGCGCCGACCCGCTGACCTTCTCCGGACTCGCGGGCCTCGGCGACCTGGTCGCGACCTGTTCGTCCCCGCTCTCCCGCAACCACACCTTCGGCACCAACCTCGGCCGGGGCATGACGCTCCAGGAGACCATCGCGGTCACCAAGCAGACCGCCGAGGGCGTCAAGTCCTGCGAGTCGGTGCTCGATCTGGCCCGCCGGCACGGCGTCGACATGCCCATCACGGAGACCGTCGTCGACATCGTCCACGAGGGCAAGCCCCCGATGGTGGCGCTCAAGGAACTCATGTCACGGAGCGCCAAGCCCGAGCGCCACTGAGGTGTTCGGGGGTCGTTTCCGGGCCGAGCGGCGCTGACTCCCGGGGTGTCAACAGGTACGCTCAACCCGATATGAGCACCGACATTTTCCCCCAGAACCCCGGCCGGCAGTGTACTGAGGAGCCGCCGCGCAAGCCGCGGGTGGCCGTCGTCTTCGGCGGTCGCAGCTCCGAACACGGGATCTCGATCGTCACCGCCGGTGCCGTCCTGCGGGCCATCGACCGTACGAAGTACGACGTGCTGCCCATCGGCATCACGACAGACGGCCGCTGGGCGCTCACCGCGGACGAGCCCGACCGGATGGCGATCAGCGAACGCCGCACCCCCAGCGTCGACCAGCTCGCCGAGTCCACCGACGGCGGCGTCGTGCTCTCCGTCGACCCCGGCAACCGAGAGGTCGTCTACAGCGAGCCGGGCGCCGTGCCCAAGGCACTCGGCGATGTCGACGTCGTCTTCCCGGTGCTCCACGGCCCGTACGGCGAGGACGGCACCCTCCAGGGGATGCTGGAGCTGTCCGGTGTGCCGTACGTCGGCTCCGGTGTGCTCGCCTCGGCCGTCGGCCAGGACAAGGACTACATGAAGCGGGTGTTCATCTCCTTCGGACTGCCCGTCGGTCCCTACGAGGTGATCCGCCCTCGCGAGTGGGAGCAGGACCCGTCCGCGGCCCGTAAGAAGATCATCGACTTCGCGGGCGAGCACGGCTGGCCGCTCTTCGTCAAGCCCGCGCGCGCCGGTTCCTCCATCGGCATCACCAAGGTCGAGGACCTCTCCGGGCTCGACGAGGCGATCGAGGAGGCCCGCAGCCACGACCCGAAGATCCTGGTGGAGGCGCTGCTCCGGGGCCGGGAGATCGAGTGCGGGGTGCTGGAGTTCGAGGACGGCCCGCGCGCCAGCGTCCCGGCCGAGATCCCGCCGGTGTCGGCCCACGACTTCTACGACTTCGAGGCCAAGTACATCGACTCCGCGTCCGGTCTGGTGCCGGCCCCGCTGACCGACGAGCAGACCGCCGAGGTGCGGCGGCTCGCGGTGGCGGCCTTCGAGGCCGCCTCCTGCGAGGGACTGGTCCGGGCGGACTTCTTCCTCACCGAGGACGGCGGGTTCGTCATCAACGAGATCAACACGATGCCGGGCTTCACGCCGATCTCGATGTATCCGCGGATGTGGCAGGAGACCGGTGTCGACTACCCGGAGCTGGTGGACCGGCTGATCCAGGCGGCGCTGCGCCGCCCGACCGGACTGCGCTGAGCGCCTTCCGTACGCCGGGCCCCGGATGTGTCCGCGGGGTCCCGTCCGCCCACCGTGCGGACGGGACCCCCGCGAAGACGCTCCGCGCCGACGTTCCTCAGGGGATCTCCACGGTGACCGGCACGGTCTTGCGGACCGCGTCGGCCAGGTCGGCGAGTGGTGTCGCGTCGTGCGCGTACCGCTCGTCCATCGTCACCTCGACGTACGCCTCGCGGTAGGTGGTGGTGAACCGGGGGCCCGCCGCCCGCTCCTCCACCATCCAGTCGACGCCGTTGGCTTCCAGTCCGGTCGTCGCTTCGTTCATCTTCTCCGGCCGGGGGACGCCACAGCGCAGTACGATCGCGGCGTCGCCCCAGCCGGCGGTCAGGTCGGACGTCGGCTCCGGGTCGGTGCGTTTCTCTCCGCCGACGGTCTTCGGCAGCTCCTTGTGCAGCGCGGCGCAGAGGGCGGCCTGTTCGGGCGGGGGGCTGGGAACCGCGACCGTCGCCGCGTCCGACGCGGAGCAGCCCGCGACAGCGAGAAGCGCCACCGCGGAGGCGGAGAGCAGCACGGATCGGCCGGCAGAGGTCATCGGCCAAGCGTAGACGGGGGCTACAGGTGCACGACCGGGCAGGTCAGGGTTCGGGTGATGCCGTCCACTTGCTGGACTTTGGCGACCACGAGTCGACCCAGTTCATCGACCGTGTCGGCCTGGGCGCGCACAATCACGTCGTAGGGGCCGGTCACGTCCTCGGCCTGCATCACTCCCGGAATCTTTCCGATGGTCTCGGCGACGGTCGACGCCTTGCCCACCTCGGTCTGAATCAGGATGTACGCCTGTACCACGGAACCTCCAGGGCGGCCCGAGGATCATTTCCCCTACCGTCGGTGGGGAGACCCCAGGGGAGAGAAAGGGACGCCACGGTATCGCGTCGCCAGGCGCCGCGGGGAGACCCGCGGGCCGGGTGGCGTCGCTGATCGCGGCGGGGACGGCGGGCGGAGAGCACACGTTGACGTATCTCTTGACGGTACCGGGGCCCGTGACCGTACGGACCGCTCTCTCGACGGTACCGACGGCGCGGACGGCTCGCGAGCGCAGGCAGGCATTCCTCACCGGGGGGCTCCCCCGGCGTGACGACGGAGAGGTGAGACTCGGGTGAAGGGCACTGTGGGCGAGTTGGGGGAGTTCGGGCTCATCAGAGAGCTGACCTCCCGACTCACCTCCACCCCGGCGGTCCGGATCGGGCCCGGCGACGACGCCGCGGTCGTGGCCGCGCCCGACGGCAGGGTGGTGGCGAGCACGGATGTGCTCCTGGAGGGGCGGCACTTCCGCCGTGACTGGTCGACGGCGTACGACGTGGGCCGCAAGGCCGCCGCGCAGAACCTGGCCGATATCGCCGCCATGGGCGCGGTGCCCACGGCGCTGCTGCTCGGGCTGGTCGTCCCGGCCGAACTGCCCGTCACCTGGGCGACCGAGCTGATGGACGGCATCCGCGACGAATGCCAGGTGGCCGGGGCCGCGGTGGTCGGCGGGGATGTCGTACGGGGCGAGGTGATCACCCTCGCGATCACCGCACTCGGCGATCTGCGTGACCATGCGCCGGTCACCCGGGACGGCGCGCGGCCCGGCGACGTGGTCGCGTACACCGGTTGGCTGGGCTGGTCGGCCGCCGGGCACGCGGTGCTCTCCCGGGGCTTCCGCTCGCCCCGGGCCTTCGTCGAGGCGCACCGGCGCCCGGAGCCCCCGTACCACGCGGGTCCGGCCGCGGCCGGGCTCGGCGCCACCGCGATGTGCGACGTCAGTGACGGGCTCGTCGCCGACCTCGCGCACATCGCGGAGGCCAGCAAGGTCCGCATCGACCTGCGCTCGGGCTCCATCGACATCCCGAGTCAGATGAACGACATCGGGCAGGCGGTCGGCATCGATCCGCTCCAGTGGGTACTGACCGGGGGAGAGGACCACGCGATCGTCGCCACCTTCCCCCCGGACGCCAAACTGCCCGCCCGGTGGAAGGTCATCGGGCAGGTGCTCCATCCGTCCGCGCCGCCACAGGTGACCGTGGACGGCGCGCCCTGGCACAGCACCGGTGGCTGGGACCACTTCGGACCTACGGAGGACTCATGAATCTGCCCCGCGTGCTCACGGTCGCCGGGTCCGACTCCGGCGGCGGTGCCGGGATCCAGGCCGACCTGAAGACCATGCTGGCGCTCGGCACCCACGGCATGAGCGTGCTCGCCGCCGTCACCGCGCAGAACTCGCGGGGCGTCCAGGGGTACTGGGAGCTGCCGGTGGAGGCGGTCCGGGCGCAGTACCGCAGCGTCGTGGACGATATCGGCGTCCAGGCCGTGAAGACCGGGATGCTCGCCTCCGCGCCGCTGGTGGAGACGGTCGCCGAACTGCTCGCGGGGACCGCGGTGCCGGTGGTGGTGGACCCGGTGGGGGTCTCCAAGCACGGTGACTCGCTGCTGGCCGCGTCGGCGCTGGATTCGGTACGGCGGAAGCTGCTGCCGGTCGCGACCGTGGCCACCCCCAACCTGGACGAGGTGGCGCAGCTCACGGGAGTGGCGGTGACCGATGAGAGCGGACTGCGCCGGGCCGCCGGCGCCATGCTGGAGCTCGGGCCGCGCTGGGTGCTGATCAAGGGCGGGCATCTCGCGGGCGACGCGGTGGACCTGCTCAGCGACGGCACCGACGAACACTGGCTGCGCGCGCCCCGGCTCGACAACCGGCACACCCACGGCACGGGCTGCACACTCGCATCGGCCATCGCCTGCGGGCTGGCGAAGGGACTCGCGGTCCCGGAGGCGGTACGGGCGGCGAAGGAGTACGTGACCGGGGCGATAGCCGCCGGATTCGCCCTGGGGGACGGGATCGGGCCGGTGGACCACGGCTGGAAGCTGCGCTGAGGGAGAGCGGGCCGGGGGTACGGCAACGGCCGCCCCCGGCCGCGCGCCGCCGTCAGCCCGCGTCAGGGCACGGCAAGAAGCCGGCCCACCGAGGTGGACCGGCTTCTCAAGGCAACCGCAGGGGCTGCGCTACGACGTGACCGTCGCGGTTAGCGCGAGACCTTGCCGGCCTTGATGCACGAGGTGCAGACGTTGAGCCGCTTCGGCGTCCGACCGACCACTGCACGCACGCGCTGGATGTTCGGGTTCCAGCGACGAGACGTACGGCGGTGCGAGTGCGAAATACTATTGCCGAAGCCCGGCCCCTTGCCGCAGACGTCGCAGTTGGCAGCCACGGGTCACTCCAAAGACTTCAGGTGCACTTACAGTGAATTCCGGCATGCCGGAAATCAGTGGTGCTGATTGGTGGCTCTGCCGGGGGAATGGCCCGACTCTCATCGGGCAACCGAAGCAGCATACAACGACTGCGGCGGCAGTACGAAACTACCATGGTTCTTGCCGCCCCCACCCAGCTCCCCGTCGTTCGCCGGGGTCTACCCTGCGGTGCAACCCGCTGCCCACGGCCCCTGTGCGGCCGTACGAGGAGGATCACCAGGTGCCGCAGACCTTGGACGCCGCAGCGGTACGCACCTGGTGCTCCCTGGCGCTGGAGGCGCTCGGGCGGGAGCGCGAGGACATCGACGCGATCAATGTCTATCCCGTCGCCGACGGTGACACCGGCACCAATCTCTATCTGACCGTCGAGTCCGCCACCCAGGCCGTCGATGCGGTGTTCGCCGCGCACGAGACCGGGACCTCCGTACCCGCCACCGCGGACGCCGTACGGGCCATGGCGCACGGGGCGCTCATCGGCGCGCGCGGCAACTCCGGGACGATCCTGGCGCAGCTCCTCCGGGGCATGGCCGAGCGGATCGGCGCCGGGGACCAGCTCCCCGGCGCGCTGCTACGGGCCGCCGCACTCGCCAGGGAAGCGGTCGCGCACCCCGTCGAAGGCACCATCCTGACCGTGGCGTCCGCGGCCGCCGACGCGGCCGCGCAGGCACCCGACCGGGCCGCCGCCGCCGCGTACGACGGCGCCAGGACCGCCCTGGAGGCGACCCCGGGACAGCTCGCCGTGCTCGGCCGCGCCGGAGTGGTGGACGCAGGCGGGCGCGGGCTGCTCACCGTGCTGGGCGCGCTGGTGGAGGCCCTCTCGGGGGAGGCGCCGAAGGCACCGGCCCCGGCCCGGGTGGGCACCGTGGTGGTGGAGCCCTGCGCGGACGGCGGACCCGCCTTCGAGGTGATCTACCTCCTGGAGGCGACGGACGCGGCCGTGGCCCGGCTGCGGGCCCGGCTGGACGCCCTCGGGGACTCGCTCGTCGTCGTCGGCGGCGACGGACTGTGGAACGTCCACGTCCATGTGGACGACGCGGGTGCCGCGGTGGAGGCCGGGGTGGAGGCGGGACGCCCGTACCGGATCCGGATCACCCACTTCGACGCCGGACCGGGACCGGTACGGGAGCAGGCCCAGCGCGCGGTCGTGGTCGTCGTGCCCGGCGAGGGGCTGGCGGGGGTGTGCGGCGAGGCGGGCGCGACGACGGTGCTCGCCCGGCCGGGGGAGCCACCGGCCAGCGGCGAACTGGTCGACGCGATCCGGCGCGCACACGCCAGGGAGGTGGTTCTGCTGCCGAACTCGGCGGAGCTGCGCCACACCGCCGCCGCGGCGGCGGAACAGGCCCGCACGGAAGGCGTCCGGGTCGCGCTCATCCCGACCCGCGCGGCCGTCCAGGGCATCGCCGCCCTCGCGGTGCACGAACCGGACCGCCGCTTCGACGAGGACGTGGTCGCGATGACCGCGGCCGCCGGGGCCACCCGGTACGCGGAACTGGCCGTCGCGGAACGGCAGTCGTGGACGACGGCCGGTGTCTGTCAGGCGGGCGATGTGCTGGGCCTGATAGACGGCGACGTCGCGGTGATCGGCACGGATCTGACGGCGACGGCGCTGACCGTCCTGGACCGGATGCTGGCGGCGGGCGGCGAACTGGTGACGCTGGTCCTGGGCGACGAGGTCCCCGAGGGGGAGGCGGTGGCGGCCCGGCTGGAACGCCATGTCCGGGAGTCGCACCTGGCGGTGGACACGGTGCTGTACCGGGGCGGCCGGGGCTCGGCACCGCTGCTCATCGGGGTCGAGTAGCCCCCCGGAGGGTGCCGGCGATGCGTGCCACCGAGACGTTCCCGCGGACCGGGGACGAGACGCTCCGCCGACCGGGCCGGAGCGCGGGCACCTGTCACCGGCCCGGTGCGCTCCCGGGTCCCGCCGCACCCTCATGACCACCGGTTCTGCACAGGTGCGGGTGACTGTCGGTGCCGTGGTGTGCAATGGGTCGTGTGTCCGTGCTCGATGAACCCCTGAAGAAGACGCTCGGAGCCGCCACCGCCAAGGTGCTGGCCGACCAGCTCGACCTGCGCACCGTCGGTGACCTGCTCCATCACTACCCCCGGAGGTACGAGGAGCGGGGGCAGCTCACCCGGCTGTCCGAGCTGCCGCTCGACGAGGACGTGACGGTGGTGGCCCAGGTCGCCGACGCCCGGGTGCACACCTTCAACGGCGGCCGGGGCAAACGCCTGGAGATCACGATCACGGACGGCAGCGGCCGGCTCCAGCTCGTCTTCTTCGGCCGCGGTGTGCACAAACCGCACCAGGAACTCCTGCCGGGCAGCCGGGCGATGTTCGCCGGCAAGGTGTCGGTGTTCAACCGCAAGCTCCAGCTCGCCCACCCGACCTACGCCAAGCTGGCCGGTGAGCCGGGCGGCACCGACCCGGCCCCGGACCTCGGCGCGGGCACCGCCCTCGGCACGGAGCCCGGCGCCGGCCTCGGCATCGACGCCGCCCCCGACTATGAGGCCGTCCAGGCCGTCCAGGCTTGGGCCGGCGCCCTCATCCCCATCTACCCGGCGTGCAAGGGGATGGAGTCCTGGAAGATCGCCAAGGCGGTCGACGCGGTACTGCCCCGCGCGCGGGACGCCGTCGACCCGCTGCCACCGGCCCTGCGCGAGGGCCGGGGCTTCGTACCGCTGCCCGAGGCGCTGCTCAAGGTCCACCGCCCGCACACCAAGGCCGATGTCGAGGACGCCCGGCAGCGGCTCAAATGGGACGAGGCATTCGTGCTCCAGGTGGCGCTGGCGCGCCGTCGCCTCGCCGAGACACAACTCCCCGCCGTGGCCCGCCGACCGGTCCCCGGTGGGCTGCTCGACGCCTTCGACGCCGACCTTCCCTTCACCCTCACCGACGGCCAGGCGACCGTCACCCGGGAGATCTTCGACGATCTGGCCACCGAGCATCCGATGCACCGGCTGCTCCAGGGCGAGGTCGGCTCCGGCAAGACGCTGGTCGCGCTGCGGGCCATGCTCGCCGTGGTGGACGCGGGCGGCCAGGCCGCGATGCTCGCGCCGACCGAGGTGCTCGCCCAGCAGCACCACCGGTCCACGGTGGAGATGATGGGCGAGCTGGCCGGGGCGGGCGTGCTGGGCGCCGCCGAGCAGGCCACGAAGGTGGTGCTGCTGACCGGCTCGATGGGGGTCCCCGCGCGGCGCCAGGCCCTGCTCGACCTGGTGACCGGTGAGGCGGGCATCGTCATCGGCACCCACGCCCTCATCGAGGACAAGGTCCGGTTCCACGATCTGGGCCTGGTCGTCGTGGACGAGCAGCACCGCTTCGGGGTGGAGCAGCGCGACGCCCTGCGCTCCAAGGGGAAGCAGCCGCCGCATCTGCTGGTCATGACCGCCACCCCCATCCCCCGCACGGTGGCGATGACGGTCTTCGGCGATCTGGAGACCTCGGTGCTGGACCAGCTCCCGGCCGGACGTTCGCCGATCGCCAGCCATGTGGTCCCGGCCCAGGACAAGCCGCACTTCCTGGCGCGCGCCTGGGAGCGGGTGCGCGAGGAGGTGGACAAGGGCCACCAGGCGTATGTGGTCTGCCCCCGCATCGGGGACGGCGAGGACGAGAAGACCAAGAAGAAGTCCCAGGCGGACGAGGCGGAGAAGCGCCCGCCGCTCGCGGTGCTTGAGGTCGCGGACGAGCTGCGCGGGGGTCCGCTCGCCGGGCTGCGGGTCGAGGTGCTGCACGGCCGGATGCAGCCCGACGACAAGGACGCGGTGATGCGCCGCTTCACCGCGGGCGAGGTGGATGTCCTGGTCGCCACCACCGTCATCGAGGTCGGGGTGAACGTCCCCAACGCCACCGCGATGGTGATCATGGACGCCGACCGGTTCGGCGTCTCCCAGCTCCACCAGCTCCGCGGCCGGGTGGGCCGGGGCTCGGCCCCCGGGCTCTGTCTGCTGGTCACCGATATGCCGGAGGCGAGCCCGGCCCGCGCCCGGCTCGGCGCGGTAGCCGCCACGCTCGACGGCTTCGAACTCTCCCGTATCGACCTCGAACAGCGCCGAGAGGGCGATGTGCTGGGCCAGGCCCAGTCCGGGGCGCGCACCTCGCTGCGGATGCTCACCGTCATCGAGGACGAGGAGATCATCGCGGCGGCCCGCGAGGAGGCCGTCGCCGTCGTCCGCGACGACCCGGAGCTGACCCGTTCCCCCGGGCTGCGCACCGCCCTCGAAGCCCTCCTGGACACCGAGCGCGAGCAGTATCTCGACAAGGGCTGAGAGACTGATCGGAAAGGATTCCCGGACCGATCCCGGGTCCGGCCCGGACACCGTCCGGACCCGGCCCGGACCCGACTCTGTAAGGAACGAGATGACCCGCGTGATCGCCGGTTCGGCCGGCGGACGCCGCCTCGCCGTCCCGCCCGGCACCGGCACCCGCCCGACGTCCGACCGCGCTCGTGAAGGGCTCTTCTCCAGTTGGGAGTCGTTCCTCGGCACGCTCGACGGCGTCCGCGTCGCCGATCTGTACGCCGGCTCCGGCGCGGTCGGCCTGGAGGCGCTCTCCCGGGGCGCGTCCCACGCCCTGCTGGTCGAGGCGGACGCCCGCGCCGCCCGCGTCGTCCGGGAGAACGTCCGGTCGCTCGGACTGCCGGGTGCCGAGGTCCGTACCGGCAAAGCGGAACAGATCGTTACAGGTCCGGCCCCCGATGCCCCCTATGACGTGGTTTTCCTCGACCCTCCGTACGCCGTCACCGACGACGATCTTCGGGAGATCCTCCTCACACTCCGGACCCAGGGCTGGCTCACGGACGACGCGCTCGCCACCGTGGAACGCAGCACACGGGGCGGCACCTTCGTCTGGCCACCGGGCTTCGAGCCGTTGAGGGCCCGTCGTTACGGCGAGGGGACCCTTTGGTACGGTCGCGCCGCCTCCTCGTGCGAAGAGGCTTCCACCTGCGAAGACAGCCCATGACCGGACCGGAGAGCGAGGGACTTCCAGTGCGCCGCGCAGTCTGTCCGGGGTCATTCGACCCCATCACCAACGGACACCTCGACATCATCGGCCGCGCCTCGAAGCTGTACGACGTCGTACATGTCGCGGTGATGGTCAATCAGTCGAAGAAGAGTCTGTTCAGCGTCGACGAGCGCATGGACCTGATCCGCCGGGTCACCACGGAGTACGGAAACATCTCCGTCGAGTCCCACCACGGACTCCTCGTCGACTTCTGCAAGGCGCGTGACATCCCCGCCATCGTCAAGGGACTGCGGGCGGTCAGTGACTTCGACTACGAACTCCAGATGGCCCAGATGAACAACGGCCTCTCGGGCGTCGAAACGCTCTTCGTGCCGACCAACCCGACCTACAGTTTCCTCTCCTCCAGCCTGGTGAAGGAGGTCGCCGCCTGGGGTGGCGACGTCTCCCACCTGCTGCCGCCCGTCGTCCATGAGGCGCTGGTCCAGCGACTCGCGGAGCGGGCCGGCGAAGCCGGGTGAGCCGCTACGGCGGTCGGGGGATGACGGTTCGTCATTCGGCGACGGGGTGGCACTCCCCGCCGTAGAGTTTTTCCGTCCGGCTCGGCCGGGCCGGACGGCGGCTCCGACGTACCAGGCAGAGAGTGGCGAACCACGGTGGACGTGCAGAAGAAGCTCGATGAGATCGTCGAGGCGGTCGGGGGCGCCCGGTCCATGCCCATGTCGGCCTCGTGCGTGGTCAACCGCGCCGAACTGCTCGCCATGTTGGAGCAGGTGCGCCAGGCCCTGCCCGGTTCGCTCGCCCAGGCCCGGGAGCTGATCGGCGGCCAGGAACAACTGGTCGAGCAGGCCCGCCAGGAGGCCGAGCGGATCATCGAGGGCGCCCACGCCGAGCGCGGCTCGCTGATCTCGGACACCCAGGTCGCGCGCCGGTCCCAGGACGAAGCCGACCGGATCCTCGCCGACGCCCGCCGGGAGGCCGAGGAGATCCGCGCCGAGGCCGACGACTACGTCGACTCCAAGCTGGCCAACTTCGAGGTGGTCCTCACCAAGACCATCGGCTCCGTGGACCGGGGCCGGGAGAAGCTCCTCGGCCGGGGGCCCGGACTGGACCAGGACGGATACGCGGACGACGACGCCCCCGAGTACAGCGCGGACCCGGCGATCCTCGTCCAGCGCGCCGACGGCTATGTGGACGCCAAGCTCGGCGCCTTCGAGGCGGTGCTCTCCAAGACCCTCGAAGCCGTCGGCCGGGGCCGGCTGAAGCTGCACGGCCGCACCACCAGTGACGCGCTCGGCGAGCACATGGCCGCGCAGGACGCGGCGGCCGGTGGCCGCCACCATGCCAGTGACGCGGAGTACCTGGCCGGTCTCGCGGAGCTGGCGGACGCCGGGCCGGTGGCCGAGCGGCCCTCCCCGGCGCCTGCGGAGCGGCCGGCCGCGGTGCCCGAGCCCCGGCGCGGCGCCGTACCGCTGACCGCCGAGCCGACTCCCGCCCCCGAGCCGCTACCCGCACTGGCCACCCAGCCGCTCCACCACCCCCAGGCGCCCCCGTCACCGCCCCAGCAGCCCGCCTATGCGCCGACCGCCGAACAGCCGCCGCCGTTCCCGGACCCGTACGACCGCCGGGACCCGTACGACCAGCGGAACCAGTACGACCAGCAGGGCGGGCACGACCCCTTCGCCGGATACCAGGCCCAGGACGCCTACCCGGGCTACCAGCAGGACCCGTACGCCGGAGCCGGGTACCAGCAGCAGGGGTACGACCCCCAGCCGTACGCCCCCCAGACGCCGGAGACGTACGGCGGGCAGTACGCGCAGCAGGACCCCTACGCTTATCAGCAGCAGCAGCAGCAGCAGCAGCAGCAGCAGCAGCAGCAGCAGCAGCAGCCCGCCCAGCCGGCGGCTGCCGGCCTCGATGAGACCAGTCTCTTCGACACCAGCATGATCGACCTCGACCAGCTCCGCCGGTACGAACAGGGGCGGTGAGCCCCCGGCACCCCCGGGCAATGCGCCCCGCGGCGGTCCCGTACGGTGTTCCCCGGCCGTCCTCGCAGGCCGAGGGGGTCCGATTGGGCCCACGGCGACCGGTCAAGTATCCTGGTTCTTCGGTCGCGCGTACTGTCGTGATCTCGGCTGCTCGCATCCCTCGTCAACCAGGGACGGCAGCACCTCCCCCCAGCATTACCGGATCGAAAGTAGGAAGACCCCTGAACGCCCGCCTCGACCACCGCAACCCCCTCGTGTTCGACACGCACGAGCTGGGTCGGCGTCCCGGCGCGCTCCAGCGGCTCTCCCGCTCGATCCAGGCGCCGAAGAATCTCGGTGTCGAAGGGGTCGTCGGCGTGCCGGAGGGCGCGGCCGTGGAGATCGACCTCCGCCTTGAGTCCGTCATGGACGGTGTGCTCGTCACCGGCACCGCCCGTGCGTCGGCCGAGGGGGAGTGCGTAAGGTGTCTGGAGCCGCTGCGCCTCGATGTCGCGGCGGACTTCCAGGAGATGTTCACGTACCCCGACGCCGATGACCGGAGCCGCAGTCGTACCGCGGAGCCCGGCGACGACGCCGAGGGCGAGGACATCCTCACTCTTGAGGACGGCTTGTTCGACCTCGAACCCGTGCTGCGTGACGCGGTGGTACTCGCACTGCCGATGCAGCCGGTGTGCCGGGAGGACTGTGCCGGTCTCTGCGTCCAGTGCGGAATCAGGCTGGACGACGACCCGGACCACCATCACGATGCCGTCGACATTCGTTGGGCGGCACTGCAAGGACTCGCCGAAACCATCACGGACGGCGAGAAGGACAACATGGGCGGCGCCGAAGCGGGCGTCGACGAGAAGCAGGAGAAGTAGCCGTGGCTGTTCCGAAGCGGAAGATGTCGCGCAGCAACACGCGCCACCGCCGGTCGCAGTGGAAGGCTGCGGTCCCCGTCCTGGTTTCGTGTGAGCGTTGCCAGGAGCCCAAGCTGCAGCACATCGCGTGCCCGAGCTGTGGAACCTACAACAAGCGCCAGGTCCTCGAGGTCTGAGCGGCTGGTGAGAGGCCCGATGTCTGAGCTGTCCAATGCCAAGAAGTTGGCGGACAACGTCAACGCAGCCTCGTCCCACACGCTTCTGGAAGGGCGGCTCGGTTATCAGATCGAGTCCGCCCTTCTGGTGCGTGCGCTGACCCACCGGTCGTACGCCTACGAGAACGGCGGCCTGCCCACCAACGAGCGGTTGGAGTTCCTCGGGGACTCCGTGCTCGGTCTGGTGGTCACCGACACGCTCTACCGCACCCACCCGGATCTGCCGGAGGGGCAGCTCGCCAAGTTGCGGGCCGCGGTGGTCAACTCGCGAGCACTCGCCGAGGTCGGCCGTGGGCTCGAACTCGGTCTCTTCATCCGGCTCGGCCGGGGCGAAGAGGGCACGGGTGGCCGGGACAAGGCATCCATCCTCGCCGACACCCTGGAAGCGGTGATCGGCGCGGTCTATCTCGACCAGGGCCTCGAAGCGGCGTCGGAGCTGGTGCACCGCCTCTTCGATCCACTGATCGAGAAATCCTCCAACCTCGGTGCCGGCCTGGACTGGAAGACCAGTCTCCAGGAGCTGACGGCTGCCGAGGGTCTCGGGGTTCCGGAGTATCTCGTCACCGAGACCGGTCCGGATCACGAGAAGACCTTCACCGCTGCCGCCCGCGTCGGTGGTGTCTCGTACGGCACCGGCACCGGCCGCAGCAAGAAGGAGGCCGAGCAGCAGGCGGCGGAGTCCGCGTGGCGGGAGATTCGTGCCGCTGCGGACGAACGCGCGGTTGCCGCGAAGGCCGAAAAGGCCGAGCAGACGGCGAAGGTGGCGTCGGCGGTCGAGCCGGAGCCGTCCGGCGAATCCCAGGAGGGCGCGGTCGATCAGGCCGGGCCCGCCGAAGACTCCATCTCGTCGCAGGAACAGCAGGAACGGTCGGTGCAGCCGGAACTGTCGGGACCCGCTCCCGTACGGGCCCGGCCCACCGCGGAGCAGCCCGCTCCGGCACAGGCTGATCCGGCTCAGCCCGCTCCGGAACAGGTGGACCGGGCCTCGGCCTGAACCCCGCCCTCCGTATCGATGGCGCCGAGGCCCCTCGTCCCTCCGTGGGCGAGGGGCCTCGCCGTCTTCCCCCCGCCGGTCGGGGAGTACGCTGCGGGCGTCGTCACGAGTGTGTATGCCGAAGGAGGCCCGTGCCCGAGCTGCCCGAGGTCGAGGTCGTACGTCGCGGACTCCAGCACTGGGTCAGCGGACGCACGATCGCCGATGTGCAGGTCCTGCACCCGCGCGCGGTCCGCCGCCATCTCGCGGGCGCCGAAGACTTCAGGGCCCGGCTCAGGGGACACAGCGTCGGCATCGCCCGCCGCCGGGGGAAGTATCTCTGGCTGCCCCTCGCGGACACCGGCTCCTCGGTCCTCGGCCATCTCGGCATGAGCGGTCAACTGCTGGTGCAGCCCGAGGACGCGGAGGACGAGAAGCACCTCCGGATCCGACTCCGCTTCGACGACTCCATCGGCACCGAGCTGCGCTTCGTCGACCAGCGGACCTTCGGCGGCCTCTCGGTCCACGACAACACCCCCGACGGACTGCCCGAGGTCATCGCGCACATCGCCCGTGATCCGCTCGACCCCGCCTTCGACGACGACGCCTTCCACACCGCGCTGCGGCTGCGCCGTACGACGGTCAAGCGGGCGCTGCTCGACCAGTCACTGATCAGCGGGGTCGGCAACATCTACGCCGACGAGGCGCTCTGGCGCGCACGGCTCCACTACGAACGCCCGACGGCCGGCCTCGGCCGCCCCCGCTCGGTGGAACTGCTGGGTCATGTACGGGATGTGATGAACGCGGCCCTGGCCGTCGGCGGGACCAGCTTCGACAGCCTCTATGTGAACGTGAACGGCGAGTCGGGGTACTTCGACCGCTCACTGGACGCGTACGGGCGGGAGGACGAGCCCTGCCGTCGCTGCGGGACCCTGATGCGCAGAAGCCCCTGGATGAATCGGTCCAGCTACTACTGTCCGCGCTGCCAGCGACCGTCGCGCGCCGCCCGCGCCGCGTCGTAGCGCGCACCGCGGGGGGAACGCTCACCCCCGCCGGGGGGGACGGGGACCGTCCGGTGCGGGCCGCTCAGAAGCCGAAGTTCTGCGTCCACCAGGGGCCGCCGTCGCGCATGTCGACCCCGACCCCCAGCGTCTTGTAGTCGCAGTTGAGTATGTTCTCGCGGTGGCCCTGGCTGTTCATCCACGAGTTCATCACGGCACCGGCGTCGGCCTGGCCACGGGCGATGTTCTCGCCGCCCATGTTCGCCACCCCCGCCTGCTCGGCCCGGTCCCACGGGGTGTCACCATCCGGGTCGGTGTGCGAGAAGAAGCCACGCTGGGCCATGTCACTGCTGAAGGCACCGGCCAGCCGGGCCAGTGAGGCGTCGAACCGGACCGGGGCGCAGCCGACCTTGGCGCGCTCCTGGTTCACCAGGGCGAGCACCTCGGCCTCGGCGGCCCGCTCCGACGGCGAGGAGGCCTCAGCCAGCGAGGGCGAGTCGGACGTGTCGGCGGCCGGGGGCGGTGTGGACGGCGCGGCGGGGCGTTCGGGTGCGGGGGCCGGAGGCTTCGCCGGCGCCGGCACCTTGGGCTTCGGTGCCGGCGTCTTCACCGCCGGGGCGGACGCCGCCGCCGACGGCTTGGCCGGGCTCGGGGCGGGGGCCTTCGACGGAGACTGCGGAGGCGTGGGACGTGTGCTCGGGGACGCGCCGGCCGAACCCGCGCCGGCGTCACCCTGAGTCTGGAGCTCCGGCAGACCGTTGGCGGTGCCGCGCACCTGGCCCCCGGAGGAGGGCGAGGGGTCGTCACCGGAGACGAAGCCGACACCCCCCGGCAGCAGACCGGTGGCGACGGCCACGGCACCCATCGCCAGGGCCGCGGAGGCGCCGAGCAGCCCGGTGCGTACGGGCCTGCCCGCACGCTTGGCGGAGCTTCGATGGCGTCCCATTGCTGTGCCTTTCTTCGCAGATCGTCGACTATCGGGCCGATATACGGCCTGTTGAGGGGCGTATATCGGCCCGACAGCCGACTGACTCACCCGAACGGGTGATGTTCATTGCGTCCGGACTGTACGCCATGGCGCATCGGCGAGAAGGGGCTGATGCGCAATTCGGCGACGGCGTCCGGGCGGCTACCGTGCAGCTATGAACGATGCAGCACGGCTCACCGCCTGGGTACGCGGTCGAGTACAGGGAGTGGGATTCCGCTGGTTCACCAGGGCAAACGCTTTGGAGATCGGAGGGCTCACCGGATTCGCGCTCAATCTCGACGACGGCAGAGTGCAGATCGTGGCCGAGGGGTCACGTGAGAATTGCCACCGTCTGCTGGAGTGGTTGCGCTCCGCCGACACACCCGGCCGTGTGGACGGTGTGACTGAGATATGGGACACGCCGCGCGGTGGTTACGACGGCTTCGCGATCCGCTGACCGATCTTCGGATCCGACCGCTTCCGGACCCCCCGCCGGCTCCTGCCGCCAGCACCCGCCAAAGGCGGAAACGTCCTGGTGGTTGCCAACAAGTGCGGGTCGTGCCAGGCTGCCCGCGTGGGCATGATCTCGATGCCCCCGGGCCCCGGAGTAGAGGCTTCGCCGCTGCGTCAGCGACAGCGCGCCTCCGGGTCTGCCCCTCGATACGGACTGTGATCGTGTTGACCGTCAAACTTTTTGGTGAGACTCTGGAAGCCCCGCGCACCTTAGCTGTTTGGCAGTAAGAACCGCAGTGATATCAGCACAGTACCTATGCACTGTCGAGCACCGCGGGTGCGAATCCCTCACGACCCACACCGCATCGGTCGGTCACTCAGTGTGGAGGACCATCCATCATGGCAAAGGCGCTTCTCGGTTACGTCGGCGGTTCTGACCCGCGACTCCTCGCCGAGATGCGACGGCTTCAGCAGCGCGTCCAGGACCTCGAATCCGAACTCGTACGGATTCAGTCCGAGAACGACGCGCTCAACGCTGCCGTCGCCAAGCACCCCGGAGAGTCGTTGCTTGACGGCATCGACATCGACGTACCGCAGGCGGAGCCCGCACTCACCTGAGTCCGGTGGTCCGCTGGAGATCCATCGCGCAAGATATGCAAGGGACGCCATCGGCGTCCCTTCTTTCTTTCCCCCAAAGCCCTGTGCTCCCATCCCTTACCGTCTGATGTGCCCCCCGCCTTCCCGGGCGAAACCGGGCGGGAAAGGTAGAGTCCGGCTGCGTGCACCTCAAGGCCATGACCCTGCGCGGGTTCAAATCTTTCGCTTCCGCCACGACCCTGCGGTTCGAGCCCGGCATTACCTGTGTGGTCGGCCCGAATGGCTCCGGTAAGTCCAATGTGGTGGACGCCCTCTCCTGGGTCATGGGCGAGCAGGGCGCGAAATCGCTGCGCGGCGGAAAGATGGAGGACGTCATCTTCGCCGGGACGACCGGCCGGCCGCCGCTCGGCCGCGCCGAGGTCTCCCTGACCATTGACAACTCCGACGGCGCGCTCCCCATCGACTACGCCGAGGTCACCATTACGCGGATCATGTTCCGCAATGGCGGCAGCGAATACCAGATCAACGGCGACACCTGCCGGCTCCTCGACATCCAGGAACTGCTCTCCGACTCCGGTATCGGCCGTGAGATGCATGTCATCGTCGGACAGGGGCAGCTCGATTCGGTGCTGCACGCCGATCCGATGGGACGGCGCGCCTTCATCGAAGAGGCCGCGGGTGTTCTCAAACACCGCAAGCGCAAGGAGAAGGCGCTGCGGAAACTGGACGCGATGCGGGCCAATCTCGCCCGGGTCCAGGACCTCACCGACGAACTCCGCCGCCAGCTCAAACCGCTCGGCCGGCAGGCGGCGGTCGCCCGGCGGGCCGCCGTCATCCAGGCCGAGCTGCGCGACGCCAGACTGCGGCTGCTCGCCGACGACCTCGTGCGGCTCCGGACCGCCCTGGGCGCCGAGATCGCCGACGAGGCCGCGCTCAAGGCGCGCAAGGAGGCGGCCGAGGCCGAGCTGAGGGCGGCGCTCGCCCGGGAGGCCGCGCTGGAGGAGGAGGTGCGGCGGCTGGCGCCCCGGCTGGGACGGGCCCAGCAGAGCTGGTACGAACTCTCCCAGTTCGCCGAGCGGGTCCGGGGCACGGTCTCGCTGGCCGACGCCCGGGTGAAGAGCGCCACCGAGCAGCCCCCCGACGAGCGGCGCGGGCGTGATCCCGAGGACCTGGAGCGCGAGGCGGCGCGGGTCCGCGAGCAGGAGGCGGAGCTGACGGCGGCGCTGGAGGCGGCCGAGCACGCCCTCGACGACACGGTCGCCCACCGGGCCGAGCTGGAACGGGAACTCGCCGTCGAGGAACGCCGGCTCAAGGACGTCGCCCGCGCCATCGCCGACCGGCGCGAGGGGCTCGCCCGGCTGGGTGGCCAGGTCAACGCGGCCCGGGGCAGGGCCTCGTCGGCCCAGGCCGAGATCGACCGGCTGACCGTCGCCCGGGACGAGGCCGGGGAACGGTCGACCGCCGCGCGCGAGGAGTACGAACTGCTCCGGGCCGAGGTCGAAGGACTCGACGCGGACGACACCGAGCTGGGCGAACGCCATGACACCGCGCGGCGCGAACTGGCCGCGGCGGAGGCGGCGCTGAACGCGGCCGGAGAGGCCCTCACCGTCGCCGAACGCGAACGCGCCGCCGTCACCGCCCGCCGCGACGCGCTCGCCCTGGGCCTGCGCCGCAAGGACGGCACCGGCGCGCTGCTCGCGGCCCGGGACCGGCTGGGCGGGGTGCTCGGCCCGGCGTCCGAACTGCTGACGGTGGCCCGCGGCTATGAGATCCCGGTGGCCGCCGCCCTCGGCGCGGCGGCGGACGCGGTGGCGGTCACCAGCACGGCGACGGCGGCCGATGCGCTGCGGCTGCTCCGCAAGTCCGACGCGGGCCGTGCGTCGATACTGCTGAGCGGCGCCCCGGAGGCGTCCGCGCCGGAGCGGACCGTACGGGGGCCGGGCGACGCCCCCGGGGCCCTACCGGACCATGGCCCCGGGCCCCACCCGTACGCCGTCGATCTGGTGCGCGGGCCGGATGAGCTGATGGGGGCCGTGCGACGGCTGCTGGCCGGGTTCGTGGTCGTCGAGACGCTGGCGGACGCGGAGGACCTCGTCCACGCGCGCCCCGGACTGACCGCCGTGACCGCCGAGGGCGATGTCCTCGGCGCGCATATCGCCCACGGCGGCTCCGCCGGGGCGCCCAGCCTGCTGGAGGTGCGGGCCTCCGTCGACGAGGCCACCGCCGAGCTGACCGGGCTGACCGAGCGCTGCGCCGCGCTGACCGAGGAGAAGCGGCTCGCGGCCGGGCGGCGCGCCGAATGGGTCGCGCTGGTGGAGGAGCTGGGGGAGCGGCGCCGGGCCGCCGACCGGGAGAAGTCCGCCGTCTCCGGACGGCTCGGCGCCCTCTCCGGGCAGGCCCGTGCCGCCGAGGGCGAGGCCGAGCGCACCGCCGCCGCCGTCGCGCGGGCGCGGGAGGCGCTGGAGCGGGCCCGTGAGGAGGCGGAGGAGCTGGCCGAACGGCTGCTCGTGGCCGAGGAGACCCCGGCGGACGAGGAGCCGGACACCCAGGTCCGGGACCGGCTCGCGGCCGACGGGGCAAACGCCCGACAGACCGAGATGGAGGCCCGCCTCCAGGTCCGTACGCACGAGGAGCGGGTGAAGGGGCTCGCTGGGCGGGCGGACGGTCTGGACCGGGCGGCGCGCACCGAACGGGAGGCGCGGGCGCGGGCCGAACAGCGGCGCGCCCGGCTGCGCCGGGAGGCCGCCGTCGCCGCGGCCGTGGCCGCCGCCGCCCGACAACTCCTGGCACACACCGAGGTCTCGTTGGTCCGAGCCGATGCCGAACGGGCCGCCGCGGAGGCGGCGAAGGCCGTACGGGAGCGGGAGCTGACGGCCGCCCGGTCCCGGGGCCGCGACCTCAAGGGCGAGCTGGACAAGCTGACGGACTCGGTGCACCGGGGCGAGGTCCTGGGCGCGGAGAAGCGCCTGCGGATCGAGCAACTGGAGGCCAGGGCGCTGGAGGAGCTGGGGGTGGAGCCGGCCGGTCTGATCGCGGAGTACGGGCCCGACCAGCCCGTACCGCCGGCACCGACCGCCGACGGGGAGACGCCGCCCGACGAGGAGGCGCCGGTCGAGGGGCCCGGGGGCACGGCCGGCTCCGACGATCCCCGGTACCGGCCCGGACGTTTCGTCCGCGCGGAACAGGAGAAACGCCTGAAGTCGGCCGAACGGGCGTACCAACAGCTCGGAAAGGTGAATCCGCTGGCTCTGGAGGAGTTCGCGGCCCTGGAGGAGCGTCATCAGTTCCTCTCGGAGCAACTGGAGGACCTGAAGAAGACACGGGCCGACCTGCTTCAGGTGATCAAGGAGGTGGACGAGCGCGTCGAACAGGTCTTCACGGAGGCGTTCCGGGACACGGCCCGGGAGTTCGAGGGTGTCTTCTCGCGGCTCTTCCCCGGCGGCGAGGGCAGGCTCGTCCTGACCGACCCGGAGTCCATGCTCACCACGGGCGTGGACGTCGAGGCGAGGCCGCCGGGCAAGAAGGTCAAGCGGCTCTCCCTGCTCTCCGGCGGTGAGCGTTCGCTGACGGCGGTGGCGATGCTGGTGTCGATCTTCAAGGCCAGGCCGAGTCCGTTCTATGTGATGGACGAGGTGGAGGCGGCGCTGGACGACACCAACCTCCAGCGGCTGATCCGGATCATGCAGGAGCTCCAGGAGTCCTCGCAGTTGATCGTGATCACGCATCAGAAGCGGACGATGGAGGTGGCGGACGCGCTGTACGGCGTCTCGATGCAGGGCGACGGCGTCTCCAAGGTCATCAGCCAGCGGCTCCGCTGAGGCCCCCCAGGCGGGGGGCCCGGTCCCTGGAGCATCCGTTGCCGCTGAGCGCCTCAGACCGCGGCTGACCGCCGACCGACGCCCACCAGTGCTGACCACCGCGTCGGTGACGCGGACCCGGACGCAGTGCCGCGCCGGAGACCGGAGACCGGCCTCCGCCCGACAGCGCAGGCCGAGTGGTGGGGCGCCTGAACCTGTGCGCCACTTGAAGGGCTCGCGCTCCGCCCTCCCCGGCGGGAGTGCGCTGTCGGAGACGGCCCCAGGAGTTAACGGCCCCAGGAGTACACGTTGACCAGCACTTCGCAGCCACCACCGGCGTCGGGGGCCCGCGAGGCCCATCCGGACCATCTCGGCCACGTCATCTTCATCACGGCCTCCGCCGCGATGGGCGGATTCCTCTTCGGGTACGACAGCTCGGTCATCAACGGCGCCGTGGAGGCCATCCGCGACCGCTACGACATCGGCTCCGGCGAGCTGGCCCAGGTCATCGCCATCGCCCTGATCGGCTGCGCCATCGGTGCCGCCACCGCGGGCCGGATCGCCGACCGGATCGGCCGGATCGCCTGTATGCGGATCGCCGCCGTGCTCTTCACCGTCAGCGCGGTCGGCTCGGCCCTGCCGTTCGCCCTCTGGGACCTGGCGATGTGGCGCATCATCGGCGGATTCGCCATCGGCATGGCGTCGGTCATCGGCCCCGCCTACATCGCCGAGGTCTCCCCGCCCGCCTACCGGGGCCGGCTCGCCTCCTTCCAGCAGGCCGCGATCGTCATCGGCATCGCCATCTCCCAGTTGGTGAACTTCGGCATCCTCCAGCTAGCCGACGGCGACCAGCGCGGCGAGATCGGCGGCCTGGAGGCATGGCAGTGGATGCTCGGCGTGATGGTCGTACCGGCGCTGCTGTACGGGCTGCTCTCCTTCGCCATCCCCGAGTCGCCCCGCTTCCTGATCTCCGTGGGCAAGGTGGGCCGGGCCAAGAAGGTCCTCGCCGAGGTCGAGGGCGAACACATCGACCTGGACGCCCGTGTCGCCGAGATCGACCACGCGATGCGCAGCGAGCACAAATCCACCTTCAAGGATCTGCTCGGCAGCCGCTTCGGCTTCCTGCCCATCGTCTGGATCGGTATCGGTCTCTCGGTCTTCCAGCAGCTCGTCGGCATCAACGTGGCGTTCTACTACTCCTCCACGCTCTGGCAGTCGGTCGGCATCGATCCGACCAGTTCGTTCTTCTACTCCTTCACCACCTCGATCGTGAACATCATCGGCACGGTCATCGCGATGATCCTGGTCGACCGGATCGGGCGCCGGCCGCTGGCCCTCATCGGCTCGTCGGGCATGGCCATCGCGCTGGCCTTCGAGGCATGGGCGTTCTCCGCCACCCTGGTGGACGGCAAACTGCCCAGTACCGAGGGCACGGTGGCGCTGGTCGCCGCCCATGTCTTCGTGCTCTTCTTCGCCCTCTCCTGGGGCGTGGTGGTCTGGGTCTTCCTCGGTGAGATGTTCCCGAACCGGATCCGCGCCGCCGCGCTCGGTGTCGCCGCGTCCGCGCAGTGGATCGCCAACTGGGCCATCACCGCGAGCTTCCCGAGCCTGGCGGACTGGAACCTCTCGGCCACGTACATCATCTACGCGTCGTTCGCGGTGCTCTCGATCCCGTTCGTGCTCCTCTTCGTCAAGGAGACCAAGGGGAAGGCGCTGGAGGAGATGGGCTGACGCACCCCGGGCCTGTCGCGGCGGCACCTCTGGTCTGTCGCGGCGGCACCCCGGGCCTGTCGCGGCGGCGGCACCTCTGGTCTGTCGCGGCGGCGCTTCTGGGAGCCGCCGCGGCCCTCCCCCGTCAGGCCGTCAGCCGGGGCGCCACGCTCTCGCAGAACAGCCGGAGCGAACGCCAGCCCTCGTCCAGCGGCATTCCGCCGCACAGCGGATGCAGCACCAGGGACTCCGCGCCGAGACCGGCGCACTGGTCCGGTGTCAGCACCCGGTACACGCCCTCCGCGCGCAGCTCCGCCACCGTCGTCGCGGTGGACCGCACCGCCGAGCGGATCTCCTGGGACTGCCAGGAGGCGTAGGCCCGCGCTTCGTACAGGAAGTGTTCGCCGTACGCGGCCCAGGTGCGGTCCGGGTCCTCGGAGAGATGGAGCAGCGGGGTCTCCGCGGCGGGCATCATGGTCCAGCCGGTGGTGCCGTGGTGCACGCACTGCTCGTGGTAGTAGGCCGCCAGTTGCGGCAGGTGCGCGCTCGGGAAGAACGGCAGTCCGAGCCGCGCCGCCCGCCGGGCCGCCGCCCGGGACGAGCCGCCCACCAACAGCAGGGGGTGCGGCTGGGTGTACGGGCGGGGCGTCACCCGTACGGTCCGCCCCTGGTACGGGAACGGTTCGCCGGTCCACGCCTGGAGCAGCGTCTCCAGCAGCTCGTCCTGGAGCCGGCCGCGCCGCTGCCAGTCGACGCCGAACTGCTCGTACTCCTCCTGCCGGTAGCCGATGCCCGCGACCGTGGTCAGCCGGCCCCGGCCGATCAGATCGAGGACGGCGATCTCCTCGGCGAGCCGCAGCGGGTCGTAGAGCGGGCCGATGATCGCGGAGACGGTGACGGAGACGCGCCGGGTGGCGCCGAGTACCGCTCCGGCGAAGACGAAGGGGGACGGCAGCCAGTTGTCGCGGGCTCCGTGGTGCTCCTCGGTCTGGACGGTGTCGATGCCGTGGGTGTCGGCGTACGCGGCCATCTCCAGCGCCGCCCGGTAGCGGGCCGCGAGGGTCACGGGCGTCGCGTCGGGATCGACCAGATTGAAACGGGCCACGGTGAAGGCCATGGGGAAGTCCCCCTTCGTGGGCTGTGGAGCCGGGCGAAGGGGGACCATAGTTGACGACGCGTCAGATTGACAGAGGATCTGCCCGCGCGACGCGAGGTGGCACGACTCAGAATTCGTCCGTGGTGTGCGGCAGCAGTTCCGTACGGAGCGCGGCGCCGAGTCCCCGGGCCGCGCCCGGCGTGTGCTCGGTCACGAGCCCCGCCCGGACCAGCTCGGCGGTGTCCACGTCACCCAGATAGCCGGCCGCGAGTTCCCGTACGTCGAGGGTGAGGTCGGGAGCGTCGTCGGTACGGGTCACCAGCGCCCGGTGACCGTCCGCCCCGGCCTCCTCGGTGGTGAGGCGGTAGCGGCCCGCATTGGCCGGAATCCCCGTGTCCGTCACCTCCAGCACCAGATCGACCGGTGCCGACCAGGCGCGGCCCCGGAGCGCCGCGGCCACGTCGACCAGCCGCAGCCAGAGCGCCGGGAACTCCTGGGCGACCCTCACCAGGTCGCGGTCGCCCGCGAAGCGCAGCAGCGGATCGTCCAGCGGGCGCCCCCAGGCCCGTACCTTGTCGACCAGATCGATCGAGGCCACGTACTGCCAGAGCGCCGCCGCGACGGCGGGTGAGTCCGCCTCCAGCTCGCGCAGGTGGAGGGTGCCCCGGCCCTCGCTGTCGGAGAGCGTGCGGTAGATGACATACCCCGCGGGCACCTCGCCCGGATCGCCGATGGTCACCACCCGGGGCGCGGTGAGGTCGTCGTTCTCCTCGTCGGTCTCCGGCAGGATGTGCGTCCGCCACCAGAAGTCGTCCCGCGCCACCCGGCCCGCGCGCTCCGCCCGCGCCGCCGCGTGCCGGGCGCCGATCACCGCGGGCGCTTCCTCCGGCGGCACCAGCCGCAGCGGCCGGCCGTCGGGTGCCGTCCGCAGCTTCAGCGGCCAGCCGGCGTCGATCTCCACGGTGTACGAGCGGGTGGCCGGGTCGAATCCGAACCGGCCGTAGATGTCCGCCTCCGACACCCAGAGCGCGGCCAGCGGCTGCCCGGCCGCCGCGCACCGCCGCCACAGCTCGTCGATCATCCCGCTGAGCACCCCCCGGCGACGGTGCGTCGGCGCCACCGACACGAAGGTCACCCCCGCGCACGGCAGCTCCCCGCCGGGCACCGACAGCCTCAGCGGATGGGCCACCAGCAGTCCGACGAGGTCGTCCCCCTCATAGGCGCCGATCCGGTCGCCGTACGCCAGGATCTCGCGGTGGCGCTTCCGTACTTCGTCCTCGCAGTCCTTCTCCAGGAATACGAGGTAATGCAGGTCCAGGGCGCGGTCCAGATGCGCGTCCGAAATGGTCCGGTACTCCACGACGGTCATGAATCGGACGCTAACCCGACCGGCGCGGAAGCGTCATCCGGATTTTCCGGTGACCCTGCCCGGAGACCGTCCGGAGCGGGGGCGACCCGCTCCGCCGAGCCGTGACCGATACTGGGTGGGTTATGGAATTCGTCATCCTTGCTGTAGTCATCGCCCTGGTCGCCGTCGGCGCGATCAGCGGGCTCGTGATCAGCGGCCGCAAGAAGAAGCAGCTGCCGCCATCGGCCCCGCCCACCGCGCCGACCATCACCGCTCCGCCCGCCGAGCCGCATGTCGGCGACGAGGCGGAGACACCGCGGGAAGAACCACGCCGCACCATCGAGGAGGTCGACCTCCCGCCGGCCGACGACGCTGCCGGTACCCCGGTCGCCGTCGAGGATCCGGTGGTCGCCCCGGCCCCCGAGATCGAGGTCCCGGAACCGACCGCGGGCCGGCTCGTCCGGCTGCGCGCCCGCCTCGCCCGCTCGCAGAACTCCCTCGGCAAGGGGCTGCTCACGCTGCTCTCCCGGGAGCACCTCGACGACGACACCTGGGACGAGATCGAGGAGACGCTGCTCATCGCGGACGTCGGTGTCGCCCCCACCCAGGAGCTGGTGGAGCGGCTGCGTGAGCGGGTCCGGGTGCTCGGTACCCGTACGCCCGACGATCTGCGCGCCCTGCTCCGCGAGGAGCTGCTCACCCTGGTCCGCACCGATCTGGACCGTGCGGTCAAGACCGAGAGCGGTCTGGACACCCCGGCCGTCGTCATGGTCGTCGGGGTCAACGGCACCGGCAAGACCACCACCACCGGCAAGCTCGCCCGGGTCCTGGTCGCGGACGGCCGCTCGGTCGTCCTCGGCGCCGCTGACACCTTCCGCGCCGCTGCGGCCGACCAGCTCCAGACCTGGGGCGAGCGCGTCGGCGCGCGCACGGTGCGCGGCCCCGAGGGCGGCGACCCGGCGTCGATCGCGTTCGACGCGGTCAAGGAGGGCATCGCCGAGGGCGCCGATGTGGTGCTGATCGACACGGCCGGCCGGCTGCACACCAAGACCGGTCTGATGGATGAGCTGGGCAAGGTCAAGCGGGTCGTGGAGAAGCACGGCCCGCTGGACGAGGTGCTGCTGGTCCTGGACGCCACGACCGGTCAGAACGGTCTGGTGCAGGCGCGGGTCTTCGCGGAGGTCGTGTCCATCACCGGCATCGTGCTGACCAAGTTGGACGGTACGGCCAAGGGCGGCATCGTCGTCGCGGTCCAGCGGGAGCTGGGTGTGCCGGTGAAGCTGATCGGCCTGGGCGAGGGTCCGGACGATCTGGCGCCGTTCGAGCCGGAGGCGTTCGTCGACGCACTGATCGGCGACTGAGACCGGCGCTCGGCCGGTTCCCCCCGGACGGTCACTTGGAGTTCCGACAGTCAAAGGCCCCGTTGGACCAGTTACTTTCTTAGTAACTGGTGGTCCAACGGGGCCTTCCCTATGCCCGTCCGGTCCGGTCCCGTCACGCCGCCGAACGGTGGCAGATGTACGCCAGGGTCCCCAGCAACAACCGGGCCTCCGGCGGCGCGGTCGCCGTGGCGCCCGTACTGACGGACGGGGGTCGCAGCCAGCTCACCGGCCCCAGGCCCGCGTGGTCGGACGGCGGGGCCGTGATGTGGTCGCCGGGGCCCAGACAGTGCAGGTCCAGCTCCGCGTCGTCCCAGCCCATCCGGTAGAGCAGCTCGGGAAGGTCGTCGGCGGCCCCCGGGGCGACGAAGAACTGGCAGCGCGCGTCCGGGGTCGCCGCGACCGGGCCCAGCGGCAGGCCCATCCGCTCCAGCCGCACCAGGGCCCGACGCCCCGCTGGTGCGGGCACGTCGAGGACGTCGAAGGTCCGTCCCACCGGCAGCAGCAGCGCCGCGCCGGGTGTCCGCTCCCACGCCCCGGTCACCGTGTCCAGGGTTGCACCCGCGGGGATCTCGGTCGCGTGCGGTAACGGGTGCGCCCCCGGGGCCGGACACCGCGCCTCGCCGCAGGAACAGCCGTCAGAGGTGACCCGGGCCCCGGGCACCACCGCCCAGCCCCACAGGCCCGTGTACTCGGCCACCGCGGTGCGCTCCGTGGTGCGGCCGCGGCGCCGTGAGCCGGACCGGATGTCCCGGATCCCTCGACTGCCGCTGCCGATCGTGAAGCCCATGCCCCCTCCAACGGGTCGTGCTCGCCGGTGGTTACGACCCGAAGTCTCCCCGTGACACAGCGTCGCGAGCGGTGAAGCTTCGGCGGCGCACAGTGGCGCGAGGGGGAGTGCGGATGGCGATATGCGCCTCGGTGTGCGCTGTCGCCGCCGACCCCCGATCGTCGTGTGTCAAGTGAATCGCGCCCGGCTGAGGGGGAGTTCATTCGAAGGGGTGGCGAATGGTGGCGTTTCTGGAATCGCGCTCACGGGACGGGTGATCGTAGGATTACTTTCAGTGCTCGAACCCTTGAGTTCCGCGCACCCCCTGGGTATGCCGGACACACCTCGCGTTTCTGTTCGGCGGCGTGAGATCTCCGGGCGGACGTCTCAACCCACGACATTCTGGTAAGGGTTCTGGCTTCGGGGTTCTATGGATGGGGGCTTGCAGTGGACGGCAGCGGCGCCGGGACGAATTCCGGCAAGCGCCCGAACGACCGACTGGGGTCGTGGTTCGTGCGCAGCGGTTGGTCCAAGGGCGAGCTGGCCCGCCAGGTCAACCGCCGCGCCCGGCAGCTCGGCGCCCACCACATCAGCACCGACACCTCACGCGTACGGCGCTGGCTCGACGGCGAACAGCCGCGCGAACCCATTCCCCGCATCCTCTCCGAGCTGTTCTCGGAGCGCTTCGGCACCGTCGTCGCCATCGAGGACCTCGGACTGCGCAGCGCGCACCAGTCGCCGTCGGTCTCCGGCGTCGACCTGCCCTGGGCCGGACCGCAGACCGTCTCCCTGCTCAGCGAGTTCTCGCGCAGCGATCTGATGCTGGCCCGGCGCGGCTTCCTCGGCACCTCGCTGGCGCTGGCCGCCGGACCCGCGCTGGTCGAGCCCATGCAGCGCTGGCTGGTGCCCACCCCCGGCGGTGCGCCCGACCGGCCCGATCCGCAGCTCATCGGGCAGCGGCCGTCCCGGCTCTCCCAGCCCGAGCTGGAGCTGCTGGAGTCCACCACCGCGATGTTCCGCCAGTGGGACGCGCAGTGCGGCGGCGGGCTGCGCCGCAAGGCGGTCGTCGGCCAGCTCCACGAGGTCACCGACCTGTTGCAGGAGTCGCACCCCGAGGCCACCACCCGCCGCCTCTTCACCTGCGCCGCCGAGCTGGCCGAGCTGGCCGGCTGGATGAGTTACGACGTCGGGCTCCAGCCCACCGCGCAGAAGTACTTCGTGCTCGCGCTGCACGCGGCGAAGGAGGCGGGCGACAAGCCGCTCGGCTCGTACATCCTCTCCTCGATGAGCCGTCAGATGATCCACATCGGACGGCCCGACGACGCCCTGGAGCTGATCCACCTCGCCCAGTACGGCAGCCGCGACTGCGCCACCCCGCGCACCCAGTCGATGCTGTATGCGATGGAGGCCCGCGCGTACGCGAACATGGGTCATCCCAGCAAGTGCAAACGCGCCGTCCGGATGGCCGAGGACACCTTCGCCGACATCGGGATCGACGGCGAGCCCGAGCCCGACTGGATCCGCTTCTTCTCCCAGGCCGAACTGAACGGCGAGAACGCCCACTCCTACCGCGATCTCGCCTATGTCGCGGGCCGCAGCCCCACCTACGCCTCGCTCGCCGAGCCGGTCATGGCCCGCGCCGTCGACCTCTTCGAACGGGACGAGGAGCACCAGCGGTCGTATGCGCTCAATCTGATCGGCATGGCCACCGTCCACCTGCTGAAGCGCGAGCCCGAGCATGCCACTGACCTTGCGTCCAAGGCGCTCACCGTCGCCCGGCGGGTCCGCTCCGAGCGCGTCAACACCCGGCTGCGCAAGACCGTCGACACGGCCGCCAGGGACTTCGGTGACGTGGCCGAGGTCGTCCGGCTGACGGACCAGCTCACCGCCCAGCTCCCCGAGGCCGCCGAGGCGGTCTGAGCCCGCTCCCGGCCGGTCCCGGCCACCGCCCCGGCGCCACCCGGTGCGGGGCCCTCACCCGCGCCCGTACGGGCTCCCCGACCGTCGCGCCACCGCGCTCCCGCACAGGCCCCCGGCCGTCCCGTCACCGGTGCGGTGGGCCGACCGTACGACCGGCATCCGGACCCCGGCCGTCCGTTCATGGCCGCGTAACACGCCGAACCTCTTCGTCACCGCCGTGAAACATCGAGCGGCCCTGGCCGAAACCGCGCTGCGCCAATCTCAGGGCGCATACCGGCCCGCCGCCCGATCCGCTCCGGCTCCCCCCGCACGAGGCCGCACCGACGACGAGGAGACGCCGATGCCCCCAGGCATCTCGACCCTTGCCGCAGAGACCCCGACGCTCTCTGCCGCCAACACCGGCTTCATGCTCATCTGCTCCGCCCTGGTGATGCTGATGACCCCGGCCCTCGCCTTCTTCTACGGAGGCATGGTCCGCGTCAAGTCCACCCTCAACATGCTGATGATGAGCTTCATCAGCATGGGGATCGTCACCGTCCTCTGGGTCCTCTACGGCTTCAGCATGGCCTTCGGCACCGACATCGGCTCCGTCGTCGGCTGGTCGGGCGATTACCTGGGGCTCAGCGGGATCGGCGTCGACGAACTGTGGGACGGCTACACCATCCCCGTCTACGTCTTCGCCGTTTTCCAACTGATGTTCGCGGTCCTCACCCCCGCCCTGATCAGCGGCGCCCTCGCCGACCGGGTCAAGTTCGGCGCCTGGGCGCTGTTCATCACCCTCTGGGCCACCGCCGTCTACTTCCCGGTCGCGCACTGGGTCTGGGGCGCTGGCGGCTGGCTCTTCGAGATGGGCGTCATCGACTTCGCGGGCGGCACCGCCGTCCACATCAACGCCGGCGCCGCCGCCCTCGGCGTGATCCTCGTCATCGGCAAGCGGGTCGGCTTCAAGAAGGACCCGATGCGCCCGCACAGCCTGCCGCTGGTCATGCTCGGCGCGGGCCTCCTGTGGTTCGGCTGGTTCGGCTTCAACGCCGGTTCCTGGCTCGGCAACGACGACGGCGTCGGCGCGGTCATGTTCGTCAACACCCAGGTCGCCACCGCCGCCGCCATGCTCGCCTGGCTCGCGTACGAAAAGGTCCGCCACGGGGCCTGCACCACCCTCGGCGCCGCCTCCGGCGCGGTCGCCGGCCTCGTCGCCATCACCCCGGCCGGCGGCTCCTGCTCCCCGCTGGGCGCCATCGCCATCGGTGCCATCGCCGGTGTGCTGTGCGCCATGGCCGTCGGTCTCAAGTTCCGGTTCGGCTACGACGACTCCCTCGACGTCGTCGGCGTCCACCTCGTCGGCGGTGTCGTCGGCTCCCTCCTCGTCGGCTTCTTCGCCACCGGAGGCGTCCAGTCCGACGCCAGGGGCCTGTTCTACGGCGGCGGACTCGAACAGCTCGGCAAGCAGGCCATCGGCGTCGGCGCCGTACTCGCCTACTCTCTGGTGGTCTCCGCCCTCCTCGCCCTGATCATCGACCGGACGATCGGGATGCGGGTGGACGAGGACACCGAGATCGCCGGCATCGACCGGAGCGAGCACGCCGAGACCGCGTACGACTTCAGCGGCGCGGGCGGCGGTACCGGCACCCGCCCGTCCGTCACCGCCCCCGTCGCCGCGCCGGATGAGGCCGTGCCGACGGCCCCCGCCAAGAACCCGCAGCAGGACAGGAAGGTGGACGCATGAGGCTCATCACCGCGGTCGTGAAACCCCATCGGCTGGACGAGATCAAGGAGGCCCTCCAGGCTTTCGGGGTCCAGGGGCTCACCGTCACCGAGGCCAGCGGATACGGCCGTCAGCGCGGCCACACCGAGGTCTACCGGGGCGCCGAGTACACCGTCGACCTGGTGCCCAAGATCCGTATCGAGATCCTGGTCGAGGACGCCGACGCCGACCAACTCATCGAGGTCGTCGTGAAGGCCGCCCGCACCGGGAAGATCGGCGACGGCAAGGTGTGGAGCGTGCCGGTCGAGACGGCGGTACGGGTCCGGACGGGCGAACGCGGCCCCGACGCGCTCTAGGCCGCCCGCCTGAGGGGGGCTCGAACCGCCGCCCGGCGGTACGGGCACACCAGCAGTACTACGGGGGGCTCCAGCGGTACGGGCGCCGGGTTCGCGCCGGCGTCACGAGCACGGAAAGGTCGGTCCTGTGTCGAGCCTTGAGACGATCACCGAAGCGGAGGACTCGGGACCCAGCGGCTATGCGGCGGCCCGGCTGCGCCTCCTCAGTGAGAGGACGCGGTCCGGGCCGGACCGCCGCGCCGCCCTCGCCGGGCTGACCGACCGCTGGCTCACCGCCCTCTTCGCCGCCGCCTGCCGGGACACCGGCGTCCGGGGCGCCTGCCTCGTCGCCGTCGGCGGCTACGGCCGCGGCGAACTCTCCCCCCGCAGCGACCTCGATCTGCTGCTGCTCCACGACGGCTCCACCGACCCCGGCGCGCTCGCCACCCTCGCGGACCGGATCTGGTACCCCGTCTGGGACCTCGGGCTCGCCCTCGACCACTCCGTACGCACCCCCGCCGAGGCCCGCCGCACCGCCGCCGACGACCTCAAGGTCCAACTCGGGCTGCTCGACGCCCGCCCCGTCGGCGGCGACCCGGCACCGGTCGCCGCCCTGCGCACCGCCGCACTCACCGACTGGCGCAACCAGGCCGCCCGGCGCCTGCCCCACCTGGACGAACTCTGCCGCGAACGCGCCGAACGCCACGGCGAGCTGCGCTTTCTGCTGGAACCCGATGTGAAGGAGGCGCGCGGCGGACTGCGGGACGCCACCGCCCTGCGCGCCGTCGCCGCCTCCTGGCTCGCCGACGCGCCCCGCGAAGGACTCGCCGAGGCCCGCCGCACCCTCCTCGACACCCGCGACGCCCTCCACCTCACCACCGGCCGTGCCACCGACCGCCTCACCCTCCAGGAACAGGACGACGTCGCCGCCGCGCTCGGCCTGCTCGACGCGGACGCGCTGCTGCGCCGGGTGTACGAGGCGGCCAGGACCGTCTCGTACGCCTCCGACATCACCTGGCGCGACGTCCACCGGGTGCTCAGGGCTCGCTCCGTACGGCCCCGGCTGCGCGCGCTCGCCCGCGAGCCCGGCGACTTCATCCGCCGCATGGTCACCGGGGACGGCGCCCGTCGCCCCGAGACCGAGCGCGCCCCGCTCGCCGACGGCGTGGTCGAACAGGACGGCGAGGTCGTGCTCGCCCGTACCGCCCGACCCGAACGGGACCCCGTACTGCCGCTGCGCGCCGCCGCCGCGGCGGCCCAGTCCGGCCTGCCGCTCTCCCCGTACGCGGTACGGCGGCTCGCCACCGCCGCCCGCCCGCTGCCGGTGCCCTGGCCCGCCGAGGCCCGCGACGAGTTCGTCACCCTGCTCGGCGCCGGTGGGCCCACGGTCGCCGTCTGGGAGGCCCTGGAGGCCGACGGGCTGATCACCCGACTGCTCCCGGACTGGGAACGGGTCCGCTGCCGGCCGCAGCGCAACGCCGTGCACACCTGGACCGTCGACCGCCATCTGGTCGAGACGGCCGTCCGGGCGTCCGCGCTGACCCGCCGGGTCGGCCGCCCCGACCTGCTGCTCGTCGCGGCCCTGCTGCACGACATCGGCAAGGGCTGGCCGGGGGACCACTCGGTGGCGGGCGAGACCATCGCCCGGGACACGGCCGCCCGGATCGGATTCGACCGCACCGACGCGGCCGTCGTCGCCACCCTCGTACGCCACCATCTCCTGCTGGTCGAGACCGCGACCCGGCGCGATCTGGACGATCCCTCGACCGTACGGTCGGTCGCGGCGGCCGTCGGATCGACCGGCACCCTGGAACTCCTGCACGCCCTCACCGAGGCCGACGCGCTCGCCACCGGACCCGCCGCCTGGTCCGCCTGGCGCGCCGCGCTCGTCGCGGACCTCGTCCGGAGGGTCGCCGCCGTGTTCGCGGGGCGGCCGGCCGATGAACCGCCGTCCGCCGCTCCCGACGCCGAGCAGGAACGGCTCGCGGTCGAGGCGTTGCGCACCGGCGGCCCGGTCCTCTCCCTGCGCGCCGACGCGGAACCGCGGCAGCAGGAGGGCGAGCCCGAGCCCGTCGGCGTCGAACTGCTGATCGCGCTGCCGGACCGGCCCGGGGTGCTCCCGGCGACGGCCGGGGTGCTCGCCCTCCACCGGCTCACCGTCCGCGCTGCCGATCTGCGGGCGGTGGAGCTGCCCGGCGGGATGGGCCCCGGCGCGGTCCTCCTGTTGAACTGGCGGGTCGCGGCGGCCTACGGCGCACTGCCGGAGGAAGCCCGGCTCCGGGCGGACCTGGTCCGGGCGCTGGACGGCTCGCTGGACATCCGGGCGCGACTCGCCGAGCGGGAGGCCGCCCGCCCGCGACGGCGCGGGCTCACCGCCCCGCCGCCCCGGGTCACGGTCGCGCCCGCCGCCTCCCACCACGCCACGGTCATCGAGGTCCGCGCCCAGGACGCCCCCGGGCTGCTGCACCGGATCGGGCACGCGCTGGAGGACGCGGGGGTACGGGTGCGGAGCGCCCATGTCTCGACGCTCGGCGCCAACGCGGTGGACACGGTGTACGTGACCGACGCGGAGGGCGCCCCGCTGACGGAGCCGGCCGCCGCCGGTCTTGCCCGGTCGCTGGAGCGGGCCCTGGGGTGAGTTCCCCCGCGTCGGAAGGAGCTCGCGCGGTGCCGCCGCCCCCGGCCCCCGCGGGGCCCTCCCGGAAGGCGGGGGCGCACTCTTCGCCCGGCCGGATACCCTGGAGGACGATTCCCCCTGCCCCCGACCCTGAGGACCGACGAGCGCCGTGTTCGATACTCTCTCCGACCGCTTGGCGAACACCTTCAAGACACTGAGGGGCAAGGGCCGCCTCAGTGAGGCGGACATCGACAGCGCGGCCCGGGAAATCCGTATCGCACTGCTCGAAGCCGATGTCGCCCTTCCCGTCGTCCGCGCCTTCATCGCGAACGTCAAGGAGCGGGCGCGGGGTGCCGAGGTCTCCAAGGCGCTCAACCCCGGCCAGCAGATCATCAAGATCGTCAACGAGGAGCTCGTCTCCATCCTCGGTGGCGAGACGCGCCGGCTCCGCTTCGCCAAGACCGCGCCCACCGTCATCATGCTCGCCGGTCTCCAGGGTGCCGGTAAGACCACCCTCGCCGGAAAGCTGGGCCGCTGGCTCAAGGGCCAGGGACACTCCCCGCTGCTCGTCGCCTGTGACCTCCAGCGCCCCAACGCCGTCAACCAGCTCTCCGTCGTCGCCGAGCGCGCGGGCGTCTCCGTCTACGCGCCGCAGCCGGGCAACGGCGTCGGCGACCCCGTCCAGGTCGCCAAGGACTCCATCGAGTACGCGAAGTCCAAGGTCCACGACGTCGTCATCGTGGACACCGCCGGCCGGCTCGGCATCGACCAGGAGCTGATGCGGCAGGCCGCCGACATCCGCGACGCGGTCTCCCCCGACGAGATCCTCTTCGTCGTGGACGCGATGATCGGCCAGGACGCGGTCAACACCGCCGAGGCGTTCCGCGACGGCGTCGGCTTCGACGGCGTGGTCCTGTCCAAGCTCGACGGCGACGCCCGAGGCGGTGCCGCGCTCTCCATCGCGCACGTCACCGGCCGTCAGATCATGTTCGCCTCCAACGGCGAGAAGCTGGACGACTTCGACGCGTTCCACCCCGACCGGATGGCGTCCCGCATCCTCGGCATGGGCGATGTCCTCTCGCTGATCGAGAAGGCCGAGCAGACCTTCAGCCAGGAAGAGGCCGCCAAAATGGCCTCCAAGCTGGCGAGCAGCAAGGGCAAGGACTTCACCCTCGACGACTTCCTGGCGCAGATGGAGCAGGTCAGGAAGATGGGCTCCATCTCCAAGCTGCTGGGGATGCTGCCGGGCATGGCCCAGATGAAGGACCAGATCAACAGCATCGACGAGCGCGATGTGGACCGTACGGCGGCGATCATCAAGTCGATGACCCCGGCCGAGCGCCATGAGCCGACGATCATCAACGGCTCGCGCCGGGCCCGTATCGCCAAGGGTTCGGGCGTCGAGGTCAGCGCGGTGAAGAGCCTGGTGGAGCGGTTCTTCGAGGCGCGCAAGATGATGTCGCGGATGGCCCAGGGCGGTGGGATGCCGGGCATGCCGGGGATCCCCGGCATGGGCGGCGGCGCGGGCCGCCAGAAGAAGCAGCAGAAGCAGGCCAAGGGCAAGCGCAAGAGTGGCAACCCGATGAAGCGGAAGGCCGAGGAGCAGGCCGCCGCCACCCGGCGCGAGGAGGCGGCGCAGGGCGGTGCCTTCGGGCTCCCGGCCGGCACGCAGGCGCAGGACTTCGAGCTGCCGGACGAGTTCAAGAAGTTCATGGGCTGAGGCACATCCGGCCCGATGGTGACAGGGGCGTCGGCATCCGCGAGCGCGCGGGTGCCGACGCCGTTTTTCTGGCTTAACGTCCGGATATGAGCAATGCCGCCCCGCCGCGCCGGACCCCGGACGAGCCCTGGCGCTCCGAAGGCGCGCCGCCGCCCGCGCCGCCCCGGAAGCGGATGCCGGGCGGCTGGGGCGGGCTGGTGCTCACCGCGCTCGTCGTCTACCTGATCGCCAATCTGGTGCTGTCGTTCTTCGACGAGAGCGGCGAGCCGACCGTTTCGTACACGGAGTTCGGCAAACAGGTCGACGCGGGCAATGTGTCGAAGATCTACTCCAAGGGCGACGCGATCCAGGGGCAGCTCAAGAAGAAGGCGCCGATCCCCGGGGGTGATGGCGACTACACCAAGTTCACGACGCAGCGACCCGCCTTCGCCGACGACAACCTGTGGAGCGAGCTGACCGCGAAACAGGTCACCGTGACGGCCGAACCGGTCGTCAAGGAGCGCGGCTTCCTCCCCAACCTGCTGCTCGCGCTGGCGCCGATGCTGCTGCTGATCCTGCTGTGGGTGTTCATCGCCCGGCGCATGGGCGCGGCGATGGGCGGCGGCGCGTTCAGCCGCAAGCCGCCGCCGAAACCCGTCGAGGTGGCGGCGGACAAACGGACGACGTTCGCGGACGTCGCCGGGATCGACGAGGTCGAGGGCGAGCTGAACGACGTCGTCGACTTCCTGAAGAATCCCCGGGCGTACCGGAAGATGGGCGCCCGGATGCCGGGCGGGGTGCTGCTCGCCGGGCCGCCGGGTACGGGCAAGACCCTGCTCGCCCGCGCGGTCGCGGGGGAGGCGGGAGTGCCGTTCTTCTCGGCCTCGGCGTCCGAGTTCATCGAGATGATCGTCGGTGTCGGCGCGGGCCGGGTGCGCGAGCTGTTCGCGGAGGCCCGCAAGGTGGCCCCGGCCATCGTCTTCATCGACGAGATCGACACCATCGGCCGGGCCCGCGGCGGCGGGGGAATGGGCGGCCATGACGAGCGGGAGCAGACGCTCAATCAGATCCTCACCGAGATGGACGGCTTCAGCGGCTCCGAGGGCGTTGTCGTCCTCGCGGCCACCAACCGGGCCGATGTGCTCGATCCCGCGCTGACCAGGCCGGGCCGCTTCGACCGGATCGTCCAGGTGTCGCCGCCCGACCGGGGCGGCCGGGAGGCGATCCTCCGGATCCACACCCGGGAGATTCCGCTCGCCGACGGTGTGGACCTGACGCGGATCGCCCGTGCCACCCCCGGTATGACCGGCGCGGAGCTGGCCAACCTCGCCAACGAGGCCGCGCTCATCGCCGTCAAGCGCCGGGGGGACTCGGTCACCCAGGCCGATCTCTCCAGCGCGCTGGAGAAGGTCCAGCTGGGCACCGAACGCCCGCTGGTGATGCCGGACGAGGAGCGCCGCCGCACCGCGTACCACGAGAGCGGCCACGCGTTGCTGGGCATGGTGCAGCCGGGCGCTGACCCGGTCCGCAAGGTCACCATCGTCCCGCGCGGCCGGGCGCTCGGCGTCACCCTCTCCACCCCGGACGCGGACCGGTACGCGTACACGGAGGAGTACCTGCGCGGCCGGATCATCGGGGCGCTCGGCGGTATGGCGGCCGAACAGGTCGTCTTCGGGGTGATCACGACGGGCGCGGAGAGCGATCTGGAGCAGGTCACCCAGTTGGCGCGGGGCATGGTCGGCCGGTGGGGGATGAGCGAGCGCGTCGGCCGGCTGACCGCGATCCCGGCCGACGCGCAGCAGGCGTACGGCCTCTCCGCCGCGCCGGCGACGCTGGACATGGTGGACCACGAGATGCGCCGGATCGTGGACGAGTGTTACGAGAGCGCCTCCCGTCTGCTGCGGGAGAACCGGGAACGGCTCGACGCCCTGGCCGGCGCCCTGCTGGAGCACGAGACGCTGGACGAGGAGGCGGCCTACCGGGCGGCCGGGGTCGTCCGGCTGTCGAAGGACGCTCCTTGAGCGGAGCCGGTGCCCATGGCGTACGACGCCCCCGGTACTGTCGGCGTTCACAACGGCTTCACGGCGCGGTGTGGTGGTTCCCACGGGGCCCGCTCGCTGTCCGCGGGGGCTCCGTCGAGCTCCTCGGGTCCGCACCGGGCGTCGTCGCGAGGCTTCGCCACACGGGCAGTACGGGCAGCCCAGGCAGTACGGGCGGCATGGGCAGCATGGGCGGCTCCGCCTGCACGGGCCGGCTCCGTCCACAGGGGCCGGCTCGCTCGAATGGCCGAAGAGCCACCGGCGTGCGGGCCTGAGCCACGCGCCGGGGCGTACGCGGTGTTACATGCCACCTTGGTGCGACCTGTGAAACTTCTCCGCAGATCCGCGCACCCGCCCTCGTCGCGGCACATCAATGCCAACTGACTGGTACGTGCAAATTATTTGGGATGCCCCGGAATGGAACCCGGGGACGGTTCGGCTCGTTATCACGACGTGAGCACGACACCACCTGTTCTCGCCGCAGAGCTGGCACAGGCATGGGCCGATATTCAGCGGCACCACCCTGAGCTGCCAGATCTTGCCGCGCCCGAGTCCCTGATCGGAGAGTCGTCGTCCGCCTGTGGCGCCGAGCTCTCCTTCGAGCGACTGCTTCATGAGGCAGTCCACGGCATCGCCGCCGCCCGAGGTGTCCGCGACACCTCACGCGCCGGCCGCTATCACAACCGTCGATTCCTGGCCATCGCCGAGGAAATGGGCCTCGACCACCCGGAGGAGCCGCACCCCAGCAGCGGATTCTCCCTGGTCGCGCTCAGCCCCGAGGCGAAGCGCCGGTACCGCCCGACCATCGAGAGACTCCAGCGCGCCCTCCGGGCGCACACGGTCGCCACCGCGTCCGACACCAAGCGCTCCTTCCGTGGGCCTGCCGCCCGGCACGGCTCATCGGGCGGTGGCGTCCGGGTCAAGGCCGTCTGTGACTGCGGTCGCAATGTGCGTGTGGTGCCGTCGGTCCTCGCGCAGGCCCCCATCGTCTGCGGCGGCTGCGGCAAGCCGTTCCGCATTCCCGAGCCGGTCGCCGCGGCGAGCTGACCCCCCGCCCGGCCCGCCTGACGGGGGCGGCGCAGGTCCGGGGGAAGGTGCGCCGTCGGTGTGTGGCACAATGGATAGCTGTACTCGCGGCCGATCAGGACCCCTCTCTCCTCCGGCTGACGCGTCCTCCGGGCACCCGAGTACCGCAACCCCACGCGGCATCTCGTCGTACCCAACCACGTCAAGACCAGGAGACACCACTTCCGTGGCAGTCAAGATCAAGCTGAAGCGTCTGGGCAAGATCCGTTCGCCTCACTACCGCATCGTCGTCGCCGACTCCCGTACCCGCCGTGACGGCCGGGCCATCGAGGAGATCGGCCTGTACCACCCGGTGCAGAACCCCTCTCGCATCGAGGTCGACTCGGAGCGCGCGCAGTACTGGCTCTCCGTCGGCGCCCAGCCGACCGAGCCGGTCATGGCCATCCTGAAGCTCACCGGTGACTGGCAGAAGCACAAGGGCCTGCCGGCCCCGGCGCCGCTGCTCGTGGCCGAGCCGAAGGTCAGCAAGCGTGCTGCGTTCGACGAGTTCGCCAAGGCCCTTGAGGCCGGCGAGCCGAAGGGTGAGGCCATCACCCCGAAGGCGAAGAAGGCCGACAAGAAGGCGGACGAGGCGGCTGACACCGCCGAGTCCACCGAGTCCACCGGGGCCTGAGCATGCTCGAGGAGGCTCTCGAGCACCTCGTGAAGGGCATCGTCGACAACCCCGACGATGTGCAGGTCGCCTCTCGCGATCTGCGTCGTGGGCGTGTGCTTGAGGTCAGGGTTCACCCCGACGACCTCGGCAAGGTGATCGGCCGTAACGGCCGCACCGCGCGCGCCCTGCGCACCGTCGTGGGCGCCATCGGTGGCCGTGGTATTCGCGTCGACCTCGTCGACGTGGACCAGGTCCACTGAACAGTTGAACACCGGCTCGGGCCGGGGAGGGCCATCCGGCCGTCCCCGGCCCGTAGTCGTATGACAGGAGTGAGTGCGAAGTGCAGTTGGTAGTCGCCCGGATCGGCCGTGCGCACGGCATCAAGGGTGAGGTCACCGTCGAGGTGCGGACGGACGAGCCGGAGCTGCGGCTCGCCCCCGGAGCCGTACTGGCCACCGATCCGGCCACCGTCGGACCGCTGACCATCGAGTCCGGCCGGGTGCACAGCGGCCGGCTGCTGCTCCGCTTCGCGGGCGTACGGGAGCGCAATGGCGCCGAGGCGCTGCGGAACACCCTGCTGATCGCCGAGGTGGACCCGGACGAGGTGCCCGAGGACCCCGAGGAGTTCTACGACCATCAGCTCATCGACCTCGATGTGGTCACCGTGGACGGGACGGAGATCGGCCGGATCACCGAGATCAGCCATCTGCCCTCGCAGGACCTGTTCATCGTGGAGCGGCCGGACGGGACCGAGGTGCTGATCCCGTTCGTGGAGGAGATCGTCACGGAGATCGATCTCGACGAGCAGCGGGCCGTGATCGACCCGCCGCCGGGGCTGATCGACGACCGCGCGGAGATCGCGTCCGCCAGGGACGCCGAGGCGCCGGCTGCCGGGACCGCCGAGGCGCCCGGCACCGACCGTGCCGAGGGCACCGACGGAGCCAACCGCGGGGACGGCTCCTGATGCGGCTCGACGTCGTCACGATCTTCCCCGAGTATCTGGAACCGCTGAACGTCTCGCTCGTCGGCAAGGCGCGCGCCCGGGGGCGGCTCGACGTCCAGGTGCACGACCTGCGCGCATGGACCCACGACCGGCACAACACGGTCGATGACACCCCTTACGGCGGCGGCCCCGGCATGGTCATGAAGACCGAGCCCTGGGGAGAGGCCCTGGACACGATCCTGGCCGACGGCTACGAGGCCGGCGCCCAGGGCCCGACCCTGGTCGTCCCCACCCCCAGCGGCCGGCCCTTCACCCAGGAGCTGGCGGTCGAACTGGCCCAGCGCCCCTGGCTGCTCTTCGCCCCCGCCCGCTACGAGGGCATCGACCGCCGGGTCATGGACGAGTACGCCACCCGGATGCCGGTCCACGAGGTCTCCATCGGCGACTACGTCCTGGCCGGCGGCGAGGCGGCGGTCCTGGTGATCACCGAGGCGGTCGCGCGGCTGCTGCCCGGCGTCCTCGGCAATGCCGAGTCGCACCGGGACGACTCCTTCGCGCCCGGCGCCATGGCGAATCTCCTCGAAGGGCCCGTCTACACCAAGCCGCCCGAGTGGCGCGGGCGCACCATTCCCGATGTGCTGGTCAGCGGCCACCACGGGAAGATCGCGCGGTGGCGCAGGGACGAGGCGTTCCGCCGCACGGCGCTCAACCGCCCGGACCTGATCGAGCGCTGTGACGCCGGCTCCTTCGACAAGAAGGACCGGGAGACCCTCTCCATCCTGGGCTGGGCACCGGAGCCCGGTGGCCGATTTTGGCGCAGGCCGGAGGCCGTGGAAGAATAGGTCGCTGCCGTGCGTCCGGCGTGCGCCCCTGCCACGGGGGGACACGACGCCCGCTCCGACGCGGCGGCCCCTGAATTTCATCCTCTCTCCCGCTGATGACCTGTGGCATCGGCGAAGAAAGCAGACACATATGTCGCACCTGCTCGACGGTCTCAACTCCGCCTCGCTGCGGACCGACCTCCCCGCGTTCCGTCCCGGTGACACCGTGAACGTCCACGTTCGCGTCATCGAGGGCAACCGCTCCCGTATCCAGCAGTTCAAGGGTGTCGTCATCCGCCGTCAGGGCGCGGGCGTCAGCGAGACCTTCACGGTCCGCAAGGTCTCCTTCTCCGTCGGCGTCGAGCGGACCTTCCCGGTGCACAGCCCGATCTTCGAGAAGATCGAGCTCGTCACCCGTGGTGACGTCCGTCGCGCCAAGCTGTACTACCTCCGTGAGCTGCGCGGCAAGGCCGCGAAGATCAAGGAGAAGCGCGACAGGTGATCCCAGGGCCGGGAGGCCGACGCCTCCCGGCCGCCGTGAGCCCCGGCTCACAGGGCACCAGGGTCCACAGCGGCGCCGGATAGGCTTCCGCCTCGTATGGACACCGAAGCCAAGAACACAGAGCGTGACCACTCCTCCGTCCCCGTCACCGGGGCCCCGGACGAGGGGTCGCGCTCTGTGCGTATGAGCGGCCACTCCGGCGCGAGGCCGGACGGGTCCCCCGGGGAGCCGTCGGACGGGCCGGCCGGCGCGCCGCCCGGGGCACAGCCGGACGGAGCCGTGCAGGAATCCCCGGACGGGCCGGAGGTGGTCGTGGCGGAATCCCCGGACGGGCCCGCGCGGCGCTCCGGGATCGCTCGCCGCCTGGCCGGGATGTCCTGGCGCAGAACCGTGCTCCTGGGGGTGGCCGTCGCGGGTGCCGTCCTGCTGTTCAGCCACTTCGTGGTGCAGCCCTTCCAGATCCCCAGCAACTCGATGGAACCCACGCTGCGCGTCGGCGACCGGGTGCTGGTGAACAAGCTCGCCTACGCGGGCGACGCCGAACCCGAACGCGGGGACCTGATCGTCTTCGACGGCACCGGTTCCTTCGTACGGGGGAGTGCGGAGGAGAACCCGGCCGGCGAGGTGACCCAGGAGGTCCTGGCGGTGCTGGGGCTCGCGAAGCCCGACGAGACGGACTTCGTGAAGCGAGTGGTCGGCGTGGGCGGTGACCGAGTCGTCTGCTGTGACGGGAGCGGCCGGCTCCAGGTGAACGGCACGGCGGTCGACGAGGGGTATCTGCACCCCGGTGACGCGCCGTCCGAGGTCCCCTTCGACATCGTGGTCCCGGAGGGCACCCTCTGGGTCATGGGAGACCACCGGAGCAATTCCCGTGACTCCCGGGACCATCTCGGGGCGCCCGGCGGCGGGATGGTGCCCGTGGACAGGGTCATCGGGCGGGCGGACTGGATCGGCTGGCCGTTCGGCCGGTGGTCCGCGCTGGAGCGGGCCGACGCCTTCTCCCGCGTACCGGAACCCTCTCCCGACCACGGTCCTTCTCCCGACCGCGGCTCCTCTCCCGACCGTGGCCCCGACTGGTCCCCGGCGCCCCCGTCCGTACCGCCGCCCGTACCCCCGTCCGTACCGCCGTCCGGCGCCGATGGGTAGGCGGGGGCGCCGCCGGGGCCACGCTGCCGATACCGGGGCGCCGCCGGGGGGCCGGCCCGCCGAGGGCGGCGGGCCGCTGCCCGGCCGCGCGGAGCGGCGCCGGCTCGCCCGCAAGGTGAAACGCCGACGACGACGGTCGGCCATCCGGGAGATTCCGCTCCTGATGGGCGTCGCGCTCCTGATCGCCCTGGTCCTCAAGACCTTTCTGGTGCAGGCGTTCGTCATCCCTTCGGGTTCGATGGAGCAGACGATCCGGATTCAGGACCGGGTCCTGGTGGACAAGCTCACCCCGTGGTTCGGCTCGAAACCGGAACGCGGTGACGTGGTCGTCTTCAAGGACCCCGGCGGCTGGTTCCAGGGGGAGGCCGCGGCCGTCACCGCCGACGACCCGATCGTCCTCAAGCAGATCAAACAGGGGCTGGCCTTCATCGGGCTGCTGCCGTCGGACGATCAGCAGGATCTGATCAAACGGGTGGTGGCGGTCGGCGGGGACACGGTGAAGTGCTGTGCCGACGACGGCCGGGTCACCGTCAACGGCGTACCGCTCGACGAGCCGTATCTCAAGCCCGGGAACGCCCCCTCAACGCTCACCTTCGAGGTCCGGGTCCCGGCCGGACGGCTCTTCGTGATGGGGGACCACCGCGCGAATTCGGCCGATTCCCGCTTCCACCTCGATGAGCCTGACCAGGGCACCGTCTCTGAGGACGAGGTGGTCGGACGCGCCGTCGTCATCGCCTGGCCGGTCGGGCACTGGGGCGGGCTGGCGGAGCCGGAGACATACGCTTCGGTCCCGAACGCGCGTACGGACTCGACGGCGGGACCGCGTGTGTCGAATAGTGTGTCCTCCCAGGATCACAACGGATTGGTCCTGCTCCCGAGCCCTGGGGAACTCCCGCTCGTTATGGGAGTGGTGGGCCTGCTCTTTCTCGGGGCAGGCGGTTCGCACGGAGTGAGGAGTGGATGTGGGGGACGTGGCGCTCGGCGCACGATCCGGACACGAGCAGCCGGAGGACAGGTCGGGGAAGCCGGCCGAGTCACCGGCGCCCGTGACGGGCGACTCGACGGGGCAGCCCCCGACAGACAATGGTTTCGGCGGCACGGGTCCCGGCGACGGAGACAGCAGTGACCGGGGCCAGAAGAAGCAGCGGTCGTTCTGGAAGGAACTGCCGCTGCTGATCGGTATCGCCCTGATTCTCGCGCTGTTGATCAAGACATTTCTGGTGCAGGCGTTCTCGATCCCCTCGGATTCGATGCAGAACACCCTGCAACGGGGTGACCGGGTCCTGGTGGACAAGCTCACCCCGTGGTTCGGCTCGGAGCCGGAGCGCGGCGAGGTCGTGGTCTTCCACGACCCGGGCGGTTGGCTGGACGGCGAGCCCACCCCCGATCCCAACGCGGTGCAGAAGTTCCTCAGCTTCATCGGCCTGATGCCGTCGGCCGAGGAGAAGGACCTGATCAAGCGGACGATCGCGGTCGCCGGTGACACGGTGGAGTGCAAGAAGGGCGGCCCGGTCAAGGTCAATGGGAAGGCGCTCGACGAGACGTCGTACATCTTCCCCGGGGACACCCCCTGCGACGACCAGCCCTTCGGTCCGTTCAAGGTTCCGAAGGACCGGATCTGGGTGATGGGCGACCACCGCCAGAACTCCAAGGACTCGCGCTACCACATGGAGGACGTCAACGACGGCTTCGTCCCGGTCGACGAGGTTGTCGGGCGCGCTGTCGTGGTCGCGTGGCCGATCAACCGCTGGTCGACGCTGCCGATCCCGTCGACGTACGACCAGTCCGGCCTCAACGCCGCCGCCGCCGTCGTCACGTCGAGCGCGCCGCTGGCGATGGGCTTCGTGGGCGCGCTGCCGTTGGTGTGGTGGCGCAGGAAGCGGCTGACCTCCGGGAGTACCGCCGGGTAGGGTGCCGTCCCGGATCGTGGATCCGCCGGGGGGGATTCGACCCCCTCCGGCGTCCCGGGGCATACCTCCTCGGGGTGGAATCTCCGAGGTGGGGAGTGCTGGGATGGGTACCGGACATACGGACGACGGCCGCGGCCGGCTCGGCGGAGTGCTGTCGGGCGTGGCGGTGGCCGTCGGCTCTGTCCTCTTCCTCGGAGGTTTCGGCTGGGGCGCCGTGCTCTACCGGCCCTACACCGTGCCCACCGAGTCGATGGCGCCGACCGTGGGCGCCGGGGACCGGGTACTGGCCCAGCGGATCGATGGTGACCAGGTGCGGCGTGGGGACATCGTGGTCTTCCGTGACTCGGCGTGGGGCGATCTGCCGATGGTGAAGCGGGTCGTCGGGGTCGGGGGCGACACCATCGCCTGCTGCGGTGCCGACGGGCTGCTGACCGTCAATGGTCGGGCGATCGAGGAATCGTATCTGCGGGATGGGGGCCCCGCTTCGCCGACCACCTTCACGGCCACGGTGCCTCAGGGACAGCTCTTCCTGCTCGGGGACGACCGGCAGGGCTCGATGGATTCCCGGACCCACCTGGATGACCCGGGGCGGGGATCGGTCCCGCGCTCGGCCGTGGAGGCGCGGTTGGACGCGGTGGCGTGGCCGCTGGACGGTGGGGTGCTGGAGCGTCCGGGGGGTTTCGCGGAGTTGCCAGGCGGGGTCTCGCGACCGGGGCCCGTGAAGCCGCTCGTCGGCGCGATCGTGGCCGGTGCGGTGCTGATCGTGGGCGGTGCGGCGTACGGTCCGCTGGCGCGGGGGCTCGGGCGCCGGACGCCCCGGGAGCGGCACCCGGAGAAGGCCGCGGCGGATGCGGGAACGCCAGGTGCCTGAGCGACCGGAGGCACCTGAGCCGGAGCGGTCGGCCCTTTCCGGCGCTGAGCGACCGGAGGCGTCCGAGCCGGAGCGGCCGGACCCTTCCGAGGCCGAGCGGCCGGGGCGGGATGATCGCCCGCGTTCGGTGACAGGGGTGACAGGGGTGACGGAAGCGCCGCTCCGGCCCGGTGGCGCGCTGCGGAAGGTCGCGCGGGTCGTGCTGCTGGACCCGGACGATCGCGTACTGCTGATGCACGGGTGCGAGCCCGACGATCCGGCCGACGACTGGTGGTTCACTCCGGGCGGTGGCCTGGAGGGCGACGAGAGCCGGGCGGAGGCCGCTCTGCGGGAGCTGGCCGAGGAGACCGGGATCACCGAGGTCGCGCTGGGGCCGGTGCTGTGGCGGCGGATCTGCTCCTTTCCCTTCGACGGCCGCCGCTGGGAACAGGACGAGTGGTACTTCCTGGCGCGTACGGAACAGACCGCCACCGACCAGCGCGGGCTGACCGAGCTGGAGCGGCGGAGCGTCACGGGACTGAGGTGGTGGACTTCCGCCGAACTGTCGGCGGCGCGTGAGACGGTGTACCCGACCAGGCTCGCCGAGCTGCTGCGCACGCTGCTCGACGAGGGTCCTCCGCGTGTGCCGCTGGTCCTGGCCCCAGAAGTCGCTTAGGGGCGGGAAGGGGCGGCGCACAATGGGGGGACGTACGGCTGAAGGGGAACTGCCATGAGCGCCGAGGACCTCGAGAAGTACGAGACCGAGATGGAGCTGAAGCTCTACCGGGAGTATCGAGACGTCGTCGGACTGTTCAAATACGTGATCGAGACCGAGCGTCGCTTCTATCTCACCAATGACTATGAGATGCAGGTCCACTCCGTGCAGGGCGAGGTGTTCTTCGAGGTCTCGATGGCCGATGCCTGGGTCTGGGACATGTACCGGCCGGCTCGGTTCGTCAAGCAGGTGCGAGTGCTCACGTTCAAGGATGTGAACATCGAGGAGCTGAACAAGAGCGATCTCGAACTTCCGGGTGGCTGAGTTGTCCACAAGCGAGCGGTTGTCCACCAAGATCCACCGCTGAGGGGCCGAGGCGTCACTGTCGGTACCGGAGGTGGTGCCGAGATGAACGCGACGGGGGCACTGGGACGGTACGGCGAGGAGTTGGCGGCACGGCTGCTGACCGACGCCGGTATGACGGTGCTGGCGAGGAACTGGCGCTACGGCCGGGCCGGGGAGATCGATATCGTCGCCCGGGACGGCGACACGGTGGTCGTCTGTGAGGTCAAGACCCGCAGGGCGAGCCCGTTCGAGCACCCCATGGCTGCGCTCACCCGGACCAAGGCGGAGCGGCTGCGACACCTCGCCGCCTGCTGGTTGGAACGGCAGGGCGGGATGCCGCCCGGTGGGGTGCGCATCGACCTGGTGGGGGTGGTGCTGCCCCGACGCGGCGCGCCGCTCCTGGAGCACGTCCGGGGGGTGGCCTGATGGGGTTCGCCAGGGCGTGTTCCGTGGCGCTGGTGGGCGTCGAGGGCGTGGTGGTGGAGGTCCAGGCCGACCTGGAGCGCGGGGTGGCCGCCTTCGCCCTGGTGGGACTCCCGGACAAGAGCCTGGTGGAGAGCCGGGACCGGGTCAGGGCCGCCGTGGTCAATTCGGGCGCGGAGTGGCCGCAGATGAAGCTCACGGTCGGGCTCAGCCCGGCCTCCGTGCCCAAGAGCGGCAGCGGTTTCGATCTCGCCGTGGCCAGCGCGGTGCTCGGCGCGTCCGAGCGCATCGACCCGAGGGCCATCGCCGATCTGGTGCTGATCGGGGAGCTGGGGCTGGACGGCCGGGTGCGGCCGGTGCGCGGAGTGCTGCCGGCGGTGCTCGCCGCCGCTGAGGCGGGGTACCGACAGGTGGTCGTGCCCGAGCAGTGCGCCGGGGAGGCGGCGCTGGTGCCGGGTGTCTCGGTGCTCGGGGTGCGCAGCCTGCGGCAGCTCATCGCGGTGCTGACCGACGAGCCGGTGCCGGTCGAGGAGCCCTTGCCCGAAGGCAGCCCCGATCCCATGCTGGCCGGGCTGATGGTGCCGGGCGCCGGGGTGGGCACGGGCCTCGCGGCTCCGGTCGACGGTCCCGATCTGGCCGACGTGGCGGGACAGGGGCTGGCCCGCCGGGCGCTGGAGGTGGCCGCCGCCGGTGGGCACCATCTGATGCTGCACGGGCCACCGGGGGCGGGGAAGACCATATTGGCGGAGCGGCTGCCGGGGGTGCTGCCGCCGCTGACCCGCCAGGAGTCCCTGGAGGTCACGGCCGTGCACTCGGTGGCGGGCATCCTGCCGCCCGGCGAGCCGCTGGTGCGCACACCGCCGTACTGCGCACCGCACCACTCGGCCACGATGCCCTCGCTCGTCGGCGGGGGAAACGGGCTCCCGAGACCCGGGGCGGTCTCGCTGGCCCATCGGGGGGTGCTCTTTCTCGACGAGAGCCCCGAGTTCGCCGCCAAGGCGCTCGATTCGCTGCGACAGCCGCTGGAGTCGGGGCATGTGGTGGTGGCGCGCAGCGGGGGAGTGGTCCGGCTGCCCGCGCGCTTCCTGCTGGTCCTCGCGGCCAATCCCTGTCCGTGCGGGCGGCACACCCTGAGTGGCGCCGGGTGCGACTGCCCGCCGTCGGTGGTCCGGCGCTATCAGGCGCGGCTCTCGGGTCCGCTGCTCGACCGGGTCGATCTCCGGGTCCGGGTCGAGCCGGTCCACCGCGCCGAGCTGCTGGGGCGGAGCGGCCGGAGCGAGTCGACGGCGGCGGTCGCCGCCCGGGTCCTCGCGGCCCGTCAGCGCGCCGCGGTCCGGCTCGGGGGCACGCCCTGGACGGTGAACAGTGAGGTACCGGGCCATGAGCTGCGCACCCGGTGGCCGGTCGCCCCCGGGGCGTTCGCCGCGGCGGAGCATGACCTGGAGCGCGGCCTCCTCACGGCCCGGGGTCTGGACCGGATCCTGCGGGTGGCCTGGACGATCGCGGACCTCGCGGGCCGCGACCGCCCGGAGGCGTACGACGTCGGCCTGGCCCTGGAGCTGCGTACGGGTGTCGCACGCGGCACTCCTCTGCCGTCCGGCGCCAGAGAAGAGCGGGGCGCGTGGTGAGCGCGGGCGACCCCGCGCCGGGCCCGTCCCTGTCCGGGAGCGGCGCCGGTGCGGCGGCCGGGTCACCGTCCCCGGCCGGCAGCAGCAGCACCGGCAGTACCGGCAGCACCGACGGTGCCGACAGTGGGAAGGAGGGTATGGCGGCGCTCGAAGGCGCGCGGGACCGGAGCCGCGGGGGCGGCGGAGAGCGGGGCGGAGCCGGGAGCCCCCGGCGGCGGGGTCCGGCCCCCGCGTCGGGCGACCGGTCCGGGGCCGATGGGAGCCCGCGGGACGGCGGCGGGGGCGGCGCGGCTCCGGGCACGCGGGCCGGGGCGCGGCCGGAGGTCGGTGTGCGGGCCGGTCCGCGGCGGGCGGGGTCGGCCTCCACGGCGGCGGCCGGGTCGGAGCGGGTCGCTCGCGCCGCCCTCACCCGAGTCATCGAGCCCGGTGACGAGTGCGGCGGGCGATGGCTGCGCGAGTTCGGGGCTCAGGAGCTGCTCGGCCGGCTGACCGCCGCCGAAGACACCGAGGCGCTTCCCGGAGCCACCGTGCGTCGCCTCGCCGGTTACCGCGCCCGCGCCGCCACCGCCGACCCCGCCCGCGATCTGGAGGCGATCGCCGCCGCGGGGGGCCGCTTCCTCTGCCCCGGGGACAGGGAGTGGCCGACCCAGCTCGACGCCCTCGGAGACGCCAGACCCGTGGGGCTCTGGGTCAGGGGCGGACCCGACCTGCGGAAATGGGCCGTGCGCTCGGTCGCCGTCGTTGGCGCCAGAGCCTGCACGCCGTACGGGGCGCATATGGCGACCCTGCTCGGCACCGGGTTGGCGGAGCGCGGCTGGGTGGTGGTGTCGGGGGCGGCGTACGGGGTCGACGGATCGGCGCACCGGGGCGCGTTGGCCGCCGGCGGTGCCACGGTTGCCGTGCTCGCCTGCGGGGTCGATGTGGGCTATCCGCGCGGCCACGCCCGGCTGATCGGCCGGATCGTGGAACAGGGCCTGGTCATCGGCGAGTTACCGCCGGGGGACCACCCCACGCGCAGCCGGTTCATTCTGCGCAATCGGGTGATCGCCGCACTCACCCGGGGCACGGTCGTGGTCGAGGCCGAGCACCGCAGCGGTTCCCTGGTCACGGCCCGCTGCGCGGCGAAGCTGGGACGCCACACCATAGGGGTCCCCGGACCGGCCACCAGCGGGCTCTCGGCCGGGGTGCACGAACTGCTGCGCGGCGAGGGAGTGCTGGTCACCGACGCGGACGACGTCGCCGAGCTGGTCGGGGAGATAGGGGAGCTGGCCCCGGACCGGCGGGGGCCAGTACTGCCCAGGGATCTGCTGGACCCCGCCAGCGCCCGGGTACTCGAAGCCCTTCCGGCCGGAGGCGCCGTCACCGTGACGCGACTCGCCCATGGCGCAGGTACGACGCCCGACGACACGCTCGGCAGGTTGTACGAACTGCACGCGCTGGGGTTCGTAGAACGGCACGGCGACGAGTGGCGGCTGGCCCGGCACCCGGTCCGCCCCCCGAACGGACGCCGAGGTGGCTTCTGACCTGGGTCATTCGGGTGAAATGGTCATGTCGACGGCCTTTGTGTACCTACGGATGGCGCCGGAGGGGGCGGTGCGCGCCGTCCCGCCGGCGGTTCGAAGGTGTGGCCGATGGCGGATACCCCGCACAGGGGTCATCCCCTGAACTTCGCCCACCGCAACCACGCAGTCACGCTACGCTCACCCTTCCTGGCCAGACGCTCGTCCCCGCCCCTCTCAGCTCCTCCCTTACAGCAGAACGGGTCAAGGCAACGCATGCCCCAGCACACCTCCGGGTCTGACCGCGCGGCAGTGCCCCCCGCCGCCCGCGGCACCGTGCGACCCCCCGCGCCCTCATCGCTCGATGAGTTGTGGCGGTCGTACAAGTCCACGGGTGACGAGCGGCTGCGTGAGCAGTTGATCCTGCACTACTCGCCCCTGGTGAAGTACGTCGCGGGTCGGGTGAGTGTCGGGCTGCCGTCCAATGTGGAGCAGGCGGATTTCGTCTCCTCCGGGGTCTTCGGCCTCATCGACGCCATCGAGAAGTTCGACATCGAGCGGTCCATCAAGTTCGAGACCTATGCGATCACCCGCATCCGGGGCGCCATGATCGACGAACTGCGGGCCCTGGACTGGATCCCGCGCTCCGTACGCCAGAAGGCGCGGGCCGTGGAACGTGCCTACGCCACGCTGGAGGCACAGCTCAGACGCACCCCGTCGGAGGCCGAGGTGGCAGCCGAGATGGATATCGCGGTGGAGGAACTCCATGCGGTCTTCAGCCAGTTGTCGCTGGCGAACGTCGTCGCGCTGGAGGAGTTGCTCCATGTGGGCGGCGAGGGCGGTGATCGGCTGAGTCTGATGGACACCTTGGAGGACACCGCCGCTGACAATCCGGTCGAGGTGGCCGAGGACCGGGAACTGCGCCGCCTCCTGGCCCGCGCGATCAATACGCTTCCGGAGCGGGAGAAGACCGTGGTGACCCTCTACTACTACGAGGGCCTCACCCTCGCCGAGATCGGCAATGTGCTCGGCGTCACGGAGAGCAGGGTCAGTCAGATCCACACAAAATCGGTCCTTCAACTCCGAGCGAAGCTCGCCGACGTGGGACGTTGACGCCCGAATAGTGCCTGCCTCTTGCGCGATATCCGTACAGTGGATACGTGCCCAGGATTCGAGCGGCCTCCGTGGCCGAGCACAGGACCATGCAGCGCGACGCCCTGCTCGACGCCGCGCGTTCCCTGCTGTCGGAGGGCGGTACGGAGGCTCTGACCTTCCCCGCCCTCGCCGAGCGCACCGGACTGGCCAGGTCGTCCGTGTACGAGTACTTCCGCTCGCGGGCGGCGGTCGTCGAGGAGCTGTGCGCCGTCGACTTCCCGGTCTGGGCGGCGGAGGTCGAGGCCGCCATGGAGCGGTCGGAAACGCCTGAGGGCAAGGTCGAGGCATATGTGCGCCAGCAGCTCACGCTGGTCGGGGACCGGCGCCACCGGGCGGTCGTCGCCATCTCCGCCAGCGAGCTGGACGCCGGGGCCCGGGAGAAGATCCGAGCCTCCCACGGGGCCCTGATCGCCCTGATCGTTGAGGCGCTCGGCGAGCTGGGCCATGAGCAGCCCCGGCTGGCGGCGATGCTCCTCCAGGGCGTGGTCGACGCGGCGGTCCGGCGCATCGAATTCGGTGTGGCGGAGGAGCCGGACGCCATCGCGGACGCGGCGGTCTCCATGGCCCTCAGGGGCGTCAGCGGCTGACTCCAGGCGGGGGAGGTCCCACCCGCCGGGGGGCGTCGCGTGACCCCAGGCCCCGCGCGACTCAGGGTGGTCCCCCATCGGCAGCAGCCTCGACGGGGCCCGGCGCAGCAGTGCGAGCGGGTTCAGATACTCCCGGTCGCGCAGCAGGCCCCAGTGCAGACATCCCGTGACGCAGTGTGACGGCCCGGGCTCGACATGGGCCACCAGCCGGCCCGCGGCCACCTCTGCGCCGGCCGGGAGCAGTGCGCGGACCGGCTCGTAGGTGGTGCGCAGCGGTCCGCCCGCCCCGGCCGCGAGGGCGATGGTGAGCACCCCGCGCCCCGCCACCCGTCCCGCGAAGGCAATCCGCCCGGCCGCCGCCGCCCGCACCGGTGTCCCCGGTGGCGCGGCGAGATCCACCCCCCGGTGCCCGGGCGCGTACGTCGACGGAGGCGGTTCCCATCCCCGTACGACCCGGGGATTCGGAGGACCCAGTGGCCAGATCCGGCCGTCACGGAGCGTTGCCGGGCGGGCCTCCCGCGGAGTCGGGGCCGCTGCCGCGGGAAGCGGTGGGGGCAGCGGGAACAGAAGGGAAATCAGCAGCGGGAGCAGGAGTGGTGAAAGACGGGAAATTCGGCTGCGATCCATGGGGCAGACCGTCCCGCACCCCGCCCCTGCTGAGTGGATCATGCTCCCGATCTGTGGAGTACCGACCGGTTGTGGACAGCGCCGTCACCCGGGGCCGCCTCGGTCCCGTACACTTCTTCTGGCGATCCGGGTCACCGGGTCGACTTCGCACGCCCCGCCACCACTCACCTTTTCTGGTTGGTGGCCGCGCTCCTCGGTCCCTCGTGGCACGGCGCGTCGGGGCGTCAGGAAACAACCGAGAATCCAAGGAGATACGGCCATGGCCGTCGTCACGATGCGGGAGCTGCTGGAAAGCGGCGTCCACTTCGGTCACCAGACCCGTCGTTGGAACCCGAAGATGAAGCGATTCATCTTCACGGAGCGCAACGGCATCTACATCATCGACCTGCTCCAGTCGCTGTCGTACATCGACCGCGCCTACGAGTTCGTCAAGGAGACCGTCGCCCACGGCGGCTCCATCATGTTCGTCGGTACGAAGAAGCAGGCCCAGGAGGCCATCGCCGAGCAGGCGACGCGCGTGGGCATGCCCTACGTCAACCAGCGCTGGCTGGGCGGCATGCTCACCAACTTCTCGACCGTCTACAAGCGTCTGCAGCGCCTCAAGGAGCTTGAGCAGATCGACTTCGAGGATGTGGCCGCCTCCGGCCTCACCAAGAAGGAGCTGCTCGTCCTCTCCCGCGAGAAGGCCAAGCTGGAGAAGACCCTCGGCGGTATCCGCGAGATGCAGAAGGTGCCGAGCGCCGTCTGGATCGTGGACACCAAGAAGGAGCACATCGCCGTCGGTGAGGCGCGCAAGCTCCACATCCCGGTCGTCGCGATCCTCGACACCAACTGTGACCCCGACGAGGTCGACTACAAGATCCCGGGCAACGACGACGCGATCCGCTCCGTCACCCTGCTCACCCGCGTGATCGCCGACGCCGTCGCCGAGGGCCTCATCGCCCGTTCCGGCGTGGCCACCGGTGACTCCAAGCCGGGCGAGAAGGCCGCCGGCGAGCCGCTCGCCGAGTGGGAGCGCGACCTGCTCGAGGGCGACAAGAAGGCCGACGACGCTGAGAAGCCGGCTGAGGCCGCCGCCGAGGCGCCCGCTGCCGACGCCGCTGAGGCCGAGGCTGCTCCGGCCGCCGAGGTCGAGGCGCCTGCCGCTGAGGCGCCCGCCGCCGAGGCCGAGGCTGCCGCTCCGGCCGCCGACGCCGAGCAGGGCTGACCACCGCCGCACAGCTTCGGTAGGTGAACGGCGGGGGACGGTGTCATCTGCACCGGCCCCCGCCGCACACCCGTAGATCGTCGACGGACTTCCCGACTTCGACAGATCTTCGATTTTCGACTTTCGAGAAGAGATTCAAGGACATGGCGAACTACACCGCCGCTGACGTCAAGAAGCTCCGTGAGCTGACCGGCGCCGGCATGATGGACTGCAAGAAGGCGCTCGACGAGGCCGACGGCAACGTCGACAAGGCCGTCGAGGTGCTCCGCGTCAAGGGCCAGAAGGGCGTGGCCAAGCGCGAGAGCCGTAACGCCGAGAACGGCGCCGTCGTCTCCCTCATCTCCGAGGACAAGACCTCCGGCGTCCTCCTTGAGCTGAAGTGCGAGACGGACTTCGTCGCCAAGGGCGACAAGTTCCAGGCCGTCGCCAACACGCTCGCCGCCCACGTCGCCGCGACGTCCCCGGCCGATCTGGAGGCGCTGCTCGCCTCCGAGATCGAGGCCGGCAAGACCGTCCAGGCGTACGTCGACGAGGCCAACGCCAACCTCGGCGAGAAGATCGTCCTCGACCGCTTCGCGCAGTTCACCGGCGCGTACGTCGGCGTCTACATGCACCGCACCATGCCCGACCTCCCGCCGCAGGTCGGCGTCCTGGTCGAGCTGGACAAGGCCGACGCGGACATCGCCAAGGACGTCGCGCAGCACATCGCCGCCTTCGCGCCGAAGTACCTCACCCGTGAGGACGTTCCGGCCGATGTCGTCGAGAACGAGCGTCGCGTCGCCGAGGCCACCTCGCGCGAGGAGGGCAAGCCCGAGGCCGCCCTCCCGAAGATCGTCGAGGGTCGCGTCAACGGCTTCTTCAAGGAGATCACTCTCCTCGACCAGCCGTTCGCGAAGGACAGCAAGAAGTCCGTCAAGAAGATTCTTGACGAGGCCGGTGTCGAGCTGAAGCGCTTCGCGCGCATCCGCGTCGGCGCCTGAGCGACTACGGCGAGTACGCGATCGGTCCGGGAGCCCGCTAGGGTTTCCCACGCGGTCATCGGCCGCGTGTGCCAGGCGGCACAACTCCGTTGAAGCGCCGGACGACCGCAGATCTGACGAGGAGGCCATTGCCGACAGGGACACCAGCACCCACCGGCAATGGCCTCCTTCGTATGTGCACGAGGAGATCTCCATGAACAAGGGCGCGGACGCCTCTCAGGCTGTCGGCAACAGTGACCACGACGGGAAGCATGACGTGAACAAGGCCGGGCGCTTCATGCTGAAGCTGTCCGGAGAGGCGTTCTCCGGCGGCGGGGGTCTCGGCGTCGACCCCAATGTCGTGCACGACATCGCCCGCGAGATCGCCGCGGTCGTCCGCGACGGTGCCCAGATCGCGGTCGTCATCGGCGGTGGCAACTTCTTCCGCGGCGCCGAGCTCCAGGTGCGCGGCATGGACCGGGCCCGCTCCGACTACATGGGTATGCTCGGCACCGTCATGAACTGCCTCGCCCTCCAGGACTTCCTGGAGAAGGAGGGCATCGACTCCCGCGTCCAGACCGCCATCACCATGGGTCAGGTCGCGGAGCCGTACATCCCGCTGCGGGCCGTACGGCATCTGGAGAAGGGCCGGGTCGTCATCTTCGGCGCCGGCATGGGCATGCCCTACTTCTCCACCGACACCACCGCCGCCCAGCGGGCCCTGGAGATCGACGCCGAGGCCCTGCTGATGGGCAAGAACGGCGTCGACGGAGTCTATGACTCCGACCCCAAGACCAATCCTGACGCGGTGAAGTTCGACGCGCTGGAGTACGGCGAGGTGATCACCCGCGACCTGAAGGTCGCCGATGCCACCGCCGTCACCCTCTGCCGCGACAACGCCCTGCCCATCCTGGTCTTCGAACTCCTCGCGGCGGGCAATATCGCGCGCGCCGTCAAGGGTGAGAAGATCGGCACGCTCGTGAACGCCAAGGGCACCCGAGCCTGACCGCGGGTGTCCAGGGATGTCCGGAGCCGGACACCCGGGAACAGACGGGGATAGACAGAGTCCTGCCGGTCGGACACCGTGCAGGGGAAGACGCGACAGGTCCGCCCGCCCAGGTGCATACCGGGCCCACTCAAGACACGCAGGAGCAAGTGGTGATCGAAGAGACCCTCCTCGAGGCCGAGGAGAAGATGGAGAAGGCCGTCGTCGTCGCCAAGGAGGACTTCGCCGCGATCCGCACGGGACGTGCGCATCCGGCGATGTTCAACAAGATCGTGGCCGACTACTACGGTGCGCTGACCCCGATCAACCAACTGGCCTCGTTCTCGGTGCCGGAGCCGCGGATGGCCGTGGTGACCCCGTTCGACAAGAGCGCGCTGCGCAACATCGAGCAGGCGATCCGTGACTCGGACCTGGGAGTCAACCCCAGCAACGACGGCAACATCATCCGAGTGGTGTTCCCTGAGCTGACCGAGGAGCGCCGCCGCGACTACATCAAGGTCGCGAAGAGCAAGGCCGAGGACTCCAAGATCTCGATCCGTGCCGTCCGCCGCAAGGCCAAGGAAGGCATCGACAAGCTGGTCAAGGACGGCGAGGTCGGCGAGGACGAGGGCCGCCGCGCGGAGAAGGAGCTCGACGACACCACCGCGAAGTACGTCACGCAGGTGGACGAGCTGCTGAAGCACAAGGAATCCGAGCTGCTTGAGGTCTGATGAAAGACTCTTCCTGGGGGGCCCCGCCGAGCACCGGCCTCTGGGGACCGCCCGACCAGGGTCCTGCCTCGGCGGGTCCCGCCTACGATCAGCATGTGGCACAGCAGACTCGGCCCATGCCCATCGTGCCGGACTTCCCCGACGCAGGTAGAGACGCCGAAGACCCTGATGGCCGTGACGGACGCGAGGCGCGCGACCAGGGGGCCGCTCGGCCGAGCGGTCCCCTGTTCCGTGACGACATTCCGCAGGAGCCCATGTCCCCTCCGCCGCACCCCGAGCCGTCCCGGCCGGGCCGCGCAGCCGGGGAATCCGGCAGGGCGGCCGGCCGGCAGAAGAAGCGGGCCGGTCGGGACCTCCGGGCGGCCATAGGGGTCGGTGTGGGGCTCGGCGCGGTGATCGTCGCCTCGCTCTTCATCGTCAGGGCCGTGTTCGTCGGCGTGATCGCGGTCGCCGTCGTCGTCGGCCTCTGGGAGCTCACCACCCGGCTCCGGGAGCGCAAGGACATCAAGGCGCCGCTCGTCCCGCTCGCGGTCGGCGGTGCGGCGATGGTCGTCGCCGGCTATGTGCGGGGCGCGGAGGGTGCCTGGGTCGCCATGGCGCTCACGGCGCTCGCCGTGCTCGTCTGGCGGATGACCGAACCGCCCGAGGGATATCTGAAGGACGTCACCGCGGGGGTCTTCGCGGCGTTCTACGTGCCGTTCCTGGCGACGTTCGTGGCGATGATGCTCACCGCGGACGACGGTTCGCAGCGGGTGCTCACCTTCCTCCTGCTCACGGTGGTCAGTGACACCGGCGCGTACGCGGTGGGCTGGCGCTTCGGGAAGCGCAAGCTGGCGCCGCGCATCAGCCCCGGGAAGACCCGCGAGGGACTGCTCGGCGCGGTGGCTTTCGCGATGGTGGGCGGCGCGCTCTGCATGGAGTTCCTGATCGACGGCGGGAGCTGGTGGCAGGGGCTGCTGCTCGGCCTCGCGGTCGCGGTCACCGCCACGCTCGGCGATCTGGGCGAGTCGATGATCAAGCGGGATCTGGGCATCAAGGACATGGGCACGCTGCTCCCGGGCCACGGGGGCATCATGGACCGGCTGGATTCGCTCCTGCCGACGGCGCCGGTGGTGTGGTTGCTGTTGGTGATCTTCGTCGGAAGCGGTTGATCGCCTTCCCGAGGCGTTTGACCTGCGGTTTTTCTTGTGAGGGGCTCGTTATCCACAGGGTGGCGAGCCCCTTCTCGTATCTCTGCGACACTGGATGCACCATGCCCAAGCCCGGAGAACTCACCTTTGTCGCGCCGCGCGGAGCCAAGAAGCCCCCGCGGCACCTCGCCGACCTCACGCCCGCCGAGCGCAAGGACGCCGTCGCCGCCATCGGCGAGAAGCCGTTCCGCGCCAAGCAGCTCTCGCAGCACTACTTCGCGCGGTACGCCCACGACCCGGCCCAGTGGACCGACATCCCGGCCGCCGCGCGCGAGAAGCTCGCCACCGAACTGCTGCCCGACCTGATGTCCGTCGTACGGCACATCTCCTGTGACGACGACACCACTCGTAAGACGCTGTGGCGGCTGCACGACGGCACGCTGGTCGAATCGGTGCTGATGCGCTATCCGGACCGGGTCACGATGTGCATCTCCTCGCAGGCCGGCTGCGGGATGAACTGCCCCTTCTGCGCCACCGGGCAGGCGGGGCTCGACCGCAATCTGTCGACCGCCGAGATCGTCCACCAGATCGTCGACGGCATGCGCGCACTGCGCGACGGCGAGGTCCCCGGCGGGGCCGCGCGGCTGTCCAACATCGTGTTCATGGGGATGGGCGAGCCGCTCGCCAACTACAAGCGGGTCGTCGGTGCCATTCGCCGGCTCACCGACCCGGAGCCGGACGGCCTCGGCATATCGCAGCGCGGGATCACCGTCTCGACGGTCGGTCTGGTGCCCGCGATGCTGCGCTTCGCCGACGAGGGCTTCAAATGCCGACTCGCCGTCTCGCTGCACGCTCCGGACGACGAGCTGCGCGACACCCTGGTCCCGGTCAACACCCGCTGGCAGGTCCGCGAGGTGCTGGACGCCGCGTGGGAGTACGCGGAGAAGTCCGGCCGCCGGATCTCCATCGAGTACGCGCTCATCCGGGACATCAATGACCAGGGATGGCGTGGCGATCTGCTCGGCCGGCTACTCAAGGGCAAGCGCGTCCATGTGAACCTGATCCCGCTCAACCCGACGCCGGGGTCGAAGTGGACCGCCTCCCGGCCCGAGGACGAGAAGGCATTCGTGGCGGCCATCGCCGCCCATGGGGTGCCGGTGACCGTGCGGGACACCCGGGGGCAGGAAATCGACGGGGCCTGCGGGCAGCTCGCCGCGACCGAGCGCTGACCCCGGCTCCCCACCTGGGGCTCGGGGCCGGGGCGCCGCCGTCGCGCGGTGGCGGCCTTGTACTCTGAAGTCGAACACATTTGCATATTTTCCGACAGGGGAGCGCCACAGCGCTGAGAGTGCGGTGCCCATCAGACCGCAGACCCTCTGAACCTCGCCCGGGTCATTCCGGGTAGGAAGTTCGGTCGATACTCAAGCTGTTGCGCCCTGCCCGGATTCTCTCGCGAGAACCGGGCGGGGCCGCGTCTCTTCCTGGTCATACCCAGGAGGAATGTCAGTGAGCACCACCAAGAGGATCACGGTCACCGCGCTGGCCGCAGCGCTGGGCGTGACCACGCTCGCCGCCTGTGGCGGCGGTTCGGACGAGTCCAAGGAATCGGGGTCCGGTTCGTCCGGCGGCTCGGCGTCCAAGACCGTGACGCTCGTGACCCATCAGTCGTTCGCCGCGTCCGACACCGTACTGAAGCGGTTCACCCAGGAGACCGGCTACACCGTCAAGGTGCTCAAGAGCGGCGACGCCGGCACCGCCCTCAACAAGGAGATCCTCACCAAGGGCTCCCCGCAGGGCGATGTGTTCTTCGGCGTCGACAACACCCTGCTCTCCCGCGCCCTCGACAACGGCCTGTTCACTCCGTACGAGGCCAAGGGCCTGGACCGGGTCTCCGACGCCGTCCAGCTCGACCGGGAGAAGCACCGGGTCACCCCCGTCGACACCGGCGACGTCTGCGTCAACTACGACAAGAAGTTCTTCGCCGACAAGAAGCTGGCGCCCCCGAAGACCTTCGACGACCTGATCAAGCCCGAGTACAAGAACCAGCTCGTCGTGGAGAACGCGGCGACCTCGTCGCCCGGGCTCGGCTTCCTCCTCGGCACCGTCGCCGAGTACGGGGAGACCGACTGGCAGGACTACTGGAAGAAGCTCAAGGACAACGGCGTCAAGGTGGTCGACGGCTGGGAGCAGGCGTACAACGAGGAGTTCTCCGGATCGGCCGGGGGCAAGAAGGCCAAAGCGGACCGGCCGCTGGTCGTCTCGTACGCCTCCAGCCCGCCCGTGGAGGTGCTCTACTCCGAGCCGCAGCCCACGCAGGCGCCGACCGGGGTCGCCACCGGCACCTGCTTCCGGCAGATCGAGTTCGCGGGCCTGCTGAAGGGCGCGGCGAATGACAAGGGCGGCAAGGCCCTGCTGGACTTCCTGGTCTCGCCGGCCTTCCAGGAGGACATGCCGCTGAAGATGTTCGTCAACCCGGTCATCGAGGGCGCCAAGCTGCCCAAGCTCTTCACCGACTTCGGCGCGGTGGTCGGCACGCCGAAGACCGTCACCCCGGAGAAGATCTCCAGGAACCGTGAGCAGTGGGTTCAGACGTGGTCCTCGCTCGTCGTGAAGTAACTCCGGCCGGCCGCGGGGCCGGGTCAGGGGTACGGGGAAACGTGACGCGGCTCGGTCTGATGATCGTGCCCGTCGCGTTCTTCGCCGTCTTCTTCGCCTATCCCGTCGCCTCCATCGTCGGCCGCGGCCTGCGGATCGACGGAGTCTGGCAGTTCGGCGGGATCGGTGAGGTGCTCGGCCGGGCCGACCTCCAGCGGGTGCTCTGGTTCACCACCTGGCAGGCGCTCGCCTCGACCGCGCTGACCCTGGTGATCGCCCTGCCCGGCGCGTATGTGCTCGCCCGTTTCGACTTCCCCGGCAAACGGCTGCTGCGGGCGGTGGTGACGGTTCCGTTCGTGCTGCCGACCGTGGTCGTCGGCACCGCCTTCCTGGCGCTGCTGGGCCGGGGCGGGCTGCTGGACGAGGCGTGGGGTGTCCGGCTCGACACCACCGTGTGGGCGATCCTGCTGGCCCATGTCTTCTTCAACTACGCGGTGGTCGTCCGGACCGTGGGCGGGCTGTGGGCGCAGCTCGACCCCCGGCAGGAGGAGGCCGCCCGGGTGCTGGGCGCCGGTCGGTTCGCGGCCTGGCGCCGGGTGACCCTCCCGGCGCTGGCGCCCTCCGTGGCCGCCGCCGCCCTGATGGTCTTCCTCTTCACCTTCACCTCCTTCGGCGTCGTGCAGATCCTCGGCGGACCCACCTTCGCCACCCTGGAGGTGGAGATCTACCGGCAGACCGCCCAACTGCTGGACCTGCGGACGGCCGCCGTGCTCACCCTGGTGCAGTTCGCGGCGGTCGGCGCCGTGCTCGCCGTGCACGCCCGGACCGTGCGGCGGCGGGAGGGCGCGCTCAGCCTGGTGGATCCGGCGCGGACCGCGCGCAGGCCGCGCGGGGCGGGCCAGTGGACCCTGTTCGGCGGGGTGCTCCTCTCCATCGTCCTGCTTCTGCTGCTCCCGCTCGGTGTGCTGGTGGAGCGCTCCCTCGCCACGCCCACGGGGTACGGCTTCGACTACTACCGGGCGCTCGGCTCGATCGATGAGCGCGGGGGCGCCTTCCTCGTCCCGCCGATCGACGCCGTGGCGAACTCCCTCCAGTACGCACTGGTCGCGACCGTCATCGCGGTGGTCGTCGGCGGGCTGGCGGCGGCCGCGCTCACCCGACGGGCCGGGCGGCTGGTGCGGGGCTTCGACGCGCTGCTGATGCTGCCGCTCGGGGTGTCGGCGGTGACCGTCGGCTTCGGTTTCCTGATCACGCTCGACGAGCCGCCGCTCGATCTGCGGACCTCCTGGATCCTGGTGCCGCTGGCCCAGGCCCTGGTCGGGGTGCCCTTCGTGGTGCGGACGATGCTGCCCGTGCTGCGGGCGGTGGACGGGCGGCTGCGGGAGGCCGCGGCGGTGCTCGGCGCCTCCCCGTTCCGGGTGTGGCGGGAGGTCGATCTGCCGCTGGTGCGGCGGGCGACGCTGATCGCGGCGGGGTTCGCCTTCGCCGTCTCGCTCGGCGAGTTCGGCGCGACCGTCTTCATCGCCCGGCCCGACCGGCCGACCCTGCCGGTCGCGGTGGCGGCACTGCTCGGCCGGCCCGGTGAACTCAACTACGGCCAGGCGATGGCCCTGAGCACGATTCTGATGGTGGTGTGCGCGGTGGCGCTGTTGTTGCTGGAGCGGATCCGGGTCCGTACGACGTCGGCCGGGGAGTTCTGATGGCCCTGCTCGCACTGGACGAGGTGACCGTACGGTTCGGGGCGCGCGCCGCCCTCGACGCCGTGGCGCTGGAGGTCGCCGAGCACGAGATCGTCTGCGTGCTCGGTCCGAGCGGCAGCGGCAAGTCCACGCTGCTGCGGGTCGTCGCCGGGCTCCAGGGGGTGAACTCCGGGCGGGTGCTGCTGGCCGGGGCGGACCAGTCAGCGGTGCCCGTGCACCGGCGCGGGGTCGGGCTCATGTTCCAGGACCACCAACTCTTCCCGCAGCGCGATGTCGGCGGCAATATCGACTTCGGGCTGCGGGCGCGCGGGATCGGACGGACCGAGCGGGAGCGTCGGGTCGGTGAGCTGCTGGAGCTGGTCGGACTGCCCACCGCACGGCGCCGCGCGGTGGCCTCGCTCTCGGGTGGCGAGCAGCAGCGGGTCGCCCTGGCCCGCGCGCTCGCGCCGGAACCCCGGCTGCTGATGCTGGACGAGCCGCTCGGCCAGCTCGACCGGGGGCTGCGCGAACGGCTGGTCGTCGAATTGCGCGGTCTCTTCGGCCGGCTGGGCACCACGGTGCTCGCCGTCACCCATGACCAGGGGGAGGCGTTCGCGCTCGCCGACCGGGTGGTGGTGATGCGGGACGGACGGATCGCCCAGGTGGGCACGCCCCTGGAGGTCTGGCGGCGGCCCGCCGACGCGTTCGTGGCGCGCTTCCTCGGCTTCGAGAATGTGGTGGCCGCGACGGTCCGCGGTACGACGGCGGACACGGTGTGGGGGCCCGTCCCGGTCCCCGTGGACTCGCGTCCCGGCGCGTGCGAGGTGCTGATCCGGCCGGCGGGCGTCCGGCTCACGGACGCCGCGGACGGGCTGCGCTGTGTGGTCGCGGGGCGGACGTTCCGGGGGCACCGGGTCGCCGTACGGCTGCGGCCGGCCGACGACCCGGGGGCGCCGCCGCTGGAGGCGGAGGTCTCCCCGTGGGAGGCGCCGGAGGAGGGCGCCGACGTGGGTGTCGTCTTCGCCGCCGACGATGTGGTGGTACTGCGGGACTGAGGCGCCCGGCCTCCCGGCGCCGGGCCGGGTCAGTCCGCTGTGCAGGCCGCCGCGATGGCGAGGCTGTCCTCGACCACGTGGTAGCGGACGATCAGACCGTGTTCCACCGTCAGCCGCATCGCGAAGGGGGAGCGGAACGACTTCCCCGTCGCAAGGACCGTGCCCGCGAGCCAACCGCTGAGCATGGCCTCCGGGCCGGCCACGACGATCGCGTCGACGGAGGTGCCGGACGGGTCCGGGCGCTGGCCCTCGCCCAGCTCTCGGAAGTGGGCGGCGACATCCGCGCGGGTGGAGCGGGGGCGGAGCCAGGGGACGGCGGGGTTCTCGGCGATCATCCAGTCGACCCGCTCGGCGAACAGTTCGGCGACCCGGTCCGGGGAGCCCTCCTGGAGCCGGGTCAGAAACGCCTCGACGGCGGCCCGGGTGGCGGCCGTGGTGTCCGTGACCTCACCGGGGGCCGCGGCGTCGGTGGGGCCTGTGGTGCTGAAGCCGGCCGCTGTGGTGGTGGCGTTGGTGTCGGCGGTGCGGGGGGTACGGGGGGTACGGGGCGGGGGTGCGGTGGTCATCGGATCCTCGCGGTTCTCGCGTTGCTCGGGCGCCTTCCGGGGCGCGCTCCCGGGCGGGGACGCGCTCCCCGCCGTACCCGATCCTGCCCTCGCCCGGGGAAGCGGTCGATGACCCCGGAGGTAATGCCCGGCCCGGCCCCGTACTCACGTACGGGAACCGCCACCGCCGTCCCGTACCCGGGTGCCGTGTCCGCGTCCCGTACCGCCGTCGCGTACTTCCGTCCCGCACCCCGGCCCCGTACTCCTCACCTCGCCAGCGGTACCGCGGCCAGCGTCCCCACCAGCCAGGTCAGCGGGGTGAGGACCACCAGCAGGGCGCCCGCCCGCAGTAGCGCCGCCCGGCGCAGGGTGGTGACCGGCGCGCCCAGCAGCCGCAGGTCGTCGGTGGTTGTCGCGCGGAGTTGGCGGGCCTCCAGCGCCGAGGTCAGCAGGGTCGCGGTGGTACAGGTGATGACCAGGGTGGCGCCCAGACCGGTCAGCGGGCCGAACGGGCGCGGCCCCGACTCGTACAGCGTCAAGGCCGCGATCACCCCCGAGGCGACCGCGCACACCACCCCGAGAGGACGGCCGATCCGCCGGGCCTCCGCCATCAGTGTGCGACCCGCCAGCAGCCGGGTCGCACCGGGCCGGACCAGTTGCAGCAGCCGGCCGCAGAAATGGGTGAGGGCCGGGCCAGCGACGGCCAGCCCCACGGCGGTCAGCGCCCAGCCGGTGAGCACCCCGGCCGGGTTGGCGTCCACATCGCCGGGCAGGGGCAGCGCCCCGCCCTCGTGGGTACGGGCCGCGTAGGTGCCGATCGCCAGGCCCACCGCCGTCAGCGCGCAGCCCCACGGCAGCCCGCCCGGTGGTTTCACCGGCGTCGGGCGGGGGGCGCTCCGGCGCGGGCGCAGGGTCAGCGCCGCCGCGGCGGTGGCCGTGAGCGGGACCAGGGCGAGCAGGGTCAGCGCCCCCGCCAGGGGCAGCGGCCGGTCGGCGGCGAGCAGCTCCGCCGCCGAACCGTCGAACGGCATCCCGGTCAGATCGCCGCGCAGATGCAGGAAGAACAGCAGCGCGAGCGCGCTGCCGAGGGTGCCGGAGACCGCGGTGGAGACCGCCGCCAGCACGGCGAGCCGACTGGGGCCGAGACCGATCGCGGAGAGACCGGACCGGGGCCGGGTGCTCGGGTCCGTACGGGCCACGGCGACGGCGAAGTGCACGGTGGCGGCGAGCGGGATCAGGCACCAGGACAGCCGCAACAGCGAGGTCGTGGACTGGCCGGGATGGGAGAGGGCGTACGTCAGGGAGCTCAGCAGCAGGAATCCGACACCCGCCGATGCCGCCGCGACCATCAGCCGGCGCAGCAGGACCAGGGGGTGGGTGCCACGGGCTAGGCGGAGAGCGAGCACTCGGCCCGGCCTTCCGCATCGGCGGGCGAGCCGGCCCGGCGCCCGTCCACCAGCGTGATCGTACGGTCCGCGACCGCCGCCACCTCGGGGTCGTAGGTGGCGAGGACGACCGTGATGCGGTGGGAGCGGGCGGCGGCCGTCAGCGTCCGCAGCACCTGGGTCCCGTCGCCGCGGTGCAGGGTCGCCGTCGGCTCGTCGGCGAAGAGCACGGCCGGGGTGGCGACCAACGCCCGCGCGGTGGCGGTGCGCTGGCGCTGGGCCTGGGTGAGGGCGTACGGCCGCTGGCGGGCGCAGTCGCCGATGTCGAGCCGCTCCAGCCACTCCAGCGCCGTGGTCTTGGCGTGCCGGCGCGGCGTGCCGCGCAGCAGCAGGGGCAGGGCCGCGTTCTCCCAGACGGTCAGTTCGGGGAGGAGGGAGTCTTCCGGGCCGATCCAGCCGAAGCGCTCCCGCCGCAGCCGTTCGCGCCGCGGCTCGGGCAGGGTGTGGACGGGAGAGCTGTTGAACCACACCTCGCCCTCATCGGCGACGAGCTGGCCGGAGAGGCAGCGCAGCAGGGTGGACTTCCCGCTGCCGCGCGGGCCGCACACGGCGAGGATCTCGCCCTCCCGCACTCCGAGCGAGACGCCGGCGAGCGCGGGCGATCCGCTGGGGGAGTGGTGGAGGGAGCGTGCCCAGATCACGTCGTTGTCCGGTGGGGCCACCATGGCGTGCACCTCGGTTCTGATCAGATGTGCCGTCCCCCGTACGGGGGAACGACGTCAGGGCCGATCGGTCACTCGCACGCTAGGCAGCCGGATGCGGCGTCCTGGGAACCACACGGCCCGGGTGCGCGCCATCCACTCGGATGGGCGTACCCGGGCCGGGGCGGGCGGCGGCTCGGGGGTGGGTCCGCGTCGCCCGGGGGTGCGGTTCAGAGCTCTCGCCGGGGGGTGGCTCAGAGCTCGGGCTGGTGCGGCTCAGAGCTTGGTCCACGCCTCCGTGCGCACCGAGGCTCAGAGCTTGGTCCACGCCTCCGTGAGCACCGTGCGCAGGATGGCCTCGATCTCGTCGAACGTCGACTGGTCGGCGATCAGCGGCGGCGCGAGCTGGATGACCGGGTCGCCGCGGTCGTCGGCCCGGCAGTACAGGCCGTTCTCGAAGAGGGCCTTGGAGAGGAAGCCGTAGAGCACGCGCTCCGTCTCCTCGTCCGTGAAGGACTCCTTGGTGACCTTGTCCTTCACCAGCTCGATGCCGTAGAAGAAGCCGTTGCCGCGGACATCGCCGACGATCGGCAGGTCGTGCAGCTTCTCCAGGGTGGTCCGGAAGGCGTCCTCGTTGTCGAGGACGTGCTGGTTGAGGCCCTCGCGCTCGAAGATGTCGAGGTTGGCGACGCCGACGGCGGCGGAGACCGGGTGGCCACCGAAGGTGTAGCCGTGCAGGAAGGTGTTGTCGCCCCGGTAGAACGGCTCGGCGAGCCGGTCGGAGATGATGCAGGCGCCGATCGGGGAGTAGCCCGACGTCATGCCCTTGGCGCAGGTGATCATGTCCGGCACATAGCCGAACTTGTCGCACGCGAAGGTGGTGCCGAGTCGGCCGAAGGCGCAGATGACCTCGTCCGAGACGAGCAGCACGTCGTACTGGTCGCAGATCTCGCGGACCCGCTGGAAATACCCCGGCGGGGGCGGGAAGCAGCCACCGGCGTTCTGCACCGGCTCCAGGAAGACCGCGGCGACGGTCTCCGGGCCCTCGAACAGGATCTGCTGCTCGATCTGGTCGGCGGCCCAGCGGCCGAAGGCGACCGGGTCGTCGCCGTGGATCGGGGCGCGGTAGATGTTGGTGTTCGGCACCTTGCGCGCGCCGGGGACCAGCGGCTCGAAGGGGGCCTTGAGGGCGGGCAGCCCGGTGATGGCCAGGGCGCCCTGCGGGGTGCCGTGGTAGGCGACCGCGCGGGAGATGACCTTGTACTTGGTGTGCTGGCCCTTGAGCTTGAAGTACTGCTTCGCCAGCTTCCAGGCGGTCTCGACCGCCTCGCCGCCGCCGGTGGTGAAGAAGACCTTGTTGAGGTCGCCGGGGGCTTCATTGGCGAGCCGCTCGGCCAGCTCGACGGCCTTGGGGTGGGCGTAGGACCAGATCGGGAAGAAGGCCAGCTCCTGCGCCTGCTTGTAGGCGGTCTCGGCCAGCTCGATCCGACCGTGGCCCGCGTTGACCACGAAGAGGCCGGCGAGGCCGTCGAGGTAGCGCTTGCCCTTGTCGTCGAAGATGTAGGTGCCCTCACCGCGGACGATGGTGGGCACGGGTGCGTTCTCGTACGACGACATGCGGGTGAAGTGCATCCACAGGTGGTCGTAGGCGGTCTTGGAGAGGTCCTGGCTCACGGCTATCGGGTTCCCCACATGTAGGTCTGCTTCTTGAGCTTGAGGTAGACGAAGCTCTCGGTGGACCGCACACCGGGGAGCGCGCGGATCCGCTTGTTGATCACTTCGAGCAGGTGGTCGTCGTCCTCGCAGACGACCTCCACCATCAGGTCGAAGGAGCCCGCGGTCATCACCACGTACTCGCATTCGTCCATGGCGGTCAGCGCCTCCGCCACCGGGTCGAGGTCGCCCTCGACGCGGATGCCGACCATCGCCTGTCGTCGGAAGCCCACGGTGAGCGGGTCCGTGACGGCGACGATCTGCATGACGCCCTGGTCGAGCAGCTTCTGGACGCGCTGTCGTACGGCCGCCTCGGACAGGCCGACGGCCTTGCCGATCGCGGCGTACGGACGGCGCCCGTCCTCCTGGAGCTGCTCGATGATCGCGAGGGAGACGGCGTCGATCGTCGGGGACGATCCGGTCGCGTTCCTGGAGTCTGCGCTTCGACTGGCCACGGAGCCACCATGCACCGGGAGTCGTCCGTCTCGCAAGCCCTAATCGATGAAATTCGTTGTTGATCGCACTCGATAACACTGAATCCGCAGGTATGAGGGGTCAAGGCTAGGGAAAGCGTCACTCCAGCGCTTAGGGTGGGAGGGCTGGGTCGCCCATCCGGCCGGAGTGGCCGGGATCTCGGCCAGGGGGCCGCCCGGGGTTTACGGCGATACTCCGTAGGATTTACGGTGATCCACCGGTATCCATCCAGGTTTTCAGGCATCTGAGCTTTCAGACAGGAGGGTGGCCACAGTGACCACCGAGCTGCGTCGTCTGCGCAACTACATCAACGGGGAGTTCCGGGACGCCGCCGACGGGCGGACCCTCGATGTCATCGACCCGGCCACCGAGGAGGTCTACGCCACCTCGCCGCTCTCCGGTCAGGACGACGTCGACGCCGCCATGGACGCCGCCGAGGCCGCCTTCCCCGCCTGGCGGGACGCCACCCCGGCCGAGCGACAGAAGGTGCTGCTGAAGATCGCGGACGCCTTCGAGGAGCGCGCCGAGGACTTGATCGCCGCCGAGTCGCGGAACACAGGCAAGCCGCTGGAGCTGGTCCGTACCGAAGAGATCCCGCCGATGGTGGACCAGATCCGCTTCTTCGCGGGCGCGGCGCGGATGTTGGAGGGGCGCTCGGCCGGTGAGTACATGGAGGGCCTCACCTCCTTCGTACGCCGGGAGCCGGTCGGCGTCTGTGCGCAGGTCGCGCCGTGGAACTACCCGATGATGATGGCGGTGTGGAAGTTCGCCCCGGCGCTGGCCGCGGGCAACACCGTGGTGCTGAAGCCCTCCGACACCACCCCCGCCTCCACCGTGCTGATCGCCGAGATCATCGGTGCGATCGTGCCCAAGGGCGTCTTCAACGTCATCTGCGGCGACCGCGAGACGGGCCGTGAGATGGTCGAGCACCCGACCCCGGCGATGGCCTCGATCACCGGTTCCGTACGGGCCGGCATCCAGGTCGCGGCATCCGCGGCCAAGGACGTCAAGCGGGTCCACCTGGAGCTGGGCGGCAAGGCGCCGGTCGTCGTCTTCGAGGACACCGACATCGCCAAGGCCGTCGAGGAGATCGCGGTCGCGGGCTACTTCAACGCCGGACAGGACTGTACGGCCGCCACCCGCGTACTGGTCCAGGAGTCGATCCACGACGAGTTCGTGGTCGCACTGGCCAAGGCGGCGGCGGAGACGAAGACGGGTGCCGCGGACGACGCGGACGTGCTCTACGGTCCGCTGAACAACGCGAACCAGCTCGCCCAGGTGACGGGCTTCATCGACCGGCTGCCCGCGCACGCCAAGGTCGAGGCCGGCGGCCACCGGGTCGGGGAGAAGGGGTACTTCTACGCCCCGACCGTCGTCTCCGGGCTGCGGCAGGACGACGAGATCGTCCAGAACGAGGTCTTCGGCCCGGTGATCACCGTCCAGTCCTTCACGACCGAGGCGCAGGCGCTGGGCTGGGCGAACGACGTGGAGTACGCGCTGGCGTCCTCGGTGTGGACCAAGGACCACGCGCGGGCGATGCGGATGTCCAGGGCGCTCGACTTCGGCTGCGTCTGGATCAACACGCACATCCCGCTGGTGGCGGAGATGCCGCACGGCGGCTTCAAGAAGTCTGGGTACGGCAAGGACCTGTCGGCGTACGGGTTCGACGACTACACGCGGATCAAGCACGTGATGACGGCGCTGGACGGCTGACCGCGAGCTGCCCCCCCGGCAGCCCTGACAGCCCGGACCCCCGGTCGCTGGAGCACGCGCTCCGGTTGGCCGGGGTTCACGCTGTCCGGGGATCCGCGGGGGCGGGGGAGTACCGGGCGCGGTGCGTATCGGGAGGCGCGGCACCGGAGGCTCTGGCTCGTCCGCGGACGCGCCGCGGGCCGGACTGGGGTTGGTGTCGGGGCCTGAGGTCGGGGCTACGGCTTGCGGGCGACCGCGCCGTACTGCGCCACGAGCGGGGGCTCGCCGGCGGCCGGGTCGGGGCGCCAGCGGGAGCAGGAGACGACGCCCGGCTCCAGGATCTCCAGACCCGCCAGGAACGAGGTGAACTCCGCACCCGTGCGGGCGGTGATCGGCGGGGTCGCGTTCTCGTTCCAGAACGCCATCGCCTCGTCGTTGCCCTCACCGCCCAGCTCCAGCGTGGGATGGGTCAGGACGAGATAGCTGCCGGACGGCACCGAATCCATCAGCGTCCGGACGATGGAGCGGGCCTCATCGGTGTCGAGTACGAAGTTCAGGATGCCGAGCATGATCACGGCCACCGGCCGGTCCGCGTCCAGCGTCCGCCACACCGCGTCGAGGATTCCGCGCGGGTCGTGCGCGTCCGCGTCCAGATACTCGGTCACGCCGTCCCGTGAGCCGGTGAGCAGGGCGCGGGCGTGTGCCAGCACGATCGGGTCGTTGTCGACATAGACGATCCGGGCGTCGGGCGCGATGCGCTGGGCCACCTCATGGGTGTTCTCGGCGGTCGGCAGACCCGTGCCGATGTCCAGGAACTGCCGTACGCCCGCCCGCTCCGTCAGATAGGTCACGACGCGGCCCAGGAAGGCCCGGTCGGCACGGGCGACCTCGCCGATGCTCGGGAAGAGACCGGTGATGTGGTCGCCGACGGCACGGTCGACCGGGTAGTTGTCCTTGCCGCCCAGCCAGTGGTTCCAGACCCTGGCGTTGTGGGCGACGTCCGTGCGGATCCTGTCGTTCATCTCTGCTCCTCGGCCGGGATACGGGCCGCCTCCCGGCGGGGGGCTCCCATCATGCCGGAAGGATCACGTCACCCCGCTTTCGGGGAGCCCGGCCCCGCGGGCTTCCCGGCGGGCTTCCTGGCGGCCGGTACGGCGCCGGGTGCCGGGTCCGGGCGCGCGACACCGTACCGACCACGGGGATCCGGCGCCGGGATGGCCGGGCCGGTCTCCCGGCGTACGGAGTGCAGGGCGTCGATCCGATTGGTGGTGATGGAGTCGACCCCGGCTTCGATCAGCCGGCGCATCACCCGCCGGGTGTCGACCGTCCAGGCGGAGACCAACATGCCGTCCTGGTGAACCCGCTCGGCCAGCTCCGGCCCGACCAGACCGAACCGGTAGTTGAGCGTGCGCGGCCGGACCGCGGCGATCAGTACCGGCCGGGGCGGCGCCAGCGATGTCCAGGTCAGGGCGATCTCGGCGGCGGCGTCCGCCGTACGGACCCGGAGCATGGTGACCGGGCCCGCGCAGTAGTACACGCGATCGGCTGCGCCGTGCTCCCGGACCGTGTCGACGACCGTCCGCACCGAGTCCTCCGTGGCCCCCGGTAGATCGATCATCAGCCGGTGGGCGCCCGGTTCGGCCAGTGCCTCGGCCAGGGTCGGCACCCCGCCCCCGGTCACCCCGGACACCTCGGCGTGGGTCAGCCCCGAGAGCCGCCGGTCGTCCCCCCACAGCCGCTTCAGCGTGGCGTCGTGCAGCAGCACGGGCACTCCGTCGCGGGTGACGCGGACATCGATCTCGACGGCGTCCGCGCCGCGGACGACGGCCGAGCGGAGCGAGGGGAGGGTGTTCTCACGGACGAGGTAGGGATCGCCTCGGTGGCCTACGGCGGTGATGTTACGCATGGGGGCATTGTTCCCCGGGAGCGGCGCCGCATCCGTGCCGTGTCAGCCGTCCGGTGGCGCCGCATCCGTGCCGTGTCAGCGGCCCGCGAGCCACTCCGCCGTGTAGGCGTCGATCTCCGCCGCGATCCTCGCCTTGCCCGGGGAGTCCAGGAACGACGCGTCCACCGCGTTCTTCGCCAGCTCGGCGAGACCCCGCTCATCCAGGTCCAGCAGCCGGGCGGCGACGCCGTACTCGCTGTTGAGGTCGGTGCCGAACATCGGCGGATCGTCGCTGTTGATCGTCACCAGCACACCGGCGGCGACCATCTCCTTGATCGGGTGCTGATCGAGGTCCACGACGGCGCGGGTGGCGATGTTCGAGGTCGGGCAGACCTCCAGCGGAATGCGCTGCTCCGCGAGATGGGCCAGCAGCTTCGGGTCCCTGGTCGCACTGGTGCCGTGGCCGATGCGCTCGGCCCGCAGCTCGGTCAGCGCGTCCCAGATGGTCTCCGGTCCCGTCGTCTCCCCGGCGTGCGGCACGGAGCGCAGTCCGGCCGCGATGGCCCGGTCGAAGTACGGCTTGAACTGCGGCCTCGGCACACCGATCTCCGGCCCGCCCAGACCGAACGAGACCAGCCCCTCCGGACGCAGGTCCACCGCGAGCCGGGTGGTCTCGGCGGCCGCCTCAAGACCCGCCTCGCCGGGAATGTCGAAGCACCAGCGCAGGACGACGCCCAGCTCGGACTCGGCCGCCCGGCGGGCGTCCTCGATGGCGCTCATGAACGCGGTCTCGTCGATGCCGCGGCGGGTCGAGCTGAAGGGGGTGATCGTCAGCTCGGCGTAGCGGATGTTCTGCCGGGCCATGTCGCGGGCCACCTCGAAGGTGAGCAGCCGGACGTCTTCGGGGGTGCGGATCAGGTCCACCACCGAGAGGTAGACATCGATGAAGTGCGCGAAGTCGGTGAAGGTGAAGTAGTCCGCCAGCGCCTCGGGGTCGGTGGGGACCTTGGAGTCCGGGTGGCGGGCGGCGAGTTCGGCGACGATCCGCGGCGAGGCCGATCCGACATGGTGCACATGGAGCTCGGCCTTGGGGAGCCCCGCGATGAAGGGATGCAGGTCGGTCATCGGGTTCCTCCAGCAGACGATGTGTACCCGGGCGGCATCGCGCGGGCGATGGCGGCGGGCGCTGTGTGGTCGGGTGCGCTGTGTGGTCGGGTGCGCCGGGTGTCCGGTGCCGGCGCTGTGGGTCTGGTGCCGTGGGTGATCCTGCGCGCCGTGGCGGGGCGCGCCGTGTGGTGGGGCCCGGCGTGATTGGGCCCGGTGGTGGGGCCCGGCATGGTCGCGCACCGGCGCGCGACCGGTGTTACGGGACGCCGTTCGAGTCGGAGATCATCGTAGGCGGCCGGTCAGCCGGCCCGGAGCGGGGGAGGCGCCCCCCGGCCCGGAACGGGGGACCGAGCGCGGGAGGTGTACCCCCGGCCGGGGGCTCCGTCGGCGCGGTCCGGATGCGCCCCCGAGTGCCGGGGCCCCTCAGCCCGCGGCGGTCGCGGCTTCCGCTCCGGACCCCGCTCCGGACCCCGCGCCGGCGCCGGCACCATCCCCGTCCCCGTCTCAGGGGCCCTCGGCGTGGCGCAGCTCCGCCCGCGCCTCCATCAGCGCGAATCCCAGCAGATTCAGCCCCCGCCAGCGCGCCGGATCGGCCGCCCGCTCGTCTTCCGCGGCCAGTCCGATACCCCAGATCGGGTCCACCGGGCTGGCCTCGACAAGCACCCGCTCGCCCGTGGCCAGCAGAAACGCGAGCAGCTCGGGATGGTGGGCGAACTTGTGCGCACTGCCCGAGCGGACGATCCCGAACCGCTCGCGCCGCCATATCGCCTCGTCGAAATCGCGCACCAGCCGCCCCGCCCGCTTGGCCTGAGCCGGGGTCGCCGCCGCCAGGATCGACCGCTCCGCCGCCGAGTCACCGAAGAGGCGTGCCTTCTCCGCCATCATCCAGTGCTCCGCCGTGGCGTAGGCGACCCCGGCAACCGTGAAGGGCGACGGCCACCACTGGCTGAGACAGCCCGTGCCGATCCTTCTGTCCCGGCGCGGCGCATGGCCCCAGAAGTGCAGCCACTTCACCCGCTCGCCCGCGCCGATCCTTCGGACCAGCTCTGTCACCCGCTCGGATTCCCCCATACACGTGAGTCTCGCATCCACCACTGACACTCCGTACGGTCAATCGCTTCCGCACACGACAGTTGGTCGACCGATTCCGTCGCGTAATCAAAAGGCAACTACGGAATCACTTGTTGGCGAACTGGTGCTCTGCCAGGATCGGCACTCAATTCGTGCTGGGACGACATTCCGGTGCCGAACACCGAGTGGGAATGACGGAGAACAGTGATGGGCAACCGCCACCAGGCGCTGGACCGCTTCGCGGACGGTGCGCAGTTCATCGGCGGACGGCTGCGGCCCGGTACATCGGGCCGGACCCAGGACGTCGTGGATCCGGCCACCGGGGAGACCGCGTACCGCTATGAACTGGCCTCCACCGCCGATGTCGACGCGGCCGTCGCCGCCGCCAAGGGCGCGTTCCCGGAGTGGGCCGGAGCCACCCCGGGGGAGCGTTCCGACGCCCTCCACCGTTTCGCGTCCGTCCTCGGTGACCAGGCGGGTGACCTCGCCCGGGTGGAATCGCTCCAGTGCGGTAAGCCCATCAGGCTGACCACCGAGTTCGATGTGCCCGGCACCGTCGACAACACCGCCTTCTTCGCGGGCGCCGCCCGGCAGCTGCCGGGACAGTCGGCCGGTGAGTACAGCGGTGACCACACCTCCTACGTACGCCGGGAGCCGATCGGTGTCATCGGCTCCATCGCCCCCTGGAACTATCCGCTCCAGATGGCGGCCTGGAAGATCCTGCCGGCCGTCGCCGCGGGCAACACCATCGTCCTCAAGCCCGCCGAGATCACCCCGCTGACCTCACTGATGTTCGCCGAGGCGGCGAAGGCGGCGGGCATCCCCGACGGTGTGGTCAACATCGTCTCCGGCGCGGGCCCGGACGCGGGCGAGCGGCTGGTGGGGCACCCGGACGTCGCCATGACCTCGTTCACCGGCTCCACCGCCGTCGGTCGCCGGGTCGCCGAGATCGCCACCTCCACCGTGAAGCGGCTCCATCTCGAACTCGGCGGTAAGGCCCCCTTCGTCGTCTTCGACGACGCCGACCCCCGGGCCGCGATCGAGGGCGCGGTCGCCGGTTCCCTCATCAACTCCGGCCAGGACTGCACCGCCGCCACCCGGGTGTATGTGCAGCGCCCGCTCTACGAGGAGCTGGTCTCGGGCATCGCCGATCTCATGGCGACCGTGCGGGTCGGCGACCCCTTCGATCCGGCGACCGACCTCGGGCCGCTCGTCTCGCACGCCCACCGCGACCGGGTCGCCGGTTTCGTGGAGCGGGCGCGCGGCTACGCCACCGTGGTCACCGGGGGCGTGGTGCCCCCGGGCGCCGGCGCCTACTACCCGCCGACCCTCGTCGCCGGCGCGGCCCAGGACAGCGAGATCGTCCAGTCCGAGCTCTTCGGCCCGGTCATCGCGATCCTCCCCTTCGACTCCGACGACGAGGGCATCGCGCTCGCCAACGACACGCCCTACGGTCTCGCCGCCTCCGCCTGGACCCGCGACGTCTTCCGCGCCAACCGCGCCACCCGGGAGCTCGCGGCCGGCTGCGTCTGGATCAACGACCACATCCCGATCATCAGCGAGATGCCGCACGGAGGCTTGCGGGCCTCGGGCTTCGGAAAGGACATGTCGGTGTACTCATTCGAGGAGTACACGCAGGTCAAGCATGTGATGTTCGATAACACCGCGGTAGCGCGCAAGGACTGGCACCGCACCGTCTTCGGGGACAGATAGCGACCCCGCACCGGCCTCATCCCGAAAGGGCAACAGCCTCATGGACCCATACGAGCCCGATGGTCCCTCCCCGGCCCGGCTGGCGGCGGTGCGGCGCACGCTGACCAGTGGCCGGGGCGCCCTCACCCGCCGTTCGCTGCTGCGCGCCACCGGCTTCGGCGCCCTCGGCGCCGGTGGTCTGGCCACCCTGAGCGCCTGTGGCATCCCGCCCGCCAAGCGGGAGGGCGGGGGTGAGGCATCGGACGACCACTCGGCCGACGAGAAGACCGTCACCTTCTCCAACTGGACCGAGTACATGGACGTCAGTGAGGACGAGAAGAGCCGGCCGACGCTGTCCGGGTTCACCCGCCGTACCGGCATCAAGGTCAAGTACACCGAGGACATCAACGACAACGTCGAATTCTTCGGAAAGATCCAGCCGCAGCTCGCGGCGGGCCAGGACACCGGTCGCGATCTCATCTGTGTCACCGACTGGCTCGCCGCCCGGATGATCCGGCTCGGCTGGGTGCGCAAGCTCGACGCGTCGCTGTTGCCGCACGCGTACGCGAACCTCTCCCGCCAGTTCCGTACCCCCGACTGGGATCCGGGCCGCGCCCACTCCTATCCCTGGACCGGGATATCGACCGTCATCGCTTACAACACCAAGGCGACCGGCGGGAAGAAGGTCGACTCGGTCAGCCAACTGCTGGACGATCCCACCCTCAAGGGCCGGGTCGGCTTCCTCACCGAGATGCGCGACACCGTGGGCATGACCCTGCTCGACCTCGGCAAGGACCCGGCGAACTTCACCGACGCCGATTACGACGCGGCTATCGGGCGGCTCCAGAAGGGCGTCGACAAGAAGCAGATCCGCCGCTTCACGGGCAATGACTACACCTCCGACCTGGACAAGGGCGATCTCGCCGCCTGCCTCGCCTGGGCCGGTGACGTCATCCAGCTCCAGGTCGACAACCCCAATATCCAGTACGCGATCCCCGCCGCCGGATACATCACCTCAAGCGACAACCTGCTGGTCCCGGCCGGGGCCAGACACCAGCGGAACGCCACCCGGCTCATCGACCACTACTACGAGCTCCCGGTCGCGGCCCGGCTCGCCGCGTACATCAACTACGTCTGTCCGGTCGACGGGGTGGGGGCCGAACTGGCGAAGATCGACCCGGCCCTGGCCAGGAACACACTGATCATCCCGGATCGGGCGATGGCCGCGAAGTCCCGCGCCGTCCGCTCGCTGAGCAGCGCGGAGGAGACGGCGTACGAGGAGAAGTTCGCCAAGCTCATCGGCGCCTGAGAGGTCCGGGTGCGCCGGTGCCGCCCGACTGGCGCGCGGGTGAACGGGACGGCGCGGGCCTCCGGCCGGACCGGCCGGACCGACCGGACCGACCGGACCGGTCCGCGCGTCCGGCAGGGACCGTCCGCGTGGTCAGCGGGACCGGGTGACCGCTCCCGGCCGTGCGGAGCGCCCCCGGCCGGAGTGCCTTACGGCGGCCCGGAACCCGTACCCGTACCCGTCCCCGTACGTCCGACGCTCGCCTGTCCGCACCCGTACGCCTCACCCCGTACGTACGCCCGTACCTCCGCCCGTACATCCGAGCCCGGCCGGTACTGGTGTCCGAGCACCCCGCCCCCGATCGCCAGCAACCCCTGGGAACGCGACCCATGACTGACACGACAGCCGGCGGCGACGTCCGCCTCTCCGGGATCAGCAAGACCTACGGCAACTCCTTCACCGCCGTCCATCCGCTGGACCTGACCGTGCCCCAGGGCTCCTTCTTCGCCCTCCTCGGCGCTTCCGGCTGCGGAAAGACCACCACCCTGCGGATGATCGCCGGGCTGGAGGACCCGACCACCGGAACCGTCCTCCTCGGCGACCGGGACGTCACCTCCCTCCCCCCGCACAAACGGCCCGTCAACACCGTCTTCCAGAGCTATGCGCTCTTCCCGCACCTCTCCATCCACGAGAACGTCGCGTTCGGTCTCCGCCGCCGCGGCATCAGGTCGGTGAAGAAGCCGGTCGGCGACATGCTCGACCTCGTACAGCTCGGCGATCTCGCCCAGCGCAGACCGCACCAGCTCTCCGGCGGCCAGCAGCAGCGCGTCGCCGTCGCCCGCGCGCTCATCAACCACCCCCAGGTCCTGCTGCTCGACGAGCCGCTCGGCGCCCTCGACCTCAAACTCCGCCGTCAGATGCAGTTGGAGCTCAAACGCATCCAGACCGAGGTGGGCATCACCTTCGTCCATGTCACCCACGACCAGGAGGAGGCCATGACCATGGCCGACACGGTCGCGGTGATGAACGGCGGTCGCGTCGAACAGCTCGGGGCGCCCGCCGAGCTGTACGAGAACCCCCGGACGACCTTCGTCGCCAACTTCCTCGGCACCTCCAACCTCATCCAGGCCGAGGTGGTCTCGGTCGGCGGCGGCACCGTCGAGGTCACCGCCCCCGGCGCCACCCTCCGACTGCCCGCCGAGCGCTGCGCCACCACGCCCGCCGTCGGCGGCGCACTGCTGGTCGGTGTGCGGCCGGAGAAGATATCGCTGACCCACGCGGACGACGCCGACACCGTCGCGGCCGGCCGCAACCGGGTCACCGGCACCATCGCCGACGCCGGGTTCATCGGCGTCTCCACGCAGTACGTCATCGACAGTCCGGTCTGCCCGGAGCTGGAGGTGTACGCGCAGAACATCGAGCGCGATCCCCGGCTGACACCCGGCGCGGCGGTGATCCTCCACTGGAACCCCGACCACACCTTCGGTCTCGACGCGGCCCAGTCCCCGTCGGCCGGGACGGTGGGCGCCACGGCAACTGCCACGGCCACGGCCGGGGAGACGGTCGAGGCGACACCATGACCACCACCGAGGCACCCCCGGCGCCCGACCCGGCCGCCGCGCCACCGGTCCACCGACGGCCGCTGCGCCGCCGACTGGTCCCGTACTGGCTGCTGCTGCCCGGCATTCTCTGGCTGCTGGTCCTCTTCGCGCTGCCGCTGGTCTACCAGGCGTCGACCTCCGTACAGACCGGCTCCCTGGAAGAGGGCTTCCGGGTCACTTGGCACTTCCCGACCTACTGGGACGCCCTCACCGAGTACTGGCCGCACTTCGTCCGCTCGGTGCTGTACGCGGGCACCGCGACCGCCCTGTGCCTGCTGCTGGGGTATCCGCTCGCCTATCTGATCGCCTTCAAGGCGGGGCGCTGGCGCGCTCTGCTGCTGGTGCTGGTCATCGCCCCGTTCTTCACCAGCTTCCTGGTCCGCACCCTCGCCTGGAAGACGATCCTCGCGGACAGCGGCCCGGTGGTGGAGGTACTGAACACCGTCGGCTTCCTCGATGTGACGAACTGGCTCGGAATGACGGACGGCAGCCGGGTGCTCGCCACCCCACTGGCGGTGGTCACCGGACTCACCTACAACTTCCTGCCCTTCATGATCCTGCCGCTCTACACCTCGCTGGAGCGGATCGACCCGAGGCTGCACGAAGCGGCGGGCGATCTGTACGCCACGCCGGCCACCACCTTCCGCCGGGTGACCTTTCCGCTCTCCCTGCCGGGTGTCGTCTCCGGGACACTGCTCACCTTCATCCCGGCCAGCGGCGACTACATCAACGCGGAACTCCTCGGGTCCACGGACACCAAAATGGTCGGCAACGTCATTCAGTCGCAATTCCTGCGGGTGCTCGACTATCCGACGGCCGCCGCGTTGTCCTTCCTCCTCATGGCCATTGTGCTGATCATCGTCACGTTGTACATCCGGCGGGCCGGAACGGAGGATCTGCTCTGATGCGAGACCTGACCCGATCGCTGAGGCGAACTCCCGAGCCGACTCCCGAGCCGACTCCCGAGCGGAATCCGGCACGGCTTCCGGCCTGGTCTCCGGTGGCCTGGATCAAACGGAACCTGGTCGTCGTCGCGGGACTGCTGACGCTCGCCTATCTGATCCTGCCGAACATCGTCGTGATGGTGTTCTCCTTCAACCGGCCGGCCGGAAAGTTCAACTACTCCTGGCGGGAGTTCTCCACCGACGCCTGGCGTGACCCCTGCGGTGTCGCCGACCTCTGCGGCTCGCTCGCGCTCTCCCTCCAGATCGCGCTGCTCGCGACCGTCGGAGCCACCGTGCTCGGCACGATGATCGCCTTCGCGCTGGTCCGCTACCGGTTCCGGGCCCGGGGCGCGATCAATTCACTGATCTTCCTGCCCATGGCCATGCCCGAGGTGGTCATGGCGGCTTCCCTGCTCACGCTGTTCCTCAACCTCGGCGCCGAACTCGGCTTCTGGACGATCCTCATCGCCCACACGATGTTCTGCCTCAGTTTCGTCGTGGTGGCGGTCAAGGCGCGGGTGATGTCGATGGACCCCCGGCTGGAGGAGGCCGCCCGCGATCTCTACGCGGGGCCCGTACAGACATTCCTCCGGGTCACCCTGCCGATGGCCGCCCCGGGAATCGCCGCGGGCGCGCTGCTCGCCTTCGCACTCTCCTTCGACGATTTCATCATCACCAATTTCAATTCGGGTAGCACCGTCACCTTTCCCATGTTCGTCTGGGGGTCGGCGCAGCGCGGTACACCGGTCCAGATCAATGTCGTGGGCACGGCCATGTTCGTCATCGCGGTGCTGACCGTGGTCCTCGCACAGTTCATCGGCGCGCGCCGGAGGAATCGCGCGGGGAGGCCGTAGCCCGCACCGTCTCCATCCCCTGTCTCCTATCGCCTATCTCCTATCCCCCGCACCCTTCTCCTTCTCCTTCTCCTTCTCCTTCCCGTTCCCGTTCTCCTTCTCCGCCGACCCGACCCGACCTGCCCCGACCCGACCTGCCCCGTGTTGTCCGTCCGCCCTGTCCCGTACGTCCGCCCGGTCATCCATCGGCCGCCGAGGAGTGGAAACCATGGCCCCACCCGCGACGTCGTTCGCGTCGTCCCTGTCCGACGCCCGGCCCGTGTCCTTCTGGCTGGACGACCCGGCCAGGCCCGCCCCGCTCCCCGCGCTCAGTGGTGACGAGCGCTGCGATCTGGCCGTCGTCGGCGGCGGCTACAGCGGGCTGTGGACCGCGCTGCTCGCCAAGGAGCGCGATCCGGGGCGGGACGTGGTGCTGATCGAGGGCCGCGAGATCGGCTGGGCCGCCTCCGGCCGCAACGGCGGCTTCTGCGCCGCCTCCCTCACTCACGGTCTCGCCAACGGACTGAGCCGCTGGCCCGACGAGATCCGCACCCTGGAGGCGCTGGGGGAGCGCAATCTCGACGCCATCGAACGCGCGGTGGCCACGTACGCCATCGACTGCGACTTCCGGCGCACCGGCGCCATCGACGTCGCCACCGAACCGCACCATGTCGCCGAGATCGAGGAGGCGTACGAGGTGGCGGGGCGCCTCGGGCTGGACGGGTCGCAACTTCTCGACCAGGACGCCATGCGCGCCGAGGTGAACTCGCCGACCTTCCTCGGTGGCCTGTGGGACCGGCGCGGCACCGCGATGGTGAACCCGGCCGGGCTGGTGTGGGGACTCAAACGGGCCTGTCTGGACCTCGGGGTGCGGATCCACGAGAACACCCGTGCCCTCGACCTCGCCCCGTCCGGCACCGGAATGGCCGTACGCACGCCACGGGGACGGGTCTTCGCCGCCGAGGTCGCGCTCGGCACCAATGTCTTCCCCTCGCTGGTGCGGCGGGTCCGCCCGTACATCGTCCCGGTCTACGACTACGCGCTGATGACCGAACCGCTCAGCGCGCGGCAGCTCGACGACATCGGCTGGCGGGGCGGCCAGGGGCTCGGGGATGTGGCCAACCAGTTCCACTACTTCCGGATGACCGCCGACCACCGGATCCTCTGGGGCGGCTACGACGCGATCTATCCGTACGGTGGCCGGCTCAGTGCCGGGCTCGACCATCGCCGGGAGACCTACCTCAAGCTCGCCGAGCACTTCTTCCGCTGCTTCCCGCAGTTGGAGGGCGTGCGGTTCAGCCATGCGTGGGGCGGGGCGATCGACACCTGTTCCCGGTTCTCCGCCTTCTTCGGCACGGCCCACGGCGGCCGGGTCGCCTATGCCGCGGGGTACACCGGACTCGGCGTGGGGGCGACCCGCTTCGGTGCGGAGGTGATGCTCGATCTGCTGTCGGGGCGGCCGACCGAGCGCACGGAGCTGGAGATGGTCCGCGGCAAGCCGTTGCCCTTCCCTCCGGAGCCGTTCGCCTGGGCCGGGATCGGTATCACCAAGTGGTCGCTGGCCAGGGCGGACGCCCAGGGGGGCCGGCGCAATCTGTGGCTGCGGGCGATGGACCGCATCGGTCTCGGCTTCGACAGCTGAACCTTCCTCCCTTTCCCTCCATCCCTCCATCCATCCAGGGGATCCGTCGGCCAGGAGAGTTCGTACGCCGGAAAGGCCCGTACGTCGGGAGGGCGTCGGGGAAGCTCGTACGCCCGGAGGCTCCGTACCTCGGGACGGGTGGGCGCCTGGGGGGCGTACGACCGGGGCGTACGGGACGTGACCCAGTTCACTACCAGTGAGTAGCAAAACCCGCGTCATACCGCGAGCCCAGCCCGCTCTCTCCGTGTGAGAGGCGCTCACAGCGCCCGATGAACCACACGCGGAACGACGGATGGAGGCCGGGCGATGACTGGCTCGGGGGCAAAGACAGCGGTGGAGTGGCTGACGTCGGTGGCGCCGGACCCGGACGCGTGCCGGTGGGAGTGGGAGCGCAACCCGTTCGGGGTCGCCCTGCTGCCCGCCGGCCGCCACTGGGACGTACTGATCCTGCCGGGGGAACTGGGGCACCCGACCCTCGATGTGCTGTGCCGGCTGGTCGACCGACCGGGACCGGTGCTCGCCGACGCCGGTGACGCCCGGATGGGCTTCTTCGTCCCGGCCGGGACGGTCACGCACTGGCTCGGCACCGGTATCCGTGGTGCGGGCCGGGGTAGCTGGATCGTCGTGCCGTACCCGGGCCGCCCCGGCGGGAGCGGAGTCCGCTGGCTGATCACTCCCGACGGTTCGGGAACCCTCAGCGACCCCGTGCTGCTGGAGCTGGCGATGCACGAGGCGGCGGCCGTACGGGCCCGTCGGGAGGGGGAGTGAGGCTCTGGAGACTCACCTGGATCCTGGCGCGAGTGTCTGCCAGAAGTCTTGACAAGCCCATTGGTCTGGACCAAATTGTGCGCGCTCCCACTTCCCACCCCCCACGCACGGAGGCAGTTGTGGAACGCACCAGAGACCGCACCAGACTCATGGCCGCGCTGACGGCGGCCGTCCTCGCCTTCGGTGGACTCGTCGCCGCGACGACCACCGCCGAGGCCGCCGACGCCGAACTCGCCGTGAACGGAGGCTTCGAGGCCGGCCTCAGCGGCTGGAGCTGTACGGCGGGCAGCGGAGCCGCCGTCGGCGCACCGGTCCACGCCGGCACCTCGGCCCTGAAGGCCACCCCCTCGGGCGGTGACAACGCCCGGTGCAGCCAGACGGTCACCGTCAGACCCAACTCCGCCTACACCCTCAGCGGCTGGGTCCAGGGTGGCTATGTCTACCTGGGCGCCTCCAACACCGGGACCACCGACGCCGCCGCCTGGACACCGTCCGCGAGCACCTGGCAGAAACTCTCCACGACCTTCCGTACGGGCGCGTCGACCACTTCGGTCACCATCTACACCCACGGCTGGTACGGCACCCCGGCCTACCACGCGGACAGCATCTCGCTGTTCGGCCCCGGAGGCGATCCGGTGCAGATCCCGGCCGCCCCCACCGGGCTGACCGCGGGGTCGCCCGGCGCCACCTCCGTACCGCTGAGCTGGTCGGCCGTGCCCGGCGCCACCGACTACCACGTCTACCGGGGCACCACCCGGGTCGCCTCGGTGACCGGGACCTCCGCGACCGTGACGGGGCTGACCCCGTTGACCCCGTACACCTTCCAGGTCACGGCGGCGAACAGCGCCGGCGAATCCCCGAAGTCGGCGGCGGTGAGCGCCACCACCACCAGCGGTGGCACGCCCGGTGGCGGCCTCCCGGCCCATGCGCTCGTCGGCTATCTGCACAGCAGCTTCGCCAACGGCTCCGGCTACACCCGGATGGCGGACGTCCCCGACTCCTGGGACGTCATCAACCTCGCCTTCGGCGAACCGACCTCGGTGACCTCCGGCGACATCCGGTTCAGCCTCTGCCCGGTGGCGCAGTGCCCCAACGTCGAATCGCCCGCCGAGTTCAAGGCGGCGATCAAGGCGAAGCAGGCGGCGGGGAAGAAGGTGCTGATCTCCATCGGTGGCCAGAACGGGCAGGTCCAGCTCGCCTCCACCGGCGCGCGGGACGCGTTCGTCACCTCCGTCTCGAAGATCATCGACGAGTACGGACTGGACGGCCTCGACATCGACTTCGAGGGCCACTCCCTCTCCCTGAACACCGGCGACACGGACTTCCGCGCCCCGACCACCCCGGTGATCGTCAACCTGATCGCCGCGGTCAAGAGCCTCAAGGCGAAGTACGGCCCCGACTTCGTGCTCACCATGGCGCCCGAGACGTTCTTCGTCCAGCTCGGCTACCAGTTCTACGGATCGGGTCCCTGGGGCGGCCAGGATCCGCGTGCCGGATCGTATCTCCCGGTCATCCACGCCCTGCGCGACGACCTCACCCTGCTCCACGTCCAGCACTACAACTCGGGTCCGATCATGGGCCTGGACAACCAGTTCCACACGATGGGCAACGCCGACTTCCACATCGCCATGGCGGACATGATGCTCACCGGCTTCCCGGTCGCGGGCAACCAGTCCCGGATCTTCCCGGCGCTCCGGGCCGAACAGGTGGCCATCGGCCTCCCGGCCTCCAACCAGGCGGGTGGCGGATACACCTCGCCCGCGGATGTGACCAAGACCCTCGACTGCCTCACCAAGAAGGTCAACTGCGGCTCTTACGCCACCCACGGCACCTGGCCCGCACTGCGCGGGCTGATGTCCTGGTCGATCAACTGGGACCGGTACAACCAGTTCGTGTTCTCCCGGAACTTCGACGCCTATCCCTGGAGCTGATCGAGCTGATGGACCTGATCGAGCTGATGGAGCTGATCAACAACAACGCTCCGCACAGGCACCAACTGCCGAGGACGTCCAGCGGCCAGTGATAGCCGCGCAGCACCAGGCCGATGCCCGTCGCCAGGGTCAGCACCCAGGCGGCGGGCATCGCCCATCGGCGGCGCTGGTACGGGGCGAGCAGCAGGGCGGCGCCGCAGTAGGCGACCATCGCGGTGGCCGCGTGGCCCGAGGGGTAGTAGCCGCCTGTGCCGCCGATGCCGCTTCCGTCGGCGAGCGGGCCGGGGCGGTCGATCAGGGCCTTGAGGGGTACGACGAACGCGGGTAGGGCGACCATGACGAGCACGATGCCCAGTGCCTCGTACCGCCGCCGCCGGGTGCCTCCCGTGCGGGGGGATCCGCCGTCGGCCCGACCGCCGTCCTCATGCCCGCCGCTGCGGCGCCGTGCCGTGCGGTCCCGCCAGAGGGCGTACGCGAGGGCCGCGGTCAGTACCGGCAGCGCGACCGCCAGATTGCCGAGGTCGGCCAGGAACTCGGTGAGTGGTTCCGGTCCGAGGCCGACGATCGCCCGCTCGATCCGCTCGTCGACGGAGCGGGCCGGGCCGTCCGCCGCCACCTGCCAGGTGATGAGCGCGAAGAGAACCACACAGAGGATCAGGGCGCCGAACGGTGTGGTGAACGGCTTGATGACCGCCGTCCTGGTGACCGTCTTGGTGAACGCGGCCGTGAACAGCCGAAAGGCCGGCCGTCCCGGAACAGGGGGGTTAGTTCCGAGAGGGCCGGCCTGATCGGACCGCCGAGCGCCCCGGGGGGTTTGGGGCGAGCGGCCGTCCGATCGGTGAGGAGTTCCGGAGCCAGTGGCTCCAGTGGTGTGCGCGATGGCACGACCGGGCCGGGGCTGGGGATGCTCCGACACGGCATCGCCCGCAGTCCCCTGCGGACGGGGTGTTTCTCTCATCTGCGGAAACCGTACGGCAGGGGGCGGGGGAGCCGACAGCCGGAACTCCATCCCGCCATCGCCCCCGCACACGTTCTTCACAGGTAGCGACCGTTCCGCCTGGTCAGGGCCAGGATAGTTCGATCCGTACGACTCTTGGGCGGGAGCGCCGCAAGCCGTCTCAGGGCTTCGCGGCGCTCCCGTTCGGGCCGCTTCCGGACGCAGCCGGTCCGCTCAGTCCGCCGGCCTCGGAGCGCAGCGCCTCAGACCGTGGTGAACGCCTGCTCAAGGATGTCCAGACCCTCATTGAGGAGGTCCTCACCGATCACCAGCGGCGGCAGGAAGCGCAGCACATTGCCGTAGGTGCCACAGGTCAGCACGAGCAGGCCATCGGCCTGGCACGCCTTGGCCAGCGCGGCCGTCGCCGTCGCGTTCGGCTCCTTGGTCGCCCGGTCCGTGACCAGCTCGATCGCGATCATCGCCCCACGGCCGCGGATGTCACCGATGATGTCGAACTTCTCCGCCATCGCGGCGAGACGGCCCTTCATGACCTCCTCGATACGGCGGGCCTTCCCGTTGAGGTCCAGCTCCTTCATGGTCTCGATCGCCCCGAGCGCGCCCGCGCAGGCCACCGGGTTGCCGCCGTACGTACCGCCCAGACCGCCCGCGTGCGGGGCGTCCATGATCTCGGCGCGGCCCGTCACGGCGGCGAGCGGGAGACCGCCCGCGATGCCCTTGGCCGTGGTGATCAGGTCCGGGACGACACCCTCGTCCTCACAGGCGAACCACTGGCCGGTACGGCAGAAACCGGACTGGATCTCGTCCGCGACGAAGACGATCCCGTTCTCCTGGGCGAACTTCGCGATGGCCGGCAGGAAGCCCTTCGCCGGCTCGATGAAACCACCCTCGCCGAGGACGGGCTCGATGATGATCGCGGCGACGTTCTCGGCGCCGATCTGCTTGCTGATCTGATCGATGGCCTGCGCGGACGCCTCGGCACCGGCGTTCTCGGCGCCGGTGGGCCAGCGGTAGCCGTACGCCACCGGCACCCGGTACACCTCGGGCGCGAACGGGCCGAAGCCCTGCTTGTACGGCATGTTCTTCGCGGTCAGCGCCATGGTGAGGTTGGTACGACCGTGGTAGCCGTGGTCGAAGACGACGACGGCCTGGCGCTTGGTGTGGGCGCGGGCGATCTTGACGGCGTTCTCGACGGCCTCGGCACCCGAGTTGAAGAGCGCGGACTTCTTGGCGTGGTCGCCCGGCGTCAGCTCGGCGAGCGCCTCGGCGACGGCCACATAACCCTCGTACGGCGTGACCATGAAGCAGGTGTGCGTGAAGTCCGCGAGCTGCGCGGTCGCCCGGCGCACGACGGCCTCGGCACTGGCGCCGACGCTGGTGACGGCGATGCCGGAACCGAAGTCGATGAGCCGGTTGCCGTCGACGTCCTCGATGATCCCGCCTCCGGCGCGAGCGGTGAAGACGGGCAGCACGGACCCCACACCCCCGGCGACCACGGCGGTACGGCGGGCCTGAAGCTCGATCGACTTCGGTCCGGGGATGGCGGTGACGACGCGGCGCTCCTGCGGGATTGCGGTCATGAGGGGCTCCTGGGGGTGCTCTGGGACGCTACTTCTTCGCTTTCTCGCAGGCTAGGGGCGGGGGAGGGGGGCAGGCATGTGCCGTTCGGGAGTGTTGGGCGGAAGTCGTTGTCCGCGACGGACAGGCGCTGACGGAGGCGGGGCGCCTGGGCGGACGGGGGGTCGGGGGCTGTGGCCTGGGCATGGCGGGGACGGCAGGGGGCGCCGGGGTGGGGCATCGGGCGGGGCGAATCGGTGAACTACCCCCGGCTGGGCACTAGATTGACGGTGCACAGAGCGGGCCTGGCTGGTCAGGGGGCAGTGGTTCATGGATTCCGAAGGCACATTCGACACCCGGGGTACCCGGCCCGACTCGGTGCCGCCGTTCCCGCCAGGGCCGCCACCCGCCGCCGTACCCCGGCCGGCCGGGCCACCGGCACATCCGGGGGCGCCTCCCCGCCCTGGTCACGCGCCCACCCCCCGCCCGGCCGTCCTCGACTGGCTGCGCACCTCGCGCCCCGATGCAGACCCCGGGGTCTGGCGGTTCGGCCACCGGCCCCGGGCGGAGGAGAAACCTGATCAGGTCCCGGCGCGCCAGCTCTTCAGCGGGGCGGTCATCGCCTACCTGAGCGGCCTGCTCCTCTGGTCCCTGCTCTGGCACGGTTTTCTCGGCGGCTGGTGGATCTTCGGCGAAAAGTGGTGGACGCTGCCCATGCGCTGGGCGGTGCCCGATGAGTGGACGGCGAAGAGCCACCCCCAGTTTGGTCTGTTCATCGCGGTGACGTACCTCTACTACGGACTCGTGCTGGTCCTGATCGCCGTGGGCATGGGGCGGGTCGGGAACTGGGGTGACGTCTGGCGGCGGTACGGCGTACCCCTCTGGCCGCTGTTCGTCCTGACACCGGGCGTCTGGCGGGAGATGAGTGACGCGGCGGAGGGGGTGCCGAACGTGCCCCTCTGGTTCGAGTGGGCCCCCAACATCTACTACCTCCTGCTCGTGCTGGCGGTGGCCGCCGCAGTTGGACGCGTCGGCGTCCGGCCGTCCATCCGCAACCTGCTGAGCAGGTCGTCACGGACCACCACCCAGGCCCCACCCGCCGAGGCCGACCCTTCCGAATGGCCCGAGCTGCGGGCCGCAGGGCTGTCGGACACCGCGCGGAGTCTCGCCGAAGCGGTCCGGAACGGCACGCTCGGCGATGTGGACTATGCGCGGATCCGGCGCGCCTGGCAGGGCGTCCAGGCCAGGCCAGAACGGCTCGCCGCGTTCAGCGACACGGTGGGCAGGCACGGCCCGGCCGCCTGCGCCCACCCTTCCGGACTGCGTGATCTCCCGAGCCGCGCGGCCACCCACGACCTCGTCACCGGCCAGGTCAAGATCGGCACCGTGGTCGACAACGCCCGCAACCCCTACCCCCGCCGCACCACCGGCGTCGCCCTCGACCCCGCGCTGCTCGGCACCTCCCTGCTCGCCGTCGGCCCCTCCGGCTGCGGCAAGAGCGTGCGGCTCGTGCGGCCCGTGGTGGAGTCCATGTGTCTGCTGGCGCTCGCCAACCGGGCCGCCGTCGTCGCCGTCACCGCCCACGGGACGGGCCTCGCCCCCGACGACGCCTTCGACCTCGTCATCGGGGTCGGGCGCGCCGACGCCACCCATGACCTCGACCTCTACGGAGGCGCCGACGACCCCGACGAAGCCGCCCGGGTGCTCGCCGAGGCCCTGGTGGGGGATCTCACCGTGACCCTGCCCGGGGGTGACAGCAGGCGTGCCGCGACCGCGCTGGCGCAGCTCATCGGCCCGTACGAGAGTGTCCACGGCCACTTCCCCGGCGTGCCCGAGCTACGCGAGCTGCTCGGTGGCGCGCCCGCCGCCGTCGAGGCGTTGCGGGCGGCGCTGGAGGAGCGGGGCGGTGCCGGTGCCGCCGCCCAGTTGCGGGAGCTGGACGCCCGGCAGCGGCAGTCGGCCCGCGCCGACGACATCGGGGTGCTGCTGGCGGAGCGGATCGCCTTCCTGGACCGGCCCGCGTTCGCGCGGTTCTTCCGTACCGACGACGGCGGCCGGCAGTTCTCCCTGCGGGCGATCGAGCACCCGTTGCGCGTCCGGATCGACCTCCCCGAGCGCGGCCACGCCGAGGCGTCGCGGATCATCGCCCGGCTGCTGCTCGCCCAGTTCACCGAGGCCACGCTGAACCGCGCCGACCGTTCGCTGTTCGCCGCGCTCGTCCTCGATGACGCGACCTACACGGTGACCGCGGACTCGGTGCGCGCGATCCAGCGGCTGCGCTCCGTCAACGCCGGTGTCGTCCTCGCCCTGCGCACCCTGGAGGACGTGCCCGAGTCCTTGCGCGGGCCGCTGCTCGGCGCGGTCGGCTGCCGGATGGCGTTCGCCGGTCTGGCGCCCTGGGACGGCAACCGGTTCGCCGAGGCATGGGGCACCGAGTGGGTGCAGACCCGTGATGTCACCAATCGGCAGATCATCTCCGACGAGCCGCTCACCAAGGCGCTGCACATGATGCGCCGGCTGGTCACCGGCCGGGCGGTGACCGCCGAGGCCATCACCGTCCGGGAGGTGGAGCGGGCCCGCTGGTCCGCCTCCGACCTGGCGCACGCCGTGCCGCCGGGGCACGCGGTGCTGTCACTGACGACCGTACGCGGTGATCATGCACCGCCCCTGCTGATCGATCTACGCACATAGCGACGTATCCATCTCCAGGCGGCGACAACCAGCAACAACCAGCGACAAACGGCGGTAAACGGCGGCAAGTAGCGACGGCAGACGCCAGTAAGCGGGGCAAGTGGTGAAATCGGCAGCAAATAGCCACAAGCAGCCTCAAAAAGCACCAGATGGCGCCAACCGCTGCCAACTGCTACGAGATGGCAGAATCGAAGCAGGCCGTTCATACGGGACGGCGAAGTCCGGCCGCGGGCCCCGGCCCGTGACCCCGAAGCCCCGAGGTTCTTGAAACCCCCATGCCGCCAACCCTCGCCTCCCTCGTCCAGCACTCGGCGCTCAAACTCACCGTGCGCGCCGGGGAGGACCGGCTGGACACCCCGGTCCGCTGGGCGCACGTCAGCGAGCTGGCCGACCCCGTCCCGTACATGGAGGGCGGCGAACTCCTCCTCGTCACCGCGATGACCCTGGACGCCGAGGACCGCGATGCCATGCGCCGCTATGTGCGACGGCTCGCCCGCGCCGGTGTCGTCGGCCTCGGATTCGGGGTCGGCGTCTACTACGAGGACATCCCGGACGCGCTCGTCGACGCCGCCCGCGAGGAGGGCTTCCCGCTGCTCGCCGTGCCGCGCCGGACGCCCTTCCTCGCGATCAGCAAGGCCGTGTCGGCGGCCATCGCGGCCGATCAGTACCGCGCGGTGACGGCCGGTTTCGAGGCCCAGCGCGAGCTGACCCGGGCGGCGCTCGCCGACGGCCCCGGCGGGCTCGTCGCCCGGCTCGCCGCCCATGTCGACGGCTGGGCCGCGCTGTACGACGCGGCCGGCGCGGTCGTCACCGCATCGCCCGAGTGGGCCGCGCGCCGGGCCGCCCGGCTCACCGGCGAGGTGGAGCGGCTGCGCGAGCGGCCCGCCCCCGCCAGCGCCGTCGTCGGCGACACCGGTGACGGCGACGACCGGGTCGAACTCCAGTCGCTGGGCTCCGGGCGCCGGGTCCGCGGCGCGCTCGCCGTCGGTACGGGAGCGCCGCTGGGCACCGCCGGGCGGTACGCCGTGCACTCCGCCGTCGCCCTGCTCACCCTCTCCACCGAACGTTCCCGCTCCCTCCAGCGCGCCGAGCAGCGGCTCGGCGCCGCCGTGGTGCGGATGCTGCTCTCCGGCCAGCCGGACCACGCCCGCGCGGTCGCCGGCGACCTCTACGGCACCCTGCTCGACATGCCCTTCCGACTGCTGATCGCCGAACCGGTCGGAGAGGCGGACCAGCGCCCCCTCCAGGTGCTGACCGATGCGGTGGAGTCGGCGGGCGCACGGTCGGGCGAGAGCGTCCTCGTCGTGCCGGACAGCGAACACCGGCTGGTGGTCCTCGCCGCCGACGGGGGAGCGGTGGTCGCCGCGTGTGCCGCCGAGTACGGGACGAAGGAGGCGGAGGAGGCCGAGGTCGTCGTCGGGCTCTCGGCGCCGACCGGCCCGATCGCCGCCGCCGGCGCCTACAAACAGGCCGAACAGTCGCTCTCGGTCGCCAGACGGCGCGGTCGTGCGCTCGTGGAGCACGACGAACTGGCCGCCGGTTCGCTCCTGCCCCTGCTCGCGGACGACGCGGTACGCGCCTTCGCGGACGGGACGCTGCGCGCGCTGTACGAGCACGACGCGACCGGGCGTGGCGATCTGGTGGACTCGTTGCGGGCCTGGCTCTCGCGGCACGGCCAGTGGGACGCGGCGGCGGCCGACCTCGGCGTGCACCGGCACACCCTGCGGTACCGGATGCGCCGGGTGGAGGAGATCCTCGGTCGTTCGCTGGACGATCCGGACGCGCGGATGGAGCTGTGGCTGGCGCTGAAGACGACGGCCGGCCCGGCGCGCTGAGCCCGACCCATCCTCCGCGGCGGATGTGCCGGTGACCGGCCCGGGGCTCCAGTGCGGCGGCCCGCCCCGCCGCTCCCGGTGCCTAGGCGCCGGAGACCGACCCCGCCCCGCCCGGTCCCCAAGCGCCTGCGGCGCCCCACCCCCACCCTCCGGACCTGACGCGGACTTGCCCGAAATGCCCAGGCAAGCGCAGACCCGCCCCGCCCACGACCGCACCAGGCACCTCCCCGGGGCTCCAAAGCGGCGGGAACGCCGCCCCGACCACTCCACCCCGGACAAACACCGCCACGGCCTCCCGGTCCTAACGTGGGGGCAGACCATCCACCCCAGCTACCTCGGAAGGGCCGGGACATGACCTCCACGCACGCCTTCTGGCTCGCCGGCCGCCAGGCCACCGGCGAGACCGCCTTCGACGTCACCTCCCCCTGGGACGGACGCCTCGTCGGCCAGGTCTCCGTCCCGACCGAGGCGCAGGTCGAGGAAGCCGTCGCCGCCGCGTACGCCGTACGGGACGAATTCGCGGCCACCCCGGCCCATGTGCGTGCCGCCGCCCTCGACCATGTCTCCCGACGGCTCGCCGAGCGCACCGAGGAGATCGCCCTGGTCATCTCCGCCGAGAACGGCAAGCCCATCAAGTGGGCGCGCGGCGAGGTCGGCCGTGCCGTCTCGGTGTTCCGGTTCGCGGCCGAGGAGGCCCGCCGTTTCAACGGCGGCGAGGCCCAGCGCCTCGACACCGACGCGGGCGGCACCGGCCGGCTCGCCCTCACCCGACGGATCCCCAAGGGAGTCGTCCTCGGGATCGCGCCGTTCAACTTCCCGTTGAACCTCAGCGCCCACAAGGTCGCCCCGGCCATCGCCGTCGGCGCGCCGATCGTTCTGAAGCCCGCCCCGGCCACCCCGATCTCCTCGCTGATCCTGGGCGAGCTGCTGGCCGAGACCGAGCTGCCGGCCGGCTCCTGGTCCGTGCTGCCCGTGCCGAACGACCGGATGCCCGCCCTCGTCCAGGACGAGCGCCTCCCGGTGATCTCCTTCACCGGCTCGGGCCCGGTCGGCTACGCGATCATGGACTCGGTCCCGCGCAAGCACTGCACCCTGGAGCTGGGCGGCAACGGCGCCGCCGTCGTCCTGGGTGACTGGGCCTCCGAGACGGACCTGGACTGGGCGGCGTCCCGGATCGCCACCTTCTCCAACTACCAGGGCGGCCAGTCCTGCATCTCCGTGCAGCGGGTCATCGCCGACGACACCATCTACGACCGGCTGCTGCCGAAGATCGTCGCCGCCGTGGCGGCACAGGTCACCGGCGACCCGTCCGACGACGCCACCGAGGTCGGCCCGCTCGTCAGCGAGGACGCCGCGAAGCGCGTCGAGTCGTGGGTGGACGAGGCGGTCGGCGCGGGCGCGAAGCTCCTGGTCGGCGGCGGACGCGACGGCGCCTCCTACGCGCCGACCGTGCTCACCGAGGTCCCCGCCGAAGTCACCATCGCCAGCGAAGAGGTCTTCGGGCCGGTTCTCACGGTCACCAGGGTGTCGGGCGAGGCCGAGGCGTTCGCCGCGGTCAACGAGTCGAAGTACGGCCTGCAGGCCGGTGTCTTCACCCATGACGTCCAGACCGCCTTCCGGGCCCACCGCGCCCTGGAGGTCGGCGGTGTGATCATCGGCGATGTGCCGTCCTACCGCGCCGACCAGATGCCGTACGGCGGTGCCAAGCAGTCCGGCGTCGGCCGTGAGGGCGTCGCCTACGCGATGGCCGACTACACCTACGAGCGCGTTCTGGTCCTCACCGGCCTCGCGCTGTAACGAACGTCCGCTCCCCCCGGCCGTCGGCGGACGCCGGGGGGCCGACATGGCCGGAGTCCCCGTACGCGGGGACTCCGGCCGCTTTTCGTCCATTTCCGTCAGCGAGTGCACGCGCCGGGCCCCCGGAAGCGGTACGGACCGCTGTCGTACGGGCGTGAACGCCGCCCCCGGGCGCACCCCAGTGCAGCCTCGCACCCCCGGGCGCACCCCCCGCCCCCGGGCGCACCCCACCCCACCCTCACTCCCGCCCCGTCTCCGGCGCACCCCCACCCACCCCGGTGCCCACCCCCACCCCCGGCGTTCGCCCGACTGCGGCCCGGGACTGGTGGACCGCCCCCCGATCGGGTAGTACGGACGGGTAGCACCGGTCGGTAGCGCCAGTCGGCCCCCGGCCGCCGTGCCCCCGGAATCCCGACTCGCGGCGAGGTGAACCTCATGACCGCACCACTTGAGAAGAATCTGCCCCCCAAGGTCACCGAGCGAGAGGCGCGGCAGGTCGCCGAGGCCGCGCGCGAACAGGACTGGCACCGGCCCAGCTTCGCAAAGGAGCTCTTCCTCGGCCGCTTCCGCCTCGATCTGATCCATCCGCACCCCCTCCCCACCGGCGAGGACACCCGGCGCGGCGAGGAGTTCCTGACCAGACTCCGGGCCTTCTGCGAGACGCGCGTCGACGGCGCGCTCATCGAGCGGGAGGCCCGCATCCCGGACGAGGTCATCAACGGCCTCCGGGAACTCGGCGCGCTCGGGATGAAGATCGACACCAAGTACGGCGGTCTGGGACTCACTCAGGTCTACTACAACAAGGCCCTCGCGCTGATCGGCTCCGCCAGCCCCGCGATCGGTGCGCTGCTCTCCGCGCATCAGTCGATCGGCGTACCCCAGCCGCTCAAGACCTTCGGCACCGATGAGCAGAAGGACCAGTTCCTGCCCCGACTGGCCCGTACCGCTATCTCGGCCTTCCTGCTGACCGAACCGGACGTCGGCTCCGATCCCGCCCGCCTCGCCACCACGGCGGTGCCGGACGGCGACTCGTACCTCGTCGACGGCGTCAAGCTGTGGACCACGAACGGCGTCGTCGCCGATCTGCTCGTCGTGATGGCCCGGGTGCCGAAGTCGGAGGGGCACCGCGGCGGTATCACCGCCTTCGTCGTGGAGGCGGCGAGCGAGGGCATCACCGTCGAGAACCGCAATGCCTTCATGGGCCTGCGCGGTCTGGAGAACGGCGTCACCCGCTTCCACCGGGTCCGGGTCCCCGCCGCCAACCGGATCGGCCCCGAGGGAGCCGGTCTCAAGATCGCCCTCACCACCCTCAACACCGGCCGGCTCTCGCTCCCCGCGATGTGTGTCGGCGCCGGCAAGTGGTGTCTGAAAATCGCCCGCGAATGGTCGGCGGAACGCGAACAGTGGGGCAAGCCCGTCGCCCGGCACGAGGCCGTCGGTACGAAGATCTCCTTCATCGCCGCCACCACGTTCGCGCTCGAAGCCGTGGTCGACCTCTCGTCCCAGATGGCCGACGAGGACCGCAACGACATCCGTATCGAGGCGGCGCTCGCCAAGCTGTACGGCTCGGAGATGGCCTGGCTGATGGCCGACGAGCTGGTCCAGATCCGCGGCGGCCGGGGCTTCGAGACCGCGGAGTCGCTCGCCGCGCGCGGCGAGCGCGCCGTACCGGCCGAGCAGATGCTGCGCGACCTGCGCATCAACCGCATCTTCGAGGGCTCAACCGAGATCATGCACCTTCTGATCGCGCGGGAGGCCGTCGACGCCCATCTCAAGGTCGCCGGTGATCTGATCGACCCGGAGAAGACCGTCGGCGACAAGGCCAGGGCGGGCGCGCAGGCCACCGCCTTCTACGCCCGCTGGCTCCCCAGACTGGTCACGGGCCCCGGGCAGTTGCCCCGGACCTATGCCGAGTTCCATCCGCAGGGACACCCCGATCTGGCCGCCCATCTGCGCCATGTCGAACGATCGTCCCGCCGGCTCGCCCGCGCGACCTTTCTGGCCATGGCCCGCTGGCAGGGGCGGTTGGAGACCAAACAGGCATTCCTCGGCCGGATCGTGGACATCGGCGCCGAGCTGTTCGCGATGAGCGCGGCCTGCGTCCGGGCGGAGCTGCTGCGGACCGGGGGCGGCCCCGGCCGCGAGGCGTACCAGTTGGCCGACGCCTTCTGCCGGCAGTCCCGCATCCGGGTCGAGGAGCTGTTCGACCGGCTCTGGTCGAACACCGACGACGTCGACGGCCGGGTCGTCGAGGGCGTGCTGTCCGGCCGGTACGGCTGGCTGGAGGAGGGCATCGTCGACCCGAGCGGCGAGGGGCCCTGGATCGCCGACGCCACCCCCGGGCCGTCCGCACGGGAGAACCTCCACCGCCCGATCCCCTGACCGCACCGGCCGCCCGGCCGGGGGTGGCTCGCACATGGGCGGGGGACGCACTGTCCTCCGTTGGCGCGGGTACGGCCACAATGGGGGGATGAGCGACAGCCCATCCCCCCTCGCCGACCCGCATATCGCCTTCGACCCGCAGGAAGGACGCCGGGACCTCGTGGTCCTCGGTTCCACCGGGTCCATCGGCACCCAGGCCATCGACCTCGTGGTGCGCAACCCCGACCGCTTCCGGGTCACCGGGCTCTCCGCCGCCGGTGGCCGGGTCGGTCTGCTGGCCGAGCAGGCGCGGCTGCTCCGGGTCGGGACGGTCGCCGTGGCACGGGAGGACGCCGTGCCGGCCCTCCGCGAGGCGCTCGCCGGCGCGTACGGCTCCGAGACCCCGCCCGAGATCCTGGCGGGGCCCGACGCCGCCGCCGAGCTGGCCGCGTCCGACTGCCACACCGTGCTCAACGGCATCACCGGCTCCATCGGGCTCGCCCCGACCCTCGCCGCGCTGCGGGCCGGCCGCACCCTCGCCCTGGCCAACAAGGAGTCGCTCATCGTCGGCGGGCCGCTGGTGAAGGCCCTGGCCGCGCCCGGTCAGATCATCCCGGTGGACTCCGAGCACGCCGCGCTCTTCCAGGCGCTGGCGGCGGGGACCCGGGCGGATGTGCGCAGACTGGTCGTGACCGCGTCGGGCGGTCCGTTCCGGGGCCGTACCCGGGCGGAGCTGGCGCGGGTCACCCCCGACGACGCCCTCGCCCACCCCACCTGGGCGATGGGACCGGTGATCACGGTCAACAGCGCGACCCTGGTCAACAAGGGGCTTGAGGTCATCGAGGCGCACCTCCTGTACGACATCCCCTTCGACCGGATCGAGGTCGTCGTCCACCCCCAGTCGTACGTTCACTCCATGGTGGAGTTCGTGGACGGCTCGACGCTGGTCCAGGCCACCCCGCCCGATATGGGCGGCCCGATCGCCATCGGCATCGGTTGGCCCGACCGGATCCCCGACGCGGCCCCCGCGTTCGACTGGACAACGGCTTCCACCTGGGAGTTCTTCCCGCTGGACACCGAGGCATTCCCGTCCGTGGGACTCGCCCGGCAGGTCGGCGAGCTGGGCGGCACGGCGCCGGCGGTGTTCAATGCCGCCAACGAGGAGTGCGTTGACGCGTTTCTCGGCGGTCGGCTGCCGTTCAACGGAATCATGGATACGGTCACCAGGGTCGTCACCGAACACGGAAAGCCGGCCGGGGGCACCCGGCTCACGGTGGCGGACGTCCTGGAGGCGGAGAACTGGGCGCGGGCGAGGGCCCGTGAACTGGCGGCGAAGGTCACAGCGGAGGCTCGCGCATGACGATGTTGTTGACGGTCCTCGGAATCGTGCTGTTCGCCGTGGGCCTGTTGTTCTCCATCGCCTGGCACGAACTGGGCCATCTCTCGACGGCCAAGCTCTTCGGCATCCGGGTCCCGCAGTACATGGTCGGCTTCGGCCCGACCATCTGGTCGCGGCAGAAGGGCGAGACGGAGTACGGCCTCAAGGCCATCCCGGCCGGTGGTTACATCCGCATGATCGGCATGTTCCCGCCCGGCGCGGACGGCCGGATCGAGGCGAGATCCACCTCCCCCTGGCGCGGCATGATCGAGGACGCCCGCACGGCGGCGTACGAGGAGATGAAGCCGGGCGACGAGAGCCGGCTCTTCTACACGCGCAAGCCGTGGAAGCGCGTGATCGTCATGTTCGCCGGACCGTTCATGAATCTGATCCTCGCGGTGGCGATCTTCCTCGGGATCTCGATGTCGTTCGGTTTCGCCACCCAGACCACCGAGGTCGCGGGCGTCCAGCAGTGCGTCATCGAGCAGAGCGACAAGCGGGACACCTGCGCCAAGACCGACCCGGTGTCGCCGGCCCAGAACGCCGGACTGCGGACGGGCGACAAGATCGTCGCTTTCAACGGAGAGCGGGTGGACGACTGGGCGGTCCTGTCGAACCACATCCGCGAGACCATCGGCCCGGCCACCATCACGGTCGAGCGGGACGGCACCGAGCAGGTCCTGCACGCGACGCTCATCAAGAACCTGGTCGCCAAGAAGGACGCGGACGGCGAGGTCGTGCCGGAGAAGTTCGTCGCGGCGGGCTATCTCGGCTTCGCGGCGAAGACGGAGATCCTGCCGCTCGGCTTCGTCGACTCCGTCGACCGCATGGGCGACATGATGGAGAACGGTGTCGAGTCGATCATCGCGCTTCCCGCCAAGATCCCCGACCTCTGGGGTGCGGCCTTCGGCTCGGGCGAGCGCAAGGACGACTCCCCGGTGGGCGTCGTCGGCGCGGCCCGGATCAGCGGCGAGGTGATGAACCTCGACGCGCCGACGCAGAACATCGTCGCGACCTTCATGATGCTGCTCGCTGGCTTCAACCTCTCGCTCTTCCTCTTCAACATGCTGCCGCTGCTGCCGCTGGACGGCGGGCATATCGCGGGGGCCCTGTGGGAGTCCGTGCGCCGCAATGTGGCCCGGCTGTTCCGGCGCCCGGACCCCGGTCCGTTCGACGTGGCCAAGTTGATGCCGGTCGCCTATGTGGTGGCGGGGATCTTCATCTGTTTCACCCTGCTGGTACTGGTCGCGGACATCGTCAATCCGGTCAAGATCAGCTGACGCCTGGCGCGCCCGCCGGCGTGAAGCCGGACACGCCGTAGGGAGAGCGGGCCGACTTCGGCGGGCAGGGGAGTGGCGGCCGGGTGCGTTTCGCATCCGGCCGCGCCTTTTTGGGTGGATATGCACCGGAGCGATGTGCTCGCCCCAACCGAGGTGCCGTAACCTCGGATGCTGGAGCCCGCCGACTCGGGACCCTCCATCCACACCTTGGGGTTGCACAGCAGATGACCGCGATTTCTCTCGGTATCCCTTCCATTCCGACCAAGCTCGCCGACCGGCGGGTCAGCCGGAAGATCCAGGTCGGTTCGGTGGCCGTCGGCGGGGATGCCGCCGTGTCGGTGCAGTCGATGACGACGACGCGTACGTCCGACATCGGGGCGACGTTGCAGCAGATCGCGGAGCTGACCGCGTCGGGCTGCCAGATCGTACGGGTGGCCTGCCCGACGCAGGACGACGCGGACGCGCTCTCCGTCATCGCGCGCAAATCGCAGATCCCGGTGATCGCGGACATCCACTTCCAGCCGAAATACGTCTTCGCGGCGATCGACGCGGGCTGTGCGGCGGTCCGGGTGAACCCGGGCAACATCAAGCAGTTCGACGACAAGGTGAAGGAGATCGCCAAGGCGGCCGGGGACGCGGGCACCCCCATCCGTATCGGCGTGAACGCCGGGTCGCTCGATGCGCGCCTGCTGAAGAAGTACGGCAAGGCGACCCCCGAGGCCCTCGTCGAGTCCGCCCTCTGGGAGGCGTCGCTCTTCGAGGAGCACGGTTTCCAGGACATCAAGATCTCCGTCAAGCACAACGACCCGGTCGTGATGGTCAACGCCTACCGGCAGCTCGCCGCCCAGTGCGACTACCCGCTGCACCTCGGCGTCACCGAGGCCGGACCGGCCTTCCAGGGCACGATCAAGTCGGCCGTCGCGTTCGGCGCACTGCTGAGCGAGGGCATCGGCGACACGATCCGGGTCTCGCTGTCGGCGCCGCCGGCGGAGGAGGTCAAGGTCGGCATCCAGATCCTTGAGTCGCTGAATCTGAAGCAGCGGCGGCTGGAGATCGTGTCGTGCCCGTCCTGCGGTCGCGCGCAGGTGGACGTGTACAAGCTGGCGGACGAGGTGACGGCCGGCCTGGAGGGCATGGAGGTGCCGTTGCGGGTGGCCGTCATGGGCTGTGTCGTCAACGGACCGGGTGAGGCCCGGGAGGCCGATCTCGGTGTCGCGTCGGGCAACGGCAAGGGGCAGATCTTCGTCAAGGGCGAAGTGATCAAGACCGTGCCCGAGTCGAAGATCGTCGAGACGCTGATCGAAGAGGCGATGAAGATCGCCGAGCAGATGGAGAAGGACGGCGTCGCCTCGGGCGAGCCCCAGGTCTCCATCGCCTCCTGACACCCTGCCGTCAGCGCCTCAGCGCCTCAGCGCCGTAGGGCAGGAGTAGCACCGGCCGGCTCGCGTACGAGTGGTACGCGGGCCGGCCTTCGGCGTTCCCGCCCACGGATTCGGGGCGGGCCGCCCGACCCGTGCGTACGGACCCGACCCGACACCCGCGGTACCCCGCCACCCCTCGCCCGAGTCCCACCGACGGCCCGTCCCGCGGACCACCAGCAGCGCTCTCGGCCCGGTCCGCCGGAACCGGCCCCCACTCCGCGCTCGGCACCCGGCACACCCGGCAGGTACAGTTCGGAGATCAGCAGACCGTATGGTGAGGGCCCCTCGTGTTGACGCAGACCACCACCCGGGTCCTCGAACCCGGCGACCTCGCCGCGGCGCTCGCCGTTCTGGAGAGCGAGCCGGTGGCGAACGCCTTCGTGACTTCGCGGGTCCAGGTCGCCGGACTCGACCCCTGGCGTCTCGGTGGTGAGATGTGGGGCTGGTACGCGGACGGACGGCTGCGTTCGCTCTGCTACTCCGGCGCCAATCTCGTCCCCATCTGCGCCACCCCCGAGGCCGTCCGCGCCTTCGCCGACCGCGCACGCCGGGCGGGCCGCCGCTGCTCCTCCATCGTCGGCCCGGCGGAGGCCACCGCCCAGCTCTGGCGGCTCCTCGAACCGAGCTGGGGCCCCGCCCGCGACGTACGCCCCCAGCAGCCCCTCATGGTGGCCGAACGGCTCCCGGACGATATCGAGCCCGACCCGTACGTCCGCCGCATCCGCAAGGACGAGCTGGACGTGATCATGCCCGCGTGCGTGGCGATGTTCACCGAGGAGGTCGGCGTCTCCCCGATGGCGGGCGACGGCGGGCTGCTCTACCAGGCCCGGGTCGCCGAACTCGTCGGCGCCGGCCGGTCCTTCGCCCGGATCGACGACGGTCGGGTGATCTTCAAGGCCGAGATCGGTGCGGCGACCCCGCAGGCGTGCCAGATCCAGGGCGTCTGGGTGGACCCGGAGTTCCGGGGGCGCGGTCTCTCCGAGACGGGCATGGCCGCCGTCCTGCGGTACGCCCTCGCCGATGTCGCCCCGGTCGTCAGCCTCTACGTCAACGACTACAACCTCCCGGCCAGGGCCGCCTACCGCCGGGTCGGTTTCCAGGAGACCGGCGCGTTCATGAGCGTGCTGTTCTGACCTGTGCCCGGACCACGGCCGGTGACCCCGGCAGCCCGACGCGCCGTCCCGACCGGCGGCGGCGCCCAGTAGGGTTCGCGCATGGCAGCCCTTCCCGATGTCGTGGTCGCGCCGATCAACCTCGCCGCGCGGGTCGATGAGGCCCTCGCCGTGCAGGCCCTCGCCTTCGGGCTCACGGACGGCGAGATCGAGGTGCGGCGCCATATCGTCCACCGGCACCTCCTCCAGCCCGGCGCCCGTGCGCTCGGCGCGCTCACCGGGTCGGGGCGGCTCGTCGGATTCGTCTACGGGATGCCCAACGACCGCGCGCACTGGTGGTCCACCGTGGTGGAGCCCTATCTGCGCCGGGACGGCGACGACGGCTGGCTGGACGACTCCTTCGTGATCACCGAACTCCATGTCCACCCCGACTTCCAGGGGCGCGGCATCGGCCGCTCACTGATCACCACGATCACCGACGGCGCGGACCAGCCGCGCTCCATCCTCTCCGCGATCGACGTCGAGTCCCCGGCCCGGAAGCTCTACCGACGACTGGGGTACGAGGACCTCGCGCGGCATGTCGTGTTTCCCAGCGCACCCAGTCCGTACGCCGTGATGGGGGCCCCGCTGCCCCTGTCGCGGGACAACTGATTTCCGCCCGTACCCGGACCCGGCTAACCTCCTGCACACCGCCTTTTTCTTGACGCAGGAGATTCCCTCATGGCAGCCCAGGTCCAGCGCATGTCCCGTCTGATGGTCAAGACATTGCGCGACGACCCGGCGGACGCCGAGACGCTCAGTCACAAACTGCTCGTCCGCGCCGGGTACGTACGGCGCAACGCGGCGGGCATCTGGTCCTGGCTGCCGCTCGGCAAGCAGGTCCTGGACAACGTGGCCCGCGTGGTGCGCGAAGAGATGGACGCGATCGGCGGCCAGGAGGTCCTGCTGCCGGCCGTGCTGCCCAAGGAGCCGTTCGAGGCCACCGGCCGCTGGGAGGAGTACGGCGCCGAGCTGTTCCGGCTCAAGGACCGCAAGGGCGCGGACTACCTCCTCGGCCCGACGCACGAGGAGATCTTCACCCTGCTGGTCAAGGACCAGTGCACGTCCTACAAGGACCTGCCGGTGATCCTCTACCAGATCCAGAGCAAGTACCGCGACGAGGCGCGCCCCCGTTCGGGCATCCTGCGCGGCCGTGAGTTCCTCATGAAGGACTCGTACTCCTTCGACGCCACGGACGAGGGCCTGGCCGACGCGTACGCCCAGCACCGCGCGGCGTACATCAAGATCTTCCAGCGGCTGGGACTCGACCACCGGGTCGTCTCGGCGGTCTCCGGCGCGATGGGCGGCTCGGCCTCGGAGGAGTTCCTGGCTCCGGCCGCGGCGGGCGAGGACACCTTCGTCCACTGCCCGTCCTGTGAGTACGCCGCCAACACGGAGGCCGTGACCTTCACCGTCGCGCCGCCCGCCGCGGTGGAGCACCCGGCCCCGCGGGAGCTGGACACCCCCGACACCCCGACGATCGAGACGCTCGCCGAGCACCTGGGCGTGCCCGCCTCCGCGACCCTGAAGAACCTGCTGGTGAAGGTCGACGGCGAGATCGTCGCGGTCGGCGTGCCGGGGGACCGCGAGGTCGACCTCGGCAAGCTCTCCGACCACCTCGCCCCGGCCGAGGTGGAGCTGGTCACCGCGGAAGACTTCACCGGCCGCCCCGACCTGGTGCGCGGCTACGTCGGCCCGCAGGGCCTGGAGAAGGTCCGCTACCTCGCCGACCCCCGGATCGCGGCCGGCACGGCATGGATCACCGGCGCCAACAAGGCCGGCGTGCACACCGAGAACGTCGTCGCGGGCCGTGACTTCGAGGTCGACGAATACGTGGACGTCGTGGTCGTCGAGGACGGCGACCCCTGCCCGAACTGCGGTACCGGGCTGAAGCTCGACCGCGCCATCGAGATCGGCCACATCTTCCAGCTCGGCCGGAAGTACGCGGACGCCTTCCAGCTCGACGTGCTCGGACAGAACGGCAAGCCGGCGCGGGTGACGATGGGCTCGTACGGCATCGGTGTCTCGCGCGCGGTCGCGGCGCTCGCCGAGCAGACGGCGGACGACAAGGGCCTCTGCTGGCCCGCCGGGATCGCCCCCGCCGACGTGCACGTCGTGGCGGCGGGCAAGGCCGTCCAGACGGAGCTGGCGCTCCAGGTCGCGGACGAGCTCGCGGCGGCCGGTCTGCGGGTGCTGGTGGACGAGCGGCCGGGGGTCTCCCCGGGCGTGAAGTTCACCGACGCGGAGCTGCTCGGTGTCCCGAAGATCCTGGTGGCCGGCCGGCGCTCGGCCGAGGGCGTGGTGGAGCTGAAGGACCGCAGGACCGGGGAGCGCGAGGAGCTGTCCGTGGCGGACGCGGTGGCGCGACTGCGCGCCTGAGAAGACCCCCCTGGGGGCCGACGGTACGACGTGAGGGGCCGGGGAGCACCTGTTGGCGCTCCCCGGCCCCTCACGCGCTCCCCGGCGCTCTCCGGCCCGGTGGCGGGGGCTACAGCCAGGACGCGAACTCCAGCGTCAGCTCACCCTCGCGCACCCGGCCGGCCTGCACGGTCCTCGTCCCGGACTCCACCGCCCGGAAGAGCACCCAGCCGCGCAGCCGGTCCGCGTCCAGCTCCAGCGAGTCCGCCAGCTTGTTCACCCTCCGGCGGGCCGCCGACGCGCCCGACGCCGACGCGATCAGATCCTCCAGCCGGTCCCGCACCAGCCGCGCCAGGTCATAGGCCCGCTCGCCGACCAGGGGCTCGGGGCCCACCGTCAGCCAGGGCGCCCGGTCCGCCGCCAGGACCTTGCCCTGCCGGAAGTTGCCGTGCAGCAGCAGGGTCTCCGGGGCGTCGGCGACCAGCGCGTCCCGCGCCGCCAGGGCCGCCGCGACCAGTGGCTCCCCGACCTGGTCCCGCAACGCCTCCGCCTGTCTGCCGGTCCGGTCCGCGACCGTCTCGAAGCCGTGGCCGGGCGGCGGCTCCACCCAGAGCCGCCGGACGATCCCGGCCGCCTCCAGCAGCGCCTTCGCCTCCGGCAGCGACCGCAGGGACACCTCCGGCCGCAGCCGCTCCAGCAGCAGCGCGTCCCCGGCCCCGGGCGTCGGGAGGGTACGCACCGCGCCCCAGCCGTCCCAGTGCTCCAGCGCCGCGCGCTCCAGCGCGGGCGCGGCGGCCGGGGGCGCGAGCTTCAGCGCGGCCGGGGTGCCGTCCTCGCGGTGGACGAGCAGGACCAGACCGCTCCGGCCCCCGGGGGCCGTCACTCGTTCGACATCCAGATGCTGCCGGGCCACGGTCTCCTTGACGAGGGCGGGCAGCCGCCGCAGCCACTCGTCGTTCTCGCCGAGGGCCCGCACCAGACGCTGGGGCACTTCACCAGCCATACGCGCGCGATTCCCCTTCGATGACCGTCACCGGCCGCTCACCGGCCGGTGGGCCCGCTCCGCGAGCCCAGGAAAGGCTACGCCGCCGCCCCGCCAGCGCACGGCCCGCACCGCCGCGTCCCGCAGCGCCACCGCGGCCTCGCGCCGTACGGGACCTTCTCCGGCCCGTACGAGATCGGCGTAGACGCCCGCGACCCGGTCCTCCAGGAACGCGGCGAGACGGACGGCCGCCGCGGCGTCCGGGACGGGGAAGGGCAGCGCGTAGGCGGGGGCGGCGGGGTCGGGCTCGCCGCCGAGGTCGCGCACCGTACGGGCGAGCGCGTCGCGCTGGGCGCGGTGGGCGCCGTGGGCGGCCCGCGCCTCGGCCGTCCGGGCCTGTCCGGCACGGGCGCCGACGACCCCGTACCCGTACACCGCCGCGTGTTCGGCGGCGAGCGCGGCCTGGACGGCGGTCAGTACGGTGCCTGCGTTGTCGCTGTTATCGCTCATCGGTGACCTCTCATCGGTGACCCCCGCGGAGGGCGGCCGGGTCGGTACTCATCGGCGACCTCTCTTCGGAAACGGCCCCGCGCCGACCACAGCCGCCCCGCCCGTCCAGCCGGTGCCTGGGGTGCCATCCGTCCGGCCCGGTCTTGCGGTGCCGCCTGCCGGGTGTCGCGATGCCGGCGGTTCCGCCCGGACCCCGGGTGCTGCCCGTCCTGCCGGGTGTCGCTGTGCCGGCCGTCCCTCCGGGCTCCGGGCTCGTGGTGCCGCCTGTCCTGCCCGGAGCCGCCGTGTTGTCTGGTGCCGCCCGTCCCGTCCAGGCTCGCTCTGTCCCGTCCGGGCCCGCCGCGCCGCCCGTCCTGCCGGGAGCCCGCCGTCGCGTCCGGGCTTGCGGTGTCACCCGTCCAGCCAGGGCCCGCCGCGGTGCCGGCCTTTACGTCCGCGCCCGCCGTCCCGTCCGGGCCGTCGCGCCGCCCTTCCCGTGCCGGCCGGCCGTGGTGCCCGTCCCGCGCTGAGCCGCCGTCCAGCCGGGGCCCGCGGCGGCGCGGGTCCATCAGGCGTCCCCGCTCGTCAGCAGGTATGCATGGGCCGCGCCCGCCGCCGCCATCGACGCCAGCAGCCGGGCCAGCTCGGGTTCCGCGTCCGCCAGCGCGGCCGTGTGCGCGTCGGCGGCCCGGCGCTCGGCCGCCGCCAGGGCCCGTAGCGCGGCCTTTGAGTCGGCCGGCACCCGGAGGGGTCCCCCGACCGACGCGGGGGCGTCGGCGGACGCGGCCCCGGGGGCCGACGCCTCCGCGCCCAGCGCGGTGGCATGGGCCGCCACCGACGTCCGCAGGTCCGTCAACCGGGCGGCCAGCGCGGGATGGCGCGCGATCGTCGCGTCGTACCGGTCGCGTACCTCGCCACTCGCCGCGGCCAATCGTTTCCGCAGCGCGGCGCCGGTCTCCGCGCCGCCGCCCGTCGCGCTCGGCGCGCGCCCGCGCGCGGGCGACCCGTCCGAGCAGCCCGACAGCGCTCCCGCCAGTCCCGTCGCGACGGCGCCCGTCACCATGAGCGCACGTCTTCGTGTCGTCCCCGTGCGGCCCACGCGTCTCTCCCTCGGTCTTTCGAAGATCATCGCCGCAGGCGAGCGTACCCGCGGCTCCCGACCGGATGGACGGCAACACCCTTCTGGACCGGATACCCTTTGATCTGACACGCGACGATCCCACAACAGCACACGCGGCCGAGGAGTCACCCGGATGAGCACCACCCAGAGCGAGAGGCTGCGCGGGTTGCTGGAACCGCTCGTCAGCGCCGCGGACCTGGATCTGGAGGAGATCGAGGTGTCCCGCGCCGGGCGTCGCCGCCAGCTCAGGATCATCGTGGATTCCGACCAGGGCGCCACTCTGGACGCCTGCGCCGAGCTGAGCCGTGCCATCTCCGAGAAGCTCGACGAGACCGACGCCATGGGCGACGACGAGTACGTACTCGAAGTCAGCTCGCCCGGCGCCGACCGCCCCCTGACCGAGCACCGCCACTACGCGCGTGCCGTCGGGCGGCTGGTCAAGTTCCAGTTGCACGAGGGCGGCGAGCTGGTGGCCCGCGTCCTCACCGTGGACGACGAAGGACTCGACCTCGAAGTGCCCGGTGTGAAGGGGCGCAAGCCCACCGCCCGCCGCGTCGCCTTCGACGAGATCACCAAGGCGCGCGTGGAGATCGAGTTCAACCGCAAGGACCAGACGAAGGAAGAGGAGGCGTAGCCGTGGACATCGACGTAAAGCTCCTGAAGGGCTTGGCACAAGAGAAGGAGATCCCCTTCGACCTGCTGGTCGAGGCGATCGAGTCGGCCCTCCTCATCGCGTACCACCGCACCGAGGGCAGCAGCCGCCACGCCCGTGTGGTGCTCAGCCGGGAGACCGGCCATGTGACCGTGTGGGCCAAGGAGGACCCGGCCGATCTGGAGGAGGGCCAGGAGCCCAAGGAGTTCGACGACACCCCGTCGGACTTCGGCCGGATCGCCGCCACCACCGCCCGCCAGGTCATCCAGCAGCGGCTGCGGGACGCCGAGAACGACGTCACCTTCGGCGAGTACGCCCGCCGTGAGGGCGACATCGTCGCCGGCATGGTGCAGCAGGGCAAGGACCCCAAGAACGTCCTGGTCCGGCTGGACGACAAGCTGGAGGCGATGCTCCCGGTGCAGGAGCAGGTCCCCGGCGAGGAGTACACCCACGGGCTGCGGCTGCGCACCTATGTCGTCCGGGTGGCCAGGGGTGTGCGCGGTCCGTCCGTGACGCTCTCCCGCACCCACCCCAACCTGGTGAAGAAGCTCTTCGCGCTGGAGGTCCCGGAGATCGCGGACGGCAGCGTCGAGATCTCCGCCATCGCCCGTGAGGCCGGCCACCGCAGCAAGATCGCGGTCCGCTCCACCCGCTCCGGGCTCAACGCCAAGGGCGCCTGCATCGGCCCGATGGGCAGCCGTGTGCGCAATGTCATGGCCGAGCTGCACGGCGAGAAGATCGACATCGTCGACTGGTCGGACGACCCGGCCGAGATGGTGGCCAACGCCCTCTCCCCGGCCCGCGTCAGCAAGGTCGAGGTCGTGGACCTCGCCGCCCGCTCCGCCCGGGTGACCGTGCCCGACTACCAGCTGTCACTGGCGATCGGCAAGGAGGGGCAGAACGCCCGCCTCGCCGCCCGTCTCACCGGCTGGCGCATCGACATCCGCCCCGACACGGAGCAGACCGAGGACCAGCGCTCCGACCGGGACTGAGAAGAAGGCCCGGGAAAGAGTCCGGGAAAGAGATCCGGCGCGGACCCCGGTTCGCCGGTGGGACACCGCCCGAGCGCGGCGGTGGGATCCCATCCGGATCGGGACAACGATCGTTCGACGCCTCCCCGGCAAGGGTGACGTCGGTACGGGGAGGTAGACTTAATCGTGTCTGGCCGGACGCAAGCCCGAGTATGCCCTGAACGTACGTGTGTGGGCTGCCGGGAGCGAGCGGCCAAGACCGATCTGCTGCGCATCGTGGTGATCGGGGACGACTGCGTCCCCGACGATCGCGGTACGCTGCCCGGCCGGGGTGCGTATGTTCACCCCGCCTTGGTCTGTCTCGACCTGGCTGTGCGCCGCCGGGCGTTCCCCCGGGCCTTCAAGGTCAAGGGACCGCTGGAAACAGGTGGAGTACGGGGTCATATGGAACGGCAGGCTCTGTAAGAAGAAGTACGGCACGGTTTCCCGTGCGGTCAGGTACCTCGCGAGTTGGAAGTAGGTCGAGATTGCGATGAGCACTCGATGAGTACGCGATGAGTACGCCCATGAAGTAGCGACGGTCCGGCGGTAACCCGGACCTAAAAGGAGCGAAGTGGCTAAGGTCCGGGTATACGAACTCGCCAAGGAGTTCGGCGTAGAGAGCAAGGTCGTCATGGCCAAGCTCCAAGAGCTCGGTGAATTCGTCCGCTCGGCGTCCTCGACCATCGAGGCGCCGGTTGTACGCAAGTTGACTGACGCACTGCAGGGGTCCGGCTCAGGTGCCGGCAAGCCCGCTGCTAAGCCCGGCGCGCCCCGCAAGGCAGCGCCGTCCCCCGCGGCCCCCCGTCCGGGTGGCCCGACCCCCGGCGCGCCCTCTCCGGCCGCGCCCCGTCCCGGTGCCCCCAAGCCCGGCGCCCCGGCTCCCAAGCCGGCCGCCGCCGCTGAGGCGCCCGCGGACACCACCCCCAGCAGCGCACCCGCCGCTGGTCCCCGTCCGGGTCCGAAGCCCGCCCCGGCCCGCCCCGCGGCGCCGGTGCCGCAGGCCGAGTTCTCCGCGCCTGCTCCGGCCCAGCCCGCTGCCCCGCAGCAGGCGGCCCCGGCCTCGCGTCCCGCCCCCGCCGCCCCCGGCCCGCGTCCGGCCCGTCCGGCCGCCGCTTCCGGTGGTCAGCGTGATGGCGGTCAGCGTGATGGCGGCCGTGGCGGCGAGCGCACCGACCGCGGTGACCGTCCGGCCCGTCCCGCCGGCCAGGGCGCCCCGCGCCCCGGTGGCAACCGTCCGGCCGGTCCCCGTCCGGGCAACAACCCCTTCACCTCCGGCGGCTCGACCGGCATGGCGCGCCCGCAGGCGCCCCGTCCCGGTGGCGCCCCCCGTCCCGGTGGCGGCGGTGCGCCCGGCGCTCCGCGTCCGCAGGGCGGCCCCGGCGGCGCTCCCCGGCCGCAGGGCCAGGGCGGCGCTCGTCCGACCCCCGGTGGCATGCCTCGTCCGCAGGCCCCCCGTCCCGGTGGCGGCCCCGCGGGCAACCGCCCGAACCCGGGCATGATGCCGCAGCGTCCGGCTGCCGGTCCCCGTCCTGGTGGCGGTCCCGGTGGCGGCGGTCGCGGTCCCGGCACGGGCGGAGCCGGTCGTCCCGGCGGCGCCGGTGCCGGTCGTCCCGGTGGTGGCGGCGGCTTCGCCGGTCGTCCCGGTGGCGGCGGTGGCGGCGGTCGTCCCGGTGGTGGCGGCGGCTTCGCCGGTCGTCCCGGTGGCGGTGCCCCCGGTGGTGGCGGCGGCTTCGGCGGCGGTCGTCCCGGTTTCGCCGGCCGACCCGGTGGCCCCGGTGGCCGTGGCGGCACACAGGGCGCCTTCGGTCGCCCCGGTGGTCCCGCGCGTCGTGGTCGCAAGTCGAAGCGGCAGAGGCGCCAGGAGTACGAGGCCATGCAGGCCCCGTCGGTCGGCGGCGTGATGCTGCCCCGCGGCAACGGCGAGACCATTCGCCTGTCGCGCGGTGCCTCGCTCACCGACTTCGCGGAGAAGATCAACGCCAACCCGGCGTCGCTCGTCGCGGTCATGATGAACCTCGGCGAGATGGTCACCGCGACCCAGTCCGTCTCCGACGACACCCTCTCCATGCTGGCCCAGGAGATGAACTACCTGGTCCAGATCGTCAGCCCGGAGGAGGAGGACCGCGAGCTGCTCGAGTCCTTCGACATCGAGTTCGGCGAGGACGAGGGCGGCGACGAAGAGCTGGTCTCCCGTCCGCCGGTGGTGACCGTCATGGGTCACGTCGACCACGGTAAGACCCGCCTCCTCGACGCCATCCGCAAGACGAACGTCGTCGCGGGCGAGGCCGGTGGCATCACCCAGCACATCGGTGCCTACCAGGTCGCGACCGAGGTCAACGGCGACGAGCGTCGCATCACCTTCATCGACACCCCGGGCCACGAGGCGTTCACCGCCATGCGTGCCCGTGGTGCGAAGTCGACCGACATCGCGATCCTCGTGGTGGCGGCCAACGACGGTGTGATGCCGCAGACGATCGAGGCGCTGAACCACGCCAAGGCGGCCGACGTGCCGATCGTGGTCGCGGTCAACAAGATCGACGTCGAAGGTGCCGACCCGACCAAGGTGCGCGGTCAGCTCACCGAGTTCGGTCTCGTCGCCGAGGAGTACGGCGGCGACACGATGTTCGTCGACATCTCCGCCAAGCAGGGTCTGAACATCGACTCCCTGCTGGAGGCCGTGGTCCTCACCGCGGACGCCTCGCTCGACCTGCGGGCCAACCCGGAGCAGGACGCACAGGGCATCGCCATCGAGGCCCACCTCGACAAGGGCCGCGGCGCGGTCGCGACCGTCCTGGTCCAGCGCGGAACGCTCCGCGTCGGGGACACGATGGTCGCCGGCGACGCCTACGGCCGTGTCCGCGCCATGCTCGACGACAAGGGCGAGAACGTGGAAGAGGCGGGTCCGTCGACCCCGGTCCTCGTCCTCGGTCTCACCAACGTCCCGGGCGCCGGAGACAACTTCCTGGTGGTCGACGAGGACCGTACGGCCCGTCAGATCGCCGAGAAGCGTGCCGCCCGTGAGCGCAACGCCGCGTTCGCCAAGCGCGTCCGCAGGGTCTCCCTGGAGGACCTGGACAAGGTGCTCAAGGCCGGCGAGATCCAGCAGCTCAACCTCATCATCAAGGGCGACGCGTCCGGTTCGGTGGAGGCTCTCGAGTCCTCGCTGCTCCAGCTCGACGTCGGCGAAGAGGTCGACATCCGGGTGCTGCACCGCGGTGTGGGTGCGGTCACCGAGTCGGACATCGACCTGGCGATGGGCTCCGACGCCATCGTCATCGGCTTCAACGTCCGTGCGGCCGGTCGTGCCGCGCAGATGGCGGAGCGCGAGGGCGTCGACGTCCGCTACTACTCGGTGATCTACCAGGCCATCGAGGAGATCGAGGCAGCCCTCAAGGGGATGCTCAAGCCGGAGTACGAAGAGGTCGAGCTCGGCACCGCGGAGATCCGCGAGGTCTTCCGCTCCTCCAAGCTGGGCAACATCGCGGGTGTGCTCATCCGCTCCGGCGAGGTCAAGCGGAACACGAAGGCCCGACTGCTGCGCGACGGCAAGGTCATCGCGGAGAGCCTCAACATCGAGGGTCTGCGCCGCTTCAAGGACGACGTCACCGAGATCCGCGAAGGCTTCGAGGGCGGTATCAACCTCGGAAACTTCAACGACATCAAGATCGACGATGTCATCGCGACGTACGAGATGCGCGAGAAGCCTCGCGGCTGATCACGCATCCCCCGGGGGCTCGCCCCCGGGACAGCGCGATGGTCGGGGCCGGTCGGCGGGAGATAATCCCGTCGATCGGCCCCGGCCGCGCGTGTACGGTTCTCGTGTCCCTGCCAAGCGCTGGCAGGTGTCACGAACCCGAACCGGCGGGACATCCGGACACACCTATGTATGTGGGGACACTCTCCTTCGATCTGCTTCTCGGCGACGTACGGTCGTTGAAGGAGAAGCGGTCCGTGGTCCGCCCGATCGTCGCCGAGCTCCAGCGGAAGTTCGCGGTGAGCGTGGCGGAGACCGGTGATCAGGACCTCCATCGCAGGGCTGAAATCGGCCTGGCGGTGGTATCAGGTGACACGGGACACCTCATAGACGTACTCGACCGGTGCGAGCGCCTTGTCGCCGGCCGGCCGGAGGTGGAGCTGCTCTCCGTTCGACGCAGGCTCCACAGCGACGAAGACTGATGGCAAGGCAAGCAGGTAAGAAGGAGACGGACCAGTGGCCGACAATGCGCGGGCGAAGAAGCTGGCGGACCTCATCCGGGAAGTGGTCGCCGAGAAGCTGCAGCGCGGCATCAAGGACCCGAGGCTCGGCACCCATGTGACCATCACGGACACCCGTGTCACCGGCGATCTGCGGGAGGCCACGGTCTTCTACACGGTCTACGGGGACGACGAGGACCGGGCGGCGGCCGGGGCGGGGTTCCAGAGCGCCAAGGGCGTGCTGCGCTCCGCGGTCGGCGCCGCGGCGGGCACCAAGTTCACGCCCACCCTGACCTTCGTGGCGGACGCCCTCCCGGAGAACGCCAAGACGATCGAGGAACTGCTCGACAAGGCGCGGGCCTCGGACGCCAAGGTCCGCGAGACCTCGTCGGGCGCGGACTACGCCGGTGGGGCGGACCCGTACCGCAAGCCCGACGCCGACGACGACGCCGCCGACGAGGCAGCCGGCCCCGCCAAGGACGAGGACGACACCTCGGCATGACAGAGCGCACCCCCCCGCCCGACGGCCTTGTCATCGTCGACAAGCCGTCGGGCTTCACTTCGCACGACGTCGTCGCCAAGATGCGCGGAATCGCGCGGACCCGCCGCGTCGGACACGCGGGGACGCTCGACCCCATGGCCACCGGTGTCCTGGTGCTGGGCGTCGAGAAGGCCACCAAGCTCCTCGGACACCTGGCCCTGACCGAGAAGGAGTACCTCGGTACGATCCGCCTCGGCCAGACCACGGTCACCGATGACGCCGAGGGCGAGATCACGGCCTCCGCCGACGCCTCCGGGGTCACCCGGGAGGCGATCGACGCGGGCGTGGCCGCCCAGACCGGCCCGATCATGCAGGTGCCGTCCAAGGTCAGCGCCATCAAGATCGACGGCAAACGGTCCTACGCGCGGGTACGCGGTGGCGAGGAGTTCGAGATCCCGGCGCGCCCGGTGACGATCTCCTCGTTCCGGGTGTACGACGTACGGGAAGCGGTCGCCGACGACGGGACGCCGGTCATGGACCTGGTCGTCTCGGTGGTCTGTTCGTCCGGCACCTACATCCGCGCCATCGCCCGGGACCTCGGTGCCGGGCTCGGCGTCGGCGGTCACCTCACGGCACTGCGCCGGACCCGGGTCGGTCCGTACGGACTGGACGCGGCGAAGACGCTCGACCGGCTCCAGGAGGAGCTGACGGTGATGCCGATCGCCGAGGCCGCGGCGGCTGCGTTCCCCCGCTGGGACGTGGACGACAGACGGGCCCGGCTGCTGATCAACGGCGTCCGGCTGGACATGCCGGCGTACGACCGGTCACCGGTCGCCGCCTTCGGCCCGGACAACCGGTTCCTGGCCCTGGTGGAGGAGGAGCGCGGCAGGGCCAAGAGCCTCGCCGTCTTCGCCTGACCACCCCGCCACGGACGCGTCGTGGGGGGGGCCCCCCCCCCCCCCCCCCCCACCCCCCCCCCCCAACCCCCCCCCCCCCCCCCCCCCCCCGCCCCCCCAGCA
>NZ_JBIRRE010000005.1:565912-599979 GCF_044333555.1 Streptomyces sp. NPDC020965
GGGGGTGGGGGGCGGGTTCGGCACTCGCCTCGGGGTTCCCCCCCCCCCCCCCCCCCGGGGGGGGGGGGGGGCCCCCCCCCCCCCCCCCCCCCCCCCCCCCCCCGCCGGAACCTCCGCGACCCGTCCGCCGTCCCCCGGGCGGCCGTTGCACGGAGCGCGTGGGCGACACCGATGCGAACCGACCGCCACGGACATGGCAGTCTTAGACCTGGGTCGGCGGGTAAACGCCGTATCGGCACATCCAGTACACAGGTTCGGGCGAGGAGCGGTCACAGTGCAGCGCTGGCGTGGCTTGGAGGACATCCCCCAGGACTGGGGACGCAGCGTCGTCACCATTGGCTCCTACGACGGGGTGCACCGCGGACACCAGCTCATCATCGGGCGGGCGGTCGCGCGGGCGCGCGAGCTGGCGGTGCCGTCGGTCGTCGTGACCTTCGATCCGCACCCGAGCGAGGTCGTCCGCCCCGGCAGCCATCCGCCCCTGCTCGCCCCGCACCACCGGCGCGCCGAGCTGATGGCCGAGCTGGGTGTGGACGCGGTGCTGATCCTCCCGTTCACCTCGGAGTTCTCCAAGCTGTCACCGGCCGATTTCATCGTGAAGGTGCTGGTCGACAAGTTGCACGCACGGGCCGTGGTCGAGGGCCCTAACTTCCGCTTCGGCCACAAGGCGGCCGGCAATGTGGCCTTCCTCGCCGAGCTGGGCGCGACCTACGACTACGAGGTCGAGGTCGTCGACCTCTATGTCACGGGTGCGGCCGGCGGCGGTCTGCCCTTCTCCTCGACCCTGACCCGCCGCCTGGTCGCGGCGGGTGATGTGGCGGGCGCCCACGAGATCCTGGGCCGCCCGCACCGCGTCGAGGGCGTCGTCGTCCGGGGCGCGCAGCGCGGCCGTGAGCTGGGCTTCCCCACGGCCAATGTGGAGACCCTGCCGCATACGGCGATCCCGGCGGACGGGGTGTACGCGGGCTGGCTGACGGCGGACGGCGAACGGATGCCGGCCGCGATCTCGGTGGGCACCAACCCCCAGTTCGACGCCACGGAGCGGACCGTGGAGGCGTACGCGATCGACCGCGTCGGCCTCGATCTGTACGGGCTGCACGTCGCGGTGGACTTCCTGGCCTATGTGCGGGGCATGAAGAAGTTCGACTCCGTGGACGATCTGCTGGTGGCGATGGCCGACGACGTCAAGAAGTGCCGGGAGCTGACCGCCCCGTAGGCGGCGTGGGGTCTGGCGTGGGGTCCACGGGCAGCCGACCTGCTGCTTGTACGGGGGCCGTCGCGCCCGCCCAGTGACAGGCCACCCCCGCCCCCACCAGCACCGGGAGCCCCTCGGACCGGCAGCGGTGCGCCACCCCCGCCCGCTCCGCCCCGCCCGACGCCAGTACCGGGCAGCGCTCGTGGAACCGGCACCCGCCGGGGACCCGGGACGGATCCGGCGGCTCACCTGCCAGCACCACCGGGGCGGGTTCCGACTCCGGCAGGACCGACAGCAGGGCCCGGGTGTACGGATGCCGGGGCGCCGTCAGCACCTCCTCCACCGGCCCGCACTCCACGATCCGCCCGAGGTACATCACCGCCACCCGGTCCGCGATGTTCCAGGCCAGCCCCAGATCGTGGGTCACCACCAGCGCCGAGAGCCCCAGTTCGTCCCGGAGCCGCAGCAGCAGTGCCAGGATCTCGCCGCGTACGGAGGCGTCCAGCGAGGCCACCGGCTCATCGGCGACGATCAGATCGGGCGTCAGGACCAGGGCCCCGGCGATGACGACGCGCTGCCGCTGGCCACCCGACAGCTCGTGCGGATAGCGCAGGAAGAAGCGCTCGGGCGGGCGCAGTCCGGCCTGGGCGAGCGCCGCCGCGACCGCCGCGCGCTCGTCCCCGGGACAGCCGTGGACGCGCAGCCCCTCAGCGACCGCCTCGTACACCGTGTGCCGTGGGTTGAGGGAGCCGCTCGGGTCCTGGAGCACCAGTTGGACCCGGCGCCGGTGGGCCTTGAGCGCGCGCGGTGAGTGGTCGAGCGGACGGCCGCCGAAGGTGATCCGGCCCGAGGTCGGCGGGACCAGACCGAGCAGGGAGCGCGCCAGCGTCGTCTTGCCGCAGCCGGACTCGCCGACCAGGGCCACGATCTCGCCCGCGCCGATGGTGAGGTCCACCCCGTCCACGGCCCGCGCGGCCGGTCCGCCGCGCCGACCCGGGAAGACGATCCGCAGATCGGTGGCGGTGAGCAGGGGCGCGGGGGTGAGCAGGGGCGCGTCCGGGGGCAGTGGCCCGTCGGCGGGCGGTGGCGTGTCCGGGGGCGGTGGCCCGTCGGCGGGCGGGGGACGGCCGGTCATGACGCGCTCCCGAACCGGTCGGGTGACATCCGTACGCAGGCCACCCGGTGTCCGTCGTCCTCGTCGTCCCCCGTCAGTTCCTGTTCGTCCACCGCGCACACCTCCAGTGCCACGGCGCAGCGCGGGTGGAACGCGCAGCCCGGGGGGAGCGCGGCCGGATCGGGCGGATCGCCGGGCAGCCCGGCCGGTGCCCGGCGCGAGGCCGGGTCGCCGACGCGGGGGAAGGCCGCCGACAGGGCCCGCCCGTACGGGTGTCGCGCGTGGGCGTACACCGAGGACGCCGGGCCCTCCTCCACCACCCGTCCCGCGTACATCACCGCCAGGCGGTCACAGGTGTCCGCCAGCACCGCCAGATCGTGGCTGATCATCAGCAGTCCGATGTCCTGTTCCGTGACGAGCTGTTCGATCAGCCGCAGGATCTGGGCCTGGATCATCACATCGAGCGCGGTCGTCGGCTCGTCGGCCACGATCAGTCGGGGGTCGCAGGCCAGCGCCATTGCGATCATCACGCGCTGCCGCTGCCCCCCGGACAGCTCGTGCGGATAGGCGTCGGCCCGGCCGACCGGCAGTCCCACCTCGCGCAGCAGTTCGCCGACCCGGCGCCGCGCCACCGCTGGGGCCGCCTTCTGGTGCAGCAGGATCGGTTCGGCGATCTGGTCGCCGATCCGCCGTACCGCGTTCAGTGAGTGCATGGCGCCCTGGAAGACGATCGAGGCGCCCGCCCAGCGCACCGCCCGCAGTCGGCCCCACCCCATGGTGAGCACGTCCTCGCCGTCGAGCAGGATCTCCCCGCTCAGCCGGGCGGAGGCGGGGAGCAGCCGCAGCAGCGCCAGCGCGAGGGTCGACTTGCCACAGCCGGACTCACCGGCGAGTCCCAGTTTCCGGCCGGCCGGCAGCGTCAGATCGACGCCCCGGACGGCGGGGACGGCCGCCGCCCCCGCCCCGTACGTCACCCGCAGGTCCCTGATCTCCAGCAGACTCATCGACCGGCCCCCAGCCTCGGATTGAGCACCGTCTCGATCGCCCGCCCGCAGACGATGAACGCGAGGGCCACCAGCGCGACCGCCATCCCCGGCGGCGCCAGGTACCACCAGTGGCCGGAGGAGACCGCGCCGGCCTCCCGGGCGTCCTGGAGCATCCCGCCCCAGGAGACGACCGTCGGATCGCCCAGCCCGAGGAAGGCGAGCGTCGCTTCGGTGAGGATCGCCGTGGAGATGCCGAGGGTCGTCTGCGCGAGCACCAACGGCATGACGTTCGGCAGGACATGGCGCTTCATGATGTGCCCGTGTCCGCCGCCGAGTGCCCGGGCGCGTTCGATGTACGGGCGGGATTCGACCGCGATCGTCTGCGCGCGCACCAGCCGTGCCGTCGTCGGCCAGCTCGTCACCCCGATCGCGATGATCACGGTCCAGACGCTCCGGGACATCACCGTCGCCAGCACGATCGCCAGCACCAGCGTCGGCATCACCAGGAACCAGTCGGTGACCCGCATCAGCACGGTCGAGAACCAGCCGCCGTAGTGTCCGGCGACGATCCCCACGAGCGTGCCGATCGCCACCGACAGGGCGGCGGCCAGCAGCCCCACGGTCAGCGAGATCCGCGCCCCCCACACCAGCAGCCCCAGTAGGGACCGCCCGAACTGATCGGTTCCCAGCGGGAAGGTGCCGCTCGGCGGCTCCAGCGCCGCACCGGGGGCGTCGGTCACCCGGCGCACCTCACCGCCGGCCAGCAGTGGGGCGGCCAGCGCCACCAGGGCGATCAGCGCGAGCGCGCCGAGCCCGAAGAGCCCGGCTCGACCCGTGCGGTAGGCCCGCCAGAAGCGGCCCACGGACGCGCGGCGGCGCGCCCACACCAGTGAGTTCCGCGGCGGCGGTGGGGGCGTCGGCCCTGTTGTTGAAGGCGTCATCGGGCCACCCGGGGGTCGAGTAGCGGATAGAGCAGGTCCGCGAGGAGGTTCATCAGGATCATCGCCCCGGCGAAGACCACGAAGAGCCCCTGCACCAGCGGCAGATCGGGCACGCTCAGGGCCTGGTAGAACAGCCCGCCGAGCCCCGGCCAGGAGAACACGGTCTCCACCAGGATCGAACCGGCCGCCACATGGCCCAGATTGATGAAGACCATCGTCACCGTGGGCAGCAGCGCGTTGGGCACGGCGTGGCGGCGCCGGACGACGGCGTCCCGCAGCCCCTTGGCCCGAGCCGTCGTCAGATAGTCGCCGCCCATCTCGTCCAGCAGCGACGACCGCATCACCAGCAGTGTCTGCGCGTACCCCACCGCGACCAGGGTCAGCACCGGCAGCACCATGTGGTGGGCGACATCGGCCACGTACCCCATGCCGGTCGCGCCACCCGATTCCATGCCCCCGGTCGGGAAGAGCCCCGGCACCGGGCCGACGCCGACGGAGAAGGTGGTGATCAGCAGCAGCCCCAGCCAGAACGACGGCACCGACCAGAGGGTGAGCGCCACCCCGGTGGTGAGACGGTCGCCCAACCGGCCGTGCCGCCAGGCGGCGCGGGTCCCCAACCAGAGCCCGATCGCCGAGTAGAGCACCACGGCGGTCCCGGTGAGCAGCAGCGTGGCGGGCACCTTCTGTGCGATCAGCTCGCCGACCGGGGCGCGGAACTGGTACGACGTGCCCAGATCGCCCGTCAGCGCCTTCGCGCAGTAGTCGGTGAACTGCTGCCACACCGGCTGGTCGAGGCCGAACTGGCGGCGCAGTGTGGCGAGCTGTTCGGCCGAGGTCGGCATCCCCTGGGTCATGGCCTTCGCCGGATCGCCGGGGATGATCCGGAAGAGGAAGAAGCTGGTGACGAGCACGGCGAACAGCGAGACCGCCGCGCCGCCGAGCCGGGCCGCCGTATAGCGGAGATAGGCCCGCACGGTCCCGCTGCTGGTACGGGTCTCCCCGGCCGGCACCACCGCGGTCGCGTCGCCCGTGGTCGCGGTCATCGCACCTCCACACCGATGGGGGAGTCGACGCGGGTACGGGGCCCGCTCGGCGGCGCGCCGGGCCGGCGCCCGCGCGGGTGCGTACGGACCTCGTCCGGTGTCGTGCGGCCCCGATCCGTCGGCGTACGGTTCTGGCCCGGTGCCGTGCGGCGTGTGCTCAGCGGCGTACGGTCCCGGCCGGGTGTCCTGCGGCGTGTGCTCGGGGGCGTGCGGACCCGTTCCGTCGTCGTGCGGTCCCGGCCCGCCCCGGTGCGGTGCTTCCCCGCACCGCGCGCCCGCCCCCGGTGCCGCGCCCTACTCACGGTCGTCCGCCGTCGCCCGCCGCCGTACCCCGACGATCAGCGCGAGCACCGCGCCCAGCCCGGCGACCGCGCCCATCCAGCTCATCACCGTGGTGGCCGATGCCTGGTCGGTGACGCCGCTCCCGTCGGCCGGTTCGGCCGACCACCAGCTCCAGTAGCCGTCCTGCCCCCAGATGTTGCCCGCGGCCTCCGGCATCGTCGTGATCGACGCGATGTGATCGGTGCGGTACGCCTCGACCGCGTTCGGATAGGCCAGCACCTGGAGGTAGTCCGTGTCGTACAGCCGCGACTGCATCCGCCGCACCAACTCGGCCCGCCGCACCGGGTCGTACTCGCCGGACTGTCGTGCGTACAGCTCATCGAAGCGCCGGTCGCAGATGAAGTTGTCGGTCGCCCCGGTGTCCCCGGGCGTCGCGGGCAGCGCGCCACAGGTGTGGATGGAGAGGACGAAATCGGGGTCCGGATTGACCGACCAGCCGTCGAAGGCCAGATCGTAGTCGCCCTTGCCCCAGGGGTCGGAGACATTGTCCAGACAGTTCACCGTCAGCCCGATGCCGAGCCCGCCCCACCACTCCTGGAGGTACTGGCCGACGGCCTTGTCGTTGGGGTCGGTGGCGTGACAGAGGATCCGGAAGGAGAGCGCCCGGCCGTCCTTGCCGAGCCGCCGTCCGGCGCCGTCGCGCCGATAGCCCGCCCGGTCGAGCAGCGCCGCCGCCTTCCGCGGGTCGTACGCGATCCGCTGGGCGGCCCCCGGTCTCCAGAAGTACGCCGCGAAACGCGGCGGGATATAGCCCTCGCCCGCCACGGCGTGCCCCTGGAAGACCTTGTCCACGATGGCCCGGCGATCGACGGCCTGGAAGAGCGCCCGGCGTACGGCGGGATCGCGCAGCGCCCGGTGGCCGTTGCCGAAGGCCGTGCCGTCCTTGGCCCGTGCGCCCGGATTGACGGCGAGCGCGAAGAATCGGCGGCCGGGTGCGTCGTTGACCCGGATCCCGGCGGTCTTCCGCAGGGCCGCCGCCTGGGCCGGGGTGAGGCCCTGGACGAACGAGACCTCGCCCTTGCGGAGGGCGGCCACGCCCGCGTCGCCGTCCTTGTAGTACCGGAGCACCAGTTCGTCGAAGCGGGGCGCGCCACGCCAGAAGCCCTTGTTGGGTTTGAGCCGCACCCACTGGTCGACCTTGAAGTCCGTCATGACGAACGGACCGTTGCCGACGATGGGGAACGTCCTGTCGTTGTTGAACTTCGCGAAGTCGCCGACCTTCTCCCACACATGCCGCGGCACGATCGGGACATCGAGCGCGGCCATCGTGGCCTGCGGTTTCCGCAGTTCGATGACGAGTGTCCGCGGGTCCGGCGCGGTGACCCTCCGGAAGTTGGCGGTGAAACTGCCGTTGGCCGTCGCGGCGTCCGGATCGGTGAGCATCTTGTTGAACGTCCAGGCCGCGTCGTCGGCCGTCACCGGTCGGCCGTCGGACCAGGACGTGTTGGCGCGGATGGTGTACGTCCAGGTCAGCTTGGACGGCGAGGACCGCCACGAGGTGGCCAGGCCCGGAATCGGCCGCCCGTCCTTGACGTCGTGGTTCGTCAGCGTCTCGTAGATCAGCCGGTGGATCGTGGTGGCCACCAGCCGCTGCGCCAGGAACGGGCTCAGGGAGTCGACGCTCTGCGATACGGCGACGGTGAGGACCCGGGGCCCGCCGCTCCGACCGTCGGCGGCCCCGGCGGCCTGCGGGAACACGGCCACCAGCGCCGCGCTCACACCCGACGCCAGCAGGACACGGATGCGGGGGAGAACCTGAGGGGCCATGGCATGACCTCGCGTCATCACTCGCCGGTGAGGCGAGGTCTACCAGCGGCCATGCGCCGCGTCAACGCTCCGCGACCCGGCGTGTGGGCGGCGGGAACGGCCCGAGGGCCGCACGGTCGCCCTGACCGTGCGGCCCTCGGTGGCCCGATCCGCCGCCCTCCTACTGCCCCGGGGCGGCCGGGGGCTGACGCGGCGGCCAGCCCGCGGGTGGCGGCGACGGCTCCGGATCGTACGGTTCGGAACCACCCGGCCGGCCCTGTGCGGGAGGGGGCTGCTGCCAGCCCTGCGGCGGATACGGCTGGTGCGGGCCGCCCTGCTGGTACGGCGGCTGCGCCGGATAGGGCCCGCCGTGCCGCTCGCCGTGGTGTCCGGGCGCGTGCTGGGGCGGCTGTCCGTACGGGGCGGAGTGTCCGGGCTGGCCCGGGTGACCGGCAGGGCCCGGAGCGCCGGGCTGGTGTCCCGGCATCGGCGGGGGCATCGTCGGCGGTGGGTTGCCGTCCGCCGTCCACAGTCCCTGCTGTTGCTGGGCGCGGATGAAGTCCTCCGCGATCAGCGCGGACAGATTGAAGTACGCCTCGCGGGTCTTCGGCCGCATCATGTCCAGGTCGACCTCGGCACCGGCCGCGAGGTGCTCGTCGAACGGCACCACGACCACACCGCGGCACCGGGTCTGGAAGTGCTGGACGATATCGTCCACCTTGATCATCTTGCCGGTCTCGCGGACCCCGGAGATGACCGTGACGGAACGCTGCACCAGCTCCGCGTACCCGTGTGCGGAGAGCCAGTCCAGCGTCGTGGACGCGCTGCTCGCGCCGTCCACGGACGGTGTCGAGACGATGATCAGCTGATCGGCGAGGTCCAACACCCCGCGCATCGCGCTGTAGAGCAGCCCCGTACCGGAGTCGGTGAGGATGATCGGGTACTGCCGCCCGAGCACCTCGATCGACCGCCGGTAGTCCTCGTCGTTGAAGGACGTGGAGACGGCCGGGTCGACGTCGTTGGCGATGATCTCCAGACCGGAGGGCGCCTGAGAGGTGAACCGCCGGATGTCCATGTACGAGTTGAGGTACGGGATCGCCTGCACCAGGTCCCGGATCGTCGCCCCGGTCTCACGGCGCACCCGGCGGCCGAGCGTCCCGGCGTCCGGGTTGGCGTCGATGGCCAGGATCTTGTCCTGCCGCTCGGTGGCCAGGGTCGAACCGAGTGCGGTGGTCGTGGTGGTCTTGCCGACCCCGCCCTTGAGACTGATGACCGCGATCCGGTAGCAGGAGAGCACCGGCGTGCGGATCAGTTCGAGCTTCCGCTGCCGCTCGGCCTCCTCCTTCTTGCCGCCCAGCTTGAACCGGGACGCCACTCCGGTCGGGTTCCGGCTGGACCTGGCCTTCTGCTTGCTGTTGCGGAGCAGCCGGTCGGAGGACAGCTCGACGGCGGCCGTGTAGCCGAGCGGCGCGCCCGGCACGGAGCGCTCGCGCTGGTCGTGGGTGACCGCCGATGGCCAGGCGGCCCCGGCGCGGGGGTCGGCGGGCGGACCGGCCGGAGCCTGCTGCGTGGGTGGTTGGGGGGCCTGCGGCGGTAGCGGTACGGGGCCGGGCGCGGCGTGCTGCCCGGCCGGGGGGAAGCCGTAGCCGGGCTGCGGAGGCTGCTGCGGGGCCGGGGCCTGTGGCGGCAGTGCTGCGGGGCCGGGGCCGGGTGCGGCCGGCGGCAGCGGCGCGGAGTGGCGCGGCGGCTCCGGATGCGCCTGGGGCGGGGGCGGCGGGAAGCCGTAGCTGCTCGGAGGGCCGCCCGGTGTCGGTACGGGCTGCCCGGGCGGCGGGAAGCCGTAGCCCCCCTGGGGCTGCTGCGGCTGGTGGGGCACCTGTGGCGGGAGCGGTACGGGCGGGGCGTAGCCGGGGGGCGGGCCCTGCTGGCTTGGGTGTGGGAATCCGTACCCTGGCGGCGGGCCCGGCTGGGGCGGGGCGGGAGCCTGGGCCTGCGGAGCTGCGGACTCCTCGCTGGTCCCCGGGGAGACGGGCCACTGCGGCGCGGACGCGGGTGCGGCCGGCTGGAAGGCGGGGGGCAGGGGCGGTAGCGCGCCCTGCGCGGGGGGCGCCGGAGTCCAGGGCCGGGCCGGTACGGGGGCCGGGTCCGGCGACGCGGGGCTGGCAGGGTCACCGGCCGTCACCTCGGGCTGGTCGGCGCGCGGTTCGCCAGGGCCGGGGGCGAAACCCGCACCGGGGCCGGGCGTCGGAACCGGGGCGGGCGTAGGGGCCGCTTCGGTGTCCCCGACGGCGGTGGCGTCGGCGTGGTGTCCGGCTCCGGTGTCGGCGGTGCTCTCTGCCGTGGCCGTGGCCGTGGTCGTGGTCTCGGTGTCGGGGGCCGGGCCCTCCGTCGCGGCGACGGCGTGCGGGTCGGTCTCGGGGTGGGCGTCGGCGGCGGAGGGGGCCGTCGCCGTGGCGGGCCCGGTCTCGCCGACCGGCGCGGTGGATTCGCCCGTATCTGTTGTGTCGTCGGTGCCGTCCGGGGCCGCGGACGGTCGATCGCCCTCGCTGGTCCGGGACGCGTCCGGCTCCCCCGACGCGCGCTTCGGCGCGGCGGGGGAGGAGTGTGTGGTGCTCGCGCCGCTCTCCGGGGCGTCACCACCGAACGGGCGCGCACCGTCGGAGGCGGGGTCGCCGCCGCCCGCGCTCCCGGGGGCGAGGCCCGGCGCGGGAAGCCGAGGCGCGGGCGCGACCGGCCCCTGGGCCGGCACCGAGGGACCGACGTCGGCTGCCGAGCCATCGGCCGCCGTTGCGGGCGGAGCCACCGGCGCGGGAGGGTGCGGCGCCGGAATCCGGGGCGCGGGACCAGCCGGGTCCGCCTGCGGCGGCAGGGCCGGAACCCCGCCGTCGGCGTCGTTCGTGGCGGACGCTTGACCGGGTACCCGGCCGACCGGGGAGTTCGTCAAGGAGTCCGTATCCGGCCCGGGAACCGGTGGCGCGGCATCAGGCGGCACCGAAGCGGCCCCACCGGTACCCGCGAGCTCACCCGCGCCCTCGCCCGAGGCCCCTGATCCGGTAGCCGAAGCCGGTGATCCGGCAGCGGCGGAGACCGGTGGCTCGGTAGCCGACGTCGGTGCCCCGGACTCCCCCGCTCCTCGCTCCGCGGGCCCGCCAGTGGTCAGCGGCCCAGCGGCGGCAGGCTCGACCGCCTTCGGCACCGGTGCCCAGTTCGGCTCGAACCCGCTCCCCGTGGGAAGCCCCGGCACCGCCACCGGCGCCCCGTCCGGCGCCGGCGGGGTCACTGCTGACCCCGCCCCGCCGCCCGCGGTGTCACCCGCCGCGTTCTGCGTGTACCAGGCCGGTGGGGTGTAGTCGATGGTGAACTCACCCGTCACATCGGCGGGCTCTGCGTCGGACTCGTCGGCGGGACGGTCCCATGCCCCGCGGACCTCGTCACGATCGCTGTTCACTGTGCCTCCTGGTGTGGTCGAGCACCCTGGTGCCGTGGTGGGTGGGGGCGACCGCAAAGGTCTTCTGCCGTTCTCCGTACCACCCTAATCGTCAACAAGGCGGGTACGGCAGGGCCGACCACCCGTGCGCCGCCGTCCGGTCCCGCACGCGCCGCACGCCACGCGAACGGGACCTGGTGGTATACGGAAATCCCACGGGGCAAACCCAGACATTCACCGGTAATCACCAACGGGCTTCCGCCTGTTAGTCCATCCGGCGGGCGCCGCCCAACAATCCGGTCTCGGCATCGGTGGCCTGGGTCATGACGAACTGCCGATCCCGCGCCGTACACCAGAGCGTGACCCCATCGGCCAGGGTGGAGAGCGCCTCCACCTCGGTGCGCGGCAGATGCATGAGCTCTCCGACCCGGGCCGCCTCGTCGGGGGCGACGCGCTGCACGCCGACCAGTCCCGACTTCTCCATCAGCCGGGGTGCGACGGGGCTGAGATACGGCAGCAGGGTCACCACCGACTGCCAGGGCGCCGAGACCACCCGGCCGCGCGGCGGCCGCATCCCGCAGTCACGGATGACGACCACCGGGCTGCCGGCCGAAGCGCCCTGCGGCGGCACCCGGCCCACGTCGTGCAACGAGATGCACTGCTGCCCCCCGCCAGCGGCCTGCGCGAGCGCCGTCCAGGCGGGCGCCCGGCCGGTCTCGACGGTGACCCGGGCCCCCGTCGCCGCCGCCCGCAGCGCGAGGACCTGCGCTGTCCACAGCCCGCCGATCAGCGTGACGTCGTACGCCGTAGGGCGGTTGACACCGAGTACCGACGGTCTGCCCTCGGCGTCCACACCGATGATCACTCCGTCGTCGCCCACCGGCAGCGCGAGCGGCTCCAGTTGGTCGAGCGACAGCGTGTGCCGGTCGCGACGCGGTCCGATCAGCCCGAAGCCGATACGCGGTCTGGCGGCGGACGACGACATCAGCGGGCTCCCCCGAGCGGCAGAGTGGCGAGCATTCCGGGTAGCTGTTCGCGGTCGAGCCGGACCAGACCGGTCTTGACCCCGCGCGCCGCGCGCTCCAGTTCGTGCCGGGCGGTGAGCAACTCCTCGTCGCTGCGCCCGGTGATCCGCAGGTGCCCACTGAGGGTCACCCCCTGCCGGTCACCCGGACCCAGGGTGAGGCTGAAGGTGGTGGCGAGGGCGGGTATCGAGGTCAGCAGGGCGACGAGTTGGGGCATCGAGGCACCGTCGCCGCCCAGTTGGGGCCAGCGGCCCACCCAGTAAGTGGTGTGACGGCGGTCGTCCACGCGCCAGGTGCGCGAGGTCTCCCGGGTGCGCCGGGTGGGCGCGTCGGCCCGGCCCGCCTGGGCGATGGCGAGTGGGTTCGCGCAGGTCGAGGTCGCGAGGGCCGAGGTCAGCTCCTGCTCGGTCAGCACGGTCGCCGTGAATCCGGCGCCGGCGAGCCGGCTGGCGAGCTGGTCGGCGGTGCGCACCAGGCACTTCTGCGCGCCTTCGAGCCCGCCGCCACGCGCCGCGACCGCCTCCGGGCACAGCTCGGGGTCGAGCTTCAGCGCGATCCAGGTGATCCGCAGCGCCGGCGAGCCGGTCTGTGCCTGGAGCGGCGCGTAGTTGCGCGCGGCGACCGACTGCGGCGGCAGGTGCGGCGCGGGCGCCGGCTGGGTGTGCTGGACGATCTGTGCGGACTCCAGCCGGATGCCGTCTACCTCCAGCACGTCCCGGACGAGTGTCAGGGGCAGCGGTCGCGCGGTCCGGTCCGGCCGCAGCGCGGTCGCGTCCGACTCGACCTGGAGCACGGCGGTGAGGAAGGTACCGTCCCCGATCATGCCCACGGGGCGCCGGTCGCGGTCACTGTAGGTCGAGGTCCGCAGAGCGGGGTCGCACTCGACGACGGGGGCGAGCCCGGGCTCGGTCTCCGGCGGTGGTGTCAGGGAGGCCGCCCTCCGGGTCCGCGCGCGCAGTGTGAGGAAGGTGGCGAGCCACTCGGGCAGCGATCGGTGGTGGCGGCGCACCAGGGCGAGCGGCACCAGCACGGCGGCGACGACGAACGCCGGGACCAGCAGCAGGGTGTCGACCACCCAGGCGACGAGCAGCAGCGCGGCGGCGATCTCGATCAGCACGAGTTGTTGCAGTCGGAACGATCCGAAGTGTCCGGGTCGGCCACTCAGTCGGGGGGCGACCGATCCCCGCTCTGGCGCCGGGGCCGGTGTCGGGGTCCGTCCCGGAGTATCAGGCCGCGCGCGCGTAGCGGAAGCCATTATTCCGTCCCCCCGTTGGTAAGGCCCCAATTCACCCTGATCATCCCCGTCGACCCCTGCGGGCAAGGGCTTTTGGCGGCCGGATCACCCTACCCGCCCCGCGAGCATCATCCGATAACAGGCATAGTAGGGGCCCGGTCCGACAACCAGGGCCGGGGGACCGTACGCACCACACGGACCCCACGGGGAGACAGCGCCTTCTTGACCAATGGGGACTCATGGCATCTCGGCGGGATGAGCTCAACGCGTACACCTTTGCGAAGAAGCGCACGGTCGCGGCATTCCTCCAGCCCTCCGCCACGGGTACGGAAGAAGGGGCCCCGCGCCCGATGCGTGCGATCCTCCCCGGTCTGATCGTGGGGGCGCTGATCCTGGCCGGCTTCGGCGCGGTCGGCATGTTCAAGCCCAAGGCGCCCAAGAACTGGGCGGCCCCCGGCACCAAGGTGATCGTGGGCAAGAAGTCCACCACCCGCTATGTGGTGCTGAAGACCGGCAAGGCCAAGAACGAGAAGATCCTGCTCCACCCGGTGTTGAACCTCGCCTCCGCCCGACTGCTGCTCGATCCCCGGCAGTTCAAGGTGATCACCGTCAGCGACGACATCCTGGACAAGGGGAAGCCGCCGCGCGGACCGATCCTCGGCATCCCCTACGCCCCCGACCGGCTGCCCGGTGAGAAGGAGGCCGGGAAGGCCAAACGATGGGCGGTCTGCCAGCAGCCCGGTGCCGGGGAAAGCACCTCCGTACAGAAGGCGACCTTCGTGTTCGGCGAGCGGGACCTGAAGAAGACGGAGGGGTCGCGGAAGCTCACCGGCGACCAGGTCCTCTATGTGAAGGGGCAGGACGGCCAGCGCTATCTGGTCGACCCCTCGGGCACCAAGTACGCGATCCCGGGTTTCCCGAGCGATCTCCTCACCCGCACCCTCGTCGGCAGTGAGGAGCCGCAGTCCGTCACCGACGACTGGCTGGCCACCCTGCACGACGGCAGCCCGATCGGCTTCCCCCGGGTCCCGGGCACGGTGGGCGCGGACGCGGGCGTCGGCGGTGGACTCACCCCGGAGCAGGACAAGGTCGGCATGGTCCTCCGGGCGCAGACCGGTACCGGCCCCCAGCACTATGTGGTCCTGGCGGGCCGGGTCCAGCGGGTCTCCGACTTCACCGCCTGGCTGCTGATCAACTCCAAGCAGACCGATCCGCTCGATATGGCGGGCCGGGCGACCGCCGTGGACGCGCCCTCACTCTCCCCCGACTCGGCCGTCTTCGCCGCCTCGCACCGGTGGCCCGAGCTCAGGGCCAAGCAGGTCAACTCGGCGACCGGGGAGCGGGACACCGTCTGTAGCGTGCTGCGGGACGTCGACGACAAGGGCCGTACGACCCTCTCCGTCTGGGCGGGTTCGCAGTATCCGCAGGAGATCACCGCCGGCGGCAGTAGTACCTATGTCACCCCCGGAACCGGGCTCCTCTACACCCAGGTCGCCGGCCGGCAGACCGAGCCGGGCGGCTCGCTCTTCCTGGTCACCGACACCGGACTGCGGTACGCGGTCCAGGAGAACGGCGACAGTGACTCCGGGCGCTCCGACATCGGCGCCGGTGACCAGGAGAAGCAGGCGGACGGCCGCCCGGAGCCCAGCCAGGCGCAGATCCGGCTCGGCTACGGCAAGGTCACCCCCGCACTCGTACCGATCACGTGGTCGGAGTTCCTGTCCAAGGGCCCCCGGCTCGCCACCAACAGCGCGCGCCAGCCGCAGGGTTCGTGAGGGGTGCGACCAGTGCGACCGATCCGACCCGTGCGACGACTGACCGGGAAGGCGGCCCTGCTCGCGGCCGCGACCGCGCTGACGGGACTGGCCGCGGTGCCCCCGACCCCGACGGCGGGCGCGGCTGAACACCCCGCCGCCACCGGCCCCACCGACTCTCAGCACCCCGCGGCGGACACCGCCGTGCGCCTCGCCGGCGGCGGTGAGTGCACCTTCCCCATGCCCCAGCAGATAGCCGGCATCCCCTGGCCGCTCCAGCGCGTCCTGCTGGACCAGCTCTGGCAGGACACCAAGGGCAAGGGCGTGCGGGTCGCCGTCATCGACACCGGAGTGGACGTCAAGAACCCGCAACTGCGGTCGGCCGTGGACGCCTCGGCCGGCGCGGACCTCCTACCGGTCGACAAGGAGGACCCCGACGGCGACGCCGGGAAGACCAAGGGCACCGTCGACGTGATCGGCCACGGCACCAAGGTCGCCGGCATCATCGCGGCGCGCCCCCGCAGGGGCACCGGTTTCGTCGGTCTCGCGCCCCAGGCCACGATCATCCCGATCCGGCAGAACGACGAGAAGAACAGCGGCAACGACAAGACGATGGCCGAGGCGATCGACCACGCCATCGCCGAAGAGGCCGATGTCATCAACATCTCCCAGGACACCACCAAACCGCTCCAGCTCCACTCCCGGCTGAACCTGGCGGTCCAGCGGGCCCTGGACAAGGAGATCGTCGTCGTCGCATCGGCCGGCAACGACGGCATGGACGGCCGCACGAAGAACACCTATCCCGCGGCCTTCCCCGGTGTGCTCGCCGTCGCATCGTCCGACCGCAACAACGAACGCGCGGCGTTCTCCCAGCCCGGCGCGTTCGTCGGGGTCGCCGCCCCGGGCGTCGATGTCGTCTCCACCGTCCCCGGCGGCGGTCAGTGCGTCGACAACGGCACCAGCTTCTCCGCACCGTACGTGACCGGGGTGGTGGCGCTGCTCAAGGCCAAGTACCCCACCTGGACGGCGCCCCAGATCGTCGCCCAGATCGAGCAGACCGCCGAACGCAACATCAACGGCCGGGACGACTTCGTCGGCTGGGGAATCATCGACCCGGTGCGCGCGCTGGACGGCGCGGCGGGCCCGATCCCCGCCCCCAGCGCCGACCCGGGCCCGCCCAAGCCGCCCGCCCCCGAGCCCGCCGCGCTGGCCCTGACCGAGACCCCGCAGGAGCGCCGGGAGCGGTACGCGACCTATGCGCTGGGCATCGGCGTCGTCCTGGTCGCGGTGGTCGCCGGGACCGCGACGGTCATCCGGGACACCCGGCGCCGAAGGCCCTCCTGAGCGGGCGCAGAGGGCAAGTCAGCGGTAAAGACTTTGCAGTTGGAACTGTCATACCGAGTGGATAGAGTGACGATAGGACCGGTGGGAACCGGGCCGACACGGGGGCGGCATCCACAGGGCTTCCGTCTACGTCACCGTCGAAGGAAGAAGGGGCACGATGTCGGGCAATGAGAATCTGAAGGTCACCAGTAGTGAGATCACCGCACTCTCCGGCAAGATCGACAGCTTCCAGAACGAACTGAGCAACCGGATCACCTCGCTCAACGGTGTCGTCGACCGCATTCAGGCCGGCTGGAAGGGTGCGGCGAGCCAGGAGTACGACCGCGTCCAGAGCGATCTCAATCTGCGCCTGCGCAACGTCCAGCGCGATCTGGAGAATCTCCAGAACCTGGTCAAGATGAGCGCCGACGGCTTCGACGCCGAGGAGAGCGAGCGCATCTCGTCCTTCCGGAAGATGGAAGCCGCCAAGGGCAGCAGCGCCATCCTCAGCATCTGAGGCGCCGTACGGGCCCTCCGCGCCACCGCGGTGGCGCGGGACCTCCGACCTTCCCCTCAAGGAGCAAAGAATGACGACTGCCGTCAACTACGACACGGTGACCATGGCGGCCGGCGATGTGCGCGCCACCTCGACCTACCTCAACCAGCAGCTCGACGAACTGATGAACCGGGTCAAGCAGGTCGCGGGCGCCTGGGAGGGCGAGGCCAAGGACGCGTACATCGCGCTCCAGGGCAACATCGCCCAGAACATGGACGGACTCAACCAGGACCTGGCGACCATCGCCCGGCTGCTGGACCAGTCCGTCGCCGGCTACCAGGAGACGGACCGGGGCAACGCCGCCCGCTTCCGCACGATGAGCTGACGCGCACTCCGCCACGTACGAGACGCGCCCTCCACCACGTACGAAACGAAGCACGCGACGAAGCGCACGAAACGAAGGGGACCGTCCGCCGAGCGGCACGGTCCCCTTCGCCATGACAACACCCTCAGTGGAGGTCGAACTCCCCGTCGCGCGCGCCGAGGACGAACGCCCGCCACTCCGCCTCGGTGTACCGCAGAACGGTGTCCTGATCGAGCGAGGAGCGCATCGCGACCCCGCCGCCCGGCAGGTACGCGATCTCCACCCGCTCCTCGTCCGCGCTGGTACCGGGCGCGCTCAGCCACTCCACGCCGGAGATGTCGAGGGCGTACAACTCTTCCTTCTCGCGTTCCTTGTCGACTGCGTCAGCCATCGGCGCTGTGCCTTTCAGAGATCCCACGGGGACAGGTCGTACGCGGTGCGCGGGAGGGCCCGGGACCAACGCCCACGGGCGGTACGGGATCACCCCGTCACACGCGGAAGGTGAGCGCCGGGCACCCCCGGCGCTCACCTTATGCGGCTCACCGATCCGGCAGCCAGCCCACCTGGATCAACGGCGCGCCCCGCTTGCGGGAGACGAAGGTGCCCCGCCCCGGGGGCATCGGCCGGGCCCGTACATGACCCAGGATGTCGCCCTCGCCGGGGTCACCGGAGAGGATGACGCCCTGCGCCCCCAACTCCTTGACCCGCTGCATGAACGACTCGTACAGCGCCCGTGAGGCACCGGCGGAGCTGCGGGCGATGATGAAGCGGATGCCGACGTCCCGCGCGAACGGCAGGTGCTCCACCAGCGCCGCGAGCGGGTTGCCCGAGGCCGTGGCGACCAGCTCGTAATCGTCGATGATCACGAAGAGCTGCGGTCCCGTCCACCAACTGCGGTCCCGTAGCTGCTGCGGGGTGATGTCCGGCTTCGGCGCCCGCCTGCCCATGACCGTGTTGATGGCGTCCATGTGCAGTTCCATCGCCGAGGTCATCGGCGCGTACTCCAGCAGGTGCGAGGACGGCACCGCCTCCAACATGGTCCGGCGGTAGTCGCCGACCACGATCCGCGCCTCCTCCGGGGTGTAGCGCTCGGTGATCCGCTGGGCGATCAGCCGCAGCAGCGCGGTCTTGCCCGATTCGCTCTCCCCGAAGACCAGGAAGAACGGGTCGGTCTCGAAGTCCACGAACACCGGCTCCAGGCTGGTCTCGTCGATACCGATCGCGATGCCCTGCGCCCGCTGCTCGAACCCCTTCGGCAGCCGCTCGGCGGGCAGCCGGCGCGGCAGCAGCCGGATGACCGGCGCGGGCGCCCCACTCCAGTGGCTCCTGACCGACTGGACGAACGCCGTCGTACCGTCCGAGAGATCGGCCGCCGAGCTGACCGAGTCGATCCTCGGCAGGGCCGTCATGAAGTGCAGCTTCTCGGGGACCTGGCCGCGGCCCGGCACCCCCGGCGGCACGTTCGCCGCCACCTTGCGGTCGAACTCGGAGTCCATGACATCGCCGAGCCGCAATTCGAGCCGCCCCAGCATCTGGTCCTTGAGCGCCGCCCTGACCTCCATGTACCGGGCGGCGGTGAGGACGACGTGGATGCCGTAGCCCAGACCGCGCGCGGTGAGGTCCGCGACGACCGGCTCCAGCATCTCGTAGTCGTTCTTGAAGCCGCCCCAGCCGTCGATGACGAGGAAGACGTCGCCCCACGCCTCCCCGGGCAGCTCCCCGGCGGCGCGCTTGCGGCGGTAGGTGGTGACGGAGTCGATGCCGTGGGACCTGAAGAACTCCTCACGCCGGTTCAGCACCCCGAGCACCTCGGCGACCGCGCGCCGCACCCGCTCGGGATCCAGCCGGGAGGCGACCCCGCCCACATGCGGCAGCTCGGCCAGCGACGACAGTCCGCCGCCGCCGAAGTCCAGACAGTAGAACTGCACCTCGGCCGGGGTGTGGGTGAGCGCGAAGGACGAGACCAGGGTCCGTATCAGCGTCGACTTCCCGGACTGCGGTCCACCGACGACCATCATGTGCCCCGCCGCGCCCGAGAAGTCGCGGTACAGCACCTCGCGCCGCTGCTCGAACGGCTTGTCGATCAGGCCGAGCGGGACCGTCAGCCCACCGGGGCGGGTGTACTCGGTCGCGGTGAGCCCCCGGTCGGCGGTGGGCGCGAGACCCGGCAGCAACTGGTCCAGCGTGGGCGCCCGGTCCAGCGGCGGCAGCCACACCTGATGGGCCGGCACCCCCTGGCCCTCCAGCCGGCGCACGATCACATCGAGCACCGTGTCCGCCAGCGCGTCGTCGCCCGCGCCGCGGCGGGCGGTCGCGGCCGGGTCAGGCGCCGCGTACACCACCGGCACCGGGGCCGCGGTGAAGACGGCGGGTCGCCGCTCGATCGGCAACTGACCGGCCGACAGGTCCGGACCCCCAGTGCGGTACGTGCCGGAGACGTACGCCGCCTTGAAGCGCGTCATGTCCTCCGTACCGAACTTCAGATACCCGGAACCCGGCACCGACGGCAGATGGTAGGCGTCCGGCACTCCGATCGCCGTCCGAGACTCGGCGGCGGAGAAGGTCCGCAGCCCGATGCGGTACGAGAGGTAGGTGTCGAGCCCGCGCAGTTTGCCCTCCTCCAGACGCTGCGAGGCCAGCAGCAGATGCACCCCCAGCGAACGCCCGATCCGGCCGATCTGGATGAACATGTCGATGAAGTCGGGTTTCGCGGTGAGCAGTTCGGAGAACTCGTCGAGCACCAGGACGAGAGAGGCCAGCGGTTCCAGTGGTGCCCCAGCGGCACGGGCCTTCTCGTAGTCGTGGATGTTGGCGTAATTACCGGACCGGTGCAGTAGTTCCTGGCGCCGCTGGAGTTCGCCCCGAATCGCGTCGCCCATCCGGTCGACCAGCGTCAGATCGTCCGACAGGTTGGTGATCACGGCCGCGACGTGCGGCATCTGCGACATCCCGGCGAAGGTCGCGCCGCCCTTGAAGTCCGCGAGGACGAAGTTCAGCGTCTCCGACGAGTGGGTGACCGCGAGCCCGAGCACCAGGGTGCGCAGCAGCTCCGACTTGCCGGAACCGGTCGCCCCGACACAGAGCCCGTGCGGGCCCATGCCCTCCTGCGCCGCCTCCTTGAGGTCGAGCATCACCGGCTGGCCGTCCTCGCCGACACCGATCGGCACCCGCAGCCGCTCCGCCATGGAGCGGGGGCGCCAGGTGCGGGCCACGTCGACCCCGCCCGCGTCCCCCAGGTTCAGCAGATCGGTGAAGTCCAGATTGGCCAGCAGCGGTTCGTCGTCGTCGCCCCCGCCGGTCCGCAGCGGGGCGAGCTGACGGGCGAGCGCTTCGGCGGCCGGCAGCGAGATGCCGTCCGGGACGCCCTCGTACGCCACCCGGTGACCGGAGGCGAGCCGCAGCCGGCCGGGCCGTACGACGATCGAGAGCCCACCGCGCGGCTCGTCCAACTCGCCGGAGACGACCTCCACGATGGTGACGCCCTGGAGGCCCTCGGCCGCCGCGAAGAGCGAGTCCGGCGGCACCGTGCCGCCGTCCAGGACGACCACGACATGCGGCTGGTCGAGCACCGGCTGGTTCTCCCGGCTGAACCGGGGCCGGCCGTCCAGCCTGCTGTGCAACGACCGCTCCAGCTCGCCGAGGTCGTCGCCGAAGAGCCGCTTCGTACCGGCGCCGTCGATCTGCCCCGGCACCTGGGTGTGCGGAAGCCACTTCGTCCAGTCCCAGCGCTCCACCGCGCCCGGCGCCACCACCACGGCGACCATCAGATCCTCGGGGGAGTGCAGCGTCGTGAGTTGGGCGACCAGCGCCCGCGCGGCGGACCGCGCCGACTCCGGCTCCCCGGAGATCGTCAGATGGTAGAAGGCACGCATCGAGATCGCCATCGGCAGCCCGTCCAGCGAACCGTGCACCGCGAGGAACTGCTGCATCGCCCCGGCGGCCAGCGGCTCCAGCTCGTCCACCGGAGCGGTCTCCGGGGCGATCAGCGGGGTGGCGAGCTGCTGTGCGCCGAGGCCGACCCGGATCTGGCCGAAGTCCTTGTCGCCCACCCGTCGTTCCCACACCCGCGAGCCCTCGGCCACCAGGGACCAGAGCTGCTCGGGGTCGGGGTTCAGATAGAGCTGTGCGTCCCGCTGGCGGCGGGCCGTCCGGCGGATCGTGCGCCGGGTCTGGGCGAGGTATTTGAGGTAGTCCCGACGGACATCCGCAATTTGCCCCTGCGTACCGCGGCGGAATCTGACGACCTGTGCCACGACCATTGCCACGGTCGAGACCAGCATCAGCACACCCATGATGCGCATGAAGGGAGGCGCCTGCGGCGAGAAGAAGAAGACCACCGACGAGCCCATGCCGAGGACCGGCAGGATCTGCATCAGCATCCCCTCTTGCTGACCGCGGGGCAGCTCAGGAGGAGGCTCAAGGGCCAGCTCGTCCGTGGGTACTTCGGGCGGTAGCGACCTCGGCGGGCGTTTCACGACGATCTGGCTCACCGGAGCATCAATCCCTCGATACGGATGTATGCGGATGGGCAGGTTCCGCACCGACGCCCCCGTGAGCGGCGGGCCCCCTCCGCGCGTCGGCGATCCTACGTGCAGACCGGTACGACCGGCCCCGGTAGGGTGGCGCGCGCATCGTGCGCAACCGCGAAGAAGAGGGTGCGCAACGCGAATCAGGGGGTCCAGACAGTGAGTACGACCGCAGCGACCGGCTTCTGCCGCGTCACCGTCGTCGCGCCGGACAGCCGCATTGACGTCGCCCTCCCCGAAGACATCGCCGTCGCCGACGTCTACCCGGAGATCCTGCGCCTCACCGGTCAGACCCAGACCCCCGGCACCCCCAGCGGCTACCACCTGGTCCGCCGCGACGGGACCGTGCTCAACGGCGCCCGCTCCCTCGGCGCCCAGCGCGTCCTCGACGGCGAACTCCTCAGCCTGCGGCCCTTCTCGGAGTCCCTGCCGCCCGCCGTCTACGACGACGTGTCCGACGCCGTCGCCTCCGCCGTCCGCCGCGACCGCCACCTCTGGAGCGATGAACTCCTGCGGGCCGCGGGGCTGGTGGGCGGCGTACTGCTGCTGGTGCTGATGGGTTTCGTGCTCTGGTTCGCCGACCCCGTCCGCCATGACATGCACAGCCTGCCCGGTGTCATCGCCGGCGCGGCCGGACTCCTCCTCACCGCCTTCGCCGGCGTCCGCGCCCGGGTCTACGCGGACCGTGCCACCGCGGTCGCCCTCGGCCTCGGCGCCCTGCCCCTGCTGCTGATAGCCGGCTCCGGGATCATCGGTCCCGACGCGGGCGAAGGACCCGGCAAGCTCCAGTTCCTGCTCGGCTGTGTCACCGTCCTCGTCGCCGCCGTCGCCCTGGCCGCCCTCACCCCCAGCGGCGACGCCCCCTTCGTCGCCGCCACCTTCCTCGCCACGACCGGCACCCTCGCCACGTTCGTCGGCATCCTCACCGAGGCCACCGCCACCGGGATCGCCGCCGTCGTCGCCCCCGTCGCCATCGGCCTGATCGCCTTCCTCCCCGGCCTCTCCGCCCGCTTCGCCCGCCTCCCCATCGGCTACGCCGCCCCGCGCAGCGCCGCCGACGACGACTTCCACGGCGACACCGCCGACCCGGGCGCGGCACCCGCCCCCGAGCCCGTCGACGGCGAGCGCATCGCGCTCCAGGCCCGGCGCGGCCACGAGATGCTCCTCGGCCTCGTCGGCGGCTGCTCGGCCGCCGTCGTCGGCTCCGCCGCCGTCCTCGGCTTCTCCGGCAGCTTCTGGGGCCAGCTCCTCGCCCTCACCACCGGCCTCGCCGCCCTGCTCCGCGCCCGGCTCTTCCGTTACACCTCACAGGTCGCCTGCGCCCTGGTCGCCGGCATCGCCGCCATCGCGCTGCTCGTCCTCGGTCTCTCCCTCAACCCGCCCGCCGACCTGGTCAAGGATCTGATCATGTACGGGGACCGGGGCGGCCTGGACGTCCGTACGATCTGGTTGACCGCCGCCGTCGCCGCGGGCGCCGCGCTGATCACCGCCATCAGCCTCGTCATCCCGAAGAAGGGACTCACCCCGTTCTGGGGCCGCCTCCTCGACCTCACCGAGGGGCTCGTCCTGCTCTCGCTGCTGCCGCTCTGCCTCGCTGTGCTCGACGTCTACAACGCGGCCCGCTCCCTGACCAGCTAAGGGCCTCTCGTTCGGATCAGGCCGGGCCCGCGCCGACAAGATCGCCCGGACCGGACCCGGTCCGGCCGGCCTCCGGGGGCCCCGTACGGCCCATCGGCCCGGACCACGCCGCCTGACCGGCCGGTCAGAAGCCTGCTCAGGGGCTGGTACGCTGGGTGACGGCCGTTTGTGTACGCGTTCCCGGATCATCTGGGAACAGCGCTCATCGGACCTTCGCCTCCGAGTCACGGAAGCTCCCCTGAGACCCAGACCAGGGGCACTCGCGGGCGCATCGAACACCCTGAGGAGTACGAGTGTCTCTCGACGCCGCTACGAAGAAGCAGATCATGACCGAGTTCGGCACCAAGGAGGGCGACACCGGCTCCCCCGAGGTGCAGGTCGCGATGCTCTCCCGCCGTATCTCGGACCTGACCGAGCACCTCAAGACCCACAAGCACGACCACCACTCCCGCCGTGGTCTGCTCATCCTGGTCGGCCAGCGCCGCCGTCTGCTGCAGTACCTGGCCAAGAAGGACATCCAGCGCTTCCGTGCCCTGGTCGACCGCCTCGGCATCCGCCGTGGTGCGGCCGGCGGCGCCAAGTAAGACGCCGTGGAGGGAGCGGTTCCCACGCTGAAGGGGGCCGCTCCCTTTTGCTGTACGTGCGCGACGTACCGGACGGCATTTAGTCTGGTGACGGAACACACCACCAAAAACTGAACCAGCGAGAAGCCGACTCGCCGCCGCCGGTCCTCGGTAGTGGCTCCCGGAGAACCGGAACGCCGGTGACCCCCGGGTGCTTCGATCGAAGACCGGCCCGCAGTACGAGAGCTTCTCCGCACGTCCTCCCGCCACACGGGCGAGGGGACGAAAGACGCAACGTAACGGAGAAAACGCTAGTGGAGAACGAGACCCACTACGCCGAGGCCGTCATTGACAACGGCACCTTCGGCACCCGCACCATCCGCTTCGAGACGGGCCGCCTGGCCAAGCAGGCCGCCGGCTCCGCCGTGGCGTACCTGGACGACGACACCATGGTGCTGTCGGCCACCACCGCTTCCAAGAAGCCCAAGGACCAGCTCGACTTCTTCCCCCTCACGGTGGACGTCGAGGAGCGGATGTACGCGGCCGGCAAGATCCCCGGCTCCTTCTTCCGCCGTGAGGGCCGGCCCTCCGAGGACGCGATCCTCACCTGCCGCCTGATCGACCGCCCGCTGCGCCCCTCCTTCAAGAAGGGCCTGCGCAACGAGATCCAGATCGTCGAGACGATCATGGCGCTCAACCCCGACCACCTGTACGACGTGGTCGCCATCAACGCCGCCTCCTGCTCCACGCAGCTCGCCGGCCTGCCCTTCTCGGGCCCCATCGGTGGTACCCGGGTCGCGCTGATCAAGGGCCAGTGGGTCGGTTTCCCGACCCACACCGAGCTGGCGGACGCCGTCTTCGACATGGTCGTCGCCGGCCGTGTCCTGGACGACGGCGACGTCGCGATCATGATGGTCGAGGCCGAGGCCACCGACAAGACGATCCAGCTCGTCAAGGACGGTGCCGAGGCGCCGACCGAGGAGATCGTCGCCGCCGGTCTTGAGGCCGCGAAGCCCTTCATCAAGGCGCTCTGCAAGGCCCAGTCGGACCTCGCCGCCAAGGCCGCCAAGCCCGAGGGCGAGTTCCCGGTCTTCCTGGAGTACGAGGACGACGTCCTGGAGGCGCTCACCGCCGCCGTCAAGGGCGAGCTCTCCCAGGCGCTGACCATCGCCGGCAAGCAGGACCGCGAGGCCGAGCTGGACCGCGTCAAGGCGGTCGCCGCCGAGAAGCTGCTTCCGAAGTTCGAAGGCCGCGAGAAGGAGATCTCCGCCGCCTACCGCTCGCTGACCAAGTCCCTGGTGCGCGAGCGCGTCATCAAGGACAAGGTCCGCATCGACGGCCGCGGTGTCACCGACATCCGCACGCTGGCCGCCGAGGTCGAGGCCATCCCGCGCGTTCACGGCTCCGCCCTGTTCGAGCGTGGCGAGACCCAGATCCTGGGCGTCACCACCCTGAACATGCTCCGCATGGAGCAGCAGCTCGACACCCTCTCCCCGGTGACCCGCAAGCGCTACATGCACAACTACAACTTCCCGCCCTACTCCGTCGGTGAGACGGGCCGCGTCGGCTCGCCCAAGCGCCGCGAGATCGGCCACGGCGCCCTCGCCGAGCGCGCGATCACGCCGGTCCTGCCGACCCGCGAGGAGTTCCCCTACGCGATCCGTCAGGTGTCCGAGGCCCTCGGCTCCAACGGCTCCACCTCCATGGGCTCGGTCTGCGCCTCGACGATGTCGCTGCTGAACGCCGGTGTGCCGCTGAAGGCCCCCGTCGCCGGTATCGCCATGGGCCTGATCTCCGAGGAGATCGACGGCAAGACGCACTACGTCGCCCTCACCGACATCCTCGGTGCGGAGGACGCCTTCGGCGACATGGACTTCAAGGTCGCCGGTACCAAGGAGTTCGTCACCGCCCTCCAGCTCGACACCAAGCTGGACGGCATCCCGGCCTCCGTCCTGGCCGCGGCCCTCAAGCAGGCCCGCGACGCCCGCCTCCACATCCTCGACGTGATGATGGAAGCGATCGACACGCCGGACGAGATGTCCCCCAACGCCCCGCGGATCATCACCGTCAAGATCCCCGTGGACAAGATCGGCGAGGTCATCGGCCCCAAGGGCAAGATGATCAACCAGATCCAGGAGGACACCGGCGCCGAGATCACGATCGAGGACGACGGCACCATCTACATCGGTGCCGCCGACGGCCCGGCCGCCGAGGCCGCCCGCGCCACGATCAACGGCATCGCCAACCCGACCATGCCGGAGGTCGGCGAGCGCTACCTGGGCACGGTCGTCAAGACCACGACCTTCGGCGCGTTCGTCTCCCTGCTCCCGGGCAAGGACGGCCTGCTGCACATCTCGCAGATCCGCAAGCTCGCCGGTGGCAAGCGCGTGGAGAACGTCGAGGACGTGCTCGCGGTCGGCTCCAAGGTGCAGGTCGAGATCGCCGAGATCGACTCGCGCGGCAAGCTCTCGCTGATCCCCGTGATCGACGGCGAAGCGGCTGGCGACGACGAGAAGGACGACGCTGCCAAGTGACACCGCGTAGTTCCCGTGCTACGGCCCGCACCTCTTCGGAGGTGCGGGCCGTAGCCCGTACCCAAACGCTTCTCCGCGGCGAGAACGGCATCGGCACGGTCCGCCGCACCACCCTCCCCGGTGGTCTGCGCATCGTCACCGAGACCCTGCCGTCCGTCCGGTCCGCCACCTTCGGCATCTGGGCCCACGTCGGCTCCCGCGACGAGACACCGTCGCTGAACGGTGCCACGCACTACCTGGAGCACCTCCTCTTCAAGGGCACCGAGCGCCGCTCCGCCCTCGACATCTCCTCGGCGATCGACGCGGTCGGCGGTGAGATGAACGCCTTCACGGCGAAGGAGTACACCTGCTACTACGCACGGGTCCTCGACACCGATCTGCCGCTCGCCATCGACGTGGTCTGCGACATGCTCACCGGCTCGCTGATCCTCCAGGAGGACGTGGACGCCGAGCGCGGTGTCATCCTCGAAGAGATCGCGATGACCGAGGACGACCCCGGCGACTGTGTGCACGACCTCTTCGCGCACACCATGTTCGGTGACACGCCCCTCGGCCGCCCGGTCCTCGGCACCGTCGACACCGTCAACGCGCTGACCGCCGACCGGGTCCGCCGCTTCTACCAGAAGCACTACGACCCGACCCACCTGGTCGTCGCCGCCGCGGGCAATGTCGACCACGCCACCGTCGTCCGCCAGGTCCGCCGCGCCTTCGAGAAGGCCGGCACCCTGACCCGTACGGACGCGGTCCCGATCGCCCCGCGCGACGGCAGCCGCTCCGTGCGCACGGCCGGCCGGGTCGAGCTGCTCGGCCGCAAGACCGAGCAGGCCCATGTGGTCCTCGGGATGCCCGGCCTCGCCCGCACCGACGAGCGCCGCTGGGCGCTCGGCGTGCTGAACACGGCGCTCGGCGGTGGTATGTCCTCCCGCCTCTTCCAGGAGGTGCGGGAGAAGCGCGGCCTCGCCTACAGCGTGTACTCGTACACCTCCGGCTTCGCCGACTGCGGGCTCTTCGGCGTCTACGCGGGCTGCCGCCCCAACCAGGTCCACGACGTCCTGAAGATCTGCCGGGACGAACTCGACCGGGCGGCCGGCGACGGCCTCACGGACGACGAGATCGGCCGTGCCATCGGCCAGCTCGCCGGTTCCACGGTGCTCGGCCTGGAGGACACGGGCGCGCTGATGAACCGTATCGGCAAGAGCGAGCTGTGCTGGGGCACCCAGATGTCCGTGGACGACATGCTCGCCCGGATCGCGGCCGTCACCCCCGACGAGGTCCGTTCGGTCGCGGCCGAGGTCCTCGGCCAGCGGCCCTCCCTCGCGGTCATCGGACCGCTCAAGGACCGCCAGGCGGACCGGCTGCACGAGTCCGTTTCCTAGATCGTTCGAACTCTCCGAGGAATGAACTGATGAGCAAGGTGCGTGTGGCGGTCATCGGCGCCAAGGGCCGGATCGGCTCGGAAGCGGTACGGGCCGTCGAGGCCGCCGACGATCTGGAACTGGTCGCCGCCCTCGGCCGGGGGGACGAACTCGCGACCCTGACGGAGACGGGCGCCCAGGTGGTGGTCGAGCTGACCACTCCGGCCTCGGTGCTGGACAATCTCGACTTCTGCGTGCGCCACGGCATCCACGCGGTCGTCGGCACCACCGGCTGGACCACCGACCGCCTCGCGCGGCTCGACACCTGGCTCGCCGCCTCCCCGGCCACCGGTGTGCTCATCGCGCCGAACTTCTCCATCGGTGCGGTACTCACCATGCGCTTCGCCCAGCAGGCGGCACGCTTCTTCGAGTCGGCCGAGGTGGTGGAACTGCACCATCCGAACAAGGTCGACGCGCCGAGCGGCACCGCCACCCGCACGGCCCAGCTGATCGCCGCCGCCCGCGCCGAAGCGGGCATCGGCCCGCAGCCCGACGCGACCGTCACCGCGCTGGACGGCGCCCGCGGTGCGGACGTCGACGGCGTCCCGGTGCACGCGGTGCGGCTCCGCGGGCTGCTGGCCCACCAGGAGGTGCTGCTGGGCAGCGAGGGCGAGACCCTCACCATCCGGCACGACTCGCTCCACCACAGCAGCTTCATGCCGGGCATCCTGCTGGGTGTCCGCCGTGTCGTGACCACCCCGGGCCTCACCATCGGCCTGGAAAACTTCCTCGACATCGGCTGATCCCATGCGCGCGAAAATCACCTATCTGGTCCTGTCCGCCGCCCTGATCGGCTACTTCCTCCTGGTCGGCAGCCGGGGCGTGCTGCTTATCCAGCAGGGCACCCCGGTCACCGTGGCCTTCGGGATCGCCGTGCTGATCCTGCCGGTGATCGGCATCTGGTTCCTCTGGAAGAACACGCAGTTCGTCACCAAGGCCAACCGCCTGGCGGCGGAACTGGACGCCGAGGGCGGACTGCCGGTGGACAAACTGGCCCGGACACCCGGCGGACGGATCGACCGGGACGCCGCCGACGAGGTCTTCGCCGCGCGCCGCGCGGAGACGGAGGACTCCCCGGGTGACTGGCGCTGCTGGTTCCGGCTGGCGATCGCCTACCACGACGCCCGGGACACGCCGCGCGCGCGGAAGGCGATGCAGCGGGCCATCGCCCTGCGCGAGAACCGGGAGACGAGCCCCACCGGCGTCTGACACACGGAAACCGGCACACGGAGAAGGGCCCGGGGGCGGCAACCGCCCCCGGGCCCTTCTTCCGTACGATCAGACGGTCCGGTACTCCGACGCCCACGCCTCCAGCGTGTCCGCGGCCCGGTCGAAGGCATCCACCCGTGACAGGAAGTCCGCGTTGTGGTCGGTCAGCAGCGGCAGCGGGTCACGCGTCCCCTCGCGTACGAGGAGGAGCGCCTGGCCCTGCACCGTGCGCGGCAACCCCAGCCAGCGCACCGGCTGCTGCACCGTCCGCACCTCGGATGCCTTGTGCCACGCCACGGTGGTCGTGGTGAAGTAGCCGACCCGCCGCAGTCCGTGCCGGCTGACCCAGACCCCGGAACGCAGCAGCCGCAGCGCCGCCGCGATCAGGCCGAGCCCGATGGCGAGACAGACGGCGGCGCCGGACAGGGTCCCGGCGAAAACGATGATCATCGCGGCCAGCAGTACGAACGAGGCGAGCAATAGGGATACGGCCGCGGCGCCGACCCGCCAGGGACCGGGGCGGTAGGGACGCCGCCACTCGTCATGGTCGTCGAAGGGCAGTGCGACGTCATCCGGGTTCGCGTCAAACGCACGATCGGCCGTCAGAAAGGGCAGGGGCACGACTGATCCTCACTCACCAGCACACGTGAATTGTGGGGGCTGTGACGGGTGAGGCTACCGAGGCGCTCGCCGGTCGACCACCCCAGGGGGGCCGTACGAGGTCAGCGACGCTCGGAAGCCTCGGACTGCTGGGCGTTGCCCGCCGTCTGCCCGGCCTCCAGCGAGGGAAGCCCGAAGAGCAGCGAACCGACGAGCCCGGCGACGACGGTCAGCCCGATCAGCGTACGACCCGTGACCTGGGAGACGGTGAGACGTTCACGCGGCGGGGGAGTGACGTTACTGCGGAAGCTGTCGTGCTCGGCTACGAAAGAGAAAGGGACGGCTTCCCGCCGGCGGAACATCAGGAACACTCTCCTCGATGGGGGGTGGTGGGTCGATCGGGGGTGACGGGCGACTGCCGCCCGTACGGCATACGGCGCTGTGGAGCTGCACCGCGCTGCTACCCGTACCGTGCTGTGCTGCTGTCTGTAGCTGTTACCTGTACAGACGAGCGAAACCGTCAATCGGTGCCCGAATCCCACGGATCCGTGGAAGATTCCCCGGGATCGGGGCGGGGGACGCGACCGTACGGCCCCGGGACCAGCGGGGGAAGCGGGGGAGGCCGGGCCGGCCCGGTTAGGATGGTCGGCGCCCAGCTCAGCCCTTGGAAGGACACTCCCGGTGACCGATACGCCCGCCGAAACCGTGAATCCCAGTTTCCGCGGTGATGTCACCGTCGACCTGGTGAAGCACTCCGCCGCCGACTCCGACGTGCTCTGGGCGGCCCGCGTCTCCACCGCCGGCGAACAGTCCCTGGCCGAGCTGAGCAAGGACCCGGAGCGCTCCAAGGGCCTCATCAACTACCTGATGCGGGACCGGCACGGCAGCCCCTTCGAGCACAACTCGATGACCTTCTTCATCAGCGCCCCGATCTTCGTCTTCCGCGAGTTCATGCGGCACCGCGTGGGCTGGTCCTACAACGAGGAATCCGGCCGCTACCGGGAGCTCCAGCCGGTGTTCTACGTCCCCGGCCAGGACCGCAAGCTGGTCCAGGAGGGCCGCCCCGGCAAGTACGTCTTCGTGGACGGCAGCCCGGCGCAGCACAAGGTCGTCAGCGACGCCATGGAGGACTCCTACCGGCGTTCGTACGAGACCTACCAGGAGATGCTGGCCGCGGGCATCGCCCGTGAGGTGGCCCGCGCGGTCCTCCCGGTCGGCCTGTTCTCGTCGATGTACGCGACCTGCAACGCCCGCTCGCTGATGCACTTCCTCGGTCTGCGCACCCAGCACGAGCTGGCGACGGTGCCGTCGTTCCCGCAGCGCGAGATCGAGATGGTCGGTGAGCGGATGGAGGAGCACTGGGCCGGGCTGATGCCCCTCACCCACGCCGCCTTCAACAAGAACGGCCGCGTCGCCCCCTGACCCGACAACCGGCCGGATCCGGCCGGTACCGGCGTCGCTCGGCGGACGGTATGACGGCACAGATGTACGTATATAACCGCTTTACCCGCAGAAGTGTCCGCATTGCGGTGTTTCATGAAGTTCATCTAGGCTGATCAAACGGACCCGGCACTGCCTGAACCCCCGAGCAGTCAGTGCCGGGATCCACCTGCCACGTCGTACGTCACGTCCCCGAAGGGACACAGCGTGCTGAGCAACGAGTAGCGTGTTACCCATGGCTCCGATCTCCACTCCGCAGGCCCCCTTCGGGCGGGTCCTCACCGCCATGGTCACGCCCTTCACGGCGGACGGCGCACTCGACATCGACGGCGCGCAGCGCTTGGCGACCCATCTGGTGGATGCAGGCAATGACGGCCTGATCATCAATGGCACCACCGGCGAGTCGCCCACCACCAGCGACGCGGAGAAAGACCAGCTCGTACGCGCGGTCCTGGAGGCGGTCGGAGACCGGGCGCACATCGTGGCGGGCATCGGCACCAACGACACCCGGCACAGCGTCGAATTGGCACGGGCCGCCGAACGCGCCGGCGCACACGGCCTGCTCGCGGTCACGCCGTACTACAACAAGCCCCCCCAGGACGGCCTGCTCCAGCACTTCTCGGCCATCGCCGACGCCACCGCGCTGCCCGTGATGCTCTACGACATCCCCGGCCGCAGCGGCGTCCCGATCGACACCGAGACCATCGTGCGCCTAGCCGACCACCCGAGGATCGTGGCCAACAAGGACGCCAAGGGCGACCTCGGCCGCGCTAGCTGGGCCATCGCCCGCTCCGGCCTGGCCTGGTACTCGGGCGACGATATGCTCAATCTCCCGCTGCTCTCGGTCGGCGCCGTCGGTTTCGTCTCCGTGGTCGGCCATGTCGTCACCCCGGAACTGAGGGCCCTCCTCGACGCCCACACCAGTGGCGACGTCCAGAAGGCGACCGAGATCCACCAGCGGCTGCTCCCGGTCTTCACCGGCATGTTCCGCACCCAGGGCGTGATCACCACGAAGGCGGCGCTCACCCTCCAGGGACTCCCGGCCGGCCCGCTCCGGCTCCCCCTGGTCGAGCTGTCCCCGCAGGAGATGGCCCAGCTGAAGGTCGACCTCGCGGCCGGCGGGGTGCAGGTCTGACCTCTATCGGGGTACAGCTCTGATCACAGACTTCATAACTGAATACGAGAAGAAGAACCGGCCCTGATGGCCGGACCACCAGACAACAGCAAGTGCACGATTGTCATGTACGCCATGTGCCTGTGCGGTACGTGGCGTATGTGGTGAGGAGAGTCTTTTGAGTCATCCGCATCCCGAACTAGGCGCCCCGCCGAAGCTCCCGAAGGGCGGCCTGCGCGTCACCCCGCTCGGCGGTCTCGGTGAGATCGGCCGCAACATGACCGTCTTCGAGTACGACGGCCGACTGCTCATCGTCGACTGCGGCGTCCTCTTCCCCGAGGAGGAGCAGCCCGGTATCGACCTGATCCTGCCGGACTTCACCACCCTCCGGGACCGTCTCGACGATATCGAGGGCATCGTCCTCACCCACGGTCACGAGGACCACATCGGCGGTGTGCCGTATCTGCTCCGGCTGAAGCCGGACATCCCGCTGATCGGCTCCAAGCTGACCCTCGCCCTGATCGAGGCGAAGCTCCAGGAGCACCGCATCCGGCCGTACACGCTGGAGGTGGCCGAGGGCCACCGCGAGCGCATCGGTCCCTTCGACTGCGAGTTCATCGCGGTCAACCACTCCATCCCGGACGCGCTGGCCGTCGCCATCCGCACCCCCGCGGGCATGGTCGTCCACACCGGCGACTTCAAGATGGACCAGCTCCCGCTGGACGGCCGCCTCACCGACCTGCACGCCTTCGCCCGGCTCAGCGAGGAGGGCATCGACCTCCTGCTGTCCGACTCCACGAACGCCGAGGTCCCGGGCTTCGTCCCGCCCGAGCGCGATATCTCCAACGTGCTGCGGCAGGTCTTCGCCAACGCCCAGAAGCGCATCATCGTGGCGAGCTTCGCCAGCCATGTGCACCGCATCCAGCAGATCCTCGACGCCGCCCACGAGTACGGGCGCCGGGTGGCCTTCGTCGGCCGCTCGATGGTCCGCAATATGGGTATCGCCCGCGACCTGGGCTATCTCCGGGTCCCGGCCGGTCTGGTGGTGGACGTCCGCTCGCTGGACGACCTGCCGGACAGCGAGGTCGTCCTCGTCTGCACGGGTTCCCAGGGCGAGCCGATGGCGGCCCTGTCCCGGATGGCCAACCGTGATCACCAGATCCGGATCGTCCAGGGCGACACCGTCATCCTGGCCTCGTCCCTCATCCCGGGCAACGAGAACGCGGTCTACCGCGTGATCAACGGCCTGACCCGTTGGGGCGCCAACGTCATCCACAAGGGCAACGCCAAGGTCCATGTCTCCGGCCATGCGTCGGCCGGCGAGCTGCTGTACTTCTACAACATCTGCCGACCGAAGAACCTGATGCCGGTCCACGGCGAATGGCGCCATCTGCGTGCCAACGCCGAGCTGGGTGCACTGACGGGTGTCCCCAAGGACCGCATCGTCATCGCCGAGGACGGCGTGGTGGTCGACCTGATCGGCGGCAAGGCCCGGATCGTCGGCAAGGTCCAGGCCGGTTATGTGTACGTCGACGGCCTCTCGGTCGGCGATGTCACCGAGACCTCGCTGAAGGACCGCCGCATCCTCGGTGACGAGGGCTTCATCTCGGTCTTCGTGGTGGTGGACTCCACCACCGGCAAGATCGTCGGCGGCCCGCACGTCCACGCGCGCGGGTCCGGTATCGAGGACTCGACGCTGCTCGCCGTGCTTCCGAAGATCGAGGAAGCCATCGCCAGGTCCGCGTCGGACGGCGTCGTCGAGCCCCACCAGCTCCAGCAGCTCGTCCGCCGCACGGTGGGCAAGTGGGTCTCCGACACCTACCGCCGCCGCCCGATGATCCTCCCGGTCGTCGTCGAGGTCTGACGCACGACGCTCTGACGTCGCACTTCCTGGAGCGGGGGGGGGGGGGGGGGGGGGGGGGGGGGGGCGCGGCGCCCCGCGGGCGGGGGGGGGGGGGGGGGGCGCGGGGGCCCGGCGGGGGGGGGGGGGGGCCCGCCCCGGGGCCGGGGGGGGGGGGGCCCGGGCGCGGGGGCGGGG
>NZ_JBIRRE010000006.1:0-170870 GCF_044333555.1 Streptomyces sp. NPDC020965
GACACCAAACTTTCCTGGCTTCCCAAGGGATCAACAACCCATGGGCAGAGACATTGGAATGAGAAGCATGCCGGGCAACGGCGTGAGAGTCAGCAGGCCGGTTCGTCGGGGTGGGCGAAGACACCGACGATGTAGCCGTGAGTGACCGGGGACGCCTGGTGAGCCTGGCCGACGCCTGCTGCGTCGGGGCGGAACAGGATGCCGCTGGCGTGCCGGCCCCCGTTGGTCTCCAGGCGCCACTGCGGATCGGCCAGCAGCAGGGAGACCGCGATGAGGAAGCTGGTCTTGCCGGAGCCGTTCGAGTCGTCTTTGGGGCCGAGACCGGAGATGGCGATGAAGGTCTCCGGGACGATCGGGACGGCGTGTGCCGTGAGCCGGGCGATGTCGAAGGCCTGGACAGCGATGAGCTGGCGGTCGCCGACGATGCCCCGGGACAGGTCGGAGGTGGGCAGGGTGGTCATGATCTGTCATGCACCTCGTAATCAAGAGCAGTGGCCGTCGGCGCGATGGGGCGGGCGCGGCGCCGGCGGATCGATTCGGCGAGAGCACTGTCGGGATCGGCGAGCAGGATCAGCTGTTCGAACAGTTCGGCGCCCACAGCCGGCGTCAGCCGCAGGAACTGGTGGCCCAGGACGTAGCCCGCTCTGGTCCGGCGGACCAGGTCGGCGTCGGTGAGGCGCTGCAGCGCGCTGGTGAGAACGACGTCGGACACCTGGCAGCCCCTGAGCTGGTCCCTGGGCACGGGGGTGCCCAGGGACCACAGCTGCTCGGGCAGGGCGGTGCCGGACGCTCGGGGAATGGCGACGCTGAACAGCAGGATCAAAGTGAGGACGGCGCGGTCGTCGCGCGGCAGGACTCCGATTCCTTCGTGCGCCAGACGTTGTCTGATCTCGTCGGTGTAACCGGAGAGGTAGCCGCCGCCGACCGCGAGCAGGGTGCGTCCGGATGCGGCCAGGACCTGTTCCACCACAATGCGCAGCGGGATCTCGGCGAGGGCACGGTAGTGGACGGATGGTACGGGGATCACGGCGGTCTCCACGGCGCAGACCGCCGCTCGGACATCGGCCCGCCGGTTGTGGGACAGGGCTTGCAGTGCCGGTACGTCCACGGGCTCACCCCTTCCTCGGAGCGGGCAGGATGTCGTAGCCATTGCGCAGTTCGGCCACATCGCGCTCGGACCACAGCGCGACCATGGGGCCGAGGCGGATCATGCCGTCGCCGACGTCTGCCGCGAGGTGTCCGCAGGCACGCAGGAACCGCAGGGCCGTCAGGAAGTGCCCGGTCTGCCCCAGCACGGCCGCGCCGTCGCGGGGCGCGAGGGTGTCCTGGAGAGGAGTCAGGGCGGCGAGGACGTCCTGCTGCGAGGCGGGTTGTCCCGGGTACAGCGGCTGGCCGGGGTCGGGCCAGCAGTGGCGGATGCAGCAGGCCAAGGTGAGCAGGCGGACAGGCGAGGCGGTTCGGTGGACGTCGCTGTCGCCCAGCGCGCCACTTGCCGGTTCCACATCGGGAGCCCAGCCGGTCATCAGCTCCTGGGTCCCGTCGGGGGTGACGACATCGACCAGCCGGCGCTCCACATCGTCGGCGGCGCAGCGCAGCTGGGTGAGTTCTGCGCGGTCCGCCGGGACAGGGACCGTGTGCAGGGCTCGGGCCCGTGCCAGCAGGTAGGGGTCACTCATGGGGGCTCTGCGGTGCGGCTTCGGTGTCGTCGTTCACGTCTTGTGGGCTGTCGGGAATGCGGTACACGGTCACCGGCGAGGCGTAGGTGACCGGTCCTGCGGCGTCCACGATGACCTCGCGGGAGATGTCGAGCATGAGCGGGATGGCGGGGTCGGCTGCGGCGCGCAGCATGTCGACCAGGTGCTTGACCGCTGCCTGCCAGGGCAGGGCACGCAGGCGGGCGGTGACGTCGGCTTCGTCCTTTCCGGCCATGAGCAGGGTCACGGTGGCCTCTCGCCGCTGCCGTGCGAGCGCGGCCTTGGCGCGTGCGGTCTCGACCGGATCCGGGCCGGGCGGCTGCGTCGGGGGGCGCGGCAGGCGCTGCCGCGGCGGCGGGGGCTGGTGGTCGGCTGCGGCGGTGAGGATCTGGCCCGTGGTGATCTGGACGTGGGGCGGATCGAAGACGGTCGTGGCGAACACCTGCGCGAGCGTTTCCGTGGAGGAGCGAAGGGCCGCAGTCAGGTACTGCTCGGGTAGGAGCATGCTGAAGTCGCGCCGGATGGTGGCTTGTTGCATAAGCCGGTCGTGGAACTCGTGGACGGCTCCTGTGTAGCGCAGGGCTTCCCGGATCAGGCGGGTACCGCCGGAACGCAGTGCAGGGTACTGCTCGGCGACGGCATGGACGAGGTGTTTCGCTTCCTCGAGCGATGTGGTGTGGGCGTGGTGGTGACGCTGGCCGAGCAGTTCTTCGATGGGCCTGGTGCGCACCAGCCGCAGCAGGTGGTTGGTGTAGTTCGCAAGGCTCCGCCGGGCCTGGGCGATCTTGGCGGCCAGTTGTTCCTCGGTCAGGGAGCCGTTCAGGATGCCTTCGCGGGCCCGGTCCAGCAGCATGGTGATCTCCTGGACACCGCCGGCCTCCCCCAGGCGCTCGTACACCAGCAGTGCGGCACCGCTGGTCGGGTTGAACACATACCGCTGGTCGTATGACTTGCCGTGCAGCGACTCCAGCAGACGAAGTTTGATGAAGACCCGGAATCTTGAATCGAACTTGTCGGCGGAGGCCACCGCGGCGCAGGCCTGGGCTATCTCCCCGCGGCTCAGACCGTGTTCAGAGCCGAAGTCGCCGAACACGTCCCGGACGGCCTCGGCGATGCGCAGTGCCACCGGATCGCGTGTCACTGCGCTCGGTGCAGCAGCGACCGGTGCCACGAATGGCGGTATGTGCTCTAGACCCTCCGCGTCGTCCTCCTGCTGCACGGAGAACAAGTCAGGCTGATCCGGCAAGTACCCCTCCACCCCCGCATCACGCGCGTCCCTGGACCAGCATGACCGCTACCGGGCTCAAAGGGCCTGGAAACCACAAAACTTGTCTTTGTCCTTCCCCAGCCCCAGCCGCAGCAGTGAGCGTGTGTCAGGCGCATCGGGATCGCCGAGGTGTCTATCGTCCGTCGCGCTGGAGCGGGGCCTCGCGTCGAGCCTGGCCGTCCCGGAAGGGGTGCGGGCCGGCCGGCAGGCCGATCTGGCGGCCACCCGGCTTCATGCCCTGGCAGCGGCAGGAGGCTGTGGCAGCGCCGGTGGACGGGGGCGGTCGTGGCCGACCGGGGGGCCGTCGGGATGGTCGTGGATCCAGGACAGTCCGCCCAGGTCGAGGCGTTGGCGGGTGCGGGTGACCGCTACATAGGCCAGGCGGGCTTCGGCGTCGTCGATGGGATCGGGTGTCGGCGGGGGGCCTGTCTGCTCGTCGGGCGTGTTGTCCTTGGGACGGGCGAAGTCGTCCGCGATGAGCACGCGGGACCATTCACGCCCTTTCGCCTTGTGGGCGGTGGAGACGGTGACCTGGGCGTGCGGCTCGGGGGCAAGGTGGGCGACGGCCGTGAGGATGGCCTCGGTGCCGTGGGTGTCAACAAGGTTGACCAGGGGCTGCAGGTCGCGGCCGGCCGGGTCGTGGGCGGCGTAGTCCTGCAGATCGCCCCATGAGGGGAAGAGGATCAGTTCGGGGTGGTGGGTGCGGCGGCCTTCCTTCAGGTCGCGGGCCGCGAGCGCCAGGGCCTGCAGGCTGTCCCCTCCCCCGGCCAGGGCGACCCGGCAGCTGGCCGCCATGAGGGTCATGACCTGGGCCATGGCGCCGACGTTGGTGCGGCACAGCACAGCGTCCGGCTGGGTGACGGGGCCAAGTTCGGTGGACACGGCAGGGGTGCCAGTGAGGCGGATCGGGGCATCGGCGAGATGCAGCCAGCGGTTGGCCTCCGCGGCGAGGTCGGGGCCGAAGCGGAAGGACTGGGAGAGGGTCAGCTGGGTGCCGTCGAAGCCGGTCATGACGTCTTTGGCGCCGCGCCAGTGGTAGATGGCCTGGGCGGAGTCGCCGACCATGACCAGCTGGGCGTGATCGCGCTGGGCGAGGAAGATCTGTTCGACGACGGGGTTGGTGTCCTGGGCCTCGTCCAGCAGCAGGAAGTCGGCCTGGATGCGCGGCCGGGCAAGAGCCCAGATCTTGAGGTAGTGGTCGTGGTCGAAGCGGACGGAGCCGCCGTCCGGGTACTGCAGGTCGGCCCAGGCCTTGCAAGCGAACGGCACGATGTGGGCGGCGAGTTGGGCGTGGAGATCAGGGTCGTCCAGGCCCCGCAGACGGGGGACGTGGTGGCGGGTGATGGCCTCATCCGCGGTATGACAGAAACGGGTGACGGTGCGCAGGGCGGCGTTGGACAGGGCGCGTTGGGAGATCTCGCGGTCGCCGATGCGGACGGCTTTGGTGAGGCCGAGGGCTTGACCGGTCTGCCAGGCCGGGCGGCGGGGTGCGTTCAGGCGGCGGGTGTAGCGGTGGCCGACGGCGGCGTAGGCGAGGGCGTGGGCGGTCTTGCACTGCACGGTGTTCGGGAAGCGGGCGGCTGCGTCCTGGGCGATGGCCCGGTTGTAGGCGAAGTAGCGGCCGCGGCGGGTGGTGGCGCGGGCGAGCAAAGTCAGGGTGGTGGTCTTGCCGGTGCCAGCGCCAGCCTGCAGGGCGAGGTGGTGGCCAGCGTGGAAGGCGTCGGCGGCTGCCGTCTGTTCGTCGGTGGGGTTCACGGGGTGGGCCTCTCGGGGAGCCGGGTGAGTGCGTGCCCGACAGCGGACAGCAGGTAGGCGGGGGTGGTGTGGGCCAGCAGTTGGGACACCGCGCGGTCGAGGCGGTCGGTCTCCCGGTCGGCGTGCTCGGCCAGGGCCCGGCGCACGGCCAGTTCCAGGAAGCGCTCGGGGTTCTGCCGGGCGCGGCGGGCGTCGGCGGTGAGGGCAGCGTGCACGGCGGGCGGGAAGGCGACGTTGAGCAGCACGCTGTGGTCGGCGTCCGGGTAGTGGGTGGTGATCACGTCGATGGGCAGCCGGGTGCCGAGGCGGTGGCGCAGCCGGTGGGCGGCGCGCTGCGGTGTCTTGGCGGCGACGAGGGCCATCAGGCGGGTGGCGTCGTGGTTGGCGGCGAGCGGCAGCAGGCGGGCGGCGCGGTGCAGGACGGGCGGGGGCAGGGGGCGGGTCAGTGTGATTTCCAGAGCGTGATGGGGCACGAGTCATCCCCTTCGGTGCGGGCGGGGCGGGGGGTGGGGCAGCCGGGTGTGGATGTGTGCCGCGTGCAGGAGGGGGTCGAAGGGTTCCCAGCAGGCCAGGGCGAGGTCGGCGGCGCCGGGGACGGCGGCGTGTGCCGGACAGCGCTGGGTGCGCCAGCGCAGCTGTTCGCCGTAGGAGAGGTGGCTAAGGTCGTAGATGGCCATCAGGGCATCAGGCAAGGCAAGTTGGCCGTGCCGGGCGGTGGTGGGCAGCAGTTTCCACATCCCGGCCGGGCCGACGGAGGCGAGAACGGGGTTGGGGCAGCGGTGACGGTGGCGGGTCTGGGCCACGCAGCGCAGGTCCTCGAGCCGCTGCTGGGCGAGGTAGCGGCACAGCAGCAGCTGGACGACGGGGCGGTCGGGTCCCCCGGTCGGGGGGACGGGCTGCGGGGTCGCGGGTGGGGCGGGGATGAGAACCCCAGTGTCGATGAGGCGGCGGGTGCGAACGGCGAGTTGGCGGCGGATCGCCTCGATGCGGGAGCCGGCCTGGCAGGTGGGGGTGCGGTGGGGGCAGAGCACGGCATGTGGGATGCGGCACCAGGCGCTGTTGTCGCCGTGCGGGTAGGCGATGCCGCCGCTGAGGTGCCAGCGGCAGGATTCCGGGACGTCGGCGGTGGCCAGTTCGGCAGGGTGCAGGGCGATGGGCCGCTGGCCGTGGCGCTGGTAGAGGTCGATGCGGTAGCCGCAGCGGCGGCAGCGGCCGGTTTGGCCGGCGCACAGCAAGCGGCTGGGGCTGGTGGTGGCCACCCGGAGCGGGCGGGGGCGGTGGGGGGCGCGGGGGCTGCCGTCCCAGTGGCGGCCGTCGGGGGCGGGCGTGGGGCACATGGCCCGGACCGTGCCAGGCGACACGCAGGCATGAGCAACGTGTCGGGGATATGTCCCACGGCCGGCCCAACGAGCCCGCACGCATGAGCGTTACTGCGGATGGCTGTTCTATGCCTGCTTGCCCGATCGGGTGATTCCCGGCGTGGTGCGCGGCGGGACGGAGCAGGGGTTCAGGAAGTGGCCGTGCCGGGCGGGGTGTGGTCGTCGCACAGGGCGCCCAGGAAGCGCTCGATGGGCACGTCGAAGGTATGGGCGAGGGTGTGCCAGGTGGTGACACTGCCGGTGGTGCGGCCGTGTTCGAGGTCGATGAGGGTGCGCCGGGCCAGACCGCTGCGGTCGGCGAGTTCGTCGAAGGTCCAACCGCGTTCGGCCCGCAGGCGCGCGAGCACGACGCGCAGCGCAGTGAGGTCGGGGTCGGGCGGCAAGATCGTCACCTGACCATCCGACGGTGCAGACCCCTGCCCCGTCAGTGCGGGTTTCTGCACTTTCGCCAGGGCAGAGGGAGGCGAAATCCACGGTGCGGGAATCTGCACTACAGTGCGTCCGTCCCGGGGGCCGTCATGGTGAACCCCGCCACGAGAAGGACAGACGGACGGGAGGACGACCAGCCCATGAGGCTCGGTGGCGCACATGCCGCAGTGCGGCGCATCTGGACAGTGGAACTGCGCCCGCAGGCGGACGGCCCTACACTCGTCTGCCCCTCGTGTGCCGCCCGCACCTTCCCCCTGCAGGCGTCCTCCGCACGGTCGGCCGCCCTGTCCCATCTGGCCTGCCACGCCCGTGTGGACGCGTTGCCGCCGCACCTGCGCAGCTGCCAGTGCCGGCTGCGGGGCTGCGTCTGGCATCCGCGTCATCGCGGCTGTGCCGGGCGGGTGCTGCTGGCCCTGACCCGCGACCTCAGCGGCCGCACCTGGCGGCTGGCCGACGCATGCGCGGCCTGCGCGGCGGCGACCAGCCACACCGCCGTCGTACCGGACACTCTGCTCAGCCCTCACCGACCGGCCGCATCAGCCCCCGTCCGGCCGCGGGCGCACGGAGACGAGCCGCAACGGGTACGGGAGATGCTCACCCACCTCGCCTCCGCACTCGGCTGCGTCACCTCCCCCGCCGCCCGGCTGCTGGCCCTGCAATGCGCCCTGCGCGCCGACACACACGGCTGCGCCCGGCTGCCAGTCGGCGTGCTGCGCGGCATGCGCCTGCACCGGCACACCGAGGCGTGGCAGGAGCTGGTGCAGGACGGCTGGCTCGACCTGCCCGATCCCCGGGCAGCGCCTTTGCAGGTGCGGCTGCTCGACGACGCGGCGCTGGACCAGGCCCCGGGCCGCAGCGCCCGTCGGCGCGCCGCCCATTGGGCCCTGCAGCCCACCTCACTCAGCGTTCCGGCGACGGCAAAGCCCGCAGAACGGCTGACTGCCTTGGTCCTGGCCGCCCACACCACCGCGGCCAGCCCCACAGCCGACATGGCCGTTGTTGCCCGTCTGTGCGGGCACTCCCCCCAGCAGACCGGAGTACTGCTCGACCGGCTGGTCGCTGGCCGTACCCTGGCGGCCTGGCACCATCAGCGGGACACCGACGAGGTGCACTGGCGGCCGGCTCCCTTTAACCGGCCCGTCTCCGGCTCCGCGGACTCGTCTGCGCGCTGACCGCCGCCAGGTTCGGTCAAAGAGCTTGGAGTAGAAGGCGATCGAGCCTTCCAGCTCGGCGAACGCAGGACCCATGACATGGCGGTCTTTCATCCAAGATGATGCTTCATCGACAGTCGATACAGCCTCTCTCAGTTGGGACCCCCAGCCCGGCCGCCGGTCGAATCCACGAGGCGAACGGGGAGAGCGGGCGTGGATGCACCGGCTGATCGAAGCGGATCCGAACCGTTCGCTGATCGGTCCCGATATGTGGTGAGGTTGGCTCATGGGTTCCCGATCGAAGCGCCGTAAAGCGCGCAACAGGAGGCAGCGCCGTTCCGGTCCGAAGTCGCCGGCGTTCGACCCGCACGCGCAAGTGATGGTGGACTCCTTGACTGCCTTGATGGCGCTCATGGCCACGTTCGCTGGCGATGATCCTGCGGCGGCGGTCGACGCAGCATTCGACAAGGCTGTCGACGAGTTCGTCGCGAAACTGGGGCGGTTCGACGCGATCCGGCTCATCGAGGTGGCTCGTCAGCGGTTCCTGCCGATGGCGCGCGAAGGCGAGACGCCCGTCACTGCGGAGGCGGGCGCCGCGTACCTGGAACTGCTGGCGCTGGTCGCTCTCGCCGCCCGGCAAGATTCGGCGACTGCTGGTGCCCCCGCAGTCGAGGACCAGGAGATGAGCCACTTCGTCTCCGAGGCGAAGGACGAACTCGACGGGATCCTCCGCCTTGCACAGATACGGTCCATCGCCGCCGTTGACCCGACCGACAAGCTTGCCCTCGTGTCCATGCTCATTCGTGGCGCCGAGGTATGGATGCGCAACTCGTCCTACCCGGAGATGGTCGCAACGACCAACCTGGCGCTTCTCGACGGCAACCCGAGCGTTCGCGCGGCGCTGAATGCCGAACTCGGCTTCGACGCGACCGACGCCCTGGCTGTCCTCGACGCATGCCACCACCTGCAGGAGGCCGGTCTGAATGACCGCCTCAAAGCGATGGGGGACGCAGTGCTGGACGCGATGGCCACGGAGGAGGCGGGCCGGGCGGACGACGGGCCGGCAGAACTCGCCAGGTCCAGTGTCATGTCGATGTTCGAGCCCGACGGCGACCAGGCCACGGTCGCGATCGACGACGTCGTCGCGCGCACGGGCATTGCTGTTGAACGTGTGGGGGCCGTTGTCGAACGGTTCCGCCTCGACCTCGGGACGGCCAACCCTGCGGACGTCATCGATGCGTTCACCACCGGCAGGAACCCGCTGCGTAGCCGGCCGCTCGTCGTCGCCGACAACGGGCGCTTCATGCTGCCGCACCCGGCGTTGAGCGTGTTCGCCGTCCGGGAGAACCTCGAAGAGCATCTGAAGACGTTGCCCGTATGGAGCCAGTACGCGAAGCATCGCGGAGACCTTCTCGAGTCCCGCACGCGCGACGCGCTCAACCGCGTACTCCCCGGGGCTCACTTCCGGGACGCGTTCGAGTACTACGTGCCCGCGAATGGCAACGAAGCCAAAACTGCTGATCCGGCGAAGTACACCAAGCGCGTCGAGGGCGACCACCTCATCGTCCTCGACGACGTCGCCCTCATCGTGGAGGACAAGGCCGTCGCGTTGAGCGCCCTGTCCCGCGGAGGGAAGACGACACGGATCCGTACTGATCTGACCGGCATCATCACGAAAGCAGCCGAGCAGTCCGGCCGCATGCGGGATGCAATCGAGCGGGACGGTGGCCTACGTATCGAAGACGAAGGCTGGGTCAACCTCAGCCACATCCGTGAGATCCACACCATCGCCGTCAGCCTCGACGACCTCTCGACCGTCCTGACCGCCACCGCAGAGCTGGTGCAGGCAGACCTGCTCACCCCCAACAACATCCCCTGGACGGTGTCCCTGCACGACCTTGAGCTGATCACCGAACTCGTCGCACGCCCGGCCGAGTTTCTCCTCTACCTGCGTCGGCGCCGCAACCCTGATGTCACCGTCATGTTCCATGCACCGGACGAACTGGACCTGTTCCTGTACTTCTTCGAGGCGGGCCTTTGGGTCGAACCCGACCCGGCACAGGTGTGTGCCGCGTTCCCGTTCCTCCCTGAGCCGACCACGGCCGAGCTGCGCCGCTACAGGGCACAGAAGCCGACCTTCCTGACCAGCCGAACCGACGTGCTCGACAAGTGGTTTCACACCAAGGGACGTGATGACACGGGTTCCGGATCCGCACCCAAGCCGGCGATGGTGCCCTCGCCACTCGCACCTCTCCTCGACCAACTGCAGTCATGGAACGTAACCGGATGGCTCAGCATCGGCGCGACGCTGCTATCCCTGGCAACGCCCGCCCAGCACAAGTTCGCGCGCCATGGTGACATCCTCCTCAACAACCCGCGCCCGAACGGCCAGGGCCGCAGCATGACGGTGCCCGTCACGGCCAGCGTCGATCCGGCCGAAGGATGGTTGTTCGTGTGGGCGACACGCCCAGCTGGACAGGACCCCGACGACGCCAAGAAGAGCCTCCGTGGCTACCTGCGAGCCAAGAAGCATCAGCTCGGCCTGCCGCGTGGCGTCGTCTTCCTCTACGACGAACCGACTCGCGATCTCGTCGGGGCCCTCTGCGACGGACACATCGGGCCGCTCGACGCCGCGCTGACCGCCACCTTGCAGTCGTTGCGGCCTGCGTCAGAACTTCAACGCTCGATCCACCCGAACGCCAAGCGGCCACCACGCGGCACGAAGGACACTCCCGAACAGAGGCAGAAGCGAAAGCAGTAGCCCCTCGCGCCAGGGCTGCCGAACATCACAGAAAAGTCATCTCGGCAGGCCGCCAAGGCAAGTGGCACGCGGCCAGCGCCCGTGCGAGGAGAGGCTCTGTCTCGCGCAAGGAGGCGGTGCTCCGGCCGGTGTTTGCGCGGCTCGGCCTGGACGCCCCCGCGCGGCGCGGCGAGCGTAAGTCAGGCGCGGCGCACCTGGTGAACCAGCCGCCGCAACAGATCAAACGTGGCCGGCCCGAACTGGCCGGTCTGCAGCTCCTGGAAAGCCCCGCTCGCCACAAGCCACCCCAACCCTCTGCTTCCCCGCTCGGCACCTGCAGCCACCGCCCTTCGAGTCTGCATACACCAACATCCACACCCCAGCTGTGCGACGCGCCCCGAAACTCCGCCACGCTGCTGTGGCCGCTCTGCCGCCAACCCGTGTACCGGGCAAGACGCCACGGAGACCGGAGAGTTGAAGGCTGTGCTCTGCGACCCGCTGCACCGGGCGTGGGGCAGCGGCCTACTGTCGGCGGGCGGGGAGCGCCCTGTCGTGGATGGAGGGTGCGGTCAACTGCAGCCTAGTCCCGGTGTGTCGCGACCCATCGGGCGGACCTGCCGGCCCGGCCGCCCGATGCAGCGGCGTGGCTCGTCCCGGGCTCCAAGGGCCGGGGCCCTCCCAGAACCGCAGCGTGACGTAGATCACTTGAAAAAAGTGCGGGGTGATTGCCGGTTCGCCTTCAGGCCGGCCCTTAGGGATAGCAGCCTCATCATGCGCTACAGGTAAGGAGCTTCACATGGTCCTGCTGTGTTACTCGGATCTCGAGGACGATGACCGCGTCGGCGTCCCAGCGCTTCATGCCGCGTTGGAGAGCTGGGTGCTTCGCCTGCTGGTCGACACCCAGGACCGGGCCACGCGCCTGCCTGCCCGCTTCGCCTCACCGATCGAGGACTGCACGCCCGAGGACGAGGCACTGGCGTTGCGGACCATCCGGTTCCTGCGCTACGCGCAGGAACAGCTGATGGACCGGAACGCCCGCCTTCGCTACCTCTGTCCGGACTGCCCCCGCGATGGGCAGGCGGGCTGTCCGGCTCTCAACCGGCCGAGCCCGAGGGGAAAGACCGTGCACGAGGCGGTGTATGCGGTGCGAATCAAACCGGTGCCCGTGCAGCACGGGACCTGGCTGGCGCAGGCTCGGCCTGCGGCCTCCCGGGTGCTCGAGCGGCTGCGCCGGATGGCCAGGCAAGTAACCACACCCGTGCCCGGCGCCGGTGAGGAAGCCCGCAGGGCTGTCGTGCGCCACCTGTATGAGATGGCGCGCATGTGGAGGGCACGGGGTCTGCCCGATGACGCCGTGAACGTCGACCAGGAACAGGACGGGGCCTTCTCCCAGGACGTCTGGATCGCCTTGATGGAGAGGGGGCGGCGGAGAAGGGACACCGACGCGAGGCACTCCCCCGTGAACTTCATCGCTGCCGTCCTGCACACGCTCGCCCAACAGCTCAGTGGACCAGAAGCATTCACCACCCGCGAAGCCGTCATGGCCGCGCTGGTGGCACGTAACGCCTGCATCGAGGGTGACACGGCAGCCGTGGACGAATTCTCTCGGACGTGGCTCCATCTTGGCCGACCGCACGCGTGGCGCGCGGCCGTGGAGATGGCCCTGCTGGGTGACTGGGTTGAGGCTCTTGGCCGGCACCTGAGTGGGGATGCCGAGATCATGGAGCTGCTCCACCGTCATACCGAACGGGAACATCGCTGTCTGCAGCCGCTCTGGGAGCGAAAATCCGGCGGCCGCACGGTGCGGCTGCTGGAGGCCCCGGTCGCGTCGGGAGTGTCCTTGAGAGATGTGGTCAGCGATGACCGGCGCCCGGAGAACGGCCTGTTGCACGGCGAGGTGGACGATTGCCGCGTCCTTGCCGTGCTCGCGGATCTGCCACCCATGGAGAGAGCCGTAGCCATGACCTACGGTGCGCAGCGCGTGACATGGGCCCAGGCCGCGGCTCTGGGCGGCGCCGACGATCCGGATGCGTTCGGCAACCGGGTGCGCCGCAAGCTGAGACGACTGGGGCTGCGCCACCGTGCTGCGGCAAGCCCGTCCACCCCGGTGCCGGCGGCCGGCCAGTGAACATTCTCGGCGCAGCCGCAGCCGAATATCTAGCGAGCCTTGCGGCAGCACTCACGCTGGTCGCAGCGCGCAGCGTCAGGCGGCGCTTCAGGCAGCGAACTGGTCTCGCTCCGGGCGCGCCGGCCGCAGATGCGACAGCCGAGCCCCACTCGGGACCGCGCTGACGCCCGGCTGCAGGATGTGTACGACGCCTCCCTGAGACAGGAGGCGTCGTACACCCGGGCTCGGCACCCTTATGTTCGCGCCGCCGGGTCCGCGTGGGCGCTGGACGACCTGAGGGCCGCAGTGTCACCGTGCTCGCGGGCGACCGAGGCACCTACCTCGCCATCGACGGAGGACCTCCGGCCGGAGGTGCCCTCCTTGCAGGATGCCGCAGGCGGATAGGTGAACCCCGGGAGCCCTTGCACAGCACTAGGCTCTAGGAGTGACGACACCAGCCCCGCAACCCCCAAATGCTGGCAGACATCTGCTCTACCTCGTGGTGTTCGACCCGGAGGACGGCACGGCTCCCTCAGAGATCTCGCCGGTCATCGACGCACCGCTTGAGGACCCCGATCAATTCGCCATCCCTCACGCACTGGCACGCGACGTGGCCCGGGCGTTGCCCGGGTTGTGGTACTGCCTGCATCTGCCGCAGTCACGAGGAGACCTGGTCGACCTTGAAGCGTGGAGGCTGAAGGGCCTGCAGCAGCTGGCGATGGGACATCACGTGATGCCCGTTCCCGTCACCGCGCTCGACAGCCTGGCTCTGGCCCCGTGGTGGCGGCCGATGCTGGCGTTGTGCCCGGACGAGCTCGTCGAGCGGACCGCACGGGGAGCGGTCGCGCTGGGCGTCGAACTCCCCGTCGCCTCCTTCTCATCTCTGGGCGACGCGAGTCTCGAAGAACACTGGCAGGCCATCCAGGAGCGCGTATACCCCGACGTCCCTCCGCTGGCGAGGAAGGTCAATCTCAGCCACCGCCTGGACCTGGCCGCGTTGGACCTGCCCTGGCGTCTCATGGCTCGCCGGATGGGCTGGGACATCGATGCGCCCGCCGATGAGGAACCACGTACGCTGCTTCATCGCACCCTGCAGGGGCACACGCTCGTCGCGGCCACCGCCCGACTGGAGCGTCAGGGACTGACTGTCGAAGAAGCCGAACCGGTCTTTGGACAGACGGTCGTTGAGGAGAAGGCACGACTACGGCTGCCGGTTGCTCTGGCGCTGCCTGGGGTCGCCCCCGCATACATACGCGGCGCCTACCCCCCTCAGCTGCGCAAAGCCCGCGTCCGCCCGCTCGCGGCCCTGGACGCCGGCGACACCTGGTCGACCGAGATCGGTGAACGCGATGATGCCCACGTCGAACGGGCGGCCATCGAGTACACGCTGACCCACCGGGCCGTCGCCAACGACAGCCTGGGACTGATGATGCCTTCCGTTCCCCCCAGCGCGTTCACGCTGCTGGCCGACCTGGAAAAGCACTTCCGGGACTCTGCCGCGGACCGCCCCCGCTCGGTGGAGAAACTGCTCAGCCGCCTCAACGCTGTCGTCAGGCCCTTGTTCACCGAACCGGTGATGGAGGCCATCAGCCGGGCGTCGATGCTCACGGTGCTCTCCAACTTCCCTCTGGGCCTTGCCACCCTGCCGGGCGACACCGCCCCGCTGGCGGCGCGCCTGCCCCTGACGTACGAGCCGCTGCTGCCGCTGACCCGCACCGTGCAGAAGGCCGGTGCCGTCGCCGTCGGTGTCGAGTGGAAGAACCGCATCCGTGTCCTGGTGGCGGAGTGCATCCCCGCCAGCGACCCGGTGGGCCGAATCTCACGAGACGGTTGGCGGATCACTCAGGACACCCTGAAAGACGTCGAAGGGCTGAGTATCCACGCGGTGCAGACGCTCTCCCTGGATGCCCTGCGCGAGGCCGTCAGCGAGCACACACCTGACCTGCTGATCATCAGCGCGCACGGCACCCTCGTTGCCAACACGGCGGCCATCGTCATCGGCGACGAACCGCACGTCGAACTCGGCCTGCAGCACACTCCACCCGTCATCGTACTCAGCGCATGTCACGTCGCTCCCCGGGGATCCAGCGCCGTCTCCATCGCCGATCTCCTGCTGCGCGAGGGCGCACTGGCCGTACTGGGCACGCAAGTGCCCGTGGACGTGCGCCGCAACATGATGCTGACCGGCCGCCTGCTGACCAATCTCGCCGACCATCTCATCAACCAAGGACGTCACGCCACACTGTTGGAGGTGTGGCATCACACCCAGACCACTAACACCGTCAACGACATCCTCATGTCCACACCGTCGCTCAGCAGTTGGGGACGGACCCCCGGCCCGGGTGGCGGGCTGGCCCCACTACAGGAATTCATGATCAGCAGATCGGCCGGGCGGCTGCGCGGTGCCCACATCTACCAGGACACCGAACAAGTCCTCGGCGAGATCGCAGATGATCAGGGACGCGGCGAACAGGTCCGCAACTGGTTCCGCCGCCCGGGCTACGTTCCGGAATCACTCTTCTACCTCTTCGCAGGCCGTCCGGAACGGATCCTCATCTCCTCCATGGAGGAACGCGTCGCGGCGCTCTGGCCGGACTCCGACACTCCGGGCAGATAACGCCACTGACCAGCGCAAACCCAGCAACCGCTATAGCAGTCTGCACGAGAACGACATGCCCCATCGTCAGTCATGTCAGTAGCAGATGAGCACCGCGCGTCAGCGCCAACCGCCAGGTCACCAGGCTTGCGCCACTGACACCTAAATGACGACGTCCAACTGACACTCCCCTGCAGACCAGCACCGGGACGGTTCGGCGTGCGATGCCGTGCGGACTGGTGCTTGCGCAGGGACCGGGGTCCCGGATCGCTGGCTACGGACAACGCCGCCAAGCTGGATGGCCTTGGTCTGGAGAGGGCAGCCACACCGGAACCAGTTCGATCACCTCGAAGGGACGGCGGTCATCTCCATCGCCTGCCCGATGGGGACCAGGCTACCGAACCCGCACGCTCCGAGTTGGCCCAGGTCAGCGAGCGTCCATATGTCTACCGGCCAAGAGAGTAGCGATCGGGGTTACTGACGTGGCGTCAGACCATCTTGTTCGGGGTCCACCAGGAAGACAGGGTTCTGGGGTATCGGAGACCGTCGTCCCCATGTGTGGGGCGGCGGTGACTGTTCAAGAAGGAGCATCATGAGGAACCGGATCGGTCTCGCTTCCCTGACACTTCTGGCCGCGGCACTTGCCGCTCCCCCGGCCGTGGCCCAGGCCAGCGGCCCCGGGGAACCGCCCAACTGGAGCCCCAACGGAGCAGCGAACTGTTCTTCCCACTCCCACCGCAACATCGACGACACCGGCGGGCTGACGACCGACGTCAATACGCTGCGCCGCAGCGGCCCCCATGCGGACTGCGGCAGCAACCGCGTAGGAACCCGAGACGTCGACTATCACTGCTACACGTATAACGAGTCCGGCAACTCATGGACCTACGTGACAGTCCGGGCCAGTGGCGCCCAGGGCTGGATATGGGACGGCAGCCTGACAAACGGTGGCAGTCAGAGGATGTGCTAGCCGACGCCGTGCCCGCCAGGTGAGTCAGCACGAGAAAGGGGGGTGGCCCCCCGGCCGGGGAACGGCACGGCCGGGGGGCCACTCCTCTTCTTTTCCGGCTCGTACGCCGCCGCTAGCCGCAGCGTACGAGCCATCAGCGAGGAGACACCGTGACGCCAGGTTCGCGGCGACGCTGCGCGGCGCGACCGGAGCAGCCCCACCACGGGCCCCGGGTGCACACGTGTGCGCCCGGGGCCCGTGGTGGGGCTGGGGTCAGCTCGGTGTCGTGCGGGTCGGTGAGCCAGTCGACGACTTCGGCGTCGGTCATGACGATCGCCTGCGTCTCGTGGATGGGCCTGTCGTGCTGGATGACGTGGAAGCGGCCGGGGTGCCTGCTCGGCTTCGGGACGGGCCGGGCGGCTGCTTCCACCAGCGCCGGCAGCGGCGTCGGCCCGCCGCGCCCGGCGCCCCTCTCCGGCGCCGGGATCGAAGTGCGCCATCCGGTCCACGCGCGCCTTCCAGGAAACGGGCGGCGGAGGCACGGGCGGTCTGCTCGATGGCGTCGGCCGCTGCTTGGACGCGGTCGCGGACCAGGGTCGGGGGTGTGGGCGGCGACGACCAGGAGGTCGACGGGCGCGGCGACCTCACCCGCACCTTCATCCTGCCCGCCGTGCCCAGGAGCACCGACGCTTCGCGGATCCGGTGCTCGGCCAGCGCCCGGGCGGCCGGAGTGACAGCGAGTTCGCGGCATTGGCGGACGCGAGGCGGGGGCAGGTCGTGGACGAGCGTCGATCCGGCGAACCATACGAGGCGGGTGCCGCCGTCGGCGCGGTCCGCCGGGGAGCACGACCGCGTACTCGACGGGGGTGCCGTCGTCGTCCCGGCGTTGGCGCACGCGCAGCCGGCGTCGCGGAGCCGGTCGAGGAATCCGTGTCGTCGTGGGCGAGCGCAGCGGCCTACCCGGCACCCACCGACCAGGACAACCACACCCCGATCCTGCTGACGCCCACCCGCTGCCACCTCACCACGCTCTCACCAGGAGAGAGCCGGCGGCTTCAAGAGTCCTGGTCAGGGCGGGGAGACCGGGTGCGGCTCCCGGCGCCTGCCGCCCCTGTGTCGGCCGGAGTGCCTGGGATGATCAAGCGGCCTTCGTAGGCGAGTACGACGAGCTGAGATCTGCTGGACGCCGCGAGTTTGTGCATGATCCGGTTGATGTGTGACTTGATGGTGAGGGGGCTTACGTCGAGCGCTTTGGCGATGGCGGTGTTGTCGGGCTGCGTAGCGATGAGCGTGAGCACTTCGCGTTCGCGCCGGGTCAGTGGTGTCAGTGTTCGGTGGACGGTGGGCGGCTGGGCTGTGTGGGCGGGCGCGGGCGAGATGACCATGGCGCCACCGCAGATGACATCGAGTGCGGTGAGGAAGTCGTCGGGTGCGAGGTAGGGGCCGAGCACGCCGGTCACACCAGCACTCGTGAGGAAGGACAGTTCGGCCGGAGGGACGTGTCCGAGCACAACGACTCGGGTGCACGCGGCGGCGTGGAGCAGCCGTATCTGGGCTGCGGCGGACGGACCTCGGATGAGTTCCTGGGTGTCAACGAGCAGAAGGTCGCAGGTGTTCAGCCCGGTCAGGGCATCGGTGAGGGTCGCTGTCTGGGCGGGGCGGGCGAAGGCGGGGGATGCGGCGATGACGCGTGCGTAGGCGTCCCGGACGAGGGTCGGGCCGCCCGCGAGGAGTACTCGGTGCATCGGCGCGTCCTTCGGTCAGGGGGCGGGCCCGCGGTGGCGTGGCGACCGCGGGCCCGTGGGGTGGTGGTGTTGTCAGTGGTTGTGGTCCGTGGAGCCCGCGTAGACCGGTCCCGGGACGGTGCGGGCGGCGGGGGCGTGCTCGGCGAGCTTTTCGCCTTCGATGTCGACGTTGGGGAGGATGCGGTCGATCCAGGTGGGCAGGGACCAGGCGCGCTTGCCGAGAAGGGCGAGTGCTGCCGGGATGATCGTCATGCGGACGACGAAGGCGTCGAAGACGACGGCGACAGCGAGGCCGAATCCGAGCGATTTGATCATGGCGTCGTGGGAGCCGACGAAGCCGGCGAAGACGCTGATCATGATGAGGGCCGCGGCGGTGACGACGGTGGCGCTGTGCTTGAAGCCCGTCTCGATGGCGGTGCGGGCGTCGGCGCCGTGGACGTACGCCTCGCGCATGCGGGTCACCAGGAAGACCTGGTAGTCCATGGCCAGGCCGAACACGATGCCGACCATGAGGACGGGCATCAGGCTCATGACGGGGCCGGTCTGTTCCAGGCCGATGAGGTCCTTCAGCCAGCCCCACTGGAAGACCGCGACCAGGGCTCCGAAAGAGGCCAGTACGGAGAGCAGGAACCCGAGGGCCGCCTTGACGGGGACCAGGATGGACCGGAAGACGAGGATCAGCACGAGGACGGCGAGGCCGACGACGAGGATGAGGTAGGGCACGATCGCGGCGCTGAACTTGTCGGAGATGTCGATGTTGAGGGCCGTGGTGCCGGTCACGAGGGAACGGGCACCGCTGTCGGACCAGAGGTCACCGGCCAGGGTGCGGATGTCGGTGACGAGGCCCTTGGTGGCGTCGCTGCCCGGTGCGCTCTTGGGGATGACGGTGATGATCGCGGTGTCGCCGCCCTCGTTGAAGGCGGCCGGGGTTACGGCGGCCACGTCCGCAAGGCCGGAGAGGGACTTGCCCATGTCCTCGGCACCGCTGCGGGCGACGTTCGGGTCCTGGTTGTCGATGGTCACGGTGAGGGGGCCGTTGAAGCCGGGTCCGAAGGACTCGGACAACATGTCGTACGCCTTGCGCTGGGTCGACGACGCGGCCTTGGAGCCGTCGTCCGGCAGTCCGAGTTCGAGTTGAGTGGCCGGGAGTGCGACCACGCCGAGAGCGACTACGGCCAGGAGGAGCATCCGGGTCGGCTTGCGCAGGACGTAGGAGATCCAGCGCTGCCCCGGCCCCGGCTTGGCGGGGTCGGCCACGGGGGCGGGCCTCTTTCGGTTCTTGCCGCGGACACGTTCGCCTGCGAAGCCGAGGAGGGCGGGGACCAGGGTGGTGGCGACGAGGACGGCGATGACGACGGCGCCGGCTGCGGCGAGGCCCATCGCGGTCAGGATGGGCAGGTTCACCACCGCGAGGCCCACGAGGGCGATGACGACGGTCAGTCCGGCGAAGACGACGGCGGAACCCGCTGTACCGTTGGCACGGGCGGCGGCCTCGCGGGCGTCGTAGCCGTCGGCGCGCTCCGAGCGGTAGCGGGAAACGATGAACAGGGCGTAGTCGATGCCGACGGCGATGCCCAGCATCGTGGCGAGGGCCGAGGCGTTGCTGTTGAGGTCGAGCGGGCCACTGAGAGCGGTGATGGCGGCCATGCTCACACCGACTCCGACGAGCGCGGTGAGTAGCGGCAGGCCGGCGGCGATCAAGGAGCCGAAGGTGATGAGGAGGATGACGGCCGCCAGGGCGAAGCCGATGACCTCAGCGGTGTGGCTTGCCTCGGGGGCGGCCAGCGCGTCGCCGGAGGCTTCCACTGTCAGACCCTGGTCACGGCCGGATTCCAGGGCCTTGTCCAGGCCGACATGCTCGCCGTCGGTGAGGTCGGATTCCTTGGCGGCGTAGGTGACCTGCGCGAAGGCGGTGTTGCCGTCCGCGCTGACTGCCGCAGAGGTGAAGGGGTTGCTGATCTGTCCGATGCGGGAAGAAGAGGCCTTGATGCCGGCCAGAGTCGCTTCGAGAGCGGCCTTGTTCTCCGGGGCGCTGATCTTCTCGCCGTCGGGTGCACGCAGCACGACGCGGGCCGTGGCTCCGCCTGCGTTGGCCGCCGGGAACTTCTCGCCCAGCAGGTCGAAGGCGCGCTGGGCTTCTGTGCCGGGCAGAGTGATGCTGGCACTGGCGGGGCCCGAGCTGGTGGAGGCGCCGATTCCCACGGCGCCCAGAACGAGCGCCCAGAGGAGGACGACCAGCCAGCGCCGCTTGAACGCGGCTCCGCCGATCTTGTGCAGGAAAGTTGCCATGAGGAAAACGCTCCTGGTCGAGGGTGTTTTCGGACGTGCGGTGCCCTGAGCCCGGCCTGTGGCGGACGCGGGCTTGAAAGGGCGTGCGGAAGGGGACGAACGGCGTCAGTCCGTCGTCAGGGGCGTGCGAGGTCGCCGGTAGCGCTGGAAGGCGCGACCGGGAGGCTGCAGGCGGTGGGCCGGGGTCGGGTCAGGCGGTGGCGGGCCGCGCGGTGAGAGCCGGCAAGAGCACCAGCTCGACAATGGCTTCCATCAGCTCAGGGGTCGCCTCGGTCCCGTGAACAATCATGTGTGCGATCCACGGGGCGAGCAGGATCTGGTCCGCCAGCTCGATGACGGGGTTTCCGGCCGCGATCTCTCCACGGGCGACCGCGCGCTCGAAGATCTGGGCCAGATCTCGCAGGACCGGGTGGATCAGGATCTCGCGCACGATCTCCATCAGTGCCTCGTCCTGGGCGATCGCCGCCGGCAACGAGGTGAAGGGTTCCTTGGCCGGATCATCGGCTACCCGGAACCGCGCGACCTCCATCAGGTCGCCACGCAGGCTGCCGGTATCGATGCTGGACAGGTCCTTCCTGGTCTCCGTGCTGAGAGCCTTCCACGCCGAGATCACCAGACGCGGCTTGCTCTCCCACTGCCGGTAGAGGGTCGCCGTGCTGCACTTCGCCCGCTGCGCGACAGCGGCCATGGTCACCTGCTCATAACCGACCTCGCCGACGAGTTGGGCTGTCACGTGCAGCAACTCACGCTCCCGCTCCGGAGTGAGTTTGCGGCGGCGCGATACCGCGGGTTCCTCGGTCATGGCTGCTCCTGATCCGACCCCTGGCTGACACAGGAACTGTAGCCACCCCATGAACCGAAAATCAAATTTTCGAAACATGCGTTTTCGAATCTGAGGTTTTCGATCAGGGTGGGGCCCGGCTCTACCGCCGCCCGGTGTGCTGTGCGCGGCCGCGCTGACCGCGGGTCCGGCGCGGGCGGCGGACCCGGCATCGTGCCGCCGCGTCTGCCCGAAGGAATGGAGGCGCGATGTCAGCAGGTTGCTCTCCTCTCCCACGACGATCCCGTCCCCGTCCGCGCGGAGGACGGCCTGGAACCACACCCCGGACCGGGGCCCCGCGGCTGCCGTTCTCTCCCCCGCCAGACCTTCAGGAGTTCTCCATGGCGTTCCGCCCCTCTGACGACGCGATCGCGATCGTCGGTACCGCCTGCCGGCTGCCCGGCTGGGATCAATGGCACCGATGGGCTGTGGGACGCGCTCACTCAAGGGCGTGACCTGATCGGCGAAGCCTCGCCGGATCGTTTCGACGCCTCGCGCCGGCTCGATGCGAACCGACAGCGTCCGGGGTCGGGGGCAAGGACGGCGAGTGGCCTAACCGGCCGCGGGGTCACGGCGAACCAGCTGTCATGAGTCAGGTGTCCCGCTTCGCTGGAGTTGAGGTACGGCGGCTGTCTGACCTGGTGTGTCTCAGGTTGAGTGAGATGCCGAGTGTCCGTCCGCCTCGCCCAGCTGACGTCTGAGTTGCGCTTCGTGGAGCATCCGCGTCCGGATCCAGGCTTGCTGGAAGGACTGGGCCGCACGGCCGTCGGTACCTGTAAAAGCCTTCGCCCGGGCCGCCGCCCGGATGATGAGGTGGCACGGTGATGAACCACCTCGTAGGCGCCGTCGCTGGTCAGGAGAAGCCGGCCGGGGCGGGCCGGGCCGTGGACGGATTCCACGGCGGGGTGGCCAAAGCGCTCTTCGGTCTCCTGGTCGTCCCAGCCGTCGCCGAGACAGGCGGTGAGGACGTTGCGGTCTCCGTAGCCGTTGTAGGCGCGGCGTTGGTTGTGGTCCTCGGTGATGAGGCGGAGGTGCCCGTCGAAGAGGAGGTAGGCGCGGGCGTCGCCGGACCAGGCGAAGGTCAGCATCCCACCCGTGCCGCCGGCTGCGGGGGTGTGGACGACGACGGCCGCGGCGCACGGCAGCTGGGGTCCGTGATCGCAGTGGCGGCCGGGTTCGGCGGCGTACCGGGCGCGCTCGGTACGCAGGCCGGCTTCGGGGTTGGCGTGGAGGGCGGCGGTGCGGGCCAGGCGGCGGGCGGCGGTCCGGGTCCAGGCCCGGACGGTGGGGGTGTCGCCGACACCGTCGAGGAGGACGTAGGCCCGAGCCCGGCTGGGGGCCGTCCACACGGCGGTCGCGTCGCACTGGTGGTCACGGTCACCGGGCAGTTGAGCGGTCCCATAGGAATCCACAGCAGGGTCCCCCTTCGTTCCTCTCCACCACCGCGAGCCGGCTGCGGGCGGTTTCGGTCTCTTCGGATGCGACGGGCCGGAAGGACGGGCTTCGCGGTGACAACGACCAGCGGACGGCGGTTGCCACGTCCCGGGCGGTGTTCGTCCGCTGCGATCGGGACGCCGTGGAGGCGCTGGACGCCGGCGCCATCCGGGCCGCGATGCCCGTCGCGCCCATCAGCGGACGCGCGGCGGCGGACCGGATCGCCGACGCGCTCGGCACCCCGAACCCCACCGCGTACGGCGAGAAGTCCCGGGTGACCGCGTTTGTCGTGCGCCGGTTCGTCGACCGCGGACTTCTGGTCGACCTGAGTGCGGACCCGGACGGGACGCTGCACCACCACGACCAGGTTGACCAGGTCTGCCGCCGCGAGGACTTGGCGGACCTGGTCGCCGCCGACACCCCGCTCGGCCCCGAACAGGCCGCAACCCGTCTCCGCGTGCGCCGTGCCGACTTCGACCACATGGTCCGGCTCGGCTGGCTCCGCTCCCCGCAGTCGGTCGAGGTCCGCTTCGGCACCAGCCGGGCCGGCGCCGTCGACGTCGCCCTCTACACCACCGCCTCCGTCGACGCGATCGTCCCCGACCACCCCGACATCGACTGGAAACAGCTCCGCGCGGTGGAGAAGGGCCAGCGCTCCCCGCTCGCCGCCCTGCACCCCGCCCGGGCAGCAGCCGCCTGAGCCAGCGGGTCCGGCACTACGCCCGCGCTGCTTTCCCCACCCGCCGCGCCCCAGCCGTCGAGGAAGGCGGCCAAGGCGCGGCGTTGCGTTTCCTCGCGGGCGAGGACGGTGCGGTCGATGTAGATAGAGGTCGACGGGCCGCCTGTGTTGGCTGCGGCACCGCGGTTGCGGGTTGGCCAGGTTCGGGCCCGGACCCGGCGGGGTGCCGTCGGGTCCGGGCCGGCCGGGCGTGGTTGCTGCGGCTGGTTGTGGTGGTGGTCAGCAGCTGGTTGTGGTGTCTCCGGTGTCGACGGTGCAGGTGTCGCTGCCGAGGCCGCCGTTGGCGGTGTCGCCGCCCGCGCCGTCCTGGACGTTGATGCTGTCGTTGCCGAGGCTGCCGCTCATGGTGTCGGTGCCGTCCGTGTCGACGAGGGTGTCGTTGCCGTTCTGGCCGTCGAGGTCGTCGTTGCCCGGCCCGCCGTAGACGTGGTCGTTGCCGTTGTCGAACAGGTGGAGCAGCGACCCGAGGAGGGTCTCGCCGTAGTTGGTGTCGTTGCCGGCCTCGCCGTAGAGGTAGTCGGCGCCGTTGCCGCCGCCCATGATGTCGTTGCCGCTGCCTCCGCGGAGGGTGTCGTCGCTGTTGCCTCCGTCGATGGTGTCGTTCCCGGGCCCGCCGTGGAGGGTGTCACTGTTGTTGCCGCCGTTGATGGTGTCGTCGCCGCCCAGGCCGCAGATGACGTCGCTGCCGTTGGTGCCGTTCAGGGTGTCGTTGCCGTTGGTGCCGGTGATCGTGCAGCCCAGGGAGTTGTCGACGGTGGTGTTCTGGGCGGTGGTGTTGTTGCCCGGGGCGGGGTCGCTCTGGTCGGCTTCAGCGTTCGCGGTCGCGGTGACCGTCCCGGTCGCGGCCGGGGACAACACGACAGTGATGGTCGCGTCGGCCGAGGAGGCGAGGGTGCCGAGCGAGCAGGAGACGGTGGGCGCGGACACGCTGCACGACCCCTGGGAGGAGGTGGCGGACACGATCCAGGCAGACGCTCCGGACAGGGTCACGGTCGTGGTGGTGCCGGTCGCGGTGGCCGGGCCGTTGTTGGTGACGGTGACCGTGTCGGTGAACGTGGTCCCGAGCGGGGCCGGGTCGGCGGAGTCGGCGACCGACACCGCCAGGTCCGCGCCGGGGACGACATAGGTGTACTCGCCGGCCGGGGCGGGGGTGCTGGTGCCGCCGGGGGTGGTGACCTGGACGTCCACGGTCCCAGCGGTCCCGGCTGGGGCGGTGGCGGTGCAGGAGGTGTCGGTGCATGACACGGCGGTGGCCGGGTTGCCCGGGCCGAAGGTGATCGCGGTGGCGCCGGTGAAGTTGGTGCCGGTCACCGTGACCACCGTCCCGCCTGCGGTGGTGCCGCTCGCGGGGCTGACCGAGGTGACGGTGGGCGGGTCCTGGGTGAAGACGAACACGATGGAGCCGTCGCCCGCGTTCGAGCCATTGACCAGGGTCGAGGTCGCGCCGGGGTAGGTGCTGGTGATCAGGCTGGAGCCGCCACCGCCGGAACCCCCGGCACCGGCGAAGGAATTGCCGTTGGCGGTGCCGGTGCTGCCGCTGCCGCCCTGGCCCCCGGCCCCGTAGCCGGCCCCGCCGCCCCCGCCCGCGCCCGCCGGGGAGGGGACGCCCAGCTGGCCGGGTTGGGCGTTGCCGTTGGGGAAGGTGCCGGAGGCGCCCGCGACCGAGGTGGTCTGGCCGATCCCGCCCGCGCCGCCGGCGCCGCCTGCGGTGGCGGTCCCGGCCTTGCCCGAGACGCCGCCACCCGCGATCCCCCCGGTGCCGCCGCCACCGAGGCCGTTGCCGCCACTGTTGGCGCCGACGGACCCGCGGGGGGAGAAGACGCTGCCGGTGCCGCCGCCGCTGGCTCCGCCGCCGGACCCGGCGGTCAGCAGCGGAGTGCCGGTGTCGCCGGTCACCGCGACCAGGTCCCCGCCGAGCCCGGCCGTGTTGGCCGCGGGCAGCCCGGATCCGGTGTCCAGGGCGCCCTTCCTGCCGACGGTCGCGTTCAGGACCTGCCCGGGGGTGACGGCCAGCGCGGCCACCACATGGGCGCCCTTGCCGCCGAGCACCCCGACCCCGTTGGCGGACCCCCCGGCACCGTCCAGTGTCACCACCACGCCGGAAACCGCCGGCGGAACGGTGACACTGCCGGTCCCCCCGGCCGAACAGGTGACCGTGGTCGTGGCACCCGAAACAACCGGAGTCCCGCACACCCCGTCCGCCGCCGCGGCCGGAGCCAGTGCCACCAGGCCGGCACCCGCGAGCGCGGACGCTGCGGCCAGGGCCACGATCCGTCCGGGCCATGACGTACGCAATGAACGGGTCCGTGCTGACGAAGTCATGGACTTCACCCCTCTCATCGGTCCGCACCGCGGGGGCGGGCAACCAGCGGGCTCCCCTTCAACCACTGCGGCGCGGCAGCGCAACGGCCGGAAGAACCACAGCCGCGAAGACAGGCGGGCACACCGGCCCTGGACATCAACTCGGCTGCACTACTGAGGACTTGGGCATCAGGGCCGTCCCACAGACCATGGCACGGACGCAACACCGGCCGGAGGGGAACAGCCATACCGGCCGACAGAAGTCAAACTGCCCCACAAGGCGGCAGCAAGCATTCACCAATTGCTCTCACCCGATCAGATAGCACCAGGCCCGACCACTCCCAACGGAGTGGGATCTCTGGCTCGGCGTACGGGACGGAAACCAGCGCGGCAGGGCCGCGACGCTCACCCCGGAACGGGCAGAGCAGCTGTCCGCGATCGGGATGCGGTGGGTGCAGCCGAAAGCGTGGAGGACTCGAAGTCACCGGCCTATGGTCGAAGCGTGAGCGCCTTCACCCCTTCCCCGAGGCTCTGCAAGCTGTTGTTTGGGCGCGCATCCCACCGCTACGACGTCCCGCCCGCCGCGCCCCAGCCGTCGAGGAAGGCGGCCAGGGCGCGGCGTTGCGCTTCCTCACGGACGATCTGTTCGTTGAGGACGGTGCGGTCGATGTAGGGGGTGACGGCGGCGAGGACCAGGCGCTGGAGTTCGTCCGGCTCCAGGGCCTCCACCTCCCACTGCACCGGGCGGGCGGGGTCGAAGCCGTAGCGGCGTGCGAAGCCGGGCCACCGCGGGGCGCCGCTCTTGCCCTCGGTCGCGGGCGGGGTCGTACCGCTGGACCTGTTCGCAGGTGAGCAGTACCCGCTCGCTGTTGCCCCCATGGAGGGCGCACTGCCCGGGGCTCAGGCGGCGACATTTCTATCCGTGCGGTAACGGGAGGCGGAAACCGGCTGCGCGGTGAGCGGCAGGTGGTACAGGGTCGGGGTGTGACGGGACTCGAGGGGCGCCGCCAGGGGCATGTGTGGCTGCTGGTGGGTGTGGTGTGTGCGGTAGTGGCGTTGGCGTGTGCCGGGTATGTGGGGCGGCAGCTGAGTCATGGAGGGTTGAAGGCATCCGATACGGCGGGGTTGGCTGCGGTCGGTTTGGCGGTGGTGGCGGGGTTGGTGGCGGTGGCGGCGTTGCGGAAGCAGTCGCAGGCAAATACCGCCGCGTTCGCGGACGTCGCGCTCGCCCGGGGCTGGGCCGGCACGCTGGCGAAGCAGGTGGAGACCGGGGAGGGCGCGGTGCTGCGGCGCTGCTGGGTGATGACACCCGGCGCATCAACCTCGTCTACCGTCTCCACCCCGCCGGGGCGCGCCCGGCTGTGGCGCCGGGCGCGGGGCAGTTGTTCGCAACCGGCCCCGGAGGGCCGACGCTGCCGGACATCGCCGGCTACTACCGGCAGACCCGGCCGGACCGTCTGGTGATCACCGGCGCCGGAGGGGCCGGGAAGACGGTGTTGGCGCTGGAACTCCTGCTGGCGCTGATCGAGGGGCGTGGGGAGGCGGATCCGGTGCCGGTTCGGGTTCCGCTGTCGCGGTGGGACACCGAGCGGCACGCGCTGCCGGGACTGCTGGTGGAGCGGCTGGTGGAGGCGTACGACTGGCCGCGGGGCATGGCGGAGGGACTGGTCCGGTACGGCCTGGTGCTGCCGGTCTTGGACGGCCTTGACGAGATGGATCCGCCAGGCCCCGACGGGATACCGGACCCGGCGGCGCCGCGGGCCACTGCGGTGGTGGAGGCGCTGAATGTGTATCAGCGGGGCAGGGAGGCCGGGCCGCTGATCCTGACCTGCCGCACCGAACACTACGACGTGCTTCATCCGCAGGCGGCAGTGGTGGACGCGGCCCGGATCGAAGTCGCGCCTGTCGGTGTCACCGATGCCCGGGAGTACCTGGCCGGCCGTGCACTCGACGAACTCCGGTGGCAGCCCTTGACCGACCATCTCGCCGCCGAACCCGCCGGGATGCTGGCCGGAGTGCTGTCGACGCCGTGGCGTCTCGGCCTCACCGCCACCGTCTACCACCGCGAAGGCGACCCCGGCGACCTCCTCGCGCTGCCCGACACCGGGGCGGTCGACGAACATCTCCTCGCCCGCTACATCCCCGCCGCAGTACGCACCGCCCCCACCCCGTGCCGGTACACGGCCGAACAGGTCCACCGGTGGCTCCACCACCTGTCGGTCCACCTCGACCCCACCGGCAGCCAAGCGGCACCAGGCACGCCGGGCACGGCAGGAGCCACCGACCTCCTCCTGCACGAACTATGGCCCCTCGCCGGACGGGCACGCGTTTGGGCAACCGACTTCCTCCTGAGCGCCCTCGCGGTCCTCACCGTCCTGGCCCTCACTCAAGCCCTCACGAACCCGCTTGGCTTGGTGATCACTGTAATAGCGGCAGGGGCATACGTCTTCGGGACGAACAGGCCTCCGCAGCGCTGGACGAGCCCGTTCCAGAGGGCCGGGGCCGTGCGCCGGATCGCGGGCGCGATCGTGTTCGGGACCGCGTTCGGGAGCGGGAACGGAGTCGTGGGCGTAATCGGAACCGGATTCGCCTTCGGGATCATGGCCGTAGTCACGGTCGGGATCGTGAACGAGCCGGGCACGAACCGCAGAACGAGGGCCGCTATGAGGAACGACGCCCTCCTCGGTATCGCGACCGGGGCCGCGACTGGAATCGCTCTCGGGCTCGTAGTGGGGATTGGGGGCAGGAGCTCGGACGGGATCAAAACGAGAATCGCGGTCGTGCTGATAATCGGGATCATGGTCGCGATCCCGGCCGCACTGGTGGCTGGTGCTTCACGCAGGTACCTGGCGTTCCTGGCCCTGTCCCGCGGCCGCCTGCCGTTCCGGCTCGCACGCTTCCTGGACTGGGCAGTAGGCGCTGGGCTGCTGCGGTACAGCGGAGCGGGGTACCAGTACCGCCACCGCGAACTCCAGCACTGGCTCCGCCGCGACCCAGTCCCGCCGCCCCGCCTGCCCTGACACAGCCCTTGGCTCACCGCAACGAGACACGGCAGACGCGACAGCAGCATGTGCCGACAGAGCCCGGAACCGGCACCGTGCGGCAGCACGCACGCCGGTTCCAGCCGGTACATCACCTGCCGCAGCGTCACACCGCCCTCGTAGCCCTTCACGGTCTCCCGCGCCCGGTCCACCACGACCGGCCACCGCACCGCTCACGCGCCATAGAGGTACATGTACCCAATCCTCGGAGGAGGGGCGGGGTGTGCAAGATCATGCCCTTGTTGGTGATCTTGGTCGGTAGCGTGAGAGGCGGCGCCGATGCGGTCCGCGCCGGTGCGTATCGCATGACGATCAGGAGGGTTCCCCATGGCCATTGAAGCGGGCAAGTGGGAGATGACCAGCAGTGACAACTACGGCGAATACCTGAAGGCCGTGGGCGTCGGCATGATCAAGGCGAAGCTGGCCGAGAAGGCCATACCCACCGAGGAGCTCACGACCGGGGACGGGCCTTGGGAGCTGTCCGTCACGTCTCCGCTGAAGTCCACCAAGCTGTCGTTCACGCTCGGCGAGCCCGTTGACAACACGACGGCGGACGACCGCGTCGTGACGTCGACGTTCACCACGGACGGGGACAAACTGATCCAGGTCGACCGCCTCCCGGAAGGGGAGAGCAAGGTGATCAGGGAGTACAGCCCCACCGGGATGGCCGCCACCTACAGTGGCAAAGGTGTGACGGCCACCCGCGTGTTCAAGCGCCTCTGAGTCCGTCCCGGCGTATGGGCTGCGGACACCCGCGCGGGGCAGGGCAATCTCACGGCCGGGCAGCGCGGCGTGCTCGCCGAACCCGGCGCGCAACGAGTTCGGCAGAAGGCCGAAAGGCCCGTCCCCGGCGGTCCGCCGGCTTGCGGAACCGTCAGGGACCGGCCGCGGGCCCCGGGGAGGCCGCGGACCCCGGCTGTCCGGCAGGTGCCCCTGATCGAGGGGCAGCGCGAGCCACTGAAGGCCGCTGACGGCGCCCCGCGGGGCCCGGGTTCGAACGTGCGCGCGGAGCCGTCCACAACGCCCCCGACGACTGGTGAGAGAACACGTTCACGGCGCCGCTTCCGGAGTGGTGCGGGCGGCGTCGTGAACACGGCGGCAAGGGGCCCGGGCGCGCTGTGCGCCCGGGGCTGTTTTGCTGCCTGGGGTCGGCGGCAGCCCGGCCCAGGGCCTACACACAGGTCAGGGCGATGCGGCTGCTCAGGGCCTGGCATCGCCCTGGTGTTCGCGTAGGCCCTGGGATCCTGGGGCCACTCCCCCACGTCGTGAACTGCGTTGCAACCGGGGAGGGTTCGGCAAGACGGTCCAGCCGCGTGCCGGGGGCCAGAAAGGCGGACGCGGTTCTGGGCGCGGCAGGCGGTGGCTTCCAGCGGCTGCGGATAGCCGTGCGTCGGCTTCGCGGAGGATGACTTCAGCGAGGGCGCCACGGCCGTCGCTCCTGGCAGGGCGGTCGTCCCGGCATGATCGTGATGCCGTGGGCATTAGCGGTTCGGCTGGGTGTCCCGGCCGGCCGCGTGGTGGCCGACCGGGACACCGCGGTGGCAGCGAGCTCGGACTTCCGGCCCAGGCCGGGCTGCTCACCGTGCGGAGTGCGGAGGGGGCGAGGTCAGACGGGCCGGAGTTCGAAGTACTGCCCCGGCCGGTTGCAGACGTTGAAGAGGAGAACCGCGCCGTCGTTGTTGCTGCCGCCCTGGACATGGAGGCACGGCTGCTGGAGTCCGCTGTTGATGGTGGAGATCATCCAGGTGCCGTTAGGCATGGCGTAGAAGTGAAGCCCAACCCGCTGCCACCATTCGCGGCAGCCGACGGTGCGGACGGGCTCGTCGATGGGCCAGCCCCCGGGACCCCCTCCTTCGGTGGCGCCCCAGCACCAGCCGGTGGAAGTACCGACGTAGTGATAGTCCCGTCCCTGATCCTCGCCGACCCGCACGATGTAGACGCGCTGGGTGGGCCGTCCGTCGCAGGGCTGCTGCACCAGCAGAATGCCCCACTCACGCCGGTCGTCCTCAGGACCGAGACACTTCCCGGAATGAGCCGCACGAATGGTGTACTCACCCTCCGCAGGCCCCTGCACAACCGCCCGCGGGACGGGAGCGGTTGTGGGTTCGGCGCCGACGCTGGGGGCGGCGGCGAGCGTGAAGGCAGCGAGGGCGGTCAGGGCGAGAGCGCAGGCGGCGGCGCGCCAGCGGGCGGGAACAAGGGACATGGCTCACTCTCCGGTTCAGGGGCAGGTGGTAGGGGCCCGGTGAGGGGTGACTCGGGGTTCCCTGCCGTGATGGCCGACGAAGTAGGGCGAAAGTTGGGCTCCGGCGGGTACGGGATGCGGAGCGATCCTGTTCGGATGGTTCCGGTGGTGATTGTGTGGCCTGCCCCGCTCGCACCGCTGGCGTCCACCCACCTGGCCGGGGTTGCCGACTCCCGCCCGTGTCCGTCCAGGCAGCGGGACACAGGCCGGGGCGCGGTGACGGCCGGCGCAGAACACGGCCGGGCCGTATTCCGTGTCCCCCGGTGGTCGGTGCTGTACGGGTGGGTGCTGATGAAGGAGCGGCGCGGCCGGGCGGCGCTGCTCCCGGTCCGGGAGTTCGGCCGTCCGCTCCGGCCGGGCGACGGGGCGGGCGCCCTGGTCCGACGCCTGTTGCGGGCCGGGGCCTGATGTCCCGGGCCGGAGCGTCAGGGCCTTCTAGACGGGCCGGAGTTCGAAGTACTGCCCATCCCGGTTGCAGAGGTTGTAGAGGAGGCCCGCGCCGTCGTTCATGCCGGCGTCCTGGACGTGGAGGCAGGGCTGATTGAATCCGCTGTCGACGGTGGAGATCATCCAGGATCCGTTGGGCATGGCGTAGAAGTGAAGCCCGACCCGCTGCCACCAATCGCGGCAGCCCATGGTGCGGACGGGCTCGTCGACGGCCCAGCCCCCGGGGGCCCCTCGTGAGGCACCGCCCCAGCAGTAGCCGGTGGAGGTGTAGACGTAGTGGTAGTCCTGTCCCTGGTCCTCGCCCATCCGGGCGATGTAGACGCGCTGGGTGCGGCGGCCGTCGCAGGGCTGCTGCACGATCAGGATGCCCCACTCACGCCGGTCGTCCTCCGGGCCGAGACACTTCCCGGAATGAGCCGCACGAATGGTGTACTCGCCCTCCGCAGGCCCCTGCACAGCCGCCCGCGGGACGGGAGCGGTGGAGGAAGCGGCACCGGCAGCCGGGGCGGCACCGAGCGTGAAAGCGGCGAGGGCGGTCAGGGCGAGAGCGGCACGGGCAGTACGCCGACGGGAACGAACAGGGAGCATGGGCACTCTCCAACAGGAGGAGAAAGGGGTGGGGGATGCGCAGCGGCGCTCCAGCCAGGAGGGACACCGCCCGGGGCTCCCGCTGAGCTGATATGAAGTATGGCGAGACCCGGGCTGCGGAGAGAGAGCGGCGGACAGTCCCCTTCGGGTGAATCCGGGGACGGGCGTACGACACCGCGGCAGCGGCGGCGAACACACCCGCAGCAGAACCGCCCGATCCGCACCCGTGACCACTCACACCCATCACACCGACACCGCCCGGACTCCGGGCCCCCATCCCCAGCGCGGACCTGCCCCCGGGTCTCGCTGGGCTTGTCCGCGCCGCCAGGTGGGGCCGGACCGGGAACAGTCAGGTGCGGAAGGGTGCGAGCCCGGCGGCCTTGCGGCGGAAGGCCCGGGGTTGCTGAAGGAACTGCAGCGCCCATCGTGTGCGCCACGGACCGGCGTTCCGTCGTGGAACAGGACAGTTCCACAGGGGCGGGCCCCGGGGATGGTGACTGATCCCCGGGCCCCTGGCGTGGCCGGGGGTCAGCTCTCGTTGTCGTGCGGGCCGGTGAGCCAGTTGACGACTTCCGTGTCGGTCATGACGATCGCCTGCGTCTCGTGGACGGCATCGTGATGGATGACGTGGAAGCGGCCCGGGTGCCTGCTCTGTTTCGGGGCGGGTCCGGCTATGGGGGCGAGCCTGCGCCAGGTGTCGGCCGTGAACCGCGAGAGGATCACCGTGGCGAACTGCTCGCGGACCTGCGTTCCGAGGACACCGGCGGTGGGGTGCCCGTCGGCGATGACATGGACGCGGGCCGCGCGTCCCGCCCAGAGGGCGTCCTGGAGCACGGTGACAGCCGGGGACATGGTCGGGTCGTCCTGCTGCCGGAACGACACCCGCGCAGCGAGGGGCAGTCCGTCGAAGGCGGCGAGTCGGTAGGCGAGGGTGCGGCGGAGCTCGCGTTCCTCATCGGTGACCCCGTCGGGGTGAGGGGGAAGACCGCGGCCTGGTAGACCACGATGGCGGCGAGGACCCCGTCGGCGATGCCCTCCGCATACCCGTCGGCCCCGTACCGCGAGAGCCACGGGCGTGGGCACGGGCTGGAGGAAGGTCGCCATGTGGCGGCGGGAGAGCCATGAGCCGATCCCCGCGCCCAGCCCGGCCACTCCCCCGGCCACCAGAGCCGCCGTCCGGCCGCCCCCCAGCTGCCCGAACACGGATCCGCCTGCCGCCCCGCACATCACCAGCACGAACATCATCATCAGGTGAATACGGGTCACGATCGAGAACGCCATGCCAGGCAGTACGCCCACCCGCCCCTCCCCCACCTCAAGCCCCCGGACTCACCCCACCGGCCCCGGCCCTCCCCTGGAGCTGGGCACACCATCCGTCCGGGAACCGGATTCAGGCAGCCGGGCAACAGGCGCGGGCAGACCCTTGTATCCGGGCCCGAGGCCACACCGCCTCGGCCGGGACCGCGACGCCGTCCCGGGACCGGTACAGACCACAGATACAGCCGCATCCCCGGACGCAGCGGTGTCAGCGTCCGCGGGGAGACCCAGCCGACGACGCGCCTCGGCGGTTGCCGCTATCACGGCCGCGAGCGCCTCCGCGGTCTCGGGGCTAATCCGGGAGAGGGCGGTGGCCAGCACGTCGATCGCGTCCAGCACGTCCTCGGCCGCCCGCCTCACTCCAGGCAGTGGGCATGACCGCGTCGACCAGATGACAGGCGCTCTCGACCGCCAGCTCGGCCCGGTGCTCCACCCCGTGCGCAGCCTGCGGGTTCAGTCCCATGCCCGGGTTCAACGATGCTGCTGGCGGAAATGATCGCCGCCTTCGCGCCGATACCGATCCGCTGTCCGAAGTGGTCACGCCGTCTCCGGCCGGGTAGACAGCCCGGCCGGAGACGGAAGCTGCCCCATGGCGATCCCGGCCGCGTGAGCAACAGTCAGGGCGTGTTGCCGGAGTAGTGGAAGCGGCACACCACACCCGGACCGCCCGGCGAGCGCGGGTCGTCGGGGAGCGAGTCGTACGGCGCCCAGCCGCCGGGCCACCCCCCAGCTCGGTCATCAGGGCGGCGCCGTCGTCTATCCCTTCCGGCCGCCAGCCGGTGATGTCGAGCAGCAGTCCGTCCAACGGCCCGCCGACCAGGACGGCGTACGTCTGGTGCGGCAGCGGGCCCGGGTGGGGATGGTCGCGGCCGCAGCCGTACACCCGGCCGCGCAGCAGCTGCTCGTCATCGGCGTTCATCCGGCCAGCCTCCCCGCCACCACCAGCAGGCCGCCGGCGCCCGAAAGTCCAGCCCTCCCGCCCGGCGGGCGTCAGGCTCAGGGCAGACGGTCGGGGACGGGCCAGTCGATGCACACTCCGCGGCGGATCAGCGCGGTGATGCTGTCGACCTGGCGCGCGGGCGGCTGCTCCTGGGCGAAGCGGCGCAGCGCCCGGTGGATGCCGTCACGCAGTTGGCCGTCGGTCATCGTGGGCGCCTGCTCCTGGAGGTCGTCGAGGAGCTGCGCGGCGCGGGCCGCTCGGGACAGTGCGGCGTCGGCGAGCGGTCCTTCGGCGAAGCCGTCGCGGACGTACAGGCCGGGCTCGATAAAGGTCATGGTGATCTTCCTTTCCGCCCGGCCGCGCGTGGTCTCCCGGGTGGGGACACGGTTCGCAAGTCCGAGCGAGCGGGAACGTAGAGCACCGAGTTCGTTAGCGTCGCGTCCTCGCGGCCGGCCCTGGGCCCGTGGGTAATCTCCCGTGCCTCACCGCGCCTTCGGCAGCGTGGCCAGGATGCGGCGCTCCTCGGCCGTTGCCGACGATCCTGAAGCACGGTGACGGCCGGGGACGTGGTCGGGCCGTCCTTGTGCCGGAACGTCTTCCAGTAGCGGGCGAGCTGCCGCACAGTGGCGTCGGCCTCGTCGAGCGCGACGATCAGGCGCGGCACACCGGTCAGGTCGCCGTCGAGGTCGAGGCGGCGCTCAAGTTTGGTGGCGAGGCCGGTCAGGGCGTCGTGGATGCCGGCGATGTTCCTGCGATGGGTGACCGTCGGCAGCGTTTTGGCCCACAGGTGGGAGATCCGCTTGGGCGGCTGTGCTGTCCGACCCGGAGGTGCAGGAGGCGCGGGCACAGGTCGAGGCGGCGGGGACGGAGTTCGGCAGGGAGCTGTGCGCCCGTCTCCAGCCGTTCCAGGACCGCTACGACCAGGCCGTGGCGGAGGGCGATGCGGACGGGCTCGCCGAGGTCTGTGCCGGCAGGCACGGCCGCTGGGGACGGATCTGCGGCCTGGACGACGGTCACGAGATGGAGGAGCCGCACTCGGGTCGTACCGGCGAGGGCCGGCCGGTCGCGTGGGTGGGCAGCGCACCCGACGACTGGTGAGAGAACACGATCGCGGTGCCGCTTCCGGACTGGTGCGGGCGACGTCGTGAACACTGCGGAAAAGAGCCCCGGGCGCGCTGTGCGCCCGGGGCCGTTTCGCTGGCTGGGGTCCGCAGCACCCTGTCCCAGGGCCTACACACACAGGTGCAATCCGGGACTGGTCGCCCCGGTGGGGCTCGGCAGCCCCAGGGCGGCGGTGGCGGAGGCGAGGGTGCGGGGGCGTGGTTGGTGAGGGTCACGGTGTAGTCGATGCGGCCGTTGAGCAGGCCGGGACGGGGCGTGGCGGTCAGTCCCACGCCGAGGTGGGCGGCGCTGCAACATCGGCCTCCGTTTGCGTCATTCCTGGTGCGTTGTGGTGTGCGTGGCCCCGAGGATCCTGAGGGCTTCGGCGCTGGGGCTGCCGAGTTCGGCGTGGTAAATGATCAGTTGCTGACCGGGTGCTTCGCGCACATCGAAGGCGTGGTAAGTGAGGGTGATGGCGCCGGCGTCCGGGTGGCGGAAGTACTTCTCCTCCCGGGTCTTGCCGCGCACCGTGTGGGTGCGCCACATCCGTGCGAAGTCCGCGCTGTGATGGTTGAGTTCGGCTATGAGTTCACGCGGCTGCGCGCTGCCTGGATCGATGCCGTACGCCTGGCGTAGATGGCCCACTACCGTCTCGGCCGTCTGGTCCCAGCGGGAGTGGAACGGCCGACCCGCCGGGGTGAGGAAGACCATGCGGGCCAGGTTGTCCATCGGTTCGAAGGGGGAGTACAGCGCCTGAGCGGGGGCGTTGGCGGCCAGGACGTTCAGGCTCGGGTCGATGACAAAGGCCGGGGTGTCCGGGTAGCCGCTCAGGAGGACGCGCAGTGCGGGGTCGACACGGGCGCTGGTGGCGGCAGGCTGCTGGGAGGCCGTGGTTCCGGCTAGCTGGTGCAGGTGGGTTCGGGCATCGGTGTCCAGCCGCAGCGCGCGGGAGAGTGCGTTCACCACCTGTGCGGACGGGTGGCGTTCGCGCCCCTGTTCCAGGCGCGTGTAGTAGTCCGCGTTGACCCCTGCCAGTACGGAGACCTCCTCGCGGCGCAGTCCGGCCACCCTCCGCACACCGTGGCTGGGCATCGCGACATCCGCCGGCCGAACGGCGGCCCGTCGCGCCCGAAGGAACTCCCCTAAGTGGTTGTCGGCCATGCAACCAGGTTAGGTCCTGGGCCCCGTGTGCTGCCTGGGTGCACCACACCCGGGCAGCACACGGCCTGGGTCGCTCGGCAGCCCGGGACCAGAATCGGTGTCCTCCTGAGAGAAAGGGTCGGCCGTGGCAGACACGACGACGAAGGTCGTAGCGATCACCGGTGCCAGCAGCGGGATCGGTGAGGCGAGTGCTCGGCGGCTCGCCGTCGACGGGCATCACCTGTTTCTGGGAGCACGGCGGACCGACCGTGTGGACCGGCTGGTGGCGGACATCACCGCTGCGGGCGGTACGGCGGTGGCCCGCCGCCTGGACGTCACCGAGGCCGGCGATGTCCGGGACTTCGTGGCAGCGGCCAACGAGCGGTACGGCCGGGTGGACGTGATGGTCAACAACGCTGGAGTGATGCCGCTGTCACCGCTGGAAGCGCTCAGGACGGAGGAGTGGGATCGTATGATCGACGTGAACCTGCGGGGCGTCCTGCACGGTATCGCCGCCGCGCTGCCCGTGATGAGGGCGCAGGGTGGTGGGCATATCGTGAACATCGCCTCCGTCGGCGCGTATGAGGTTTCGCCGACCGCCTCCGTCTACTGCGCCACCAAGTTCGCGGTCCGTGCGATCTCCGAGGGCTTGCGGCTGGAGTCCGCCGGTGACATTCGGGTGACGCTGGTCTCGCCGGGTGTCACCGAGTCCGAACTCGCGGACCGCATCTCGGACCCGGAGGCCCGGGAGGCCATGCGGAGGTACCGAGCAGTGGCCCTGCCTGCATCTGCGATCGCGGACGCCATCGCCTATGCCGTGTCCCGGCCTCCGCAGGTGGATGTCAACGAGATCGTCGTGCGGCCCGCAGCGAGTTTCCGGTGACAGCAGAAAGCGGCAGTCATCACGCCCCCAACCACACCGCCGCCCTCGGCGATCTGGAACGCAGAGTACGCGCCCTGGAGGACCAGGACGCCCTGCGCGCCCTCATGGTTCGCGGCTGGCGGGCACTGGACCGCAAGGACTGGCGGACCTGGTCCGACTGTTGGGCCGAGGACGCCGTACTGGAGTTCGCGCCTTGGGGACAGACCAGCGGGAGGGAGAACATTCGTGCGAAGGTGGAGGCGGCCGAGTCGCCTTATGCGAGCATGCAACACCACATCCTCAACATGCACGTGGATGTCGAGGGGGACCGGGCGACCGGCATCGGCTACATGTGGTTCGTCGCTGTCACCACTCCCAGGAGAGCCTCCACGCCCTACTCCATGGGTGGCCCTTACGACTGGGAGTTCCGCCGGGACGGGAGCGACTGGCTCCTGGTCCGGCAGCGGATCCGGGTCTGGTGGACCGACGGAGAAGACACCTCGGGAGCCTTCGGGGCCCAGTGATTCAAGAGTGACGTCGCTCCCGCGTGGGCCGCCGCCGGCCACAGCGTGACCGCACCCGCCCGGATGGGCGTGTGAGCCCCCACGGCGTGACTCGTCAGGCCGGAGCCTGAACGAACAATTCGCCGACAGAGGTGCACTGAACAGCCGAAATGTGCGTGTCACGGTTCGGGACGCATGTCCACAGACAAGAAGGAGTAAGTATGAAGCTGTCCTTACGACGGTCACTTGGAGTCGCTGCCGCCACGATGGCCGTCCTCGCAGGCGCGGCTGTACCTGCCGCTGCGAGTGCTCCCCCGGACGACTTCTCCACGCTCATCAACGGCGTGCCCTGCAACCAGACCGACTTCCTGGAGATCCACAACAACAACGGCCAGAGCGTTCTCTGCTTCGCCAACGGCGGGTGGATTCCCGTCGCTATCTACGGCGTCAACTGGGTCGAGTCGGGCAACAACAGGGTGAAGCTCCAGTTCCAGCGGAGCCTGAGTAACCCGACACTCGAAAGCGTCACCCTCGCAAAATGGAGTACGTGGAACCCCGGCCACATCCACAAGATAATTCGGATCGAAATCTACTGATATCCGAAGGGGGACGATCCTGGGACGGCGCCGTCGAGCAGGCGGGCCAAGACCCACCGGGGTCAGCCCGGGCGTGGCCGGGGCTGACCCCGGGCCGGCCGTGTCGGTCTCGATGACGACGCGGTCGGCCCGCATTCCAGGACCTACCCCTGACGACGACCGCTTCTCCCTCGCCTCCGTGCTCCAGCGCGAACTTGAGGTGTACCTCCTCGCCCACGGCGCCACCGACCGCCCCGCACATCACCAGCACGGAAGTCTTCATCAGGTGGATACGGGTCACGATCGAGAACGCCATGCAAGGCATTACGCCCACCCGCCCCTCCCCCACCTCAAGCCCCGATATCCGGGCCCGAGGCCCCGCCGCCTCGGCCGGGACCGCGACGCCGTCCCGGGACCGGTACGGGCCACAGATACAGCCACCCCACCGGGCGCAGCGGTGTCAGCGTCGGCGAGGAGACCGAGCCGGCTGCGCGCGTCGGCAGTGGCCACCACCACGATCACGAGCGCCTCCGCGGTCTCGGGGCTGATCCGGGAGAGGGCGGTGGTGAGGACGTCGATCGCGTCCAGCGCGTCCTCGGCCGCCCGCCTCACTCCAGGCAGTGGGCATGACCGCGTCGACCAGATGACAGGCGCTCTCGACCGCCAACTCGGCCCGCTGCTCGACCCCGGGCGCGGCCCGCGTGTTCAGTCCCATACCCGGGTCCAACGAAGCCGGCTGCGGAAATGATCGCCACCTTCGCGCCGATACCGATCTGGTGGTCCCTCACGCACGGTCCGGGGTGTTCACGCTCTCTCCGGCCGGGCTGTCTGCCCGACCGGAGAAGGAAGCCGCCCGCAAGGGGGCGGACCCGGTCGGGGCCTTCCGGATCAGGGCCGGTGGGTGTGGGTGCGTTCATGGGCACCGCCTCCGTTGCCGGGTGCGTCGGTGTCGTTCGACGCTACGGAGACTGGCGCTCCGTCCTCAACGAGATTGCGGGAAATTACGTATCTTCACCCCAGGGTGTCGATCGCGGCCGTGATGAGGTCGCGGGCGGCGTCGCCGTCAAGACGGCCATCTGAGCGAGGCCGGTGAACACCTTGGCGTAGTCGGCGTGCGTCTTCCCAGTTCCGGGACACGGTACAGGCCCAGCCCCTCGCGGGTGCGGGTGTCAGGGCCGGTGCAGTACGGGGTTGCCGAGTACGACGGTCGCCGTATGGCTCTCCGGCTGCTCCGCCTCGATGTGGAAGATGGCAATACCGGTGAGGTCCACGGACACCTGGACCGGACGGTTGATCTGTGCCGTCACGGTCTTCAGTGGCTTCTCACGGTCCGCGCCGCCGCTGAATTTGACGGTGATGGGATAGGCCGGGCTGTCGTCGTCGAGACCGACGGTGAGAGTAAGGGATTTGTAGCGTTCGTTGATGCTGTAGATGACCCGGTCGTAGGAGCCGATCTCGGAGACCATGGCGCTGTCGAAACGGGTGCCGCCCGTGACGGCGGAGGTGGTCTGCCAGCCCTCGCCGGAGTCGTAGAGGGGCGCGATATCCGTCAGCGGTACGTCTTTGGTCCCGGAGGCAACCGGGGACGGTGTTCTCCCAGTCCCGGTGCCGGGCCCTCCTTGTCCCGAACCGGCAACAGGCGCGGGAGTGGCCGTCACGGTCGCGGTGACCGTCGCGGTGACGGTGCGCGCGGTCGGTGATGTCACGAACGTGGAGACACCGAAGAAACCGAGCAGTAGTCCGGCGACTCCCGTGAAAGCCGAGACGATCGCCGCCGTCTCGGCTCGTCGGCCACCACCCGACGGCACAGGCGGCGGGGGAGCCGAGGGGGGATCGGGGAACGGCAGAGATCCCGGCGGACGCGGCGGTAACCCCGACTCTGACTGCCCAGCACTCATCAGCGACTCTCTCTGTCCGACAACTCGCACGCACCACCACCAGGGCCCGGTCCCGGGGAACCATTCCCCGGACTCGGGCGCTGACAGCCGACCGGCCAGCCGTGTGTCATTTCCCGCCCGGATTCTCACCCCTGCCCCGGCCCCCGGACAAGGACTTGCACACCACCACCGCGACCCCGGAAACAGACAACAACGCACACACAAGACCGCCAGCCCACAGCCAGCCTGCCGACCGTGCCAAGCCGCGATCCCACCCCTGCGGAAGACCGCCGCCCTGAGCAGGGCACCCCCGGGTCCACACCCGTATCCCACGACACCACCGACGTGCGAAGTCGGCAATGGCCGCCGCCAAAGTGGCGAGCGCCCCGAGGGTCTCGCAACTGATCCCGGACAGAGGCAGCGGCCGGGATGACGATCGCGTCCTCAGTCGCGGCCGTGCCCCAGGCCGTGGAAGTGACCGCATCGGCGAAATGACAGCCGCCTGTCGACTGCCCGGTCGGCCATCCACTCGGCCCCGGGCACCGCCTGGGAGTTCAGTCCCATACCCGGGTTCAACGAAGCCGGCTGCGGAGATGATCGCCACCTTCGCGCCGATACCGAACTGGTGGTCCCTCACGCACGGTCCGGGGTGTTCCCGTCCGTCGTCTCCGGCCGGGGCCGTCTTGCCCGGACGATCGGGATCCGCTTCCGGGGAGCCGGCCCGGGAGCGGGGCGACTACCGGCGCCGAAAGGGCGGCGGCTCTGGCTCGACTGCCGGTAGCCCCGGACGGTTGGAGGAGAGAAAAGGCGCGGGGCTCAGGGCGCGGCGGTGAACGTCCAGCCGGTTTCGAAGGCTGCCCCCTCGCTGAAGGTGATGAGGGTTCCGGAGGTGGGGGTTGCGTCGACGGGGTCGTGTTCGAGGATGCGCAGGCGGGTGCCCTTCGATCCGGTGGGGTGCGGCTGGGAGGGTTTGGCCGGTTCGTAGGTGCTGCCGTTGAAGCCGGGGTAGCCCATGGCCCACATCTGCCGGCGCCCCTCCGGCTGGCCCGCGTCAGCGTGGGGCTGCTGAGTGATCGTCCGGTCCGGCTGGACGGCCAGGACCAGTCCGCTGTGGACGTTGACGATCCGGAAGAACGTGTACCTGGTGCCGTGGTGGTCGACCTCGAAGCGCCACCGCTGGTTCGCACCGTTGTTGCCACGGTAGGGAGCCCGGCCGCCGCTGCCCAGAACGCCAATCCGGCCATCCGGCCCACCTGCGGGCGGGAAAGCGCGACCGTCTCGGGCTGGCAGACAGCCACCGGTGCTCACTATGCCGTCGTGGCCGGTGGTGAGGGAGCGGCATGCGACTGGGTGGCCAACGGGGACAGGGCGGGAGAGGCGGTAAGGGAAGCGGTAAGGGAAGCGGTCGGGCCCTGGAGCAGACCGCCCCGGAGCAGCCCGTGAGGGCGGTGAAGGCCGGTGGGTGCGGGGCTACGGCGAAAGCGGGCCGGCATGCCCGGTCGACGCGCGACTGTCGGGGCCGTGTCACGTCCACGACCTCGCCCTACAGTGCGGTACGGCCGGACCGGACGGCAGGCCGTGCATCAGCGCGGCCGGCATCGGCCCCTGGGTTCGTCCGCCTGTCTGGTCAGATGCCGGTCTTGCCGGCGATCCAGAGGCGGTGGCCACCGGCGTTGGTGTGGACGGACGGGTAGCTTCCGCTGCAGTTGGAGGGGCCCCAGCTGACAACGCCGATCAGGCGACCGTTCCGGGCCAGCGGGCCACCACTGTCGCCGTTGCAGGCGGACGGGCCCGCCGCCCCGTCGTAGGTGCACAGGTGGTTCACCGGGCTCAGGTTCCCACCGGGCCAGCGCAGCCGGCATTCGGGAATGGGCAGGACCGTGACCGTGGCCTGCTGAAGGATGTCCGCCCGCCCTCCGCCTGCACTGACACGCCCCCAGCCGGTCAGGACCGCGCTGCCGCCTGGGACATCAGGCAGATCCTGGAGCGCGATCGGCTGGGTGCCCGGGTTGAAGTGGATCGGTGCGCTCAGCTTCAGGAGGGCGATGTCGTTCGGCATACCGGCGGCGCCGCCGTTGTAGTCCTCGTGACCGATCGCTTCCGCCACCGGATACACGGTGCGATAGAGCGTGGGAGCCGCGAGGGAGTTCGTCCCCACCATCACCCGCATGCCGCTGACCGGACTCCCCAGGCAGTGGGCCGCGGTCAGCACCCACCGGGCGCCGATGATCGACCCGCCACATGTGTGGAACCACCCGCCGGAGCGCTGGACCTGCAGCGACGCCTGGTAGGGGTAGGCGTTCTCAGGGGCATCCGTCCCGCCCACGACCTGGGTCACCGGCGGCTCGACCGGCGGCGGTGCCGCCGATGCCGTGCCCGCCCCGCCGGCCAGACCGGCGGCCGGCAACACCCCCACCACACCCGCGACCAACCACCCGGTCCAGCCCCTGGCCATCACCACGCCCGCTTGCCTTCCCTCGGTACGGGTGAACAGGGAAGACAGAACGATCAAGACACGTAAGCGCACAGGAACCCCTCTCGGACGAGATACGGGCAGGACCCGGCACGGACCCCGGGAAGTCGGATCGTATGCCCGCCCCGAAGCCCGCAACGATCCCCCGGAAGAGTGACCACCACCCCCACACTTACCCCCGGGCAGGAACCCGAGTGGGAGCATTCGGAGCCCGGAACTCCTGCGGCGCGTTCCGGGAATCCTGCCCGGGTGGGTCCCTGCCCGCCCGAAACCGCTCGGACCGCTCCGGCGGGGAAGCCGGACACGGTCGTCACGGCAAGGGCGACCGCACCGGCCCGGCAGGCCGCGGTTCCGGAGCCGGCCGGGAGACGCAGATGCCGGCGCGCGTCGGTCGTGGCCACCACCACCGCGGCATCACATCGACGGGTTCCGGTCGTTCTTGTGGAGCCGACGGGGGGTGACGGAGGTGTGCGGCTTCGTGCGGACGGGGTACCGGACGACCCGTCGCGGAGTTCCCACCCCCGGTGGGCACATGGCGCACATCCGGGCGGTCGGCCGTTCGGGCCGGTGGAACCGGGGCCGGGGTGGAGCGCAGGCGTGCCCGACGGCATCGGGCCCCGGGGAACGTCCAGGATCCTGGGGCGGCCGGACGGCACGACATGGGGGAGGTATGCGCCATTCCGCCTCTGTGCGACGGCAATGGGCTTTATGTTCGATTTCCGGTGAACGTGAGGTGTGGTCTGCTGTGGCCGGCTCGGTTTAACCGATTCTTTACCCGCTGACCGGCCGGCGGCCGATTTCCCGCGCACCGGTGGCGGCTGCTCTCCCCTGCCCGGCATTCGTCTCACCCGACAGCCCGCCTCACCCCGCTCCCGGCTCGGGGGCGATGTCGAGAACGGATGGTCCACAGCCATGGCTGACCGAGGCTTTGCGGAGATACCCGGCGACCGCACCGGCACCTGTGCCGCGACAAGTCCTCGCCGGACGGCGGCCCGCGGCCCGTCCGGGCCGAGCCGGCCGCTTGTGCTGCGACGGATCACGCGGGACGGGCTGCCGGACGGGGCGTACCGGCCGGGGCTGTGCGCGGTGCCGCAGCTCCCCGGCAGGGCGGGGGCGGTCGTTCACGGGGTACGGCGTTCCGCCGGACTGGACGGGCGGGGCGGGCGATCCGTCCCCCGGTTTTCGCATTCTCTGAGAGGAGTACAGGTCATGGGGTTCATGCGGTACAAGACGACGGGCTACAACTGGGTGCAGGCGTATCCGGAGGGCGGTGAGTGGCGGCTGTTGTTCGGACGGGGTCTGCAAGGCGCCCTGATCAGCGAGCAGCGCCTGGTCGGCTGGGACGCGTTCAACGTCATCGTGCCGAAGGTGTGCAACGAGAAGAAGCTGAGCAACGGTGACTTCGCGCTGACGCTGTCCCGACCCGGTCAGGCGCCGCAGAGTCTGTTCATCTCGGGCGACACCTACGAGTGGTACGACTGGGAGCAGAAGACCACCCTGAGCGAGGGGTCGTGGACCGGGCTGGCGAACTGGGGCACTGCGCTCCCGGCCGGCTACCGCTCGCAGAACGACGCCCTGTTACCGGCGCCTGACGGGGCGGGCGGAACACGGCAGACGTACTTCTTCAAGGGCGCGCGGGTCCTCACCCTGAACTGGTCCACCGGCGTGGTGCGTGAGGCGCTGATCACCGAGGGCCCCGACGCGTCGGGCTCCGCGGGCTGGGCGCAGCTGCCGCAGGACTTCCGCGAGAACCTGGACCATGTCGCGCCGTACAAACCGGCTGCCGACGGGACCCGGCAGAGCCTGCTGATCAAGGGTGCCCAGGGCGTTCTGCTGAACTGGAAGACCGGGGTCCTGGCCTCCGGAGCACTGGACCAGCTCCGCGTGGCGGGCCTGGCCGCGCTCCCCGAGCGCTACCGTACGCCCAACCGTCCGGTCACCGGCCGCTGGACCGGCACGAACGGCAACCAGCGGATCGAGCTCCGCGTCGACCTGGAGGGCGAGCGGTCACTGGGAATGATCAGCGGCGATCTGTTCACCGGCGACACCTGCACCGATTCCTTCCGGACCACCGCTGCTCTGACCGTCATACCGAGCCCCGACCGCTTCCTCCTCCACCAGCCGGGTCTGTCCTGGGCCAACAACTCACCCCTGACCAACCTCACACTCACGCTCCCCCGGCTCGCCGTGAACAGCGGCACCGGCAACGCCGTCATCATCCTCGACGCACCCGGCGGCACCCAGACGTACTTCAGCTGCAACTACGCCGGCCCGGCCCTGCGGTCGGTCGAGATGGAGACCGACGCCACGGCGGGCACCCAGGTCTTCCAGAGCTACAACACCGCCGTGGGCAATGTGCCGCGCGGCTACCGCAACCGGGTCCTGACCATCGCCTCCGCCTATGCCGAGGCCGGCGTCGAGCTGAAGAACGCGGGCCGGGTCAATGTCGTCGCCGACACCACGGGCGCCGATCTGAAGTGGTCGGAGGCCGAGCTGCATGCGGCGATGGAGACCAACTTCAGCCTCCACCAGGACACCGAGCAGTGGAAGATCTGGACCTTCGTGGCCACCTACCACTCCCTCCACGACAGTGTCGCCGGGGTCATGTTCGACCAGATCGGCAGGCAACGCCAGGGCATGGCCGTCTTCCACAACGCCCTGCGGGACCTCAACCTGATCGGCGACTCCTTCGAGCTGTTCGCCTATGTCCACGAACTCGGACATGTCTTCAACCTGCACCACTCCTGGGAGAAGCATCTGTCCACCCCGCCCGCCCCCCTGGGGCCGAACAACGGCCTCGGCGAACTGTCCTGGATGAACTATCCGCAGGTCTACAGCAACGGTGACAGGGCCGGGTTGCAGCACTTCTGGCAGGACTTCCCGTACTCCTTCAGCGACAACGAACTGCGCCATCTGCGCCATGGCTTCCACCGTCACATCGTCCCCGGCGGCGACGCCTTCCTCAGCAACACGGCACTCGACCTCAGTGCCACCGCACCGGCGTTCACCCTGCCGGGCGCCGGTGAGGACCCGGGGCTGGCACTCTCGCTCGGCGGGAAGCAGTTCTTCGGCTACGGCGAGCCGGTCATGGCCGAGTTGAGGCTCTCTCGTACCGGGATACGCGGGGATGTGGAGGCCGCCGCGGCGATCGGCCCGAAGGGCGAGCGCACCGCGATCGTGATCACCGACCCGTACGGCCGCACCCGGGCCTTCCGCCCCATCGCCCGCGCCTGCGCCGGACACGGGGAAGTCGAACGCACCGTCACCCTCACCGAGGCGAACCCGGCCGTCTACGAAACCGCCTACCTCGGCTACGGCAGCGACGGCCTCTACTTCGCCGAACCCGGCACCTACCGGATCACCGCCGTCCACACCGGTCTCGACGGCGCCCGCACCGTCTCGCCCACCCGCACCATCCGGGTCCGCACCCCGCTCGACCGGGCCGACCAGGAAGTCGGTGAACTCCTCACCGGGGACGACCAGGGCACACTCCTCGCCTTCCTCGGCTCCGACGCGCCCCACCTCACCACCGGCAACGACGCCCTCCAGGAACTCATCGAACGACACGGCGACCACCCTCTCACCGCCTACGCCCGCCTCGCCCGCGGTGCCAACGCCGGACGTCACTTCCAGACCATCGGCGACGGCCGCCTCCAGGTCCGCCCGCCGGACATCGCCGAATCGGTCACCCAGCTCACCGAAGCCATCACCACCTCCCGCACCGACCAGGACACCGGCCTCGACAACCTCACCCTCAACGCCGCGTTCCGCCGCCTCGCCACCGTCCACGCCAAAGCCGGCGACCTCGAACGCGCCGAAACCACCCTCGACACCCTCACCGCCCACTTCCACGACCAAGGCGTCCCTGCCCACGTACAACAACACATCCAGCAACAGGCCGACACCACCCGCGCCCAGATCCGCGAAACCACCGGAGAACAATCCGGCTCCTGAACGGCCCACCCCGGCACCATGACACGACAGCCACCGAACCCCCAGCAAGGGCCATCGGATCCTCACCGGCGTCAACACGAACCCCCCGCCGGCTCGACTCGTTGCCCGCCCCCGGGCGCGGCCCGGGAGTTCAGTCCCCTACCCGGGCTCACCAACGCCGGTGGTGAAGTGATCGCCTCTTCGCGCTAATGCCGATCTGATCCTTCACGTTGCTGTCCGGGGTATGTGCCTCCGTCTCCGGCCGGGCTGTCTGCCCGGCCGGAGACGGAAGCCGCCCCGGGGATCCGGCCCCGGGGCGGGCCGGCTACCGGCGGCGTCCGAACAATCCGCGGCTCTTCCTCACTCCCGCTTCCGCCGCCGCGCGGGCCGTGGCCTCCTCCGCCTGGCGGCGGGTGAGACGTTCGGCTTCGATGCGGGCGAGGTCATCCTGCTCGCACGGTCCGCACAGATGATCCCGTTTCCCGGGCCACCCGGAGGGCCGGACCTGCTGCCAGCGGTCGTCGCTGAACCGGTTCCCGCAGGCGGTGCACACCGGCCGCCGTGCCTCCCGCTCCGGCGCCTCGCGCTCCGCCAGGCGACACCGGGCCTCCTTGAGCTGGGCCGCGTAAAGCCGGTCGCCGTCGGGGTTGTCCAGCGCCTCGCGCAGCGTCTGCCACTCATCCCGCCCGGGCCTGCGCCACACCGCACCGGCCGCGCCCTTGAAGTCGGCGGTGATCCGCTCCAACTCGGTGACGACCACTGGCACCGCCTGGTGGTCGTCGACAGCCGTAGTCCCCGCGGCCCGGCTCGGGGTACGGCTCCCCGGCGAAAGAGGTGTGGGCGGCCTGCTCCAGGCGCCGGATCCGGCTGTCGCGCTGCTCGACCGTTTTCCCGGTGAACACGAACGCGACCAGGACATAGCTCCCGGCAGGTAGCCGGGGGTAGAGACGCGGCCACAGCCGGAAGCCGTGCACCGCCGCGCCCTCCCAGCGGGCTGCCCGTTCGTGGTCCGGGTCAGCCTTCGGCGCCAGGAGTTCGAACCACTCGGTGTAGCGGCGCACCTTGGCCACCAGGTCGTCGACGGGCTCGTTGACCCGGTCGATCTCCGGAAGCATCGCGGGCACATCCGCGTCCGGGGCACGCATCGTCAGGTCGGCGTACTGGGTGTAGCCGTAGGGGAGCTTGTGGGCGATCTCGGTCTGCCAGCGGGGTACCGAACCCGGCCGCGGTCAGCACCGCCGTGGTCGAGGTGACGGCGGCGGCGTGCTCGTCATAACGGGTTCTCCCTCTTTCGTGTGGCTCGTGAGCGATGACTCCAAGCGCGTGGAATCGCGCGACTGCCCGATGTCCACCTGCGCCGCCCCGGCTGGCTCGGACTGGACGGTTACTGAGCGTATGGCGGAGCGTGCTCTTCGCGGCGGGCGCGGAGCCGGAGGCCCGGCCACGTCGACTTTTACTTTACCAACCGGTTGGTAAAGTAGAGTCATGAGCAACACATCCCGAGAGCAGATTCTGGAAGCGGCCCTGCGTCTGGTGCGCGCTGTCGACGGCGGGTCGATAACCCTGGCGTCCGCCGCGCAGGAAGCCGGGCTGAGCAAGCCCGGGCTGATGTACCACTTCCCCACCAAGACGGCACTGATGAACGGTGTGGTCGATCATGTGGCCGCCCGCTGGGAGCAGGCCATGATCGCCGCCCTGGACAGGCCGAGGGAGCAGGCGAGCCCGTCGGAGCGCATCGGCGCCTACGTGCGGGTCGCGCTGTCCGGGAGCCTGGACCGCGCGGACTTCGCGATCTTCACCGACGCCGTCTACAGCCCCGCCCTGAAGGACACCTGGATCAAGCGCCTGAGCCCGTGGTTCGCGCTGCCCGAGGACATGGCCCTGGAGGAGCGCGGACGACTCACCGCCGCCCGGCTGATGGCCGACGGCTACTGGACAGCCCTGGCGGCAGACACGTTCGTCCCCCGCGACGGCGAACGGGAACAGCTTCTCGCTCTCGCCGAGCAGCTCCTGAAAGAAGGCCCCCGATGAACAAATGGGCCCTGCTCACCCTCGCCGTCATCGGCGAGGTCTCCGCGACCCTCGCCCTGCGCGCCGCCTCCGACCACCCCGGGTGGTTCGCGCTCACCGCGGCCGGCTACATCGGCGCCTTCGTGCTCCTGGCCGCGATCCTGCGCACCGGCGCCTCCATCGGGGTGGTCTACGGCATCTGGGCCGCCTGCGGTGTCGCCCTGACCGCCGTGCTCGCGTACGTCCTGTTCGGTGATCCCCTCACCTGGGTCATGGCCGCGGGCATCGCCCTGGTCGCCGCGGGCGTCATGATCGTGGAGACCGGCTCCACGCACGCGGGCCACCCCGCCCCCGCCGGAAACGGAACGGAGGACCACCGGTGAGCTGGATCTATCTGACCGCCGCCATCTTCTGCGAAGTGAGCGGAACGACCTTCCTCCGGATGTCAGAGGGCTTCCGGCGCACGAAGTGGATCGCCCCGTTCGCACTCCTGCAAAGCGTCTCCTTCCTCTTCCTCTTCCTCAGCCTCGGCGAAGGCATGCCCATCGGCGTCGCCTACGGAATCTGGGCCGCCGTCGGCATCGCACTCACCGCGATCGTCGCCCACCTGCTCTTCCGCGACCCGCTCACCCGCCGGATGGGCCTGGGCATCGCCGTCATCGCCGCCGGCGTCCTCGTGATCGAACTCGGCCACTGACCCGTCACCGTGGGCCCGCGCATACGGACCGTGCCTTGAGCTATCCGTCGATCCTCAGCCTCTTGGCCGCCTCGGGCCCGACCGGATAATGCCGTTCGGTCGGCAGCAGCCGCTGGGCCTGGGCGGAGCGGCCCGACCGCACGAGTGTGGCGGCCTTGCGGGTCTGCGCGGTGATGTCCGCGAGGTCCACCAGCCATTCCTCGTTGAAGCGCTGAATCAGCTCGCGGCCGATGCCGACCTGGATGCTGTAGTGATTCAGTGCGGAGCCCCGCAGAGTGCGCTCTGGGTCCCACTGCACATGGACCGGAGCCGTGGCCACCGCTGGTGGATCGGAGGTGGTCAGTACCCCTGTGGACAGGGCCTCCTCCCAGCCCTCCCGGGTAATCCGGACCGCCAGCACCCGCTCCTGGCCGGGTTTCTGGGCCCAGTTGCTACGGTGCATCAACCAGAGGAACGAGGGTTTGATCCAGGTCATCCGGCCAAAGGAGAACGGGGTGACGAAGCGATTGGCCCGCACGGACGGACCCGCGATGGCAGGCGAGTATGCCTGGTACACGACGATCGTCCGGGAGTCGTACTGGGCGCGTATCTGACGCTGTGGAACCATGCGTCGCAGCCTGCCAGTCGGCGTCTGCCGGAGACGAACCGTTTTCGCTGATCCGGACCAGGCCGACGCACCGCTCGAACATCGAGGACTCAGGCGGATGGAAGCGGAACTGGTGGGAGCAGACCTCGGTTTCACAAGTGGCGCAAATTCGGTGATCACCGTCTCTGACCGTGTCACAAGTCGCGGCCTTGACCCAATGCGACCGACCGGCCGGTCCTCTTCAAGTCGTCATGCACGGCATTCTCTCTCACGACCACCCCGCGACATCAGACCGCCTCGACCGAGCCCAAGGGCTGGGGCGGAGCCCAGGGCCACTCGGGCCGTAACGATGGTCATGTCAGGCATGAAGTGGGCCCACCCAGACCGGGATCGTGGGGCCAGCCCGGAGCTCTGGCCCAACCTCTTTGGCAGGTCTGACGAGTACTCCCGTGCGCCTGGCCCAAGTCGAGGTCGGCTGCGATGACGACGGGATTCGAACCCGCGGACAGATAGGAGCAAGCCCGCCCCGTCTCCGTCAGTCGACGTGAGGGGGCCTCCCCACGCCGATCGCAATGGGCCGCTCTGCCACGCCACCGCAGCCTGCGGGAATGCGCGCTGACCCGCTCCGCTCAGGGTAGAGACATCGTCCTCTACAGATGAACCCTTTTCCGGAACGGGAAGGCATCCCTGCCACAGGCCCACAGAAGTGGGGCAGTGGCCAATCCGAACCGCTAACGCCAGCACCAGGTCCCGGCCTCCTCAGGAGGCCGGGACCTGGGTTGAGCGCTGGGCATGCCGTGCACCTGCGTCCCCCACGGGAAGTGGGGTGCCTCTCCTTGGACCACCAACGCCAGCCCCGCAACCGGCGATCCCGGTCGTAAGCACAAGATCAATAGATCGCAGGAATCCCCCACTGCGGAACACCCTGGGAACGGTGCACAGCCCTCAACGACACCCGTTGCGAGCCACGTTGGCACCCGAGTGACACAACCCTTGCCTGCGGAGCCCACAGTCAGCCCACACCCTCCGACCGGGATCGCCGAGGCACCTTCCGGATCGGGAGCCCCGGCCGCAGCGAGGAATCAGTCAGGTTACCCAGCCCTGCGGATCGAGCATGCGACCCCACACAGGTCCTGAAGCGGCCCACCTTCACCACCGGTCTGTTGAAGGCCCAGACCGCCTGGTACCGCGTCTACCGGGAGTCCACGGACGCGCCGCCGCCAACTGCTCGCACTGTCGACGCGAATGGCCACACACCGCGGCCAGACGTCCGCCACCCGGAGTGCCGTCAAGAGGCTCCGCCCTCCCCCGGAAGGGGCGGGAGCCTCGCTGCGTCGATCCTGGCGGGTTCACTGGCCGGCGCTCCCTTCCTCCTTCGTCCGGCAGTCCGGGTGTCCCCATCCCGTACCGATTTTGGTGATCTTGCTTCCGGCCTCGTAGGCGGCGCCGCAGGCGCACCGGCCGGGGAACTTCGCTGTGATGGTCCGGATACCGCCTCGGTCGGGACTGCCGCTCTTCTTACGCTGGGCGGGAGCCTTTTTCGTCCCACGCGAAGGAATGGCCCGTTCCGGTGCGGGGACGGGCAGGTCGTGGCCGTGGGCGGTTCCGCCTGGCTTCTGTGTGGCGGCCGCGTCGCTCGCGGCCTGGTCGGCGATGGCGTTCAGTCGGTCCCCGCCCTCCTGATGCGCCGGGACGTACACGAGGTTGACCTCGCGCCCCGTCAAGAGGGTGTCGATCCGCTCGACCAGGTCGCGGTTGGCGACCGGGCTGCCGCTGGCGGTCTTCCATCCGTTGCGTTTCCAGCCGGGTAGCCACTGTGTGACCGCCTTCATGGCGTACTGCGAGTCCATCCGCACCTCCAGCGGGGTATCCGAAGGGGTGGCCTCCAAGAGGCGCTGCAGCGCCGTGAGTTCGGCGGAATTGTTGGTGGCGGTGCCCAGTGGGCCGGACTCCCAGCGCTGCGGGGAACCATGCGCGTCGGCGACGACCCAACCCCACCCGGCCCGACCGGGGTTCCCCTTCGACGATCCATCGGCGGCGGCCACGATGCGTTCATACATGCCCCCGATCATGCCACCCGCGCACACAGCGACTCTGCCGCGAGCGGCAGGTACCCGGCCGGCCGAGCGGCACCCCGCAGGATTGGGCTCACAGGGAGCAGTCTCGATCGGGTGGATGCCTCGAACGTGCGGCCGGGCGGTCCAACGGCCCTTGCGGGGCCGCCCCTGATTCTTCGCGTCAGGCCGGGAAGTGTCGTCTTCTGTCCGAAGCGAGGGAATGAACGCCGCCTTGGTGCTGGCTGCACCGATCCCTTCGGTGGGGGGACTGGGTACGACGATCCTCAGTCGTACCCTCACCAGGGGTGCCCGGAGAGGCATGGTGCTCCTCGACGAACGCTCCGGACGTGACTGGCAGCTCAACCCCACCGGCGCGCTGATCCTGCGGACACTCCTCGACGGCAACACGGCAGACGACGTGGTACGCCGACTCCAGAACGCGACCGGCAGCGGGGCGGGGCGGAGCCCGGACCGCGGTGATTCCGGCCGGATGGGAGCCCGCCGCGGCACGGGCCCCTTCCGGCTGCGCGGGAGAGGGCCACGACTTTCCGGATGCCCCGGACGGCCGCCGTGCCCGCCTGGTACGAAGGAGGGCACGGATACCCCCCGACCGAGAGGCGCCGCATGTCGGACGAGCTGCTGATACGGAAGATCGGCCATGGCTTCGACCATCTCGACCGTGACGGTGACGGCCGTCTGACGGAGCATGACCACACCCTCATGGGACAGTCCGTCGCCGCCTCCCTCGGACACCCCGAGGGGTCGCCGGCCGGACAACGGGTGATCGCGGCCTATCTGGCGATCTGGCGCGAGCTGCACCTGCCGCATCTGCCGCCGGGAGCGGACGCGGTCAGCCGCGCGGAGTTCATCGCCTCCACCCGGACCCTGGCCGACGACCCGGCGGCGGCCCTGGCCACGCTCGGCGGCCTCGCGGAGGCGTTCCTCGCGGTGGCCGACACGGACGGCGACGAAGCGGTGGACGGGGAGGAGTTCTTCGCCTTCCAGCACGGGCACTTCCCCGCACTGACGCGGCAGGCGGCCGCCGAGGCGTTCCGGCATCTCGACCGGGACGGGGACGGCACCCTGTCCCGGGAGGAATTCATCGGCGGCATGGTCGAGTTCTGGACCAGCCGCGACCCGGCGGCCCCGGGCACCTGGTGGACCGGCACGACCGACTTCCCCCCTGTCTGAGCCCCGATCGGGCCCCGGGCCGCGCCCGGCCCCTGTCTCAGCTCCGGCCCGGGGTCCCGCCCGACGCCTCTCAGCCCATGCTCTTCGCGCCGTCCAGGGACTCGCGGATGATGTCCGCGTGGCCGGAGTGCTGAGCGGTCTCGGCGATGATGTGGATCAGCACCTGGCGCACCGACCACCGCGCGCCCGGCTCGAACCACGGCGCCTTCGGCAGCGGCTGCGCGGCACCGAGGCCGGGCAGCCCGGCGACCAGCTCGTCGGTCCGGCGGGCCGTCTCCGCGTAGTCGGCCAGCACCCCGACCAGCGTCTCACCGGGCAGCAGCCGGAACTCATCGGCCCGCCTGGCCCAGTCGGCCTCGGTCAGGGCGGTGAAGTCCCCCATCGCCGACGGCCCGTCCGTGATGAACGCCAGCCAGCCCCGTTCGACCGCGGTGACGTGCTTGATCAGGCCGCCCAGACACAGCTCACTCACGGTCGTCCGCCGGGCGGCCTGCTCATCGGTGAGGTCCCGTGTGGTGAAACGCAGCAAGTGCCGCTGGGCGGCCAGCATCTCCAGCAGCTCGGCACACTCGCCGGTGACGGCCGGCGCAGCGGCGGGGTTGAGGGGCGCAAGCTTGTGCACGGTCATGGTCTCCGCCTTCTGGTGTCTCTGTTCCGTTCCTCGGTGTTCACACTAAGAGTCATATGGGTCAGTTCCTGTCCTCGATGACGGGACGATGAGCCTGTGTGTTCCAAGACCTCCGCCGTGTCCCGCGGGCAGGGGCGGGCGCCGGAGCGGGCCCGTCCCGGACCTTGCCGGGCGGTACGCGGGGTCAGGGCCCGGGGCACGGAACGCTCACCACACAGAACCCGGTCAGCAGCGCGAACCCGGGCGGGACCCATCGCAATCCCCCGGACGGCGGCGACAGCTCCGGGCCGGGGCGGAGACCGGTCAGCAGGCGGTGCAGCGCGGCTGCGGAGAACAGGGGCACAGAGGCGTCCCCACCAGATCGGGATCCCAGCGCACGAGACGTCCCGTCGTCAGGTGCCCCAGTGCCAGTCCCGCCCCCGCCGCCAGGAGAACGGGCGGCAAGATCCTGGACATCAGCGACCGGCCGGAGGATTTCCCGGTGGCAGTGATCTTGCAGAAGGGCAGCGTGGTCGCCGGCTCGTTGCCGCGGGCAGGCGGCTGCGAGGGGTGGCCGCTCGGCACACCCTCGACGCAATGGCCTTCGCCCCTCTGGGAAGGACAGGCCCTACAGGGCGATGGGGCCGTTCCTCTTGTCCGGGTGTGCCAACAGAACGTAGCGGTGGCGGAGAGGTTGGACAGGCCGAAGAGCTCCACCAGTCGGGCGGGGTCGGCGTGTGGCGTGCTTCGTCGACGATCCGGTCCACGCGCAGTCGGCCCCGGCGGGAAGGCCGACGCGTTGGAGGAGCTGCTGGACCATGGTCGTGCTGATGGGCGGGGCCGGAGTCGTCGACGGCGGTGCCGATGACCCCGGAACGACGATCAAGGGGCACCCGTCGACCGGACCCACACCAGCCCGGCACGGTCACGGCGATCGGTATCGTGAGAAACATCCATGCGCGCAGTCTGCCGCCGCCCACCGACACCGACCGGAGGCCGGAGCCTGGTCGACTGTGCCGGGCCCAGGCAGTCGGCACCAGTCGGGCTCCGTGACCCGGGGCCCGCAACGGCCCGGCGCACCCGTCGGCATCGTCTGACCAAGATTCTTGGGCCTCGGTCATGAATGGCCACATCTACCGGCACCGGCGCCCCGTTTCAGCACGGGACCTTCGGCGATTACTCCAGGCCGCCCAGCCGCTTGTTCATCGTGTCGAGTGTCGGCCAAGGAGGACCACCGCGCAGGGCGCGCAGGAACTCCTCTCCCCAGCGCCTCCCGTTCGGAAACTGGTCGCCCAGCTCCCAGCGCCACGCGGCGACCATCGCGAGAACGAGCTGTCGGCACTCGTCCACAAGCTCCTGGTCGACGTTCGGGTAGTGCTCGCAGACCGCCTCGGGAACATGGGCGAGGTCGAACTCGACGGGTCCACGACAGCACGTTTCAAGGTCGATGAACAAAGGGCCGCTCCTTGTGCTGAGCACATTGCCCGGATGCGGCTCGCCGTGGAGCAGTTGCTCCACGGCGCCGCGCCCCTCGATCGCGTGGCGCAGGCCGGCCAGCCTGCCGTTGAGGAAGACGCGGTCCGCGTCGGCGAGCTCCGGTGAGCGGTCCGGGTCGGCGACAACTTCTTCCGCCTCCGTGATCCGGTCCGTGAACCTCGGGCTCGGCACATCGACGCTGCGCATGCCGGCGTGCATCCGCTCCAGCGCCTTGGCGTAGTCGACCGGTGAGAAGTGAGGTGCCACGGGCTCGTAGTAGGTCCACAGCGTCACTGCGAAACCATCGCGCGTGTACACACGCGGGTCCGCCCGAGGCTCCAAAGGGCACACTGGGCATCCGGCCTCGGTGAGCCGCTGAGCGAGCTCGACTTCGAACTGCGCGACCTCGTGTCCCACAGGGGCGACCCGGGCGAAAACGTCACATGGAGTCAGCCGCAGTGCCAGCTTGTTCGAGTTGTGGAGAACGATCACGTCGTCAGCCGGCAGGTCGAGCAATGCGGCGACCGAAGTCGCAGCCGCGATCGCACGCGTAACGTCGGTGATCTCCACCCTCGAATCTTGGCACAGACGAGCGAGGGTGGTGCCAATAGCCGGGGCTCGTCTTGATGAGGACGTCACCGTGGTGGCGGGGGGGCACGCACGGCCGGCGCACATGGTCCAGCCGCGCGCGCCAGCCTCAAGCGCCGGTTCCTCACCCACAAGCACCCCGACCTCAAAGACGCTTTCCTCGCCCGCCGCGCCACTCCGGCGACACCGTCCCCCGTCATCAGCCGACCACCGGATCTCATCGGCCAACTGCCGCGTCCGGGCCCTGGAGCGCCACTGCGGGATGGCGCGCAGCATGTCGGTCGCTGGTGTCTGGTCCCGGGGGGGGGCAGCGGGGCGGCATTCTCCCACGCGTCGCGTAGGTGTGCGGCCGATGTGCTGTCGAGCGGGAACCGGCGACGGATTTCCTCGCCGGTCACGGTGGGCTCGGCTTCCTCTGCCGGGGGGACGACGAGGTAGACGTCGGGGTCACCGCTGTCGAGGCCGTGCTCGTCGGCGCAGGTCAGCACCTCGTGCGGAACATCGAGGCCGTGAAGACCGGGATCGAGGGCACGGGTGGTCGGGGATTCGCCTCGGATGACGAGCCACCCGGCGGAAGACTGCTCGGACATGGGACCTTCAGGAGAGAGCGCGGCGGCCGTCTGACCGCCATGGATCGGCCGGGGCCCTCCTGGGCGGATGAGGTGCAAAGGGTAGCGCTGTCGTCGCACCGACGAGGAGTGGCACGCGACGAGCGCCTCGGGCCGAGAGCCAGCGGCTTCCCGAAGGGGTGCACGTCTACACCCAGGCCATCGCCACCCTCCGTACCGACCCCAAAGTGCGCGCCGACGTGCCCCGGCCGGCCCGGATCCGGAGGTCCCGCGAGTCTGCTCGGCCTGCACGAGACCGGCCGACCGCGGGGCCTGCGGCACCGGTCTACGCCGCCGTGGCGTTGTCCCCCTCCAGCGCCGCGCGCAGCCAGTCATCCGCGGAACCCGGGGTCGGCTCAGGCCGGCCGCCCGGCTGCGTGAGCACCACGGCCGCCAGCTCCCAGTACCGGTCCAGCCGCGGTTCGGCCGCGAGCCGCTCGGCCAGCCAGCGGCGGAACGCACGGGTGTCCCGGCCGCCGTACGCGCTCGCGTACACCGCCACATAGGCGTCCAGCGCCTCACCCGGAAACGGCTGCCGCGCCCGGCGCACCTGCGGGCCCGCCAGCTCATACGCCTCGGCGAGGCCCGCGTACAACGTGGCCGCGCCACGGGCCCCGGCCGCCCGGTGCACCTCCGGCTGGGGCTGCGTGCCGCCGGGGCAGGGAGCCGTCGTCAACGCGTGCAACCGCATGAACGCGAGCACCTGTGCCGGGTCCGGCTCGTCGGGCGGCTGCGGAACGGCCACCTCCAAGAACGCCGCCGTCGCCCGAGCGGGCATCCGCGCCGGCAGCCAGCCACGCCAGAACCGGGCCAGCGGCGCGGTGCTCGGCGGGCTGCTCACCGCGCCGATCAGCCGCAGCCGGTCAGACCGCTGCGCGGGTGGACACTCCCGCACCAGCCGCAACGCCGCCTCCCGCCAGCGCAACGCCCTCAGCTCACCGCCCAGCTCGCGCAGCCGGACCGCGACGGCGTCCTCCAGCACCCGGCCCGCTGCGCCCTCGTCCTCCAGCACCCGGCGCACCTCGGGCAGCGGCAGATCGAGGGCGCGCAGCGAGCGGATCAGCCGCAGCCGCTCCAGCGCCTCGGGGCCGTACCGGCGATGACCGCCGCCGCTGCGGTGCGCCTCGGGCAGCAGGCCCTGGTCGGAGTAGAAGCGGACCGTCTTCACGGTCGCGCCCGCCCGCTCGGCCAGCTCGCCGATGCTCCAGCGATCCTCGTGCGACGTGGACAGTTGAACCTCCCTTTGGGGGAGTTCCTACGGTACCGGCAGGCCACCGGGGCGAAGGCGCCGGTGCGCGGCAGCACGGCGCGCGCGACCGACGCGACGTCGCGGAACGGACCCGAGGAGACGGCCATGACCGTATTCATCATGGTGGCAGGCGTGTTCACCGGCGCTCATGTGTGGCAGAGAACCACGGAGCGGCTGGTCGCGACGGGCAGCGAGGCGCACGCCGTCCCGCTCACCGGAGTCGACGCGGGCCGCCCCGCCGGGTCAGCCCCCGTCGATCTGGAGACACACATCGCGGACGTGATCGAGGCGATCGACGCGGTGGACACGACATCCGGCCGGGATCTGGTGCTCGTGGGCCACGACTACGGCATCCACCCGGTGCTCGGCGCGGCCGATCGACGCCCGCAGCGCGTCTCCCGGGTCGTCTACCTGGACTGCGGAATGCCGCAGAACGGCGTCCCGGCGTTGGCCGCCGTACCGGACCAGACCCTGCGCGCACGGCTCGCCGAAGTGGCCGGGCGCGAGGCGGCCGAGGGCGAGCTGGCACCGCCGACGCGTGACGGGTGGCAGCGCTGGGGCAGCACCGCCGATGTCTCCGACGCGGTACTGGACCGGCTCACCGCCCTTGCCGCGCCGCAGCCGCTGGGCACCCTGACCCAGCCGCTGCGCCTGACCGGAGCGGCTGCCGCCGCGCCCACCACCGGGGTGCTGTGCACCCTCAACGGTGTCGGCGTCGATCTGGTGCAACAGCTCGTCGACCTCGGCGACCCCGGGCTCGCGGCACTGGCCGACCCTCGGGTCACCTTCTTCGAACTGCCCACGGGGCACTGGCCGATGCTCTCCCGCCCCGCCGAACTGGCGGACGTCCTGCTGCGCGCCGCGGCAGGCGAGGGACGCCGGCTGCGACCGCGCCGCGCCGAAGCGCCGCCCGCCCCGCCGCGTCCGTTCCCGCTCGATGTGCCCGAGCTGCCCCGGGACCGGAAGGGACATGTCGACCTGTACGTCCCCGACGCCGAGGGGCCCCGACCGGCGGTGGTCTTCGTGCACGGCGGACCGGTGCCCGCCGGGGTCCGCCCGACCCCGCGCGACTGGCCGACCCTCATCGGATACGCCCGGTTCGCCGCCGCCGAGGGCGTGGTCGGCGCGACCCTCGACCACCGACTGCACGACGTCGCCGACTATGAGCGTGCCGCGGCGGACGTCACCGCCGCGGTGGAACTGGTGCGCGCCGATCCCCGGGTGGACGCCGACCGGGTCGCCCTGTGGTTCCTCTCCGGCGGCGGCCTGCTCGCCGCGCCCTGGCTGACCCGGCCCCCGGCCTGGCTGCGCTGCCTGGCCGCCTCCTACCCGATCCTGGCGCCGCTGCCCAACTGGGGAATGACCGACAGTCGGTTCCACCCCGTCGGGGCGCTCGCCCACGCGGGTCCCCTTCCCGTGGTTCTCCTCCGCGCGGGACGGGAGACACCCGAGATCGCCGCCACCGTGGAGGCGTTCGTGACCGCGGCCGAGGACCACGGGGCGCGGCTGGAACTGGTCGACGTGCCAAACGGCCACCACGGCTTCGAGACCCTCGACGCACCTGAGGAGACCCGCCCGGCGCTGCGCCACGCCATGCGCTCGGTGGTGACCCATCTGACCGGCTGACGCCGACGCGGGTCGGTCGGCGGCTCGTCGAGAGCTCGCGGGCGACTGGAGAGCCGGGCCGTCTCTCCAGGATCCCCGCGCCGCCCGAAATCTGAGGAGACACGCGCCGCCGCGACCCATGAGTTCCGCTCCTGTGTGTGGTCGACACCGGTGCAAACAGGCACACGGATGGGAGCAGCACATGGGTGAGCTGGTCGTGGTCAACTTCGTCTCGTTGGACGGTGTCATGCCCTCGGTCCTCTCGGCCGACGAGGACCGGGACGGTGGGTTCGATCAGGGCGGCTGGGTGCTGCCCTGTGTCGACGAGGTGGTGGAGCGGTTCATGAGCGAGGCCACGGCTGGTGCCGGGGCCTGCTCCTGGGCCGCAGAACATACGAGATCTTCACCGCCACATGGCCGTACGCCGCCATGGACGACCCCGCGGTGGCCGCGCTGAACGCGATGCCCAAGTACGTGGCCTCCCGCACGCTCAGGGATCCGGGCTGGGCGAACACCGCGAGGCTCGGTGCGGATCTGGCGGCGGAGGTCAGCCGTACCAGGCCAGCCACGTCCGACAACGAGACGGTGGTGCTGGGCAGCGGAGGGTTGCTCGGAACCGGCTGTCGACGACGCACTCCTCGCCCCCATCTCCCCGGCCCACAGCGAGAACGTCAACTTCTTCGGCACCATCAACGTGGCAGTCGAAACGGAGCTCACCAAACTCGACCCCCCGCCGGACACTGGCCCCTGCGGGCACGGCGACCCGAAGGCGCGTAGACGGTGTCCGCTCACGCAGACGGGCACCGTCCCCGAGCACGGCGGCGGCCAGGACGACGCAGCGCCGATAGATCCGGACGAGACGAAAGGAGAATCAAGCGAACTCCGAAAACACAGTGCGGCACGCAATGATCTCGGCCCTCGCCAAGCGAACAGGAGAAATTACGTGGTGGCAAAAAGCTGCAACCGGGCGGAATCCACCCACATTATGCGCCCTGTGGTGCGTATGTGGCGTGGGTTCTTCTCGATCTCGTACGTGGTGGATCCTGTCTGGATGAGGCAGTTCCGACTGTCGTGAATGCTGGCATTATTTCGTACTGCCCTTCGCTGCCGGTTTCCTCCGGGCGGGCATGGACCTCAGGCCCGTAACTCCAGCATGTCCGACGTTGGGCACCACGTGAGGGGGATGAGAAATGCGTTACGCGATCCGTGTTCGTCCGGAGTCGCCGGCCTCTCCGCGGAGCGGAGGGCGAGCGTTCCGCACGCTGATGGCGACGGCCGCCTCGCTGATCCTCATCGGCGGGACGGCTTCAGCCGCGGGAGCTGAGAACAGTGCTGTTCAGAGCCCCGATGGTGGTCTCTGTGTCCAGAGGGTCGACGGAAGCGCCCGCTGCTACGACAGCGAGGCTGCCGCCCTCGACGCCCCGGGAGTCGCGACCCGTGCTGAGCGAGACACGGTCTCGCCGGTATCCCTGGCCGACTGCACGTTGGGCCGGTTCTGCATCTGGGAGTGGACCGACTTCAACTCCAACGGTCTCTGGCGATGGCGCATCGGCGCCGGGACCTGGCAGTTGGTGGAGGGGGACATCATGAACAAGGGAACGAGCGCGTTCAACCACCGCTATGGCACGGTTTTCCTGATCGACAGCGCCTGCCCGGAATGGGTGTACCGCCTCGACCCAGGCGAACGCAACGCCGACCTCGGCAAGGAGTCGCGCCCTGCCCCCTGTGGGGGCAACTGGAACAACCGGGTCGACAAGGTCAGACTCTTCTGACGGCGGGGAATCGGCGTACCGTCCGCCGTGATCCGATACCGCCAGGCCGTTCCATCCGCGAGCCCCCGGCACGAGCGACAGTCGGCACCGGAGGTTCGCCTCGGCTTCCACCGGTCAGCGCTTCAACCGGTCAGCCTGGACGCGCTCAATGACGCGGGCGCCGACATCTTCATGACCATCTGGTGGGCTGGGTGGAGGGGAGACACTGACGGGCGGCCCCTCTCCGGCTATGGCGATCGTGCCAGGGCGACACTCCCGGCCGACGACCCTTGTGATGGGAGACACGGTGCTTTCTGGTCCGACACGACTGCACGGATGCCTGGCTCTGACGGCGCTGTCTCTTCTGCTCTCCCTCCTGCCGTCGCCCGGGTTGTACGCGGCCCCGGTCTCCCAGGCGGTCGAAGGCACGCGACCACGACACCACGGAGGAAAGGCCGCCTTCCCGGGAGCGGTGTCCACACCTTTCACCCACCACACTGAGGGCTATGCCTGCTTCCGGATCCCCGCGCTGATCACCACCACCTCCGGTGCGCTGCTCGTCTTCGCGGAGGGCCGTGTCGACGACTGCAGCGACATCGGGCACATCGACATCGTCATGAAACGCTCCCTCGACGGAGGCCGGACCTGGGGGCCGCTGAGCGTACTGAGCGGCGCGGGCGACACCCTGGCCCACGGGAACCCCGCGCCCGTCGCCGACTCGGCGACCGGCCGGATCTCCCTGCTGTACGCCTCCGGCCCGTGGAGCGTCGGGGCGGACGTCACCCGTGTTCGGGGCCCGCGCGCGCTGCACGCCCTGAGCAGTACGGACGACGGCGTGAACTGGAGGACGAGGGGCCCGCTCAGCCATCTCAAGCCCGCGGGCTGGACCTGGGTCTCCACCGGCCCCGGCCACGGCATCCAGCTCGCCGGCGGCCCGCACCGCGGCCGACTCGTGATTCCGGGCGACCATACGACCGACGACGCCCAGGGCGGCGGGCAGCTGTACTACAGCGACGACGGCGGTCTGAACTGGACGCTCGGCGCCGTCCACCGCGTCCCCAGGACCTCCGCCTACCCCTCGGAACCCACCGTGGCGGAGAGGAGAGACGGCTCCCTGTATGTGAACGCCCGCAGCTCGGCCACCTGCGGCACCGACGACCACCGGATGACGGCGACCAGCACGGACGGCGGCCTCAGCTTCGCCACTCCGTTCACTCCCGTGCCCTCCCTGGAAACGCCCCCCGTGTTCGGCTCCCTACTGCGCATGCCCTCCTCCGGCCCGAACCGGCCCCGCCTGCTCCTGTCCGCCCCCTCCCGCCCCGGCGCCCACACAGTGGAGGACCGCCGCACCCTCGCCGTCCGCTCCTCGTTCGACGAAGGCCGGACCTGGCAGAGCGCCGGCACCGTCGTCGACCCCGGACGGGCCGGCTACTCCGACCTGACACTGCTGCCCTCCGGCGCCATCAGCCTGGCCTACGAGACAGCGACCAACACCCCCCACGGCACCATCCGCTTCACCTCCTTCACCGAGACCCACATGGATACGGAACGCGAGGAACTACGCCTCCCGCGCACCTCCGACAGCACCGGAAACAGCAACCACGCCGTCGTCCACGGCAAAGCGGTCCTGGGCAACCGCGGCTCCGGCAAAGCCATCGAACTCGACGGCCAGGACGACTACATCCGCCTCGTCAACTGCGCCCCGTCCCTGCGTCTAGGCGGTGGCGACTTCACCGTGACCGCCTGGTTCCGCCACACCGAGACCAGCAGACCACAGCCCATCGTCTGGGGATACGGCCAGGGCGCAGGCGCTCGGCAGTTCTGGCTGAGAGCGGAACCGGGCAGCGGAACCGTGCGCGCCGCCATCGACACCGGCACCGCGTCCGCCTCCGTGGAAACCCCCTCGTCCTACAACGACGGCGCCTGGCACCATGTCGTCTTCCAACGCCAGGGCAGCCGACTACACCTATCCGTAGACGGTGGCCCGGTCCGCACCACCGCCGCTCCCCCAGGGGACATCACCCCGCCGGGGGCCTTCACCATTCATCTGGGGGCACGTCCGGACTACGAGCAGCTTTTCCGAGGCGGCCTGGACGACATACGGATCCACGGCCGCGCCCTCACCCCCGCGGAGTACGCCCGGGTCCGCGACGGCGCCGTCGACGTGGCCGTCGAAGAAGAACGCGTCCGCCTGGGATTCACCACCTTGTGGTGAGCACCGGACACGGAGCGTTTTCCAACCTCACGATGAGGCGTGGTGAAGGACCAGGACGGCTTTCACGACGTTGGTGATGCGGTTGGTGCTGCAGCGGAGTTCCCACAGGAGGTGCCAGCCCTTCAGGGGCGCCATCGCCAGCTCACCGACACAGCGGATCTGGGCGTGAGTGGTGTGGTGCCAGCGCTTCCATCGCTTGAGCCGGCGGCCGCGAAACGGCACCCGGACATGGGCCGAAGACCCGGTCGGCGCCGTCCGGCACGCCGCGTCAGGGCCGTTGCCGTCCGGCCTGTGGGCGATCCGCCGTGACCGCCGACCGTAGCCGGCAGCAGCCGGGGCAGAACGATCAGCCCCTCAGCCACTCGTGGCGCGCATCCCCGATTTCCCGTTCCCGCCCTGGCCGTGGCTGCGTGCACAGAGCCGCCAACGCCCGGTCCTCTGTGGCAGCGCCCACACTCGCCATACACGTATCCGACGACGGACCGGGGTCTTGCGGGTTCTGACATGCACCTGTTCTTCTGTAGGGGATGCGGTGACGGCTGGGTGCACCGTGGCTCCTGAGGGAGGAGCTCATGACGACAGCGGCTCAGTTGTCCAGCCTGACCCTGGCGGTACAGCCGCCCCGGACGGGCTGGGCACGCCAGGCGCGGACCGATGACCGTCACCGTCGGCGAGGTTCACCGGGCCGTACGAGGCCGGGCTGTCGGGGGCGATGTGCTGTACGCGGCAGTTGCGTCGAAGACCGTCGACGCCTCGTCGGGCGGAGCGCCGGGGACGGCTGGACCCCCGTGCGCGTCACGGATGCCATCGGGACGGGCGGTGCGGTATGACCGCATTGACGCGGGCCGATGAGTTGTCGTCGAAGCGGGGCGCGGTGGATCTCTCCGCGGCGCAACACCAGGTCTCGGCGATCCTGGCCGCCTTCGTGGATGAGAGGACGGAATCCGCCTTGGCCCGGGGTTTCCCCGTGGATGTCCCCGTGGCACTGGGGGATTTCCTGAACGCCGGCGGCAAGCGGATCCGCCCCCTGCTGTGTGTGCTGGGATGGCACGCCGCCGGAGCGGACCCGTGGAGCCCGTGGTCCATATCGGGGCGGCGCTGGAGATGTTCCACGCCTTCTGCCTGATCCACGACGATGTGATGGACGACTCGGACACCCGGCGCGGACGGCCCACGGTGCACCGTGCCCTGGCCGAACGTCATCGGAACGGACGCCCGTCTCGGGCGGCGGAGCGGGTGGGCGTGAGTTCCGCCATCCTCGCCGGTGACCCGGTCCTTGCGGTCCAGCAGAGTGGACGAAGCGAGTGAAGCGGGACATGGCAGCAGGCCCTTCGTATCTGCCAGCACTCTGGAGTCGAACAGGGCGGTGAGGGCGGTCCCGCCACATGATGCGCGTGGCATCACCGGACCGGCCCCGCCGCTTCTATCAGCCGGAGCCGGAGGGGGCGGTCTCCTGCGCGTGGATGATGACGGGCAGTTCGCTGTGGCCGTTGGAGATGAAGCTCGGTTTGGGGTGCAGTCGGTTCGGTGGTACAGCGAGGGCGAGTTGAGGGAAGCGCGTGAAGAGGGCGCGCAGGGCGATTTCGGCTTCGAGGCGGCCGAGGGCAGCTCCCAGGCAGAGGTGTGTTCCGTGGCCGAAGGAGAAGTGGGTTTTGTCGCTCCGGGTGGTGTCGAACTCGTCAGCAGTGGGGCCGTGCAGGTCCGGGTGGCGGTTGGCGGCGGCGTAGGAGGGCAGGATGGCGTCGCCCCGTTGGATGGTCACGCCGTGTTCGGGGAGGGGGATGTCCTCGACGGCGAAGCGCATCGGCAGATGTGCGAGCGGGGCTTCGTGGCGGAGTGATTCCTCGACCACGTCTTTCCACTCGGCGCGTCCGGCACGGACGTGGGCGAGTTGCCTCGGGTTGGTGAGGAGCGCGGTGATGGCCTGGTCCAGGAGGTTGACGGTGGTTTCGAAGCCGGCGTTGATCACCAGCAGCAGGGTGTCGAGGAGTTCGGCCTCCGTCAGGGGCTCTCCGTCGCCTTCGATGTCCCTGGCGGCGATGAGCGCCGAGGTGAGGTCGGGTCCGGGCTCGGTGCGCTTGGTGGCGACGAGGTCGGCGAGGAGCGCGTACAGATCCTGGACCGCGGCGGTCGTCTCCTCGGGGCTGTGACTGGTGGAGAAGATCACGTCGACGGTGTGGCGGAACCGGGGCCGGACGGAGGCAGGAAGGCCGGCGAGATGGCTGATGACCCCGATGGGCAGCGGATAGGCGAAGCGCTCCCGCAGATCGGCCGGCTCACCGGGCGGTGTGGTGGCGAGGTCGTCCAGCAGCTCCGCGACGAGCTGTTCGACGACCGGCGCCAGCGCGTTGATCCGGCGGGCGGCGAAGGCCGGTCCGATGGTACGGCGCAGTCGTCGGTGCTCCTCGCCGTAGGCGGTGAACATGTTCTCGACCGCCACCCAGAGAGCAAGTGGCCAGACCCCGACGATCCGGTCGGGGAAGGCAGGCCAGTGCTGCCGGGCGTCCTTGGAGACCCTGGGGTCCAGGAGGAGCCGTCGCAGCAGTTCCGGTGCGGTGACCGACCACGCCCGGACTCCGAGGACGTCGACCCGGGTCAGGGGGCCGCGGGCGCGGAGGGCGGCGTCCTCGCCGTGACGATCGCTGCCGTGGGAGTCGAGCACGAACACGGGTTGCTGGTCCATGAGGTCTCCTTGAGAACAAGGGGCGGACGACGGTGACGACCGTACGGCCGGGGAGCGGCATCGGGCGGGTGTGCTGCCGATGCCCTTCGTCCGAGGCAGGGGGGAAGCTTCGGACCTTGTGGATCCCGGGTGGTTGCGGATCGAGTCCGTGGAATCCGCCCGGCCTATCCAGTACGGGAGAATCTGGACGCTGTCCATGGCGGCTCATCACCTCGTCCCGCCGCCCGGACCCCGGTGAAGACGCGTAAACATGGCTGTCCCGCGACTCCACTGTCGCGTACGGCGGGCGAGGGCCGCCGTGCCCGGCACGGTGCGGGAGCTCGGCGGCGCTGGGTCAGCGGAAGAACGAGTCCTGGCCGGTTGTCGCCGGCACGGTCCAAGCGCGGCGCTGGACCGCGAGCAGTCCGATCAGCCCGTCTCGCCAGCGGCGGGCCGTGGCCCCGGACACGTCGTCGCCGCCTGCCATGTCGGCCAGGAGCTGATCATGCCGGAGCACCGCAAGGACGATCACCGCGATCTTCCCCGGCGGCAGGATCCGCCACCGTGGCCGAGTCGCCGTCAGATGACGCCTGAGCAGCTCGGCGAGGTGGTTGATAGTGGGCGTGGACAGCGGCAGACGGCACGGGTAGGTATGCGGGGAGGTGCCCTCGGCGCGTTCTCAGGTACTCGTCTCACGCTTCCAACGGCCTCCGGAGGTCATCCGGTTACGCCTCCAAAGCATTGATGGCGGTCGTTGAAATCCGACTGGGTGATGCTCACGTCCGCCCCAGACCTGCTCAGTGGATCTCCCCAATCGCGCTTCGGTTGAGGGAGAGGTCCATCGTGGTCGACGCCACGGGTACGCTCGCGGTGATCAACGCAGCGGAGGTACGTGCATGGATCTCACCGGGAGCACGGTGGTCATTACCGGGGCCGGGCGTGGGTTCGGGCGAGCGTTGGCCTTGAACGCAGGCCGGTGGGGGGCGCGTGTGTTCGTCTCCGCACGCTCTCAGGCCGCGGCACAGAAAGTGGCCGACGAGGTGGCGTCCGACAGCGGCGCGAGAGCTGACGCGTTCGGCTGTGACCTGGCCGAGCCAGCCTCCATAAGGGCGTTCGCCGAGGAGGTCGCCGCCCACACCGACCATGTGGACGTGCTGATCAACAACGGGGCCCGCTACCTCACAGGCCCCGATCTGTGGGATGCCGACGACGACGCGATCACCGACACCATCGCATCCGGAGCCACCGGCACCCTACTCACGGTCAAGCACTTCCTCCCCCTGCTGCGCGCTTCCACTGGCGCCGATGTGGTCAACCTGGTCTCCTCGGCCGCGGAAGCCCAGAACCACCGCTCTCAGGCACACCCCGCGTTCTACGCGGCCAAAGCCGCGCAAGCCGGCTTCGCCGACGTCCTCTCCCACCGACTCCGCCCCGAGGGCATCCGTGTCATCTCGCTCTACCCACCGGACTTCACGGACGGCGACCCACTCGACGCCGCCTGGGAGCACGCCTCCCGGACAGCAAGTGACCCACTGACCGCCCAATCCGTGCTCGACTGCGTCCTCTTCGCAATCGGCCAAAGGCGCGACTGCTTCATCCGCTCCTTCCACTTCGAGCAGTTGTAAGCACCCGCGCGGACCCAACACCACCAGTGCAGATGCTCACCCCTCACCTGTTCGCTGAGACAAACCCACAAAGGGACGCGGGCGGTCCTGTTAACAGGCGGGCGAGGAACCGGCGGTCGGGCAATTTCCGCAGCCAGCCGCGATCGACGTAGTCGGACCTGCCTCCCGAGCCCGGCAGCCACGACGACGTCCACCAAGGCGCGAACCGACGGGGAACTCCCGGACCGGCCACCGAACCGTCGGCCGCTCCGCCCCCGGATGCACGAGCACGGGCGGCCCTGCCCCGGCTAGAACCAGGGCCGGGGTGTCCAGTCGTGACGGCCGGGACCACTGCGGCGCGCGGTACTGCTGCCGGGCGGCGGGAGCCCGTCTGGCGGGACGGGAACCGAAGTCACCGCGCCGGCTCCGGGGGGGGCAGCCGGCCGGTCGCCCCCCCCCGGAGCCGGTCTGAGGGGTGATGGTGCGGGGACCCCTTCCTCGTGACGGGCCCGCAGTTGAATACCCCCGAGGAGTGTGTGGCTCGCTGCGGGGCCCGGCCTACCGACAAGTTGTGGGGGTTCCGAGGGGGGCGCAGACTGAGAGGTGGCGTCGGGGGTCTGCCAGGCTCGCAGAGCCGAGGAAGCCGACATCGTTACGAAGGGCTGACTTCTCATGCCCTGGGAACACAACGTGCCCAGCGAAGGCCAGGCGAAAGTCGCGTCAGGTACCAGCCCCACAAGTTGGTACACAGCCAATGACAATGTGCAGCACATCGTCTATCTCGGCGACGACATACGCCTCCATGAGTCCATCTTCCGGTTCGTACGCGGAGGCTTCCGCTGGGAACCCGGCGGCCTCACCAACATGCCGGCAAGAGCCGCGGAAGACTGCAGCCCAACGAGTTGGTACACGCCCACTCAGGCCAGTGGCCAGGCGCAGAACATTGCCTACGTCGGGGAAGACCGGAACATCTATCGACTCTTCTTCCGGTTCGTCAGAGGCTTCCGCTGGGAATTCGACACGCCCAGCAGAGGCCAGACAACGGCCACGCCCGCCCCCACCAGCCCTACCAGTTGGTACAGCCCGGCGGACAACGCGCAGCACATCGCCTACGTCGGCCACGATCAGCAAATCCACGAGCTTTACCAGCGGTTCTCGCCAGGTGTTTCCCGGTGGCAGCACAACGTCCCTAACCTGGGCTGGCCGAATGCCTCCTTGTACGCCAGCCCTACGAGTTGGTACACGCCTTACGACGACGTGCAGCATATTGCCTACATCGGAAGCGACGCACAGCTCCACGAGCTCTTCTTCCGGTTCGCGCCCGGAGGTTTCCGCTGGGAACACAACATCATCAGCGCGGGCCAGCCAGGGGTCGCGGGCATCGGCCTCACCAGTTGGGTCACGCGTTCCGACCGTACGCAACACGTTGCCTCCATGGGAACCGACGAACGGGTCCATGAGGTCTTCTTCCGGTCCGCTCCAGGAGGCTTCCACTGGGAGCACAATGTTCCTGGCGCAGGCCGGCCACCGGGGGTGATAGGCGCCGCCCCCACTAGCTGGGTCACAGGTTCCGACAACGTGCAGCACCTCGCCTACCTGGGAGTCGACGAGAAGATCCATGAAGCCTTCTTCCGGCTGGCGCCCGGAGGCGGTCGCTGGGAGCACAACGTTGTCAGCGGAGGCGGGCCGAAGGCCAGGGCGGGCACGAGCCGCCCCACTAGCTGGGTCACGCGTTCCGACAACGTGCAGCACGTCGCCTATGTGGGAGTCGACGAGAAGATCCACGAGGCGTATTTCCGGTTGCCGGGTGAAGACCTCTCTCTCGATCACTTCACATTCGAGGGCAATATCTCACCGGCAGACCGTGATGCGGTGATCCAGCGCCACAGATTTGCCGTGTCACGCGTGTCAGGGTGCACCAACCTGTCGGACGAGGAGCGGCAACGGCTTCGTCAGGCATACAACCGGCCCATCCACCACACGGTAAATACCGACCCTGCTCAGAATGGGAGTGCATACGTCGACGGATCGGAGGTGAGTGTCAACTTCGGAGTCCTCTTCCCGCAAGGAAACCAGGAAATATCACAGACACTGGTGCATGAGATGATGCACTGCGCCGGGTACGACCATCCCACGCGACGCCATCCGCCCCCGGGGAGAAGTTGCCTTAGCCCCGACCCGGCCATCTTCGACTGCCCCTTCGACAACGGCGTGTACTACGGAACGCCACCCTTGCGGTCGGAGCTCTGCATTGCCGGAGATCAAACCCTTGCAATCGCCAGGCTGGAACGTAAGGCCGACCGGGAAAGCTGCGTCATTGACGAGGACGGGCTGGCCACCATCCACACCGACCTCACAGCTTGAGTCATGGCGGCCGGTGGACGGGTTCCCAACCGCCGAGTCCGGCGAGGGCGCCGCCGGTGAACGCTTCGGGGAGGCCAACGTGCTCCTGTGCCTCAAGCATGAGCACCTCGCCGCGATCCCCACGGTGAGCTGCACCGTCTCCATCGACGCCGACGGCTCCCTCGCATGCGATCTCACTCCGGGAGACTGCGTCGTGTTCGACGGAGCGCTCACGCCGCACGGCCGGACGCCTCTCGGCGCCGGAGAGAACGTCATCCTCGTCAGCTTCGGCTTCCGCGCACGCGAGCAGGCTCCGCCTACGGTCGCCCACCTCCCACCGGCACCACTCTGAGTACCGCGCAGCGGGGCAGAGTGGGGATCACCCGCCACCGTCCGGCTGGGCGGGCACCCGGACATATGCCCTGCCTCAGCCGCAGCGGGTGGGTGGGGCGGCCCGCACCGCCCTCCGCGAACCCCGCCACGCGCGTGGGTAACCCGGACGGCCCGGGCGCCATTGAACCGGGCGTGACCACGCCCATGCGGCTCACGCCCGTCATCGGCGTGCAGCAAAGTAGCGGTGAAACGGTTCCTCGACCCGACCTGGAGCCGATCTTCGCCGAGCTCGCCGCGCGGTGTGCCAGCGCCTCCACCTCGACAGTGGTCGTAGCCGGCCCGGCTCCCGCCTCGGATACCGTGTTCCTCTACGGGGTGCCATAACGGATGTGACGCCCCCTACCGGAGGTAGTCAGCGTATGAGTTCAAAGCGCAGCAAGAATCCAGCCCTGCCCGTACTTGACGACGCATTCCGACTCGCGTCGGTCAAGGACGCCGAAGAGTCCACCCGTGACTTGGCCGCGCGGCTGGCCACCACCGAGCTGCGCCGCGTTTCCCACCCGGGCCGGGTCACCTGGGAGCCCACCGATCAGGCCGAGCCCGTACCGGTCCCGCCGACTGTGGTCGACGGTGACGGGGACCTGTGGCTGCGGGACCGGGGCACTGGCACCTGGACCATGCCCGAGTTCAACCCGAAGGAGTTCCCGGCCCGCTGTGGCGAGGTTCTGACGTGGAACCAGCTTGCCTGCGAGTTCGGCCCGCTGACCGCACTGGCCGACGACCGCCGCATCGGCGGCGGCCGGCGCTGACCGCGCAGCCTTCTGCGATGACCACGCCCCTGAAGCGCCCGTTACAGGTAGCTGGGAGCTCCAGCTACCCGCCGAGCTCGGCGCGGGCGGCGAGCAGGTGAGCGTGGTGGTGGCGTGCGACGGAGCCCCCGCCACTGCTGGAGGACAAAGTTGCGGGCCCCCCGGCGGTTGACCGCCGGGGGGGCCGCCACCGTTCAAGATCAATCCTTAGACCGTGTCCTATGTGGTGAGGCGGAGAAGTCGTTTGTAGCAGCAGAGGGCGGCGGCGATGCCGAGAAAGGCCAGGTAGTTGCGTTCGTAGCGGGGGTTTAGCCGACGGTAGCCGATGAGCCAGGACATGGTCCGCTCGATCACCCACCTGCGTCGCCCGAGTCGCTCGGAGGGCTTGATTCCCTTGCGGGCGATCCGGACGCCGATGCGTTACCCCGGAGTCATTTCCGCAGCTCAGGTATGTCGTACGCCTAGTCGGCATGCCGACGCTGGGGCTTGAAGTGACGCCCGCGATGGGGGTCGTGTCTCGGTTGGTGACCGAGCACCATGGGTTTCAGGGCCCGGTGGCCGCGAACAGTGTCTCATCAGGCGTGCCCTGCGTCCCGCCGCCCTGCGGACGCTACCTCGACGGAGGAATCAGCGGCTCGGCGATCTCCCACAGCACGTCCGGAACAATCCAACTCCACGTACCCCCGCATCACTGGTTTCCGCGTTCGACTCTCGGACGCCTATTCGCCTCAGAATATTCGAGTACGAAAATTGGACCTGGCGCGGCGGGCCGTCAACAGCCTCTCAGCAGCAGGAGGGCGTCGATGCCGTAGCCGTCTCCTCACCTCTCTCCATCGACCGACACACTCAGTGACAGGTAACGGGCCAGGTGATCGTCCTCACGGAATGTGTGCCTGGTCCCAGCAAACACCTACAAAGCCAGCGAGCCGCTTCTGACGTCATCGCCCAGAAGGGCCGCATGGGCGCATGGGCATCAGAGCCCGAGTTGCCGCAGCAAGGCGTGGCCACTCTGGTCGAGTTGGTAGAAGACACGTCCGCCCAGCCGTTGTTTCCAGACGATTCCCGTGCTGTTCAACACGGCCAGGTGCTGGGAAACGGTGCTCTTGGCCATACCCAGCGCCTCCGCGACTGTGGTCGTCGTCTTCGGCGCGTCCAGTGCGCGAACCACCTGAGCACGGCCCTTGCCGAGCAGGAGAGCGAGCCGGTCCTCGGTCTCGGGTGCGGATCCCCGCGCGGTGAGGACGTGGAAGTATCCCGTCGCCCGCGCCTGGTAGGACATGGCCACCACGCCGTGCTCCTGGAGGAAGAGGCGGATGCCGCCGGCGAACACGGTCGGCACGAGCAGCAGCTTTGACTGGCTGACCGCGATGTCCAGATCCCGGTGGTACGGCGCGGTCAGAACGGGCCGCGACCACGCGATGCGCCCGCCCAGTTCGGTGAGCATGGGCTCGGCTCCCTCCACAGCGAGCGTACGGCCGCGGAAGAGGATCTCCTCCTCCAGTGAGGATCGGATGGACGTCCAGTGCGGGGCGATCGCCCAGTCCCAGTACTCCTCCAGCAGCCCTATGAGGCGATCGGCGCCGGGATTCCCGGGGTTCATCTCCCGGACGTGGTCCAGCTCCGCCGCCAGACTGTTGCGGCTCGGGTCGGGAACCGGCACGAAGCCCGAGGGGAAGAGCGGTGGATCCGACTGCCGCAGAGGTTCGACCAGGTTCCGGATGAGGCCCAGTGGCAGCCGGGCTCGTACCCGACGTGCCCATTCCGTGTACGGAGAGGGTGCCGCACCGCGGTAGCGCGCCAGGATGCCGAGGCTTCCCACGGTCTCCCACAGCGGGCTGAAGGTGAGCCGTACGGTGCTGAGGCTCGCGTCGTCGAGGGTGAGCCGTATCACGACATGGCCCGTCGGGACGATCGCCTGTCCCGCGGGATGACCCGTGTCATCAGACCTCCACCCGTATCGCGATGTCCTGGCAGATGGTGAGCACGTCCTTGATCCACGGACGCGGGTCGGCGGAGTCGTACCCGTGCATCGTTTCGATCTTCCAGTACTCGTCGAAGGGGAGTGCACGGGGAACGCAGGCCCGGAAGCGGTTGGGCCGCCACTTCGGCATATGGCTTCCGTACTCCCCCTTGGACTCCAGCAGTGCGTCCGTGGCGTGCCTGAAGGCCAATCGCGCGGAGATCGTGGCGCTCTCGAGGTCGCCCGCCTCCATCTGCCCCAGGGCGTCCTCCACCGCGTCATCCGTGGCGCTGAGCGATCGGACGACGACGAAGGACCGGAAGGCGGAGTCCACCAACCGCGAACGCGTCCGCGTTGTCCAGTCCTCTCCGAGGATCGGGAAACACGTTCCCAGCTGGGCCAGCAGCAATTCCTCGCGACGGGTCAGCGCCTCTTCGGTGACCTGGCCGGCCTCGTACGCCTCCCAGGAGACCTTGGAGAGAATCTGACCGATCTGCTGTTCCAGCCAGTACGTGACCTCCCAGCGCCTCTCCTCGTGGTAAAAGATTTCGCTCTGCACGTACGGGGGATCCAGGGGAACGGGGCTGGACTTGCCGGTGGCTGAGAGGCGTTCGCCCTGGGTGACGATGTAGATGTCGAAGTCGCTGCGCGCGTTGTGCCAGCCCCGGGCGGCGGAACCCACGACGAATGCCGCGACGGCGTCCTCGGGCACGAGGCCGTTCTCCTGGAGCGGGGTCAGCCACTGTGTCACCGACTCGTTCATCAGCACCTCTTGAGAAGATCGGTGAGTTCGTCCCTGGAGAAGCGGACCGGGTTGTTCCGAAGTCGTTGGATGTTCACGGCGGCGGCTAGTCCGCGCAGTTCGGCTGCCGAGGTCACCCCCACGTCGGACAGGCTCATAGCCAGACCGATACGCCGTGCCAGCGCGACGAAGCGACGGCCTGACTCGACGGGACTTGTAGCACCCAGCAGTCCCGCGATGTCGTCGAGGGCTCGCTCGTGCGTGGACAGCCGGGCCGCCGATTGGAGGTCCGAGGCGCTCGCCCGGGCATGGGCATCCAAGAACGCCCCCAGGGTGAGCGCCACGGCGTGCCCGTGGCTCACGCCGTATCGGCGCGTTAGCGCGTAGGACAGCGCGTGCGCGCCGGTGGTCCTGGAGATGTTGATCGCACGCCCCACGAGATGGCTGCCTACCGTCATGGGCCGTGCGGCGGCGTGCGGAGAGAGGACGAAGTCGTCGATGCCCGACAGCAGCATCCGCACGCCCCGTCGAGCCAAGGCACGGCTCTCCTGGTCACCCTGGACGGCCCACAGGCTCTCGATGCCCTGGGACAGGGCGTCCACGCCGGACGCGGCTCGCTGATGGGCGGTACCGCTCTCGCTGAGCGCCGGGTCGAGGACGGCGGCGTCCGGGCGCACGGCCGGACCAGCCACCGAGTACTTGTCATCGCCGATGTATACGACGGCGAAATGCGTGGCCTCACTGCCCGACCCCGCGGTCGTCGGCACCAGGACCAGCTTCATGCGCCGTGCGTCCATCGCCACCTCGGAACGAATGTGCTCCGCTAGGTCGGCGGGGGGAACCGCTTCCAGCACGCACAGGAGTTTGGCCATGTCCATGGCGCTACCCCCGCCCACCCCGACCACGGCGTCCGGGCTCAGCTCCCGGACCCGGGCGAGCCCCTGCTCCAGCTCGCGAATGTCCGGGTTCGGGGAGAAGCCATGCCACTGCCAGACACGTGTCCGGCGTCCGAAGGAGGCGAGCATCGTCGAAGCGCCGGACTCTTCGAATGATCGCCGACCGTGCACGATGAGGACCTTGTCCGCAGAGAGGGTCTCCAACATGGCCGGCACCGTCTCCACCGCACCTCGGCCGTATCGGACCGTGGGTTCCCCCTGCTTCACGGCACCGCACGCTCGCTTCACGGCACCGTCCGTCCGGCCAGCCCGCGCATAACGGCCTCCTTGCTCTCTGTCGGTGTCGCGCTGGGCCGGCCGAGGCCGGTGCGGCTGCCCGGCCTGACGCGGACCTCCAGCAGAGCCGGCCCCCCGGCAGCACGTAGTCCGTTGAGCTCCTCCCCCAACGCGTCCACCGACGACACGGCGACCGCGTGCCGGTATCCGCAACTCCTGGCGAGTGCGGGCAGGTCCACCTGGTCGATCGAAGTGGGCTGCCCTCCCACACTGTCGTGCACCCCGTTGTTGAAGACGACGTGAAACAACGTGCGCGGGGCGTGTCGCGCGATGACGGGCAGGGCCCCTAGGTGCATGAGCAAGGATCCGTCTCCGTCCAGACACCACACCTCCCGCTTCGACTCGCGCAGGGCGATGCCCAGGGCAATCGAGCTGGTGTGCCCCATGCCGCCCACCGTGAGGAAGTCCAGCCCCGCCTCGCTCCCGGTCCGCTCTCGATGCTCACCGAGTTCTCGGCTGAGCATTCCGGTGCTGGACACCAGCACCCGGCCGGCGCCGAGTTCCTCCACCAGGGCGATCAGCGCTTGCTCACGGGTGGGCAGGCCGGTCTCTTGCTCGGCAGCTTCGGTCCGGGTGCGGTCGAAGGTTCCCTTCTCGACCAGGAAGACGTACGGCGTACGGGAATCCATGGAGCGCGCGATCGCCTTCCGTACGGCCTCGCCGGCGGCGTCCGTTTCCTGCGGAAGCACCGACCAGGGCAGCTCCAGGGCGTCCAGTAGCGCCGCCATGATCCTGCCCTGCTTGCGGTGCTGAGGTTCGTCGGGGACGCCCGGCCTCCCCCGCCAGCCGACGAGGAGGAGCATGGGGATTCCGTAGACCTCGGGGTCGGCGAGCGAGACGAGGGGGTTCACCGCGTTGCCGAGGCCGGAATTCTGCAGATAGACCACGGCCGGTGTGCCGGTGCGCAGATAGTGACCGATGGCCAGGCCGATGGCGTTCCCCTCGTTGGCGGCGATCACATGCCCCGTCCCGGAGGTCAGGGCACTGACACAGGCGTTGAAGTCCTTGAGGAGACTGTCCGGCACCCCGCAGTAGAGCGACACACCCTCCGCCGCCAGTTGGGCGGCGAAGTCCGCGGGGCGGATCACGCCGCATTCTCCGGAATGATGGAGAGGGCCTCCTTGATCGACGCCAGCATGGGCTCGGCCTCCAGGGCGCGACCGTGCTGGAGGATCGACTGGGCGACGCGGCTCATCTGCGGATAGACGGCCCGCATGAGGTGATTGGCGTAGATCACCATGTTCACACCCGCGTCGACAAGTTTCTCCTCGCGCACGCCGCTGTAGCTGGTCGGGACCACCACCAGCGGCACCCCCCTGCTCAGCTTGTTGAAGTGCTTGCAGAACTCGAACACCTCGGAGGGCTCTGGGCGCCTGCTGTGGATCATGATCCCATCCGCTCCGGCGTCGATGTATGCCTCGGCGCGGGCGACGGCGTCATCCATCCCCTTGTCGAGGATCAGGCTCTCGATGCGTGCGATGACCATGAAGTCATCAGTGATCTGTGCCCGCTTGCCGACACGGATGCGTTCGCAGAAGTCCTCCACTGGCGCCTGGCTTTGCGGAACGTCCGTGCCGAAGAGTGAATTGCGTTTGAGTCCGTCCTTGTCTTCGACGATGACTGCCGAGACGCCCAGCCGCTCCAGGGACCGCACCGTGAAACCGAAGTGCTCGGGATTTCCTCCGGTGTCGCCGTCGAACACAAGGGGCTTAGTGGTCACCTCGAAGAGTTCGTTCACCGTCTGCAGCCGTAGGGATACGTCGACGGCTTCGATGTCGGGCTTGCCCCGGGCGATGGAATCGGTCAGAGACGACGACCACATCCCATCGAACTCGCGCGTCTGCTGGTCTATGACGACCTTCGAGTTCTCGATGATCAGCCCCGTGAGGCCGTTGTGAGCCTCCAGGATCCGTACGATCTCCTTGCTCTCCAGCAGGCGACGGAGCCTGGCGAGTCGGATGTTCGGCGTCGTACCGATCTCCTTGACCGACCGGTGCAACTGGGTGGAGGAGATCCCTGTCGTGTAGGGGACTTCCACCAGCTCACCGCCCCACTCCGCCAGGACGTCGATCACGCGCTCACGCGTGTGCTTCTGCACCCCGGTGCGCCAGTCGTCGCCGTGGAGGACGAAGTCGGGCCTGATCAAGCGCAGGTTCTCCGCGTAGTCCAGCGTGTGCTGGGGCACCACCGCCGTAACGCCCTTAAGATTCTTGACGACCGCTTGGCGCTGCTCGAACGTCATATGAGGGAGCCGCTTGTAACTCGCGATCGCCGCGTCGGTCAGCAGGCCGATGGTGATATCGCCGAGATCACCGGCACGCTGGATAATGTTGATGTGCCCAGGGTGGATCAGGTCGGCACTCATACCTACGTAGACGACTGGCCTACTCACACGAATTCCTCTCCCATGGACGTCTGATTCACTCGGTAAGTTGTTTCAGTACGGCGTATCGAGAATCGCTGTCAAGCATGTCGGCATTGACTCGGTAGCACCGCGCATCCTCGACCAGGTCCGTCAGATGTTTTCGCATACGGGCCAGGGAGTCGACGTACGAGTCGAAATCTGAACCGTGATGCGCCAGTAGATCGTCCTTCAACCCGTATGTGGTGACCGCGAACGAGAACTGGTCCATGAAGGTCTCGGCTGCACGGGACGAGATGCGGTTGAGACCCTGTAGTGATGCGGGGTTGTAGTCGACGATGACGACGTTCCGCACCGGCGCGCTGTCGGTCGGCGGGCTGTCGAAAAGGGTGGACGCGTCGGTGACGTAGTCCCCTGACTCCATGTGCGGGGTCAGCCTGTGTCGGTCGATCAGCTCGCCAAAGCACCTGTCGCGGCGGATCCGGATCGAGGACGGTACGCCATGGACCACCCCGTCACGTACCAAGGCATGTGTGTTGCTGATGAACTGGGCGCCACTCAGACATGCCTGCGCCAGGAAGACTGTCTTTCCAGCACCGTTTCGACCGATCAGCAGCGTCGCGCCCGCTCCGGGCAGTTCGAACGCGGCGGCCTTGAGGTGCAGGAACCCCTGGTCCGCCGCGAAGATCGTCAGAATGTGCTTGACGAAATAAGGCCAGACCGTTTTCTCCAAGGCCCTGCCGAACACGTAGAACGTCTGGCCGACCGTGACCAGATGAGCGGGTTCACCGAAGTAGTGCACGAGGTAGTAGCCGGCCTTGAAGCGCTTACTCCTGAATGTTCTGTCAACTTTCTCCGCATAGACCGACTCCGGCACGTCGTCCCGGTCCAGGTCGATACAGATGACCTCGTAGTCCGCCGGCAACGACTGGTTCGCACAGAAGGACGAGAAGTAGGAGTAGGCGGAGAAATTCTCACGATTGGAGGAAACTCTGACTCTGAGTAGGTTGAGATTCACGAGCCGGCTGCTGCGAATGGTGAGGTTCTCCATTATTCCGCGCGCCCTTTCTTCATGCGGGTTCCGTCGCAATGATGCGTGTGGAACGTACCTGCGACGGCCATGAGCGGTACGGAGTGGTCAGGAAGTCCAGCTCTCCTGCGGGGTCTCCGCGCATGATGAAACACTCTGCTCCGCCACGCGCGCACGCGACGAGGGCATCCAGCTTGGTGTGCATGGCACCGGTGGCATCCCACTCGCTGCTCCCCCACAGCGCCGCGTAAGCCCGCTCCGGTGACCGGGCGTCCACCTCCCGAAGAATCTGGTCTCCACCAGCACCATCAGTGGTGATCCCGTCGACATCCGTGAGGGTCACCACCCGCAGTCGACCGGAGACCATCGGCAAGATCACCTCGGGCACACGGTCGCTGGAGAACGTGTGCAGCCGACCGTCATCGCCGAACAGTGCGTCTCCTGCCAGGACCGGCAGGACCCCGCGGTCCAGTAGCTCCCCCAGGATGGAGGACTTCAGTTCCGGGACGCCGTTTCGGAGCGTGCACACCGCCGCGAGCTGCAGCGGAAAGGCATCCGCCCCCGCCATGCGGAGCTGCTCGGCCCATACCTTCTTCACCTCGAACGTAGCCTCGGTCAAACTGGCGAGCGAGAATGAGTTCGCCGTGTCATGAGCACGAATGGCCCCATGCCCGAAGGCCCCTCCGCCACTGATCAGGACCATGCGCCCGCGAAGCGCGTGGCTGAGTCGCGCGAAGGTCTTGGCGAATTGCGCCACTGCCATCTCGTCCAGGTTGCCTGGTTCATCCTTGCGTGAGAACAGGCTGCCGCCGACTTTGACGGCCAAGAAGTCTGGAGTCATTCCCTTAAAGTCCTTCGGTTTCGGGAGTCTGTAGGGACAGTGGACCCCAGTCGTGCGGTGCTTCCCAGGACGACCAGCTCGACTCCCACCACTGAGTGCCTGTGGCGACTGACTGCGCGACGCTCGCCGCCTCCACTCGTATCGCGACCGCTTCTGCGGGAGAGAAATGCCCGCGCCGCACGCGCTGTTCGAACGTGTCGAGGTCCTTCCATCGGCACGAGGTGGTGCCCGACGGCACGATGAGGTCGATCTCGTGGTCGAGCGTGCTGAACCCGGTGGCGTTCCTCCTCAGCGGTGCTTCGAGGTTGATGTACCACTTCTGGAACGCACCTGTGTCCCGGTCCTTCCACACCCATACGGAGTGCGCGAGACCTGGTTGGTGGAGCTGGAGGACCCCGGCGCCCTGCCAGCAGTCGCTTATCTGCTGCCAAGGGTGTGCCCCCCACCTGAACGTGCCTCTTCCAAAGCGGAGCTGGGTCCCGCGGGAGAGGTAGAGCGCCACCAACCGCGGGCTGTCGATCACCACCCGCACGGGGTAGGAGAGCCACGGACGACCGTCCAGTACGTCCCGTCGTTCAACAATCGCCCCATGGCCGAAGCCATGAGCCGCCGGGTTCTGGTCATCGGCTCCGGCCATCGCGCCGCGCCCCTCCCTCTCCTCGACAGTTCCCTCGGGGTTCGGCGTCACGGATGGGGCGACCACCCGTGACGCCGACGGTCAGAAGTTCACGGCGATGAGCTTCGCGGTGCTCGTCCCCCTGGCCGCGGTGAAGGCGTGCGGCACATGCTCCTCCACGAACATGCTGGCTCCGGTCGGCAGCACCGTCTCCTGTGGGTCCTTGGGGTCGCCCCACTTCATATGGATCTCCCCTTCCAGCACGAAGAGGAACTCGCTCCCGGCGTGGCCCGCGTTGAACTTCGCCTCATCCGGATTGTCCGTCAGCACGTCGACCACCAGAGGCACCAGGGAAGGCACCCTCTTCGTGCGGACCAGGCAGTGGTAGACGTAGTAGTCGACGTCATCGCGCACGCCCTCGAGGATCGCGCGATCCGCAGGAAGCTGGATGACGACGCCGTCGTTGAGATCGTTCTCCGCTGGCGGCGTCAGCGCGCCGATCGAGGTACCGAGCACGTCCGCGATCTTGGCGAGCTGTGCCAGCGTGAGCTCTCCCCCCTCGCCGACCTCCCAGGCGGCGACGGCCTCCGGTGTTTCGCCGAGAAGCGTTGCCAGGGCCGCGTGATCCATCTTGACCTGTTCGCGCCGCTGCTTGAGCCGCGCTCCGAAGCCGTCCGCCGTCATGGTGCTGCTCACTCGATTCCTCCCTGGAGTCAGTACTGCTCTTCGTCCCACTGCTTTTGCGGGGTGTAGGCACGTTCCCGTCGCGAGTTGAAGTCGCGATTGAATTGCGCGGCAAGATCAGCGATCTCTTCACCGCCCCACAAACCGGGAACGTTGATGATTCCCTGCTTGTAGGTCATACGGTAGAGAGACTCCTCTGGATTCACGAAGTTCTGACGAATACACTCACGGAGAAGTTCGGAGCCGACGATCGGCGAAGCCGCGAAGAAAGAGGCGCTGCTGAATCCGGCCTCTTCTGCATATTCATAGGATGCCTGCATCTCCTCGATCGTCTCGCCGGCGTTCCCGAACATCGGCGGCATACCGATGATGAAGAAGCCGTGCACGTGCATACCCAGGCTGCGGGCATACTTGATGAGGTGTGAGGTGCGTTTGAGATTGAGTGGCTTCTTGATCAGATCCTTGAGGACGCGCTGAACCCCGCTCTCGATGGCAAACGTCACCTGGTACGCACCGGATGCCGCCATCAGGTCGAGCAACTCCTCGTCCATCCGCCATAGGGCGGTCCCCTGCGGTGTCGCCCAAGGCAGGCCCACCTCGCGGAAGGCGCGGAAGAGTTCACGGGCGTGATCCATGTCGTTCGTGATGTTGTCGTCCTGAATATGGAACTCGTCGATTCCATACTCGTCCCGCAGTCTCACTACTTCGTCCACGACATTGTCCACGCTCCGCCTCCGGAGCTTCTGTCCCCAGAAGTGAGTGGTCGTGCAGAAGGTGCAGTGCGCTGTGCACCCGCGACTGCTGTAGAGCTGTCCCACTCGGGAGCCGACCGTGTACGGCGATTGGTAGGCTTTGATCTCGAAGTACTTCTCCATGTTGTAGTGGTGCCAGGCGGGGAACGGTATGTGATCCAACTCCCCGGCCATGCTCAACATGGGAGACGATTTTCCGTGCTCGGGTCCGACCGGCCGCATGGAGCTGATGAGCGGCAGCTCCGGTTTGATCAGGATTTTACCGTCCGCGTTCCGCAAGGCGATTCCGTGCACTTCCTCCTCGTGCACCGTGCCATTGAGGTACTCCATCCACAGCAGGAACGTCATCTCCCCTTCCCCGAGGAACACGGCGTCGAGGTCAGGATCCTCCAGGCACGCCTTGGGGAAGTAGCGTGCGTGGGCGCCGCCGATGGCCGTGGCGGCATCGGGTGCCACCTGCCCCGCCAAGCGGAGCAGGTTGTGGACGTTGTCGGCCTGGTTGCTGAAGATGCTGGACACGCCGATGACGTCGGGTGCGAACTCACCCATCACCTTGATGACCTCATCGTCCGACAGCCCGTAGCGCAGGAACTGCGGGTCACCTTCGACCGGCCGTGCGTCGTAGTAACCCTCGGCGAAGACATCGAGGACCTTGACTTCGTAGTCGTACTTCTCCAGCACGGCCGCGATGTACCCGATGCCCAGCGGATATGTGCAACGCGGCAGGTCATGTCGGTACAGGGTGGCCGCGGGATTGAGCAGCAGGACCTTCTGATACCTCCGTGCGGACTTCACGCCGACCCGCTGGGGTAAATCTCCCCACCTGATGGATGGTTTCCCATGCAGGGCGAACTCAGCGGAACCCAGTGAACCTATCGTCAGAAGATTTCGTGCATCACTCAAATGCGCCCCCTTTCTCTTGTAAGAACCTCGTTCCCAGGGAGCTGGAGCCCATGGTGAAGGATGACTCGAACTACTCCCGTGTACTTAAAGACGAGGCCGATGCGCAAGAAGGATCAAGGTTAACCCTCATGTGAAATCTCGTCAACGTTCAACCCAGGCTGCCTGTCGAATCCTTTTCGCCATTTCATGGCGCATTAGTTGCGCAGTGCCGGCGGGCGCCATTGAAGGGTTGTTTCCTGCTGTCGCGGGACGGAGCGCCTGCTGAGTGCGAGGGATTCGGTCCTTAGCGAATCATTATGCACCGACATCTTGCTGGCGATATACTCGATCATCCTTTCCTTCTGAAAAGGGATCGCTGATGCGAATTGACGCAAGTCGGACACTGGAGATGATGAGGGGCCGGCAACTGGTCCCGGACACCTGCCAAGCGGTCATGCTCGTCGGGTCAGTTGCTCACGGGTGGAGCAACAGCAAGAGCGACCTCGATTTCTGCGTGGTCTCCACGGAGCCATGGTCGGGGCCGGAGCGTGTCGCGGTCGCGGTACCTCTGGAACCTTCGGTGGTCGGGTGGCACTCGTTCTCCGCTGACAATCGCAACTGGGATCTCGCCTACTGGCTGGACACGCATTTCGACCAGATGCTCGCCAAGGTCTCCTGGGCCGAGTTCGATCAGGTCCGGGCCGCCAGTGGGGACGCTCTCGCACCGCGGGAGGAGATACTGCTCGGGCGGCTGGCGACATGTGTGCCGCTCGCCGGCAAGGACTGGTTGACGCGTCGTCGTGCCGAACTCGACGCCTCGGCTTTCCGCTCGATCCTGGTCATCCGGTCGCTCGGCGCAATGGACAGGGCCGTCGAAGACGCCCTCGGGCAGCTGGAACATGGTGACCTCACGAGTGCCGTGCTCTCGGCCCGGATCGCCCTCGGTCACATCATCGACGCGTTGTTGGAGGAGCAGGGGCAGTACGGAAGTCACCTTCCCAAGTGGCGGGCGCGCCGGTTCCTGGCTGCCGGCTCTGTGACGCTCCCCTTCGCCACGTACTGGGAACTGGAGACGATGCGGGACTTCGATGCTGACGACCCCGCCAAATGGATCAAGAATGTCCTCACCCTCTGCCAGGACTTGTCCTCGAAGATCGAGGTCTGAGCGAGAAGCGGTGTCCGGGATCCCAGGGGTGCCAGCCTGTGGTTGACCCGGGGGTGCAGTGGGCGGCCCCGGTTCCTCGCGAGGTGGGCGACCTTGGTGTCGCCCACCTCGTCATGCGCGGAGTCTGATCCGCACGGGCGACGGTGGGCGTCAGTCGCTCCTCCGTAGATTGCGGATCGCCGGTACGGCGAGCAACAGCCCAACGGTGACGAAGAGCATCGCGGAGGAGAAGAACAACACCGGTACGGCGCCGACCCACAGGGCGGCCGGGCCGGCCGCCATCTGGCCTACCGGTCGCATGACGAGGGAGCCGGCCACGTCGTAGGCATGTACGCGGCCCAATACATCGGGAGGAATCTTCGTCTGTACGCTTGAGTGGAACATGACCAGCCAGAATGCCGTACCCGCTCCGTGCAGGGCGTAACCGACCGCGATCAGGGGCGGGGCCAGGTCCAGGGCCACCGCGAGCAGACCGAAGACGGTGCCGGCCAGAGCGATGGCGCCGGCTCGCAGGGGATGCGGCGGCTTGAGGCGCGCGGCGGCCAGACCGCCGAGAACGGCCCCGAGGCCGAACATCGACATGATGAAGCCGAGAGTGCTCTCGCCGTGCTCGATGGTGATGAGGCTCTGTGCAAGTGTGAGGAAGGGCCCGTTCACCGTCATCTGGTAGAGCATGAAGATCACGATGACGCCCCAGAGCCAGTTTCGTGAACGAAACTCCTGCCACCCCTGGACGAGGTCGCGACGGATCGCTGTCCGCTGCCGTGAGCGAGGAATCTTCAGCCGCATGGCGATCAGACAGGCGGCGCTGACTCCGAAGGTCATGGCGTCGATCGTGACGACGACAGCCACGGACGAGAAGGCGAGGAGCAGGCCGGCGATGGCGGGTCCTGCCACGGTCACGAGTGATTCAGCAACGCGGATGGCCGCGTTGGCCTTCTGAACGTCGCGGGCGGTGCGCGGAATGATGCTCACGTAACCGGGTTGAAAGGCGGCCGTGCCGATTCCGCTCAGTGCGAGCAACGTGATGATCAGCCATAGGCTGGGCTTGCCGACCGCGAAGGCCAACGCGAGCATCCCATGGAGGATCAGCCGGGATAGATCCGCGATGACCATGACGCGCACGGGAGTGAATCGGTCGACGAGAACGCCGCCAAGGATGACGAAGGCGGCCAACGGGGCGGTATGGGCAGCAAGGGCGTACCCCACGCCGGTGACACCGTAGCCCGCCTGCAGCACCGCGACCGTGATGGTGGTCGGAACGAGCATCTGGTCGCCGAGTATGGAAGCGGTCCTGGCGGCGAAGAGGAGAGTGAAATCCCGATTCCAGAGCTGCTTGGGCGGTTGAAGTTTTTCGGGGGGTTGCAGCACCAGTGGACTATCCTATTCCCAGGGCATGGACGAGCGAATTCGAGTTTGTCAAACCATGCCCCTGGTCCGTTGCGGTGCCTTGTTCGTGAAGTCGTACTCGACGCGATCCTCGATTTCAAGGTCACGAACCAGGCGCTCCACTGTGGAGAAATCCGTCAGCATCATGTCCGTATCTGGTGCACTGCGGGTATCCATGAGGATCTCGGTGACACCCGGGACCCCGACGAATTGGAGAATATGAGACCAGATCCCGTAGTCCTGTGCTCCGAGTGCCGTGATCGCGTCAGGCAGTGTACGAATGAAGAGTTCGCGCTGTTCCTTGTTGAGGTGGACGAAGATGTCTTTCATGATCTCCGCCACGATCGGACCGTGCGCAGCTTCATCCCTGGCGTGCAGGCGGGCCACCAAAGCGTGCATGGGATGAATCGTCCGGTCGTGTGCGAGTAATTCGAGAAAGTTGTTGATGTGCAGCTCGCCGACTACCGTCCACACCAGGAACAGTATGTCCCGCTCCCACTTTTCACTGCGCTCCGCAATGAGCTCGAACAGGCGCCTGTTCGTCACCGGGTGAGAGTAGTCCGGCTCTACGGAGAGGTTGCGCGCCTCTTTAGTGCGCTGCATGGCCGTCATATGCATATAGGTGTGCCACACCTCATCGATGTGCGATTGCCGTACCGCCTCTTTAGCCTCGTACTTTTCGACGCCCGGGAACACCCCCCGCGTCAGCATTTCGAATGTCGGATTAGCGACGTATTCTTCCGCAGCGATCACGCGGGCGTTATATGCCTGCCATGCCAATGTGTTCACGAGCTGACGTGACTCTTCGGAAGCATCGAGGAAGCGTGGGTGCTGGGCGAAGGGGATGAGGTGTAAGGGGTAGTCCACCGCGCCCGACGCATTGATTTCAGCCCCCATGAAAGCGGCCATGTCCGTACGGACGGTGGATCGCCGGGGCCATGCCGCGACAAGACGCTTGAGGGTACTCGGCCCGATATGGGGCTCATGGCTGGAATTTTCGAAAACCGAACCCTGGGGCTGGACATGATTCACGAGGGTGCTCCCCACACTTCTGGAGAAGAGGATGAACACATACCGTTGCACAGGCCGCGGATGGTCATATCCTGGGCATCTTTCTTACCGGTCCGAGTTCGAGATCGTGAGGCTATCGGGATCCCCGATCGACCGAGCCAACGTCGTACGGTATCCCCGGACAACTCATCATGCTTATAGTCGGCGCCAGGTTGTCAAGACGTCCGGATCAGGATTTTTTCGAGTGCATCTGGATGGCGTCGACCGCATCGGAAAGGACATAGGTCAAAACGGGAGATTCGGTCCGAAGCGAATCACTATGTGTCGGCCTGTGGGCGTCGTTATGCTTGCCCTCGCAGATGCCGCAGATGAAAGTGGCTGCTGACGCAGTCCGCTCATTACTGAGCCGCATTTCATCGACCAAAGGACCGCCGATGAGCTATATCCCAGAACTGCGTGCCCTGGTGGGTACGCGACCGCTCATTCTGCCCGGCGCCGCTGTGATCGTCCTGGACTCCCCCCGTCATGTGCTGCTCCTCCAGCGGGCCGACACCGGAGGCTGGGGGCTTCCTGGCGGGTTCATGGAACCAGGGGAGTCGCTGGAGGAGACGGCACGGCGCGAGGTCAGGGAGGAGGTCGGCCTGGAGCTTGAGGAGTTGACGCTGCTGAGCGTCTTTTCCGGTCAGGAACAGCGCTTTCGGTATCCGAATGGTGATCAGGTTTTCAATGTCACCACCGTTTACACAGCGAAAGCATGTGATTGGAACTTCCGTCTCGATCCCCTGGAGGCGAACGCAGTGCGCATCTTTCCTGTGGATGACCTTCCGGCCGACTTGATCTTTCCGGAGGTTCCGATCATGGAGCATTACTCACGAACCGTCATTGATTCCCGCTGAGTAAGGGAGCGTACGTCGATGGCCTACGCGAACTTCCTGGAATCTCTACTCGCGGATGCCGGGAAAGCGGTCATGTCCTTTCCGCGGAGCATGACGTCACGTATCAAGGGTGCGGATCCCAACCAGGTGGTGACACCTGCCGATGTCGTCATCGGAAGTCGGCTCAGGGGTCAAATCCTCGCGAAATTCCCTGAGGATAGCGTCATCGACGAAGAGTCCGTCGCAGTACGTGGCACGTCATCCGTCACCTGGGTGATCGATCCCATCGACGGTACCTCCAACTTCGCAGCGGGCAGTCCGCTCTTCGGTGTCATGGTGGGGATTCTCCGTCACGGCAAGCCAGTGGCCGGCGGGGTGGCTCTGCCTGCTCTTTCCGAGATGTACGTAGCCGAGGTCGGGCAAGGCGCCTACGGGAACGGAAGCAGGTTGAAGATCGAGACGGACGGCCAGCTGGCGCAGCAGCTAATCGCTTACGGTATGGACATCCATCCGTCCGAGATAGCCCTCGACTGCCGAATATTAGCCGATATCGCATCCCGCTGCCGCGGAGTCCGTATGAGCAACAGCATATTCGACTGCATGATGGTCGCCAGAGGGGCGTACGGTGGCTTCATGCATCGCCGCAATCGCATATGGGATTGCGTTGCCGCGCACGTAGTCATTGAAGAGTCCGGTGGAACTTTCTCCGCCATGGACGGCAGTGCGCTGGACTACCCGAATCCGCTGACGAAGACTGCGGAGAACTTCTCGATTCTGGCCTGTGCTCCCGGTTTCCATGAAGCCATGACGGATATGGCGAAACAGTAGGCGCCGGGCAGGGCAGCTCCGGCCATCAACCAGAAACGCGTTGCCATGTCCTTACGGTTCCCTCGCAGTGCCTCGCTCCAGCCCTTCGCTCCACCCGAGAACGGCATCGTGCGCCGGCTCGACGTGCGCGTTGAGGAACGGACGCCGGGAATCCTCAGCCTGCGGTACGTATTGGATGCGGAGCTCTCCCGACTGCGCATCCCCGCTCCTCGCATTCCGCGCCACACGGACGGGCTGTGGAAGCGTACCTGCTTCGAGATGTTCGTGCGCAGGGCATCGGGCTCTCTCTCCTACTATGAGCTGAATTCCTCACCCTCCACGGAATGGGCGCTCTACTCCTTCGACGACTACCACACACATATGGCGCGGGTCTCTCCGATTCAGTCTCCTCAGGTCCGCGTCACCCGCGATCCGCATCGACTGTGTCTCGATATACGGGTCGACCTGCGCGGCCTGGCGCACGCGGGCGAGCTTGCGCTGGCTGCCGTGATCGAGGATGACCACGGCAGCCTCGGTTACTGGGCCCTGGAGCACCCCGGTCCGAGACCCGATTTCCATCATCCCGGCGGATTCCGTCTCCGGCCGTGAGTGGGGCTGCGCCGTACGGTGTCGATCGGGTGCGGAGTTGACGGGGTTGGGCGGGCAGGTTACGCCGTCTCGCGCACCGCACGCACGAGAATGCGTAGCCCGTCGTCCAATTCCTCGGGGGTAATCGTCAGCGCCGGGAGAAGCTTCACGACCTCGCTCTCGGGGCCGGAGGTCTCGATGAGCAGTCCGAGTTCGAAGGCGCGGCGGGCGACACGGTTAGCGCGCTGCTTGTCGTGGAACTCAAGTCCCCAGACCAGGCCACGACCTCGATACTCCTTGCAGCCCTCCGTGCGGATCTCGGTCAGTGCCTCCAGGACCTGTTCGCCCCGGGCGCAGATCTGCTTCTCCATCGACGAGCTGTCGGCCCAGTACGTCTCCAAGGCCGCGGTGGCCGTGACGAACGCCGGGTTGTTGCCACGGAACGTGCCGTTGTGCTCGCCCGGTTCCCACACGTCGAGCTCCGGCTTGAACAAGCAGAGAGACATGGGGAGACCGTAGCCGCTGATGGACTTGGACACCGTCACGATGTCCGGCACGATTCCCGCCTCCTCGAACGAGAAGAACGTACCGGTACGACCGCAGCCCATCTGGATGTCGTCGACGATGAGGAGCATGTCCCAGCGCTCGCACACCTCGACGAGCCTGCGCAGCCACCCGACACGGGCGACATTGACGCCACCCTCGCCCTGCACGGTCTCGACGATCACAGCGGCGGGCTGGTTGAGGCCCGAGCCCTGGTCCGCCAAGAGCCGCTCGAACCAGATGAAGTCCGGGGTCTTGCCGTCGAGGTACTGGTCGAAGGGCATCGGAGTGCCGTGGACCAGCGGGATTCCGGCGCCCGCCCGCTTGAAGGCGTTGCCGGTGACTGCCAGCGAGCCGAGTGACATACCGTGGAAGGCGTTCGTGAACGACACGATCGACTCGCGGCCCTTGACCTTGCGGGCCAGTTTCAGCGCCGCCTCCACGGCGTTGGTACCCGTCGGCCCCGGAAACATGACCTTGTAGGGAAGGCTCCGCGGACGGAGCACGATGTTCTGGAACGAGGTCAGGAAGGTCCGCTTCGCGGTCGTCGACATGTCCAGGCCGTGTACGACGCCGTCGCGCTCCAGGTAGTCGACCAGCGCGCGTTTCAACACGGCGTTGTTGTGTCCATAGTTGAGGGAACCCGCCCCGGCGAAGAAGTCGAGGTACTGGTGACCGTCCTCGTCGTACATGTGGCTGCCCTTCGCGCGGTCGAAGACCGTGGGCCACGCGCGGCAGTAGCTGCGAACCTCTGACTCCAGGGATTCGAAGATGCTCAGGTCAGGCTGGGTGATGGTCATGGCACCGCTCTCTCAGGAGGACAGGGGGGCGATGTGGTAAAGGACTTCGGGTTCCTGTGCCGTGCCGTCAGGGAAGTGCTTGTCGTTGAAGAGGTCCTCAGGTCTCACCACGGCTCCATGGCGCTCGGCGAAGGATGTGAACAGCCGCTTCGACGCGGTGTTGGTGGGGGTGATCGTGGTTTCGACGGCGCTTAGTCCGTGCGCCTGGACGGTTCGCATGGTCAGTTCGTCGAGCAAGGCGCCGGCCAGGCGCCGGCCGCGGTGTGCCGCGTCCACAGCTATCTGCCAGACCAGCAGTGTGTGCTGTCGCTCGGGGCGCAGGTAGCCAGTGACGAACCCGACCGGCTCGTCCCGGCCGTCGCACACCACCAGGGATGTGCCGGCGAAGTCACGGCACCACAACAGATAGCTGTACGGCGAGTTCAGAGCGAGGACCTTCGAGTCACGGGCGATGCGCCATAACGCGGCGCCGTCCTCGACTCTCGGGGGGCGGATCGTGAACTCCGCTGCGGAGCCGGAGTGGTCACCCGCCGATCGTTTCAGCGAGGACTTTCCGATCGGTGCGTTCGCGGGCATGGGGGTGGACCTGACCTCTCTCAGGGTTCCTTGGGGCTGCGAGAACCGCGTCCTACCTAGCAGGTTCCTCGTCAATGCGGCGGCGAGGGTGGGCGGGCGGACACATGTCTGGGTTGCCTGGCGCCGCGCACAATGCGCTTGTCGCTCATTCGGCAGACCTCTCGCCGCTCATTCCAATCTACAGATCATGGATCTTCTGCATAGGCTTTAATTGCTCAAGGAATGGCTTGATCATGAGGGAGTCTGCAAAGGCGCCAGTTTTCCTGAAATTTCGACCGAACCGGACTCGTGTCGGGAGCTCGCCTCTTATTCATGGCCCATCAGGTCACCCAAAATATGCACTGTTGCACGTGAATTCAGCCCCGGCCGGTGAGTTATCACGGGCCGATCCCGACCGGCCACCACCCTGCTGAAGTGCCGATATAAGCGCTGCGGGGCGTGGTGGCGGCGAAGTCCGGGGAGGGTGGGATCCAGTCAGATGGCTGACAGTCTGTTGACAGTGAATCGGCTTCCGATGTTAGTTTCGTGGGGCATTGATTGCCGGGTTAGGAGTATCAGTTCGATATGCACCGTTCGGAGATATCGATTGACCTGGATGCAATTAGAAGTAACGTTCGACAGGTTCTCGGCATCATCGGCGCCAGTGAGCTCTGGGCCGTCGTGAAGGCGAATGCGTATGGGCACGGTGCCGTTCTCGTGGCCCAAGCGGCCTTGGATGCCGGGGCGAAGGCCCTGTGCGTTGCGACTGTTGGGGAAGGGGAGGAGTTACGCCGTCATCACCCTGGTGCGCGCATCGTCGTCATGGGACCGGTCCACCCTCGGGAAGTGGCAGACGCGAAGGCGAGTCGGTTGGAGTGCATGGCCTACGACGATGCCAGTCTGAGAGTCCTGGCCCGTGAGGTGTCGGTACACATCAAGGTCAACCTCGGCTTGAACAGATGGGGGTTCACACAGTTACCCAAGGCGCTCCCCTCCTCCGTCGTGGGACTGTTCGGGCAGTTCTCACACGCTCACTCCGACCGCCGACTGACACTGAAGCAGTTGGACGAGTTCACGACCCATGCCGAGTCGATGCCGGGTGGCATCCGGCATGTGGCGAACAGCTGTGCCACGCTCGACCTGCCCAGCAGCCATCTGGATGCGGTCCGTTGTGGCAGCTCACTGTTGGGACTCTCGCTGTCCGCCAGCGCATCGCAGAGGGTCGACTTGCAGCCCGCGCTGCGTTGGACGAGCTATCTGGCACAGACCAGACGGCTGGTGCCGGGAGAGGTGGTCGGCTACGACGCCACGTTCGCCGCCAAAACCCCCATGCTGATGGGTGTCGTACCCGTCGGCTACGGAGATGGCTTCTCGGGCCGCCTCACGGGTACCACCGTTCTGGTGGGTGATGAGCCCGCGCAGGTCATCGGAGCCGTCTCATCCGATGCCTTTGCCGTCGCGCTCCCGATGGCAGCGCCCGTCGGCACTCCGGTGACACTCGTCGGAGACGGTATCCGTCTCGAAGACCATCTCGCCTTCGCGCACATGACCAACTGGGAGTTGTGCACCGCGCTGCCCAGCGACCACCAGCGAGTTTATCGTCGAGCCGCTTGAGGCACTGATACGAGGAGGAACGGAAGCATGCACGTAGGAGTACTCGCCGGAGGCCCCAGCCCGGAAGGCGAAGGGTCTTTCCTGTCCGCCGAATCAGCGAGCAAGGCCCTGGGAGATCTGGGGCATACCAGTGAACTGATCGACCTGTCGGAGCCCGGATTCTGGTCGCGGCTCAAGAAGGTGGACGCGGGTTTCATCGCAGGCCATGGATGGTACGCAGAAGATGGAAAGCTGCAGGGTTTGTTAGAGGTGCTCGGCGTTCCCTACACCGGTCCGGGAGTCCTGGCGAGCGCCCTGGGGATGCACAAACCGACATTCAAGCAGCTGCTTGTTGGCAAAGGGATCCCGACGCTTCCGTGGGCTTCCCTCACCAAGGCGGCGAGTCGTGAAGAGATCGCCAAAGTCATCGACCGACTGGGCCTTCCACTGTTCGCCAAACCCGCTTCCAATGGGGAAAGTTTTGAAGCCGGCATCATCAGGAGTATGGATGACCTACAGGAACTGCTCACATCCGATGGATTGTACTCGTCCCATGAGTACATTGTGGAGCCGTTCGCGACCGGCAACACTCTCACCATTGGTATCTTGCAGGACGGTGACCGACTGATACCCCTGCCCGTGCTGGAAGCCGTTTCACACAACGAGTTCTACGACGCCGAGTCCAAGCAGAATCCGGACCTTCACGAATATCTCTGCCCAGCTCCCGTCGCCCCGCACATCACCGATCGGATCACCGAGTTGGCGCTGCTGGCCTGGCAAGCCTGCGGTTGTCATGGGATTTCCCGCTTCGACTTCATGCTCAACGAACAAGGGCCTGTGATGCTGGAGATGAACACCGTGCCAGGGCTTACCCGTCAGGGAAACCTGGCGGCCATGGCGGAGGCGTCCGGCCTCGGCTTCAACCGAATCATTGAACTCATGCTGAACAGTGCCTCCAACCGGCCCACCTACTGCCCGTGACACCGGCCGAATCCACGCGGCCCGCCACAGCGCGGGTCCGTGGGTGGGCTCGTACCTGGGGATCCGGATTCAACCGGACCTTCTGGGCGGTGTGGGCGGCGCTGCTGGCCAATCAGCTCGGCTGCATGGCCATCCCGTTCCTCGGCTACTACCTCACCCAGGACCAGGGCCTGTCCGTTGCCGCAGCCGGAATCATCCTGACGGCCTGCGGAATCGGAGGAGTCGCCTCGCAGTGGGCCGGAGGGCTCCTCGTCGACCGCTTTGGATACCGGGCGACTCTGGTCGGTGGCATGATTGCGGCCGGCGTTGCGCTCTTCGCTCTGGGGCTCAGTCAGAACATTTACCTCATCGGCTTCTTCGCGTTCCTTGCTGGGGCGTCCGGTGAACTGTGGCGGCCGGCTTCGGCCGCCATGGTCGCCCATTTCTTCAAGCAAGATCAACTACCCAGAGCCTATGGAATGCTCTTCTGGGCCGTGAATCTCGGATACGGCTTCTCGATGGTGCTCGGCGGTGTGCTGACGCGCCACGGGTTCACCCTGATCTTCGTCATCAACATCGTCACCTGCCTGCTGGGCGCCGTGTTGGCATGGCGAGCGCTGCCCGCCAGCGGGCGGAGGAATGGAAAAGCTGAGGCGACCTCGGGTAGTTATGGAGACGTACTCCGTGACCGACTCATGGTGGCCTACCTGGCGGCGACGTTCTGCTACGCGATCGTGTTCCGGCAGGCAGGTACGACACTGCCCCTGGCCATGAAGGTGGACGGGCTTTCGTCATCCACCTTCGGATTCATCATGGCGATCAACGCTGTGATCATCGTCATCGTGCAGCCGCTGCTCTTGCCCACGATCGGCAAGTTGCGCGAGAGCACCGTCCTCATCACGGGCACCGTGCTCATCGGCATAGGGTTCGGAGCCACAGCGTTCGTGTCATCCCCAGCCGGCTACACCGTGACGGTCGGGGTCTGGTCGCTCGGCGAAATCGCAGTCTTCTGCGTCAACCAGGCCATTGTGGCGCATCTGGCACCAGAACACCTCCGCGGTCGCTACTACGGCCTGTACGGCATGGCCTGGGCCGGAGCGATGCTCGCAGCACCGCTCCTGGGCACCCGCCTCCTGGAACACAGTGCGTCCCTTTTGTGGACGGTCTGCGCCGTGCTGTGCTTCATTGCGGTGGCAGCGCAAATGGCTACCGCTTCAAGGATTCTCCGGCGCCAAGGATGACACCTCGACCGGCATAGAATTTTTCCAGCTTGTCCCACGGCACCCGAACGTACTGCTGTGATGTGGCTGCGAATCCAGAGGGGTTATGGATCACCAGATGGTCCGCCGTGGCTCCGATTCCCAGCACCAGATGTCCCCCGGTATGCGAGGGCGCACTGTTGAGATGACGAATGGACGGATTGACGGACAGCATCACAAGCTGCCCACTGGCCAGGATCGACGGAATTTCGGAGGCCATGAGCTGGGGACGTACCTTCGCGACCAGCCCGAAACGATCCTCGACCCATGAGGCGAACGGCGCATAGATGAGTCCCCGCAAGCCATCGTCCTGCTTGACGTAGCCGCCTGCCGCCATGCAGTCGGTCGCCAGCTCCATCGCGGGCGGCACCGAGTGCCCGAAGTGCTCCAGTGCCATGCGCAGACATGCCATTCCGCAGAGTCGCCAGGACCACCACTCGTACTCTTCCGGGCTGATTGCTCCATAGTCGGGCCAATTCGGATCCGCACGTGCCGAGATCTGGCCCGTCACGATGTCTTCCACCAGGTGGGGAGAGACCCACTGTGCGTAGTAGGGGACCGAATGCACGGTGGCGATCACGTTGCCCATGGCTGGAGATCCTATCGGGTGCAACACATCGCCAGCGCCGGGCCCGTCTCAGGGGCTCGGAGACATCTTCGTGGTCCGGAGCGAGCGCAGGTGAGGTACTGGACATCGTGGTGTCCGGCAGCATTCGCTACGGCGTGGTCGAGTTGGCCGTGCCCCTCATGATCGTGCTGGGGCACGAGTCCTGTGGCGCGGTGAAGAGGGCGCTACGGGTGGTCGACACGGATCCAACACTGCCGCCGATGCCGAGCCCTCAGCGGCACCTGGTCGACCAGATCACCCTGACTGTGAACCGCGACCCGAACATTCCGGAGCGGCTGAACAAGGCGATCGACCCCAACGTCCGGATGATCCGGAACACGATTCTCACGGAGGGGCCATGTCGTCGTCGGTGATCCCGGCCGAGGAGCGCCGTACGTCGTCGACGAGAGTGCCGCACAGGCGGGCGGGGGTGGAAAGGGTACGGCCTGACAGGCGGAGCATGGGGTCGTAGAAGGTGCCGGACGCGTCCCGGGCCTCCGAGAGGCCGTCGGTGTAGAGGAGCAGGGTCACGTCCGGGGGAATACCCAGATGTCCGGCTGGTGTGATGACGGGGCGAGGTCGGAGAGCCCGAGCGACAGTCGGAAGACGGTGGGCGTGAGGGCGGGAATGTTCCCGTCCCTGGTCGGGAGCAGTGGTGCGGGGTGGCCACAGTTGAGTACCCGTACAACCCGGTGGTCGGGCGAGATCTCGGCGAGGACACAGGTGACGAAGGTTTCCTGGTCGTAGCCGCCGTCCCCTTCCGCGCGCGATCGCGTTCCAGCGCTCTTTCCAGGCGGGTGGCCACCTCGGCACAGTCGGAGGACGAGGGGCGACCCGTGTGGATGACGACCGTCTCTCCGCGTTCTGAATCACGTACAAGAAACGGGACGATGTGCCCCTGGGGCAGGGTCGTCTGTCTATCGTTGGTGCGGGCCCCCGTGGCTTCGGGCAGCGTGATTCACTCATGGCGTCGTCGCGCGACCCCTCAATGCGCTGGAAGTGAAATATGTCCGAATCTTCGGAAGTTGACAAAAACAGGCATCCGTCGAGGTAAAATCGCAGGTCGCGAAGGGTGGTCCCCGCGCACGCGGGGGTGTTCCCGGCCGGAACGGTGTCGGCGTAGGCGGCCAGACGTGGTCCCCGCGCACGCGGGGGTGTTCCCTCCGCGCGGCCGAAGGAGGCCAGCCGTGATCCGTGGTCCCCGCGCACGCGGGGGTGTTCCCTCGCGCCACAGTTCGGCTTCGGTGCGCCGGACGTGGTCCCCGCGCACGCGGGGGTGTTCCCGGCCCCTTCGCGGGATGTGGCCAGCACTTCCGGCAGTGCCGGGTTGTCGATCGCGGCGACGGGGAAGACGGGCGGCTTCGCGCCCCGGCGGGCGGGTCCGGTCGGTGCTGGTTCGCCGGCGAGCATCCTTCCTCATGTCGTCAGTGAGATCCGGTAGATCCGCGCGGAGGACTTCGCGATGCCCGTGCCGGTGAGGTACTGCTCGACCGCCGCGGTGTACGACGCGGGCGGGGCGGACAGGGGCACCACCCGGGCGCGCGGCAGCCGGAGCGCGCCCCCGCTGCCGATTTCGGTCACCGGTTCGATCGTCATGCCCACTCCACCCTTCCGGCACTGCCGCAGTAAATGCGTACACCTCACCCCGGCAGCCGGAATGGTCCGCCGCAGGTCGCGCTGATCACGGTAGGGGCTCAGCCGCAGCAAATCCGGTATCTACCGCGGTAGATCTTCCGGTCCCCGCTGGGCGGCTGCGGTGAGCTGGGCGGCCAGATCCTTGAGCGCCTGCCGTAGTTCGTCGGGCTGGTGGATGGTGAAGGGCCACTCCAAGGAGGCGAGTACGCGGGCCATGCCGTCCAACCGTTCTGCCCGTGCGTGCATGAGAACGCCGGTGGGCTGGGCGGTGAGGGTGACCGCTGAGCGAGGCAGTCGGCGGGCGATCTCATCGAGGGGACCATGGATCGTCACCTCGACCCGCCAGCGGTAGGACCCCTGAGCGAGGCTTGAGGTCAGGTGGGCGACGGAGTCGAAGCCGTCGGGTGCGGTGAAGCTGTCGACTCGGGGGGTGACGGAGGCGATGCGGTCGATTCGGAAGGTCCGCAGGCTGTCGCGGAGGTGGTCGTGGCCGACGACGTACCAGCGGCCGGTATGGAAGACCACGCCGTAGGGGTCGATGTCGCGTTCGGTGTGTTCCTGGCGCCAGGACTGGTGGCTGATGCCGACCGTGATCCGGGCGCGGGATGCCTGGGCCAGGGCAAGTAGGACGCCGGTCCCGGGTGCCTGCCCGATTACGGCGTTGGCGGTGAATGAGAGAGCCTCCCGCATGGCGGCGAGCGGTTCTCGCATGGCGTGCGGGAGCACCCGCTCGATCTTGGCCAGGGCACCGGCACTGGCCGGTGCGGTCGTACTCATACCCAGACGTTCCGCAGCGAGCAGACCTAGTACAACGGCGAGAGCCTCGTCGTTGGTGAGGACCAGGGGTGGCATCCGGTATCCGCGGGCCAGTCGGTAGCCGCCGTAGCGGCCGCGTTCGGCCTCCACGGGGATGCCCAGTTCCCGCAGGTGGGCGGTGTACCGGCGCACCGTGCGGACGTCAGTATCCAGGCGGTCTGCCAGCTCTGCCCCGGTGAGTCGGGAGTTTGACTGGAGGAGTTCCAGCAGGGTCAGCACACGTGTCAGGGGATGCGACATGGATCACTCAACATTTCAGGGCGGATTCTGTCCTGTATCGACTCTACGCTCCGAGCAGCACCTCACTTCAGGGAGATCACATGGCCACCTTCGTACTCGTTCCCGGCGCCTGGCTCGGGGCGTGGGCCTGGGAAGACACCGCCCGCGCTCTGCGAGAGCGCGGCCACACAGCGCTGCCGCTGACACTGACCGGCCTGGCCGAACACGCAGACCAGGGTGGACCCCAGACGGACCTGGACACGCACATCGCGGACATCACGGGATTCGTCGAGCGGAACGATCTGCGCGACGTCACGCTGGTCGCCCACAGCCACGCGGCTGCCCCGGTGACCGGGGCGGCCGGACGTCTCGGCGACCGGCTGGAGCGCGTGGTCTATGTGGACAGCGCCCCGTTCGCCGCGGGCATGTGCATGCTCGACCTCATGCCACCGCAGGCAGCGGACGAGCTGCGCCAGCAGGTCGCCGCTTCTGGCGACGGGTGGCGGCTACCGATGCCGCCGATTGAGGTCCTGGGCTTGTCCAGCAGCCTCGACGGGCTCGATGAGGGCCAGCGGGACGCTCTGCGCTCGCGTGCCACCCCCCAGCCGTTCGGCGCCTTTACCCAGCGTCTCGACGGCCCGGCCGAGCCCGGTCCCGGTGTAGACCGAGTCCTGGTCGCCTGCCATGACTTCACGGGACTGCTGGATGCCGGGGTGCCGACGTTGGCCTTCCTGAACCAGCCGGCATGGCGGCGCTTCGACCTGCCCACCGGGCACTGGCCGATGCTGTCCGCGCCCGCCGAACTCGCCAGCATCCTCGACAAGGCAGTCTCCTGACCGCGCTAGATGAGAGGCACAGCCCGATGCATGACCACGAAAGCCTCAGCAGGCTGCGGGCCCACGCCCAGGCCCTGGCCGGCGGAGCACGGGAGACATCTGCGGAGGCGGTCGTCCGACGGGTCTTCGCCATCCAGTCCCAGGACGCCACGGCCGCCGCCCTGGGTATCCGGGTACGCGGCCGGGACGTCACCGCCCAGGCCATCCGTACTGCATACGAGGACGAGCGGAGCATCGTCCGCAACTGGTACATGCGCGGCACCCTGCACACCATCCCCAGCGAAGACGCCCGCTGGGTGTTGCAGTTGCTGTCCCCGCGGATTCTTGCCGCAACCAGCCGTCGCTACCAGCAGCTGGGCCTGGACGACGATCTGCGCCAGCGCGCCGACCAACTGATCCGGCGCAATCTTGCCGCGCACGGCCCGCTTACCCGAGCCGAGCTGACCGAACACCTCACCACCCTCGGTATCTCGCCGGACGGGCAGGCGCCTTTCCACCTGATCCGCCACGCGGCACTCACTGGCGTCCTCTGTCACGGCCCGCAGCGCACCGGTGAGGCCACGTATGTACTGCTCGACGACTGGCTGCCCACCACCGGGGGCGCACAGTGGGAAGGAGACTCTGCCCTCGCCGAGCTGGCCCATTGCTATCTGGCCGCGCACGCCCCCGCCACCCTGGAGGACTTCGCCGCCTGGTCCGGGCTGCCAGTCACCTGGGCCCGCAGGGCCTGGAAAATGCTGGCGGAATCCGGCGCGATCACCGTGCACGGCGCGTTGACCATGCTCGCTGGGCGGGTGGAACCACCGATGGGTACACCCGACGCCCCAGACGTTCGCATGCTGCCCGCCTACGACAACTACCTGGTCGGCTACCGCACCCGCGAGGCGTCCGTCCCCGCTCTCCACCAGGCCAGCGTCTGGCCAGGAGGCGGAACCATCCGGCCCACCGTCATCGCCGACGGACTGGCCATCGCCACCTGGACTTGTGGCTCCGGCTCGCGCTCCATCCAGGTGGATGCGTTCGAACCTGTCCCGCATCAGATCGAGCAGGGAATCAACATGGAGAAGGAGGCCGTCGTCCTCTTTCTGCAGCCCACCGCATAGCCGACTCGCATCCCGATCTCACATATGAGGCGGCCACGTAGGCGAGAATGTTGGGTCAAGCGGCCTGACCGAGGCCGTCGGCGGTCAGACCCTGCTCACGCAGTGGGTGAAAGTCAACGTCGAGCTTCGGGTCGTAAGCGTCGGGCTGGATGCCTAGTTCGTGCGTGCTGTATTCGCCGAACTTCTCTACCCAGTGCGGGTGTTGTCGCATGTGATGTTGCACAGCGCCCGCGCTGCCGGCCCCCGCCGAGGATCTTCCCCAGGCCCGAACCCCGGTGGTGCTGAACCAGCCGGTGAAACCCGGCACCGACGCGGCCATCCTGTCGGTGTTCGCCGAGGACCGGTGGGAGCTGACACCCGCCTTCTCGAAGAGCACGTCGCGGCGACCAGCCTGAACTTCGCCGCGGTCCCCGCGCCATTGCGGCGGATGGCCAAGAACTACGTGTGGCAGCTGCTGAACTGCCCGGCCCCGCCCGCTCTGCGGCGCTTCACCCGCACCCGCCTCGCCGTCCGCTCCGTCGTGTCGATGTTCCCCTCGCTGACCGCGTTCCTGATCTGGCTGGATGTCCGCGACATCTGCGCACTGGCCGACATCCGCCATGCCGACCTGGACGCTTACCTCTCCGACCTGCGCGAGAGCGGCCCGTCCCGCGGCACCCTGGGCGAACGGATCATTACCGTCCGGCGACTGTGGGCCTGGCGCAACGTGCTGCCGACCGGGGACCGACTCCCCGAGTCGCCGCCCTGGCAGGGGGCGGACGCCGATGAGCCGATCGGCAGGAAACCGCGCGGCGGGGAGAACCGAACTCCGCGCATCCCGTCGGCGACCATCGGCCGGCTGCTGCTGTGGTCCCTGCGGTTCGTCCACGAATTCGCCGACGACATCCTCGCCGTCCGGGACGAGTACGCAGCCCTCCGCCCCGCGCAGTTTCACCGCCCGGCATCGGCGCGGCGGTCACCAGGACCCGCGCACCCCCGCCATGTTCCATGTCGATCTGGAGTCGCTGCTGCGGCGCATGGCCTGCGAGTGCGCGGCCCTCCCGGGCAAGCCCGGCCCGACGGCCAGCCGGTCCTCGACCGCCGGCACCTCGCCCGGATGTTGAACTGCCCCACCCACTGGCTCAAGCGCAACGCGAACAAGGCGGCCCTGGCCACCTGCGGCCTGCCCATCGCGGACGCCGCCTACCTGAGTGCCCCGATCCGCGGCCGGTTCGACGGCCGGCCTTGGAGACCGCATCCGATCACCTTCGCCGAGGCCCCGCATCTGATCCGCCACCTATCCACAGCCTGCGCGGTCATCGTCACCTACCTCTCGGGGGGCCAGACCCGGGGAAGTGCTCGCCCTGCGTCGCGGCTGCATCCGTCACGACGCCACCACTGGCCTCTGGCTGATGCAGGGCCGCAGATGGAAGGGCGCCATCGACGTGCGCGGCACCAAGAACCCCGAGGGCGAGGAACGCACTGACCCGTGGGTGGTGGTCCGCCAGATCGCCGATGCGATGTCCGTTCTGGAACGGCTCCACGACCGGGACCTGCTGTTTCCGACCACTCTCTTCGACACCCCGCTCACCGATGCCCTGGCGCGCGAACGGCTCGGCAAAGACCGCACCACCCAGGTCCTCACCCATCACATCAACTCGTTCACCGCCTGGATCGACGACTACTGCACGCTCACCGGCCGGGACGAGCGCGTCCCGCCCGATCCCAGCTGAAGGCCGCCGACGCCGAACGGCAGACGCTGACCGAGTACTACGCGCAGGTCATCAATGAGCTCTCCACGGAGTTGGAGCGTGTCACCTCAGATCGGGATGAACTGCTCGGGAACGTCCGTTCGATCGCCCTGGCGCCAAGCCGCAGATCGACTGATTGACCGCACCTGTCGGCGGTCAAGTTGAGCGACAATCGTCTTTCCCCGGGGCCAGCCATGCCCTGATGAGATCGAAGTATCGAGTGGACATCCAGGACTCAGTCGACAACTACGCCAGTGCCATTGAGCACTGCGACAACCTGATAGCAGTCCATCGATCGGCAGGCAATGGCGGCCGTGGTCGTCGGACCACCGAAACCTCGGTCAACCGCGGGACGATCGTTCTTGCCGTTGCTGCCTGGCAGGCATTCATTCAAGACGTTGCCCAAGCGCTGCGCGATGCAGCGCTTGCTGAGCTAAGCAACGTCTCAGGAGCACATCTGCTCGTCACCGCCATGGGCCAGTGGGAACGCGACTTCAACTCGGCGCTGGAGAAATTTTCCACGCCTGATCCGGAGAAGTCCCGGGTGTTGCTCAAACGGGTCGGCTTTGATCCTCGCCCCAGTTGGACCTGGGTCCAGAACGGTGGACAGGGCACCACAGCTGTCACGGTGGAGCCGAAACACGTGGACGAGGTGATCAAGCAGTGGCTTCGAGTCCGCCACGACATTGCTCACGGTCACGCAACCATCCACTCGCTGGCCGTCCTGACAGCTGTCCGCGACCCCAGGTCTTCGCAGAAAGCCAAGGCCGCCCCGACCTTGCGGCTTACCGATGCGATTGACTGCGTCGGGTTCTTCAGCGCCATCGTCCGACTCACAGCAGCCGAGGCAGCTAGGCACCTTGGAGTGCGTGCGCCTACCTGGCAGACGCTTCCCAAGCTCAAACTCGGACTACACGTCTCGCACCTCTAGCACTCGCCGGGACGGCCTGCATCATGCCGAGATCTTCGGTCTGAACGAGGTTCATGCGCGGTGATCAACCGCTTGAACCGCGGATACGCGGTACGTTCAATCGATGTCACAACCCACCCAGGTCCCAGACGACGCTCAACATCACCACCGACGACACTGAGTCGAATGGGTGACAGCCGACGGGCGATCAGGGCTTCAAGATCATCTCGTTGCCCCTTTGGCGTGTATCTCGGCCACACCCTCGCGTAGGTGGAGCGGACGTCCCTCCGCTCTCGCGGCACGGACAGCGCCGTCCTCCTTCGACCCACGCGGACGACAGACAGCACCTGGCGCGCGAGGCCGACAACGCCCAGCCTGGAGCTCACACGCTCGCCACCCAGCTAACGTCGGCGTCCAACAGACACGACAAGCTCGGACAACTGGCCACCCACGGCGCAACTGCGACCTACTCGGACCGGCCCGACTACCCGCTGCTCACGCCACCAGCACATACTCGATGGTGCGCTCCCGGACCCATGGCAGCGGCCGCAGTCACGACGACGACAGCCACACTGTTCAGGCTTGTACCAACGGCGCCCCCGCTCGGTCTGGTACGCCTCCTGAGTCTCCGCCTGAGTGTCACATAGTGCGGCAAAACCGAACGCAAACGCCGCCGCGACAAGCTCGTCGAACGACCCTCGCGGGGCGGGGAGGACGGCCCGGCTAGCGTCCGGCTCCGCGTCCCAGAGGAGCTACCCCCGCGCGGGCGAGGCGGACCTTCACGACCTGCGGTGTTGTCACGTGATCATGCTGTTTTGCTTTATGGGTGCCGGTCGTCATCCTTGACGTTGTGGGGAATGACGATTGGCATCGGAGTGCCGCCGACCGCGCGGCTATGTCAGTCCCCAGGGCTAGCATCCGCGCATGACCTCTGAACCCCGCATGCTTCTCGAAACCCCGCTGCCGCCTGGCCGGACGATCTCCTCCGAGGACGGTAGCGGAGTCGACCAGTCCTTCTGGCTGAGTGACGGTCCGGCCCCCGCTGGACTGTGGGCCCGGATATGTGCCGAACACGCCCGCACCGGGCTGTGGCCCCTCCTGCTCGACTCCCGGGATCCCGACGACAGTGAGTTCCGGCCCTGGGCCTCAGGGGAACTGTCCCCCGAGCGCATGTCTTCGCCCGGGGCTCACGACCCGGCCGAACTCCTCGCACAGTGGTGGGGCGAGTACACAGTCACCGGCGAGGACGACGACATGCTTCCGCCCGGCGAGCGGGCGGCCGTCACCGCGCCCTTCGGGCAGCGATGGCCCGGCCTTGCCCCCGCCCGGGCGGCAGGACCCGATCCCGACAAAGAGGCCGCCGAGTACGCGGAGTTCTTCGCCTCTCTCCGGCCCCATGTCCATCTCGGGCTGGTACCCGCGGCTTCAGGCGCCGACGCGCTCACCGCCGTCGGATGGGACGGGCCCGCCAACTACGACAACGACACCGCGAAGTTCTCCGCCGTTCTGCGGACCTGGGAACAGCGCTTCGGCGCACGCGTCGTCGCCGTCGGGTTCGACACCCTCCACCTCAGCATCGCCACACCCCCGACGGAGCCACAACACGCCCTCCTCGTCGCGGCCGAGCACTTCGCGTTCTGCCCGGACAACATCTGGCAAGGCTCCCGCCCCCACACCCTGACCTCGTACGCAGAACGGCTCGTCGATGCCCACTCCTGGGAATTCTGGTGGGACTGAACCCACATCACCTGGGAAACGATCTCCACGACTCGGCTTCAGCCCAGCTCGATAACCCTCGTGAACACCCCCGCGCGGGCGGGGACGGCTGGTCAGGGCGGATTCGCAGCTCCTTCCTGCACTTTCCCGCTGATCCGGCCGTGGAGCGGCATGCGGAAAGCACCGGGCCGCGAGGCGAACTCCATCGCCTCCCCCGCGGCCCGGTGCAACGTCAGACGCAGCGTCCGTCCATCCAGTCGGTGAGGCCCTTCGTCCACGAGGTGGCCAGCCGGGTCGCATCGGCGTCCAGCGCCCGCTGCCAGGAGGCGTAGTTGCCGGAGGCCGGCGGGGGCGGCTCCTTCCAGTCGACGACGTCGTACCAGTTGGGGAAGCCGGTGAGGGCCGCGGAGATGCCTGCGGCGCTGACCCGGCTCCGGAGCTCTGGAGCCAGTTCCTCGTCATGCGTGTAGATCATGATCTCCTGGGACGCAATGCGCTCCGCGATCGGTGCGAGCACCTCGTTCCAAGCCGTCTCTCGGACCGACGGGTCGCTGTGGAGGAGAGACTGCTTCGTTTCTCCCTTCACCTCCACCATCACGACCATGCCGCGGGACTTGGCGCTGTCGAGCCACTCGCGGAACGTGTACACGGTCTCACCCGTGTAAGGGCCGCGCGTGATGGTGCGCCCCTTGAGCGGGTTCGTCCCGCTCGCCCACGGCAGCTCCGAGACGGTACCGAGCGGTCCGGTCAGCCCGTTGGTGCTGGCGTTGTGCCACATCACGGCCTTGGTGCCGTTCTTGGTCAGCCGGAGGTCGGCCTCCACCCCGGCCGCGCCCCAGCTCTTCTCCTGGGTGAGGCCCCTGGGGTGGTTCGGTGCACGGATCTGGTCGAGTGCCCCGGCTTCCGCCTGCTGGGGATACCCGCCGTGCCCGAACACCGTTGGGCAGTAGGACAGCGTGGTGGGGCTGGTGTACCCCTCGATCATGTGGACCCGGCTGAAGGTCCAGTTGCCGGGCTGGGACTCCCAGCTGTGCAGGGGACTGTTGAGGGCACCGTCGGACCTGGCGGTGAAGGTGATTGTCTTCACCCGTCCGTCGGAGTAGCCGTAGAGAGTGGCCAGGTCGTCGCGGCCGTCCCCGTTGAAGTCACCAGTGACGATCTTCATGCGCGAATGGTCGTACGAGCCCGCCGGGAGGACCAGCATGTCCCGCCGGTTGCCGAACTTTCCGTCCGTGCCGAGACGGAAGCCGATCACCGCATCACGCCCGTCTGCGTAGTTGTACCAGGCAGCCAGTTCGTCACGGCCGTCACCGTCGAAGTCACCCGCGTGCAGACTCGGCTGCCGGAACGTCCAGCCCGTGGACTCCCAGCCGTGTACGGGCTCGGCGAACCCGCCATCGGTCCGACCGGCCCAGTACATCAGCTTCACACTGCCGTCCCGGTACCCGTACAGCGCCGCGAGGTCGTCACGGCCGTCCCCGTTGAAGTCACCGGTGGCGAACTTCATGCGGTTGACGTGCCAGCCATCCTCAGGGGCCCGCTGAAAGGAGGAGAAGTGCCCGCCGAAACCGCCGTCCGGGCGGGCGAGCATCGTGAAGAGTTTGTCGCTGCCGTCCCCGTAGGCGTACCAGACGGCGACGTCGTCACGGCCGTCCCCGTTGAAGTCGCCGGCCTGGGCGGTCATGGCGTCGAAATTCCAGTTGCCCGGCTCCGCGGTCCAGGAATGGAGAGGACCCGCGAAGCTGCCGTCTCCACGGCCGAGCCAGGTCAGCAGGGTAACCCGGCCGTTCTCGTAACCGTAGAAGGCCGCGAGGTCGCCCACACCGTCCCCGTCGAAGTCGCCGGTGAGGCGCTTCATATTCTCGGCCCAGTAGTTGCCCGCGGGGGTCTCCCAGCCCACCCCGGGCGCGGCGAAAGCGCCGTCCGGGCCCGAGAGGAAGGTGCGTACGGCGTCGTGCCCGTCTGCGTAGTCGTACCAGGCGGCCAGATCGCTGCGGCCGTCACCGTTGTAGTCGTGGCGGACACCGGTGCCCGGTCCGGCCGCCTCACTGGTCGGCGCGTCCGCCGTGCCGTCAAATGCCGTGGTCGTCCCTGCTGGTTGCCCGGGCGCGGCGGTCGCACCTCCGGTGCCCGTGGACAGACCGAGCAGAGCGAAGCACAGCACGGCCGAGGCCACTGCTATGGAAGGTCTCCTCATCCAGCTCTTCACATCCCTTGCCGTCGAACGAGAGAAATGCACCCCTCGGCGGGGGTGCATGGGGAGCGAGCCTCGCCCGACCTGATCGTTCATCTCGCCGCAGCCATGGCAAGACGACGACCGACGCCTGCGGGGCCGGTCGGTCATTAGATCATTCAAGATCCTTCTGGGGTAGGTGAAGCAGGAGACCGGGCGTCCCCGAGGGGCTGGGGTACGGGCCCACCGTGTCACTGATACCGGTTCAGCCCGCCCACTGAGGCTGATCCTTTGGAGTGGACACCCTGGCAATGGCTCTTGATGGTCCAGGGAGGATGTCCCGCTGGGACGGGGCCTCCGTATCCGGAGGAGTTCAGGAAGGACGCAGTCGCGCTCTATCGCGCCGCGGTTGGGAAGCGGACGTACGCGGCGGTGGCAGCGGATCTCGGTATCACCGCCGAGTCGCTGCGGACGTGAGTCCGCAAGGACGAGAGCCATGCCTCGCCCGAGAACCTGCCTCGCAGCCGGCCCCGGCGGGACCGCCTGGCTCTCCGTCTCCCGCACCCGACCGGCTCTCGGCAGCCGGACGCTGACTCGCGACGAGGCCCGCCGCGCTCTGGCCGATGGGCTGCCCGAGTGCTCGGACTGCAAGCCGGATGTCGCTCTGGCTTCACCGACTGACCGCGTGCCACTCGGCGTCCCGGACGGGCCTCATCGTTGGTGCGCGGCCTTCTGGGCCGCCGGGGCGGCCGAGGACCGGTCGAGCTGGGTCCATCGGCTGCCGATGCCGTCGGGCTGGATGCTTCGGCACCCGCTGAGCACCGCGCCGAGCGTGGTGCGGGAAGCCGCCGCCCGAACCGCCGCGAACTGCCGGCAGGCCCTGGGCTCGGTGCGGGTGAGTGGCGCGGGTTGCATAGTGCTTGGCGCGGTGTGCGAACGACATTGACGGGCACGTCGCCGAGAGTGGGTCCGTACCAATCGGCACCACGCTCACTGAAGGAGAGTCATGCCCGCACGTACCGCAGGAGCCATCCTTACTGCCGCCGCCCTCACGCTGGGGGGCCTTTTCGCCGGGGTCTCCCCGGCCGCGGCCTCGGGCGGGGGCATAGCGGCCCTCAAGGTCGCCGCTCCCCACTGCGATGAATGGAAACACGGCTTCAGCGGATCCGCGAAGTGCACCGGGCTGACCAGCGGCTCGGAGTTCCGGGTCGTGGTGCTGTGCGGCTACCCCAATGGCAACACCTTCTACACCCGAGGACTCTGGAAGAATTCGGGTGGTACCTCGACGGCGACCTGCCACCCGAACGGTGCTTCCATCCCGATCACCGTCGCCACCCAGATGAGACCGTAGTCCCACCCCGGGCCGGGCCCGGCCCGGAGCACCGTCGCCCGCGGACCACGCCCTCCAGCCAGCCGCCCGCTGCCTGACCACGAGGCGGCTACCGGCGGCGGCCGTTGCCGGTGCGGTAGCGGGTGAGGATGTCCAGCCTCGCCTGGTGGGATGCGGCGGGGAGCGTGCATTCGGCATCCGGTTTGGCGTGGCACACCGGACAGGAGATCTTTATCAGCTGGTAGTAGGGGACCATGCTCGCGCTCCCCCGCTGAGTGCGCCGGTCCTCCGGTTCGCGGGCCTTCCTGGCCTTCGTCGCCGCCTCGCGTTCCTTCACGATCTGCTCGATCCGCTCGTCATGACCGTGCTCACGCTTGACGGCCTTCCCGCCGCCCTCGCCCGGGTCGGTGCAGTCCTGGCCGGCCTTCGCATCGCAGACCGGGCAGCGGCGGCGGATCCTGGAGGCCGGCGGAATGTTCTTCGACGAGAACCTGATGCACACCCTCGTCTCCGTCCAGGCCGTGACCGATGCAAACAGACGGTCCGATGCCCGGGCGGCCGTCGCGGCCGGCTTCTCTGAGCTGCCCCGGCAGGCGAGTCCTCTGGGATTCGCCGACGAGTCCCACGGGCGCGCATGAAAATGATCCGCGTTCGCCGCATACTGGAAAGAAAGACATCGAATTTCGCGCTGAAATGACTGGGCAGAATTCCCGCCAGACATATTTCATGTATCGTGAATGTTTACGCTAAACGGAAAATGTGTTCAATGCGGGATGCTGCATCCCCGAGATGTTTCGCGTGATACCTGCAACGGGAATGAACTTCGTGCTACGTTCATTTTTCGCGTCGCCGACGCGGCCGGGCAATTGAAATATCGGTCCGGTTTGAGGTGCTGCAAGTGAATTGAAGGAGATGATTCCATGCCTGCTGTGCTCCTTACAGAGAGTGATTCTCAAGAACTGAGCCTGGCCGATCTCGATCTGGACATTCAGACGACTGTGGTAGGTGGTGCAGACCGTGCGTTGCGGCCCGAGATGATCACACAGGTCACCTGTGAGCCTGGTGGGACGACGCGTACGTCGTGCGGCCTCACCACTCGATGCAACCCCTCGTGCTGTTGATTTCGCAGCGACGAGAAAAGGTTCGTGAATACATCTGATGCGTAGGTGCGGGGATGCTGCGCTTCGCCATGTTGCGCAGCGTCCCCGCATTGCTGGAGTGAGGGCGGGGCTGCTCGATGGAGAGATATTCGCATTTCGTGGCCACAGGGCCGGTGATTCTTCGGGCGTCTACCTTGCCGAGCGATTCCCTCGATTCAGTAATAGCTGAATTCGGGAAGGGGTCCATACCTCCTGATCGCGAAATTGTGGACTATATTTCCCGCCTTTACGGGGGTGCTGTGCTACGAGAGGCCGTCGCCGTTTCCAGTGACGCCTTGTCGGAGGAGCTGGACAAAGTCGTGAGCCGCGTCGCGCCAGTCAGCCGCAAGAAGCTGATGCGCATGGCGGTTTCACTGACCCGCTACGCCCGTCGGATCACAGGCCGGCCGACCCCGTTCGGCCTCTTCGCGGGTGTGTCCCAGATCGTGAGCGACCAACGCGGAAGCCATGGGGAGCGTTGCACGGGTGTGAAGGCGGCCCGGCCGGATGCGGGCTGGTTCGACGGTCTGGCGGCGCAGTGGCAGGCCGATCCGCGGCTGCGCGGGCCGTTCCGGGTTGTCACGAACAACCTCTGCTTCGTACGCGGGGACCGAATGGTCTTGCCCTGCGTGCGAGGTCGCGAAAACGCGGCGGCGAGGACCATGGCCACCCGGGAGCCGCCCCAGGAACTGTCCACCCGCCACACGCCGCTCCTTGCGTGGGTCCGAGCGGCGGCGGCTCGCCCCATCGCCTACGGTGATCTGCTCGCCGCCGCAGTGGCAGCCCACCCGCAGTTGGGAGAGGAACGCCTGGATGTGTTCCTCGGCAACTTGATCACTCACGAGATTCTGCTCAGCGAACTGAACGCGACCAGACTTGACGGCGCCTACCTCCAGCGCCTGGAGCGGAAACTTCCCAGCGATTCACGTGAACGATCCCAGATCGCGGCCGTCCGCAACGCGCTCGAGGACTACAGCCGAACCGAGGTCGGTCAAGGGCTGACTCAGTGGCGCCACGCGGTAGAGGTCTCAAGAAAGGCTCACGCGTCACCGGCCGTTGCACCGCAGGTTGACCTCCGGTGGGAGAGGGCCGTCGGTCTCCCGATGTCTGTGCGGCGCGAGGTCGAACAATACGCCGGAGCAATATGGACGATAACCTCGAATATCAATGCATTCCCACACATGCGTGACTACCGTCGAGCCTTCATAGACTTCTACGGTCAGCACGGGGCAGTCCGCCTCGAAGAGCTCGTCGACCCCCACCGGGGCATGGGGTATCCCGCCACGTATCTCCACCCGCGGACCAACCCGTTCTTCCCATCGCACGAACAGCGTGACGTCCCCCACGAGGACAAGGCCCGCACCCGGGCCCTGGCGGACGTGCTCCACCGCGGGTTGGCGAGCGGAGGGTGTGAAGTGGTTCTCACCGACGAAGACATCCGGCGGCTCAGCGTCACGACCGTTGCTGGCGCCCCTTCCTCTTTGGAGCTCTGCTTCCAACTTCTCGCTGGCGGCCGACGGGAACTCGACGCGGGCGACTTCGTCCTCCTCGCCAGCCCTGTCACGGGCGCGCTGACTGCTGGTTCGATGGCCGGCCGCTTCGCCACGCTGCTCGGCAACGAGAAGGGCGTCGGAAGCCTTCTCGACGATGCGGCCGGCACACTGCCCGCCCAGGTGGACTTCACGCCCGTGCTGCCTCGAGCCCTCAATGTCATGCAGGTCCCCCGTCTCCTGCCGCACTCGATCCCGGTAGGGGCCTACCACGACCCCCAAGACGCCGGCTGTATCGATTGGCGGGACCTGATCGTGGCCGCCGACGGCGACATGCTGCGCCTCTACTGGGAGAAGACCGGACGCGAGGTGAGTCCAGCGGTCCCGCACGTACTCTCCTTGCAGGCCGGCGCGCCCAACCTGGCCCGACTGCTCGGCGAGTTGCCCTACTGCGGCGAGAGCAAGGTCTGGCAGCCTTGGGACTGGGGCGCATTCCAGGACATGCCCTGCCTGCCGCAGGTCAGGCTCGGACGTGTCATCGTGTCCCCGAGGACATGGCGGCCGACTGCCGCGCTGCTGGAACAGGCCCGCGTCCCGACCGGCTGGGATGCGGCGGTCGGCCGATGGCGCGATGAACTCGGAGTGAGCGATCAGGTGAACGCCGGCCGCCACGACCAGACAAGCGAGCTCGATCTCTCCAACACCTTCCAGCGGGAGATGTTCCGCCGGGAGCTCCAGGGGAAACCCCTTACCGTCACCGAGAGCCCAAAAGGATTCCCCGCAGCCTACGGCTGGCTCGACGGGCACAGCAATGAAATCGTCGTTCCCCTGCGCGGCCAATCCCAGCCGGAGCGTGCAAGACCATCATCTCGCGAACTGGACCGGCAGCGGGTCAGCAACACCCAGGAAAGCGTTGCCAGAAGGCATGGTTCCGAATGGGCCTGTGTAGAATTGCACGCCGTCGCCGAGGTGCACGAAGAAATCATCACCCGGCATATTCCGCCTCTGGTCAAGTCGCTGAGCCATGTGGTGGATCGCTGGTTCTTCATCCGCTATCGGCAGGCCGGCGACCACATCCGGTTGCGGATGCACGGTCACCCCGAAGACGTTGCCACCACCGTCTGGCCCGAACTGCTCAAATTCTGCGACGGTCTCGAACGCGACGGGATGATAAGGGACCACAAGATATCCCCCTATGTGCCAGAAACCTCCCGGTACGGCGGTATCGAAGGAGTCCGGCGAGCGGAGAATTGGTTCCATCTCGACAGTCAGGTCGTGACCGGCTTGCTGGCGGCTTCGCGGCCTGTCGGTGGAATGCCCGCCAGGAACGATATGATCATCGCGGGATATGCGCATCTCCTGGAGTCGCTGGGAATATGGGACTGGCGTTCATGGCTGGATCGCTGTGTCCCTCGCAAAAAGGACGAGATACCGGTACGCCGAGAGGTCGAAGTCGCCGTGCGCCTGGCGCGAACCGGGGCGCCTTATGAATTCCTGTCCGACCTGTTGGCCGAGCCATACCGGTCGGCACTCCCGCAGCTCACCGAGGCTGCACGCGGAGTAGGCAAAATCCTCCTGCCCGGAATCAGCCAGGACGAGGGAACGGGCTGGCGGGACACGGCCGTGGCCAGCCTCCTCCACATGCATCACAACCGGCTCTTCGGCCTCGCACCCCGAAACGAATCGGCCAGCCTGGCCCTGCTGGCCCACGCGGCCCGTACCCACCTGTCGGCAGCGAGGCACGAAGCGCGCACTGAAGACCGGAAGACGGCAGCAAGCGGAAAGGGATCCGGCGCATGAGCCAGGCTGTTGAGACTCGGCGACACCGAGACAGAGCCGCAAAGCTGTCCGATGCCCTCGCCGAGCGGCTGCGGGACCCCGGCTTGCTCACGCTCGCCCACCCGGCGGACGACACCAGCGTTCGGTGGAAGACCACATCGCTCGCCACTGGGTACGCCGGCATCTCTCTCCTGTTCAGTGAACGGTCCCTCACCGAACCCTCCGAGCGTCTCGCCGCTCATCGATACCTGGGCCTGGCGGCCCGGGCACTGAAAGTCCAGCCCCACCCCTACCACGGCCTCTTCTATGAAATCGCAGGACTCGGCTTCGGGCTGCACATGGCGCGCCAGGCTGGCGGAGGGTACGGCAACGCGCTGGAGCGACTCGACACACTGGCCAGGGAGAGCGTTCGCGGGCTGTGCCACGTGATGGACGCGTCGCCGGTCGGCCCCATGGATCGATTCGACGTCCTCGACGGGCTCGCGGGCATCGGCCGCTATCTGCTTCTCCGCGGACTGGGGGAAACCGCCGAGATGGAGCTGCTCTTGAGCCGTCTGGCGGCCATGGTTGAGCCCGTCGGCCACGTCGGCCGCCAAGTGCCTCGCTTCTGGTCCAGCACCCCACCGAACTGGCTCCCTTCCACCAGCGACTCACTGCGGGCGTCCGGCCACCTGAATCTCGGCCTTGCGCACGGCATAGCCGGACCTCTCGCCCTGCTGTCGATCGCCCACCTGCAAGGAGCGACGGTCAGCGGGCACCAAGAGGCCATCGAGTCACTGGTGGACCTGCTGACCCGGTTCGAGCGGAAGGACCAGTACGGCCCCTATTGGCCGGCAGCCGTGTCCCTGGAGACCTACACGGGCGGAGCATGGGAGTTGGAGCCAGGCGAAGACCGGGGCCGCGTCTCATGGTGCTACGGAACCCCGGGAGTCTCCCGTGCCCTGCAACTCGCCGGCCGCGCCCTCCGGCGGGAGGACTGGCTCCGGCGTGCCGACGCTTCGGTGGCGGCCGTCACCCGTATGCCCCTCGGCGATTTCGGAATCCACCACTGGTCTGTATGCCACGGCTGGGTCGGTGCCATGATCATGCTCGAACACTTCACGGAGGGGCCTGACGGACACCGGGTGCGTGATCTCATCGACACTATCGCCGGACAGGTCATCGACGGCTTCGACGAACGCGGACTCCCACCCCTGCAGATCGGGTCCGAGGGCTTCAGTGACGGTCATGAGCCAGCCGGCTTCCTCGAAGGTGCCGCAGGTCTCGCACTCGCTTTGAACTCCTACTCACGTCCCGGGCAGGGACTGCCGTGGAACATTGCCCTTGTGGTGAACTGATGACATCTCGAACGAAACCCGTGAAGGTACCGAGCACCGCAATGGACCCGCAACCGTACCTCGGCAGGCCCATTCAGATCGGTGAACTGCGGTTGACTCTCCCGGATTTCCTCCGAACGGTGGCCGCACACCTGGAGGCACCCGAGAAGGCGCCACCTGCAGGGCTCCTGCTCGCAGCCGAACGCTTCCTGGGAGCGGGCTTGCCCGCACTTCACGACCATGACGGCAGACATACCTGGCTCGAGTACCGACTACGGACGGAAACAGCGGCCCGACATCCACCGGACCTGTACCGAACACTCCTTTCCACAGCAGAGCTGTCACTGCAGGACGGCCGCGTGGACGACTTCTACTTCGTACACAAACCGCCCGGGCTGCGTGTACGCCTCCACACCACTCCGGCCCACAGGGAAGAAACCGCAGTCCGTCTTCAGCAGACCTGGGACGAACTGCAGGCCCGGAACATCATCGCCCACTCAGGCCAGGCCGTGTATGAGCCGGAGCAGCAACTCTTCGGCGGACCGACCTCCATGCGCAGCGTGCACCGGATCTTCACGGCCGACTCGCTGCTGTGGCTCCGGTACCTCTCCCTGGAGAAACCGCCGAGCCCCGTATGGGCCCTGTCCCTGTCCATGATCCGCTCCCTGCTCAATCAGCTCCGCATCACCGAGCTGGAGGACCGCGATGTATGGGACCGCGTGCGCTGGCAGGCCGGCCGCAGGTTCCAAGGACGTCCGCCCGAAGGATGGGCATCGACCGCCGCCCGGCTCAACTTCACGTGGCTCTCTCCTGGCAGGCTGGACACGCTGCGAGAAGAAGCCATCCAACCTGCCTACGAAGACTTTCAGAGATCGATAGCCGAGGCATGCGCACAATGGCACGCTGAGTACTTCGCCTCGCCCGAGGCCCGTGTCGGCCCACGTGAGGCGGCGGCCTTTGTTCTGGTCTTCCACTGGAACCGGGCACGACTTCCGAAGGAATGGCAGGTGGGGATCTGCGAAGCGCTGGCCCAGGGGCCATCGTACGAGGCAGGAACACACGATGAATCGTGAACCTGACAGTGCCGCTCTGCGCCAGCGCGACGCCTTCGGATCCATGCTCTCGGTGTCGTCGCCGTGGTCACAACCGCGGAGCCGCCCACGACCCGCCCGCAGATCCTTTGCGTGTTGCCGAGGGGCGGCGCGGCCGGAACGGCCTCTTGGGGCCCGGCTCTCCGTCACTCGGTGGCACCCCAATCGTTTCTCGCTGACCGGTACTTTCCAACGCCGGGAGGAGTCGTATGAGCGCCGTGGGCGATGCCGACAGGGCGGGCACCAGGGTATCGGTGTCCGAACAGCTCCTCTTTGGTGGAGAACTCGCCTACGACTTGGGATGGAACAAGCATCAGGGAGCATGGCTGAAGCTGGGGCTGGGTGCGATGGCCCGAACACTGCCACGCGTGATCGGGATCGCCGTACGTCTGGCGCACGGGGCCGATCCTCGAGCGCTGAGAACAGTTCTAGCCGCGGAGTTCATCCGGGGCGCTGCGGCGGCGGGGGGTCTCATAGCTGTCAACACAGTCCTTGGACACCTGTTGAGCGCCGGAACAATGGAAGACCGACTCGCCGCCGCTTCGCCCTCCCTTTGGGTAGTCGCCCTGTGCGCGCTGGCCGGGTCCTTGCTGAGATCGGCCTCCACGGCCGCTTCGGGTTCGCTGGAGCCCAAAGTTCAGCGCCACGCCACAGAACGGTACTTGCGGCTTGTCGCACGCGTGGAGATGTCGGCGATCGAGGACGATCAATTCCACCGGCTGCTGGACTCGGCCAGCTATGGTGCTGAATCGGCCCGCCGAATGGTCATGTGCTGCACAGTGGTGCTGGCCGGCTTGATCTCACTAGGTGCCGCAGCCGGAGTTCTGACCGTTCTTCATGTGGGCCTGCTGCCCCTGCTCCTTCTGATTGCGCTGCCGACGGCGTGGAGCTCGCTGACGATGGCCAGACACAGATATGTGTCTTTTCACCAGTTCGCGCAGCATGTTCGGGCCGCACACCTTCTAGAGCGCTTGCTGATCGGGCAAGAGGCCGCTGCGGAGGTCCGTGTCCATGATCTCGGACCCTTCCTACTCAAGCACTACAGGGGAATGGCGGAGACCAATGAGCGGGAGCAGACGCGGCTAGCCAGGCTCGCCGCCCGCTCCGGGCTGATCGCCGACGGCGCCCGGGGGCTTGCGACTGTGCTTACCTACGCCGTTCTGGGCTTGCTCCTCGTCAGCGGGCGAATGGAGCTCGCGGTGGCCGGCACAGCGGTTCTGGCCATTCGGGCGGGTTCCTCTGGGCTCGGCCGACTTGTGGAAGAAATCGCCGACCTACACCAAGAGGCCCTATTTGTCGCCGACTACGACAAGCTCTGCGACGAGGCGGTAGCACGAGCTATGTCCGCAGACGGGGTTGACCTGCCCCACAACGTCGACGAAATAGCCTTCGAGAATGTCACCTTCACCTACCCGAGCTCCGGGGTGCAGAACCTAGAGCCGACCCTCCGCAACGTGAGTCTCTCCTTCCCCGCAGGCAAGGTCATCGCTCTGGTCGGTGAGAACGGCAGCGGTAAGTCGACCCTCATCAAACTGCTGTGCGGCCTGTATATGCCGGACGAAGGAGCCGGCAGGATTCTATGGGGCGATGTCGACGCGGCCGATGCTGTGCGCGCACAGATCTTCGACCGTGTTGCACTGATGCCGCAGACTGCCTACCCATGGCCTTTCACCGCACGTGTGACCATCGGAATCGGCCGACACGGCGAGCCGATGAGCGACGCAGCCCTCCAGGTCGCAGTCACGTACTCGGGCGCGGACAGAATCGTGGCGGGCCTCCCACGCGGCCTCGATACCCTCCTGGCCCGTGGCTACAAGGGTGGCCACCAAGTTTCCGGCGGAGAGCGCCAGAAGCTCGCGATGGCAATGGTCCGCCACCGATCCGCGCAGATCCTCGTGGTCGACGAACCCACCAGCGCACTCGATGCCCTGTCCGAGGAACGAGTCTTCGATAAACTTCGCAGCCTCACCAAAGAAGGTCGGACGGTCGTTCTGATCACGCACCGACTTCATTCGGTGCGTGATGCTGATCTGATTCACGTCTTGGAGCACGGTCGGGTCGCGGGTTCGGGGACGTTCGAGGAGCTAATGGATCCGGATACCGGAACGGCGAGTTTTCGCACCGCGTACCACGTCCAAGCTCAGGCGTTCCATCCCTTGGGACCCCGGTGAACCCATCGGCTCGACTGTCGTCGGCCGCCTGCGTGAGCCGTTGCCAACGGTAACTTCGATAGAACCGACAGAATGCGCACCTCCGGCGAGCAGGGCGCCGGCCGTTCCCCAGCGATCAGATCGCCTTTCTGCCGGTGAGTGCCACTGCCACTCTTCTTCTGGGTGACGGGCCTTGATTTCTCGTGGGCTGAAGTGCGAATGCCACCGGTGCACGACGGGCCGATGCCTCGCGCCGCTGGCGGCGGACGGTCATCCCAGTGGATCGGGCGCAGCGGGTTGGGTTAGCTGTGAGCGGAGAGCGGCTGCGGGCCAGGGCGGTGGTACGGCTCCCGGTTGGCACGCTCGTCATCTGCGGGGACCGTGCCGACACTCCGTTGCGCGCCCCGACGCAGGAAGCTGTGGGCGATGGCGCGCGACGCGACGGTGTCGATGTTTTTGGCGGCGGGGCGGGGCACGGTGGAGGTAGGGCAGCGGCATTACCGGCACGGGAAGTCGGCCTTGCGGCGCCGCCTCGACCGTGCTGGAGAACCTGCTCGCCGCGCATCCTGTGTGTGCGACATCCCGTGAGTTCCTCTGAGCCTCGCTGAGACCTTGCCCCCGTGGCCAGGACCTTCTGCCTCCTTGAGGTGTTCTTCGAGCCGGTGACGTGACTTCGGGATTCTCGAAGCGCTCTCACTTCGTCCGATCGATCTGCGATCAGGCTGAAGGCGAGGAGGCTCGGGTTGGCGCTGGCAGCCGTACGCGACCTGCGCGAGTTCCGAGATCCGGTCCCGGTAGAGGAACTCGAACAGTTCGAGACCGACGTGCTCGCCGGGTACGTTCTCGCGCGGGCTTCGGCGGGGCTGGCGGACGGCACCATCCGCGGGGACGTCGGGCACCTGGATCAGCTGCGGGGATGGTTCGGCCGGCCGCTGTGGGATATGGATCCGACCGATGCCGACGGGTACTTCGGGAAGGTACCGCGGGGCTCGCCGAGCGGCACCCGGCTGGCCCGCGCGCAGGCGCTGACCACGTACTTCCTGTTCCTAGAGCTGCGGCACAAGTCGAGATCCACCGGATGGCCGGGCGGGTCGTCGAGTGTCCGATCGTTCGGGAGTCGTGGGCCGACTCAGCGGGCTGTCGGAGCCGACATCGTGACCGCCTCGCACAACTCGTCGGACGCCTGGGTAATCAGCTGGGAGAGGGAGGCGTCCGGGGAGGCCAGCCAGCGGGACGTGGCGCGCCGGTGGATCGCCAGCACCACGTCGATGATGAAGCGTGCCTTGCCTGGCTCGACGCCGCGGCGCTCGAGCGCCAGCGCCAGCGCGTCGGCGATGTCGGCGAGTTTGATCAGATCGCGCTCAGCCAGTGCCGGGTTGGCGGCGATCACTCTGACGCGGCGCAGCAGGAACTCGCGCGGGCGAAAGATCTCCTCGGTGGTTCTCAGCGCGGTCAGCAGCGCCTCGATCGGCGTGAGGCCCGGGTCGGTCGCCTCGACCTGGGCGACGAGGTGGGCCTCGAGTTCGTTACCTGCGAAGAGGACTTCCCGTTTGTCGGGGAAGTACCGGTAGAAGGAGCGCTCCTTCAGACCGGCGGCGCCCGCGATCTGTGCGACCGAGGTGCGCTCGAACCCCTGTGTCTCGAACAGCTCCAGCGCCGCGCGTTCGAGCCGGCCTTGTGCGTCGGATTCCCATCTCGGCATACCACCAGGCTACGACAACAGCATCTGTTGTCACGATGGTACTGTCGATGACAACAGATGCTGTCATCACTCGGAGGTCGTCGTGAAGGCTCTTCAGTTCGACCGGTTCGGGTCCCCGGACGTGATCGTGCTCCGCGACGTCCCACAGCCGGAGCCGGGACCTGGTCAAATCCGGATCGCCGTGCAGGCGTGCGGCCTGACACCGGCCGACTGGCACGTCGTCGACGGTCTCCTCGCCGACCATCTGCCGCCGCTGCCGCGCGGGCTCGGCCTGGAGATCGCGGGCACGGTCGACGCGCTCGGTGAGGGCGTCACGGGCGTCCGGATCGGCGACCGCGTGTTCGGCCCGGCCACCTTCGACGGTCCGACGGCCGGTGCTGCCGAGTACGCGCTGATGCCGGCCTGGGCACGTATCCCCGAAGGCGTGACCGTCGAGCAGGCCGCCGCGTTGCCGATGGCGGCCGAGACGGCGTGGCGCGCGCTCGACGACCTCGACGTCCAGCCGGGTGAGCTGCTGCTCGTCCACGGCGCGGGTACCACCGTGGGTGAGGCGGCGGTGCGCTTCGCGCTGCACCGGGGTATTCGGGTGATCGCCAGCGCCGGGCGGACCCGGGCAGCAGCTCTGGATGAGATCGGCGCCCAGGTGGCCGCCTACGGCGAGGGCATGGCCGAACGTGTCAGGGCATTGTCCGGAGGCCATGTCGATCGTGCCCTCGACGCGGCGCCGACCGGGGGCCGGATCGACCGCGCCGACCAGCCCAGCCCGGCTGGCGGCTCGCTACCGACCTTGATCGAGCTGACCGGGGATCCGGACCGTGTCCTGACCGTCTCGGACTTCGCCGCCGCGGCCGAGCTGGGCGTCCGGACCACCACCGAGATCCGCTATGAGCAGATGGACGAGTTCGCCCGGCTCGCCGGCGAAGGCATCCTGGTCGTACCGGTCGCCCGCACCTACACGCTCGACCAGATCCAGGAAGCGGCCAAGCTCAGCCTGTCCCGCCGACCAGGCGGCAAGCTCATGCTCGTCCTGTGATCGCCCTGCCGGCCCGACAGAGCGAGACCACCTCGACGAGGAGCGGGAGCAGGCCCTCTTTTCCAGGCCGGCCCTCGAAGCCGCTCCCGCGTGTTCGACGAACCCACAGGTCCACCCCCGAGAATGGCACCCCTGGACCCTCGGATTCCTTCAGTTTCCCGCACCCGCAGGGATCTAGTTGCCGCATCAGACAACGTTTGCCTGGTCGTGGGAGACTGCGCCGTCGACTGGGGGAGAGTGTGGCCGTGGAGACTGCTAACCGCGTGCTGACGGCGGATGTGATCGCGGCACTGAGGTACTGGCCCGGTGTCATATGGGGAGGGCAGAAGAATCCTCCGGACCCAGTGGACGTGACTGTCCTGCCGCCCTTCTTTAACGAGGTGCTGCAGGACCTTCCGTGGTGGAACCGCGACTGGAAAGTCGACCGGGTCCAGCCGGGACTTCCCGCAGAGACCGGGGATCACCGCTGTGATCCCGCCATAAGGTTCACAGAGGTGTCGATCCCGGGAACGGTCGCCTCCGGCAACGGCGAGAGCCTGCCGTTCGTCGCGAAAGTCGGGTTCACGGGCGACCGGCTGATCCGCTTCCAGGTCAAGATCGGTGACGTTGTCATCGGCCCGGCTGTTGCCCCTGCCGGGCGGTCAGAGCCGCATCCGTTCGGACGGATGCTTACCGGCTTGATGGACCTGCGCGGGATTCCGGTCAGGGAGATGGCCAGGGCCGCCGGACTGTCGATGTCCACCATCCACATGCTCCGTCGCGGGCACAACCCGAATCTGCTGCAGGCCCGCCTGATCGCCGGGATCCTGGACATGTCCGAAGCGGACGTCAGGGTCGTTGCCGGACTTGACGACGGCAGTACGCAGTAGCTGATAGGTGGCGGCGTCACGATGCGGCCTTGGCGCTGCGTCAAGCGACGTTCGCCTTGGTAACCACTTCGCGTAGGCGCTCGTCCGAGGTGTGCTTGTTCCGCCAGATGATGTAGCGGCGGATCATGCTGCCCTGGGCCTTGTGACTGGCATGGTCGGTACCGTCGAGGGCGAAGTAGCGCAGAGCTGTGAACTGGGCCTCGATCCGGTTGAGCCATGAGCTATTGGTCGGGGTGTAGGCGATCTCGACGTTGTTCGCCGCCGCCCACGTGCCGACTCGCCGGCAGCGCTTGGTCGTCAGGTGCGGCGCGTAGTTGTCGCAGACGATCGCGATGCGCACGTCCGCCGGGTGCAGCGAGCGCAGGTAGCGGCAGAACTCCACGAACTTGGACCGGTTCTTGGTCTTCTTGATGTGGCCGTAGAGCTGGTCCTTGGCGAGCTCGTAGGCGGCGAACAGGTGCCTCACCCCGTGCGGGCGGCTGTAGGTCGCCCGTCGCGGGTTCAGGAACATCCGGCCCAACTCCTCTGCCCCGCCCGTGTTCCCCAACCTCGTGGCACAGGTCCCGGACGACCACCCGGAACCAAGAACCGCCGTCCCGCACCCCGCTACGCCGTGGGCAAGACCGTCAAACACCCCGAAACCCTCAAGGCCATCGGCAGACCCGGTAGATAAAGAACTTCCCAATGACGATGTCAAGCCGCAGCCGTGACGGTTGGTAGCACTCCCTAGCACGCTCCGTCGCGGATCATGGCCCACAAGACGTTGGCTCGTGGACGGGCCAGAGCGAGCAGGGCCTGCTTGTGTCCCTTGCCCTCGTTCCGTTTGCGCCCGTAGTAGGCCTGGGAGGCGGTGCAGGTTCTCAGGCTGGCCATCGCGGAGAGGTAGAAGGCCCGAAGCAGGCCGCGGTGGGAGCGGCGTGGGCGGCGCATGTTGTCACTGACGCGGCCGGAGTCCCGTGGCACTGGTGAGAGGCCGGCGAAGGACGCCAGGCGGTCGGCGGTGCCGAAGGCGTCCAGGTCTCCGCCGGTGGCAGCGATGAACTCGGCACCGAGGAGGTTCCCATGCCGGGCAGGCTGCGGATCACCGTAGCGTGTCGATGTTCGTTGAACCGGGCATCGATGAGCGCTTCGAGTTCGGCGATCTCGACGTCGAGGGCCTGCACGCCCTTGGCGATGCGGGCAACCATGGCCGCCCGCAAGGGTCTCTCCTGGCAGTGCGGTGTGCTGGGACCTGGCCGCCGCGACAGCTGCTGCGGCGAGCGCGGGGGCGTTCTTCACTTTGCGGTTCTTCAGCCAGGTTCCGATTCGTGTGTTTCCGCTGCGGCGGATCGCGGCCGGCGTCTGGTACCCGGTCAGCAGCATGACCGGACCCTTCTTGCTCAGGTGCAGTGACCTCTCCAACGCCGTAGAGAATTCGAGTAGTCGAGCCCGCAGCCTGTTGGTCTGACGCGTCCGGTCGTTGACCAAGTCGAGGCGGCGGGCGGTCAGGATGCGCAGGTCGACGGCTATCTCGTCGCCGGGCCGCAGGTGACCAAGGTCTTGGCGCATGCGCGCCTGGTCGGCGATGACGAACGCGTCCTTCTCGTCCGTCTTGCCCTGGCCGCGGTAGGCAGCCGATGCTTGGTGCACGGCCAGGCCGGTGATGTAGACCATCGGCTGCTCGTGGCTGAGCAGGAGGCCGATGAGCAGGGCGGCGCCGCCGTGGTTGATGTCCACCGCCCGCAGTGCGTCCTCAGAGATCGCGAGTACGTCCGCGATGAGTTCCAGCAGGGCCGGTTCGTCGTTGAAGTCTCGGTGTGAGAGAAGGCGTTCGCCTCGCTCGTCGACCACCACGCAGTGGAGGTGTTCCTTGCCGATGTCTACTCCGGCCCAGATCTGGGGCACGGTCACCTCCGCCAGCTCGTCGTCACATATCGATCCCGCTGGCGACCTCGCCGACGTTGTCCTACTCAGCGATCGAGTCGCGTATCCCGATTAGCGGTCGAGTCGTCGCGGGGTTCCGGACGGCCAAGTTCTTTGAGTCATCCAACGGCGACAAGCTCACAGCCATACCCGGAACCCCTGGGTCCGCTGATCATACGAAGGACCAGCTCAGACCCACGCTTGGGAGGTAGGACAAGCTCAGTGTGAATGTCCGACACAAAGGGCGGCACGGGGCGAACGCCGCGCCGTCCGTGTACTCGGTATCAGCACATCAGGTCGGCCGTATCACTCGCGCGCACGAGCCGTCCGAAAGCACGGTCCGATGGTGGACGTCGCTGGCCGTCCCGGCTCCCCCGGGGTGGCCAGCGACGTTCTGTCGGACAGGTCGAGGTCCACGCGGCATCGCACTGCTCGTCGCCTTCTCGTTGTGCTGGTGAACGGTCCGGTCACTCAAGGACAAGAACCTGGCGACGCAGCGCCAACGACAAGGGCGCTGGTACGTGGTTCTCTAGGCGACAGGGACGGAAACGGCGGAACCAGGTTGGCACGCACCAGCGGAAGACCCTCGGATTCCGGCCGGGCGATGCGTGTGATGCCGCTCCGATCTTTACATGCTCTCATGAAACCGGGAGAGACTTAATGGGCCGAAATCGATCTGACTCGCCGCCGTAGCATTTGCATCTGCATTAGCAACTGCTCTGAGTACGTCCCCCTCCTCAGCAGCAGTCTATTCCTGGACCACGGCGAACACGCCAGCCGACGTGTTGGGAGCGCATACCTGGGGAGAACTGGAAATCACGTCCACGCGTGTCAACGTGAGCGGCCAAGTCAAGGACTCCAAGGCTGACGGGTATGCAGCAACCTCTGGCCTCGAAATCACCTACACGGCCGGCGGGCATAGCTACGTGGATGGAGAGGATAGGTCCGGGGCCAACGACAACATTCATGGCAACTTCAGCGTCGGAATTGTCCGCAGCGAAGTCAGGAGGATCAGAATGGTCGAATGCGTAGAGTACGTAGCCTGCGGATCCTGGACACAGATCTATCCCAGGTAGCTCGCGGAAGGGCTGCGGCGGAACCAACGGGCAATCTGAATGGTGAATTGCATGAGAGGCACGTCGTGCCCGTTGGCGGAGTCTGCGGTGCCTCAGTCGATGGGCAGCGAGGAAGCGAGGGCACGCAGCACCATCAGGCGGGCCAGTTCGCCCTTGGCGGCGAACTCTCTGCTTCATCTACTGCAGGACGACTTGGCGGTTGGCCTTCTCCGCACGTGAGCGGCGCGGTTGCGCCAGTCCAGGACCTGCTCCCGGGTCAGCTCCTCCAGGACCAGCTCCTGGTCGACGTCGGCGACGTTGACCGGGTCGGGCGCGGCGACCGGACGCGTGCGGTCACCTCGGGGGCACCGACGGGCCGGGACATCGGCGGCCGGTCGCGCGGCCGCGGCTTCGGCACGGGCCTGAGCCGCGGAGCCCTGCCGGGCGCGTTACTGCTCCCACTCGGCCTCGCGGATCCACGCCTGGGCTGGGCTGTCACCTCTTGATGGAGCTGCCGCGCGGTAACCGTACGGCGCTCGTCCTCGGCGGTGCCGGGCATCATCGCGTCGACGTCGGCGGCCACTGCGCGGCGCTGCGCACGGCGGTCGGCCTGCCGGTCCTCGCAGCGCGGGTAGTCCTGCCCGGAGTCGAGCAGCATCCGGTCGTCACACCGCACGTCCCCGCACCGCTGCCGCTGGGGCAGGGCCAGGCCGATCGGCCAGCCCACCGGGTCCTTGATCGGCCCGTACAGCCGCATCTGGTCCTCCAGGCGCCGGGCCACCCGGTCGGCAAGGACCTGCGGAGCGTCCGTACGGCCGGCGAACCCGACCACCCGGGCCAACTCGCTGCGGGCAGCGGCCTCGACCAGGCGCCGGGCGGCCGGACGCTCCAGCCGCGCCCACACCAGCCGGACCGGGGCCAGAACGGCCCGCAGATCCAGCGACGGCAGAGCCACCCTCCCCCGCTGCTGCCTGCCCTGACCGCTGGGTGGGAACGGAGGGGTGGCCTCGGCCCGACCGAGTCGATCAGGTTCGGGGGGTGTCGCAACGCTGGTCCGCCGGGCATCCCGGACCACCGGTTCAGTTGAGCTGGACTCTGGTCAGGACGCAATGGGGCTCGTAGGCGTCGGCGACGATGACGTACTCGGCGATGCCGAGGGATCCGTCCGGCCCGAGCGGGACACGGCGCTGCTGGGGTCACTTCGACGAGGCGGTGCTGCCCGGCACATGCCCCTTGGTCTCGTTGATCTGGACGGTCACCGCGATGATCGCGCCGAACATGTTGGTGAGCAGTGAGAATCGGCCAGCAGAGTGTCGACCTCAGCGGAGGGCAGGCAGGGCCAGCCCTCCGGCTTGGGGCCATGCGGTTCACTCAACGGGCCGGCCCGCGCGACGGCGCTCGATGGCGGCGGTGACCGTGGTGGTGGGCAGGGTTCCGTTCAGCGCGGCCTTGGTGAGCCGGTCGCTGTTCGGCTCGGTGTCGAGCATCGCCTCTCACCACCAGCGCCGCAGAATCACCTCGGCGTTCTTGGATGCGGCGGCCAGGAGCTCGCGGTAGAACTCCATCCGGCGCCAGCCGTCGAGCGCGGCCGCGATGCCGCCGACGTTGCGCGGGGCACGGTCCGGCTCGTGGGAGTGGACTGGCTGCGCGCTCATCGGAGGCGTCCTCCTCCCGCCCGTTCCGTGGCTGCAGCCTGTCCCCCTGCCTGTGCTTGCCGCTGCTTTCCATGTGCCCGGGGCGGTGTCGTACCCCGGTGGCAGAGTGGGGTGCGTGGACGTCAACGAGTTCTGGCGTGTCATCGAGGGCGCGCGGTCGGCCGGCACGGAAGGCAGGCCGTTCGCCGATGCTCTGGTCGACGAGCTGACGACCCGTAGCAAGGACGACATCCTCGGCTACGCGGAACGGTTCGACGAGGTGCATGAAGCCGTGTACCAGTGGGACATGCGGGGCTGCCGCCTACCTCATAGGCGGCGGTTGCTCGGACGACAGTTTCATGGACTTCCGGGCCGGCCTGATCGCCCTGGGCCATGACTGGTACCAGAGGGCAGCCGCCTGCCCGGACGCCCTCGCCGCGCATCCCGCAGTGAACAACACACGGGCACCATGCGGCGAGGACATCTTCGACGAGAAGGTCAACTACGCGGCACCCCGCGCGTTCCAGCACGTCACCGGTGAGGAGGAGACCTTTTACCATGCCTTCGACGCCTACCGGGCCTCCCATGGGAAGCCCGAACAGGGCGACGCCGACATGGGCGAGGACTTCGACTTCGACGACCCCGACGAGATGCAGCGCCGACTCCCACGGCTCATCGCCCTCTACCTGGGCCACAGCGTTGCGAAATGATCAGCCCGATCAGGACCTGTGCCCCTGACGATCGCCCTCTACCGCTCACCGACTGACACCTCTCTAGTGCTGTGACCGGGATGGTTCACCGTGGTGGGGAAACGGCTCACGGGACGAGCGCGGTCCGCGAGGCGACTGGTATTACTGGTGCATGCAGGAAGAGACCGCGCGATCTGCGATCGACACGTTCATCTCCGCGTTCAACGCCTCGGACGACAGCTATGTGACTGCGCTGCTCTCCCAGGCCCTAACCTCGGACGTGGTCTTCTGGGGACCGTTGGGCCGCAGTGAGGGGATCGATGCGGTCGAGCGGTTCGTGCTGGACATCCGGCGCCACCCCGCGGGGACCGGCACGATGGTGCGCTGTTCCGCAGTGGACATACCGGACGAGTGGGCCCGGTACCAGTGGGTCTTCACGACGCCGGATGGAGGCCCCCGCCTGGCGGGAACGGACGTCGTCCATCTGCGGCGGAGCCTCATCGACCAGGTCATCGTCTTCGCGGGGGAGATCGAGCCGTCCGCCTCCACCGCCCGGCGCGCACGGGCGCGGTCGGAGAACTGAACCCGGAAACCGGCTGGGCTCACGCGGCGTCCTCTCTGGCCGGGGTGTATCCGGGCAGGTCCTCCATCGGGGTGCCGCCGGAGAAGTCGCCGGCAGCGAGCCGGTCCATCTGCGCGTCGATCTCGGCCCACGCCCGGCTGGGAGCGCCCACATCGCCAGCGTCTGGACGAGCCGGGCGGCGGGGTGCGTCCGATCTCCGCCAGGCGTCCGGGGTCGTCGGCGAGCGCCTGGCGGACGCCGTCGATCATCGCCGGGATCTGCACCTCCTGGCCGTCGATGAGCGTGGTTCAGGTCGCCTTCTCGTCCACGGTGATGCGCCCTCCTTCTGCGGTCGCCCACCGTACGCCCCCCGGCCGTACGCCGGTACGGGCCCGGACCGGGATTCACCCCTGCGGACGACAGAGCGATTCCGGCTCCCGGTGGTCTGCCGGGCCCGCAGCAAGAGTGGACGGCCAGCGTGTTTTCCGCCATCGGCTCGGCGGACACCACGGACTCGGAGGGCAAGGAAACCCGTGAGGAAGGCCGGGTGAGGAGACACTGGGTTAGCACCAGGCGTTATGGTGGTGGGCATGGCCTAGGCCACGAGATTGAGTGCAGTACGGCCCCGCCCAAGCTGGTGTGCTGACGGGGCCGCACCGCGGGATACACCGCGCGGCCCTGGGTGTCCTACCACCTGGGGCCGCAGCTCTCAGAGGAGCTGCTGCACGAGTTCGACGGCGACGGCCCCCAGGATGGTTGCGGCTAGGTTCACCCCGGCCCCGATGAGCAGCCACTTTTTCTCGTTCGCACGGTCCTCCCGGTCCTGTGACATCTCCCCGGAGCCGGGCGGCGAATCCTGTTCGCTGCTCTGTTCCGTGCCGTCGTTTTCAGGTCCGGTCGGCATTCTGCTCCTCCTCATATCGGTGGCGTGTCCGGCAGGGTGGCCAGTCCCGTGGAACTGACCACCCCAGCGGGGCACGCTGCAGAGGTTTGGAGGAACAGATATGAGATTACAGGCAGTTCGGGGTCGGCCGAGGTGGGGCGCGGCCTGCCGGTCCGCTCTTGGTGGTCACACCGGGCGCCTCCAGGTGCTCAACCTTTCTGCTATCGATCGGACTTGATGGCCTGCCCCGGGCTTGAGGGCATATGAGATTTGACCTTTCCGTGACTTTTCGCGGGCTCGGCGCGGAGCCGGCTGGACGATGTCCGGTCCGGCGGGCGGGAGACACCCGTGGTGTTCGCCGACAGTTCGGCGGACACCACGCGCTTGCACGCCACAGAAGCGGAGCCCTCCGGTGTGCGGTCAGAAGACCGTGGCGGGCAGGAGCTCCGCTGTCTTTGGTGGTCGCGGGCCGGGTCAGGTGCGGTGGGCGAAGAATTCGTAGAGGCGGTCGATCAGGCGCCGGTCGGGGCGGCGGGCGATCATGCAGGTGGAGCCGACGCTGCTGGAGGCGAGGCGGTCGACTTCCCCTTCGAGGCGGCCGGTGGGGGCGGTGGCGTCGGATCCGTGGCGGCGGACGTAGCGGGCGACGGCTTCGAGTCCTTCGATGAAGGCGTCGTCGGGTGGGGTGCTGTCGTCCATGGTGCCAGTGAGCTGGTGGTACCAGTGTCGGGATTCCCGCGGTTCGCCGAGGTGGGTGTGGTGGAGGTGGAGGCAGTAGGCGGCTGCCCGCGCCGGCCGCCCGCCGCCACCAGCACTGCGCCGACTCGCGGTGTCCGGTGAGGTAGAGCAGGCAGGTGTAGACGAGTGCGCCCTCGACGTCGAGGGCGTCCTCCTCCAGGAGGCGGGCACTCTGATCGGAGTCGTCGGCGAGCCGGTCGACGTGCAGGGCGCTGCCGGGTCCGTTGAGGATCCAGCGGGAGACGGGTGGCCAGGCACTGTCCGGCCTGTGCAGTGCGGTCCAGGTCCGGGGGTGGTGCGGGTGGCGTCGGCGGCCAGGCGGCGCAGGGCGGCGCCGATGTCGAAGCCGGTGGCGGGGTGGTGGGTATGGCGGCGTCCGCGAGGACGTCGTCGATGATAGCCGGGTGGTTCATGTGTCCCGCCTTGTGTTCTTGCCGGGGGCCGGGGGCAGTCCGAGCTGGGAGCGCAGGCGTTCCTTGCCCTTGCGGCCGTGGTAGTCGACGGTGCGTTCGTCCAGGCCCATGAAGCGGGCGATGCGGCAGGTGGGGTAGCCCATGAGGTGGCGCAGCACGATGACGTAGAACTGGCGGGTGGGGAGCTGGGTGATGGCCTCGCACAGGCCGCTGGATCCCTCGGCGATCTCTATCTCGTTCTTGATGGCGCGCAGGGCCTGGGATATGGGTCCGTTGATGACGAATGCCGGGTCCCGGCCCTCGCGTTGCAGCCGGGCGGTGACCTGGCGGTGCAGGACCGCGAGGGTCCGCTGTTCCAGGTCGCCTTCGCGCAGGAGGCCGTTCCAGCCCGCGAGGATCTCCAGGGGGACCTGGTGCACGGCCTCCTCGGCGGCGGCCCGGGTGCCGAGGTGAAGCTCGGCGAAGGTGTGGAGGAACTCCTGGTGGGTGAGGTAGAACGCCTCGAAGTCCAGGGGCAGTGCCAGCGGTAAGTCCACGGGCCAGCCCCGGCCGCTCTCACTGGGTGATACGCCCGCGCTGCTCACTTGGGCCTCCGACGTGCTGCCTCTGTCGTCCTGCGCGGTCCATCGGTTGAGGGTCAAAGCGGGCGCAGTCACCCCGCGGGGGTGGAACTGATTGGTGTCGGGAGCGTGTTGGCTCCGTCCGTTCACGATGTCGGGAACCGCGGCTGATCACTCAACAGCACCCCGAGAAAATCACCTGATGATCATGAACGGCCACGATGAGTAGCACATTCCATCGAGACTTCACCCCGGAGGAGCGCCCTGACCGGGTGAAACGCCGACACTCCTCGCGAGGGACCCGAAACCGTCGGAGGCAGTGATGTGAGTCATAGCGAGCCTCATTCCTCGCTTGACGCGACAGAACGAATGTGACGGCCGGTCAAGAAATCGGCTCACGAGGCGAACAGGAACCGCTTATGGCACTCGCCACCGCATCCCGCGAACTGCCTTACACCGCCGACCTCACCGCCGCTGACCTCGACGCCCTGGAAACGTTACTTGACGCCTGAATCCGGGAAGTGCCCCAGCCCCACAGGCTCGACACAGCCGAGTACCAGACCGCCCAGGGGCTGAAGACCGCCCTGGAACGCCTGTTCAAGCCGCTGCGCGAAGCGTTCCGCTACAGCGACGACTCCCACGAAGTGCATAAGATCAAGGACCGGTACTGGATCGACCTGGTGCTGATCACCCTGCCGTGGCGCGCTCACCCCGACTTTGACACCGCCCGTTGGCGCTCCACCGAGTTCTACGACCCCGCGCACGAGGGCGAGATGGCCGCCTACTACCGGAGCAACCTTCGGTAAGCGCCCCGTTCACGCTACTGACCGGTCAGACAGCCAGAAGAACAACGCGAGGATGAACCGGTCGAGGATCATGCACCTGCCCTTCGACAGCAGCCCTCTCCGGGAAGGGGGCAGCCTAGGCGCAGGCCGGCTCCTGTGCGGTAGGGGGCAGCCACAAGCCGGTGTCGGTGGCTGCTGGACGCCGACGCAGGTACTCCCGACCCTGGCGCCGCAACTTGCGGCGCACCCGCTCGCCGAACGCAGCCGGGTCGGATGCTCCCGCACACTGAGCGGCCTCCTGCCACGTCAAGGCGCCGCCAAATGCCCAAGCTCGGGCAACAGCCTGTTCCGCCGGGCTCAGCAAGGCGAAGACCGATGCGAGGCGCTGGTCGTCGAGCACGGTCCGCAAGACTGTCTTGTCTGGTCCACTGCCGTCAGTGACCAGGTCCCTCAACAGCATCCCCCCGGTGACAGGCTCGTCCAGCAGCCGGACCCGACGACCGCTTACCTTACGCTCCCACAGCGGCTGGAGTTGGAGGTGCACACGACGGACCTCCCGCCGTAGGTACCCCAGCAGATCCGTCGCATCGAAGGAGCCGCCGTTACTTGCTTCGACAAGCGTGTCGTACCAATCGCCCAACAGAGTCAGAGAGACCGCCTCGCGCCACTGCGTTGCCTTGACGGTCGGGAGAGAGAACACAGTTCGAGTGAAGTTGTCGATAACAGCGTCCTCCCCCAGGAAGGCCGCCTGCGAGGCTTCCAACGTAAGGAGCATCGGGTCCTCGGTGAACGGAAGACGGGGGAGCTCTACAACCCCTGCACACAGGGGATGGTCCCGAAGCTGCGGTATCCGGGACCTGAGAGCGTCCCTGTCCCACAGGACGGCCCGACATGTTGAAGGGGATAAGGGATACGAGAATGCGATCAATCCAGAGTCCGCTTCGCTGATCGTCACAGTCGTCAATCCGGATTCGTTCACGCGGCGGTCCTCTTCGCTGGTGGTTCATGGGCTGTCACTACTAGGACCGTCATGACGGTGAATCGGCAAAAATTCATGCCAACTTGTTGGGGCCGACGGGCCCGGGGGCCAGCCGGTAGCGGGGTCTGGCCGGATCAGGGGCGGTCGCGCCGCCGATCCACACGGGCTCGGCCCCGCCCCCCCCGGCCGTCACACGGCCCGAGCGAGGAGCAGGCCGGGACGGTATCGACGGCGGTGCCCTCCACTGGGCGACGGTCGGCCCAGCCGCAGCGAGCGCTAGACCGTGCACCGCACCCGCCACGCCGCGCCCCGTTCTACCACCCCAGCTCTCCGCCCCCGCACCGGCTGACCCGCCACCTCCCGTGCCGGACCCCGCACCCCTGCTGCGCTGGGGCGCGGCAGCCACCGCCGCACTCTTGTTCGGCGGTCTCGCCTTCGGGGCCGGCACCGCGCTGGGAAGCCACCTCGTCCGCCTGACCCTCGACCCCGCCACCCGGCCGCTCACCTGACCGGCGCACCGGGCCCTTTCGGTCCGACGACAAGCGCCGGCCAGCGGGTGCCCACGTCGGCCACCCACCGGACGCGAGCGGTCTCCGACGAGACGACATTCTCCCCGGGCACTGTTCAGCCCTGCTTATTGGGTGGCGGCGTCGCTCCGACAGCGTCGTCGACAACGGCCTGCGGGACCGCGGCGGGTGGCTCTTCCCCTTCTCGATCCGGTCGACGACGGGTGCGATCGCCTCATGTATCCGCCGCGAGAGCTCCTCGATGGATGAATCCGCTGTCAGACCGTTGGCTTCCGGCCGCAGCGAAGACGAGTCGGTAGACGAGGGAGCGTTGCTTCGAGGCGGGCAGCGCTCCAGCAGTCTGCTGGCCGGGTGGGCTTCGTCGGCGGGAAGGGGGCGCTTCTACGATGAGGTCCTCAGCGATTGTACCGGCGACCGGAAGTGTGGCGGCAGATGTTTTCGGTTCAGGTCAGGCCAGCGGCGGGAGCTTCAGGGGGAACTGGGCGTCGAGAGCGTGGTGCAGCTGGACGAGGCTGCGGAGACGGCGCTGGCCGTGCGGCCCAGGCCGTCGCTGGTTGGTGGTCGACTGTGTATCTCTTTCCTTCTACGACTCTTCCGGCATTAACGGACTTGTCAGGCTCTATCAGTGTTTGTCGGCGCAGGGAGGGCGGTTGCGGGTGGCGGCCGCGCCTGCGTCGGTGGACAAGGTCTTCTCGCTGACCGGGCTGGACACAGTGATCCCCCTGCACATCAGCACCGGAGAGGCCCTTGCCGCCGCCCAGAACGAGCGTGACAGGGCGGCCGATACCAGTACGGTGACCAGAATTCGGGGAAGGGGGGCGGAATGACCAGCACACCAGAGCGGCCAGTGACGCTGCAGGGTCCCGGTTCGGCGGCGTCTGCCGAAGAGGCAGATCTGCGGGGACTGTTCGGTGAGTCGACCGCGCTGTTCGCCTCGATGGCCGGCCCCATCCACCTGCTGGAGGCTGCGAACCCGGCCTTCTTCACCGCTGTCGGCCGTACCCCGGAACGCACGGGGCTGCCGCTCGGGCAGCTGATGCCCGAGTTCGCCGAGCAGGGCTTCATCACGCTGCTGAACCGTGCTACCGCACCGGCCAGCCCTGCACCGGCCGCAATGCACGGGTACTGCTGGGCGAGGGCACACAGCTGCGTGAGGCTTCTTCGACTTCACCTACGAGCCTCGCCGTGACGTGGGCGGCAACGTGATGGGGGTGCGGATGATCGGGATGGAGACCACTCAGGTCAACCACGCCCAGCGGCTGGCAGCCGAGCACCGTGCCCTGCTGGAGCAGATCGCCCGCCAGGCCCCCCTGGAGGAGGTCCTGGAGGGTATGGCGAAAGTGATCGAAGACCTGTCGCCCGGAGTTCTGGTCTCGGTTCTGCTGGCCAACGACGATGGTCTTCACCTGCGGCACGGCGCCGCCCCGAGCCTGCCCGCCTTCTACAACCAGGCCATCAACGGTATCGCTCCGGTGACGGCATCGGCTCCTGCGGCACCGCCGCGCACCGCGTCATCGTCTCCGACATCGCCGCTGACCCCTTCTGGGAAGACTTCCGTGACCTTGCCGAGCGCGCAGGCCTTGCCGCCTGCTGGTCCACTCCCATCCTGGGCCGTGACGGGCAGCTGCTGGGGACCTTCGCGATGTACCACCGCGTTCCGCGAGTCCCGGTCGAGGCCGACCTCGCACGCGCCGGTGTCTTCGCCGGCACCGCGGCGCTGGCCATCGAACGCCATCATGCCGAGCAGGCCCGCCCGGGCCGCCGAGGCAGGCGAGAAGGCAGCCCGTGACGACCTGGCGTTCCTCCTCAGGGCCAGCACCACACTCAGCTCCGACCTCCACTACGCCTAGACACTTGAGCGGCTAGCCGCGCTGTGCGTGCCGGCCCTGGCCCCGCCGTGCGCTGTCGACATCATCGAGGAGGGGCGGGTGCGCCGTATCGCCACCGCCGCCCTGACCGCGGACACGCAGCAGCTGCTGGCCTCTCACATCCCGGTTTACGAGGCCGCCGACGACGCGGTGGCCCGTGTGCTGGTGTCCTCACTGACCGAGATCCCCCGCCGCACACCCACCGGACCCGGGCCCTGGCAGGACCTGGGCGTGACCGGGTACCTGTGCGTGCCGCTGACCGACCGCGGACAGACATTCGCCACCGTGACGCTGCTGTCCACCGGCGACCACGTCTTCGACGGGCATACCGTGGCCCTCGCGGAGGAGCTCGCCCGCCGCGCGGCCACGGCCGCCTGCAACGCCCGCCAGTACACCCAGCGCGCCGCTCTCGCCCGCGACCTGCAGGCATGCCTTCTGCTGCCCGAACTGCCCACACTGCCCGGCGCGGAACTGGCCACCTACTACCACCCGGCCGGTGAAGGGCTGCAAATCGGCGGGGACTTCTACGACGTCTTCTCCCTCGAAGACGGCAGCTGGGCCCTCATGCTCGGTGACGTCTGCGGCCGAGGCGCACTGGCCGCCACCACCACCGCCCTGGTCCGGCACACCGCCCGCGCCGTCGCCTCGTTCCTGCCCGGCCGCGAAGCCGTCGTCCAGGCCGTCAACCACGCCCTGATCAAACGGCACGGCAGTCACGGCACCGGCTTCGTCACCCTCATCTACGGTCACTTCACCCCCACCAGGACCGGACTGGCGACAGAACTCGTCCGAGCCGGCCACACCCTCCCTCTGCACCTCACCGCGGACGGCACACATCCCGTCAACAGCGACGGACCACTCCTCGGAGTGCTGCCAGGCCCCCGCCTGGTCTCTCGTCGCATCAACCTCGCCCCCGGGGAGAGCCTGGTCCTCTACACCGACGGCATCACCGAAGCCCGCAACAGTGCGAACGAACTGTTCGACGAGGACCGCCTCACCCAGGCACTCACTCCTCCACCACCGCGGGCCCCAGCCGTCCTGGACACTCTCACCGCCGCAGTCCGCGCCTTCACAGACAGCCGCCACATCGACGACGACCAAGCCGTACTCGTCCTGACCGCCACCCACCTGATTCTCGAATGCGCCGCTACCCGGGCCGCGACCAGGGCCTGGCGGGCGAGATCGACACCACTCAGCTCGGTGGTCAGACGATCACCGCCCCGGTGACGTCACCGTCCAGCAGGCAGCCGGCCCGTCCACGGACGGCCGTAGCTGTCTCGGTCCGGGTGGCTGCCTGCCCACTCAGCTGCTCCAGACGCGCCGCGAGCAGGTGCTGCGCGGTGCGCTCCCTCGCTGTGCCGCCGGCTTTCGTCGCCGCCGCGATGGCGTCCGCGCCGTGCGGGTTGTGCCGGTACCAGCGCCTTCCCCGCTCGGTCCGGTACGCCCGTCCCGCCTCGGCTTCGGCTTCCTCCGTCCGTCCGTCCGTCCCAGCCGCCCCAATGCGCTGGCGCGGTACTCCCGCAGCGCCGACGTACTGCGCATCCATGCCGGGCTCTACCGGGTGATGTAAGAGGTCGGCAATCAGCGGCCGCGCCAGCGTGATGCGCCTGGGCCGCGTGCGCTGAACTCTGAGGTGATGCCTGAAGAAGACGGCTGGGCGGAAGCCGAAGAAGACCGCGTAGACCTCGCTGACGTCGCCGTATGAAGAATTTCGGGCCCCGGAACCTTGAGCACGGTCTGGTACGAGCCGCTCTCTGCCGATCAGATTGCTAGTCGATTCCGATAACCCGCGCCTTGCCATGGCATGAGTCTTGAACTACGGGTCACTTTTTCGAACCGCTCAGTGGCCGAAGATGTGCTGGTCTGCATGCATCTCCCCATGTCACGTTTCAAGCCTGTGAGAAAGACCAGATGTGGGGTGGGCAATGCTGGTGACAGAGTTCAGCACGGGGATCGTGGCAGCGTCGGAGCGGTTCGACCTGTTCGCCGACGCCACGTCACGGCCGCATATGGCCTACCGGCTGCGCAGCGAAGATCGTCACGACTTCCGTGCCACGGCGCGCCTTCTGCGTTTAGAAGGTGTGGACATTTGTTCGCACGTCAATCCGCATCTGGAACTCGTGCGGACCCCGAAGCTAGTACGGCAGTCCGATCCGGAGATCTACACCGTCCACTGGCTGATCGCGGGTCGGGGGCGGCTGGCCCAGGACGGGCGTGACACAGTCTTCCGTCCCGGCCAGTTCGTGCTCGCGCACAGCAGCCACCCCCTGGACCTCACCATGGACCCGGCCGCGGGCATCTGGTCCTCCCTCATTCTTCAGTGTCTGCGCTCCCGAATGCCCCTGCCGGAGAACATGGTGCGGCGTCTGACCGCCGTGCCGATCCCCGCGCAGCACGGGATGAGCGGGGTGCTCTCCCGCTGGCTCGCCGACCTCAACACACGCGCCGGAGAGTTCACCCCCGCCGACATCCCCACCCTCGCCTCAGTCACCCTCGACCTCCTCGCGTCCGCCCTCGCCCAATGCCTGGAAGCCGAGGACGCACTGACCCCGGAAGCGCGCCGGAACGCCCTGCGGGCCCAGATCACCACGTTCGTCGAGCGACACCTCGCCGACCCGCACCTCACCGCTCGGACGGTCGCGGACGCCCACCACATCTCCCTGCGCCACCTTCAGCATCTCCTTGCCGAGGACAACACGACACCGGCCGCCTGGATTCGCCACCGCCGCCTCGAACACTGCCGCCTCGACCTGACTAATCCGCACCTCAGCACCCGTCCGATCCACGCCATCGCCGCACGGTGGGGCTTCGCCAACAGTGCCAACTTCGCCCGCGCCTTCCGAACGGCCTACGGCATACCGCCCAAGGAGTACCGGGCTCTGTCCCATTCCCCTGGAACTGTGCGCGGAAAGACAAGTGCCGTGCCAGCCATGACAAGGACTTCCTGACCGCGGCACACCATGCTGGGAACAGCCACACCAAGCAGTTCCCGTTCCATGAAGCGACAAGGAGAAACACCCATGCGCGCACGTCTCTTACTCACCGGCATAACCCTGGGAGCAGCCCTGATGGCGGGCGGCACCGCCACCGCACAAGCAGCGCCCGCACCCTCCGCAACCAACACAACATCACCCACCACAGCTACAGGCTGGGTGCACGTCGGCACCTACTCCCAGGCGATGTGCTATTCAATGAGGGATTCTTACGCTGGCGACGCCTACTGCTCCTTCCGCAGCACCAATCGGTACGCTCTTTACGTCTGGGTGTGAGCCACAGCTCTCCAGGTCGGCGCGCCAGAGCAGGGAGCCGAGGGGTGAACACGATTCGGCTTGCGGAGCTTTGAGGGCGATTCGCTGACCGCGCGATGCGGGCCCGGCCAGCCGGGCCCGCATCGCGCCTTCTTGCTCTTCACACGAACTCGCCGACCTCAACATGGATGGTGGCGCTCAGCGCCCGCGTGGATCAGGCCCAGGGGATGTCGTCATCGCAGGGTCGCACCGTGCCGTGGTCCGGATCATGCAACCGACGCCCTTCCCGTACCCAGCAGCCATCATCACCACACAGGCCGGTCGCCAGCTCTTCTAGGACCGGTAGATCCACCTCGCGGATCGGCAGTGCAGGCGCGCATCCGGAATTCCGAAAGGTGAACGGCCCGCTGAATCCATCGTTCGTCCCCAGCCAAACGACTGACCGGGCAACGACGGCCGAACCAACCCGACCACCCACCTCATCCGTGTGCCGGACACAGTCCGGCACACGGACAAGAGCATCACTAGACTGAGAAGGAGAGGTCCGTGCTGAAGAAAATTACGGTACTACTTGCGGCCATGGTCCTGGCGGTGACGGGAGCGGTGATGAGTGCTGCGACACCCACTGCCGCCGCCGCAGCCACCTTGACCGTGAACCAGGGGTGGCCATGGCCTCCCAGGTGGTTTCCCACATGGCGGCAATGCTGGGAAGCAGGCGAGAAGCTACCTCCCACCACCCGATGGATGTGCACGTCGTCATCATCAAGCTCTGGATGGACCCTGCACGTTTGGTAAGAAAGCTCCACTCCCTGGTGCTGCGCCTCCCTGATAGCACACATTTGACAGCCCCCGCCGCCAATCACCGTCTCCTGGGCAGCGGGGGCCCTATGGGCTTGGTCAAGCTGATCGGGTGGGTTGGGGTTCGTAAAAGGTGCCGTCGCGGAGCATGGCGAAGAGGACGTCGGCCCGGCGTCGGGCGAGGCAGAGGAGTGCCTGGGTGTGGTGCTCGCCCTGGCCGATTTTTTTGTCGTAGTAGGCCCGGGAGGACGGGTCGCCGAGGGCGGCGAACACGGGAAGGAAGAAGGCCCGTTTGAGTTGTTTGTTCCCTCGCCGGGAGGGCTGTTCGCCTCGGATCGACAAGCCCGAGTTGTGGGTCGCCGGGGCGAGCCCCGCGTAGGCGGCGAGGTGACAGACGGTCGGGAAGGTGCTGCCGTCGCCGACTTCGATGAGGATCCTGGCTCCGGTCCTGATACCAACTCCCGGCATCGAGATCAGGACCTGCGAAAGAGGGTTCCGCGTGCGGGATGCTACCCAGGGCTTCCGACAAGACTTGCTTCACATCAACGTCGTTCGCGAATCGGCGAACCCCGTACGCGCATAGTCAGCGACATGCCGCAGATGCACTCGCAATGTTCTTCGCAGCAAATGCCAGAAACCTCCTGAACTCATCGAGAACGTCTCGCTGCTGTTCGGTGGAACCGGGGGGTCGGATGAAATGCGAGGAGGTGACGGTAGTGCTGGAGAAGGTGTTCGACAGCGAAGACCTTCCGGTCACAGACCGGGTGGACGCCTGGCAGGACATCGTCGCTCAGTCACTGGTCCCCAACGCGATGAGCATCGATCGCGACGGCGACTTCCATGCCTCGCTGCGCGCAGTCGATCTGGGAGCCTGCCAGGTCACCGCAGTCAGCTACTCGTCCCTGCGAACGCTGAGGACGGCGAAGATGATCCGCCGCTCCGATCCGGAGATGTACGTGATGGCCCTGGTCCTGCGGGGCCGACAAGTCATCAACCAAGCCGATCGGGTGACCGCGACCGGCGCCAACGACCTCGTCACCTACTCCACTTTCATGCCCTACGACGTCCAAGTCGACGCGGGCGGGCACACGGCCGCAACCCTCTTGGCACAGATCCCCCGGCAACTGCTCCCTCTCCCCAGTCACAAGGTCGACCGACTACTGGCGACCCGATTACCCGGGCGTGAGGGTGTGAACGTCCTGCTCACTCAGTTCCTCACCCACCTGGCCACCGGCCTCACCCCCCAACGACCCACCGATGGCCCACGTCTGGGCCTCGTCCTGCTTGACCTGTTCACCGCGATCCTCGCCCACCACCTCGACGACAGCCTCGTACCGCCTGAGTCCTGCCAGCGCACCCTGTTCCTACAGATCCAGGCATTCATCCACCACCACCTCGGCGACCCGAACCTGTCCCCGGCCGCTATCGCCGCCGCCCACCACATCTCCACCCGCCACCTGCAGAGGCTTTTCCAAAGCCACGGAGACACCGTCGCCGCCTGGATCCGCCACCAACGCCTTGAGCGCGTGCGCCGCGACTTGACCGACCCAGCTCTGAAGCACCAGCCCATCCACGCCATCGCTGCCCGCTGGGGCCTCATCGTCCAAGCCCACTTCAGCCGCATCTTCAGTACTGCGTATGGCTTGTCCCCAAGCGACTTCCGGCAACAGGCGCACGACAGAGACGGCCGATGGAAACAGGGGGAGGACCCAACGCCCCCGACAAGAACTAACGCACGCAAATGAATACGGAGCAGAGTGCCTTCACAGATATGTGAGAGCCCTCTGCTCCGCCGTACCACTCGCGGCCGGAGCGCCTCGGCGCATGCCCTGAGCGCTCAGAGACGCGTCAGTTCCACAGGTAGAGCACCCACCTGTTCCCTACCTTGTCGCACAACGTATCCTGAGCAAACTGGCTGGCGGCTTCCATGCACCCAGCCCAAGTGCGGTAGCTGGCATAGCGAACCCACCCTAAGGTCCCTGCGCTCTGCTCCGAGACCACGGATGCAGCCTGTGTGGTGGCGGGTGCTGCCTGTGCGGTTACGGCGACACCACCGATCAGCAGAACGGTTCCCAGCAGGACGCTGACAAACCGGTTTCGTGCGCGCATTGATTCTCCTCAGTCACGGTTCGGATGAGCTGCTGCCCGTTCCGTTCGGTACACCGGACCAGGCCCATCTCTCTTGTGCCAAGCATCCCGAGTTGGGTCATCGATGTCGTTGACGATGAACGACGGGGTGGTTGACGATTTGTGCCAGGGCTATCTGGTAGCTCTGTCTCGCCGGGAGAGCGTGACGAGGAGCATCGAAGATCGTGGCGGCCACGCCATTGGTGCCCGCGACCGGTTCCACGCCTGGGCAGTCACGTCCTGGTGGAGTCGCCGTACGGCGCCACTGCGCTGCGCAGGGCGGTCGGCCTGGCGGTTCTCGCAGCGCGGGCGGCGCCCACCCGTTCGCCCGACGACCCCGCCCCGGCCTTCTGGCCCCTGCTGCGCCGGTTCCGGGCAGTCGGCGTCGCGGGTGTTCCTATGCTCCTGGTGGGCGGCGAGCGCGACGAGGTACCCGGGGTTCCTCGGCCGGGGCGCGGCCGGCTGTACGGCCTGGGCCAGCTCCGTGCGCACCGGTGCGGGCGGCGCAGCGCGGCGCAGCGCGGCGGCCTCGGTCACCGCGGCCTGGCGGCGGCGCTGCGCGCGGGCCTGCCCGATCGGGGCCGGCGCATCGTCGGGGACAGCGGGCGGCTCGGGGTACGCCAGACGGGACAGCTCGCGCATCGCCCGGTTCTGCCGCTCCACCGCCTCCGTGATGCCCGGATCCACCCGGGACGGCATCGCGGCCCGACGGTGCGCCTCGATCGCCCGGCGATACCCATCCGGCGGCGTCCGGCGCTCCACCGGTACGACGGGCACGGGCGGCTGAGGCACCGGGTCAGCGACCGATACGGCGGGGCCGGCCTTCATCGACGCGGGCGCCAGGACGTGCAGGGCGCGGACGTTCGCGCCTCGCACCCGCTCGTTGGCCGCCGCGACCAGCTTCGGCGCGCTCCAGCGCAGCCGCGTGCCGGTCGCCAGGGTGTCGGGGACGACGTCCAGGCACCCGGTCTCCGCGTCGAACGCCACAGCCTTCACGCGCCCGGCGAGCTCGGGCACGACCGCGGCGAGGATGGAATCGAAGTCGGCGAGGACGCTGCCGCCGGCGGCCGGGGCGACCATGCCGCGCTCGGTCATCATCCGGCTGATCGCGCTGCCGAGCCCGAGCGGCTCACGCCCGTCGCGCCGTACGACGGTGGTGGTGCGCCGCTGCGGCTTCTTGGTGGTGGCGCCGCTCTTCTTCGCCGCTTCCCGTGCAGCGACCAGGGCCTGGCGGGCAAGGTCGACGCCGCTCAGCTCGGCGGTCATGCGATCACCGCCCCGATGGTGTCACCGTCCAGCGGGTGGACTGCGAGCTTGGGCAGCCCAGCCGGTCCGTCCACGGCGCGGACCCCGGCCTGCGCGGTCCGGACAGCGGCGCGCTCATGGAGCTGCTCCAGCCGCGCCGCCAGCAGGCACTGTGCGGTGCGCTCCCTCGCCGCGTCGGCGACCTTCGTCGCCGACGCGATGGCGCCCGCGCCGTTCGGGTTGTATCGGAACCAGCGCCGTCCCCGCTCGATCCGGCAATCCCGCTGCGCCTCGGCTTCGGCCTCTTCGGTCCGGCCCAGCCGCCCGAGCGCGCTGGCGCGCGATACTTCGGCAGCTCCTGCTCCACTGCTCGGAGCGCGGCGAAGGCGAGCGCGGATGCCGCCGCAGTCGGGTCCGCGCCCTGGCCGGTTCATCAGCGCCGAAGGCGCCATGCTTCTCGTGACGGTGAATCCGGCCTCACTGCCGTCGCCGCCATCCGGACGGAGAGGCCGGGGCGGCTGTGCCGGGTGACGGCCCGGACGGTGGCACTCCCCGGAGGGAGCAGATGGGATCCATCCCGCATCGCCGTACAACCTTTCGCCATGTTTCCCGGTCTCATCAGCAAGTCACGTCAGCAACAACAGTCACTCTGGTGACTTCTGTTGGGGGGAGCATCATGCACAAGCGCACTCTGGCCACGGCCATCGCCGTAACCTCCGCCAGCCTGGTGGCCGGGCTCGCGCCCGCCGCCGTCGCCGCCCCGGCGAAGCCGGTCAAGGCCACCTCGTCCACGGCCAAAGAAACCAAGCACGTCTCGGACTTCAACGGCGACGGCTACCGCGACCTCGTCATCCAGGAGCCCGGTAGCTACCTGGACTTCAGGCCGGGTTCCATCGTGGTGCTCTACGGCTCCAAGAAGGGGGTGGATTCGGCCCACCGCCAGATCATCGACCAGGACACCCCGGGCGTCCCGGGCACCGGTGAGCGAGCTGACCGCTTCGGCCGTACCTCGGTCGCGGGGGACTATGACGGCGACGGCTTCACCGACCTCGCCATCGCCGCCGACGGCGAGGACATGTCCTTCGGCGGCACCTACCGCCGCAACGCCGGTCAGACCGTCATCGTCTGGGGCGGGAAGAAGGGGCTGACCAAGCACGGCGGCGTCAGCGTGAAACAGACCACGCCCACCACCATCGACGTCCGCCGGAGCTACTCCCTAGTCGCGGGTGACTTCAACGGCGACGGCACAAGCGACCTGGCCACGAGTGACGGCGGCCCCGCCGCGACGGACGAGGTGCTCTACGGCCCGATCAACCGGAAGACGGGCGCGCCCAAGTCGATCGCCGGCCTGGGCGTCCCGGGCCCCACGCACTACACGGTCGTGGACTCCGGTGATGTGACCGGAGACGGCATCGGCGATCTGCTGGTCAACGCCTACGGCCCGTCCGGCTACCAGATGACGCTCCGCAGGGGCACCAAGAAGGGCCTGGCCGCGCCCGTGTCCCTGAAGGGTGCCGACGGCAAGCCCCTGCCCACCGCGCGCTGGGGCGGTATCGCGATCGGCGACCTGGACAAGGACGGGTACGCAGACATGGTGCTCGGCAACTTCGGGAGCCGTGATGACCAGGTCTTCACCGGCCGAGTCATGATCATCTACGGCGACAGGACGGGGCAGTCGGCCCGCCCCGTCCAGGTGATCACCCAGAACACCCCCGGTGTCCCGGACGAGGTCGAGCAGGACGACAACTTCGGCGGGTCGATCTCCGTCGGTGACATCAACGCGGACGGGTACGCGGACCTCGCCATCGGCAACAACACCGAGGGCGTCGAGGGCGCCGAGCACACCGGTCAGGTCACCACGCTCCTCGGCGGCCCGCAGGGCGTGACCGGTGAGGGCGCGCAGGCGTACGACCGGGGCACCCAAGGTGTGCCGGAGGGGCGCACCCCGCGCGACTTCTTCGGCACGGCCGTGCAGCTGGCCGACCTGAATGGTGACCAGCGCGCCGACCTCGTCGTCGGCACCGGCGGCAGTGAAGAGATGCACGAGGGTCGGATCAACATCCTGTTCAACGACGGTCGGGGCGCGATCACCGGCTACGGCTCCCACGCCTACTATGCCCACAACCTCGGCCTGCGGGGTGGGAACATGAGCGGCTTCAGCGGATCCTTCGGACGGTAACCACCACCGGAGAGCGGTTCCGTCCCCGTACCGGACTGATCCGGCACGGGGACGGGCACACCGGTCCCTTGAGCGGCCCTCGCGCGGCGGGGCGGGTTCTTCGCCGTTCCCGTACAACCATCCGGGCCGGCCGATGGTGTCGTCGTCATACAGGGCGTTCCGCGACCCTGGCTTCATCGCCGCCCGCTGCGCACGGGCGCGGTCGGAGAACTGGACCCGGAAACCGGCCGGGCTCACGCGGCGTCCTCTCCGGCCGGGTCGTATCCGGGCAGGTCCTCCATCGGGGTGCCGCCTGAGAAGTCGCCCGGCGGCGAGCTGGTCCATCGTCGCGTCGATCTCGGTCCACGCGCCGGCCGGGAGTGCCCACATGGCCAGCGTCTGGACGAGCTGGGCGGCGGGGGTGCGTCCGATCTCCGCCAGGCGCGCGGGGTCGTCGACGAGCACCTGGCGGACGCCGTCGATCGTCGCCGGGATCTGCACCTCCTGGCCGTCGATGAGAGTGGTCCAGGTCGTCTTCTCGTCCACGGCGGTACGCCCCCCCTGCCGGCCGCCCACCGTACGTTTCCTCGAACTCATCCTGCGTACGGTCCGGGCGGGGATTCACGCGTGGGAGCGACCAACAGAACCAGCCGGGATGGTGGTGTTCTGAGCACAGTCGGTCCGCCAACACTGCTACGGCCATGGATCCACCGCGCCCCCGCCCGCGCGGGCGGAACTACAGCGAAGTCGCTCTCCCGGCCGCCCAGCCGATCGTCGTGTACTACGTCAATGCCTCGGCCGCCCTCACCATCACCGCCGTCCGGCTGATCAGCCTCTGTCGTCCCGCTCAGCCCGGGCCGACGGAACTTCAGGGTGTCGACGTCAACCGGGTCGGCTGTCGAAGCAGGCCCGGATGCTTCCGTCGACGGGCCGGGGTAACAGGCCGCGCTCAGTCATCATCCGGCTGATCGCACTGCCGATTCCGAGCAGGTCGCGGCCGTCACGCCGTACGACGGTGGTGGTACGCCGCTGCGGCTTCGCGGTGGAGGCCGCAGTCTTCTTTGCCACTTCCCATGCCTGGCGCGAGGTCGACCCCGCTCGACTCGGTGCTCCACCGCCACCGCTGTGTCGTCGTCCATCGATCGGAGGTGAGCTCGGGCAGCCCCCGTCCACAGCACGGCCATGGCCATCTCGGTTCGAGCAGGGGCCTGCTCACGCGGCTGCTCCAGGCGCACCGTCAGCAGGTACTCGGCTGTACGGCCCCGGGTCACTACATCGCCGCGATCGTGAGGCGACGGCGCCCCGGCAGGCGGCCCCGGTTACAGGACCGCCCGGGCGGTGGGAGTCTCGCCCGCCATCGCCTGCCGGAGCCGTTCGGTGAGCATCCTCGTCAGAATCTCCAGATGGTCAGCGCCGTACACCTCCGTCCAGTCCACGGCGTCGATCTCGTAGATGACGCCGACGACGACGGTGCCGCTCCTGACCAGTGACCGGACTTCGTTTGCCGAACGCTCCTGCGACTTGCTGTAGGCGTGGCTCTCGTCGCCCAGGGCGGGCAGTGCCACGGAGGCCGGATTGCGCTCCTTCAACTGCCGGTAGAGCGACTGGGCGTCGGCGACGTCGGGGAAGGCGAAGAGTTGCAGGTGAGCGATGTTGTTCGTGTCCGGGGCCTGGTACGCGACGGTGCCGCACAACAACAGGTCCGCCGGGATGTCCGGGCACTCCGATTCCCCGTGGATCTCCGCGGCGGACTCCCGCGCCCAGCCGCTGGGCACCGCGTCCAGCCCGGGCAGGACCGACGCCGCCACGGCACGGTCCTTGAGGACCGTTCGCGTCACCCCGTCGGCGCCCGGATTCCCCGCGCCGTCGGGACGGGCGACAGTACCGTCGCCCGTCCCGACGTCCTGCCGACCCGTCGTATCGCCCCTGCTCCCGCCGTTGTACCGGCCGGGTGAGTCGTCCGCGTCGAGTACCCGCACACCGCCGTACACGGCGAGCACCACGATCCCCAGCACGAGGACGACCAGGGCCAGCAGGGCGCCCGGGCCGCCACGGGTGGTCGAGATGGTGAGCGGCCCGAGGGAGATATTGCTGCCGCGCAGCCGGTTGCCGTCCCCGACGATCACGCTCCCGGGCGGCGCCGGGGGTTCCGGGGGCGGTGGAGGTGGTTGCAGCAGGGTGGTCAGCCGCTGCCCAAACTCCCTGTCCGTGTCGAGGACGTCCCGCAGCGCCGCCTGCAGCCGGTCGGCCGCCGTCGAGTCCTCGGGTGACTCGTCCAGCCCGGTGAGGGCGGCCTGGCCCTGCTCCGAACGCCCCAGCCGCTCCCGCACCAGGCCGGAGACGGCCTGCACCGTACCCGCGCCGATCTCGGTCCCTGCTCCCGTGATCGCGGCGACGACGATCGGTGCCACCGTCGACGCTAAGCCTGCCGTATCCATTCGTCCCCCATGGGTGAAGGTCCAGTATGGGGAGCGCTCCGCTGGAAATGAAGGCTCCGGACGGGACGCACGTCGCTGTCGGCGCGGCGGTGGCCGCCGCCGGTGCATCAGCATCCGGAGTGGGCGTGCCGTTGGCGTCGTAGTGCTCATGACCGTGGTCGGTGTGATCGTGACCCTCTGACGACTGGCTGGTCGCGACGGACTCCCTGCCAGCGGGTCCACCTCTGCTTCTACGACGACTACAAGGGAACGCAGCACCACGCCTTCGTCTCCGACATGGGCCCCGGCATCAGATCGTCTCCTTCACCAATCCCCACGCGGCCGAAACGGGCGCGTGCCTGCACGTCTCCTACGCATCGACGGCCAACGACGCGGGCGCCGTCTACCATCCCTGCGACGACCCCGGCCCGGGCAGTGCGGCGACTCCTTCGAACTCCTGCCAGTCTGACCCACACCCCACGCCGAGCCCCCAACCGCCGGCCCCAGGACCACACACCGCCGCCTGAACACACCCCGGGCCGGCACGCAGATCCAGAGTCGCGGTGCCCCTCAACCACAGATCGCCGACAGCAGCACCAGCGGTTACGGGCAGGATCGCGTGCGGGCTCGGCCCGCGCGGCGGAGCGGGTCGGCGCTGCTGGACCAGGCCGCCCCGTCACGATCCGCACCACGGTCATCCCGCTGCGAGGCACACGGCCGCGCCCATGCCGTGGAGCAGGCCGACGCGGAGACCGCGGACTACGAGCGGCGCACCCGGTGCGCATCTCGGGTTGCACGGCGGCGAGCCGTCCGGCTCCTAGGAAGCGCGGTATCCCTGGGCGGGATTGCGCAGGGCGCCACAGATGCCGTCCAGCGCTTGCCCGAATACTGGTGACCAGCCGAGGGCTCGCAGCCGGCTGGCGTCGAGCGCCGCGTCCATCGCCAGGAATCCGGCCAGCGGGCCGTGGGTCTCCAGCGCCTCGGACAGGCTCCACGACGCCACGGGTACCCCGGCGGCGTCACCGATCGCGGCCGCCAGTGACGCCATGTCGACCGGGACCGGCTCGGCGATGTGGAACACCCCGTGGGCGGGGGTTTCGAGGAGTACGGCGTACCCCGTCGCGAGGTCGTTCACCTGCACGGTGGACCAGCGGTTGTCGCCCGCGCCGGTGTAGCGCGCCACACCGTCGGCGGTGGCCTGGCGGACCAGGCGGGCGACCGGTCCGCCGCCGTCGCCGTACACCATCGGAGGGCGGACGACGACGCCGCGCACTCTTGGGGCCTCCAGCACCCGGGCCTCGGCCGGGGCCAGCCAGGCGAGCGGTCCGGTGGGCTCCGCGGTGTCGTCCTCGGCGACCGGTGTCCGCGACGAGCGGGCGCGCGGTGCACCCGTCGTGGTGATGAGGACGCCGTCCTTCATCGCGCCGAGCATGGCGGTCACCGCCGCCGCGTCGATGGCGGGCCGGTCCGCCGTGTCGGTGGCGGCGGTGTGGACCACCGCGTCACCGCCGGCCGCCCGGTCCGCCAGTACGGCGAGGTCGGTGAGGCTGCCCCGGACCGGCTCACCGCCGTTCGCCCGTACCCTGGCCTCGGCCGCGTCGCTCCTCGCCAGTCCGCGCACCCGGTGTCCGCGGGCGACGAGGGTACGGGTCAGCGCCGAGCCGATGTAGCCGCTCGCGCCGGTGATGAAGATGTCCATGGTGGTCTCCCAGTTCGTTGGGGGGTGTTGAGAGATCCCGGCATGCTTGGGAGTCACTCGGGCCCCCGGGGTCTCCCGACTTCGGGCTGCTCGGGGGTTGGTTTGATCGTAGGAAGCGGCAGGAGGGGCGGACATGCGCCGGAGTCCAGGTGTTATACGCGATCGTTCACGGCCGGATGCCCTCGGTACGCTGCTCGGCCGGATACGGGTCGGCACCGGCCGGTTCGGACGCATCGAGCTCGGCGCGCCGTGGGGGGTGCGGATGGGGCCCCGGGACACCGTGACGCTGCATCATCCGCTCGCCGGCGAGATGTGGCTGGACGCCGACGGACCGATGGTGCGGATCGGGCCCGGGGATCTGGTGATCCTGCCGCACGGTGTCCCGCACTCGCTCAAGTACCGCCCGGACGCCCGGGTCATGGCGGAGGAGCATGGGCACAGTCCGCTGCCGGAGGACGGGTTGTCGGTGCGGCGCCGCTTCGGGGGCGATGGGGCGCGCACGGTGGTGTTGTGTGCCGAACTCACCCTGACCGGTGCCGCCCGCGGCCTCCTTCTGCGGGCCCTGCCGCCGGTGATTCATCTCCGGCCGGACGCGGGCGGCGATTCCGTGCCGGGGCTGCGCCGGATTCTCGACGGTCTCCGTGAGGAGGTCCGCGACGGGCGGTCCGCCTCGCCCCTGCTCGCCGCGCGGTTGGTCGAGGTGCTGCTGCTCCAGGGGATCAGGGCTGAGCTGGAGCGGCCAGCCGCGGCCGGTACATGGCGGGCCGGGCTCGGCGACGATCGCGTGGGCCGGGCGCTCGACGCGTTGTACGGGGCGCCCGGGCATCCGTGGAGTGTCGCGGAACTGGCCCGGGTGGCGGGTATGAGCCGGGCCGCGTTCGCACCGCTGTTCCGGGAGCTGGTGGGCGAGAGCCCGATCGCCCATCTCACCGGGTGGCGCATGGCACTCGCGAAGACGGCGCTGTCCGAGCAGCCCGATCTCCCCGTCGGCAGGATCGCCGCGTCAGTCGGGTACGGCAGCGAGTTCGCGTTCAGCGCGGCGTTCCGGCGGGTGGTGGGGATGCCGCCGGGCCGCTACCGCGCCACCGCAGAGACCACGGGCACCCCCTGAAATCCCCCGCGATGAGCGCGGCCCTGGCGGGCAGGACCTCTCTCTGCTCGCGCAGGTCGGGGGCGGAGAAGCTCAGCACCTTCGGAAGCATGGTCTTCTTTTTCATGGTGCGGTGCTCCTGTTCCGTGCGGGTTCTGGTGAACCGGGTCTGCTCAGGGAAGTGGGGAAATCGTGTCGGCGAAGCGGACAGGTCCCGATTCGCAAGCGGGGGCGGTTTCCCGGCCCGCCGCCCGCCGAGGTCGGTCGAGGTCGGTCGAGGCCATCGTCCGCTCGATCGTGCACGCCCACCACGGCACCGTCACACGCCAACGCCGACGGCGGCCTGACCGTACGCGCCGAGCCGCCGCCCGATCCGGGGTGACAAGGCGCCCGAGTGCCGGTGCGTGGCGGGTCCCGTACCGGGGAGAGACCGCGCCGAACTCGCCCGTGTACGACGGGCGAGCCGGGCGCGGCCCCCTGGGCTGCTACTTGCCGATGTACGCGTCGTACACGGTCACGCTCGCCCTGCCGCCCTGCGTATCGGCGACCTCACCGCGCAGCGTGACCGACTTCCCCTTGGCGGGATTCTTGACAGTGATCATCCCCTTGGTGACGGGAGCCGACTGCCAGGTCGTGCCACCGTCGTAGGAGACCGCGGCCTTGAGGGACTTCAGCCCCATGCCCGCCGCGGGGCCCTGCACCGTCACCGGGAAGGTCATCGTGCGGCCGGCCGGAACGGTGCCGTCCAGATGCACCTGGGCACCGAAGCGGACGGTGGACAGCGGCGTGCGCGTCTCGGCGTCCGTCACCGGCTTGGCGCTGCGGAAGGTCCAGGAGGCGTCGATCCGGGTGCCGACGGCGGACACCGCCGGGTCCCGTGTGACCGAGGTGGCCAGGGTGTACTCGGCGTCGGCCGCACCGACACCGTAGAACTCCCAGCCGATCAGCGAATCGGCCTTCTCCCCGATCAGGGTGGCACCCTGGTGGAGGGTGGTCTTCGCTGAGGAGTACGCGGACCGGCCGATGTTGCCCCGGCCGTCGGAGAACAGCGGCACGACGAACTCGAGCCTGTTCCCCTGTCGGAAGACGCCGTTGCGTCCCCGCATCGACGGGGAGTGGACGGCGTTGCCGAGTGTCACCCGGTGGGCCGTACCCGGGCGGTAGTCCTGTTCCGGGGCGGTGTACCCGATCTCCTCCGACCCCTGGGCGTCGAGCTGCGCCCCGAACAGGGACCAGAGGTTGGCCTTCCCGTCGGTGGCCAGATAGTGGGTCCGGGAGCCGGGCAGCGCGGAGGGGTACTCGGAACCGAAGGCGAACCGCTCCTTGCCGCCCAGCGCCGTGGTGCGCCCGCTCTTGCCCGGCACCGAGGCGCCGAGTGAGGCGGTGACCTTGGCGAAGTCTGCGGGCCCGAACCTCTTGGTGTAGCCGGTGAAGAGCCGGTTCACCTCACCTCCGGCGGCGAGGCCGTACTGGGTCGAGGCACCGCGCTCCCACTGGCTGTAGAGGGTGTCCCGGAGCTCGACACCGGTGGGCTGCTCCGGACCCAGTTGCGCGGTGCGGAAGCCGTCGAAGGTGGTGGAGGCGTGGTCCTTGAATTCCATGGACCGTGCGCCGATGCCGACGGAGACGGCCGCCGCGGCGCCGGTCATCCGGGCCTGGGGATCCGTGACGGTCATCTCGACGGGCTTGGTGGTGCGGGCGTCGACGGTGAGAGCCGTGTTCGCCGTCAGTGCCAGTTTGGGATGGACCAGCCGGTCAGAGCCTCCGGACTCGTTCCACAGACCTGAGAAGATCGCGTAGTCGCCCTTCGGCAGTCGGAGCTTCTCGGTGCCAGTGGCGCTGCCGTTCAGGGTGGTGGAGGCATCGCCCGCGCCGGACATCTGCTTCAGGTAGGTGTAGAAGTCCTTGTTGGGCAGGCCGTCCCGGCCGAGGAATTCGAGGGCCAGGTCGTAGGACTCGACCTCGCGGTCCACGGAGGCCGTGGAGCGCACGGTCTGGCCGTCACCGGTCGCGGTGACGACGGCGGTGTGGACGCCGTTGTTGTCGCCGCCGATCCGGGTGTCCGCGGTGAAGGGCACGGTGGCGGTGGCGCCAGCGGGGACGGTGACCTTGTCCGCGCCGAGGGCGAAGAGGCCCGCCGGGCTGGGCGCGCCCCGGGGGTCGAGCGTCTTGACCGCCAGGTCCAGGGTGATTTCCCGGGTGCCGAGGTTGCGGTAGGTGATCTGTTTGGTGACGGGCCGGTCGTCGGTGTGCGGCCACTGCTGACGGCCGAAGGAGACGGTGGTCTCGTCGGCGACCACGGTCTGCTCGATGGCGCGGTCGACGGCGATCCGGCCGGTGCCCTGCTGGAACACGGAGTACCCGCCGTCTTGGGCGGAAGCGGTCAGCGCGGCCTTGAGTCGCTCGCCCGTCCAGCCGGGGTGCCGCTGCTTGAGCAGCGCAGCCGCTCCCGCCACGTGCGGGGTCGACATGGACGTACCGCCGATGGTGAAGTAGCCGGCCGGGTTCTCGCCGACCTGCTCGGCGATGGTGCTGCCGGGAGCCGATGCGGCGGTGATGCCCACACCGGGCGCGGTGACATCCGGCTTGATCGCGCCGTCGTGCAGGGGACCGACGCTGGAGAAGGGGGCGATCTTGTCGGCGTCGTCCACGGCGCCGACGGTGAGAGCGGCTTCCGCGCTGCCCGGGGAGCCGATGGTGCCGGCGTCCGGTCCCTCGTTGCCGGCAGAGACGGTGAAGAGGACGCCCTTCTCCTTCGTCATCCGGTTGATGTGGGCCTCAAGCGGATTGATCTCGGGTCCGTCACCGGAGCCGAAACTCATGGTGACGATATCGGCGCCCTGGCCGACCGCCCAGTCGACGGCGGCGATGGCCCCGGACTCCACGGTCCCATGGTCGCCCATGATCTTGCCGTTGAGGATTTTGGCTCCGGGCGCGACGCCCTTGTACTTGCCGCCGGACTTGGCGCCGGTGCCGGCCGCGATCGAGGCGATGTGCGTGCCGTGCCCGTTCCGGTCCCTGGTGTCCGGGGAGGAGCTGAAGTTCGCCGCCCCGACCACCTGCGTCGCCAGATCCGGATGGGTGTCGTCGACCCCGCTGTCCAGGACGGCGATGGTGACTCCCTTGCCATCGTATCCGGACTGCCATACCTTCGGGGCGCCGATCCGGCCCACGCTGGTGTCCAGGTTCGCGGTGTACACCGCGTCCAGCCAGACGCGTTCAATGCCCGGGGTGGTACGCGCGGCCCGGATGCTGCCCGCTCCGGAACCGGTGAGGGCGGCCCACAGGCCACCCGCGTCCTGCTTCGGTACGGTCACGGCGTCCGCGTTGATCGACGGAAGCGTGCGCGCCACCTTCACGTCGGCACGAACGTCCTGCCGGGCCCCGGCCGCCGATGCGCCCCCGTACTCGACAATGACCTTCAGACCGTCGCGGTAGGCCCGCCGACTCTCGGGGCCGGCGAGCGCGGTAACGTCGAAGAGCCGCCGGTCGAGGGTGCCCCGGGCGATCAGGCGCTCGGCGTCGGCCGGAACGGCGAAGGTGCGGCCCGTCTCGGTCCAGCTCCGCACCGGTATCTGCGCGCGGCCCTCGCCGCGTTCGACGGAGACGACCCGGTCCCGGGCGTCCACACCGAGCCGGTCCCCGGTGATCAGGGTGACCCACCGAAGTCCGGTCCCGTCGCCGCCGGCTGTGCCGCCACCGGCGGTACCGGTATCAGCGAAGGTGTTCGTACTGGTCATCGCGGCGATGAGGGCCGCCGCGACCAGGGCTGTGGTGACGGTGGTCGCACCGCGCCCTTGATGTCTGGTGGAGAACAAGATGGCTCCCAGCTGTACGGGTCGGGGATGAAAGACCGGGAGCGGCCCCGTTGCCCCGCTCCCGCGGTATGAGAGCGATCAGCACCACCCGGCGATATCACGCCTGCCGCCAATGGCTGAAAAACCTCCTGGGCCACCGCCCCTTCAAACTCCTTCCATCCCAGTAATCGCACCTGACCAAGCCTCAGGCCGCGAGCGTCCTATTCCAGCCATCCGAAGCGCATCGCTGCCTTTCACCAGTCGCGAACAACGCACATCGACGACCCTTCGAACGTCGGTCGGCTGTCGGCGGGGGCAGTGATCTGTCGGGGGAAGGTGGGGGGCGCTTGAGACCGTGGGAAGAGCGTGGCCGGCTGTGGAGGTGCGGTCCCGCCCGTCTCCAGACCCCTTCGAGCTTCCGGGAGCCGGGTGGGGAACATGGCCGAGTACCCCGACGCCGTCATCCTCCGCCCAGCGATACCTACGCAGCGCCCTCCGACGGGGCCCGCCATTCATCCGGCACACCCGTCCCGCGACCAGACAGCCCCCGCCTGCCGCGACATCAGTTGCCAGCGCCGCACCAGAAGACGGACACCGACCGGCGCGTCCGCATCCATACCCACAAGCATCAAGCAGCCGACTTGCAGAGAGAACCCGTGCCCGAACCAGGTCCCGGTCAGCGGCGGCCGGTGGCTAGGATGACGAGGAACTGGCCGCCGCCCGCCTCGATGCCGGCGGTCACCGGCAGCCCTGGTAGCAGTCGGGAGAACCGGTCCACCAGCCAGTCCGCCGCCTCTTGGGCGTCCTTCCTGGTCGGACAACGGCCCACCATCTCGCGGCCCCCCTTGCGCTCCAGCCTGTCGGCAACGGCGATCAGCGGCGCGGGTTCGACTACGTACAGGCGCTCCGGCCAAGCGATGACCACCTTGACCGCACCCTTGCGGGTATTGCACCCGCGGTGTGCGAGCCGCTCGGCGACCTTGGCCTTCCGGTCGGCGGTCCTGCTGTCGACACTGGGCCCCCTCGGGTCGTTCACCGACTTGTCGGGGTCGACCGATTCATCACACACCCAGCATCGCCAGCCGTCGCGCTCGGCCACATCATCAAGAAGACTCATCCCAGCAAAGTAGCCTGCCCGGCCGCCACCCTCGCACCAGGGCCGGCAACGTCTCACCACCGGGCGGCCGGAATGAGCGCGGCCGGGGTCGGTGGCGCGCCCGCCTCGGCAACGTCGGCACGGTGGCCGTCGAGCCGCGGGGTGTCCGTGTCCGATCGACACGCGACCGCCTGGGGCGGTTGACGATCATGAGGCTCTGAAATGTCGAGCAGGATGACGGCAGTGCGGTGGTGGGGTCTGTGGAACATCCACGTCAGGCCCCCCGGGTGGAAGCCCCCCCCGGCGGTCACTCCGTTCGATGCGGTGGCTTGTAGAGGTCGTCAAGGCGGAGTGGCGCGGGCTGGGGCAGGGGCGTGCCGTCCGTCGGCAGGCAGGACTGGAGGAAGTAGGCGAGCAGGCGGCGGGATGCGGCCATGGAGGCAGCCGGGGACTCTCGCACGACGCCGTTGTTGGCCAGGAGTAGGAGGGTGACGTCGCTGGGGTCGAAATCCTTGCGCAGCTTTCCGGTGTCCTTCGCACGCTGTACCAGGTGGGCGAGGGATACCTCGGCGCGGGCACGCTCACGATGGACGTCGGACGCGTCGGGAAATTGAGAGAGGAACGCGGCGCTGAACCCACGGTCCTGGGCCTGCATCGTGCACACCTTGATGAGGACGTTGCGCAGTCCGTGCCAGGGATCGTCGTCCTGGAGTGCCTCGTCGAGAGCGGCGACGCACTGGCTGAGTTGTTCGGAGAACGCGGCGGCGATCAGCGAGTCGCGTGTCGGGAAGTGCCGGTAGAGGGTGGCAGCGCCCACGCCTGCTCTGCGGGCGATTGCACTGGAAGGTACGTCGGTGCCGTTGAGGGCGTACGCCTCGCGGGCGGCCTGGAGGAGCCGGGTGCGGTTGTGTCGGGCGTCGGCTCGCTGCCCCGGGGCAGGGGGGCCGGAGGCGGTGGAGGGTGGGTTCCGAGGCAGTTGGGCAGGCATGTCTCCCACTTAAGCACAAACGGAAGAGGTCGACCGTTTAGCGGGTTAGCGTGATCGGGTGCCGCGGTGCCCCCGCGGTCAGCTCTCTGCCGCGGAGGTGAGCGGCTGTGAGTTCTCCTGCTGAACGATGTGCCATGTGTACGGAGGTTGTCCGTGTTCGCTGTGCAATACCACCGCTATGGCGGTTCCGAGGTCCTGCGCGTCGAGGAGGTCGAAGAGCCACACGCCGGGCCGGGTCAGGTCCGCATCGCGGTGCGTGCCACCGGCGTCACCCCCGCTGACTGGTACCTGCGTTCAGGGAGGCTGCGGGACATCGCCACCGTGGACTTCCCTCATATACCTGGCATGGATGCCGCGGGAATCGTCGACGAGGTGGGAGAGGGGGTGACCGGCACCGTCGTGGGAGATGCGGTCTTTGGCCTCGTCCCCTTCCTGGATCAGGGAGGCGCCGCGGCCCAGTACGCCGTGCTGGAGGCGTGGGCGCCCAAGCCTGAGTCATGGTCTTTCGAGGAAGCGGGTGGTGCCGCGGGCAATATCGACTCAGCCACACGGGTGCTGGAAGTGCTGGAAGCCGCCGAAGGCATGACCTTGTTGATCGATGGTGCCGCCGGAGGCGTCGGTACCATCGCCGCGCAACTCGCCCAGGCCCGCGGCCTCACCGTGATCGGCACCGCGAGCGAAGGCAACCACGGCTTCCTCGACCAGCTCGGCGTTGTACCGGTCACTTACGGGGCGGGGCTGGCCGATCGCCTTGCCCCGCTGGCTCCGCTCGGTGTCGATGTGGCTCTGGACGCGGCGGGTAAGGGCTCTCTTGCGGAACTGGTGGCCATCGTCGGCGACCCGCGCCGCGTGGTGACCATCGCGGACTTCGACGCCGACCGGCACGGAGTGCGGTTCTCCCGCTCCGAAGCCGGCGAGTCGCCGGGCTGGGCAGGACTGCCGCTGGCGGCCGACCTCGCCGACCACGGCCGTCTCACCGTCCCGCTGCACGCCGTGTTCCCACTCAAGGAGGCCGCCACGGCTCATGACGTCAGCGCCACCGGCCACGCGCGCGGCAAGATCGTCATCACCGTGCCCTGACACGCGGACACTGCGGACCGCAACCAGCGGGGACCGAAGCAGGGACGGCCACGGCTACGAGGGCCTTCGCCAGCGCGACCTGGGCCGGACCGCACGCCGGCACTGGCCACCACGGCTCTACCGACCCGAACTGCCATAGCCCGGTGGCGTTCCGTCTCCCGCTCCATCTACGGGCAGGGCGGGAAGGGGCCGAGTAAGCGGCAGGTTCCCGGACCGGACCATGAGGATGTCTTCCTCGTCGTACGGTGGTCTGTGCCGCCGGGGGGAACCTGCCGCCGTGATCCGGCCGGGCGGGGGTCAGGAGTTCTGGACCGCCATGAACAACGGTTGCGTGACTCGAGCGGTGAACTGCGGTCCGACCAGGTAGCGGTGGCAGTCCACCGTGGGCGACTCACAGGACTGTCCGGCCGTGGTCATACGCGCCCCCATGCTGTTGACGCCGACGACGGTGCCCTTCCCCGTCGAGGCGTTGAATCCGGCCATCCGGGGCCCACCGCTGGAGCCGCCGCCCATATCGCACCGGACGCCCCACTGGTCCTCACGTCGCGGCACGTCACCCCATCCGAGGAATTCCCTGGCCGGGCCCCAGCAGTGGGCGAGCCGCTTCCCCGTGAACTCCGGCCGCCCCTGGTGCGCCTCCTTGTACGCGGAGGCACGCGGGTAGCCGAACTGCTGGACCGGCCGGCCTCCCGGCCGGTCGTACCCGAGGCGCTGGGTGGATCCGGCCGCTTCGGCGGCACGCGCACCTGAGGCGTTGCTGCCGAGCGTCAGGAACGCCTGGTCGTACGGGGAGTTCTCGCCGCTCTTGACCCATGCGGGGTGCACGGCCGCTAGCCGGACCGCGAAGGTGCCGTAGGGGGCCGCCGTATCGCGGTAGCCGGGCACGAAGAGCTGGTTCGTGTTCCACCGGGCGTCGTCGCCGAGGAGATCGTGTCCGAGGGTGCAGTGCGCGGCGGTCACGACGGTGCTCCGGTTGGCGGCGGCCACCAGGGTGGCCGTACAACTGGAGTCCTCACCGTCGCGGTCGGTGTAGAAGAGACGGCCGACCGATGCGGAGAGCACGGCGGAGCCCCGCCAGGCGGCTCCGTCGGGGCCGTCGGCGGGCGGCCGGTCCGACGGCGGCTCGGCGGGGACGGCCGCCATCCGCGCCGGCGTCCAGTAGTCCCGTACCACCTTCTCGTCGGCGGCTGTCGGGGCGAGGGAGTGCACCACGGCAGAGGTAGCAGCGCCGCGTGCGGTGGCCTCCCCCGCGGCGGCGGCCCCGCCTGTCGTTGTCGCCACGGCGGTGGGCAGGGAGAGCAGGGTCATGGCGGTGACGGCGGCGAGGGCGCCACCGACGCGGAGCGCGCTGTCCTTCATGCCTGTTGACAGGGTGAGCGCACCGCCACGTCCGGCTGGGAAGGGGCGGCGGTCAGCGGGGTTGGGCATGGGACCTCTATCTCTGGCTTCTCTGGCTTCTGGCTCATGCGACCGGACGGTGTCGAAGGGTGTCGGTCGTCGGAGCGAGCGCGACGGCACGGGCCGGAGCACCGGGTGCCCCCGCCCGGTTCCCCAGGCTCGTACGCGGCCCCGGCCCGAGGCCGGAACACCGTGTGGCAGATCCTGGCGCGGCGATGTGAGGATCCGGTCAGGGAGATCTTTCCGTCGCGTTGTCCCCGGCCGACAAGGGGGCCATAACGCGGATCCATGCAGCGGGGCGCCGGGCTGTTCGGCGGTGGGGCCTCGCCGAGGCCGCGCGCGAGCGGTGGTGCGGGCCCGGCAAGGCCGAGCCGGTCGGGTTGATGGGGGAAGCCGTACCACCACCGACGGGGCTCTCCCTCGGTGATGCGTCCACCACTACGACGCGGCGTTCGCGACCGACACCGCGTTCGAGATCGCCGACGACTCGCTGCCGACGTGCTCAGCGAGACCATGGACCTGCTGTCCGCGCCGGCCTTCGGGAGGGCTGGGCTGCGCGGCCGGGGCCAGCGGATCAGGTTCCGGCCGGGCTCTGCGGAGGGCTGGGTGGTCACCAGAAAACCGGAGGGGACACGGTGGGAACGCGGTCCGGGTAACGCCGATGTGGTGGTGTCGGGGGCGGTGGCGGACCTCATGCTGGTGGTCTCCCGCCGCGTCCCGCCGAACGGCAGCCAGGTGACGGTGACGGGCGATCGCGCGCTGCTGGATCACTGGCTGGCCCACACGGCGCTTTCAAGGCGGTCCCGTAATCCCTGGCGGGCGCCGCCCGACGAAAGCTACAGCACGGCCCATGGGTCCCGGGGAGGCCCCATGATCTGACGCCGCGCGCTGATCCACCACGGACTACGGGACAGCCCCTAACCTCGGCTGATTCGTGGCTCATCACCCGTGTGCACAGGTGTGATGAACGCAGCGCGCGCAACACCGTACGAGCGCGGACGTCCCCGTCTGCCGACTGGTTCCCGCGCGGCCCCGTCCAGGGACCGATGGACGCCCTTACGGCCGGGGCCGTGAGGGTCTCCCCCGTCGGACCCGATCGGGCTCAGGCAGGCAGCTTGGTATCGACGACAGTGCTGATCTCAATGACCTGGCCGGGGAAGGTCAGCTCGGTGACACCGAACGCGGTGCTGACCGGGCGGTGGTCGCCAAAGTACGCCACGTTGCCTTCCGCCATCGCCCCGGCGTTCTGCTGCAGGTTCACCACGTACAGCGTCTGCGAGACGATGTGGTTGCGGGTGACTCCGTAGTGGTGCAGAACCTTGTCGATGTTGGCGTGGGTCTGCTTGAGCTGGGCGACGAAGTCGTCCGCGTGAAGGAAGTCGCCCGCCGCGTCCAGCGAGAGCTGTCCTGAGACATGGATCAGATCGCCGGACTTGATCGCCTGCGAGTAGCCGAATTCGCTCTCCGCCGGCACGTTGTGGTTGAAGGCGTCGATGGTGGCCATGCTGGTGTCTCCTCGATCCGAGAGCCCGTGGGTTCGCTTCCACCGAACTAGACGCACGTGCTCTCTTGTGGTTACTCAGGAACTGTAGGAGAGTCGCCACTGAACTGGAAGAACGCACTTTTTAGTGACTGGGGAACCTCATGGTGACCAAGCAGTTCACGGGCTCGCCCGAGGACGCGGACCTGCGGCGCGCGGACTCGCTGGCGCGGGAGATCTTCTCGGACGTCGCCAACAAGTGGGCGTTCCTGATCATCGAGGCGCTCGGTGAGCGCACCCTGCGGTTCAGCGAGTTGCGGAACGACGTCGAGGGCGTCAGCCACAAGATGCTCACGCAGAATCTGCGCATGTTGGAGCGGTACGGTCTGGTCGCGCGGAAGGCACACCCCACCGTGCCGCCGCGCGTCGAGTACACCCTCACCGAGCCGGGCCAGGCGCTGCGGGCCACCGTCGACGGAATGTGCGGCTGGACCCACCAGTACCTCGGTCATATCGAGGCCGCTCGCCGCCGCTTCGACGTCTGAACGGTCGCCGCCCACGCGTGCGGCCTCCCGTCGAGCTCGGACCGGCCGGCCGCGTGCCGGCCCGTACGGGTGTGGCACACCCAAGCCGTGCACGGTGATGCTCTTCCGGGATTCGCGAGCACCCCCGGCAGCGGACTGCCCACGGCCCGGGGGTGCCGGTCTCGGCCACCCGACCCTCTCCGCGGGCGCGGAAGGAGCCGGGTGGCCTGAGCCCCAGGCCACCGCGTGGGATCGGGTCGGTCTCCGGGCCCGACCCGTTCGCCGTCCCGCCGTGGTTCCGTACCCGCGCGGTGACGGGCGGGGGCGTCTAGGGACCGGGCCGACGGCCAGGACTCCGCTCACGCCACGGCGGGTGACCGGACGCCGGTTCCCCGAACCGGGGTTGCATCAGGTCGGCGGCTGTGACGAGCCGGTTCCACCGGTCCGGCACGGTCGAGCCGCCCACCGTTCGGAGTCAGCCCTTCGGGTCGACGAGATAGGTGTCGATCACCCGCATCGCCTCCTCCGACGCACCTCTGCGGTAGAGCCAGTGGCCCACGACGTCCATGGTGAACAGGGTCGCCTCCGGGAAGGAGCGCTCCATCCGCCGCGCGCCCGGCAGGGGTGTCGCCAGGTCATGGGTGGCGTTGACCACGAGGACGGGCGGGAGGCCGCCCGCCGCCCGGGCGGGCTGGGGCCTGGGCGGCACGGTCCAGCCCTGGCAGGCGAGAATGGTGTCCAGGGACTGGGCGTTGTGACGGACGTGCGGGGCCGCCCTGGCGACCCGCTCACGGATGGCCCGGTATTCGGCGTAGTCGCGGATCCGGAAGTCGTAGTCCCGGCACAGCACGATCCGCGAGGCGATGTCAGTGGCGCCGGAGAGCCAGCGGACCTCGCCCTTTCCGGTGTGCAGGGCGGCCAGTTGCCGTGCCGTCGGCTCCGGGTTCCAGTCGCCGAGTGCGTAGGTGAGGAATTCGGACAGCCGGTCGGCGTCGACCGGGGTCCGCGTGGGTCCCGTGGGGCCCGGCTCGCGGAGTGTGCCCGCGTCGGCGCGGGCGAACAGGCTGTCGGTGACGGCCGTCAGGTCCTGGCCCTGCAACGCGCAGGCCGGGTCCTTCTCGCACCAGGCCGCGAGTCGTTTCAGGGCGTTGTTGACGGTGACGCTGCCGTCGGTGAGGTAGCGCTCGGCGTTCGGCCGGTCCGGGTCCATCGCGCTGTCGAGGGCCAGCGCTCGGAGACTCCGTGGGAACAGGCGCGCGTAGCGTTCGCCGATGAACGTGCCGTAGGAGTGGCCGAGGAAACTGATCCGGCGTTCGCCGAGGGCGACGCGGATCGCGTCCATGTCGCGGGCGACGCTCTCGCCGTCCATATGGGCGGCGAGCGGGCCCGTCCGCCGCAGGCAACTGTCCGCCAGCCGGCCGTTCAAGGCGCGCATCCGCTCGAACCCGGCCGCGTCACGGGGACGGGCCGGGATCGAGTCGATGATGGTCTCGTCGCACTCGGCGACCTGGCTCCGGCCGACGCCGCGCGGGTCGAAGCCGACCATGTCGAAGCGCTGGAGCATGGCCGGGTCGTAACCTTCGAGGGGATCGTCCGCGTAGAGGGCGTCATCGGCCCCGAGGTCCCCGGGGCCGCCGGGGTTCGACATCAGGACGCCGATCCGCCGCGCGGGGTCGGTGGCCCGCTGGCGGGCGACGAAGATGCCGATCTTCGGGCCTTGCGGCTTCGACCAGTCCAGCGGCACCTTGACCGTCCCGCACTGCGCCTTCGGGCTGGGGTCGGGGTACGGCGGCCGGCCCGGGGGGCAGGCTCCCCAGCTGATCGGCGGGACAGGGGCGGTGACCGGGGCGGTGGCAGGGGACGGCTCATCGGCGACCGCCGTGCCGGGGACGGCCAGGGCCGCGGAGGCCGAGAGCGCCAGGAGTACGGAGGCGACCCGCCGTCTCGTGTCGGGGCGCTTGTTCACGCGTGTGCTCGTGTTCATGCGCGTCACTGTTCCGGCCCCGTATAACGGTGCCTCCATGGGCACATGGTGGGAAGGTAACGACGTGGCGCGAGGGATGTCGGTACGCTGCCCGCCGTGACGCAAGGAGGCCCGGCGCCGTGGTGGGCACGGTGGGTCGGGTCGTCACCGCCGCTCCGGTGAGGGGTCCGTCTGAGGTGCGTACCGGCGGCGGGTCACGTATCACCCCGGGGGAACCATGGCCCGAGCCGACCGGCAACGCCCATGAGCACGACCGCCCGTGAGCACCACCGCGCGAGGAGCCGATTCGATGACCGAACAGCAGACCGTCGATTTCTGGTTCGACCCCGTCTGCCCGTACACGTGGATCACCTCGCGGTGGCTGGTGGCGGTGAGCGGCGTACGGCCAGTGACCATCCGCTGGCGGGTGATGAGCCTCTCGGTGCTCAACGAGCACCGGGACGACAGCCCCGAGGGGGAATGGGAGGAGTACATGTGGGCGCCGGTACGGGTATGTGCCGCGGTGGAGCAGCGGTTCGGCCAGCGGGCGCTCGGCGATCTCCTCACCGCGTTGGGCACCCGCTTCCATCTTCAGGGCGCCTGGGGCGATCTCGCGGGCGCCCTCGCTGACGCCGGGTTGCCGCGGGAACTCGCCGAGGCGGCCGGGTCCACCGCGTACGACGGGATGGTTCGGGCCTCGCATGCACGGGCGGTCGCACTGGTCGGTGATGATGTCGGGAGCCCGGTGGTGTCGGTCAGGGGGGCGGACGGTGAAGGGGTCGGCTTCTTCGGTCCGGTCCTCTCCCCGGCGCCCACGGGGGAGGCAGCCGGGCGGTTGTGGGACGGGTTCCTGCTACTGACCGGCGTTCCTGGCTTCTACGAGATCAAGCGCACGCGTGACGGGGAGCCGCGTTTCGACGTACGGGGCTGATGGCGTGGTGTGTCATCCCCATCGGTTGACCGCCTCGCCGGTTGTCCTGCCCATCGGGTTGTTCTCCCCACCGGTGGAATGCGTCCGCACGTCACGGCCGGCCGGTCCCGGCTCCGTGACCACGGGATCCGGGGCCCGCGGAACCTGCGGGGCCGGTCGTCCGCCCCCGCGCAGGTGACTTGCACTTGACGTACGCGTCAGGTCTTAGCGTCGCTGTCGTGCGGCCCCGTCCGCACACCCTGCCGGCGATGAGACCGGTACGGCCCGCTGTCCCCGTGCCGAGGAGAGACACCCGTGAACGCGACTCCGTCCCCCGCAGTCCACCGTGAGATCCATTTGGCCGCCCGCCCCGAAGGGCCACTCACGACCGATCACTTCAGACTGGTCGAAGCGCCCGTCCCGGTCGCCGGGCCGGGACAGCTGCTGGTGCGCAACCGGCTCATGAGTGTCACCGCGGTGATGCGCACCCTGATGCTGGGGAACGGGGATCTGCCCATGCCCGGGTATCTGCCGGGCGCCGTTCTGTCGGGCCCGGCCATCGGCGAGGTGATCAGCGCTCCGGAAGGTTCGCTGGCCCCCGGTGATCTGGTGGAACACAACGCCGGATGGCGCGAGTACGCGGTGCTCAGCACGGATGAGGCGCAGCGGTTGGACCTGACCGCACTGCCCGATCCCACCGCCCATCTCTCCCAGGGGTTCGTGGCATGGCTCGGTGTGGTGCGCGGAGCGGATGTCCGGCCCGGGGACACCGTCCTGATCACCGGTGCCGCAGGTGGTGTGGGCACCATGGCCGGTCAGTTCGCCCGGTCGCGCGGCGCCGGAAGAGTCATCGGCAGCACAGGCTCCCGGGAGAAGGCGGACATGCTGACTCGCCGGCTCGGTTACGACGCCGCTGTGATCCATTCGGCGGGTCCCATCGACGATCAGCTCCGCGCGGTGGCCCCGGACGGGCTGGACGCGGTCATCGACATGGTCGCCGGCGATCAATTGCGAGCCGCCGTCGCCCAGGCGCGCCGGGGCGCCCGTATCGCGCTGGTGGGCAGCCTCGCGAGCCAGTTGGCCGGCCGCACCACGGCCCCGGTCGCCATCGACACCAGCGTGGTGCTGAACCGGGGTATCACCCTGCGCGGTATCACGGGCTCCGCGCATCTCGACGCGCTGACGCAGTGGGCGGAGGAGTTCGGCCGAGGACTGCGCGACGGGTCGCTCACCGTCCCCCACACCCTGCTGCGAGGAGTCGGCCGGGCCCCGCGGGCCCTGTGCGACCTCCTCGCCGGCCGCCATATCGGTGCCGTGCTGATAGAACTCTGACGGCAGTCGAACGAGGAGTTGGTATGCGCATAGGTGACGCGGCGGTCGCCACGGGTCTCACCCCGCGCGCCCTGCGCCACTACGAGGAGCAGGGCCTACTCGTCCCCGGGCGCACGCCTGCCGGCCACCGGATCTACACCCCTGCCGACATCAGACGGCTGCGGGCCATCGGCGAACTGCTGCACGCGGGCCTGACGGTCTCGGATGTCCGGAGCTTCGCCCATGTCCTGGACGCCACGGCCGTCCAGGACCGGTCCGAGGCCGACGAATCCGACCGCTGTGACGTGGCGGAGGTGAGTCAGCAGCGACTCAAGGAGCTCGACCGGCGCATCGAGCGGCTGTCGTTGCTCCGGGCGAGGCTCGCGTCACAGCTCACGGACCACTTCGGTGATCTTTTCACCGAGCAGCCGCCCGCACCGTAACGGGCATCCCGGTCGTCGGCATGGCAGCGGGGCCGCACCCGACACCCGGGTACGGCCCCGTTCAGCTGTCCCGGTTCCCCCGCCCGCGTCACAGCCGCCACCGGGTGGACTATCACGGGCCGCCACCGGTGAACACGTACCGCAGGAACGAGCGACATCGACGGCCCATCGCCGCGGACGGCCCTGGGGTGGCGGTCGGAGTCAGGACGCGGCGGCCGTCATGTGGTGCACGAACACGGGGAGGAGACGGTGACGCGGACGTCGTCGATGACGGGTCCGTAGGAACCGGGCAGGGTACTGGCGAACCCGAGGGTCGTCGTCGGCGCGTTGGCCACGAACGTCACCTGTCGCTGTACGTACCCCATGGCGGTGAAAGTCTTTCCGGTGGAGTTGAAGGAGAAGTCCTGGAAGTTCTGCCCGTCGACCAGAACGTGACCGGTCTTCACCGCCGGGCCACCCCCCGGGTTGGCGGCCAGCGCGTAGGTCACCGTGTACGTGCGGCCCGGGATCGTGGTGAAGGTCTGTGCCACGGCACCCGCCTGGGTGGCGTTGAGATCAACGGACTGACCGCCCTCGGCCGCCTGCCAGAACCCCGCGCCGATCAGGTCCACGGCCCCAGAAGTGACCTTCCACGGCCCGATCGGCTGCCCGTTGGTGATGGTGGTGAATGCGTTCACCGGTGCGGTGGGGTACTCGAAGCTGCCGTCGTCGAACCGGCTGACGACCAGCGCCGAAGGGGCGGCCGACGCCGCGCCCGGACCGGCCGCGAGTACTCCCGCCGCGACAGCGAGGACGACCAATGAACGTGCAACTACCATGACTGCCTCCGGACGTTGATGAGTTTCCCGTACAACACGATCAGCATTCCGGCAGGCTGGAAGGGATGAGAAGGCCCGTGCCCAGGCGTGCGGGAGTGCAGAACAGGGCGCGTGATCCAGAAACACACCGGTGCACTCCAACGAGCCGGTCGAGCCCGCCGCGAGCCGCCGAACGGAACCCACCGCGACCGCCCCGGCCGCCGCCCTGCGGGAGATCGCACGCCGGCCGCCCACCGAGTTGCGCGGTACCCCGGGGAGGACGGTCAGGCAAGGGCCGCGGGCGGGGGCCGGGCAGCATCGCCGGACCGAGCAACTCCACTGCTCCAAAGCCGAGATAGCGGCCCGAGGCACCCCATCAACGCGGGGCCATCAACGCCGGGCCGGATTGCACAAATACCTGTGCACATGAAACTGTGCACACCATGGCCGTAGAACCCCCTGTCAGAGAGATCGCGGATCTGGCGACCCTCAAGGCGCTCAGTCACCCCCGGCGATATCAGATCTTCCAGCAGCTCGCCCTGCTCGGTTCGGCCACGTCGGCCATGCTCGCCCGGGAGCTGGATCTCAATACCGGCGCCACCAGTTACCACCTGCGGGAGCTGGCACGCCACGGCTTCATCGAGGAGACCCGCACGGACGAGAGCGGGCGCGAGCGGTGGTGGCGGACTGCCCCCGCCGACCTGCGTTTCCCCGAGCGGAGCAAGCAGAGCGCGGAGATCCGGCCCGTCGTCGACGAGATGAACCGGCGTGCCTACGCCGCGGACATCGAGCTGTTCGAGCGCCTGCGGCAACAGAGCGAGGATCCGACGGAGTGGATGGACGCATTCCGCCACGCCCGCAGCTCCTTGCGGCTGACCCTCGACGAACTCCACGCGTTCTTCGAGGAGTACATCGCCCTGGTCAACCGCTACAAGCGGCCCGACGGTGAGGCGCCCGACGGCACACGCACCGTGTTGACCCGCCTCTTCACCCTGCCTGCCCCCGACACTTCCGAGCCCCGACCCGCTACGCCGCCGAGGGTCGCGTCGGATTCATCCAGGAAAGGACCCGACCCCCGTGCGGATCAGAGCACATGACCGACCGAGACAGCGGAGCAACGAGACCCTCCGGGCCGGGCGGCTTAAGTCCGTCAGCAAGGTCCACGGCCATGGGATCCGGGGCCATGGGATCCGGGGCGTCACCGCGCCCGACCGAGTGACCGTCGGCGTCGCCCGGGGAACCCACACCGCCGTCAGGGGCCCATCGGGCTCGGGCGGGAGCGCCCTCTTACTTCGCAGCGCCGGTCCGGGCCGGCCGGACTCCGGGGCTGTCGGGATCGCCGACACCGGTCCGGCCGGGATGAACGAGACCGCGCCGCCCCGACCGGGAGTGTGGTCCTGATGCTGCGGTACGCCCTGAGCACCCTGCGGTACCGCAAGACAGGTTTCATCGGGGCCTTCCTCGCGCTGCTCTGCGCCGCCCTCCTCGTCAGCGCCTGTGGTTTTCTGCTCCAGACGGGGCTGATCGGGGAGATCAGAACCGAACGATTCGCCGCGACCTCCCTGGTGGTGGGCGGGGACCAGAACGTCCGCCAGGTGAGGGTCAAGGACAAGGGCGGCGAGCGAAAGACCAAGCGGAAGGCCAAGCCGCTGGCCGAGCGGGTCTGGCTGCCGGCTGACACCGTCGCCAGGGTCGCCGCCGTGCCCGGCGTCCGGGCGGCCGTGCCCGAGCTGAACTTCCCCGCCCATATCGTCGACGCCCGGGGCCGGGTCCTGTTCGGCCCCGACGGCAAACCGTCGTGGGGGCACTCCTGGGAGTCCGCCCCGCTGACACCCTTCGGTCTGGTGTCAGGGCGCGCACCCGGGGCGGAGGACGAGGTGGTGCTCGACCGGGAGATCGCGGCACGCGCCGGGCTCGGGACCGGGGACCGGGTCACGGTCCAATCCACCGGGGCACCGGCCGTCTTCCGGGTCTCCGGCATCGCCGCTCCGAAGAACGGCGATCTCAAGGAACAGTCGGCGCTGTTCTTCTCCACCCCGAAGGCCGAGCAGCTGAGCGGTCGCGAGGGCCGGGTGGCGGTCGTCGGCGTGCTACCGGAACCGGACAAGGACCTGGGCGCGCTGAAGAATGCCGTCACCCAGGCGTTCGCCGGCACCACGGTCCAGGTCCACGGCCGGGACGACCGGGGTGCTGTGGAGTTCCTCGACGCCAGCGACGCCCGGGTGCGGCTGATCAGCATGGGGGGCGTCATCGGGGCGGTCTCTCTCCTGGTGGCCGTTCTCGTGGTGGTGGGGACGTTCGCCCTCCTCATCCAGCAGCGGTACCGGGAACTGGCCCTGCTCCGTGCCGTGGCGGCCACTCCCCGGCAGATCCGGGGTCTGATCGGCCGGGAGGCGGTGATCGTCGGCCTGTTGGCCGGTCTCGCGGGTTCGATGCTGGGGCTGCCGACGGCCCACTGGCTCCATGAGCGGTTCGTCGGCTTCGGCACCATTCCGGCCACGCTGGAGATGCCGCTCACCCCGTATCCGGTGTTCGTGTCCGTGGCCGTCACGGTGGTCGGCGCCTGGGCGGCGGCCCGGATCTCGGCCCGTCGTATCGCCCGGATCCGTCCGGCCGATGCACTCTCCGAGGCCGCGGTCGAGACCCCGGGGACCGCGCGCGGGCGACTGATCGCCGGAGGCGTCCTGCTGATCCTCGGTGTGGTGCTGCTCTTCGTGCTGAGCGTCCTGCACACGGAGCCCGCCTCGTCGCCCGTCACCTATCTGAGCGTGCTCGTACTGTCGTCCGCGGTGGCGCTGCTGGGTCCGTTCATCGCCCGGGTGGGCATCTTCCTGCTCGGCGGACCGCTACGGATGTTCCGTATCAGCGGCTATCTCGCCGTGGCCAACAGCCGCAGCAACACCAGGAGGTTCGCCGGGGTCCTCACCCCGCTCGCCCTGCTGATCGGCATGAGCTGCACCGTCATCTTCATCCAGTCGACACTGGGGCATGCGGCCCGAAACCAGGCCGAGGACGGGAACCGGGCCACCTTCACCCTCGCCTCATCGGGCCCCGGGGTGCCGGGCCGGGCGGCCGACGAGGTGCGGGCGATGCCCGGGGTCCGCTCGGTCACCGAGACCGTACGGACGACGGTGCGGGTCGGGCTGGACAAGTACCAGGCGCGGGGCGTCACCCCCGGGGGCATCAGCGACACGATGGACCCCGGTGTCGTCTCCGGCTCCCTGGCCGGACTGGCCCGGGACGGTGTGGCGATCAGCGAGGTCGCCGCGGACGCCATCGGCGGTGTCGGCAGCGAAGTCCGGGTCACGATGGGCGACGGCACCAAGGCCGACCTCACCGTGGTCGCCGTCTATGAACGCGCGCTCGGATTCGGCGATCTGATGCTGAGCCACGACCTGGTCGCCGCCCATGTGGACAACCCGCTCAGCTCAGCTGTCGCCGTCAGGACCGATCGGGAGAAGTCAGCGCTGGCCGAGGTGGTACGAGACTATCCGGGCGTCCAGGTCCTCGACCGCGGCCAGATGGCATCCGTCGCTACGGATCAGCACCAGTCCAACGCCGCCGTCAACTTCGTGGCCATGGGACTGATCATCGCCTTCACGGCCATCGCCGCGACCAACACACTGGTGATGTCCACCGCCGGCCGCACCCGGGAGTTCGCGCTGCTGCGTCTGGTCGGTACGACCCGGCGTCAGGTACTGCGGATGCTCCGGCTGGAGTCCCTCGCGGCGGTGCTGCTCGCGGTGATCCTCGGTACGGTAGTCGCGGTGGCGACCCTCACCGCCTTCGCCCTCGGTATGACCGGCCGCGCCGCCCCGTACATGCCGGTGCTCACCTATGCGGGCATCGTGGCCGTCACCGCGGTCCTGGCACTCGTCACGACGGTGGTCTCGGCGCGGGTCTCACTGCGCGGCAGTCCGGCGGACGGGATCGGCGCCGGGGAGTGAGCCCCCGGCCGGGGACCCCTCGCCGGGGGGCCGTCGGACACGCTCCGGATCGCCTGACATGCGGCGCCGCGGTGCGCGGTGGTCCGGGTGTCGCGCGCGGCACCAGCACGGCGCCGCGGTACGAGGACGGTGCCCCCGCCCTTCGTTGACCCGAGCCGGCCGCGGGGACGGCCCGATCCGGTCACCACGGCTCCCAGCCGTGACCGGATCGGTCCGCACCCGGACCCGATGATGCCTGTCACCACCCCGGCTGTGCCGGCCACGCTTGGGGGCATGACCCGAGCACTGATCGTCATCGATGTCCAGGAATCCTTCCGCGCCCGCCCGCTGTGGGAGACCATCTCCAACCCGAAGATCGCCGACCAGGTGGACCGGCTGGTCCGCCTCGCCCGCCAGGCCGGGGACCTGGTCGTGTGGGTGCTGCACTCCGAGCCGGGCAGTGGTGGTGTCTTCGACCCCGCCATCGGCCACGTCCGGCTGCTGGCGGAACTGGAGCGCCACGCGTCGGAGCCGCTGATCCACAAGACCTCGCACAACGCGTTCACCACCACCAACCTGCGGCAACTCCTCACGGAGCGCGGGATTCACGAACTCACCGTCTGCGGTATCCGCACCGAGCAGTGCGTGGAGACCACCGCCCGCCTCGCGAGTGACTTCGGCTACCGGGTCACCTTCGTCATCGACGCCACCGCCACCAACCCCGCACCGCACCGTGACGCCCCCGCCGGTCAGAGCGTCGCCGAACTGCTGGCGGATCCGCGCACCCTGAGCGCCGAGGAGATCATCAGGCGCACCGAGTACGCCCTCGCCGGACGCTTCGCCACCATCGCCACCGTCGGGGAGCTGGAGGCCGGGGCCATGACTCGGGCATGACTCGGGCATGATGACCAGATCGTGAGCCATATCGTCTTCCTCCTGGTGCCCGGTCTCCACCTGCTGGACCTGGCGGCCCCCGCTCAGGTCTTCTCCACGGCCGAGGACTTCGGGCACCCCTACACGCTCAGTTACGTTGCCGAGCAGCCTCTGGTCCACTCCGCCCAGGGCCTGCCGCTGGTGGCCGGGGTCGACTGGCCCGAGCTGGGCCCGGAGGACCTGATCGTGGTGCCCGGCTGGCGGGCACGGACCCTGGCCGGCAGTCCTGCCATTGGCGAGACCGCTCTCCGGGCCCTTCGGTCCCACCACGCCAGCGGTGGGACGGTCGCGAGTGTCTGCGCCGGAGCCGAGGCGCTCGGTCAGGCCGGACTGCTCGACGGCCGGCGCTGCACCACCCACCACGATGTGCAGGACGAGCTCGCGCACCGCTACCCCGGGGCGATGGTCATCCATGACGTCCTCTACACCACCGACGACCGGGTGGTCACCTCGGCCGGCATCGCGAGCGGCATCGATCTGGCGCTGCACCTGGTCGCCACTCGGCACGGCCCCGCCGTAGCCGCCCGGGTGGCCCGGGACATGGTCGTCTACGCTCGGCGCAACGGCCACGAACCGCAGGCCAGCGCGATGCTCCGGTACCGATCGCACCTCGACGACACCGTGCACCGCGCCCAGGACCTGCTCGACGCCCGCTTCGATCAGCCGCTGCCGCTACCGGCCCTGGCGGCGGCCGTGGACGTGAGCGAGCGCACCCTCACCCGCCTCTTCAGCCGTGCCACCGGCGGCCTCACCCCGTTGCGCTATCAGCAGACCCTCCGCCTCGAACGGGCCGAGCACCTGATCAGCCACGGCGCCACGGTCGATTCCGCCGCCCGCGCGGTCGGCTTCGAGGATCCGCGGATGCTGCGCCGTCTACGAGCCCGCGAGATCTGACCGGATGTCCGCGCCACGCGAGACACGGACGAACGGCCTGCCGAGGGCCGCACGAGCGGTGACAGTTTGCGTGATCAGGCATACGCGGATGATCAGGCATAGGCCGAGACAGGGATCGCGAAGTCGTATCCCGCGGCGGTGTGGCCCCAGATGTAGTCATAGGGGCATAGGCCGTACTCGCCCTTATGGGCATAGCCGTTGTAGAACAGCGCGGAGCACTTGAAGCAGAACCGCCATTGGTTCTGCATCCAGGGCGGCTGCCCGATGTCATGAGGCAGCAGGAACTGCCGGGGATAGCCGCCCGGATGGATGTAGCTGTGCGCCCCACCCGCCGGGCACACTTTCGAGGTGCTGAGCGACCAGTAGAGTGACGCACATCGATAGCAGTGCCGCCAATTTCCTTGGGTGTTGGCGTTCTCGCCGGGGCCGCCGACGCCCAGGTTGTACGTCAGCCGGAAGGTCCAGCCCATGGCATAGTGCGGGCCGCGGGTGCGCGGGCAGAGGCTCTGATCGACCGTGAAGTCGACCAGGAACAAGTCGAAGCAGTTCACGCAGAACCGCCAGCCGTTCAGTTCGGACCGGATTCCCGCGGACGCCACGGTGGGCGACCATGCGGATTCGGCTACCACCGCCGATAGGCCGAGTCCGGCGACCAATAAGGAACGGCGCGGTAATCGCCCGGCTCCAGACGCATTCTGCATGAGTTCCCCTTCTCCATGCTGGTTCAGCCGTGACGGCTGCGATGGTACGGATTGAAGCACGCGATCGAGATGATCGGAACAGTGCCGAGCGGTTCTCTCCACGACGAGAATTCACGGAGATCGAAAGTCCCGTGTGGGTGTCGGCCCGACGGACGAACGGGTGGCGCACGCACCGCGGCGCCGCCTGGCTCGCACCGCACCCGCCCTGCCAGTCACCGCGACCGTCCGGGCGCGCCCTGACCCCCTGGCCGACGGCGGAATCGGGCCGCTGCGGTTTCCCCGACGGAAGGATAAGAAACACATAAAATTCGAACGTGTGATGGTGTTGCGGTGGGGCACACGGAGCCACGGAGGTTGATAACTATGGTTCCCCTGCTTCTCGTTCTTCTGCTCGCCCTGGTCCTCTTCGGTGCCGGATTCGCACTCCAGGCCCTGTGGTGGATCGCCATCATCGTGCTCGCGGTCTGGCTCCTCGGCTTCGTCATGCGCTCCGCCGGAGCCGGAGGCACCCGGGGTCGCTGGTACCGCTGGTAAACAACAAGCTGGTACCGCTGGTAAACAACAACACGTGCGTCTCGCGGGAGCGGGGCCGTCCCCGATACCGGGGTACGGCCCCGCTCCGCGTTCTCGGCGCACCTCATCCGCATCCGCGTCGCCCTGCGTGGACGATGGATGCCTGCCGGTAGGGCGTCGATCCTTCGACAGTCCACCAGGGGGGCGCAGCAAGGCCGTGAGCGGCACGCGTATCGATGCCCCCGGCCATGAGGGCTGATGACGACCCCATTTCTGCTCCCGCTATGACAGATTTTCTCTCAGGCAGAATCCCGGGCTTCTGACCTTCGCGTCACCCGAAAACTGTGCCAGAAACACACCAACAAGGGTGTACGGACCGTTGACGCGGGCATACGCACCATTCAGCGCGACACGATGTGAAGCGGCACTACCAGCCACGGACGGGGTGACTCGCTTGAACGACAACACGAATCTCACCGCACGAGCACCGGCGGCGACTGCGACGGTGGACGGCGACCACACGACCCGGGTGCACGACGCCCGCCTGACCGCCCGTACCTTCGCCGACAGTCTCAGCCCGGCACCCGGCCCCGGCAGGACCGACACCCTCGTCCTGGTCGTCTCCGAACTCGTCACCAACGCCCTGCGCCACGGTGGCGGCCGGTACACCCTCACGCTCTCCGCGGGCCCTGGCACCATGACCGCGTCCGTCAGCGACCCCAACCCCGCACCGCCCCGCGAACGCGCCCCGGACCTGGGCGGCGCGGGCGGGGGCTTCGGCTGGCACATGGTCCGCCATCTCGCCATTGCCGTCACCATCAGCCCCCACTCCGGATCGAACCGCGGCTCCGGCTCCGGCAAGACCATCCACGCCCGCCTCCCCCGGTAACACACCCCGAGGCCCCCGGCCCAGCGAGCGGTACGCCGGCCCGCGGAGGCTCAATCCAGGTGTGCGGGGCCCGATGACGGGCCGGGGAGGATCGACCGCATTCGACGGCGACTCCCGAGCCGGATCGCGGCACTCCGCACCGGAACCCCCACTCCCCCGGGGGATGGACCGCCCTTGGTAGGTGCTGTCGAATCGGGACTTCATCGACCGTGGTCACCGTCGCCCGGGAATCGGCAGACTCATCGCCTTCACGGGCCGCCCCTCCGCCCGGGGCTTGACGAGGCCGCCCCGGTCCCCTGCGTGACCGTGCCACTGCCCGGCCTGGAGGTCATGTTGAGCCGGCACAAGCGGATCTTCCTGGTCGCCGGTACGTCCCAACCCGGTGAACTGGTTCGACACCGTCAACGAGACCCCGGTGCTCGCCGGCCAGCGGGAGTTCCGGGCCCGGCTCGGCCACGCCCGTGTCCCGCACGAGTGGCATGAGGAGCCCGGCGGGGGGCGCATCCCCCGTCCCTGGATGTTCGCCCGCTACCTCGACGGCATCATCGCCCGGCTCCGTAAAGCGTAGACCGGCCACGCGCGGGACACCGGCGGTCTCGGTGAGCGGGGACGCGGACCCGCGAACGAGGTACGGGGCGGATCCACCGGCGCCACCGCGAAGCACGGCCCGCGGCCCGGGCGGTCGGTCACCGTTTCCGGTCGGGGCCCCGGCCGACCGGAAACGGTGACCGA
>NZ_JBIRRE010000006.1:170877-519664 GCF_044333555.1 Streptomyces sp. NPDC020965
CTTCACGCCGACACCGGCTACCCGGTGACGGGCCACGGGCTGGCCGGAGGAGCGTGAACGTCGTGCGGTGGGGGGGCGGCCCCCCCCCCCCCCCCCCCCCCCCCCCCCGGCGGGGGGGGGGGGGGGGGGGGGGGGGGGGGGGGGCGGGGCGCCCCCGCCCCCCCCCCCCCCCGCCCCCCCCCCCGCCGCCATCCGGCCCCAGGCGCACCCGTTCGGGGGCTGGCGGGCACGACATCCGCCGGCGAGTGGCGTGTCTCGATCATGCTGGCAATGGTTCGGAACGACTCTGGTCCGGCAGGGCCGGGGTCCGGGACGGCTGTGCCCGACGTGATCGAAGGAGAACGGGATGCCCAATGACACTGTCACGCGGTTCCTGACCGCCCTGAGCCCGGAGGACCGAGAAGAGGTCGGGCGACGGACGGGCAACGAGCAGGAGAGGCTGGCCGCCGCCTGGGAGGCGGAGCTGGCGAGGGACGACCTCGACACGCTGGACGAACTGTCGCCGGCCGCCGCCGAGAGCGAGGCGGCGCGGCGCGTGCTCGGCGGAACGGTGCCGGAGGCGGAGTAGCCGGCCCGTTCCGCCTGGGGGGGGAGGCCCGGTGCGGGGGTGCCACGCCGCTCACGGACGGAGGCCAGGAGGCGAAAGCCCACTCCAGCCGGTGGGGCGGGCCGGCCCCCGGTCCGTGCGGACACCGAGCACACACCCGCTACACGCGCCACCTCGTCGATGCCCCGACCCAGGTGTCGAGAACCCGGCTGGCCCAATCGGTCTACCGCCTGTTAGCGGGGAAGGCCGAAAGGGCAGCACGGGTGTGTGATGTGGATCCGCCACGCAGTCCGGCTCCTGCCCACACTGCTGATCGTCATGGGCACGGTGTACGCGCTGGCGACACCCCGGCAGTTCACGGCGGCCCCCTTGTTCGCCGCCGCGCCACTCATCGCCGCCCCCTTCTTCTCCTTCACCGGAACGCTGCTGACCGGACTCGCCGCGACGATCACGATGGCCGGCCTGCACGTAGAGGACAGCTCGCAGGACGAGGCCCATGCCTACACGGAAGAGTTCACGATCCTGACCGTCTCCGTGCTGGCGCTGGCAATCAACCGGATGATCCGCCGCGGGGGCGAACAACTGGCCTCCGCCCGGCAGGTCGCCGAAGCCGTACAGAGCGCGGTCCTGCCTCCCCCACCCGAACGGCTCGGCGGCCTGCTGGTCGCCGCTCGCTACGAGGCAGCCGCGTCGGAGGCGCTGATCGGGGGTGACTTCTTCGCCGTGCAGAACACCCGGCACGGGGTACGGGTGGTGCTGGGAGACGTGCGGGGCAAGGGCGTGGGAGCGGTGGGCACGGTCGCGGTGGCCGTGGGCGCGTTCCGCGAAGCCGCCGAACGCGAACAGCGGCTGGAGGCGGTCGGCGACTGTCTCGACGGAGCGCTGACCCGTGAGGCCGTCCGGCGCGGCGGCCAGGACGCCGAAGAACTCTTCGCCACCGCCGTCCTCGCCGAGATCCCCCACGACGACACGACGGTGCGCCTGGTCAACCGCGGCCACCCCGCCCCGCTGCTCCTCCGACCCGGACACCCGCCCCGCCCGCTGACACCCGAACGGCCGGCCCTGCCGCTGGGTATGGAGGCGCTGGGCGGGGACCCGGTCCGGGCGCGGGAGTATCCGCTGCCCGCGGGCGCGACCCTGCTGCTCTTCACCGACGGTCTGACCGAGGCGCGGAACGCCCGCGGCGCCTTCTACGATCCGGTCGCCGCACTCACGGGCCGCCGGGGCACCGATCCCGCGGCCCTGCTGGACTGGGTCGTCACCGATGTGACGCGGCACACCCGCGGCGGCATCGGCGACGACATGGCACTCCTCGCCCTCACCGCCACACCCGACCCGGAGCACGGCGCCGCCGACCGGGTCCCGCGGAACCCCACTGCGTGACCACTGGAAGGGGAAGTGGGAAGGCCGGAACATGCCTCCGGGGGCCCGTACCCGGTCGCCGATCGAGGTGCGGTACTTTCGTCCGGTCCGTTCCCGGCACCGAAGACGAACGGCCGGCCGAATTCCGGGAAGTACCGGAAACGACGGACGCGCCGGGCGTACGGTCGGTTCGCGGAGGCGTCCGTGGGGCGAGCCGCTGGCGGAGACGCCGTCGCCCGGCAGGCGCACCGGGACCATGGGGCAACCGGATCACGGCGGTACGGAGAAGGCGGGGCAGTGGACGATCTCGGCACATACCTCTCGATCGCGCTGCTGCTGGCGCTGGCCTTCGCCCTGGTCCGCGGGGTGCGGCGACTGGCCGCCGCGGGCCGCCGCCGCGTCGAACTCCCCGTGCGTCCGCCCGAACTGCCCCTCTCCCAGCCGTGGCCAGGAGAGATCTGGTGGGCCATGATGCCCTTCGCCGATGGGTCGGGAGCCAAGGACCGCCCCTGTCTGGTGCTGTCCGTCAGCGCCCACTCCGTGGTGGCCGCGCAGATCACCAGCAAGTACCACCCCCACGCGCGGGACGCGATAGCGCTGCCACCGGGCAGTGTGGATGACCGTCTGGACCGCCCGAGCTACCTCCGGGCCGCGGAACGCCGCGAGGTTCACCTGTCGGCGCTCCGGCGCAGGGTCGGACCGGTGTGTCCGGAGGTCTGGCGCCGGACGCGTTCCCGCTTCCTCTGACCGCGGTCAAGACGCCAGCAGGTCAGCCCGCGAAAAGTGGGTCGTACGGCTCGCCCTCCGAGGTGAGGACCAGGATGAAGTGCTCGCCCGACGCCGTGGCGGTCTCGCGCATGCGGCGCAGGGCGTCGACCTCGGTCGGAAGGTCGAGGCCGAGAGCCGCGGCGGCGCGGTCCCGCCGGGCCGCCAGGTCGGGCATGTCCGCCAGGTATTCGGCGGCCAACTCCTGGCTCTCCTCCGCGGTGAACTCCCGGCAGTCGCGCCACCACGGTGCCACCAGCAGGAGTCGCAACAGCTCGGGCAGGCCGATGGCGACCAAGGCCGCGCCGCCCTCGGAGTCCGCGTACAGGACCGGGCGTTCCTCGCCCCCGGCACCGCAGAAGAAGTACGTGCCCCCGGCTCCGTCGCCCGCAAATCCTTCCAGGGCCGCGCCCGATGCAAGGTGGACGTCCTCGCCGTGGTCGGCCCGGTCGGGTTCGAAGTCGCCCGGCCAGGCCAGGTACTGGGCGGCGGCGTCATACTCCCGAACAGCGGTGATCAGCGATTGCATGAGCCGCACCCTAACCGCCGGGGGTGACAGCCGGTGGCGCCGACGACCGGACCGGCTTGGGCGACGGGTTCCGGCCGCGCGGGACGCCTCGGTGGTCCGGCCCGCTGGGCGTCGGCGCATGACGGCACGCACGCCTCGTCCCCGCGGCGGCCCGGGTACCTGACCCGTGACCGTCCGCGAGGACGAGGTGTTCATGCGAGCGGTGTGCGCCGTGCCGTCAGCCGGTGACGCGGAGCAGACGGTTCGGAGAGCCCGCACCCGGGTTGGTCACGACACCGGGCGTGGCCGCGGCCACGAGCGCGGCGGAGACCTGCGCGGGCGTGGCGTTCGGGTTGGCCCCCAGGTAGATGGCCGCGGCACCCGCGACGTGCGGGGACGCCATCGAGGTACCGGAGATGGTGTTGGTCGCCGAGTCACTCGTGTGCCACGTCGAGGTGATCGAGCTCCCCGGGGCGAAGAGGTCGAGGACGGCACCGTAGTTGGAGAAACTGGAGCGGGCGTCGGTGTTCGTCGTGGACCCGACGGTGATGGCCTCGGTCACCCGGGCCGGAGAGTAGCCGCTCGCGTTGGCGTTGTTGTTGCCCGCCGCGACGGCGAAGGTGACCCCGGCCGCGATGGCGCGGCGCACGGCGGTGTCGATGGTGGTGTTGGCGCCGCCGCCGAGGCTCATGTTGGCGACCGCGGGCTTGACGTGGTTGCGGGCGACCCAGTCCACACCGGCGACGACCTGCGCGGTGGTGCCGGAGCCGCTGTTGTTGAGCACCCGTACGCCGTAGATCCGCACGTTCTTGGCGACACCGTAGGCCGTACCGCCGACCGTGCCGGCGACGTGCGTGCCGTGCCCGTTGCCGTCCTGGGCGACGTTGTCGTTGTCGACGGCGTCGTAGCCGTTGAACGCCTGACCGCCGAAGTCGCTGTGAGATATCCGGACGCCGGTGTCGATGACGTAGGCGTTGACACCGCTGCCCGCGGAGTCCGGGTAGGTGTATCTGCGGTCGAGCGGGAGGTTCGGCTGATCAATGCGGTCGAGGCCCCATGACGGCGGGTTGACCTGCGTGGCCTGGATGGAGACGGTCTGGTCCTGGGCGACGGAGACGACTGCGGGGTCGGCCGCGAACTTCTTCGCCTGTGCCTCGGAGAGTTGTACGGCGTAGCCGTTGAGGGCGGTGGTGTAGGTCCGCTTGATCTTCGCGCCGTACTCCTTCGCGAGCGCCTTGCCCTGGGCGGAGGTGGACCGGACCTCGCTGTCGTGCAGGGTGACGATGTAGCTGTTCTTGATGGCGCCGGGCGCGCCGGCGTCCAGGATCCGGCCCTCGCGCTGCTCGGAGGCGGCGTTCGCGGGGAGCGCGGAGATCAGACCGAGGGTGAGCGCCGTGACGACGGCGGCTCCGAGGGCGGCGTGCCGGCGCCCTGCACGGGCGCGGGTCGGCCGACCGGTGTGATTCAGTGCCATGTGGGGGTTCCTCCGCATCGATGGTGCGTGGGGGGAGGCGTGCGGTTCCGTCGTCCGTGGGTAGGCAGACGTACGGGCGCACGCCGGTACTGACGGTGCGATTGGCAAGTACATGTCAATCTGGCACCGGCTCAAAGATTGAGGGGTACATAGGAATTCCGCAAGGGGGTGTGCCCACGCGACACGGAGACGACACGTGCGCGACATGAATCGCCGTCACCACCGAGGCCAGGAAAGCCCTGATGGGCCGAGGGGGAAGCACCTCCCGGGTCCTGCCATCCGGAGGACGCATGTCTGTGCACCGGGGCGGCACGGGCCTCCGTGCGATCCTGACTCCGCACTCCCCCACGTGGGCACCGAGGTGGAGCGGGTCACGGTTCGACGGCCGGACCCGGACCCATGGGTGCGGCCCGGGCTCCACCGGCCGACCGCCACGGGTGACATCCGTGCGACGGCCGGCCAGTGGCGCGCTGGACCACCAGGGCGTGCCCCGGTCCGCGCCGGGCCGGGATTCCGGATCGTGCCGAAGCCGCGCGCGCTCGTCCTTCAGCAGCACCTCGCAGGAGTCTTCCGCGAGATCGAGAGCGACCAGGGTCCCGTCGGGAGTGGTCGGTCAGTCCCGCGGACCCGCGTACACCGCCCCGTGCGGGAAGCCGCGTATCCGACGGCCGGGAGCGACCCGCCCGGTGCGACGGCTGCCGCCACGGTCCGCGGATCTCCTCAGGCGGGATGTCCTCCCGTGGAGTGGCGGAACCGCGCGGACACCAGACCGTATACGCCGTCCGGGAGGGAGGTGGCGAGGTCGCATCACTGCCGGTCGATCTCGTCGGCGCCCGCGGAACCCCCTGGTGGCGCGGGTCGGCGTGACGGCCGAGATGGCGGTGGCCGTGGCGGTGGCGGTGGCCCACTGTCCATGTCGGGCGGGCCGGCTCGCGTCGGCCCCGTCACCACGCGGCCCGGGTCGAGGCCCCCGCCGCCGGAATCGGCGTGAACACCTCGCGGACGGACACCGCATTCACCGCTCCGGATCCGCCCGGTCCCGCTCCCTGGGGGGTACCTCTCACCCCAGGTTTCCTGGACGGTCCACCCCACCGGTCAGCGGCTGCTCCCGACGTCGCGGGCGGCAGTGGGCAGGTCGAGCCCGTGGCGTCGGTCGCCGAGCACCTTCTCGCAAACCTCGCGCTCGGCCCCAGCGGAGAAGGGGGCGCGGCGCGCGGCGACCGCCCGGCCGGTCTCCTCCGCGGTCAGGTTGGCGTTGATCGCCGCTGCCGCCCGTACGGCCGCGGCGGCCGCCCCGATCACCTGGTCGGTCGGGCTGGCGACGTTCCCGGCCGCCCAGACACCGGGGACGTCGGTCGCCCCAGCGGGGTCGGTGGCGATATGAGCACCGATCACGTGGCCGTTCCATTCCTGTGGGGTGGCCTTCAGCCCCAGTCCGGCCACCACGCCGGCGCGCGCAGTGAAACGTGGGGCGACCACCAGCGCCTGGACGGGTATCACGGGCCCCGCGGCGAGCCGCACGCCGGAGAGCCGGTCCTCGGTCACGTCCAGGCCGGTCACCTCGCCATCCACCACCGTGACACCGCGGGCGGCCAGTTGCTCGTACTCCTCGTCGGTGATCTCCGGCGCGGTGTGCAGGAAGAGGGTGACGTCGTTACTCCACTGCCGCCAGAGCAAGGTCTGGTGCACCGCCATCGGACCGGTGGCCAGCACGCCGATCGGCAGGTCCCGCACCTCCCAGCCGTGGCAGTACGGACAGTGCAGCACCTCCCGACCCCACCGCTCAGCCACCCCGGGAACCGCGGGCAGCTCGTCGACCAGTCCGGTCGTGATCAGCAGCCGGGCCGCCCCGACGGCGTGCCCGTCGGCCAGTTCGACATGGAATCCGCCCTCCGCCGCGCGCTCGACGGCCGTCACCGTGCCGTGCACGATCTCCCCGCCGTACCCCGTGACCTCGGCACGGCCCACGGCCAGCAACTCGGCGGGCGGGGTGCCCTCCCGCCCCAGATAGCCATGGATATGCGAAGCCGGTGCGTTGCGCGGCTCTCCGGCATCGACCACCAGCACCGAACGCCGCGCCCTCGCGAGCGTCAGCGCCCCGCTCAGCCCCGCCGCCCCACCGCCGATCACCACGACGTCGTACCGTCGTTGACCCTCGTATCCCGTCATAGGAAGTACCTCCATTCACCGGAGATCGTCCGTCCGAGCTCGCATAAATGGCAAACATATTTGCCGATACGGCAAGTCCGCGCACCCGGACGAGCCCCCCGAGCGCCGGACTGGCGGGGGGCGCGCGACGGACGGACACCCGCGGTGATCACCGCGGGTGTCAGGGGTGTCCGTCCGTCACCGGCCCATGTCGGGATGTCGCCGGCCTAGGCCGGAATGACGTGGGAGAGCCCGTGAGAGGCGAGCGGTGCCCGGAACGGCTTCCAGACAGCCGGGTCGGACAGATTGGTGAAGAGTCCTGTGCAGGTGTTCGTCTCCCCGGTCACGAGGCCGTACACGACAGCCCTTCCGGATCCCTTCATATCGAACAGCGGCCCTCCGCTGTCGCCGGGCGCAACCCTCGACTCCGCGGTGCCCGCGCAGATGAACTTCTTGTCCCAGATGCCGCCCTCGGTGTCGAACGCGGTGACGGGAAGCCGCGCCTCGCGCAGGCGGGACGGCTTGGTGGGATCGTCGAGGGTGGTACGCCCCCAGCCGGCGGCGCTCATGAGACGCCCCGGCCGCAGTGTCTTCCGCAGCGGCGGAAGGACCGCACTCGTCTGGTCCGCGGGCCTGTCGAGCACGAGGAGACCCAGGTCCGTGTTGGTCTGCGTCGAGAACGAAGGATGGCTGTAGACGGAGAACTGATCATCGGTCACCACCGTCCCCCCGGTGGCGTTCGCATCGGCCCGCCCCATGACGAGCCGGATTTTGATCTTGCCCTGTTCGGCCATGTTGGCGCAGTGCGCCGCCGTGGCGACGACCCGGCTGTCGATGAGCGCCGCGCCGCAAAATTGCGACCACGCCCCGTCGTCGCCCTGCCGTTCGATCCGCACGACGAACGAGCGTTGGCCGTCCGCGACCGGATCCCCGCCGACGATCGCCGAGGCGGAGGGCGCGGCGGTGAGCATGATGCCGAACGCCCCGACGCCGGCGAGGGCGGTGACCGCCCGTCGGCCCGCTGATCTGTTCACGAGCGAACTCACTTTCATCTGTTGCCGGGGGTGCTCCCCGGCAAGGTGCTGGTGCGGCGCCCGGCCGCTCTTACCGACCCCGATCCTGGGCCCGACAGTCATCCGTCCGGCCTCGGCCGGGTGTCGGACACGTCGGGGTATCCCATCGACCGTGTATCAGCCGCGGGCGGCACTCCCGGGCGGTCGGGGACGGACAGCCCATCCGGGGCGTCAACCGCGCCCGGGCTCGCACGCCACGTACACAGAACTCTTCGCGTGGTACGGCAATGACGGCAGCGGACAGCACCACTGCTCCCGGCGCGGTACGGCGATCACGACCGGGCGGCGGCCACCGCTTCCACCGGGCGCGGCCGTGGCCGCCGTTTGGCCGGGGGCGTGGTTTGGCCGCCAACCGGTTCGGTTAGAGCTGAGAGCGCATGTGCACCCGTCGCCGAGCCGCTCTGGGGATCGAGGGATGGATCGCCTCACCGCCCGGTGGCCGTACACACGATGGTTTCCGCTGGCCCTGATCGGCGTCGCGGCCGTCGTCGACGCGCTGACACCGAACACGTACACGGGTGTGCCACTGATCGCCTCCGGGTGTGTGCTGGCCGGTGCGACGCTGACGTTCCGCGGTGCCGTACGGGTCGGAGTGATCGCCCTGGCGGTCACGGTCCTACTGAGCTGGCGGGCCGGGGAGCTGTTCAGCACCACGGTCTGGACGGAGGACGTGTTCAACGTCCTGCTCTCCGCGCTCATCGGCCTCGACGTGAACCGCATGCTCCACCGCCACGGCAGACGCCTGGCCACCGCCCGGTCCGTGGCCGAGGCCATACAGCGCGCGGTACTGCCCACCCCGCCCGTACGCATCGGGCCGTTGGAGGTGGCGGCCCGCTACGAGGCGGCGGACGCCGAGGCGCGGATCGGGGGTGACGCCTATGCGATCCAGGACACCCCGTTCGGCGTCCGGATCCTGATCGGGGATGTACGGGGCAAGGGCCTGGGAGCCGTCTCCACGACGTCCACCCTGATCGGCGCGTTCCGTGAGGCGGTCCACTACACGCCCGACCTCGGGGAACTCGCCGTCCGGCTGGAGCACTCCCTCGAACGCGACAGCGCGCAGCGCCCGCACGACGACAGCTCTGAGGAGTTCACCACCGCCCTCATCGCCGAGATCGACCACGGGGAACACGTCCTGCGCGTGGTCAACCGGGGGCATCCGGCCCCCTATCTGATCCGCGCCGGCCGGGTCACGGCGCTCACCGCCACCACGCCCGATCTCCCCCTGGGCATGGGAGGGCTCACCGACCGGCGCGCCGGACCCGATTCCTTTCCGCTGTCCCCGGGTGATGTGCTGCTCTTCGTCACCGACGGTGTCACGGAGGCCCGGAAGCCCTCCGGGGACTTCTACGATCCGGTGACCGACCTCTGTCTCCTCGGGACCGGACCCGCGGATCCCGCCGCCGTGCTCGATGAACTCGCCGCCGCCGTCCACCACTGGACCGGCGGGGCCCACGACGACGATATGGCGACCCTCGCCGTCGCCACGACTCGGGAGACCCTGCGGACGGACCCCGGCGCCCCCGCCCCGGGGTACCGGCCGCGCCACGGGTGAGACGGACGCCGGTCTCCCGTCCCGTGCCGGTCCGGCTGTGCGGAAAGGCCGGGCGTGCGCAATCCGGTGGAGCCGCAGGGCGCCCGACGTCATGATGACGCCATGAATGATCATGTGATTCCCGTGCAGGCCCTGCTCGTTGTGGATGTCCAGTCGGCGTCCGTCCATGGTGCCGGGGCCGTGCCCGGGGCGGCCCGGCTCCTGGACCGGACGGCGGACCTGATCGCACGGGCCCGTACCGGCGGGGCGCTCGTCGTCCACATCCAGAACGACGGGGCGCCCGGAGCAGGCGACGAGCCCCACACACCGGGCTGGGCACTTCACCACGGCGTCGGGTCCGGCCCCGCGGAGACCGTGATCCGCAAGACCAGGGCCGACAGCTTCGAAGGGACCGCGCTGGGCGACCTATTGACCGATGCGGGCGTCCGGACCGTCGCCGTCTGCGGCATGATGTCCGAGATATGCGTTCAGGCGACGGCCCGCACCGCCCTCACCCTCGGGTACCGGGTCGTGCTGCCCCATGACGCGCATGCCACGCACGACATCCCGGCTGCACCCGGGATCAGCGCCGGGATCCCGGCCGCCACCGTGTCGCGCGTCGCCGCCTGGGCCCTCGGCAGCAGGGCCGATGTCACCGCGCGGGCAGCGGACGTCACCTTCACGCCCCCGCCCCTACCGGCCGCCTAAATCGAGGGCGTCGGCGTCGGGGAGGGCGTTCTCCGACGACTCCGAAGCCCCCGGGAAACAGGGGGCGGTGGGCGACGGCCGGTGGCAGGATCACCGGCATGGAGATACTCGTTATCGGCTCGACCGGGACCATCGGCGGCGCGGTCGTCCGAGCCCTGGGGACTTCCCATCAGGTGATCGGCGCGTCACGTCATGGCCGGATCCATGCGGACCTGGAGGACCCGTCCTCCCTGGACGCGCTGTTCGACGCGGTGGGAGACCTCGATGCGGTGGTGTGCTGCGCCGCCAGTGGTCCCCTGCTGGCCCTGGACTCGGCGACGGACGACGAAACCGCGTCGGGAACCCGGGGCAAACTACTGGGTCAGGTGGCCCTGGTCCGGCGGGCGGTGCGGCATCTGCGCGACGGGGGTTCCGTCACCCTGACGGGAGGCACGTTCGCCGCGCCGATGCCCGGGGGTTCGCTGGGTGCTCTGATCAACTCCGGTCTGGAGGGCTTCGTCCGCAACGCGGCGAGTGAGCTGCCGCGCGATCTGCGCCTCAACCTGGTCAGCCCCGGCTGGATCAAGGAGACCCTGCGCAGCATGGGCAGGGACGACACCGGTGGTACGCCGGTGTCCGAAGTCGCACAGTGCTATGTGCGGGCGGTGGAGGGGGCCTCACAGGGGCGGATCTTCCGCCCCTGACCCCCCCAGGCGGAGGGCGCGGGCACGACCGACGTGGCTGACGCGGGGTCACCATCCGGCGCGGGGGCTCACGGCGCCGGGTACTGAGCAGCCCGGCGCGTCACGGACGGAGCGGTGCCTCCCGCCGACGGATGTGCGTCGGCGGGAGGCACCGCTCATGTTCCCGTGGGTCTCCCACCCGGGAGGGGGAGGCATCCGGGGCCGGGCGCGTGGCGCCCCGGGGTCAGCGGACGTCGACGCGGTCGCTACCGCTGCTGCTGCCCAGCCGCACCGACGTCGCCTTGAACTCCGCCTTCCAGCTACCGTCCTTCTTCGCGGTGAACGCCTTGGAGAAGACGCCCTTGCTGTTCGTGCGCGTCGTGGACTGCTTGGTCCAGGTCTTGGCGCCGTCGGCCTTGAACAGGATGGTCAGGGACTGGCCGGAGGTGGCCTTCCAGGTACCGTCCAGGCTGCGCAGGGTCCCGGTCACGGTGATCGGCTTGCCCTTGCGGACCGGCTCCGGCTTCGCGTTGAAGCCGGCGATCTCGGTGCGGAGCTTGACGTCCACGGTGTCACCGCTGCCGACGGAGGCGGCGCGGTCGGGGGTGCCGGCGTAGCGGGCACGCCAGTCGCCGTCCTTGGTGGCGGTGGCCGTCACCGAGAAGGTGCCCTGGGAACCGGTGGTGGCGCTGGTGGCCTTGGTCCAGGTGGTGCCGCCCTTGGTGCGGAACTCGATCACCACGGCACCCTTGGCGAGCGGGCGCCAGGTGTCGTCCGTCGCGCCCGCCGTCTGGAGGGTGCCGGTGAGGGTCAGCTTGCCGCCCTTGGCGACCGGCTCCGGGGCGGCGTTGAACCCGGTGATCCGGCTCGGGACCGCAGTCACGGTGAGCGTGGCGGATGAGCTGGCCACGGAGCCGGCCGCGTTGGTGAAGACGGCGCGGTAGCGGCTGTTGTGGACGGCGGCGGTCGCCTTGACCGAGAGGGAGCCCGAGGTGGCTCCGGCGACGGGGGTCCAGGTGGTGCCGCGGTCGGTGCTGCGCTCCCACTGGACCGCGTCGGCGCCCTTGGCGGCGGCGGTGAACGTGGTGGAGGCACCCGAACGCACCGTGCGGGACTTCGGAGCGGTCGTGACCGCGGCGGAGCCGAAGAGGACATTCCGGGCGACGTCCTGGGCGCGGGAGGCCATCCAGGACTGGTCCTGGCCGTCGTGCGAGTTGAAGCTGACCACGAAGCAGGCGGTGGTGCGGCAGTCGGTGGTGGCACCACCGGCGCCACCGGCCGGGACGAAGGTCTCGGTCAGCTTCAGGGTGGTGGTGAAGGTGCCGTCGGCGCCGACCTGGCGCACATAGGCAGCGTTGCCGAAGACGCTGGGGTAAGTGTTGCCGGGCAGGGCGACGGTCTGGGCCAAGTAGAGGCCGCGGCCGGGCCGGTAGCCGGTGCCGGTGACCGTCACCTGTGTCTCGGCACCGAGGCCGGAGACCTGGCTGACGGTCAGGGCGGGGGTGGTGGCGGTGCCGTTGACGGCGAGCGTGTCGAGCACCTCACCGGGCTCGTACATGGAGTCGCCGTCGAATGCGAAGGTCTTCGCGCCCTCGGCGGTGAGGGCGGCGGAGATGCCGTTCCAGTCGAGGCGGGAGTCCTTCAGCGCGCCGGCGGTCGCCGTGAGGGTGGCGAAGGGCACGGCCTTGGTCGTGGTGGGCGCGGCACCCTCCACGGCACTGGTCACATCCAGGAAAAGGGTGCCCTTACCGTCGACCAGCTCGACCCGGGGGTTGGCCAGGGTGATTCCGGTGATCTTGTGCGCAGGGGCGGCGTAGGTGACCGAGCCGGCGAAGCGCACATCGGCGTCAAGGCCGGTCGGGTTCACCGCACCGTGCTTGACCGGGTAGGAGATGACGCCGTCGGCGGCCTTGGTGGCGCCGTCGGCCACGGTGACGGTGCCACGGGCGGGACCCGTGATGTAGCGGTACCAAGATGCCTTGAAGCCCCAGCCGGCCTGACCGGTGATCAGGATCGGGGAGGAGGCGGTGGCCGTCCCTGCCTTCGGCGCGACGGGGGCCGGGTCGGCGGCGGCGGGCGCGACGGGGGCAGCGAAGGCGGGGGCGGCCAGGACGCCGGTGCCCATCGAGACGGCGGTCAGCGCGGCGAGGGCGGCCAGACGGGTGGTACGGAACGTGGACATGCGCTGCATGTCTCCTTCGGGGAGCAAGGGCACGCGAAATGCGGGCGGGGGCTGTGTCGGTGCCCGGGTCACCTGCCTGCGCAGGCACGCGGAGCTGGGCACACGGAAAGGAAGACCGGTTCATCGGAGTGGGGGACCCGAAGTCGACACTGATCATATTAGGTGAGCCTTACCTAAATTGTCACGACCGGGGTTCCTTACGGTGGAACATGGCCTAAGCGCCCGCCACTTTCGGAGGGTCGGTGCACCGTCGGTGCGAGGGGAGATCGGCGCAGCTACATCCTTCGGTGTAGCCGTCGATCATCTCCGGTCATGACGTGTACGGCCGAGGGCGCCGAGACGATGAGGGCATGACCGAGACCCTGCCCGTACGGGCCACCCCGCCGGGGACACCGACCCGGCTGCCCCTGCTCGACGTCGTTCGCGGGGTCGCGATCCTCGGCACACTGCTGACCAACGTCTGGATCTTCACCGGCCCCGGCGCCGAGTGGGGCATTCTCAGCGGTGACATGACCGGGATGTCCTTCGCGTCGTTCCCGGAGGCGGTCGAGAGCGTCGCCCGGCAGTTGGCGAACGGCAAGTTCCTGTCGATGCTGACGATCCTGTTCGGCGTCGGCCTGGCCATCCAGTACGCCTCCGCCGCCCGGCGCGGTGAGCCCTGGCCCGGCCGGTACCGGTGGCGGGCGCTGTTCCTGTTCGCCGAGGGAACGGCGCACTTCCTCCTCGTCTTCGCCTGGGACGTCCTGATGGGGTACGCGGTGACCGCGCTGCTCGTGGCCTGGCTGCTGACCCGGTCCGACGCGGCCCGGCGCCGGGTGATGTGGTGGGCGGCGGGCTTGCACCTGGCGGTGATGGGTCTGCTGACGGCCGTCCTGGCGGCGGACGGCTCGGGTGGTGGCGGCGAACCGGTGTCGGACACGGTGATCGACCTGTACGCGCACGGGAGTTACGCGGAGCAGGTCGCGTTCCGCTTCGAGAACGCCCTGGCCCTCCGGCTGGAGCCGGTGCTGACGTGCTTCCTCCTGCTCTTCCTGTTCCTGCTGGGCGTACGGCTGATGCGGGCGGGCGCGTTCGGCGCCGACGCCACCGGGCGCCGGATCCGGTCGCGGCTGCTCATCTGGGGACTGGGCCTGGGCCTGCCGCTCGATCTCCTCGCCTCGCTGGCCGGCGCCGACTTCTTCCTTGTGGGCCGGTATGTCGCGGGCCCGCTGACGGCGCTCGGCTACCTGGGTCTCATCGGTGTGTTGATGGACCGGGTGCGACGGCCGGGCCCGCTGCTGAACGGACTCGGTTGCGTCGGCAGGACCGCGCTGTCGGGGTACGTCCTCCAGAACGTGCTGTGCGTGTTCGTCGCGTACGGCTTCGGCCTCGGGCTCGCCCACCGGCTCGGCGACGCCTGGCGGCCGTGGTGGGTGCTGGCGCTGTGGGCGGTGGTGTGTGCGGTCCTGATGGTCGGTTCGACGCTGTGGCTACGGCGGTTCCGGGCCGGACCGCTGGAGTCGGCGCAGCGGTGGGTCCTGCGGCGCTGACGTCGCGTGGCCGGGGGGCGGTCGCGAGGCGTGGGTCAGTGCGCCGAGGGGTCGGCGGCCCGGATGAGCCGGCGCAGACCGGAGTGGTAGACCTCGTGGTCCACGACGGCGGGCAGGATCGCTTCGAGGTGGCCGGTCAGGACCGGGAAGTCCCCGGGGTCGAGGGCGGCCAGTGCCGTACGGGTCGTGGTGAGCGCCGACGCGGGGTTCGCATGGTCCACGAAACTCGCCGCCCCCAGCGTGAACAGATACATCTGCCGGTAGGTGGCGATCGACTCCCCCGGGGTCATACCGGCCGCGATGTTCGCGGCGAGTTGGGGTTCGACCAGCCGGGCGAGGAGTGCGCGGCTGAGCCAGGGGCGGGTGCCCCGCAGGGCCATCAGTCCCGGGTGCCGCGCGAGCAGCTCGTACAACCGCGCGAAGCGGGTCTCGGTGGCCACCGCCCACGGAATGTCGGGGCCGACGTCCGGGAGCTGGGCGGCGAGATGGTCGGTGCACAGGTCCACCAGGCCCGCCAGGGTGGACCCGCAGCGTCGGTGGACCGTGGTGTGGGAGACCCCCAGCCGGTCCGCGAGGGCGCGCAGGTTCAGCGCCTGCGGGCCCCCTTCGTCGATCAGCGCCAGCGCGGCGATGGCGATGGCGCCGGGGGTGGCGCTGTCCAGGGATGCTGACTGCCTCGGCATGAGAAACAATGTACGTTACGTTGTAACTAACCGCTCCCGCCCCGGGGACACCGCGCCGGACGGCTCGTGACACCTCCCGGGACGGGCAGGCCCCCTCGACACCCTCGGAGGACCCGTGCAGCAGCTCAGCCACGGCGACGTCACGGCGGCGGCCGAACGCGTCCTCGGCCGTGTCCGGCCGGTCACCGTCGCCCCGCTGGACCCCGGAGCCGTACGGTCCGAGGCCCCTGGCGGCCCGGACCCCGAGGTCTGGCTCGCGCTGGAGTACCTGCAGCACACCGGGAGCTTCAAGGCCCGCGGCGCGGTCAACTTCCTCTACGCCCACCGTGCGGCCGGTACGCTCCCCGACACCGGTGTCACCATCGCCTCCGGCGGCAACGCGGGTCTGGCCTGCGCATGGGCGGCCCGGACCCTGGGGGTGACCGCCACGGTCTTCCTGCCAGCCGGGGCCCCGCCCGTCAAGATCGCCAAGCTGGAGGAGTACGGCGCCTCCGTGCGACTCGTCGACGGGGAGTACGCGGACGCCGCCGACGCGTGCGAACGCTTCGCGGAACAGTCGGGTGCGCTGCGCAGCCACGCCTACGACCATCCCCTGGTGGCCGCCGGGGCGGGCACCCTCCTGGAGGAGCTGCGCGCACTGATCCCCGGTCTCGACACCGTCGTCGTCGCGGTCGGCGGCGGCGGGCTCTTCGCCGGTGTCGCCACCGCAGCGCAGCGCCACGGCCTGCGTACGATCGCCGTGGAGCCGGAGAACAGTCGCGCGCTCAACGCCGCCCTGCTGGCCGGGCGGCCGGTAGACGTCTCGGTGGACAGCATCGCCGCCGACGCGCTCGGCGCGCGGCGGGCCTCACCGATGGCGCTGCGCGCGGCCCAGGACCCCGGCTCACGCTCCGTCCTGGTGCCCGACCGGGCCATCGCCGCCGCCCGGCGCGCGCTCTGGGACCGGAGCCGGATCGTCACGGAGCTGAGCGGCGCGACCGCGCTGGCCTGTCTGCCGCTGGCGGGCACGGACGGGGCCGGGTACACACCCGCCCCCGGCGAGCGCATCGCGGTCGTCCTCTGCGGAGCCAACACCGACCCGTCGGACCTGGTCGCCCCGGCTCCCGGCCGGCCGGCCTGACGGTCCGTACCCCCCGGCGGGGGGACCGACGGCGCGGCCCCACCGAAGGTCGGGTGGTCGACCTCGACACCGGTGTCGGCCCTCCTGGCGTGCCGGCACGGCTTCCCCAACCGCTGCTGCCACCGATTCCGTCGATCTCACGGGTCGGCGTGGTGGCGCCGGTCCGGCCTGCCCGAGGCTGACGACGCGGCGCGGCCGGCGGCCTGACGATCCGCACCTGTAGCGCTCTCCTCACCCATGACCCGACCGGCCGGGACGGCGGTGTGCCGGCGCTGTTCCTCGCGGAGGTGGGTGGGGCGGGCGCGGCCGGCACCGTGCCGCGCGGGCGCCTGACCGACCGCGCCGGGGGGCTGACCGGACACCGCTGGCGGCGTTCAGCAGGTCGGGCGGGGGCACCGGTGTGGCTGGTGGCGGGGTCAAGAGCGGGGGCCGTCCTCGGGTCGGACGGATTCTGTGACGGCCGCCGCCACTCCGTCGCTGTGCCGGGCCAGCCGGTCCCGCAGCTCCCGCAACCGGGCGATGCGTTCGTCGATCAGGGCCAGTCGCCGTTGGGCCGTGTCGAGTTCGCCCGCGCAACGGTCGACGTCGACCAGCGGCCGCTCCAGGCAGCCGTGCGCGATGTACGGACGGAGGTCGTCCACGGTCAGCCCGGCGTCCAGCAGGCCCTTGATGTCGCGGGCGCGGACGGCGCCGTTTCACCGTACTCCCGGGTAACCATTGGCGTTCCTGGCGGCTGGAATCAGCCCCTGCTGCTCGGAGTAGCGCAGCGAGCGGGGGTTGGCGCCGACGCGTTCCGCGAACCGGCCTCTGCACATCTTCGTCTCGGTGTGCATGACGGCACCTTAGCGGGATCGACCCCTCGGCCACCGAGTCAGAAACCCTGCACCCGACCGCAGTTAGCACGGTCACGTTCGCAACGAACCACCCGATAAACGCCCCTGACCAGGCCGTACTCACGACTGGGCACGGATAGCCGGTCCGTGCCACAGGGGAACCGTCGACTCCGACCGAGAACCCTCACCGCCGTACGAGGCCCGCTGGCGTGGACCCCTTGTGTGCCCCCGGGGGCACGGTTACTTTTCTCTCAGCCACGACCCGATCTTCGTCTCGGGGGACGCGGCCACTGCTTGAGGGACATCATTCGAGCCACTGAACAAGGGAGTTGCTCCACCGCTCCGACCCCGCTGCGACCCCGCCCCGGTCGTGTCGTGGAGCCGTCTCCCGAGCCACCTCGCGGGAGGCGGCTCCGTCATCGCACAGGAGGGCGACACCTCGCCGCGTTGGCCGAAACACCCCCATCCCGGGCAACCCGCGCAGTCATCAACGAGGAACTGGTCCAGACCTATTGACCTACTGGTCTAGTCCTTTTAATCTCTGCGTCACCTCCTCCGAGGACCGGTTCCGGGTGTGCGCACCACCATGGCGCCCACTCCGCCTTACCCCCCGCACTTCGAACGAGGCCGAACATCCCGCACCCCCCACGGGTGCGGCCCCCCACCAGGAGGATCCGACCGTGCAGTCCCCCTTCCGTACCAGAGCCTCGCTGCTCGCGGTCGGCACAGCAGCAGCCGCGCTGCTCGCCGGCTCGCTCTCGGCGGGCGTCTCTCAGGCCGCCACGCCGACGGCCACCACGGCCACCACGGCCGCCACCCAGGAGTCCTGTCGCCCCGACGGCCTCTACGCCACACCGGGCGTCGACGTCCCGTACTGCTCCGTCTACGACGCCGAGGGCCGCGAGAAGATGGGCGCGGACCACCAGCGCCGCGTCATCGGCTACTTCACCGGATGGCGCACCGGCAAGGACGGCACCCCGGCCTACCTCGCCAACGACATTCCGTGGAACAAGATCACCCACATCAACTACGCCTTCGCGCACGTCGACGGCGCCAACAAACTGTCAGTGGGCCCCGATGGCGTGAACAACGCCGCCACCGGGATGACCTTCCCCGGTGTCGCCGGTGCCGAGATGGACCCGGCCGTGCCGTACAAGGGTCACTTCAACCAGCTCACCAAGTTCAAGAAGCTGCACCCGAACGTGAAGACGCTGATCTCCGTCGGCGGCTGGGCCGAGACCGGCGGCTACTTCGCCGCCAACGGCGACCGGGTCAACTCCGGCGGCTTCTACTCGATGGCCACCAACGCCGACGGTTCCGTGAACCAGGCCGGCATCGACACCTTCGCGGACTCCTCCGTCGCGTTCATCAAGAAGTACGGCTTCAACGGTGTCGACATCGACTACGAGTACCCGACCACGATGAAGGACGCCGGCAACCCGCTGGACTGGCAGGTCGCCAACGCGCGCCGCGCCGGTCTGGTCAAGGGCTACGCCGCGCTGATGAAGACCCTCCGCGAGAAGCTCGACCGGGCCGGTGCCGCCGACGGGAAGCACTACCTGCTGACCGTGGCAGCGCCCTCCTCCGGGTACCTGCTGCGCGGGATGGAGACCTTCCAGGTCCAGAAGTACCTGGACTACGTCAACATCATGTCCTACGACCTACACGGTGCCTGGAACGAGCACGTCGGTCCGAACGCCTCGCTCTTCGACGACGGCAAGGACAGCGAACTCGCCGCCGCCGGCGTGTACTCGACCGCGCAGTACGGCGGGGTCGGCTACCTCAACACCGACTGGGCGTACCACTACTTCCGCGGCTCGATGCCGGCCGGCCGCATCAACATCGGCCTGCCGTACTACACCCGCGGCTTCAAGAACGTCCAGGGCGGCACCGACGGCCTGTGGGGCAAGGCCGCCGCGAGCACCTGCCCGGCCGGGGCGGGCCTGACCAAGTGCGGTGACGGCGCCGTCGGCATCGACAACCTGTGGCACGACAAGGACACGGCGGGCCAGGAGTCCCCGGCCGGCTCCAACCCGATGTGGCACGCCAAGAACCTGGAGAAGGGTGTCGTCGGCGACTACATCACCCGGTACGGCTTCGCCGCCAACACCCAGCTGACCGGCACGTACGTCCGCAAGTACGACGCGACGCTGGTCGCGCCGTGGCTGTGGAACGCGCAGAAGAAGGTCTTCCTCTCCACCGAGGACGAGCAGTCGGTGGCCGCCAAGGCCGACTACGTCGTGAACAAGGGCATCGGCGGCACGATGATCTGGGAGCTGGCGGGCGACTACCGCTGGAACGCCGCCAAGGGCCAGTACGAGGCCGGCGACACCCTGACCACCGCGATGTACGAGAAGTTCAAGGCGGCGACCCCGTACGGCGCCAAGAAGTCGAACATCGCGCTGCCGACCGAGGCCATCAAGGTGGACGCCGACTTCGGTCAGTTCGCGCTCGGTGACTCCAACTACCCCATCAGCCCCAAGCTGACGATCACCAACCGCACGACCACGGCGCTGCCCGGTGGTACGGAGTTCCAGTTCGACTACGCCACCTCGGCCCCGGCCAACGCGAAGGACCAGTCCGGCTTCGGCACCTCGATCATCCGCAGCGACCACACCGGCAACAACGTGGGCGGCCTGAAGGGCGACTTCAACCGCGTCTCGCTGAAGCTGCCGGCCTGGCAGTCGCTGGCCCCGGGCGCCTCCGTCGCGCTGGACTTCGTCTACTACTCCCCGACCTCGACCCCGTCCAACTGGACGGTGACGTTCGGCGGCAAGACGTACGCGATCACCGGCGACCTGGCCCGCGGCACGACGGTCGTCGAGCCGGGTGGCGGCAACGGTGGCCCCGGCCCCGGCAACGGCACCTGCACCGCCCCGGCCTGGACCCCGGCCGGCGAGTACGGCACCGGTGTGACCGTCTCGCACACCGGGCGCAACTGGAAGGCCAAGTGGTGGACGAAGGGTGACGCGCCCGGCACCACCGGTCAGTGGGGCGTCTGGCAGGACCTGGGTGCCTGCTGACCTCTGACCCATCGACGCGAAGGCCCCTCGACGGCACGGTCCCTGACCCCGCCGCCGTCGAGGGGCCTTCGTCATGCCCGGCACCCCTGCCGGTGCGGAGGGGCCGACAGCCCCCGGGGGGAGGCACCTTCCGGGGTCGCCGCACTGCCCCCCGGCTGGGGGCAGCCGTTCCGCCGGGGGGCGCGGACCGGCGTGACCGTCCACCCATGGGTGGACGCGACGGCCTCGGAACAGCGACCGCGGTCTGACGCGCCAGGGTACGGCGCCGGTCTACCGTCCACGCATGGTCAGACTCACTCGGGCGGCCACGGCCGTCGCACTCGCGTTGACTCTCGCTCTGCCCGTCGCCGTGGCGTCCACCGCCTCCGCCGCCCCACCGACCGCACCCGGCCCCTCCGCCGTGGCGGCCGATCGCCCGGAACTCCCCCGCCCGACCGGGAAGCACGCCGTCGGAAGCACCGTGATCCCGCTCCTCGACAGGGCGCGCACCGACCCCTGGGTGCCCACCGCGGCGGGCCGTGAACTCATGGTCACCGTCCACTACCCGGCCGCGCGCCCGGGAGCCGGACGGCCTGCCCCGTACGCCACCACCGAAGAGGCCCGGCTCTTCGCGAAGGGACTCGGTTTCGACGCCGCCGTACCGGCCGCGGAGCTGAGCGCGATGCGGACCCACGGGCGGACCGGCGCCCGCCCCGCCCCGGGGACGTACCCCCTGGTCGTCCTCTCCCCCGGCTTCAGCGTCTCCCGGTACACGCTCACCCATCTCGCGGAGGACCTCGCGAGCCGGGGTTACGTCGTCGCGTCCGTCGACCACGCGTACGAGTCCTTCGGTATCGCCGTCCCCGGCCGGCAGATACTGACCTGCGTCGCCTGCCCGGCGCTGGAGTCGGGTACGACCCATCCCGGGGTCGTCACGGCGACCCGCGCCGACGACGTGTCGTTCGTGCTGGACAAGCTCACCGGGCACCGTCCGGTGTGGCGGCACGCCGGCATGATCGACAAGAAGCGGATCGGTATGGCGGGCCACTCCATCGGTGGCGCGAGCGCCGCCACCGCGATGGCGGGCGACCACCGGGTGCGGGCGGGCGTCAACATGGACGGGGCGTTCTGGGAGGAGCTGCCCCCCGAAGGGCTCGGCGGGCGGCCGTTCATGATGCTGGGCACCGACGACGATGTGCACCGGCCGGGGGGCCGGGACGCGACCTGGGACCGGATGTGGCCCAGGCTGGACGGCTGGAAGCGGTGGCTGACCGTCGCCGGTTCCGAGCACTTCACCTTCTCCGACAGTCCGGTCATCCAGCGGCACTTCGGGCTGCCGCAGCCACCACTGTCCGCCCGGCGCGCGCTGGCGATCACCCGTACCTATGTCGGGGCCTTCTTCGACCAGCATCTGCGCGGGAAGCAGCAGCCGGTGCTGTCGGGGCCGGGCGCCGCCAACCCCGAGGTGGTCTTCCACCATCAGTGAGCCCCCCGCCGGAGGGCGCGGCCCCGCGTGGTGCCGTCCGGGAGGGTCCGGACGGCACCACGCGGGGCCGCGGGCCCACGCCCGCTCCGATCCGTGCCGCCATCGGAGGTGTTGTTGGCGGTGTCCGCGGTGTTCACGGTGTCCGCACCCGTGATCACGCGGGGGCCGCGTCATCATGTCCGGAAGCACTCGCGGACGATCGAGGAGACCACCTTGGACAGGACCATGAGAGCCGTCGTGCTCGACGAACCGGGTCCGGTGGAACGCCTGCGGGTGCGGGAGCTGCCGATCCCCGAACCGCCCCCGGGCTGGGTGCGCGTCAAGATCGAGGCGTTCGGTCTCAACCGCTCCGAACTCCACACCCGGCTCGGTCTCGCCGAGGGAGTGACCTTCCCCCGCGTACTCGGCATCGAGGCCGTCGGTACCGTCGACGCCGATCCGGACGGCGGCCTGGAGCCCGGCCAGCAGGTCGCCGCCCTCATGGGCGGCATGGGCCGGACCTACGACGGCGGCTACGCCGAGTACACGGTGGTGCCGCGCTCCCAGCTCGTCCCCTTCCGTTCGGGACTGCCCTGGGAGACGCTCGGGGCCATCCCCGAGACCCTGCAGACCGCCTACGGATCGCTGACGACCGGACTCGATCTCCGCCGGGGGCAGACGTTCCTGGTCCGGGGCGGCACCTCGGCGCTGGGCCTCGCCGCCGCGGCGCTCGCCAAGGACCTCGGCGCGACCGTGCTGTCCACCACCCGCAACCCGGACCGCGTCAAGGCCCTCGCGGCGCACGGCGTCGACCATCCGCTGGTGGACGACGGCGATATCGCCGCGCGGGTGCGGGAGATCGTGCCGGAGGGGGTGGCCGCCGCGCTGGAGCTGGTCGGCACCCCCACGCTGCCCGACACCCTGGCCGCCACCCGCGTCCACGGCACGGTCTGCTTCACCGGGATGCTCTCCAACCAGTGGATCGTCCGGGACTTCTACCCGATCGACTATCTGCCCACCGGCGTGCAGCTCACCGCCTATGGTGGTGGCGCCGCCGACCTGCCCGCCAATGTGCTCCAGGGTTTCCTCGACCGCATCGAGGCCGGAGAGCTCTCCCTCGGGCCCGTCCATGTGTACGCGCTGGACGACATCAGGAGCGCGCACCAGGATCTGGAGAACGGGCGGCGCGCGGGGAAGCTGGTGGTCCGCACCGCGACCGATGGTGCCGCCGGAGCCGATTGAGCGGGCTCACGGCCGGGGCAGTGCGCGGGGTTCGATCCGTTCCTCGACCGCCGTGTCTCCGTCGCGGGTGACGAGATAGGCGCCCTTACCCGGGATCTCGGTGACCGCCTCGGCCAGTTCGGTGCCCCGGTAGACCAGGCCGACCCCGTCGTCGGTGCAGTGGGTGGTCGGCAGGGTGCCGTCCGCCACGAGCTGGTGGATGAGGGGCCGGCGGCCCTTGTCCACGTCGTAGTGCACCCCGTTGCCGTACGGCAGCAGGCCGAGTGCGTCGGTCAGCGGGCGCAGTTCGGGGCCGAAGGAGTCGGTGGTGCCACCGGTGAACCAGCAGAGGGAGCCCGCGCTGACCCCGCCCAGGACGACCCCCGCCCGCCAGGCGCGCCGGAAGATCGCGTCGAGGCCGTGGACGCGCCACACCGCCAGCAGGTTCGCCACCGAACCGCCCATGACCCAGACGAGGTCCTGGTCGAGGACCGCGCCCTCGATATCGTCGAGGTTCGGCATGGGGAAGAGGTGCAGGGGCGTCAGATCGAATCCGGCGACCCGGGCGGCCTCGGTCATCCGGCTGGTGAAGTGCTCGGCGTCGCCGATGGCGGTGCCGACGTACAGGACGCGGGGGCGGCGACCGTGGGCCCCCGACAGTTCGACCCCGTGGTGCACCAGGGAGTTGAACTCCACCATGGTGCGCCCGCCCAGGCGGTGTCCTCCGGAAGTGGCCAGGATGGTGGGCTCGGATGCGCTCATGCTTCATGATCCTATCGACCCGCCGTCCCCCGCGCGGGGGCACGGCCCCCCGGTGGTCAGCCGCCGAAGAGCCTGCGCCACCAGGACGGGTCGGCGGCCCGTTCCAGCGACGCCTCGGCCCCGTCCGCGGGCGTGGCGGCCGGCAGGGGTTGCGCGGCCGACGGGGCGGTGTCCCCAACCGCAGGTGTGGCCTGCTGGGCCGAGGGGCCCGAGAACCGTACGGGCAGCGTGGTGAGCCTGCTCGACATCCAGGACGCGGTCATCCGCAACTCGGCCTCGGGCACGGCCAGCCGCAGGTCGGACAGGCGCGAGAGCAGGGTGTCGATACCGGTGTCGATGATCGCCCGGCCGACGTCCATGCCCGGGCATTCGTGCGGTCCGCCCCCGAAGGAGAGGTGTGAGCGGTTGCCGTGCATCGAGGCGCCGAGATCGAGCCGGATCTCCGGGTCGACGTTACCGGCCGCGATACCGAGCATCACCATGTCCCCGGCCTTGATCCGCTGGCCGCCGAGGGAGGTGTCGCCGGTCGCCCACCGGTTCGGGATCACGGCGAGCGGCGGATGGTTCCAGAGCACCTGGTCCAGCGCGTCCGGCAGGGTCATCTGGCCGCCTGAGAGGTTGCCGCGGAAGCGGGGGTCGGTCAGCGCCATCCGCAGCGTGTCGGAGATCAGGCTGACCGTGGTCTCGTTCGACGCGACCAGCGCGTACCGCAGGTGTTCACAGACCTCGTCCTCGGTCAGGGCCGACGGATGGGCGAGGAGTGAGCTGATGAAGTCCTTGCCCGGTTCGTCCTTCTTCCGCTGGACCACCCTCCGCATGACGTCCATGACGTAGTCACTGCTCCGGAAGGCCGTCCCGGTGCCCTGAACCAGGTCGCGCACCGCGGCGCCCAGTGGCACGCAGTACCGCTCGGGTATGCCGAACAGCCGGCTCATCACGAGCACCGGCAGCTTCTCGGCGAAGTCGACGACGAGATCGGCCTCACCCCGCCCGGCGAACTCGTCGACGAGCTGGTGGGTGTAGCGGACGACATGACGGCGGACGCCATGGCGGTTGAAGAGCGCCAGGCTGTCGGTGATCGCGCTGCGGAGCCGGGCGTGCTCCTCCCCGTCGGCGAAGGCCAGCAGTGGCTGCCATGCGGTGACCAGGCGCAGTGGGGAGTCCGCGGAGACCCGGCCCTCCTGGAAGGCGTTCCAGCGGCGGGAATCGCAGGAGTAGAGCGACGGGGCGCGCATCACCTCCAGGTTCTCCCGGTGGCCGAGCACCAGCCAGGCGGAGAGGTCTCCCGGGAGGAGGACCGGCGCGACCTGTCCGTGTTCCCGGCGCAGGCTCTCGTACAGCGTGTGCGGAGAGCCCTCGGCCTCGGCCCCGTACAACCGCCGTGGACCGCCGAGCCCTTGGGCGTGCGCGGGGCACTCCGGGGGTGGGACGGGCACGGGTGAGGTGCCGGTCGGGTCTGGGTACGGGCTGGTCACGATGCCTCCGGGGAGCAAGGGCACGGGTGGTACGGCCGGGAGCCGGCAGCATATCGCCGGACGATCATCCACCCGTATGTGATCCCCCCGGCGTGAATTCAGCTCCTCGAAGGGCGACTTGGCCACCGCCCCCCGCCCGGCCGGAAACACCCCCTGTCGGTCCGGCCGCGCCGGCCCTGAGCCGCGCTCCCACCGGGCCGGTCTGGCCGGCGCCTGGCGGCTGACCCACACTGTCCCCATGACGGATGAGGTCACGCTTCAGCTACTCGATCGGTTCGTCGGTGATGTCCGGGACCTCCTGTCGCCGCTCTCGGTCTGGGCGCATGGGTCGCTCGGCGGCGGCGACTACCGGCCGGGCCGTAGCGATCTCGATCTGATCGCCGTCCTGGCGCAGCCGTGCACGCACGCGGAGCGGGAGCGGCTCGGCGGACTCCATCGACGGCTCACGGCCGATCTGCCGCTCGCGTCCCGGCTGCACTGCGGCTATCTCGTGGCCGCGGAGGCGGATGACACCGACCGCGCTCATCTCACATGGGCCCATGAGGAGTTGTCCGAGCGGCCGGTGAGCCCGGTGACCCGGCGCGAACTGCACGAGTTCGGTGTCGTCCTGTACGGCCGGCCACCGGCAGGAGTGCTGCCCCCGGTGACCGACCGCCGGCTCACCGAGCATGTCCTGCGGGATCTGGGGGGCTACTGGCGCCCCCTCGTGGACCGGCCCGAGCTGTGGCTGGCGGACATCTGGGTCGATCTCGGCCTGCTGACCCTGGCCCGGGCCACGGTGACCCTGCGGACCGGCGCGCTGATCACCAAGGCCGCGGCGCTCGATGTGCTCGCCGGGGAACTCGGTGCCCCCGCCGAGGTCGTGGCGGACATCCGACGGCGCAGGTACGGCGATCCCGAGCCGGCCACCCCGGAGTGGCTCGCCCGCCGGGCGGAGCTGACCACGGCCTTCCTCGGGCCGGCGATCGACCGGACGGTGCGGGACGGTCGCTGAACCCGGGCCGTACGGGAGAGCGGTCCCCCCGGCCGGGTGCCGGGATCAGCGGGAGCGGATCGCGGTGCCCCCCGGCGGTGCCCGGAGCGGGGGCCCTGCGCGATCGGCGCCGAACCGCCGTGAAACGTGGGCTGGTTCACACCCGGTCCGCCGGGTGAAACATTTCCGGGGCACCACCGCATCTCTGAGGTGAGGGGCGAATGAGCCCCCGCACAACCACAGGGATGGACGGGGAGGGCATGAGAAAGTCCCGCGAGGACGAGTTCATGGAGTTCGCCAGCGGTCTCACAGGCCATCTGTATCGCTCGGCGTGCCTTCTGACCAGCGGTGACACCTACCTCGCGGAGGATCTGGTGCAGGAGACCCTGGGCCGGATGTACGCGAGGTGGGGCCGGATCTCCGAGGTGGACAACCCCACCGCATACGCCCGGACCGTGCTCGTCCGCACCTACCTCTCCTATCGGAGGAGGCGGTCGTCGGACGAGCGGCCCGTCGGAGAGTTGCCCGACCTCCCCATCGTCTCGGGCAACGATCCGCTGCTGCGCCTGGCGCTCCTCGAAGCGCTGCGGCGGCTGTCGCCCAAGGACCGCGCCGTGGTGGTGCTCCGCTACTGGGAGGACCGCAGCGTCGAGGAGACCGCGGAGGCGATGGACACCAGCCCCGGCTCCGTACGCACCCGTTCCACCCGCGCGCTGGCACGGATGCGCATGCACCTCGGCGGCAGCCTCTCCGCCTTCTTCTCGGTCACCTGAGACCTCCGCCCCACCCGTACCCGTGTCACCGACAGGAGACCGTGATCCACCATGCCCATGGACGACGACCTGACCTCTGAACACGACCACGACCACGACGAGTTCGCCCACCGGCTCGGCGAGGCGATGCAGCGGACCGGTGGCACCTTCCCCATCGATCGGATCGCGCTCCTGGAGGAGGGGGTGCGCCGGGGCCGGTCGCGGGTGCGCCGCCGCAGAGTGACCGCCGTGACCGGCGGGCTGCTGGCCCTCGTCGTCACCGGTACGGCCGGGGCGTACGGGACCGGGGTGTTCGACTCCTCCCAGGAGGCGTCGGTGGCCTCCTCGGGGCCGAGCGGGGCCGCGAGCTGGCGGCCGAGCCCGGATGCGAGGAATCCGGACGATCCCAAGAATCCCCGGACGACGGAGAAGTCCGACCCCCGCTGGAACGACCCCAAATGGCATATGCGCGCCAGCGCCCGCGAGATGATCCGCCTGCTGGAGATCGCGCTGCCCGAGGGGAGGTTCAGCGAACAGCGCGGCACCAGCCACTTCGGCGGCCCGGACAATCAGGCCGAGGCGTCGCTGGTGTACGACGACGGCTACGGCAAGGCGCTCGTCCAGATCTCCGCCCGGCGGGCGGATCCGAAGAGCGCGGCGGAGCAGAAGTCGATGAAGTGCCATAAGGGAAGGGGCCTCTTGAAGGATTGGGTGGACTGCGAAGCGGAGACCCGGCGTCCGGTGCCCGGCTCGCCGGGCGTGGTCGTGGCACAGAGGTCCCGGCTCGTCAACGCCGGTTTCCGGGTGGATGTGCGGCAGTACAACGCGCCCGCGGCGAAGGGCGCCGCGCCCAGCCGGAGCAATCCGCCGCTGGACCCCGTGCAGTTCATCAATCTGGCGCTCTTCGTGGGGAGCTCGTTCACCGAATTCGGCGTGCTGAACGCCGGCGTCTTCGCCGAGCCGAAGCGATATCAGCTCACTCACGACGGTCAGCGCCTGCGGGAGACTCTCGCCCGACTGATCCCCCCGGGGCACTCGCCCCGGGGTGGCGGTGGCTCCCGCGACGAGGCATATCACCTGGTGTACGACATCAAATTGAAGGTCAAGACGTATCTACGGGTCACCGTCGAGAAGGCCACTCCGGACGGCGGCAAGGTGACCACCGAACAGAAGGCGGGTCAACGGGAGGGCGTCAAGGAGTGGTCGGCGTCCACCGTCACGCCGGACGGGCTGCGGGTCACGGCCACCTCCTTCAACGCGGAGTATCCGCACTCGGCCGCGGTCCGGGAGAACCCCGCCCTCACCCTGGAGCAGTTGTCCGGGATCGTCACCAGCCCGCGCTGGCACCGGTTCAAGTAGCGGCACGGACCGGGCGCCCCCGCGGCTCATGGGCCAAGGACTCCCGGTCGCGCGCCCTCACGAACGGCCGGCACCGCGCGCCCTCGTCCCGTTTCCGGGCGCGCGGTGCCGGTCCGCTCCCCGTGGCCGGCCCGGGTCGCCGCGGAGAGAGGGTCCGGCGCTCTTCCGCCGACCGCGGCCCGTCAGGAACACTCCAGGGGGATCAACCACCACGGAGGACCCGGTGACGGGAGTGACGGGAAGGGCGGGAGTGACGGTGTCGAGCAGGCGCACGGCCCGGGGAACCCACCCCGGCCCCCGACCCGTCGTCGCTCCCGTCCGAGGGACGCCGACACCGCCGACGGACGCCCCCGCTCCCCGTGTCGGGACACCCGGACGCGTCCCTCGCCTCCCCGCCGAGGGGGCCGGCGTCCTCCGGATGGTCCTCCCCGTCCGATGTGTCCCCCGCCGCCCCCACGGCGGCGTGGCGGACGCGACCCGTCCCCTGAGGAGCCAGCGTGACCCGGTCCCCCCTGCCCGTCTTCCGGGCCCAACCGAAATCGATCCTGCTGTGGACGACCGTCGCCGTGGCCGGCGCGATCTGCTGGGGCGTGCTGGCCCTGGCCCGCGGTGAAGAGATCTCGGCCGTCTGGCTGGTCGGCGCCGCCCTGGGCTCGTACGCCATCGCCTACCGCTTCTACTCGCGCTTCATCGCCACCCGGGTGCTCAGGCCGGACGACACCCGAGCGACTCCCGCCGAGCGGCTGGAGGACGGCGTCGACTACCAGCCGACCGACCGCCGGGTGCTGCTCGGTCATCACTTCGCCGCCATCGCGGGCGCGGGCCCGCTGGTGGGTCCCGTACTGGCCCTGCAGATGGGCTACCTGCCGGGCACGATCTGGATCGTCTTCGGAGTGATCTTCGCCGGGGCGGTGCAGGACATGGTGGTCCTGTTCCTGTCGATGCGCCGGGACGGCAAGAGCCTCGGGCAGATGGCCCGGGAGGAGATCGGCGCGGTGGGCGGCGCCGCGGCACTCATCGCCGTCTTCATCATCATGATCATTCTGCTGGCGGTGCTGGCACTGGTCGTGGTCAACGCCCTCGCCCACTCGCCGTGGGGCACCTTCTCGGTCGCCATGACCATCCCGATCGCCCTGTTCATGGGCTTCTATCTGCATATCCTGCGCCCGGGGCGGGTGTTGGAGACCAGTCTCATCGGGGTGGTCCTGCTGCTGCTCGCGATCGTCGGCGGCGGGTGGATCGAGAACTCGGGGCTGAAGGACACCTTCACGCTCAGCCCGACCACGCTGGTCTTCTGTCTCGTCGGGTACGGATTCATCGCCTCGGTCCTGCCGGTGTGGATGCTGCTGGCGCCCCGCGACTACCTCTCCACCTTTATGAAGATCGGCACCATCGCGCTGCTCGCCCTCGGCGTGCTGTTCGCCGCACCGGTGCTCCAGGCGGACGCGGTGAGCTCGTTCGCGTCCTCCGGGGCGGGCCCGGTGTTCGCGGGGTCCCTCTTCCCGTTCCTCTTCATCACCATCGCCTGCGGCGCGCTCTCCGGCTTCCACTCGCTCGTCTCCTCGGGCACCACTCCGAAGCTGATCGCGAAGGAGTCCCAGGTCCGCATGATCGGGTACGGCGCCATGCTGATGGAGTCGTTCGTCGCCGTGATGGCGCTGATCGCCGCAGCGGTCCTCGACCCGGGCCTGTACTACGCCATGAACGCGCCGGCCGGTCTACTCGGCTCGACCGTCGAATCCGCCTCCCGGGCCGTCGCCGATCTGGGCTTCACCATCTCGCCGGAGGAACTGGCCGCGGCGGCGAAGGCGGTCGAGGAGAGCACGCTGGTCGCGCGCACCGGCGGGGCACCGACGCTCGCGGTCGGCATGTCGCAGATCTTCTCCGACGTCATCGGCGGGGAGGGCATGAAGGCGTTCTGGTACCACTTCGCCATCATGTTCGAGGCCCTGTTCATCCTGACGACCGTGGACGCCGGTACCCGGGTGGGTCGCTTCATGCTCCAGGACATGCTGGGCAACGTCTGGAAGCCGCTCGGCCGGGTCAACTGGAAGCCGGGGATCTGGCTGGCGAGCGCGCTGGTCGTGGCCGGGTGGGGGTACTTCCTGCACGCCGGGGCCACCGACCCGCTCGGCGGGATCAACCAGCTCTTCCCGCTGTTCGGGATCGCCAACCAACTGCTCGCCGCCGTCGCCCTCACCGTGGCGACCACCGTGCTGATCAAGTCCGGCCGGTTCCGCTGGGCGTGGGTGACCGGTGTCCCGCTCGCCTTCACCGTGGCCGTCACCTTCACCGCGAGCTGGCAGAAGGTCCTCTCATCCGACCCGCGGGTGGGCTTCTTCGCCCAGCGGGACAGGTTCGCGGACGCCATCGACGCCGGCAAGGTCCTGCCGCCCGCCAAGAGCATGGACGATATGCACACCATCGTCACCAACTCCACCGTGGACGGGGTGCTGATCGTCCTCTTCGTGGTGCTGGTCAGCACGGTCATCGTCAACGCGGCGGTGGTCTGCGTCCGGACGCTGCGCTCCTCGGTGCCGCCGACGACGTCCGAGGCACCGTATGTGGCCTCGAAGCTCGACGCCCCGGCCGAGGAACTCACGGGGGTCCGCCCATGAGCGCGGGAAGCCTGCTGCGGGGCGTGGGCCTGCGCGTGCGCGCCGTCCACCGGTATCTGCGGGAAGTCACCGGGGAGACGGCGTACGAGCGGCACTGCGAGCGGCTGCGCCGCGACCGTCCGGGGGTACCCCCGCCGACCAGGCGCGAGTTCCAGCGGATCCTCGCCCGCCGGCAGGAGGCGGAGCCGGGGTCCCGCTGCTGCTGACCGGCCCGCCACTGCGGTGGTGGTGGCACGTCCGGCAGGGCGCGCCACCACCACCGCCGTACTCCCTCCGCCCCCGTACGGACCCGGCTCCGCCCGCTCCCCCGGAGCGCGGCGCTGCCGCCTCGTCGGCTACTCGTCCAGGCGTCTACTCGTCCATGGTCGGGGAACTCAACCAGCGGGCGACCGCGTCGGCGATCGGCTGCCCGGTCTGCAGCTCGATGAAGCCGAACTGGCCGCCCTGGTTGCACTCCAGGAACCACCAGGTGCCGTCGCCGTCCTCGGCGAAGTCGAAGGCGCCGTAGGCGAGCCCGGAGAGCTTCCGGTACAGCGTGACGGCCCGCTGGACGCCCGCGGGCACGGCCACGGCCTCCCAGTCGTGGCCGGTCTCCCCGTACCGGCCGTCCACCTGGCCGGGTTCGGCGACCTTCCGCGCCGCGAACGTCTCGTCACCGACGCTCGTCAGCCGGATGTCCGCCCGTTTGGCGACGTACCGCTGGAGCAGCGTGGGGCCGGCCGCCACCTCGGAGAAGTCCGTGCCGGGCGGTACGAGGGTGGTCGGCAGCGCCATCGGCGGATCGTTCGGCGGCTTTCCGGACACCGCCTTCACCACGACGTGCCGGTACTGGTCCGCGAACTGCTGGGCGACCCGCGGATAGGTGGTGACGACCGTGGCGGGCACGGGGAACCCGCTGCGGTGCGCGAGGCGTAGCTGCCACGGTTTCAGTCGCGCCCTGGCGGCCGCGCCGGGATCGTTCATCCAGCGGGCCGCCGTGCACTCCAGCACGCCGTACAGCGCCTGTCCGCTCTCCGCGGTGAGCCAGGGCGAGGGCTCGCCGGCATGGGCGGCCGGCTCACCGGGTCTGCGCACCCAGATGGAGCGCAGACCGTCCATGCTCACCACGCGTCCGCCCGTGGACAGATAGCCACGGAACTCACCCCGGACGAACTCGGCGGACAGGGCACCCTCGCCAGGAAGGTCGGCGGGGTCGAAGCGGACCAGCGGGGCGCCTCGCTTGTGTAGCTGAGCCACCACCATGTCCGCGGTCACATCCTGCTCACAGGTCAGGATCAGAACGGTCATCGTGTGTCGTGAAATCTCGGTCGTGATACTCGGTCGCGGCTTCTCAGTCGTCGAAGTGGGTCGCCGAACCGGCGGTCGACGTGGTGGTGCCGACCGCGGCGAGCAGCGCCCTGTCCATGATGGCGGGGCGCCCGTCGGGCAGCACGTTCAGTTGCAGAGTGGCGTCATACGAGTACTGGTCGATGACAGGCGCCAGCTCGGCCGGACGTGCGTAGTTCCACGCGAACGGTTTCATGCTTTCTCCCTGGCCCACATAAGACTGTCCGGGGGCCACTACGTGGCCACAATGAGGAGCAATACACGGATGCGATGTAGTCGTTTCATCACGTACCGTCATATTGCCGAAAACTGCCAGCCAGTCGTACGTCCTCGAACCGAGTGGCTGTACACCCACACCGCGAACACCTACACGCGCACGGGTCGTTGACGTTTTCCTGACACTTATAGAGACGCTCGAACACGCAATTCCGTGCACCGGATCGGGAGGTGACCTCCGTCACCATTCGCCACAGCAGTCACTCTGGGCACGATCGCACCAATAGTCATATGGATCTCCCCTCGTTCCATGAGCACAGCGTGATATCGCGTTTCTGATGCGTGAGCCCCAGCCGCGGGCCGCCTGGGCGACACGGGCCCCGACCTGATGATTCCCCCTTGTCGGCGAGGGATCCCCCGGAACCGGCAGGAGCTGACAGGATCGACGGAACCCAGCGGGATCGTACGAGGAAAGGCTGTGAAGACGGTGACGAGCACCCATCCCCCGACCGCCGGCGTGCGGGTACCGGACACCCGGCTGGCCCGGGAGGCCACCGAACTGGTCCGTGACACCACGAGCCGGCTCATCTACGACCATTCGCGCCGGGTCTACTTCTTCGGCGCGCTCCAGGGCCGCGCACGAGATCTCTCCTTCGATCCCGAGCTGCTCTACATCGGGGCGATGTTCCACGATCTCGGTCTCGGCGAACGATTCCACGACAGTGGCCGGCGCTTCGAGGTGGACGGCGCCGACGAGGCGCGCCGCTTTCTGCGGAGCCACGAGGTTCCCGAGGACAGTGTCCGCCGAGTGTGGACCGCCATCGCCCTGCACACCACGCCCGGCATTCCCGCGTTCATGGAACCCGAGGTGGCACTGGTGACCGCGGGAGTCGAGTACGACGTACTCGGTATCGATTTCACCGGAATCTCCGCGGCGGACCGTGCCGAGGTCGTCACTCTGCATCCCCGGCCGGACTTCAAACGACGCATCCTGGATGCCTTCGCCGAGGGAATCCGGCCGAAGCCGGAGACCACGTTCGGCAATGTGAAGGCGGATGTCCTCGCGCACTACGCGCCGGGATTCGAGCGCGGTGATTTCGTGCAAACGATTCTGGACTCCCCCTGGCCCGAATGAACTCCGCCCGGAAGTCGCGCCGCGGCCCCGGCCCGGCCGATCCGCCGGGGTACGGGGGCGGCGACCGGATCCGGCCGGGGCGCGGGCGCGCGAAGTGACGCCGGCGCCCCCGGCCGGCCGGGCACACGGCACCAGGGGCGCGGTCCCTCCGGACTCATCCCTCATACGGCCGAAGCTAACCCGGGGACCACCGTCCTGGCACCGGGTTATCGGTGCGTACGTCGGGCCGCGCCCCGGCCCACCGTTGTGACCAGCACGGCGGCAGCGGCGGACCAGGAGCACGGCGGCCGCCCGTACGCCCTCCCCGAGCAACCACGCGCCCGGCCGCCGGGGGGATACATCATGACGCGGCGAAGGCAGGGCGGGCCGACGGGGCGCGGCGTTACGGGACGGCCCGCGGTCAGGGGGTGAGCGGTTCCTCCGCCGCGGGGGCGCCGAGGAAGTGGAAGCCGGGCCGGGGGTGCATCAGGAAGTCGTGGTGGGAGATGTTCCAGGCGTACGCGCCGGCCAGGGCGAACACCACCCGGTCCCCCGCCCGCAGTCCGTCCGCCGGGACACCGCTCGCCAGAACGTCCTTCGGGGTGCAGAGCTGACCGACCAGCGTTATCGGTCCGTCGCCGGCGGCCGGGCGGGGCCAGGGATGGGGCCAGTCGGCGACGGGCAGCACGGCGCACGGCTGGTCGTGGCCCTTGGTCGCGGGGGTCCGCAGATGGTGGGTACCGCCGCGGACGACCGCGAAGTGCTCCCCGTGGCTGCGCTTCACATCCAGGACGTCGGTGGCGTACCAGCCGCAGTAGGCGGTGAGCGCCCGGCCCGGTTCGATCCGGAGGACGGTGTCGGGGTGGTCGCCGGCGAGCCGGGCGAGGCCCGCGCCGTAGGCGGTCCAGTCGAACCGGCTCGCCGGGCGGGCGTAGTCGACGGCCATCCCGCCGCCGATGTTCACCTCGCGCAGCGGGACGCGGTGGCGCGCGGCGAGCGCGGCGGACCAGTCCAGGACGGAGCCGGCGACGGCGAGCTGCGCCGGGGCGTCGAGTCCGCTGGCGAGATGGGCGTGGACGCCGTGCGGCTCCAACCAGGGGGTGCCGGTGAGGCGGTGGAGAACGGCGTCCGCCTCGGTGGGATCGATGCCGAAGGGCGCGGGCCGGCCGCCCATGGCGAGCGCGCTCCCGGCGAGCAGCCCCGCCGGCACGGGCAGGTTGACGCGGAGCAGTACGCCGACCGGGGTGGCGGCGCGGGCGGCCAGCTCCGCCAGCACGGCCAGTTCGTGGGCGCTCTCCACATGGAACCGGGCCACCCCCAGCCGCAGGGCTGACTCGATCTCGGCGGGTGTCTTGCCGGGTCCGCCGAAGGCCAGCGGGTGGTCCGGCACGGCCGCGCGCACATGGGCGAGTTCACCGCCGGACGCGACCTCGTAGCCGTCGGTGTACGGGGCGAGTGCGGTCAGGATCTCCGGTTCCGGGTTGGCCTTGGCGGCGTAGTACAGCTCGACCCGTTCGGGCAGCGCGGCCCTGACGGACGCGGCGTGTCGGCGCAGCGCGTCCAGGTCGTACAGGTAGGCGGGCAGCCCGGTGGCGGGCAGGGACCGGGCGAGGTCCCGGACGGCGGCGGTGATCATCGGGGGCTCCGGTCGGCGTCGGCGCGGGTCGCCCCGGACAGGATGTCCGTGGCGAGGGGGGACGGCAGCCGCACGTATCCCGCGTTGCGGTCGGCCGAACGCTCCCAGCGGGCGAGCAGATTGGCCTTGGCGGGCAGCGGGCCGCCGGCGAGCAGCGCCGTCAGCGGCCGGGGGCGGCCGAGGTCGTCGGCGCACCGGTCGAGGGTGTGGCGGACCGCGGCCCAGAGGGCGGGTTCGGCCCGGGGGTGCAGGTCGGCGAGGGCGGCGAGCAGTTCGGCGACGTGGTTGACGAGCAGGCAGTACACGACCCGGTCCCAGCCGCGCCGGGCGTCGTAGGTCATCGGTCCCGCGACTTCGGGGGGCAGCGCGGCGAGGGCCTCGGCGTGGTGCTCCGGGAGCAGCTTGGTGCCCTCCAGGTCGCGGAAGAGGATCTGGGCGGGGCCGCCGTCGGGGCCGACGCAGACGATGACGTTCTGGAGGTGGGGTTCGAGGACCAGACCGTGGTCGAAGTAGGCGGCCAGTACGGGCGGTACGAGCAGGTCCAGATAGGCCCGCCACCAGCCGAGGGCCGCGGCGGGGTCCCGGCCCACCAGGCGGGAGACATGGGCGGGCCCGGTGGGGTACTCGTCGGCGACCGCGGCGGCCAGCAGAGGGGTCACACCGGGCCGCAGCCGTCCGCCGAGCCCCTCGCGCACGATCACTCCGAAGCCTTCGAGGAGTCCGGTGTCGCGCCGGCCGTCCGGGCCGGTGAGGGAGACGCTGCGGTAGGCGGGTTCCCGGAGCATCCCGGTGTGCGGGAAGCGGGCGGCCAGGTCGGCGAGGGCGGGGGCGAGCAGTCGGGTGAGGGCGACCGCGCCGGAGAGTTCGTAGTGGGCGTTCTTCCGGACGCAGTTGGTGATCCGGACGTTGAGGCTGAATTTGAGGAAGGTGTCACCGTCGTAGAGGGTCCGTACGGATGCGGTGGGGGTGAAGTGCCCGCCGCCGGGGCCCAGGTCGAGGATGTCTCCCCGGTCGAGCGCGGCGCGCAGTGCGGGCCGGTCGCTGAGCTGGTCGTACTGCCAGGGGTGGGTGGGCAGCAGCCGGTACCCGGGGGGCACCGGTCGCAGTCGGTCCAGCGGATCGGCGGCGCCGGGCTCGGCGCACTCCTGGGCGATCAGCGGCTCGCGCACGGCGAGCAGCCGGAGCGGGAAGGAGACGCCGGCCTCGGGGGCGTACGCGGACCAGGCCGCGGGGTCGCCGCCGTGGGCCTTGGGGGTGGGGTGGAAGCGGTGGCCGAGGACGAGGGACTGTTCGGAGGCCAGATAGGTGGCGAGCGGGTCGCCGCCGGTGGCGCCGAGGCGGCGGTGGGCGGCGAGGGCGGCGGAGACTCCCCGGTGGCTGGCGGCGATCTGGGGCAGGAACTCGTCGTTCCGTACGCCGGTGCGGAGGGAGAGTTCGGCGTGGGTGTACTCGGCGAGCCGGCGCCAGCCGACCTCGGTCCAGCCGGTCCCGGTCCGTTCGGTGACGGGTCCGGTGAAGCGGTGGGCGCCGAGGAGGGAGGTGCGGCGCAGGTCGACGCGGAGCAGCACGCCGCGGCGGGGCAGGCGCAGCAGCAGCCGTCCGCCGCTGACGGCGGTCTGGTGCTCCAGGCCCGAGACCTCTCTGAGCAGGCAGTTGAGCAGAGTGTGGGCGACCGCGTCGGATGCGGTGGGCAGGCCCGGCGGGGGGCCCGCCGCCTGGGTGGGGCGGTCGGGTGTGGTGCTCGTCATCGTTCGCTCCCCCGCAGCAGATAGTTGGGCCCCGTGCCGTAGTGCTTGTTGATGTCCAAAGCCCCTGATCTCTCCTTGGCGAGCAGTGTGCCCGCCGTGATCATTGCCTTGATGGGCAACTGTGCCGCGTCCAGGACGTGGGTCCGTAGGAGGGCGCCGGGCTCCCCCGGGCCGGTGCCGAGCCGGTCGGCGGCGGCGGCGAGCCGGTCACGTATGAGAGCCAGCAGCCGTTCCAGCGGCGCGTGTCCATGGCGGGCGAGTCCGAAGGCGTAGGCGCCCGCGCAGAGGTGGACGGTGATGGTGGTGAACAGATCGAGTATCGGCCCGTCGTGTTCGGTGCGGACGCGGGGGTCGTGGAAGTCCGCCGCGTCGTCGCCCAGGGTCTCGCGCAGCCGGACCGTGTTGACGCGCGGTCCGTCGTTGTCCTTGAGCAGCAGCCGCAGCCGGGTGCGGTCGCCGGGCCGGTCCAGTATCAGGGAGATGTTCTGTTGGTGGGACTCCAGCGCGATGCCATGGCCGAAGAGGGTGGTCTGCCAGTCGAAGAGGAGGGTGAGAACGGCGTCGAGGAGGGTGAGCGGATCGCCGTCGTAGAAGCGGTCGGCGAGATCGTCCACGAGCGGCCTCCCGGCGGGGGATTGGCTCAGCAGGGCCGCCATCGGCAGGACGACGGCGTTCTCCAGGTCGTCCGGATAGCGGCGTACGAGGACGGCGAGGAGTTCGTGGCCGGCGTGGGCGTACCGGGTCTCGTCGGCGTGCAGGACGGTGCCCTGGAAGCGGGGTTCGTGGGCGATGACCTTCTCCAGCAGGCGCTGGCCCGCCACCCCGTCGGCGAGGGTGCCGGGTTTGATGGTGCGCCGGTTGAGGCGGCCGAGGGTGGAGGTGGCCAGGGGGAGCTTGAGGTGGGTGCGGGGGTCGGCGGTGAGGGCGACGGTCCGCATGGACAGGGTCGGTACGGCCTGCGGGTGCGGCCCGTCGGTCAGGGTGGCGCTGCCGTCGAGCCCGGCGGCCCGCAGGGCCTGGCGCAGGGTCGCGCCCGCGGTGAGCGGATGGACGGGGAGGACGATGTGGTCGTCGGCCACGCCGGGGGGCCGGGGGAAGAGGTCGTCCGGGCCCCAGCCGTGGGTGGTGACCCGGTCCCGGGGCAGCACCAGACCGCGCAGCGGGAAGCGGGGGTGGAATTCGGGCGCGTAGGCGCGCAGGTCGTCGTCGGTGAGCCCGGACCGGCCGCGGGAGGTGGGGTGGACGGGGTGGTCGTGCCGGGCCGCGAGGGTGTCGAAGGCGAGTCCGGCGCCGAGTCCGGTCCAGTGGGCGGGCCGGTCGCCGTGGTGGGCGACGAGCCGGCCGACGACCTCGTCGCGGGTCGCGGTGTGCAGGCGGCGGGCCGCGAGTGCCTGCCGGCATTCGGTGGCGAAGTCGGCGAATCCGCCACGGTCGCGGGGGTCGGCGAGGGCGGCGAGGGCGGTGAGGATGGAGTCGGCCGTGGTCAGTTCGGTGCCGTCGGACTCCCGGCGCAGCAGGGGCAGCCGGGCCTCGGTGGCGCACTGGAACCCGGGGGTGACGGACCGGACCGGCAGCAGGAGGGCGTCGTGGTCGGTGGTGGCGAGCCGGAGCCAGCCGCCGTCCGGGCGTTCCAGTGGGGTGCTCCGGGTGCGCAGGCCGACGACGTCCTCGCGGAGCAGGGCGTCGAGGACCGGGAGCAGCGGGTCGGTGGCGTGGTCCCGCCGGGTCACGGTGCGATCTCCCAGGTCTGCCGGGCGAGGAAGTCCTCGGCGGCCCGGTCCACGGCCGTCCGGTCCGTGCCGGTGGCCCGGAGGATGCCGAGGAAGTCACGGTTGGTGTGGTGCAGCGCGCGGCGTTCGCCGACGGCACGGGTCGGACGGTAGGTCAGCCGTACGCCGTCGACGGTGCTGTCGACCGGGCCCGGCGCGGCCGTGAGGGTGCCGGCGCGGTCGGCGCAGGGGTAGTCGAGGCGGGCGGCTCCGTCGGTGCGGGCGCCGAGGTCGGCGGGGAGCGGCTCGCCGAGGTGGGTGCGGAGGATGTGGTCGAAGAGGGGGATGCCGAGGACCTCGGCGAGGAGGAGGTCGCACTGGTCGCCGATGGCCCGGTAGTTGACTTCGATGATCCGCACCCTGCCCTCGTGGACGACGAACTCGGTGTGGCAGGCGCCGAGCCCCACCCCGAGCGCGTCCAGCCGCTCCCGTACCTGGTCGACGACGGACTCCGGGTGGGCGGGGACGAACGACAGCCGTTCCTCGATGAAGTACGGCAGGGGGGAGAGCCGGGTGTGGAATCCGCCGAGGACGTGGAGGCGGGTGCCGTCGCCGAGGGTTTCCAAGGTGTACAGCTCGCCGGGCAGGTACTCCTCGGCGACCAGCGCGGCCCCCGGGCGCCGGGTCCGGATCTCACGGCAGTGGCGGACGAGGTCGCCGGGCCGCTCGACCCAGATGACGTCCTCGCTGGCGACCCCTTCGCGCGGTTTGACCACACAGGGGTACGGGAGGTCGAGCGCGGCCAGTTCGGCGGGGTCCTGATCGCCCGCCAGCTCCACCGAACGCACCGTTTCGGTGGCGGCGAGCCCCCGGCGGGTCTGTGCCTTGTCCTTGGTCCGGAGCGTGGCCCGCCAGTTCTTGGCGGGCAGGCCGAAGAACGCGGCGGCCAGCGCGGTCTGGGTCTGGAGGTGGTCGCTGTTGCTGAAGACGGCGTCCGGGGCGCGGTGGGTGGAGATCCTGGTGATGACGGCGTGGAAGTCGCGGACGTCGCACGGCAGGATCTCGACGCCGGGATGGGAGTGGCGGTAGCGGTCCCGGTGCGCCTCCGGCTGATCCGTCAGCAGGGTGACACCGAGACCGAGTCGGCGTGCGGCGGGAAGGAAGCCCTCGGTGACCGAGTCGGTGGGATTGAGGGCGAGCACATACATCTGCATGGGTGAAATACTTCCGCGCGCGCATTCGCTGGGCAGGGGACAGGCAGGAACGGATAAACGGCAGGACCGACCGGGGCGGCCCGGCCTGCGGCGCAGGGACGAACTGCCTGGTCGCGGGGGCTCCGGTCGCTCCGGATCATCAACCGGAGCTTAGGTTAGGCATCCCTAAGAATGCCAATTAGCCACGTCGCGACCCCAGTTAACGATCCGGTCCGAAGATGTGGTTAAGGTGAGCCTTACCTACACGCCCCGCCCGGTTGACCACCCCCGGCGGTTCCGCACCTCCGATCGTGCCCGGGTTCCGATCGTTCCCGGGTTCCGATCGCCCTCCGGTCGTGCTTCCCCCCGGCCCCCGCCGCTGTTCCGCCCCTTGAGGAGTACCCGTGACCCTGGCCCCGGCGCTGGCACCTGCCGGAGCTGCCCTCAGCTGCTCCACCCTGCTCGCCGCCACCTACCGACGGCTGGCATCCCTCTGCGACGCCCTTGACCTGGTGGTGGCGGAACCGCACACACCCGCCGCCCAGGGCTGGATCGACAGCTCGGAGCTGTCGCACCGCCCCGAGCTGCTCGACTCGTTCCTGGATGCCGAGGCGGACCGCGTCCAGGAGCGCTACGCGCACACCGCCCGGCCCGATGTCGTCGCCTCCCGGACGCTGCACGGCCTGCTCTGGTCGACCTGTCTGCTGCTGAGCGGCCCGTGGTATCTGGAACGCCGGGTGCCGCTGCTGCGGCAGGATGCGATCAGAATCAGCCGAACGAGGGACGCGTACGCGGTCGTCCCCGGCGGGTTCTCCTGTCTCCCCGACGATCCGGCCGCCGGGCTGCCCGGGGTACGGGTACTCCGCGACGCCGCCGCGCTGCGGGACACGCTGCGGACCGCGGTGGCCGATCAGGTGCGCCCCTTGCTGGCGGCGATGGGACCCCGGCTGCGGCGGGGGCCCCGCGCGCTCTGGGGCATGGTGACCGACGACCTGATCTCGGGCGTCTGGTACGCGGGACGAATGCTCGGCGACGAGGAGCGGGCGATCCGGGCGGCGGACGCGCTGCTGCCCGGGGCGGTGGGGCCGTTCCCCGGCGGTGCGGACTTCCGCGTGCTGACCGGCGGGGACGGGCGGACGTACCCCACCCGGACCCGGATGGGCTGCTGCCTCTACTACACGATCCGCCCGGCCGAGGCGTGCGGCACCTGCCCCCGGGTCCCCGATGCGGAGCGGCTGCGCCGGTTCGAGGAGACGGCACCGTAGAGGCTGTCCCGTGGTCCCCCCGGCGGGGGGCGCCGGCGTCAACGCGGGCGGTGCCGCGTCACCCCCGGAACGCGGGCGCCCCGGGGCGAAGGCCGGGCGGGCGGCGGGCCCGTCCGCTACCGTCGTGCCGACCCTTCGGGTGACCGTGGACGGGCAGCCCGCCCACGGTCACCCGACCCGGATCCGCCCCCGACACGGCAGCTGTCCGATGTACCCGGGCGATTCGGCCGATTAGAGCGCTGCGGAACAGCTCGTTGTCCACGATCGTGGACAGATATGCCGTTCCGGCCGAGCCGCTGGCGACGGGAGGCAACGGGTGTCCGGTTTCGTGCAAGCGCCCGACCGCGACGGGAAACTGGCGTACGAGGAGTGGGGAGACCCCCGGGGTCACCCCGTGTTCCTCCTGCACGGCACGCCCGGAAGCCGGCTGGGTCCCCGGCCGCGCCCCTTCGACCTCCACAAGCTCGGGATCCGGCTGATCGCCTACGACCGCCCGGGGTACGGACAGTCGGACCGTCACGCGGGCCGGAGCGTCGTGGACGCCGCCGCCGACGTCCGGGCCGTCGCCGACGCGCTGGACATCCCCCGGTACTCCGTGGTGGGTCGTTCCGGGGGCGGTCCGCACGCGCTGGCCTGTGCCGCGATCGACCGTGACCGGGTGGCCAGCGCCGCCGCCGTGGTCTCCGTGGCCCCGCCGGACGCGATGGGCCTGGAGTGGCTGGCCGGCATGGCCGAGTCCAATGTGGCGACCTATACGCTGATGGCCCGGCACGCTCCGGATCTGACCCAACTGGGTGCGCAGCTCGCCCGCAACGCGGATGCCATCCGCAGGAACCCCTCCTCGCTCCTCAGCTCGCTCTCCCGGGAGATGCCGGAGGCGGACCGCCGGGTCGTCGAAGACGCCGGAATCCGCGATCTGCTGCTGGTGAACTACCTCTCCGCCGTCGGAGAGTCCACCGCCGGCCGGACCGAGTGGGACGACCCGCCGGAGCCCACCGGCTGGGTGGACGATCTGGTGTCGCTCCGCAAGCCCTGGGGGTTCTGTCCGGAGCTGATCCGGGAGGTGCCGGTACTGCTGTGGCACGGCGAGCATGACGTGTTCGCGCCCGTGAGCCATTTCCACTGGCTGGCGGAGCGGATCCCGGGCGCGGTCGCGGTGCTCCAGCCATCCGCCGCGCACTTCGCGGCCCTGCCCGCCCTGCCGCCGATCCTGGCGTGGGTCCGCGACCGGGGCTTGCGCGCCGCCCCGACCCGCTAGGCCCTGTCCGGGCCGGGCCGGGGGGCCCGTGGTGAACGGCCCGGAAGTCGGTGCGGCGGAGGGCCGTCAGATGGGGTGCGGTTCGATCTCCAGTCCGCTCCACCGCCACGACTGGAGGGCCACCGTCCGCGGGTGGTCGGCACCGAGCTGTTTGATCATCTCGGTCAGCGCCCGGTCGCGCAGGGCGTCCGCCGCGGGGGCGTCGCCCAGCTCCCGCAGCACGGCCGCGAGATTGCCGGCGCACACCAGGGTCGTCGGATGGCTGGACCGCAGGACTTCGCGGAGTCGGTCGAAGATCGCCTCATAGGCCCCGCGGGCCTGCTCGAACCGCCCGCGCGCGGCACGGGCGTTGGCCAGGTTGAGCCGGCAGACCAGCACATGGGGATGGTGGTCGCCGAGCAGTCCGGTGAAGTCGGAGACGGATCGCTCCAGCATCGTCTCGGCCTCCGCGGCGTCGCCGCTCCGCAGCAGATGGACGGCGTGGTTGGCGGCGCACGCCACGGTGGAGGGATGGTGCGCGCCGAGGGCGCGCCGGAGTCCCGCGAGCACGTCGCGCACCAGATCCAGCGCCTCGGCCGCACGGCCCAGCGCCATCAGATCGCCGGCGAGGTTCATCTCCATGAGCAGCCGCTCCGGGGACTCGCCCGTCTCCCCCGACGGCATGTGCTGGAGCACGTGCCGGGTGAACTGCTCGGCCTCCCCCCGGCGCCCGGCCGCGCGCAGCGATCCCGCCAGCCCCTTGACGGTGTTGAGCACGGTCGGCGCGCCCTCGGTGAGTTCGACATTGCGCAGACAGCGGTCGTGGGCGCGCTTGAGCAGATTGACCGAGGCCGTGAAGTCACCGCAGTCCCGCAGGTCACGTCCGAGGTTGACGGCCGATTCGATGGTCAGCGGATGGTCCGGAAAGAGGATCTCCTCCCGGGTCTCCAGGGTGGCGCGGTCCAGGTCCCGGGCGGCGTAGTAGTCACCGGACGCCCGGAGCGAGACGGCCAGGTTGTTGGCCGAGGTCAGGGTGCGCGGATGGTCGTCCCCGTACACCTCGCTGTATCTGCCGTGCGTCTCCCGGTCGTACCGCAGCGCCTCGGTGAACCGTCCGAGTCCCCGCAGGTCGGCGGCGATGCTGCTGGTGGTCATCAGGACGTGCTGGTCGTCCTGGTCGCCGAGGATGTCGAGCTGTCGGGCCAGCACCTCGCGGTCGAGGGCGAGTGAGTCCTCGTACCGTCCCTGCGCGCGCAGGATGTTGCTGATCTGGAAGCGCATGTGGAGCGTCCAGCGTTCGTCCGGATCACCCGCCGCGCTCCAGCCGGCGACGCACTTCTCGCTGAGTTCGCGGGCCTGGGCGAGTTCGCCGCGACGGCGGAGCTGGCGCACCCGGTCGACGATCAGCTCGCGGACGCCGTCGTCGGGGGTGACGAGGGCCCAGGGGGTGCCGAGGTGCGGCCAGATGATCCGGTACCTGTCCCAGGTGCTGGGGTCCTCGGGGTCGTCCTTGCCTGGCCGGGCGGCGATCAGCGCGCGGTAGACCATCTCCCGGGCCTCCGCCCCCTCCTCCTCGGTCATGCTGTGGCGCATGGAGAGCTGGATGAGCCGGTGCACCTGGACGCTCCGGGCCTTGCGGTCCACCCGGAGCAGGGCGAACCGGCTCAATTCCTGGTAGGCGCGGGCCACCGTCCGTCCGCCCCCGAGCGCGCGGGCGATCTCGACTCCCTCCAGGAGGTCCATCGAGATGGGTTCGGGGCCGAAGTAGGAGCAGAGTTGGAGCAGCCGGACCGCCGGCGGGTAGTTCTCCCGCAGTCGTCCGATGGCGAAGTCCCAGGTGCCGCCCGTGGTCTTGGTGAAGTCGGCGACCTGGTCGCCCTCGTCCGGCGTGCCGTCGGCGGTAACGGGCTTCTGGAGCAGGCGGACGTACTCCCGGGCGCCCAGACCGGTCTGTTTGATTCCGGCGGCGGCCTGTTCGACGGCGATCGGCAGATCGCCGAGGGCGTCCGCGAGGAGATCGGCCTCGTCGGGGCCGATATCGGGGAGCCGGCGGCGCAGATGGCTGATGCTCTCCGTACGGGTGAACACCCCGACCTCGACGGTCTCGGCCCCACTGCCCCAGCCCTCGGAGCGCTGGGTGGTGACCAGGATGTGGCCGGACGGGCCGTGGGCGAGGAAGTCGGTGAGGCTGTCGGCCTCGTCGGCGTTGTCGAGGATGAGCAGCCAGCGGTGGAACGGCTCGCCCCGGTCGAGGGCATCCCGGACGCCGCGTGCCGTGTCGGTGGGGTTCTTCCGTTCCGTCAGCCCGAGCCACGGGGAGAGCGCGGCGTACTGTTCGACGGCGAGGTTGCGCTGTTCGGCCTGGATGTGCCAGACCACGTCGTAGTCGCCCTTGTAGCGGTGGGCGAACTCCTGGGCGAGCAGGGTCTTCCCGACGCCGCCCATGCCCCGGAGCAGTATCGTCCGCCGCCCCGTGCGCAGCCGTTCCCTGATGGTCTCCAGGAGTTGGGTGCGGCCGGTGAAGGACGTGGTGCGCAGGGGAACCGACCAGACGGGCGGCTCGGCCCCGGGGTAGCGGGGGGCGAGCCGGTCGGCGCCGGTGTAGTGGCCGGACGCGCGCGGTTCGGGTGCCACGTCGAAGGCGGCGAGCAGGGCCTCCCGGGCGGAGTCCTCGGTGGCGCAGCGGGTGAGGTCGACGAGCTGATCGGTGAAGGGCGAGCTGAGTGCCACCTCTTCGACGCGGACGGGCACCAGATGGCGGCGGTTGCCGAGGCGGTCGGGCGAGAAGACCGTCTCCCAGGTGGCCCGGAACCGGGAGGAGCGCAGATACGCGCCGGAGAGGACGGCGAGGGTGTGGGAGGTGGCCTCCACCCCGCGCTCGGTGTCGGCCTTGAGCCGTACGCCGTCGTCGGTGCCCTCCTCGGTCAGATGGACCCGGAATTCGGCGGCTTCGAGGACGGACCGGATCCAGTCGGCCCAGGTGCGGTCCTGGGGGGCGTGGCTGATGTAGACGTCGGAGACGTCGAGCGGGCGCCGGCGGGTGAAGAGATCGAGGTAGCGCTGGCGGGTGCCCTCCTCCATCCGGGGCATCGCGGTGACCTCGCCGTCGGAGACGACGGCGGTGAGCCGTTCGTAGGCGGCGAGCAGGGAGGAGTGGCTCCCGGGGGTGTCCCGGAACGGGGCGAGCAGTTCCTCGTACGAGTACGCGGGCCGGTACGGGATCTCGACCGTGCCCCAGTAGTCGTGCGGCGGGACGGAGCTGTGCCGTTCGAGGAGGCGGCCGAAGCGCAGCCGGATCTGGGCGCGGGCGGCATCGAGCCGGTCGGCCTGGCCGTTGGTGTCCTCGACCCGCATCGGCACGGGCAGGATGCGGATGTTCCGGTTCCCGTACATCGCCTCGATGCGCTCGGCGACCGCGGCGGCGCCGTCGATGCTCTGACTGCTCGGGGTGAAACAGGCGATCAGGGTGTGCGGCAGATTGACGGTGCAGATGTCGGAGATATCGCTGAGGCCGGTACGGCTGTCGATGAGGACGTAGTCGTAGTTCTGGGTGAACTGCCGTTTGACGGCCTCGATGAATTCCGTCGCGAGCGGGCCCTCCATGAAGGGTTTCCAGTCGAACTGGGAGAAGGCGCTGAGATATCCCTTGTTCTTGGTGCCGGCGGGAAGGAAATCGAGCCGGCCGTTCCGCGGGAATTCCCAGATGACCGGAATGAGGCAGTGGTTGAAACGGGCCCGCTCGGCGACCCACTCCGCGTCGACCGCGGGCGGGCGCTCACCGCCCCAGCCCGGGTACGCGGCCTCGGCCGGCCGCAGCTGTTCCAGCAGGGCCTGGTTGAAGCGGCTGACCAGGTCGAGGACGCCGGGTGTGGAGTCGAGCTTGTCCCGGTCGAGGAAGGGGTGCAGGAAACGGTCGAGCCCCGGGGCGTCGAGGTCCCAGTCGACCACGAGGACCCGCTGGCCGGAGGAGGCCAGGATCCAGGCGGTGTTGGCGAGGGCCATTGTCCGGCCCGTGCCCCCCTTGTACGAGTAGAACGTGATGATCCTGCCCGCGTGCTCACCGGTCATGGCCTGGCCTCCGCGCCGCCCTCGTCCGTGCCGGGCGCGCCGGCACCGGCCGCCGGCGGTGTCCCCGGGGCGGGCCCCGTCGAGGGGCCCGGTGGGGACGATCGCGGCTGAATGTATCGCAGGTATCGCATATACGCGGACTCCGCCAACTCCCCGAACCAGAGCGCGAATACATCGGCGGTGCGAAGACCACGAACGGCTGATTGCTGCCCTATTCTGCCTTCGCGCAGATGTCGGGGGAAGGTGGATTCCAGTAACTCGCGCAGCCGTTCGGAATGCTCCGTGGTCTGGGGGTCGTTGTCGGCCAGCGCGGTCAGTACGGCGGTCCAGGGCCGGCGCGCGGTGTCGAACTCCCGCGCCTGGCGGGCCGCCGTGACGTCCTGGAGCGCCCAGGGGTCCACGATGAGGACCCAGGGCGCGGTGGGCGCCCCGACGCTCCGGAGTTCGACGAGCGCCTTGTCGAAGGAGACCACTTCCGGGGCGAAGCCCAGATTGCGGGCCAGCTCCCCGGCTTGTTCGGCCACGGGGCCGCCAGCGGCCGGGCCGTACGGGCGCCAGTCGAGCGGGCGCGGGCCGTAGCGCGCGCTCCCGCGGCCGATCGGCAGCCGTTGCTCGGACGGGGCGAGGACGGTGAGGCGCAGCGGGGGCCGGGGCGGCCGGGTCGCGAAGGCGTCGGGCAGCCGGGCGAGGCCGGCGGAATCGAGACCGGCCGGGTCGAGGCGGGACGGCGCCCAGTCGGACGGGCCGGGGTCGGACGGCGCGCGGTGGACCGGCGGGGTCCCGGCGATGCGGCGGGCGAGCCAGTCGACGATCCGGAGGGCCTGTTCCTCCTCCAGGTCGAGCAGTTGGTGGAGCCCCAGCGCGGCATAGCTCTCCTCCGCGTCACCGGCGCTCTCCGGTACGGCGGGGGTCTCATGGACGGCTTCGGGCACCGATGCGGCCGGATAGGGCGTCCAGAGCACGGGCACGATCCGGGGCGCGGGCGCCGGGGCGGACCGCCTCGTGATCGCGGTCCACTGGCGTCCGCACCGCGGGTCGGTGAAGTACCGCTGGGAGTAGAGCGGTACGAAGGCACGGCAGTCGGAGAGCGCCCGGACGACCTGCTCTCCCGTGGTGTGGGGCCGTTCGACGAATCCGGCGTCCGCGCCGCCCGCCCCGGCGTGCGCGGCGACCCGGTCGCTGAGCGCGCCGTAGAAGTCGAAGACCAGCCGGTCGGGGTCGGGTCCGGTGCGCCGGTCGCCGGGGATCCGCGCGTAACTCAGGAAGAAGAGCGGCATCCTACGGTCCCTCCTCGAACACATTGCGGAGATGGTCGAACAGTCCGGTGTCACAGGGATCGAGGCGGGCCTGCTGGGCGACCTTCACGATGGTCTGGGCGATGCCCCAGACGACGCGCCGGTACTGGATGGCGTAGCCGGCCTCCCGCAGTCCGTAGAGGCCCATCGTGAGGTAGGAGGGGCCGAGGTCCGGGTGGAGGTACTGGACCGCCTCGGCGACCGGCGGCAGATCCAGATGGGCGGGGCTGAGCCACAGGACGGGAACGATCGCGTTGACCGTATAGGGCCGGGTCTCGTGCTGGCGGGCCTGCCGCCGCGCGAAGGCGTCCCACTCCTTGCCGCACCACTCCCGGGAGAAGTAGCGCTTCGTGTAGACGGGGACGAAGACCTGACAGGTCGCCAGGGCGTGTTTGAGGTTCCTCTCCCAGTCGGCGCCGATACCCATCTGCCGGTCGAGGAAGCCGGGCGGTTCGGTGCCGTCGTGGTCGGTGAGCTGCATGATGTGGCGGCACAGCTCCCGGTGGAAGTCGACCAGGTCCTGGTCCGGGTGCCCCCGGCCGCGTTCCTCCTCGGTGGCGGGGACCCGGGCGTAGCTGAGGAAGAAGTACGGGTCCCCGGCGGTGGGCAGCGCCCGCGCGGCTGCCAACGGATGGGTCACGGCATGGCCTCCCCCGAGATCGCCGCCCGTCCGCCGGGGGGCGCGGGGCCCGGGGGCAGACGCTGAGAATCCATTGGAACGCGAAAACGAGCATCGGTACTAGAGGCGGGAGCGGGACAGTTGTCGCGCGGACCGGTTCACGACCTCCCGCCGGGCGACACTCCGGCGTACGCCGGTTCGCGCGGCGGTTAGCGCTGTGGTTCAACAAGAGGTACCGAGCGCCCGCGCCGTCGTCCGCATCCCGGCGAGCAGCCGCGCCCCGACGGCTGTGGGCGCGCCCGCCCCGGCCAGGGTGTCCAGCGCGTCGAGCAGCTCCGCCCGCCGGGGACCGGTTCCCCGGTCGCCGAGTGCGAGCCGGGTGTACGTCTGCCGGAGCACGGTCTCCAGCGGGAGGGGTTCCGCGCTCCAGGCCACGCGATGGCTCCCGCCGCCGGGGGCGAGCAGGTCGTACAGGTCCGCCAGGGCGTCGAGTTTGAGGTGCTGGCACCCCTCGATCAGCAGCCGGGCGAAGCTCCCGGCCGAGGAGGGCGGCGTGATACCGATGGCGCCGAAGGCGTGCCGGGAGGTCTCGACGCCGACCGCGCCGGGGGCTGCGGAGAGCGGAACGACGGCGGTCAGCGCGGCGGCTACGCCCCCGGCGTGGCGGGGGAAGTCGGTGCGGACGATCCGCCAGGCTGCGTGGAACAGCTCCTGCCAGTGGCGGTGTTCGGCATCGGTCTGCCGAGGGGCGGCCCCGGTCGGGAACGGGCACCGGTACGGGTCGAGGTCCTCCAACGCGATCCGTACCCCGTCCGCCTCCAGATGGCGCAGGGGTTGCCAGCGGACCCGGTCCGCCGGGGTGTCCCGCGCCTCGTCGTGGACGCGGAACCGCCCGCCTCCGGTCGTGATCGTCAGTGTCGGGCTCGTACCGTCCGTGGTCAGCAGTCCGAGACCGGGGAGGTGTACGGTCCCGCACCGGGTCGGGACCGTCAGGGTCAGCGGCTCCCCGGCGCGGGTGGCGGCCGACAGCGCGATCTCGGCGGGCCGTCCGGGGTCGCCCGGGCCGGTCTCGCGGGCGGCCAGCGCCCACGGCCGGATCCAGGGGTCGGCGAGCGCCGTCTCCAGGGCGGCGGGCGACAGGGCGAGCACGGCGCGCCAGGCGGCGGACGGGGGTGGGGGCAAGGGGGGTTCATGGGGTTCGGCCGGGCGGGGGGCGGGTTCATGAACGGCGGGCGTCCCGTCCACGGAGACCGTTCCGCGCGGTGCGGCCGGGTCGGGGGCCGGGACCGGGTCGGGGGCTGCGGGGGCGCCCGCGGCCGATGCGTACCGGGCGGCGGGGTCGTACCGGGCTGCCGTGTCGTGGGCCGCGGCCAGCAGGACCCGGCGCAGTCCGCTCTGGGAACGGGCCAGTTCGCGTACGGCCGCAGCGCCGCCGAACCCGGCGGCCAGTTCGTCGAAGTGCCCGGGTCGGAGTCCGTGGGTGGCCGTCGCGGTATCGGCCCCGGCCACGTACTCGATGAGTTTCAGCAGGTCGGCGCAGTAGACGGAGGGATTGTCGAACGCCTGCCCAGCGGGCGATCGCGGCGGGGTGCGGAAGCGGTGCGCGTAGAGTCCGCCGCCGCAGACCGCGACCACGGGGCAGGCGCGGCACTGTGCCGCGAGGCCGTCCAGGCCCTGCCGCTGGGCGAGGATCCCCGGGTGGCCGGCGGCCCGGTCGAAGCTGTCGCGCGCCACATGGAAACCAGTCGCGGGCGCTCCCTCCGCGACGGTCTTCAACCAGTCCGCCTGTTCCACCGCGCCGTCCGTCTCCACCACCAGCAGATCCGAACTGCCGAGCCCCAGCGCCTCGGTGAGACTGATACCACCGTGTGCGAGCCGGGTGATCGATTCAAATATCCGAATGCGGACGGGCCGCCCGTCGGCCGTCCACCGCCGGTGGACGGCGATCAGCCAGTCGGCATACTCCGTGGCACCCGCCCGGCGCGGCGGCGGCCGGTCCCAGGTGGCGTGGGGCAGCAGGAAGTCGATGCCGGGCGGGTCGAGACCGGCCAGGGTCCGGTAGACGGCGACCGGATCGTTGGTCACGTCGACGGTGCACAGCAGTCCGCCGAAGGCGCGCCGATGCGCGGGGGCGCCGATGCGGCGGATAGCCCGTACGACGGACGCGTAGCTCCCCGAGCCATCGGCCCTGATCCGGTGCCGGTCGTTCGCCGACCGGTCGCCGTCGAGCGAGACGGCGGTGACGATCTCCTCCTCGGCGAGCATGGCGCAGAACGCGTCGTCGAGGCGCAGCCCATTGGTCTGCATCCGCAGATCGAGACCGCTGACACCGTCCAGCGCGGCACGCAGCTCCCGGGCGAAGCCGCGCAGCCGCTCCCGTCCGGCGAGCAGCGGCTCACCGCCGTGGAAGACCACATGGACGCGGGCGAGACCGTGCGCGCCGGCGTGCTCGGCGATACGGGCGGCGGTGCGGCGGAAGGTCTCGTCGGACATCGTCGGCGGGCGACCGCGCCAGCTCTGGTCCGCGTGCCGGTAGACGTAACAGTGGTCGCAGGCGAGGTCACACCGGCTGTGCACCTTGACCACGAACTGACGGAAGGGCCGCGTCCGCGGGGGCATGGGGGGACCCGGCTACGGTGCGGGCTCGACCGATCCCGAGGACTGGAAGGCGGATCCGGTCTCGCGCGCAGGCCCCAGCCGGGCCAGCACGGCGATCCGGTCCCGCTCCGGCACCCGGTGGAGCGGCGTACGAGTGTGGTCGGGGAGCTGACCACGGATCGTGCTGTGGTCGGGGAGCTGACCACGGATCGTGGTGGGCTGAGCGCTGTCCATGGAGCTCTCCTCGGCGTGTACGGCTCCGGTCGGCACTGCCCATCGTGACGACACCGTCACCCCGGCGGCAAGGCGCCCACCGGCCAATTCAAACGTGCTGCTCACGGCGGTGAGCCGGCCACTCCCCAGGCGCGACGGCAGCGGCTGGGGAAGGATGGAACGTGGCAGTGTCCGGCCGCCGGCAGGCTGTCAGGAGGCCCCATGGAGTACGCGGAGAGCTATGAGCTGGTCTTTCCGGCATCGGGGACGGAGGACGACGTCGTGGTCGTCCGCCGGACCGAGCGGGCCGGCGCGGGCGGATATCCGGTGTACGAGGACGACACCGGGATCGTGCGGGCCGAGATCAGCGAACGCGGCGAAGTCCGGATGCTGGCGAGCGGCGCCCATCAGGCGCCCGGGTTGCCGGTGACCGTACGGCCGCTGGAGCGCTGACGGCGGCGGGAGTCCGCGGCGCGGCGCGGACCGTCACGTCCGGGGGTTAATCGGTTGCCGCCGCGGGGGCGGCCCTGCTGAACTGCCGGACGACGGCGAATCGATCGAAGGAGAACAGTCGTGTGCGGATCTCTGGTGTCCATCGCGAAGGCCATCACCGTCAATCCGAAGGACATGACTGTTCGTGCGCACACTGAACGTCGGAATTCTGGCCCATGTCGACGCCGGTAAGACCAGCCTGACCGAGCGGCTGCTGCACGCCGCCGGGGTCATCGACACCGTGGGGAGCGTCGACGACGGCAGCACCCTCACCGATTCCCTCGCGCTGGAACGGCGGCGGGGCATCACCATCAAGTCCGCGGTCGCATCGTTCGCGATCGGCGACCTCACGGTCAATCTGCTCGACACCCCCGGCCACCCGGACTTCATCGCCGAGGTGGAGCGGGTGCTCCGGGTGCTCGACGGCGCCGTGCTCGTCGTCTCCGCCGTGGAGGGGGTGCAGGCGCAGACGCGGGTGCTGATGCGGACCCTGCGCCGGCTGTCCCTTCCGACCCTCGTCTTCGTGAACAAGGTCGACCGCCGGGGCGCCGACACCGGGCGGGTGCTGCGGAGCGTCGCCGAGAGGCTCACCCCCGCGCTGATCAGGACCTCGGACGTGCACGGGGAGGGCACCCGCGACGCCTCCGTCGTCCCGCGCGGCGCGACCGAACCGGGTTTCGTCCAGGGGCTGGTCGACCTGCTCGCCACCGGGGACGACGCGCTGTTGGCCGCGTATGTCGCGGACGAGACGACGGTGTCGTACGACCGGCTCCGCACCGCCCTCGCCGAGCAGACCGCGCGGGGAGTGACGCACCCGGTGTTCTTCGGCTCGGCCATCACCGGCACGGGGGTGGCTCAGCTCATGGCCGGGATGGCGGAGCTACTGCCCGGCGGCGAGGGGGACGCCGCCGGGCCGGTCTCGGGGACGGTGTTCAAGGTCGAACGCGCCCCCGGTGGCGAGAAGATCGCCTACGTCCGGATGCGGAGCGGCACCGTACGGGTCCGGGATCGGCTGCCCGTCGGGCGTTCCGCCTGGGGCAGGGTCACGGGGATCGAGGTGTTCGACCGGGGACCCGCCACCCGGCGCGGGCGGGTGGCGGCGGGGCAGATCGCCAGGCTGCGGGGGTTCGGCGAGGTACGGATCGGGGACACGATCGGGGACCCGACGCCGTCGGGCGAGATCGCCGCGGCCGGTCATTTCGCGCCGCCGACGCTGGAGACGGTCGTCGTCCCCGAACCTCCGTCCACGAGCGGGGCGATGCACGCGGCGCTCACCCGGCTCGCCGAGCAGGATCCGCTGATCGACCTGCGCCAGGACGACCGACGGGGAGAGGTCTCCGTGTCCCTCTACGGAGAGGTGCAGAAGGAGGTCATCCAGACGACCCTGGCGGACGATTTCGGGGTGGCGGTCACCTTCCGCGAGACGACGACGGTCTGCCGGGAGCGGCCCGTCGGCACGGGGGCCGCGTTCGAGATCATCGACAAGGAGCCGAACCCGTTCCTGGCCACCGTCGGGCTGCGGGTGGAACCCGCCCCGGACGGCGCCGGGGTGGAGTTCCGCCTGGGGGTGGAGCTGGGGTCGATGCCGTACGCCTTCATGGTGGCGGTGGAGGAGACCGTGCGGGAGACGCTCCGGCAGGGTCTCCACGGCTGGGAGGTCACCGACTGCGTGGTCACCCTGACCCACTCCGGCTACTGGCCGCGCCAGAGTCATGCCCACGCCGTCTTCGACAAGGGCATGTCCAGCACGGCGGGCGACTTCAGGAATCTGACACCGCTGGTGCTGATGGCCGCGCTGCGCCGGGCCGGGACGCAGGTCCTGGAGCCGATGCACCACTTCCGACTGGACGCCCCGGCCGACGCGATCGGTGTGCTGGTTCCGGTGCTGGGGCGGCTGGGGGCGGCCACTCTGACTCCGGTCCGGGCGGGCCGCGACGGTGTGCTGGAGGGGAGGATCCCGGCCGCGCGGGTGCGTGAACTCCAGCGTCGGCTGCCTTCGCTGACCCGGGGTGAGGGGGTGCTGGAGGCGGCGTTCGACGGCTATCACCCCGTCATGGGGGCCGTGCCGACGCGGCCCCGGACCGACCACGATCCGCTCGACCGGAAGGAGTATCTGCTGAAGGTCCTCCGGAGAGTGGGCGGACGGGCGCCCGGGGCCTGACCGGGGGCGCCGGCCTCCGGACCCGCTGGGGGCGCGCTGTCCGCACGGGGCCGTACGGGCGGGGCCGTCGGCGCGCCCCGACAGGCTTGGGCGGGACGCCTGCCGGGGCCCGCGGGCTTGGCGGGAGGACCACCCTGGGCTTAGGTTAGGCATACCTAAGTTCCTTCGAGTGTGGAGTTCTGGATGCGCCGCCTGTTCACCGCCCCCCGAACGCAACCGACGAGCGCGGAACGAATCCGGTCGATCCTGACGGCGGCCGACTCGATGACCGTCGTCACCGACGCCGGGCGCACCGAGGTCTCCCGGCTGCACGGGCCCGGTGAGACCGAGCAGATCCATCTGCACCCCGCGCTGCCGGCCGAGGGGGGCGGCCTCGGCGCCGGCCCGCCGGGGGCCGATCCCGTACCCGCCACGCTGGAGTTCACCGATATCGCGCCGACGCCGGTCCGTGACCGGGTCCGCGCCCGGGTCCTGCTCGTCGGCCGGCTACTGGACTCCTCGCGGCACCAGGCGCCGGACGGCAGCCGCTGCATGGAGTTCGCCCACGCCGTCCTGGACACGGCGGACGGGCGGGCGACGGTGGACCTGCACACACTGATGCGGGCGGACACCGATCCACTGGCCGTCTGCGAGGCGGGAATGCTGACCCATCTGATCGACGACCACAGCGATGTCGTCGGCCTGCTGCTGCGCCTGGTGAAACCACGGGTGACGCAGGGGGTGCGGCGGGCGCTCCCGGTCGCCATCGACCGCTACGGCATCACCCTCCGGCTGGAGCACGCGCACGGCCACGAGGACGCGCGGCTGCCGTTCGCCTCCCCGGTCAAGGACGCCGACCACGCGGGCGAGCACATCCACGCACTGCTGGAATCGGCCCGACACCGGTCGCGGAGCCGGCTGTTCAGCGACTCTTAACGGCCGCGGCCACCCCCCGCCGGGGGTGGCCGCGGCGGGGGGGGGGTGGCCGCCATCAACCGCGCGCGTCCGGCGCGGGACGTGATGCCGGCTCAGCGGCTCAGGCTCGGGATCGGGATGGGGATCGGCCGCTCCGGCCACCCCGCGCCGACGCGGCCGTACACGCCAGGCCCAGCAGGAAGGTGAGGCCGCCGAGGACGATGTTGGTCCAGATGACCCCCTTGTCCGGGCCACTGCCCACGATCCAGGGTGCGATGATCAGCCACACTCCCATCGCGCACATGGCCCAGCTCAGCCCGTACATCCGCGCCGGCGCGGCGGTGAATCCGAGCGCGAGCACGACGATCGCCACACCCATGATCAGGTTGTGGGTGGCGAGGGCGGGCTGACTGCCGGAGAAGTGGACCACCCATGGGGAGATCGCGCACGCCAGGCCGACCAGGAACACCGGGCCGTCCATGAGCGCGACATCGCGCCCGCCGAGCACGCGGGCGTAACGGTCCCGCATTTCCGTGATGTCGGGGTGATCCGCCAGATCTCCCCGGTGTGAGACGCCGGCCATACGACTCGCCTCCTTCTGCTGCGCTGTCCATCTGGCCGTGGTGCGGGACGCGCGGCCCCGCCTCTCCATTTTGCTCTTATCTGTTCTTTATGGACAGTCGAACGGAGCAATGGATTCCGCTTGGTTCGCGGGGGATCCACGGCGATCCACGGCGATCACCGTCGCGGACGTCCGACCGTCGACCCGCCGCGCCTCGCGGACCCTCGGGGACCCTCGGGGCGCCGGTCACAGCGGGAGGACCGTGCGGGCCCAACGCCGCCGCCCGACCTCCGGAAGACCGCTCGGCCGTCCGGATGATCTCGGCCGGACCGCGCTCACACGGATGGCAGCACCCGCGCCACGACTGACCGCGTACGGCGAAGACGCAGGTCAGGTGCTACGGGACGGAGAAGACGCGCCAAGGGGTCGGAGCATGGCGCGGTTGCGGCGAGAGGTGGGACTTTCGACGGTGAGCGAGCGACCGACCCCTCGTCCGGAAGGAATTCCCCATGCGTCTCGCCCCGCTGTCCCGCACCCTCGTCCCGCCCGCCCTGTGCGCCGCGTTCGTCCTGGCGGCCATCGGCCCCGCGTCCGCGCTCACTTCGGTGCCCGACCCCTCCCCCGCCACCGCGACCTCCACGGGGGTGTCGATTCCCGGTGCCGCAGAGCTGAACCAACGGATCGATGCCCTGCGGGAGACCGGGAGGGTGCCGAGCGCCGTCACCGACCTAATCGACGGCCTGCTGGCGGCGGAGGGCGGGCGACTGTCGGACGCGGCGGCACTCGCACAGGACGCGTCGCTCGCCCTGACGTCCGCGACGGAGACGGCGACCGCCACGGCGGATCGAGCCGCCCGCGCCGACGAGCTGACCGACTCGATCGATGCGTTCGGGACGGCGTTCGCCGACCTGATCGACATCGCCGGTACGGGAACGGCCGACGCGGCCACGGTGACGGCCGCGGTACGGGACACGCTCGCGAGGTGGGAGGAGCTCTCGGCGATCGATGTGTCGGCGGTTCCGGCGACGCCCACCACTTCTGCCACTTCCACCACTCCGGCGGCACCCGCCCTCACCACGACTCCCGCGTTCCCGGCACTCCTCGCGACACCCACGGCGCCGGACTCACTCAGCACTCCGGCGGTGCCGGACCTGTCCTGGCTGGCGGATCTGCCCGGCCTGGAGACGGCCGTCACCGCACCGGCGCTCCGCTGACCCACCCGGGTGGCGGGTCCCTAACGGAGCCCGCCACCCGGGCCGCCCGCGCTACGACCGGCGCCCGGAGGCGGCCGACGGGACCGCGGCGACGACCGAGCCCGTGACCAGCCGGCTGGGCGTGGCCTTCCTACGGCGCTCCAGGGCATGGGCAACGACGGCCAGCACGAGGGCCGATGCGGCGAGCGCGGCGCCGAGGGCGTTGGGGGCGGTGTAGCCGAGTCCGGCCGTGATCACCGCTCCGCCGAGCCAGGCGGCGAGGGCGTTGCCCAGGTTGAAGGCCCCGATGTTGACGGCGGACGCGAGGGTGGGGGCGCCGGACGCCTGGTCGAGAACGCGCTTCTGGAGCGGGGGCACGGTCGCGAAGCCGCATGCGCCGATGAGGACGATCGAGATCGCCGCGGTGACCTTGTGGTGGGCGGCGAGGGTGAAGAGGGCGAGGACGACGGAGAGCGCGCCGAGTGACACATAGAGCAGGGGCATCAGGGCGCGGTCCGCGAATCGGCCGCCGATCAGATTCCCGGCGACCATGCCGAGGCCGAACAGGACCAGCAGCCAGGTGACGGACGAGTCGGCGAATCCCGCGACCTCGGTCATCATCGGAGTGATGTAGGTGATCGCGGCGAAGACTCCGCCGAAGCCGAGCACCGTCATCGCCATGGCCAGCAGGACCTGGGCGTTCCGAAAGGCGGCGACCTCGTGTCGCAGCCGACCGCCCCCCTCGGGCACGGGCCGTTCGGGCACCAATCGGGCCACCCCGAGCAGTCCGACCACACCAAGGGCGGCGACGACCACAAAGGTGACGCGCCAGCCCGCGTTCTGGCCGATGAAGGTGCCCAGGGGGACCCCGACGACATTCGCGACAGTCAGTCCGGTGAACATCGTCGCGATGGCCCCGGCCCTCTTCCCGGGGGCGACCAGATCGGCGGCGACGACCGACCCGATGCCGAAGAACGCCCCGTGCGCGAACGAGGAGACGACCCGGCCGGCCAGCATCGCCTCGTACCCCGGAGCCAGCGCGGAGAGCAGATTGCCGACGATGAACAGGCCCATCAGCAGCATCAGCATCCGCTTGCGGGAGATCCTCGTGCCGAGAGCGGTCATCAGCGGGGCACCGAGCACCACACCGAGCGCGTAGCCGGTGACGAGGAAGCCCGCGGTCGGGATCGAGACCCCGAAGTCCGTCGCGATCTCGGGGAGCAGCCCCATGATCACGAACTCGGTCATGCCGATCCCGAAGGCTCCGACGGTCAGGGCGAGCAGGGCGAGGGGCACAGGAGACCTCCGGGGTGATCGCTTCGGCGGACCGCGGGGTGACCGCCTTCAGCACTTCGCAGGCGCTCACAATAATTGCAGGCACATTTAATTGCAAGCGCTCTATATCGTCGCACGCATGGTACGGGGGTGACGCGGACCGCGTCCGACGGCGGTACGGACTCCACGCGGACGGCGGGCGGGCGCTCCGCCGCACGCGGCGTGTGTGTGCCGGGGGATGTGTTTCCGGCGCTACGGCAGCGGACGCCCTCCGGGCCGCGCGGGCCGACAGCGCGACCCGGGGCCGGCCCGGACTCCCCCGCCCCGCCGACACGGTCCGCCCCCGCGCGCCGAGGCGCGGCGGGGGCCGGCGATCATGTGCGAGGCCGGTACCCGACGGACACCCCGCGCGGGCGGGGTTCGCCGAAGACGCCGGGGCCCACCGTGGCGAGGGGTTGAATCCCGCCCACGGGGCATGGGCCCGAACACAGTACGGAATCCAACGGATCGGAGTCGTCCACCATGGCACGAACCCTGGCGGTCTCGGACAGCATCGTCATCCAGGCCGCCCCTGCCACGATCTACGAACGGGTGAGCGATCCGCGCCTGATGGGCCGGTGGAGCCCGGAGAACCTGGGCGCGACGGTGCGCGGCGAGAGCACGGGCGCGTATGTGGGCATGGTGTTCGACGGCCACAACCGGCGCGGTCCGCTGCGCTGGACCACGCGGTGCACGGTCCTGGCGGCGGACCCGGGCGAGCGCTTCGCCTTCCGGGTGCACGCCATCGGCGGGCGCCGGCCGATCCTGCGGGGCCGGATCGCCACCTGGGAGTACCGCTTCGACGCGGTCGACGGCGGGACGCGGGTGACCGAGACCTGGCGGGACGACCGCAGGTCGTGGCCCGACGCCTTGGCCAACGCCTTCGACCGGCTGGCGACCCGCGGCCACACCTTCGCCGATTTCCAGCGTGCGAACATCCGCAGAACACTGAGCAATCTGAAGAAGGCGATGGAGTCACCACCGACCGGTTCCTGAAGGTCCCGGTATACGGGAGACTGTCCCTCGTGTTGGGCAACCTTCCCGAAGAATCCACCAGTTTCGTCGGACGGGACCGGGAGCTGCTCGAGCTCCGTCGGGCAATGATGCGTCATCGGCTGATCACCCTGGTGGGCAGCGGTGGTGTCGGTAAGTCACGGCTCGCCCTGCGGGCCGCGCGGCGGGCGGCCGGCTCGTTCCCCGACGGGGTGGCGTGGGCGGATCTGGCGGCGTTGTCCGGGGATCGGCTGCTGCTGCCCACGGTCTCGGACGCCTGCGACCTCTCCGACCACACGCCGCGGATGCCGGTCGACGCCTTGTGCGAGTGGCTCGCGGACAAGCGGCTGTTGCTGGTGCTGGACTCCTGCGAACATCTGGTCGACGCCTGCCGGACGATGGTCGGCGATCTCCTGACGGTGGTTCCGGGGCTGACCGTGCTGGCCACGAGCCGGCAGCCGCTGGGGATGGTGGACGAGCGGCTGATCGAGGTGGAGCCGTTCCCGGCCCAGGGGGCGGACGCCCAGGAGCTGTTCCGGCAGCGGATGGCGGAGGCGGCACGCGGCACGCGGGCCCGGGGGCCCGCGGGATCCTCAGGGCCCGCCGGCTTCCCGGGTGCGGGGCGCTTCGAGACGGACGGCAGCTCGGCGGAGCACGCGCGGGCGGAGGACGGGCCGGCGGGATCGGCCGAGGACCCGAGCGCGGCGAACACCCGCCGGACCGCTGCCGCCGTGACCCGGATCTGCCGTCGACTCGAAGGCATTCCGCTGGCGCTGGAGCTGGCGGCGGCGCACGCCGCCCGCTCGGGGGTCGAGCGGGTCGCCCGCCGGCTCACCTCCCGCTTCGACGTGCTGAAGACTCCCGCCGGTCTCCCCGTGCACCCGGAGCGCCACCGGGCGATGCTCACCACCATCGGGTGGAGCCATGAGCTCTGCGCCCCGTCCGAACGGCTGCTCTGGGCCCGACTGACCGTCTTCCGGGGCGATTTCGACGAAGCGTCCGCGCGGGCGGTCTGCACCGGCGAACCCCTGACGGCCGATCAGGTCGGACCACTGCTGGACCGACTGGTGACCGGGTCCGTGGTCCGGATCGTCAGAACGCCGGGCTCCGACGGCGTGCGCTACCGGATGCTCGACGGAATCCGGGAGTACGGCGGTCTGTGGCTGCGTGCCCTGGGCGAGCAGAGCGCCGTGGCGGAGCGGCACGCCCAGCACTTCCTGCTGTTCGCGCACCGCGCGGACGCCGGCTGGCTCGGCCCCGAGCAGGCCCACTGGTACCGCACGGTCGGCGCCGCGCACACCGATCTGTGCACGGCGCTCGACCACTTCCTGGCCACGTCACCGGTGCGGGCGCTGCGGCTGGCGGGACTGCTCGGATTCTTCTGGAGCTGCTGCGGCCACCTCCACGAAGCACGGGACTACCTGGAGCAGACCCTGGCCGCGCACCCCGGTGGCGGCCCGGACCGGACGCGCGCGCTGTGGGCGCTCGGGGTCGCCGTCACCCTCCAGGGGGAGTACGGGACGGCTCAGCGGGTCAGCGACGAATGCACGCGCTCGGCCCGCCTGGACGGGGATGTGGAGGGGGCTCTCGCGGCGGGGTACCTCGGCGGCCTCATCGCCCTGCTGACCGGCCGGCCACTGGCGGCCGATCGGCTGGCCGCGCAGGCGCTGGACCGGTCTCCGGGCGATCCGTTCGTCTCCCCGGCCGGGCTCCGCTGCCATCTGGTACAGGTATTCGCGCTGACCGGGCTCGGCCGGCTGCCCGAGGCCCGTGAGCGGGCGCTGGCACTGCGGCGGGGCTGTGTGGAGCGGGGCGAGTCCTGGACCCGCGCCTATCTCGACTACCAACTCTGTCTGATCGCGCTCTTCGGAGGAGAGCCGCTGGAGGCGGCCGAGCACGCGCGCGCGATGCTCGCGTGCAAGAAGGGGATCGGCGACAGTTTCGGAGTCGCGCTGGGGCTCGACGTCCTGGCCGCGGCGGTCGCGGCGGCGGGCGACGGCGAGCACGCGGGGCTGGTGTACGGCACGGGCCAGGCGTTCTGGAGCACGGTCGGTCACCCGCAGCGGGGCACTCCGGAACTGGGCGCGGTGCGCGAACAGTGCGAACGGGCGGCCCGTGCCGATGTCGGCGACCAGGTCTACGAGGCGGCGTTCACGCGCGGCGTGAACGCGGATCTGGAGGCGGGGCTGAAGGCGGCGCTGATACCGCCCCCCGGGTAGACCCCAGCTCGATCGCCCCGGAGGCCGAGACGGGCCCGCGGGCCCTCTATCAGGGCTCCGGCTGCGGGCCGGACCGGTCCCGCTCGGGAGTCGACCCGCTCGGGAGTCGACCCGCTCGGGGATCAGCCGGAGGAGTCCGGCGCACCGAGCCACTGGCGTTCCGCCGCGGCCTTCTCCAGGGCCAGCAGGACCGGGCTGATCAGCGGATGGTGCTCCGCGCCCCGCCGTACCGCAGCGAAGACCCGCCGCGTCGCGGCCGGACCGGACACCGGCCGTACGACCGTGTCGCCGCGTTCCATTCCGCGCAGCGCCGAACGCGGCACGAGCGCCACCCCGGCTCCCGCCCCGGCGAGCGCGACCACGGCGCGGAAATCGTCGGACGAATGGACCAGTCGCGGCTGGAAACCGGCCAGCTCGCAGGCGAGCAGCACCATGTCATGACAGGGATTGCCCGGATAGGGACCGATCCAGTCGTGGTCGGCCAGCTCGGCGAGCGCGACCCGCTCCGCCGCCCCGAGGGGGTGGTCCGCGCGCAGGACGGCGTCGAAGGGTTCCGCGTAGAGCGGTACCCGGGCCAGCCGTCGGTCGTCGGCGCCGGGCGCTCCCCGGTACTCGACCGCGACCGCGAGGTCCGCCTCGCCATCGAGCACCAGGGGCAGGCTCTCGTCCCCCTCGGCGTCCCGGACCCGGACTCCGATACCGGGGTGGTCGGCGGCCAGCAGGCCGATCGCCGGGGCCACCACCTCAGCGATGCCGGTAGCGAAGGCGGCGACCGTGACCTCACCTGCCGCACCACCCGCGTACGCGGCCAGCTCGGCCTCGGCGCGTTCCAACTGGGCGAGCACGGCATGGGTGTGGTGGAGCAGGATCTCGCCGGCCGCCGTCAGCCGGACCCCCTTGCCGTTACGGATCAGCAGGGCGTGGCCGGTCTCCTGCTCCAGCGCGTTGAGCTGCTGGGAGACGGCCGACGGGGTGAGGTAGAGCGTGGCTGCCGCGGCGGTCACCGTACGGTGATCCGCCACAGCCCGCAGGATGCGCAGCCGTCGAGGGTCGATCACCCCACCATCCTGCCAGCCGGGCCCGACCCCCTCCGACCTCGGTGTCAGTCCTTCAACGCACGGCGCGCGTCGACGAACGCAGCGACCGCCCGCTCCACGTCCTCCGTGGAGTGCGCGGCGGAGAGCTGGACCCGGATCCGGGCCTGCCCCATCGGGACGACAGGGTACGAGAATCCGATGACGTACACCCCCCGCTCCAGGAGAAGTTCGGCCATCCGCGCCGCCTCGGCGGCATCGCCGATCATGACGGGGGCGATGGGGTGGTCGCCGGGCAGGACCTCAAAGCCCGCGTCGACCATCGCCGTACGGAACAGGGCAGTGTTCTCGCTGAGCCGCTCCCGCAGCTTTCCGGCCGACTCCAGCAGGTCGAGGACCTTCAGGGAGGCGGCGGCGATCACGGGGGCGAGCGAGTTGGAGAAGAGGTACGGGCGGGAGCGCTGCCGCAGCAGGGCGACGATCTCCGCGCGGGCGGCGACATACCCTCCGGACGCTCCGCCGAGCGCCTTGCCGAGGGTGCCGGTGACGATGTCGACCCGGTCCATGACCCCGGCCAGCTCGGGCGTGCCGCGCCCCTGCGGGCCGACGAAGCCGACGGCGTGCGAGTCGTCGACCATGACCATGGCGTCATAGCGGTCGGCGAGGTCGCAGATGGCGGCGAGCGGTGCCAGATAGCCGTCCATGGAGAACACCCCGTCGGTGACGACGAGGCGGCGCCGGGCGCCCTGGGTCTCCTGGAGCCGCTGCTCCAGTTCGGCGAGATCGCGGTTGGCGTAACGGTGGCGGGCGGCCTTGGAGAGACGGATGCCGTCGATGATGGAGGCGTGGTTGAGGGCGTCGGAGATGACGGCGTCCTCGGGGCCGAGGAGGGTCTCGAAGACTCCTCCGTTGGCGTCGAAGCAGGAGGAGTAGAGGATCGTGTCCTCCTGGCCGAGGAAGGCAGAGAGCCGCGCCTCCAGCTCCTTGTGCACATCCTGGGTGCCGCAGATGAAGCGGACGGAGGCCATGCCATATCCCCAGCGGTCCAGGGCCTCCTTGGCGGCGTCCACGACCTCGGGGTGGTCGGCGAGACCGAGGTAGTTATTGGCACAGAAATTGAGCACCTCGCCGGAGGCGACGGAGACGGTGGCCCCCTGCGGGGTGCCGATGACCCGCTCGGGCTTGTGCAGACCGGCGGCGCGGATCTCGTCGAGGGCAGTGCGGAGGTCGTCGCGGACGGACGCGTACATGGTGGGTGCTCCCTTGGGGGTGGTCCGGTGGGCGGGCGCCGCCGGGGGGCTCATCGCGCTCCGGGGTGGGCGCGGGCCGGGGTCAGCGGGTCCAGTCGAGAATGATCTTGCCGCTGCGGGCGGTGGCGGCCTCGTCGAAGGCGGCTTCGAAGTCCCGGTGGCCGTAGCTGCCGGTGATGACCGGGCTGAGGTCGAGTCCGGCCTCCAGCAGGACCGTCATCGCGTACCAGGTCTCGTACATCTCGCGTCCGTAGATGCCCTTGACTGTGATCATCGAGGTGACGATCTTCGACCAGTCGACGGCGAATTCCTTGGCCGGCAGTCCGAGCATGGCGATACGGCCGCCATGGGTCATGTTGTCGACCATGTCGCGCATGGCCTCGGGTCGGCCGGACATCTCCAGGCCGATATCGAAGCCCTCCTTGAGGCCGAGCCGGTGCTGCGCCTCGGCGATGCCGTGCTCGGAGACATTGAGCGCGAGGGTGGCTCCGGCCTTGCGGGCGAGCTCCAGACGGGGCTCGCTGACGTCGGTGATCACCACATTGCGCGCGCCGGCGTGCCGGGCGACGGCGGCGGCCATGATGCCGATCGGGCCCGCGCCGGTGATCAGCACGTCCTCGCCGACGAGCGGGAAGGAGAGCGCGGTGTGCACGGCGTTCCCGAAGGGGTCGAAGATCGCGGCGATGTCCAGGTCCACCCGGGTGCGGTGCACCCACACATTGGACGCGGGCAGGGCGACGTACTCGGCGAACGCGCCGTCCCGTCCGACGCCGAGGCCGACGGTGCTGCGGCACAGATGGCGTCGGCCGGCCAGACAGTTGCGGCACCGGCCGCAGACGAGATGCCCCTCGCCGCTCACCACATCGCCCACGGCGATGTCCCGGACATCCGCACCGACGGCGACGACCTCACCGGCGAACTCGTGACCGAGGACCCTCGGTGCCGTGACGGCCTGCTGGGCCCAGGCGTCCCACGAGCGGATGTGCAGATCCGTGCCGCAGATCCCCGTACGGAGCACCTTGATCAGCACATCGCCCGGTCCGGTCTCCGGCTCCGGCACGTCCATGAGCCACAGACCGGGCTCGGCGTGCTGCTTGACAAGTGCCTTCATCGGGGCGGCTCCAGGCGTGACATCGGATTCTTCATGACAAACACGATCTACTGCATAGATGTCTTGGATCGCGACAAACTATGTCAGTGATGATCATCGGGCCCACACCAATCTGCCCAGCGTGGCCCCGAGAGTCCATCGAGGATTTCTTAAGCAGGCCCACAGCGAAGCTTCATACGACGGGACGGACGACGAGGTGGACACAGACCGCGCGGGTGGGCGACCCGCACCCGAGGTGGCACCCGAGGGCCTCGGCCATGAGTCCTCGACGCGGGGCCGCACTTATCCGGTCACACCGCGTGGCCGACCGGGCACAGGGCCGGGCCGTATAGGGCACGCCCGCCGGCGAGTGAGCACGGCCTCCGCACCCCTGCGACACGGTGCGTGCGTCGCCCCCCGGAGGGCCCCTCCCCTTCCCCCGGCCCCTCCAGCCCCTCCCGTGGAACCGCACCAGAAGCCGCCCCAGCCGTCACATCGGTCGCGTTTACGGTCCGGCGGTGCGAGCCTGGGAGGATGAGCTGGGCATCGTGGACGACCACCGGGGTGTACTCCGGGCGTGGAGGGGTGCTCACCGACGAGGTCGGCGTCCTGACCGGAGACCTCTCCGTGCACACCACCTGGGCCGACGGCGAAGCGCGCGTCGCCGTGCAGTACAGCGGTGCCTCCGACTGGTTCACGATGTCGGGCAGCCCCACGCACTGCGCCACGGAGGACGACAGCCGGGCTCTGCACCAAGCCGTGGTGCAGGCGGTGGCGGCGGGCGGCGGCGCCACCGTCCCCGCGGCACCCAGCGGCACCCCGTGACTCCCGGACCGACACCGGGCGACACAGACGGGCCCGGGATCGGCCCACCACCCGCCGGTCGCTCCCGACCCCGGGGGGTCGTGGAGCGGAGTTTCGGGTGCATCATGATGCACCGCCGCCTCGTCCGCGACCACGAGACCAAACCCGCGCACTCCGAGAGCGTGATCCGCCTCTCGATGATCTCGAACTTCGCGAAACGAGCAACCAGTGAAACGCCCATAGCCTGGCACCCTCCCGTGAACTATCCGGTTTTTGACCAGAACGCCCTCTGACCACGGATCGATCCGCTGACCGACCGCCTCCGGTGGGACGGCCAGCGGGACGATGAGCGGGGCAGTCGGGTCGTGAGTCGCTTCGGGAACCGACGCCGGTCACAGGGCGGGGCGCTGGGCAGGGCGCCGGATCGGGATGGGAGTGGGGGTGGGGCGACAGAACCGGTCCGTGGAGCGGAGCGCGCCGCACCAGGAGGGTGGCTGCGGAGCCGGCGCCGAAACCAGCAGGCTTCGCCGGACCGGACGCGGACCCTGCCTGCCGGGCACGGCTCACCGCTCGCGCCAGGTGCGCCCGGTGCCATCGAATCTCGTCCGGGCGGTCCGCCCGGACCAACCGCTCCACCACCGCGAGGGCGGCGGCGGAGTTCGGGCGGAAGTCAGCGAACTCCGGTCGCGCGAGCAGCAACCGGGAGCGCTCGGCGGGATCGGCCACCACCTCGGCGACGGTGCTGGGATCGAGCACGGCGGCGACGGTCGCCGCCCGCAGCCACGGATCCTCCGCCGTCCGCAGCAGCATCCCCAGCCGCCTCCCGCGCCAGGCGCTGGCGCGGCGGTCCACCCCGTCATCCAGCATCGCCCGCAACGCGGGTGGGGTCGGGCCAGTCAGCAGTCCGGGATGGTCCGCCGCGCATCGCGTCACGTCGTCGGCGAGATAGAGCCAGACGACCGCGCGATAGCGGTTGAGGTAGAAACGGACCGGAGTGAAGTGGCCTGTGCGGGCGAGCCGCCCGAAGCGCCAGGGGCTGATGGAGATGAGCTCCGCGCCCGTGCGCGTGTCCACCGCGCGCACCCGCTCCCGCAGCGTGCGGGGGAAACCCTCGGAGCCGCGGAGCCGGTCGACCTCCGCCTGGGCGATCCGTGGTGGGCCGCCACCCGGTGCCGATGTGGTGCCGATGTACCCCAGGCCGACCGCGAGCCCGAATTCCGTGCTCCTCAGCCCCAGTTCATGGGCGGCCCGGCTTGAGGGCAGGGTGGGTAAGGCCGCTTGCGGTACCACCGCGCGCGCTGCCGCCTCCGCCGTCGGTCCCGTGGTGCCCGTCGTCCACGCCGTCCCGTCCGCCGTCGGTCCCGTGGTGCCCGTCGTCCACGCCGTCCCGTCCGCCGTCGGTCCCGTGGTGCCCGCTGTCCGTGCCGTCCTGTCCGCCGTCCAAGCTGTCGCGCGCGCTGCCATGTCGGTCTCCCCGTGAGGTTGCTTACTCTCGGTGATGACCCTAGCCCGGCACCGCGCGCTCTCGCCCGGCCTGTGGATAACTCCGCGGATCAGTTCGGCCACAGACCCGGTGAAGGCCGGGCCGCGGGTGATTGCCGGCGAAGTATGCGCAGCTCAGCGTCGGTTGATCCCTGGCTGCCTGGCTTCGACACCGAGATGCTCGCCGACTCGGTTGACCATGAGCGTCATCTCGTACGCGATCTGGCCGACGTCCGCCTCGGCCTCGCTCAGGACACAGAGACAGCTCCCTTCCCCCGCGGCCGTGACGAAGAGCAGCGCCTCGTCGAACTCGACCATGGTCTGTCGGGCCCGGCCCGCGCGGAAGTGTCGTCCCGAGCCACGGGCCAAGGAGTGCAGACCGGAGGAGACGGCCGCGAGATGCTCGGCGTCCTCCCGCTCCAGCCCCGTACTCGCCCCGGTCACCAGGCCGTCATTGGACAGCACCAGTGCGTGCCTGACGTGCTGTATCCGCTTGGTGAGATCGTCGAGCAGCCAGTCAAGTCCTTTGTCCAGCGGCATGGTTGTTCCTTCCCAGCGCATGCGTTCCCCGTGGCGCCCGTAAGCTTTTCGTACCCGGAGCGGTAGGGCAAGGTGCAACCGACCTATCGAATCGAGCAATAGTTCGCCGTACATTCGAGCGGCATATTCAAGGCGCCGCGCGAACAGGCCCATCGGCACATGATCACGTACGTCACTCCACCCGGACAGAGTTCCGGGAACCGGATCGTGCGTGCGAAGAACCTTATGGCAGCCATAAGAATCCAACTCACGGCGGAAACCTCTGCCGGGGGTATTCCCGCCCGAATCCGCCAGGTATCACGCTCGCCGCTCCGAATGGCCCGCGACCGGTAATTCCACGGCGTCGAACGGTTCATCTGGTATCCGTCGATCCGCCTGCCCACGGCCGGCAACGGCAGACTCCCCGTAGGCCACCGCCATGGAATTTCTCCATAAGTCGGCTGGTCAGCGGCCCGGCTGCAGGGGCCGGACGAGGAACCCAGACCGACACAATCGGGTGGCGGGCGACGGCCGCGGGTCGCGAAGATGGGAGCCATGACCGTCCTCCTCACGACCGAACGACTGTCCCTGCGCGCCTTCGACGCGGCCGACCTCGACCATCTCCTCGACCTCGACAGCGACCCTCAGGTCATGCGCTTTCTCAACGGCGGCCGCCCGACGACACGGTCCGCGGTGCGGGCTGATGTGCTGCCCCGACTGAGCCGGCGCATTCCGTGTCTCGACAAGCCCGGCTACTGGGCGGCCGAGGACCGGGCGAGCGGGACGTTCCTGGGTTGGTTCGAGTTCCGTCCGGTCCGCGACGACAGCACCGCCGTGGTCGAACTCGGGTACCGGCTCAACAGAGCCGCATGGGGCCGAGGCTGTGCCACCGAGGGAGCGCGCGCCCTGATCCGTACCGGCTTCACGGAGCTGGGCGTGGAGCTGGTGACCGCGAACACGATGACGGTCAACGTGCGTTCGCGGCGGGTCATGGAGAAGGCCGGTCTGCGGTACGTCCGCACGTACTTCGAGGAGTGGCCCGACCGCATCGACGGATCCGAGCTGGGAGAGGTCGAATACACCCTGACCAGGAGTGACTGGCAGCGTCATGGCGAGGCGGCGGGCTGAGAGCAGGCACCCGGATACGGGATGGAGTCAACGCGCCCTGGGCATGGACACCCTGACGACCTGAGAGATCGGCGGCGACCGCCGCCCCTGGCGGAGGGTGGACCGGATGTTCGACAGGCTGAGTGGAATCCGCGCGCGAATCGGACGCCGCCCGGAGAAGATACCGGCCCCGGCGCCGACCCGCTCGCGACAGCACAATCTGTTCGAGGCGGCCGCGACCTATGTAGCCGGACGTGCGGAGGATGATCAGGACCGGATGGAGGAGGCCGGGGGCTGGGTCTCGCCCGAGGCACTCTCCTTCGGGGTCGACGAACTGGCCTGTCGCGCCGTCATCGCCCTCGCCCGCGAGCGGGGTGAGTCACCCGGGACGGTGGCACGGAGCCTGCTGGGCCTACCCGCCGCGTGACGGACGGGCGGCGCGGATCGCCGGATAGGGGCCACGGGGCGCCCTCGCCCCGCCGCCCGGGGAGCACCCCAGCTACGACAGCACGAAGCCTCCCCTCAACGGAACCAGGAACCCCAGCTCGCGCCCGCCGCTCACACGGCGGGCGCGGCGGCCAGGGCTCCCGGTCTCAGCGGCCCAGCTCCTTGCGGGAAACCCTCCGCAGCCTGCGGCGCTGACTGGGGTCGAGCATCAGATACGCCACCGTGGGCACCCCGATCACCACCAGCAGCGACAACCAGAATCCGATCAGCGGCATCAGGAGCAGGCCGACGGCCACTCCCCCGATGACGAGCTTCGTACGTGTCGACATCTCGACGCCTCCTTGCACGGCCTTGGCCGTCTCTTCCTGGGGAACGCGCAGCCACCCCTCACAGTTCCACTATGCGTCCGCCCGCAGCGGTTCGCCGACCTCACGCATATGGGCCAGCGCCTGCCGGTAGGACTCCACCAGCCCGGTTTCGGCGTACGAGAGGGAGAGCGCGTGACAGTGCGCGCGCACCAGCGGCTGCGCGAGCCTGAGGTTCGGGCGCGGCATGTTCGGGAAGAGGTGGTGTTCGATCTGGTAGTTCAGGCCACCCAGGAACCAGTCCGTCACCGGTCCGCCCCGGACGTTGCGCGAGGTGAGCACCTGGCGGCGCAGATGCCCCCAGCGCTCGCCGCTCTCCTCGTCGGGCGGCATCTCCATGCCCTTGTGGTTGGGCGCGAAGGCCATACCCAGGTGAAGCCCGAGGAGCATCTGGTGGATGAGGGCGAAGAGCAGGGCCTGACCGAGCGGCATCGTGGTGAGCAGCAGGGTCACATACCCGATGACGTGGGCGGCGAGCGACAGACCCTCGACCGCCCGCGCCCGCGGGGACGGACTGGGCCCGTCCCCCGGAGGCCCCACCGGCCGGGTTGCCGTCGGGGTCGCCTCGGGAGAGTCGGAGGAGTTGGAAGAGGACGACGAACCTGAGGGCTTCACGTCCGGAGACTGCGAGCCCGGGGAGTTCCGGCCCGGCGCGGGGGGTCGCGAGCCCGGGGATTTCGCGAACACGGCACGGAATCCGTAGACCTTGAGCGCGATGCCCTCAAGGGTGGTCAGCGGAAAGAACAGCCACGCCTGATGGCGGGTGAGCCAGCCGCGGAACCCCGTACGGCCCACGGCCTGCTTCTGGGTGAAGACCAGGATGTCCGCCCGTACATCGGGATCCTTCTCGATGTGGTTCGGATGGGCGTGGTGGCGATTGTGCTTGTCGTTCCACCACTGCTGGCTCATGCCGAGCAGCAGATTGCCGAGGAAGAGCTGAAGGAGCCGGCTCTTGCGCCGGTCGCCGGTGATCTGCGCGTGTCCGGCGTCATGGGCGAAGAAAGCGGTACGGGTGGAGAGCAGTGCCAGCGCCGGCGCGAGGAGGAGTACCCACCAGGAGCCGCCGACGAGCGCCACAGCGGTGATGACCGCGGCGAGTCCGCCCAGATTGACGGCCATGGTCCGGGCGTACCAGGCTGTGCGACGCTCCAGTAGTCCCTGCTCCTTGACGATCCGCAGGAGGGGTGCGAAATTGCTGCCGGGGTTCCGTTTCGCACCTGCGGATGCGGCCCCTGAGCCCCGTTTCCGGCCGGTGGCGGATGTGGCCGGGGAGTCCCCGACATCTGCGATGGCCTGGGGCATGACGGTGTCTCCGGTCTGTGGGCCGTACGTGGACGTACGCGACTGTGCTGACCCGAGAAAACCTAGGTAAGGGCGCCCGTGCGCGGCCATGGCGCCATCCCCCGGATCCGGTGGGGGGCAACCCGCACCCCGGGGTGGTGTTGAGTACACCACCCCTCGGCCACCCGAGTACACGTGAGCCGGAACACATCCCCGAACGCCCCGCGCGGGTTCCGGGTCAGGTACCCTCGGCGATTCCGCCTCCTTCTAGTCAAATTTGAGGAATGCGTCATCGCTGTGCATCCGCCCTCCGCGGCAACGCTCTTCCCGGCCCCCGAAACCACCCTCCCCTCGCCCTCGCCCTCGCCCGACGGGCCCTCCGCCCGTCACTCCGTGGTGTTCCTGCCGGCCGACCCGCCCCGCGCCGGGCGGGTCGCGTTCTGGAGCCCCGACGGCGCACCGGTCCCCGGAGCGGCCGGCGAGGTGACCGTCGTCCTGGACGACCTGCGCCCGCACACCGTGCCCGCGCTGATCGTCCCTGTGCGGGAGGCGCTGCCGGTCCTGACCCGGGCGCGCGTCGCCCCGGACACCTCCGTTTCGGCGGCGTTCTGGGGTGGTGCGGCCGTGCTCGCGCTGCAGCTCGTCTCCCGTGGCCTGCTGCTGCCCGGGCTGACCACCGACGACCACGACGCCTGGCGCGTCGGCCCGCTCACGCCCGAGGACCTGGAGCGGACCCGGACGCTCGCGGCGTCGATGCCACCCGCCGCACACGCCGTCCCGCTGGAACCGGCCCACGGCGTCGTACTGCTGCCCGAGCCGGAACGGCTGCTGCGGTCGTTCCTCGACGCGGTGGCCGACGGGCTACCGCGCTCCCCCGCCGCGGAGTTCGCCGCGGGCGGTCCGGCCTTCGCCGCGCCGGAGCCGCAGCGACTGCCCGGTCGGCGTGCCTGGGCCGCGGACATCGCCGCGGGCCACGACGCGGGCGTACGGCTCTCGCTGCGCATTGAGATTGACGACGCCCCCGACGGGTCCCCGGCACAGCCGGAGCAGGAGTGGGACGAGAGGGGGCCGTCCTTCCGGGCCGTTCTCCAGATGCACAGCGTCAGTGATCCGGCCCTCGTCGCGGACGCAGCCGACGTCTGGGCGGGCGGGGAGCGCGCGGGAGAGGCGTTCGGGCCCCGCGCCCGGATGGACGCCCTGCTGGCGCTGCGCCGCGCCGCCCGCGCCTGGGCGCCGCTCACCCCGCTGCTGCACGCCGCCGTCCCCGACGCGATCGACCTCGCCGACGAGGAGGTCGCCGAACTCCTCGGCGACGCCACCCGCGCGCTGGCGGCCACCGGTGTCCAGGTGCACTGGCCGAAGGCGATGACCCACCGGCTCACCGCGCGCGCCGTGATCGGCCCGCCCGCGGGCGACGGTACGGGCGACCACGGCGCCCCGGTCGGCGAGTCCGCGCTGCCCTCCTTCCTCTCCGCCGACGCACTGCTCACCTTCGACTGGCGTTTCGCCTTGGGCGACCAACCGCTCAGCCGTGCGGAACTGGACCGGCTCGCCGAAGCCAACCGGCCCGTGGTGCGCCTGCGCGACCAGTGGGTACTCATCGACCCCGAGGAGGCCCGCCAGGTCCGCGCGGTCCGGAACGGCACCCTCTCCCCGGTCGACGCGCTCGGCGCCGTCCTGACCGGCTCCACCGAGGTCGACGGCCGGCAGGTGGAGGTCGAGGCATCCGGCTGGGTGGCACGGCTGCGGGACCGGCTCACCGACCCCGAGGGCGGTACGCAGGAGATCGGCCCGCCCGCCGCGCTCGCCGCCACGCTGCGCGACTACCAGCTACGCGGTCTCAACTGGCTGAACCGGATGACCTCCCTCGGCCTCGGCGGCTGCCTCGCCGACGACATGGGGCTGGGCAAGACCATCACCGTCATCGCCCTCCATCTGCACCGCCGCACCGATCCGTCGGCGGCGGGACCCACTCTCGTCGTCTGCCCGACCTCCCTGATGGGCAACTGGCAGCGGGAGATCGAGAAGTTCGCACCCGGTACGCCGGTACGGCGTTTCCACGGCGCCACCCGCACTCTGGACGGCGTCGCCGACGGCGATGTGGTGCTCACCACGTACGGGACGATGCGGCTCGACGCGGACCGGCTCGGCGAGGTGCCCTGGGGCCTGGTCGTCGCTGACGAGGCCCAGCACGTCAAGAATCCGTACTCGGCCACCGCCCGGCAGCTCCGCACCATCGGCGCGAAGGCCCGGGTGGCCCTGAGCGGCACCCCCGTGGAGAACAACCTCTCCGAACTGTGGGCGATCCTCGACTGGACCACACCCGGTCTGCTGGGCCGGCTCGGCACCTTCCGCAGTCGGTACGCGCGGGCCGTGGAGAGCGGCGACGACCCCGCCGCCGCCCGCCGACTCACCGCGCTGATCACGCCGTTCCTGCTGCGCCGCCGGAAGTCCGACCCGGGTATCGCGCCCGAACTCCCCCCGAAAACCGAGACGGACCGGGCGGTGTCGCTCACCGCCGAACAGGCGGGTCTGTACGAAGCGGTGGTCCGGGAGACCCTCGACGCGATCTCCGCGGCCGACGGCATGGAGCGGCGCGGACTGGTGATGACCCTGCTCACGTCACTCAAACAGATCTGTAACCACCCCGCGCAGTACCTGAAGGAGGAGCGGCCCGTCGTCGCGGACCGTTCCGGCAAGGTCGAACTGCTGGACGAACTCCTCGACACGATCCTCGCCGAGGGGGCGGGCGTGCTGGTCTTCACCCAGTACGTCAGGATGGCCCGGCTGCTGGAAGGCCATCTGGCGACCCGGGGGGTGCCGACCCAGTTCCTGCACGGCGGTACGCCGATCGCCGAGCGCGAGGCCATGGTCGACCGCTTCCAGCGCGGCGAGGTGCCCGTCTTCCTGCTCTCGTTGAAGGCTGCCGGCACCGGGCTCAATCTCACCCGTGCCGAGCATGTCGTCCACGTCGACCGGTGGTGGAATCCCGCCGTCGAGGCGCAGGCCACCGACCGCGCGTACCGCATCGGACAGACCAGGCCGGTGCAGGTCCACCGGCTGATCGCCGAGGGGACCATCGAGGACCGGATCGCCGACATGCTGGCCCGCAAACGCGAGCTGGCCGACGCGGTACTCGGCTCCGGCGAGGCCGCGCTGACCGAACTGTCCGACGCCGACCTGGCGGATCTGGTGGAACTGCGGGGGCGCGCATGACGAACGACCACGACCATGACGGCATGCACGATCCGGAGGAGCGGATCTTCGCCGCGCTGCCGGCCGCGCGGGACCGCGCGTTCGCCCAGTCCTGGTGGGGCCGGAGCTGGGTGCAGGCGCTGGAGGAGACGGCTCTCGAATCCGACCAGCTCACCAAGGGCCGCAAGCAGGCGCGCGCGGGCGCGGTGGGAGCGGTGTCGGTCCGCCCCGGGCGGGTCACCGCCGTCGTCCGGGACCGGGACGGCACCGGACACCGCTGCGATGTGCTGCTCTCCCGGCTGGACGACGCCGACTGGGACCGGTTCCTGGACATGGCGGTGGACCGCGCCGGGCACATCGCGGCGCTGTTGGACCGGGAGATGCCCCCGCACCTGGTCGAGGACGCGGCGACGGCCGGGGTCGAACTGCTGCCGGGCATCGGGGACCTGGAGCCCGAGTGCGACTGCGGGGCGTGGGACCTGTGTCCGCACACGGCCGCCCTCTGCTACCAGGTGGCCCGACTGCTCGACCAGGACCCGTTCGTCCTCCTTCTGATGCGCGGACGGGGGGAACGCGGGCTGCTCGACGAGTTGCAGGCGCGCAGTGTGGCGCGGGCGGCCGACGCCGCGCCCGCGCCAGCGGATCTCGTGGCGGAGCCGGCGGGGGTCCCGGCGGACGAGACCTATGCAGCGCGGGACATCCTTCCGCCACCGCCGGGGCCCCCGCCGGTACCGGACCGGCCGGGGCCGCCGCCCGCCCTGCACACCGAGAGCGCTCCGCCACCGGGCATCGACCCGGACGCGTTGGAGTTCCTGGCGGCGGACGCCGCCGCGCGGGCCCACCGGCTACTGGTCGAGGCGCTCACACCGGTCCATCGGCACCAGTCCTTGGACGACGGGTTGACACCCGGTCAGGACGCGGTGCGGATGGCCGCCTCGGTGCCCGGCCCGGTGATCACCGGCCGGCTCGCGACGGCGACCCGGCGGACGCGCGCCGAGCTGGAGCTGGCCGTACGGGCTTGGCGGGCGGGCGGTCCGGCCTCGCTCGCCGTGCTCGACGGGGAGTGGACGCCGTCGGCGGTTGAGCTGGCGCGGGCGGCCACGGTGCTGGAGGCGGCCTGGGAGGCAGCGGACCGGCCGCGGTTGCGGCCGGCCGGAGCCGGGCGGTGGACGGTGGTGGGCGCCGAGGCGCAGTTGCGGCTCGGCGCGGACGGCCGCTGGTGGCCGTACCGCAAGGAGCGGGGACGCTGGAGCCCCGGCGGTCCGGGCGACCACGACCCCGCCGCCGCGCTGGCGGAGGCGCTGGGCGAGACGGGCTGACAGACCACCCGGCCGGGTGTCCGGGAGCGCGCGTCGTCGTGTCCGCGCTCCCGGAGCCGGGGCGGGCGCACCCCGGGTCCGGTGGGGGCGCGTCTGATCCGCCCGAGATCACCCGAACCGCCCCGGGGCCCCCGGTAGTCGGATGGCACCGAACCGGCCCAACCACCCCCGCGGCGGCGCCGTTTCGGGCAGTGTTCCTCCCGACGGCCCGTGACGGTCCCCTCGCCCGGGGAGGGCGCACGACCCCACCGCGCCACCCGCCGAAGGTTTCAGCGGCGTCGTCGAGCAGACCTGACCGATCCGCCTGCTCCCCACCAGGAGGCCCGATGTCCCGTTCCTCGCGTCCGCCCCGCCCGGTCCGCCGCGCCCTCACCATGGGGCTGCCGGTCGCGGTCGTGGTGGCGCTCACCGCCACGACGACCGCGACCGGCGCGCCCGCCCCGTCCGCCGGTGAGCCCGCGCCGTCGGTGGTCGGCAGCGCCGTGCTCCAGGACGTTCCCCTGGGCGAGTTCAGCAACTCCCTGGTACCGGATTCCGTGGACGACGACCGCGGGATCCACCTGGGTATCGGCAGCGACCTCTACCCCGCCGGCCGGGCGGGCGAGTTCTGGGCGATGACCGACCGCGGACCCAACGGTCAGATCAGGATCGACGGCAAGAAGCGCCGTACGTTCCCGGTGCCCGGTTTCAATCCCGCCATCGTGAAAGTGCGGGTCTCCGGCGACGACGTACGTGTGCTCGGGGCGATCCCGCTCACCACCTCGTCCGGCAAGCCGGTCTCCGGCCTGCCGAACCAGGCGTCGCGCGACGAGGCACCGTATACGTACGACGCCAGCACCCCACTCCCGTACAACCCGAACGGACTGGACACCGAGGGCCTCGTGCGCGCCGCCGACGGTTCGTTCTGGCTCGCCGACGAGTACGGGCCCTCGCTGGTGCATGTCTCTCCGCGCGGCCGGGTGCTCGCCCGGTACGTGCCCCGAGGGCTCGATCTGCGGGGTACCGACTATCCCGTCGTGGAGGCGCTGCCCGCCATTCTGTTGCAGCGGAAGCTCAACCGCGGTTTCGAGGGGCTGACCCGGCTCCCCGGCGGCGATCTGGTGGCGGCCGTGCAGAGCCCGCTCTCCGTGCCCGATCAGGCCGCGGGCGAGACCTCGCGTAACGCGCGACTGCTGCGCTTCTCGCCCGCCGAGCGGGCCGTGACCGCCGAGTACGCCTATCGCTTCGACGCGGTGAACGTGGTCGACCCCACCGAGACGGACACCTCCGAGCTGAAGATCTCCTCGCTCGTCGCGCTGGACCGGGACACCCTTCTGGTGCAGGAGCGCACCGACAAGGCATCCCGGCTCCAGCGCGTCACCCTGCCGCGTGGTGCGGGCATGCTCGGCAGCCGTTGGGACGATCCGGCGACCTCCCCCAGCTATGAGCAGATCGAGGACCCGGCCGCCGCGGGTGTGCCGGTGCTCGGCAAGCGACTGGTGGTGGACTTCGGGAAGGTCGCCGGGGTGCCCGGGAAGATCGAAGGCATCGCGGTGGTGCGCCGGGACACCCTCGCACTCATCAACGACAACGACTTCGGGATGACGGACGGGCCCGGCGCGTTCGACCCGGAGGGTCGGCTGATCGATAGCGGTATCGAGACGCGGATGACCCAGGTACGGCTGCCGCGCCCGCTGCTCGACCGACGGTAGGGCGGGCGGGTCGGCACGTGACTGACTCACTGACTCACTGACTGACCGGATCACAGCGGGGAGCGGCCCCGGGGGAAGTGACAGACCCCGGGGCCGCTGCCCTCGCCACGGACCGCTCGCCGGCGCCGGGGCCACCGTGAACGCCCGCCCGGTGTCCGCATCGCTCCGTACCGTGAGGTCCGCCCGGGCCCCCCGCCGGGGGGCACCATCCACCACTCCCTCACCCCGTCTGCCGGCGGGGGCGACCGGCCCTCCGCCCGCTGCCGTGGCACCGGTCCCCCGCCTCTCCGCCCGTCCGCCGCGACACTGGCGAACTCGCCTCGCCGATGTCCCCGGTGAATGGAGGCCGGCGCGAGATCCTCGAAGCGGCCTCCGCCGCCTCGCGCCGCAGGCCGTCCGCCTCACTTCGGACACCCACCAGGAGAGGTCCCATGGACCGTAGAAGACTGCTCCGGGGCGCCGCCCTCGCCGCGGCGACCGGCGCACTGCTCCCCCCGGCCCGGGCCACGGCCGCCGCGCCCGCCCGATCCGCCACCGCGACCACCGACGCCGCGACCACCGACGCCGCGACCATCGACTACCCGGGCGCCCTCTGGCTGCCCGCCACCACCGCCAACTACACAGCGTCCGAACGCCCTTCCTCGTACGCCGTCGACCGGGTGGTCATCCATGTCACCCAGGAGACCTTCGACGACACGGTGAAGATCTTCCAGAACCCGGCACGGAAGGTGTCCGCGCACTATGTGGTGCGGTCGGCGGACGGGCTGGTGGCCCAGTGCGTACGAGAGCGGAACATCGGTTGGCATGCCGGTAGTTGGGGCCACAACACCCGCAGCGTCGGCATCGAGCACGAGGGCTGGGTGGACCAGCCCGGGTATTTCACCGACGCGCTCTACGAACGGTCGGCGGCCGTCACCGCCGCGATCTGCAAGCGGTACCGGATCCCCAGGGACCGTACGCACATCATCGGCCACCACGAGGTCCCGGGTGCCACCCACAGCGACCCCGGGCCGTACTGGGACTGGGCGCGTTACATCCGACTCGTCAACCTCGACTGACGCGCCGGGGCGCACTCCCGGCCACGACGCGCCCCCACCGCTTGTCGCGTCCGGCCGCCGGGGGCCACGATGGGTCCAGGGAGGCCGAGTTGAGCGACGCGTGGGTGGCCCTGGAGCCGGGTGTGGATCCGGCCGAGCGGATTGTCGCGCTGCGCCGGGCCCATGACGCGTATCTGACGGCCGGCCGGGTCCAGCGGCCGGTGCGCCCCGTGGTCGCGGACTCGTGGCGGCGTTCGGCACGGGCCCGCGTCAGCCCGGAGGGCACGGCCGGCGTCGAGTTGACCGACGACCACCTCAGCGCCTACCGCGAAGATCATCCGCTGGCGCGCGTGATGCCCCTGGTACGTGAGCTGACCGGCGATTACGCCAGGGACGGCGAGCATCTGGTGGCGGTCTGCGACGCGCACGGCCGCCTCCTCTGGGTGGAGGGCGCGCCCGCCACCTGCCGCGCGGCGGGACGGATGAACTTCGTGCCCGGCGCCCGTTGGGCCGAGACGGCGGTCGGGACGAACGCGCCGGGTACGGCGATCACCGTGGACCGGCCCGTCCAGGTGTTCGCGGCCGAGCACTTCCGCCGCCCCGTCCAGGCATGGACCTGCGCGGCGGCCCCGATCCACGACCCGGCGACCGGGCGGGTGCTCGGCGCGGTGGACATCACCGGCGGTGACGGGCTCGCGCATCCACACAGCCTCGCCTTCGTCGGCGCCGTGGCGCGGGCCGCCGAGTCCCAGCTCGCGCTGCTCGCGCCGCCGCCCGCGGTGGGCAGTGTCCGGCTCCGCGCGCTCGGCCGGGACGAGGCGCTTCTGACGGCGGACGGGCGCACCGTTCGGCTGAGCCGACGCCACAGCGAGATCGTGCTGCTGCTGGCCCATCGCCCGGAGGGCGTCGGCGGTGATGAACTACTGATCGAGTTGTACGAGGACGAGTCCGTCACCCCGGTCACCCTGCGGGCGGAGGTGTGCCGGCTGCGCCATCTACTCGGGCCCGAACTGCTGCGCTCGCGGCCCTACCGGCTGGCCGCGCGGGTGGACACGGATGCCGACACGGTGAGCCGGCGGCTGGCATCGGGGGCGGTGCAGGCGGCGCTGGGCGCGTACGCGGGCCCCCTCCTGCCCGCGTCCCGGGCGCCCGCGGTGGCACGGCTGCGGCGGCGGCTGGAAGACCAGTTGCGGGCGGCGCTCATCGCGCGCGGCGATCCGGGGTTGTTGACCGACTGGGCGTACAGCCCGTGGGGGGAGAACGACGTGGCGGTGTGGCGGGCGCTGGCCGGCGCCCTGTCCGCTTCGCAGCGTCCGGCGGCGCTGGCCCGGGTGCGGGAGCTGGACGGCTGGCAGGGCTGCTGACGATCCCGCCCGTACGCCTGCCCGCGCCCCACGACGTCCGGTGATCCGACGGACCGTCAAGCAGCCCGGAGATCAACCGATCTGACGAGGGGGCACGTCGTCCCCATACCTCCCGTAATGCTTCGGCACCGCACTGACCAGGTACTTCCCCTCTCCACTCCGCGGAGGAGTACGACCGGCCCAGCCGGGCAGGGGTCCCCTTGCCCGACTGCGTGAGAACCGGAGGAACCACCCCATGGCGGAGCTGTTCATCGGCGGCGAGTGGATCGCGGCCCGCGACGGACGGATACGGGAGATCCGTTGTCCCGCCGACGGCACTCTCGTCGCGACCGTCGACGAGGCCGGTCCCCAGGACGCGGCGGCGGCGGTCGCGGCCGCCCGCGACGCCTTCGACCGCGGTCCCTGGCCGCGCACCCCGGCCGCCGAGCGCGGCAGGCTACTGCTCCGCGTCGCCGATCTGTTGGAGCGCGACAAGGACACACTCGCGCGGGCCGAATCCCTGGACACCGGGAAGCGGCTCGTGGAGAGCGAGTACGACATGGCCGATATCGCCAACTGCTTCCGCTGGTTCGGCGGCCTGACGGCGGCCGGTGACGGCGGCCGGGTCGTCGACACAGGAAACCCGGAGACGGACAGCCGGGTGGTGTACGAACCGGTCGGAGTCTGCGCCCTGATCACTCCGTGGAACTATCCGCTGCTGCAGACGGCGTGGAAGGTGGCCCCGGCACTCGGGGCGGGCAACACCTTCGTCCTCAAGCCCAGCGAGCTGACCCCGCACACCGCCATCCTGTTGATGCGGCTGCTGACCGAGGCAGGACTGCCCGACGGGGTCGCCAATCTGGTGCTCGGCACGGGCGCCGAGGCGGGCGCGCCGCTCACCGAGGATCCACGGGTCGATCTGGTCTCCTTCACCGGAGGGCTGCTCACGGGCCGGCGGGTGATGGCGGCGGCGGCGCCCACCGTGAAGAAGGTGGCCCTGGAACTGGGCGGCAAGAACCCGAACATCGTCTTCGCCGACGCCGATTTCGACACCGCCGTCGACCACGCCCTCACCGCCGTCTTCCTCCACTCCGGGCAGGTCTGTTCGGCCGGGGCCCGACTGCTGGTCCAGGACGAGCTGCACGACCGGTTCGTGGACGCGGTGGTCGCGGGCGCCCGGGAGATCCGGCTGGGCGGCCCCTTCGACGACAGCGCCCGGACCGGACCGCTGATCTCCGCAGCGCACCGGGACAAGGTCGAGGCATATGTGGCGGCCGGGATCGCCGAGGGCGCGGTGCTGCGCTGCGGCGGGGCCCGGCCGGACGATCCGGAACTGCGGGACGGTTTCTACTACCCGCCGACGGTGTTGGACGAGTGCACCCCGGATATGTCGGTGGTCCGTGACGAATCGTTCGGCCCGGTGCTCACCGTCGAACGGTTCCGGCACGAGGAGGAGGCCGTCGCGCTCGCCAACGACACGATCTACGGGCTCGCGGGCGCGGTCTGGACGCGGGACGAGGGGCGTGCCCAGCGGGTGGCCGGGCGGCTGCGCGCCGGGACCGTCTGGATCAACGACTTCCATCCCTACGTCCCGCAGGCGGAGTGGGGCGGGATGAAACAGTCCGGCTTCGGCCGCGAACTGGGTCCGGCCGGGCTGGCGGAGTATCAGGAGGCCAAACACATCTGGCGCAACCTCGCTCCCCGCCCGCAGCGGTGGTTCTCTTGACCGGACCGGAGGACGCCGCGCGGCACGACGGACCGGACACCTCCCTGCCGGGACACGAGGACGACCGGGCACTCGGCGACCTCGGCTACCGGCCCGAACTGAAACGCACCCTCGGCACCTTCCACACCTTCGCGGCCGGGATCAGCTACATCTCCATCCTGACCGGGACCTTCCAGCTCTTCTACTTCGGCGTCTCGTTCGGTGGACCCGCCTACTGGTGGTCCTGGCCGCTGGTCTTCGCCGGACAGCTGATGGTGGCCCTGTGCTTCTGTGAACTGGCGGCCCGCTATCCGGTGGCCGGATCCGTCTACAACTGGGCCAAGAGCCTGGGCGGCCCGCACATCGGTTGGCTCGGCGGCTGGATGATGTTGATGGCCACGATCGTGTCGATGTCCGCCGTGGCGCTGGCGTACCAGGTCACACTGCCGCAGATCGACGGCTGGTTCCAGTTCGTCGGCGACGGCAGCGGCGCGTCCGACGCCGCCACCAACGCAGTACTACTGGGCTCGGCCCTCATCCTGTTCTCCACGCTGGTGAACGCCTTCGGGGTCCAGTTGATGGCCCGGATCAACTCGGCGGGGGTGTTCGTCGAACTGATCGCCGCCGTGGCCCTGATCGTCCTGCTCGCCGCGAACATCACCCGCGGCCCCAGCGAGGTCCTCACCGACACCCACGGCCTCGGCGGCGGGGACTCCCTCGGATATCTCGGCGCGTTCCTGACCGCGTCACTCGCCTCCGCCTATGTGATGTACGGATTCGACACGGCCTCCTCGCTCGGCGAGGAGTCGCACGACCCGAGCCGTAACGCGCCCCGGGCCATCCTCCGCGCGCTGCTCGCGTCGTTCCTCATCGGCGGGCTGATCCTGCTCTTCGCCCTGATGGCGGTGCCGGATCTGGCGTCGAAGGAGCTGACGGCCGGTGGACTCCAGTACGTGGTGCTGGAGACGCTCGGCTCCACGGTCGGCGAACTGGTCCTGTGGTGCGTGGTCGTCGCGATCACCGTCTGTGTGCTGGCGGTGCACGCGGCGGGCATCCGGCTGATGTTCGCGATGGCGCGCGACAACAATCTGCCGGCGGGCTCGGTCCTCGCCCGGGTGAGCCCGCGCTTCCGGACACCGGTCGCCCCCGCCGTCCTGATCGGCGTGGTCAGTGTCCTCATCCTGGTGATCAACATCAAGCAGCCACAGATCTTCTCGGTGATCACCAGCATCGCGATCATCATGATCTATCTGGCCTATCTGCTGGTCACCGTCCCCATGCTGGTCCAGCGGCTGCGCGGCACCTGGCGCCCGGCCGAAGGCAGGTTCTCGCTCGGGCGGTTCGGACTGCCCGTCAATGCCGTCGCCGTGGTGTGGGGCGCCGCGATGTCGCTCAACCTGGCCTGGCCCCGAGCGGAGGTCTACAACGCGACCGGGGACCAGCACTGGTATCTGCGCTGGGGCGCGTTCCTGTTCATCGGTGTGGTCGCACTGGGGGGCTTCGCCTACTACTGGTTCGTCCAGCGCCACCGTACGGGTGTGCTCGCCGAACACCGGGCCGTCGTCACTGACGACACCCCGCCCGCCACCAGTTGACCTCCCGCACCAACTCCTCCCCCTCCCCCTCCCCTGCCCCATCCCCTGTCCCATCCCCTGTCCCGATACGGAGACCTGGAGACCTCATGCCCGCCCAGAACAGCCCTGTCCATGAGTACGACTATGTGGTGGTCGGCGGCGGCACCGCGGGCGCCGTCATCGCCGCGCGGCTGTCCGAGGATCCGGGCGTCAGTGTGTGCGTACTGGAAGCGGGCCCGTCGGACGTCGGCGATGAGAACATTCTGCGGCTCGACCGCTGGATGGCCCTGCTGGAGTCCGGCTACGACTGGGACTACCCCGTCGAACCGCAGGAGAACGGCAACAGCTTCATGCGCCACGCCCGCGCCAAGGTGCTCGGCGGCTGCTCCTCGCACAATTCGTGCATCGCGTTCTGGGCGCCCGCCGAGGACCTCGACGAATGGGCCGCCATGGGCTGCGCGGGCTGGAGCGCCAAGGACTGCTTCCCGCTCTACCAGCGGCTGGAGACCAATGACGCGCCCGGCGCCCACCACGGCCGCTCGGGTCCGGTCACCATCCGCAGCGTCCCCCCGAACGATCCCTGCGGCAGGGCGCTGCTGGACGCGTGTGCCGCCGCGGGCATCCCGACCACCCCGTTCAACAGCGGTACGACGGTGGTGCGCGGCGCCAACTGGTTCCAGATCAACTCACGGGAGGACGGCACCCGTTCCTCCGCCTCGGTCGCGTACCTCCATCCGATCATGAACCGCCCCAATCTGGAGATACGGACGGGACTCCAGGCCAAACGACTGCTGTTCACCGACGACGGGCGCTGCTCCGGGGTCGAATACCTGGAACCGGACACCGTGCACAGCGGTTCGGTGGGCGCGCGGCGCGAAGTGATCGTCTCCTGTGGAGCCATCGACTCGCCGAAGCTGCTGATGCTGTCGGGCATCGGGCCGGCCGCCCATCTGCGGGAGACCGGCGTGCCGGTACGGGTCGACTCCCCCGGTGTCGGCGCACACCTCCAGGACCATCCCGAGGGTGTGATCATGTGGGAGGCGCAGCAGCCCATGGTCACCTCGTCCACGCAGTGGTGGGAGATCGGCGTCTTCGCCGACACGGAGCCCGGCCTCGACCGGCCGGACCTGATGTTCCACTACGGTTCGGTGCCCTTCGATCTGAACACCTACCGGCGCGGCTATCCGACCACGGACAACGCCTTCTGCCTCACGCCGAACGTCACCCGCGCCCGGTCCACCGGAACGGTCCGGCTGCGCACGCGTGACTTCCGGGACAAGCCGAAGGTCGACCCCCGCTACTTCACCCACGAGCACGACATCCGGGTGATGACCTACGGGCTGCGGCTCGCGCGCGACATCGTCGCGCAGACGCCGATGGCCGGGTGGGCGGGCCGGGAACTCGCCCCGGGGCCCGCTGTCCAGTCGGACGAGGAGTTGTTCTCCTACATCCGCGAGACCCACAACACCGTCTACCACCCGGCGGGGACGGTACGGATGGGGGCGCCGGACGACCCGGACTCGCCGCTTGATCCAGCACTGCGGGTCAAGGGAGTGCGCGGACTGCGAGTGGCCGACGCCTCGGCGATGCCCCTGCTCCCCGCGGTCAACCCCTGCATCACGACGATGATGATCGGCGAGAAGTGCGCCGATCTGATCAAGGCGGGCTGACTCTGATCAAGGGGGCTGACCTCGGCTCCGGCCGTCGCGTCGCAACCCCGTTGCAACGTCGGGGCTCCTAGCCTCCCGCTGAGTGCCGTCCACTCGCGGACGGCGTCCTCACCGGGAGGCCCTGGAGATGACCCGATACGCAGCGCCGGGGAGCGATGGCGCGATCGTCTCGTACCAGCCGCGCTATGACCACTGGATCGGCGGCGCGTACGTACCCCCGGCGCGCGGGCAGTACTTCGAGAACCCGAGCCCGGTCAACGGCCGCCCGTTCACGGAGATCGCCCGTGGCACCGCCGAGGACGTGGAACGGGCGCTGGACGCCGCGGAGGCAGCGGCACCCGGCTGGGGCCGTACCTCGGCCGGCGAACGCGCCGGAGTCCTCCTGAGGATCGCCGACCGGATGGAGGAGAATCTGGCGGAGCTGGCGGTCGCGGAGAGCTGGGAGAACGGCAAGCCGATCCGGGAGACGCTCGCCGCCGACGTCCCCCTGGCGATCGACCACTTCCGGTACTTCGCCGGAGCGCTGCGGGCCCAGGAAGGTTCCCTGAGCGAGCTCGACGACGACACCGTCGCGTACCACTTCCATGAACCGCTCGGTGTGGTCGGCCAGATCATCCCCTGGAACTTCCCGATCCTGATGGCGACCTGGAAGCTGGCGCCCGCCCTGGCCGCGGGCAATACGGTGGTGCTCAAGCCGGCGGAACAGACCCCGGCCTCCATCCACGTCTGGCTGGGGCTGGTCGCCGATCTGCTGCCGGACGGCGTCCTCAACATCGTCAACGGGTTCGGCGTAGAGGCGGGCAAGCCCCTCGCGTCCAGTGCCCGCGTCGCGAAGATCGCGTTCACCGGGGAGACCACCACCGGGCGGCTGATCATGCAGTACGCCTCCGAGAACATCAAACCGGTCACCCTGGAGCTCGGCGGCAAATCGCCGAACATCTTCTTCGACGACGTCTGGGCCGCCGACGACGACTTCAGGGACAAGGCGCTCGAAGGCTTCACCATGTTCGCCCTCAACCAGGGCGAGGTGTGCACCTGTCCGTCACGGGCGCTGATCCAGCAGGGCCACTACCGCGACTTCCTGGCGGCGGCCACCGCCCGCACCGAACTGATCGTGCCGGGCCACCCCCTGGACACGGACACGATGATCGGCGCCCAGGCATCCAACGACCAGCTCCAGAAGATCCTGTCGTACTTGGACATCGGCCGGCAGGAGGGCGCGAAGGTCCTGACGGGCGGCGAGCGCGTCGAGTACGACGGGGAACTGGCCGGCGGGTACTACGTCCAGCCGACGATCTTCGAGGGCGACAACCGGATGCGGGTCTTCCAGGAGGAGATCTTCGGGCCCGTCGTAGCCGTGGCGCCCTTCTCGGACTTCGACGACGCCATGAAGACGGCCAACGACACGCTGTACGGGCTGGGCGCGGGCGTCTGGACCCGCGACATCAACACCGCGTACCGCGCGGGCCGGGCGATCCAGGCGGGCAGGGTCTGGACGAACTGCTACCACGCGTATCCGGCACACGCGGCCTTCGGCGGCTACAAGCAGTCGGGCATCGGTCGCGAGACGCACCGGATGATGCTGGAGCACTATCAGCAGACGAAGAATCTCCTGGTGTCGTATTCACCGAAGAAGCTGGGCTTCTTCTAGACGCCGAAGAAGGGCGCCTGACCAGGGGTTCTCCCTGCCAGGCGCCCTTCGCGACGCACTTCTACGCGGCGAGTCGAAATTCGGCGTTACTCCCGATTTCACCCACCCGTATCCCACCTCTGACCAGCTGTTCCGGGGCCATTCCGGGCCAGTAGCCGGTTAACCCGCCCTCATCAGCCTCCGAGGAGCTCTCCCAGCGGCGCATGGAGTCCTCGATGAGCCGGTTGGCGTGGTCCCGTGTCTCGGCCAGGAACTTTGCGTAGTGCCGGAAGAGGACCTGGATGCTCTGTCCGGCGCGGCGGGCGCATTCGGCCGGGTCGACGCCGGAGGCGAGCCAGAAGGAGATGCCGGCGTGCCGGAGGTCGTAGGGTCGCTTGGCGAGTTCGAGGGCGTGTTCGTCCAGGGTGAGAGGGGCTTCGCGGGCCCGGTTCCAGGTGATGCCGTAGGCGGAGGCGTCGATGTAGTTGCCCTTCGCGTTGCGGAAGAGGCGGCCGTCCGGTGCGACGCCGAACTGTTCGATGTGTTCGCGCAGGATGCGGACGAGTACGGGTGGGATGGGTACGGGCCGGGTGGCTTTGGCCGCGCGCCGCTTCAGGGAGTGCACTTCGTGGACGGCACCGTCGTCGGTCCATTCCTTTCCCGCGGTGACGACGCCGCCCTTGAGGTTCAGCAGGCCCCATCCGGTGGCCGGGAGGCGGCACTGGGCCTTGCGGAGATGGATGACTTCGGCGGGGCGCATGGCGGCGTGGTACATGCAGCCGAAGAAGCCGTACAGGTGAGGCCCTCGGCCCGGGAGTTCCCTGACGGCTTCGAGTAGCCGGGCGGCTTGGGCGGGGTTGGGGACGCAGTCGGGGTCGACCTCGTCCGCCACTTCCGGTGCCGTCCATCGGAGTCCGTTGAGCGGGTTGTGGGTGAAGTAGCCGCGTTCGACGGCCATGCCGAAGACCTCGTTGACCGCTGCCTTCTTCCGTTTCGCGGTCTTGGCGGCGGCGGCCGTTCCGTCGAGTTTGCGGCACAGGGCGTCCAGCGCGCGGCGGAGGATGTCGGGGTCCTCCAGCTCGCTCACGGGTAGGGAGTTCTGTTCCAGCCAGGCCAGTGCCGTCTGCCACTCCTCCATGGGCTCCGGTCTTCCAGGCGTTCATGTTGAAGGCCCATGAGTACAGGGCTCGCCGCAGAACGCGCGGATGGCGGTAGGCGGCTCCGGGCTCCACCAGGGCGGGCGTGATCGTGGCCAGGGCGTCGGCGAGGGTTCGGCGGGTGTTGCCGGGTGTGCGGTCCCAGCGCTGTTCGATGTATTCCCGGGCGAGGACGTACCAGGTGGTGCGCTGTTTCAGGGCGCGGACTTCGGAGGCGGGCAGTCCGGTCCGGGGATCGAATGGCTCGCTGTCCCGGGCTGCGGTCATCAGTTTGGCGCGGCGACTCTCCGCGAGTCCCTTGGTCCTGAAGGACTCGGACTCTTCACGACCGCTGGCGGTCCAGCGGGCCTCGAATCCCTTTTGGCGGCCGGTCCGCTCGCGTATTTCCCAGAATCGAACCTTGTAGCTCATCGCCATTCAGGCGTTTCCCTTTCACACGCAGCCCACCACGCGTCCAGATCAGCGCGGCGGCAGCGCAGTTCACCGTTCGGTAGCTTGATCATTCGGGGAGCGTCGCCCCGGGCTCGGAGGCGGTAGAACGCCGACGGGCTCATACGGATCGCCGCGAGCACATCGGCAGGTTTGAGTGCGGGGGGGACGGGCCATTGGAGTCTTCCTCATCTTTCAGCAGGGCACCTGAGCGGCGTCCGCCTGGAGGACCCCGCAGCGCTTCATCTTTCGGCGCGAATATCCACCGGAGCCGCTGATGCAACACTCACACAAGGGAACATGTGACCGCGCGGCTCCATCGCTAAGTACAGCCAGTGCGAACACCACCAATGGTCCGAAGGATTCCCGTTTTGGCGAACCGGGGATCTTCGGCTATAGCTACACAGCGCTCTGCTTCATCGTCGGCATATCGCGTGACCGGCAGGAAAGTCCGGTGGCGGACAGGGCTCCTGCGTGAGGGGGCCGCCTCCACGAAACGAAGCAAGGAGCTCTGACAGGGGGTCGAACGAGTATCTGGTGAGGTGTTACTCGTTCAGCAACGGGGACAGCAGCTACGCAGGCTTCCGCCACCGGGTGATCTCCGGGGTGTCGTAGGTTGACTTGCCCAGGAGGGATCTTCAACTCCCTTCGGGGTTTTATCCTTCTGCCGTAAGCGAATAAGAAACCACTCCGCTATATTTGACCCGGCCTCGGTTATTCTTGTCCGCCCGATTGTCTGGCATCAGCGCGGGGGGAAAGTGGGTACCGACACCGCCTAAGAGCGGCTAACACAATGAGGTTGCTGACTACATGCAGGCGATGGAGCGGGTGAGATCTTCCGTGAGGAAGATGATGAACCGTCGCTGCGATCCGGTGATCGTCGCCAGGGAGATCCGTGCTGTTCCCGCAGCATGGAGTCTGTCGACGGCTTCGGCCAGCCCGGGGCGAGGAATGACGCCGGTGTCGAGCATGACCTGATGCCGGTGGGACCAGATGTCCCAAAGCTCGTGTGCGGAGACGGTCTGGCTCTGGAAGAGCTCGAAGTCGGAACCTGCCTGGAGCTCGACCAGGGCGGCACGTGCGGAGGTGCTGTTGTCCCGATCGAGTGCGGATTGCAGGTCGTCACGGTGCATGCGATCAGTCTGCCGGACCCCTCCTCCGGCATGGGCAGTTGCTGATCAGGTAAGCGACAACACTTGGCGGTGGGTGATCAGGCAGCAGGCAAGCTTAAGGAAGGCTTCGTGGATGTCGGCTCGGCGTTCCCAGCGGATGCGGAGTCGTTTGAAGCCGTGGAGCCAATGAACACGTCATCCCGTACGAGATCACGCTGCCGGCCTGTCCCTGGACGGTGAGCAGTTCGCTGGTGATAACGGTTTCAGTGAGGCGGTGACGGAATTGGGGCAGGGCGGGGTCCGGGGTCTGCGCGGAGTGGTTGAGCGGGTGGACGCGCACGTCGGCGGCGATTCGGCTGAGTTCCCGGATCGCGGTGGGGTGGAAGGCGAAGTCGAAGTACCCGGGGCAGGTGAAGAGCGGAGAGTCGGAGCAGGCGCGGGCGAAGGTTGTTGTCGGCGAAGGGCGGGGAGGGCGGGGACACGGCCCAGCAGTTCCCGCCGGTGCTTTCGGCCCGGGAGAGCCGGAGTCGTCGAGGAAGGAGGTGGCGGCGGAACTCCAGCGCTGGGCCTGGATCCTCTGGCCGCTCTCGTCGAGGGGGAAGCGGCCCGGTTGTGAGGCCGTCCACCGGCGGACCCGGGCAAGGTCGCGCTCGATCATGCGGGCGAGGCGTGAAGGGCACTGGCGGTAGGCGGGGTCGGCGCTGAGCTGAGGAGGGTCGGGGACTGGCGCGGTGGCTGATGCTCCATTTCCAGTCCCCGCCGTTTCAAGCCGCACGTGCGATTCTCCCGCATACGGCTTGCTGGCACCGTTCCCCAACTGGCGTGCGCTGTTGCCGGTCTGGGCCTGGAGTGTGCCGAGGGCGTTGGCGTCATGGCCGGGGGCCATCGCCGTGCCCTGGCTGGCGGTGACCGTTCCGGCGCCTTCAGCAGTGGGCGGAGAGTTCAGCGGCTGCGGTGACCACTGCTGTTCCCAGTGCGGTCGGGCGTATGGGCCGGTTGCGGCCGGCGGGGGGTCAGGAGGGGGCCGCCGAGGTCGCGTGCCAGGCGCCTCATCTGGCTGCAGAGGGTGTACTGGTTGATGCCGAGGGCGGCCGCTGCATCCCGGAGGGTGGGATACCGGACGACCTCGGGGAACCGGAGCAAACGCTGGCGGGCGTGTGGGCCGGTGAGGGCGGGGCGTAGCAGCGCGGGCACGGTTTCGGGTGGGTCGGTGGTGCGGCGGAGAGACCGTGCCCGACACCACCCCACCCTCCCGGCCCCAGGCCGACTGCCTCACCGCCTTCAGCGCCCTGCGCCAAGGCAGGGCAGGGCAGACGACGCGGTCGAGATCGGCCAGGGCTGCAACCGCTTCCCACCCGCACCCGACCTTGCCTCCCATCTCTCCGCCGGCATCGCACGCCTCGCCCTCGACGGCTCCCTGTCCGCCTACACCGGCCCCCGAAGCAGCGGAGCCCGCACGGTCCTGGCCGAGCTGCTCTCCGCCCACCTGGGTGTGCCCCTGGAGCCGCCTGACATCTTCGTCACCCGCGGAGGCACCGAGGCCATCAGCCTCACCATCGACCACCTCGCCGAAACCGGCCACGACCTCCAGCTGCCGCTGCCCAACTACTACGCCTTCGACCAGAGCGCGGCCCCCTGTTCCGCGCCCGTCACCGGCTGTTACCGGCACGACGGGCACACCGTCACCACCGGCACCCCGGGCACCGGCCGTACCTGCCTCGTCGAGGTCCTCCCCAACGGCGTCACCAGCACCCGCCACACCCTCCCGCCGGCCCCGCCTTCACCCTGGTCGACGTCCCCTTCCAGGTTGGCGCCCGAATGCGGCCCGGAGCCCTGCTGCGCGAACCCATCCGGCAGCTCGACCTGCGCACCAGCGCGCTGATCATCACCGCCTCCAAGGACCTGTCCCTCCCCGCACTCCGGGCCGCCGTCGTCATCACCAGGAACAGGCCCTTGCTCCAGCACCTGGGCAGCGACCGGTTCGAACGCCTCGCCACGACCAGCAGCCCCATGGCCGAGGCAGTCATGATCCTTTACACCACACTCCTCCAGATCCTCCAAACCCCCGCGAGCACCAGCAGCATCGTCCAGGCCGCTCACGGCCTCACCCGCGCGGCGGGTCAGCCGGCCCCTCCCGGCCCGGAGGCCTTCGACCGTCTCCGCCTGCACCTCACCGCCATGCGCCGACGGTTCCGCCACAACCTCCACACCCTGGAAAGGATGCGACTCCCCCTGCGCCGACCCTCCGGGCACGCAGCCCCCGACGGCTACTCGGGATTCGCCGAGCTCGCCACCCCACAAGCAGACTTCTTCGCCTGGACCCGTCACTGCGCGAGCCGGGGACTGCTCCTCAACCCCACTGTCGTCCACGGCGGCACCGCCCCCGCCTGGAAAGCCCTCCACCCCGGGTAACAGCTCCTGCGGATCAACCTCTCCGAGGACCCCACCACGCTGAGGCAGCACCTCGACCTGATCCAGCTGTCGCACGAGTACGCGGACCACTTGTGATCAGCACAGGCCCAGGCGCCCACCGGCCGGCTCTGCGCGCTGTTCTTCGCCCCGTTCGTGGGGGGCGGCGTCCCAGGGCCGACCGCCCGCCACGCACCGCCGCCCTGCACGGGCTCCAGGCCACTACTCAGGCAGCCACGCCCGGCTGATTCCTGGGGGTTTCGTCTCGACGGCTCGCACAGTGCCACCAGTTCGTTCCCGCGGCCTCTTCATCTTCTCCAGCCGTCAGGTCGGTTGCCTCAGCCACGAGTCGAGAGCCACATAGTCGCGGTCAGTCAGGCCATGGCAGGGATCGACACGATGGAGCATGGCCGGCCCCTGATGATGGGCAGCGACCCAGGACCGATCGATGTCGGTCACCTCGTCATCGGCCCAGGCGAACGGGCGTCCCGCAGCCCACTCGACGAGGGCACGGGTCTTCCAGTGCAGTCCGTTCCGTACGTCCTGGTCATCGATGTCGGACGGCTCCGGCCAGGCCACCACGGCCAGCTGCGGCAGACCGATGCGGGGCGCGATGCACTCGTTCGCGTCCGCCATCCATGTCGTCGCCCAGACGAGCTCGCACGGGAGTGCCGCCAGCCGGGGTCCGTGCTCGGGATTGATCCTGGTCAGGAGCGGATTCGCGTCGGCACCAGCCGGTTCAGAACCCGTCGCATAGGTCGGATACGGCTGGGCCACGGCCCCGAACGGAATGAGCGGCCCGTCGACATCGAGAAACAGCAGCGCGCGCTGCACGGAACCAGTCACGAAAGCACGATAGCCGCAGATCCCATCGCTGACCGTCTCAATGACCAGGCCCGCCGACCGCCCGTCGCCCCGCCTACTGCTCGTGCGTGCCGACGACACCGATGGGGCGGACCTTTGGACATACACGCCAGGCGCGGTCGGGGGCATGAGCGCCCCGTCGGTCCATCGAGCCGGGGGCATGGAGAACTGCTGGATTCCTGCGCTTCATCTCCGTGGAGCTCACCCCCGGGGAGCTTCCAGGCAAGGTTGAGGCCCTTCTTCCCGCACATGGTGGGGGCCGACCCTCTCGTCCACGCGGTGGAGGGCGGTCTGGGCCACCGTGAGTTCGGCAGGTTCATCGAGGCTGTCCACGACGTTAGGACGGAACTCTCTGGAGAGGAGGAGCCCGCCGGTCTGAGCTGATCTGGTGTCTCTGCCCGGCGCCTGAAAGAGACCCTTCAGGCATGCTCCCCCGAGCCGTGAGTGCGCATCGGGTGGCGGCTTTGTGGTGGAGAGCCGCCACCCGATTGAGGAGCTGGCTTCTTCGGCCGTGAACCCGCGCCGTGCGGACTCACCTCACATCAGAGGCGACGGTGACGCGGACTACGTGCTCATCCGATCTTGAGCCAGGGGCTCCAGGGGCTCACGTCGACGTTCGGTCCGGTGGCGCCGTCCCGGGTGACGACACGGATGCTGATCCTGCCGCCCTCCCACATCTGGTAGTCGCAGTAGCCGCCCGCACCGGCGCCGCCGGTCTGATGGCACTCGCCGGGTGCACGGTCGTAGTTGAACCTGTACTGGACTATCGCCCGCAGACCGTCGGCCCTCTTGTCCTTGACCCAGATCCTGTCGCCGTGGTGGAAGAAGCATCCTTCGGCCTCAGGGATGCTGATGCAGCCGTTCTGGCCGGCCAGCGGCGCCGGCGTCGCGCCGCTGGAGGCCACGGCGACGTCACCGTTGTCCGCCTGCGCGGGGCTCGCCGTCATACCGAAGGCGGCTAAGCCGGTGAGGGCCGCGGCAGCGATTCTCATTCTCATGGTCTTCTCCTTCGATGGTGAACTCGACTTCCAGGGTGGGAACATGCGACCTATGCGTTCGAACGCAGGCCCCCTGGCCGACGGGGTGTTCTGTCGGCCACCAGATAGCAGCGAGACCCGTAGGGCCTCGCCTCTCGCCCTGGCGCTTCGTACGCTAGGGCCTCCAGCGCACTGGAGGTTCAAGTAGATGAGTCCCATAACTTGGACGATCGGAGGCCTGGCGGCCCGCACCGGACTACCGGTAAAGACCATCCGGTACTACTCCGACATCGGGCTGCTCCCGATGGCCCAGCGCAGTTCCGGCGGGCACCGCCGGTATGCGTACGAGGCATTGGAACAGTTACGGCTGGTGCAGCAGCTACGCGCCCTGGGCACCCCGATAGCCACCATCACCCAGCTCACCACTGGTGAACGGTCCCTCGGTGAGCTCGTTAGCCGCGAGCTCGACCAGACGCGGACACGATTGGCCGAACTGAGCTGGCGCCAGGCAACTCTGCAAGCCCTCGACGACTGCTCCGAACTGGAGCGGCTGCGCCGGCTCGCGGTGCTGTCCCGAGTGCAACGGCTGTCCGAAGCGCCTCTCGATCTCGCCAGGGCGTGGGAACGAGTGATTCCCGCTGAGGTGCCCGCGCATCTGGCTGATCTCATCACCGCGCAAGCCGTTCCGGAACCACCACAGGACCCTGCGCCCCAGACAGCACTCGCCTACGCCGAAGTCCACAGCCTCATCGAGGAGCCGGGCTTTCGAATGTACTGGGCCGCACCCCATGTGCGGGACAAGGCGTCGCTGTACTCCGAACTGGTCGAGGCCGCCGAACTCGCCGAAGCCGCGGTCGCCGCCGGGCTGCCGCCGCAGCCCGGGGAGGCACTGGACCGGTTCACCCGTGCCTGCGCACGCGCCCGCGGCCAGGACGACAGTCCCGGGTTCCGCGCCTTCATGGGCGCGGAGTTCCGCAGCACTGTGCCGTTGTTCCGCCGCTACTGGCAGCACATCGCAACGCTCACCCCCCGCGACAGACCTGATGTGGGCAGCACTCACTGCTGGCTCGTGGAAGCCCTCATCACGAGCGCAGCGCCTGTGGACTCCCGTGGCTACCTGCGCGGACCGCCGTTCTTGCTCGGCACCGAATGAGCAAGTGCCTGCAGGGCCACACCCGTGACCGGACTCGTCCGTCGCCCGGCTCAGCGCTCCACACCGATACCCCGGTAACCGAGCCCGAGTCCGCGCCACGTCGGACGGGACCACGACGACGTCACGGGGCCGGCACCCCGGACCACCGCGCCACCGACATGTGGTCGAAGCGGCGGCCGCTCAGGATCGGCAGCCTCGCACATTGAATAAGGGTCCGTGGTGGGGGATCAGTAAATCCGCGATGAGAACCTCAAGCCCTGGTCTCGGTCGCGGCTGACCTTCTCCTGGCCTTTCCCTACCGGACGACTACCGCCGAGTCCGCGAACCAGCGAAGACCCTCCCGATCACTCGCTCATGCGCACTCTCGATGCCCCGGTCGGTCCCGTCGTCGCCCAGCGCCCACCAGAGATGGACAGAGGGCTGGGGGCGGAACTCGAGATCGACCCCGACGACCTTCACCCGCCGCCCAAGCGCACCCACCCACCACGCCTTCACTGTGGGCTGCCCGGCATGACTGCTGCTCGGCCTATTTCCGGGCTTCCGGTGGATCGGTGAACCGGAGGTACTGAACCCGACAACTGCACCGCGTGGGCGTGGTGGCCGCGCGACGCGCTCCCGGCCGACACCGTCGCCTACACACGGACCGCCATCAGGGAGATCGTCGCGGCCCGCCCGTACTCCGAGCTCGGATGGCGCCCCTGACCCCCGCCCATCGACCCGAGCACCTCGACAGCATCCACCTGCCGGGCGGGCCACACCGAGCAACGTTCCGAAGCGGCGAGTTGTCGGTGCACCGCAGCTGTTCTGCCGGCCTAGTCAACGCCGCCTGATCGAAGCCTCTGTAGGCTTTCCACTGATCAGAAGGGGTGCTGTGGACGTGGCGGGCAGTGCAGAGCGTAGGTACGCGTTGACGGGCGACGAGGACAAGAGCGACTTCTGGGGCTTCGCGGAGGAAGCCAGGGGTTTGTTCGTTGCGAGTGAGGTGAGGGCGGAGTTCGTCACGTCGAACTCCTGAGATGCTCGCCGCGAGGAACACTCCTGGCCGGCCTCGGTCATCTCGGTGGCCGCCGCGCATTCGCCGGGAGCGCGGACCTGGCCTTCCTCGACGCTGGCGGCGTCGACATGGGTTCGTACTTCGTCAGCGATGTCACCCCGATCGCCGCCGTGCCGTCACAGCGTGGGGAGGGTCTCCTCGATGTCACGGTACGTTTGTGGTGCGCGGAGCTCCTCACCGGTTCGGCGTGGGTGTGGGACGCGGTTCGCACGGGGCGTCTGAACCGTCAGGGCCTGTGGCACGGTCTCGACGCGGAAGGACGGAGGGCCTGGTTGTCCGTGGCCCTGTGGTCACGGCGGTACCAGCGCCGCGACCGCCCGCAGGACGCCGCACCGGGACAGGTGTTCCGTCTGGACGGCCGGCAGGTCGTTGATGCGGACAGCTTCTACTGTGCGCTGGGTGAGGCCGTCAACGGCCCCGGCGGATACTTCGGGTGGAATCTCGCCGCCGTGGACGACTGCCTCAGAGGAGGCTTCGGTGCCCGAGCTCCATTCACTCTGGAGTGGCACAACTCAGGCGAATCGCTGTCACGGCTGATGAGCAACGACGCCGGGGACAAGGACACCGGAGCCTTCTTCGATGTGCTCCTGGAAATCTTCGCCGACCACGACATCCACGTTGCCCTGCTGTGAAGCAAGAGCGCCTTCATCCCGCAAAGGGAACGTCCGCAGGGCGGCAACAGTCGGCACGACGAAACCCGCCCGCTCGGACCGCCCACCTTGCGCGCGAAGGGGCCGCTGACCTCATGGCGGACCGGCGCCCCCGGGCATCACTGCCAGAAGCTTCGTGAACGCGTGGACGTCACCATCTCGCGCGGCCAGGTCCGCTGAACCCGCGCGTAGCGCTGGCGCAGGTCATCGACCCAGCCGTGGCCGACGTCCAACCAGACGCGTACCGCGGACGATGAATCTTCCTCGTCCGTCACGGTGACGATGGGCACGGGCACCGAGAACTGCCGGTCGATCTCGATCCGCATCTCGGTGTTGCGCAGCCAGATGACATCCCTGCCCGCAGCAAGCTCCTCAAGGGTTGCGGACCAGTCGTCCATGTCTTCCGGCGAAAGAAGCAGTTCAAGACGGCCGTTGGCGAAGCCGCTCGTGATGACGATCGCGGCGTCAAGGTAATCGTGGTACGGCGTCTTCCCAGACTTGTGACGCCCCAGCACCCGCAGTCGGACGCCACTGCCTGCCGATCTCATGTGGATCAGATCCACCCCGCCGTCCTCCATCACATCCCCTCCCACAGGAAGTCGTCGACCTCCATGATGGAGGAACTGCGCACCGATATGGTCGCCCTTGCCGTCCTTGGCGCGGGGTTGATTTCGCGGAGGCACACCGCTCGCCACCTTCCGGTGGAACACCGCATCACAGTGGGGACATGATCTACTCATGGAACGAGTTGTTGATCTCGATCAGGCGGCCGCGGTCCTTGCTGAGCGGGCCGCTCGTTGGGGGGAGGCCGGCCTCACAGTCGGGAGGGTGACATGGCGTGACGAAGCAGCGTCGTGGCCTCAGGGGCTTGAGATTGACCGGGAGCTCGTAGGCGATCCTGACTCGGTCGGCGTGCTCATCTCCGGCCCTGCGGATGCCGAACTGTCCGTTGTGCTCTTTCGCGGAGGCTGGGCCGACGTGGACTTCATCGCCAGCCTCGACGACGCCGGAACACTGCCGGCATTCGGTATCGACTCAGCAGCGGCCTTCGGCACCCAACTAGATCAATGGATACCACGGGCCTTCGGGAAAACCAGCGACAAGTAGAGCTGGAGGGGCAGGCACTCATCTGCGACAGGACCCCGACGCCGCGCTTCCCGCTTCAAGGCACGGCTCGACGAGCCCTTCGAATCATGGTGGATCGCCGCATACAGATCGACCTTGGACTGCGGCAGCACCCCGCCCCCTCGTCGTGCCGCGCATATCCATGGCCCCGAAGCAAGCGCTCAGGTGCTCTCACAACCCAGTTCTAGCGAAGATCTGGGGGAGCTGTCTCTGCCGTCACCTCCGTGTTCGAATGCACTCGTGACTGGCTACTCCAGAGCTCGGTAGTCAGGTGATGGATGAACCAGCTCGGAGCGTTCGGCTCCATACCGATCGCCGTGGATCGCCAGCATCGCCCAGTGCCACGCCTCGTCGTGAAAGATCAGTCCGCGGTTCGGCACTTCAGCCGGTTCGTACGGGTACCGTCCCAGGGCTGCCTCCCGGGCCTCCTTCGGAGCCAGCCCGCCGTGATGCCGCATTACCCAGGCGTAGCCACGCCGCTCGGACCGCAGGCAGTCGAGATAGTCGGCTTCGTTCCACGTCACGGCGCAACGGTAGACCAGTCGCCGAAGGTAGCAGGCCCCTACCGGGGTCACCCCTTCGAGGCGAGGGCTTCGGCCTGAGCGCGTTGGGCAGCGGCAACGGCAGACGCGCCGTACTCGGGGACCTGCTCGGTGATCGTCGGGGTGACCGGCCCCTGGACCGCCACGTTGATGACGACGGTGCCGGACCGGATATGAAGGGCGTCCCACGGCCCCTGGTCCGTGCCACGGAACCGGGCCTGCTCCTCCCCCAGTGCGGTGACGGGAAGATTCTTCAACCCCGGCTTCGCGGCCGGTTCGGCCAGCCCCTCCCGGTACGCCGCGCGTGCAGCCGCCACATCGCGGTAGGCGTTCAGGGTCAGGACCATCATCCAGCCCTTCTCCGGGTCGTCGGACTGCTTCACCCAGTGCACCTGACCGCCGTACAGAAGCCCCTTGCACCACGGTTCCACGGGCTGGGACACATCCTGCTCGGGGCAGACGAGTTCGGCGGGGTCCATCGCCCGGCTCGCCTCCTTCGCGATTCCCGGCACCGTGAGCGTCGGCAGCGCCTTCGCCGCGCCCGCGGCGTCCAGCGGCGCGGCGACCGGAGGGGACACAACCGCAGGACCGGCTCCGGCCACCGCGGGCGCTGCCCTCTTCTGCGGTGACGCCTCCTCACCACACCCGGTCAACAGCCCCACCGCCACCACCGCCACCGAAACCGCACGTCTGCCACGCATCCCGCCCCACCCCTTCACCCGTTCGAGGCGGGTCATCCTACGCACGCGGCAATCCCAGGCCGTGCACCGGTCCCTCCGACCCCCTGGACGCAGGGGTGGCGCTCGCGGCCCCGGGCCCGAGTATCGACGTCGGAGACGGATGCCTGACCGGATCGCAGGGGACACGGGAACGCGGAGCGGGAGAAGGCCGACGCGGCCGCCGAGGCCCGCAAGAGGGCAGCGGCCGAATGTGCTCGGAACGCGACCACGACGTGTGCCTCCGACGATGGACGCCTCGGACCCTCACCTGGGCGGACTGTCGACATCGGTGCTCACCTGGTCTCCGTGTGACGGTTTGACCAGGCGCACCGGCGTGGGGCCATCGCCCGGGCTCATGACCGCCCGCCGCGCGAAGGGAACTCCCGCGCTGGTCTCAGTCGGAGAAGTTCCAGAACATGCCGACCTCGGTGACGACGACCAGGCCGCAATCCTCCATGTAGGTGCTCAAGGGGCTGTAGCCGAAGCCCTTCAGGGCGAAGTCGAGTGTGCCTGAGGGGCTGCCTTGCTTACTGACATTCGTCAGATAGCGGGCCTCGTCGCCGTAACGCGCGAGGATCGTCCGTGCCATCGCCCGCAGTTCCTCCCGGCTCTCCGGGAAGCGTGCCAGGTTGGACAGGGTGCACCCGTCGTCCGTAAGGGCCAGGAGCAGGTTCTCGGCGCTGCCCCGGTCGATATCCTTCAAGCGCTCCGCGATGTACTCCGGAGGGTGGACGGCGAAGGGGTACGTGGGGTGCCCGTGGCGGTCCGGATGCTGTGCGGCGTCTTCGAGTCCGGTCCAGCCCTGGGGGTCCGGGACGGCCCGGGCCATCAGCGCGAGGACGTCGAGGATCCAGTCCTCGTGACGGCGCGGGCCCGTCGCGTCGTACGGGTACGCGTCCTCGAACAGATGGCGTACCGCGGCTTCCCAGGACAACTGATTGACGGACATGGAGTACTTGGCCTTTCTCGGGTTCGGGTGCTCCCGCCTGGTGGAACCGGCGAAGCCAGGATGCGTTCGACGTTGCGTGCTGAGCGACGGTGCAGGCGACGGCGCCTGTGCCCAGGGGACGTACGCGGGTACGCCTGTGGGCGGGGGCGGCTAGGCCGTTTCTTTCGGATCATCGGATCATTGATTGATGTGTGTCGTTGACTGATGCGCAGTGGGCGCGGATCGAGCCGTTGCTGCCGGACCGTTCGCCGAGGCGGGGTGGGCGGTGGCGTGATCACCGGGAGGTGATCGACGCGATCGCGTTCAAGTACCGCACCGGAACGCCGTGGACGGAGCTGCCAGAGCGGTTCGGGTCGTGGAAGGGCGCCCACAACCGGCTGCGGATATGGGCGGTCGACGGCACGTGGGAGAAGGTCTTCACCGCCCTGCTCGCCCAGGCCGACGCCGACGGCGACCTCGACTGGGTCGTGGCGGTCGACTCCACAATCGTCAGGGCGCATCAGCACGCCGCCGAGCCCGTCAAAAGGGGCGCCGGCAGGCGAGCCGGATCACCATGCCCTCGGACGCTCCCGCGGCGGACTGACGACAAAGATCCACCTTGCCGCGGACGGCCGCCGCAGACCGCTCGCCTTCGCCGTCACACCAGGCCAGTTCGGCGACGCGCCCGCATTCGAGCAGGTCATGGCACGGATCCGGGTGCCCCGGCCCATCGGTCGCCCCAGGACCACGCCGGACGCGGTCCTGGCCGACAAGGCGTACTCGTCCCGGGCGATCCGCCGCCACCCGCGCCGTCGCGGGATCCGGGCGGTGATCCCGCAGCCCGCCGACCAGGCAGCAAACCGCAAACGGCTCGGTAGCCGAGGCGGCCGCCCGCCAGCGTACGACCGCGAGACCTACCGACAGCGGAACACCGTCGAACGGGCCATCAACAAGATCAAGCAGTGGCGCGGCCTGGCCACCCGCTACGACAAGACCGCCACCATCTACCTCGCAGGACTCCACCTCGCCGCCATCCACATCTGGTCTGCAAGGTGATCCGAAAGAAACGGCCTAGCCGCCAGTGGGCCCGTTGGACTCGTGCATGGCGATCTCCATCCGGCCAACGTGTTGTCGGGTCCGGGCGCCCGCACGGTGGCGATCGACCCGAGGCCGACATGGGGCGACCCAGACTTCGACGCTGTGGACTGGGTCCTCGACGGAGTTACAGATCCGGCCCTGCTGGAGCAGAGGATCGAGAAGCTGGCGGCGCTGGTCCCTGACCTGTCTCCTCACCGTCTGCTGCATTGGTGCCGGGCCCTGGCCGCCCCCAACGCGGTCCCCGGACTGTGCTCAGGGCAGGACGATGCAGAGACACAATTTCTCATGACCCTGGCCAACGGCTGATCCACCCGGTGGCCGTGGCCGGATCCGCTCAGCCTGTGCCACCCCGCCTGTCAGCCGCAGTGAGCGTACGGAACGCAGTTCTTCCAGGGGGCACCGGATTGAAAAACGGGTCAGCTTCGTGCACCCCTCCATCACGCAGAACGACACAACGCCGGATTTCGCGCAACGCGCTCAACTCGTCGCTCCCAGGCTTGTCGTCACCCGCGCCGATCTCGCGAGACGGCTCCGACCTGTGCTGGTAGGCGTGACCCCTCTTCCAGCAACTCCGGCCGAGGGCCGGGATGACAGAATCCGCGCTCACGGTGACAACCATCGCCCTCAGCGACGGTTGCCATGAACTCGCCGGCCGCTCGGAAGCAGCCGTCGTCGTGGAGCAGCTCAAGCGCGCTGCTTCACCGCGAGGACTCCCGTCCCCGTCCTCCGGCCGTGTGGCATGAGCAGGCACTCCTCGCGCATGCCGAGACCGTGGTCATGCTGTACCGGCCCGCCTCCTACGACCCCCGCTGCCAGGCGGGACGCTGGGAGGCGGGACGCTGGGAGGCGGGACGCTGGGAGCGCTCGCCCGACCCCGACCTGTACTACCCCGCGCACCTGATTGCTCGGTGCGGGCTTCCCGAGACAGCCGTCCAGGATGCCGTGAGCGTGGAACCGGGCTTGCTTCCGCGACCTCCCCGCCGACACCGCCTGATCCCGCGGCCAGGAACACTCTGCGGCAGTCCGAGCGAGGACCGGAGCCTCACCGTCCGCACCCTGCCCGGCTCACGGAGGATGAGTGGCGGTGGAGATCATCAGGCAGGATGACCGCGACGAGCGGCCGAACGCGCGGCGCGGCGGGCGCGGTCCGCCGCCGCACCGGCTTCCCGTTCTGCGGTGACCGCTTCGTCAGCAGCGGCGCGGGCCGTGCGCTGTTCATGCTGGGCCAGCCGGAGCTACTCCTCCAGGTCCCGCACGCGGGCGATGGCCGCCGTCTCGACGGCCTCCGCCCGGGTGCGTTCGGTCTGGGCGAGTTCCAGCGCCTTCTCGCGGCGCCCGGTCTCTGCCTGCGCCTCGGCTGACGCGCGCCGCGCTTCGTCCTGCCGCCGATCCGCCCTGTCCTCCTGGTGCCTCTTCGCCGCGCGGGTGGTTCCTGGCTCATCCGGTTCCGGGGCAGGGGGTCGGTTGTGCCGTCCGTCGGCGAGTGCGGGGTCCATGGTGGCGAAGCCGCCGACGGCCTGTGGGACGCTGACCATCCTTCCCGCCGCCCACCGGGCTGCCGTCTCGGGGTCGATGAGCACCGCGTGGAGGATCTGTTCCACCTCGTGCCGGACGGTTTCCGCGATCGGCTGTCCGGCATCGAGGGCGAGGTCGGCGGCCTGGCTGGCCAGGGCGGCGGTGACCCGGTGGCGGTCGTGGCCCAGTTCCCGGAGTGCCGCTCCGTCCAGTCCTTGCTGGGCTTCACGCAGATCCGTCCCCAGCTTCAGGAACCGCTCGGTCGCATCGCGGTCGTGGCGGGAGAGGAGGTTCGCCGACCAGGCCGCGAGCACCGGCTTCCGCAGCGCGGCGATCCGCCGTACCGCCTCCCGGTCGCCTTCTCTTCGGGCCCGGGCAATGCACACGGCTCGCTCGGCGATGAATTCGTCCGGGCGCAGCGCGTACAGCGCGCCGGCCACCTCCTCCACATCCACAGCTCCACACCTCCTCATCCTCATCCTCATTTCCACTGTCCGCTCCGTGGGCACGGTCAGCACCCCGGTCTCAGATGGATGGCACCTCAGACTGTTCCCCAATCCGGCGAGGGGTGCCCGGTGACGGTGGGCGCGGCACCAGCGCGACCGGGCCGGGCGCACATGATCCAGCTGCGTGTGCCGGGGCCAATCGCTGGCTCCTCCCCCGCAAGCACCCCGATCTCGAGGACGCTCTCCTCGCCCACCGCTCCACTCCGGCGACACCGTCCCCCGTCATCAGCCGACCACCGGATCTCATCGGCCAACTGCCGCGTCCGGGCCCTGGAGCGCCACTGCGGCATGTCGGTCGCTGGTGTCTGGTCGCGGGAGGTCAGCGGGCGGCGTTCTCCCACGCGTCGCGTAGGTGTGCGGCTGATGTGTTGTCGAGCGGGAACCGGCTGCGGGTTTCTTCGCCGGTCACGGTGGGTTCGGCTTCCTCGGTGGGGGTGACGAGGAGGTGGACGTCGGGGTCCCGCTGTCGAGGCCGTGCTCTTGGGCGCAGGTCAGCAACTCGTGCGGGATGTCGAGGTCGTGAAGACCGGGGTCGAGGGCATGGGTGGTCGGGGATTCGCCTCGGATGACGAGCCACCCGGCGGAAGAGTGCTCGGGCATGGGACCTTCAGGAGAAAGCGGGGCGGCCGCCTGACCGCCATGGATCGGCCGGGGCCCTCCTGGGCGGATGAGGTGCAAAGGGTAGCGCTGTCGTCGCACCGACGAGGAGTGGCACGCGCGAGCACCTGCGGGCCGAGAGCCAGCGCCTGGCCGAACGGGTGCACGTCTACACCCAGGCCATCGCCACCCTCCGTACCGACCCCAAGGGCGCCGCAAGTCCGGGCCGGTTGTCCTTTCTGCCTCTCAGAGTGAGAGGTGTCGCGCTGCGGGCCGAGGGCATTCGGCCGGCCGCGGCGGCGCGGCTGATGTTCGACTGGGTGGTTGAGAACGGCGGTCTTGGGGAGAGAGTGGCTGGCCGGGCGCGTTCGCTCTGGGGGCCCGGCATCATCGCCCGCGCGGAGGGGATGGTGGGGAGGGCATGGGGTACGACGGTCTTGCGGGCTCAAGCCGCGTCAGGCTGGCCAGTAGCGGCGGGAGTGGATTCGGTGCCTGCTGACGGAGGCGGGCGTGGTACGCGCTCGAGGCCGCCGGCCGAGTGTCCAGCCGGTTCGCCACCGCGCCGACTGGCCTCACCCGTGGAGCGCAAGGGGGTGCCGGACAGATTGCCGGGCGGGCGGCTATCGTGCGGTGCGGGTTCAGACTCGGCAGGCTCCCGCTACCCGCCTCCCACTGCGCCCTCGGGTCTCGGGCGCGCCGTCTGACGAGACTGTGTTGGCCTGCTGCACTGCTCGGCGTGGACTCGCCATGCTGTCCATTGGCAGACACTGCTGCCTCTGCCTGCATAGCGCGGCCCGGACCCGTGCGTGCGCTTGGCGGAAAAACACGCATCGCGACATCAGTTGATCTGGTCTTTCCTTGCGTCTGTCGGCGTGCCGGTCCGGGGGGGGCGCGCTGCGGAATGGATTGCCGTGGCGACCGATCGTGACGCTGCCCGTCTGCGCCAGAGGTACACGGGTGTTTTCCCACCGTCAGCTGATGATCTTCTCGGCGGGAGCTCACGCGGAAACGGACCGCGCGGGGAGGGCCGCGGCGCGTCAGCCAACGCGGTGTCGACGCCCCCGGTACACCCACGCCGGGGGCAGCCTTCACACTGCGTCCGCGCCGACGGCTCGCGTTCACTGGGCCGGTGCTCAGAAGTCGAACCGGTCCAGGAGGGGCTGCTTGTTCTTCTTCCGGCGGATGTGCCCGCGGTACCCGGCCAGGAGCGCCATGGCCGTCCAGGTAACGGTTCCCAGATCAGCCAGTCCAGCTTCTCGGCGGAGTCGACGTCGCTCCGGTCCCAGAGCGGGGGGATTCCCTCCGGGTCGCGGAGGATCTCGATCCGGTCCCCCACCTCGTAGGGGGAACCCCCGCCGCGCCACACCGTCTTCTCCTTCAGGATCCCCTGATCGCCGCGGAGGGTGTAGGCGTGGCACTTGTTGTCCGTCCCTGCGGCGCTGTCCGCCGTGATCGTGACCTGCTCCCGGACACCGCGCTGCTCCAGTGCCAGCTCGGGCGTGTAGTCGCCGGCGCCGAACATGACCATCAGCGACGGTACGAGGGAGAGCGCGGCGAGCCACCAGGCCCGGTGCAGTGCCCGCAGCGCCACGGCGATCACCAGGCCGAAGATGACGCTGGCCATGACCGCGATGAAGCCCGTGATCCCCATCGTGAGATAGGCGATCGCAGTGTTGGCTGCGCCGGACCGAGACCCATACCGGGACAGCCCCGCTCCGGCGACTGCCGTTGGACTGTGGAGCCGGCGTGCCGCCAGCGAGTATGTCTGCGTCGAGCATTGGCGAAGCATAGGCGCGCTCAGCGGACACCGCCGTCGGTGCCGTCCGAACCGGCCGCGGCGTGAGTGCGGGGGCTCCGGTCAGTGCCTGGAGTACGATCGACATGATCTGAACATGTTCAAAACTGAGGAGTGGGTCTTGCCCGAGCGGACCGCGCCCGACCCGGCGGACTCGCCGGCTGTTCTGCTGGGCACCGCGGCACTATTCTTCGGCGCCATCGCCGCCCTGGCGGTGTCGGTGCCCGTGCCGTTCTTCCTGACCCCGTTCGCCGCGCCCGCCGGCGGCCTCGCCCTCGCCTTCGGCGCGGCGGGCATCCACTACGCGCGGCGCGGTGTCGGACGCCTGTGGGTCGCGGCGGCCGGGACGGCCCTCGGTTTCGTCGGGTTAGGCGCTTTCATCGGCTTTCTCGTGATGTTCGCCGCTTAGCGGGGCGGCTCGCTGCTCTCGGTGCTGTGAAGCCGGGGCACGCCGCGGTGCATGTGTGAAGTCCAGTCCGGAACAGGCGAGTCCGGCCAGGGCGCGTGACGGGCCTCAGCCCAGGGTGCGCAGGTGCAGCCCCTCACGTCGGTTGCCCGCCGCCGATGATGTATCCGGGGGCCCGGGTCGTTCAGGGGGTCGAAATGCCCGTACAGGACGCGCAGGAGACGGGCGTAGTGGAGGACGGCTTCGGCCGCTGTGCAGAGGCTGTTGCCGGCCGGTAGACGGTCGGCGAGGTGGTGGAGGTCGTCGGCGACGGAGTGCGAGCTGCTCTGGTGGTCAGGTGGAGCACGGTCTGCTGCTGGTAGACGAGCGCGTCGATTCCGCGGTCGCCGAGCCGGGCGAGGGACCGTGGAGGAGGGTCTGACGGGTGGTCGCCCGGTCGACGTGCGAAGGGCGTCCGGGCGGACTCCGCCACCCACGATGCCCTGTCCTGCACGCCTGGTCTCGTGGGTGCGGCGGGTCGGTGAGCCGAACGAGTGCACCGGTACTTCCGTATACGCCGCGTCGGCGTATACGGCGCCAACTGCACTGCTGAATCGCCGACTGGTGGCGCAGTCGACGAGGAGCGCCGCGCACCCCCGCTGTGCCCTTGTGGCCGTGGGGCCTCTGCCATGCCTTCGGCAGCGCGGGAAGGAGACAGCGGTCCTCGCTGCGGGTGACGAGCCGCTGCGACGCCCGGGGTCTTTCCGGGTTTCGGAGCTCTTGGCCAAAAGCTTGGGCCCGGTGGTCACCGGGTGCGGCCGAAAGCGCGACCGGTCGCGGGGGCGAAGGTCACTGAGGCGCTCCGTGAGTACGCCGGCGAACGTGCTGATCCATCAAACGAACTGCGCGTTCAGATCAGTTGGCACGCGTCGGCTGCGGCCTGGGGCGACGGCCATGATCGTGTGCAGGCGACTGGCTCATGTCGCACCTCCTGCTTCGCGCTTTCCGACCACGTGACGAACAGTAGAACGGCCGGACGGGGAAAACTCATCGCCGCATCGTGCCGTTCTCGTTGAGCTCCGGAAGCCGGGCGCCGGGCGCCGACTCCAGGGTGGTCCTCCCCCGGCGCGACCCCGTACGGAGCCGTACGGCTCCGGGCGAGCGTCCAGCGGGAGCGACGGGCCTTCCGGCCCGTACTTTCGCCGCGGGCTGCGGCGGTCAGGGGTCCTGTCGGGTGTGGAGGAGGTGTCGGGAGCGGGTGGCGGCGAGGTAGATGGCGGCGAGCAGGGTGGCGAATTGTTCCCAGGGGGACGCTCAGGATGAAGCCGGAGATCTGGGTGGCGATGACCACTGTCAGCACCAGGGCGATGACCAGGCCGAGGAGCGTGCCGGCGGCGACAAGGACACCGACCCGGACCAAGCCGCCCCCACCGCCAAGAAAAAGAGCAAGGGCAAGGGCAGGAACACCGCCAGGAGCAAGGACGGAAAGGACACCTCCGGCGACTCCCCCGCCCACAGAAACCGGTGCCGCGAAGGACCTGACCGTCAAGGTCACCTCCCCGCGGGGCGTTCCCGCCACCGTCCGCGTCATCAACCGTCACCAACAACGGCTCCGCCTCCTGCGGCCTGGACCACCACCCCACCGTCGGCTTCAGCGCCAAGGGCAAGGCCCTCGGCGTCGAGGCCACGGCCCCCGGCTGCCTCGGCGGCGCCCCCGCCTACCCCTCCAGACCGGCATCACCGCCTACGCCGCGGTCGACCTCGGCCCCGAAGGCGGCAGCGGCCCCCTCGCCGCCGCCACCAGCATGCCCAACGCCGACGGGACCAGCCTCCCCCTCACCAACCCCGCCAGAGTCCCGGCCCCAGGATCGGCCTCTACCGCCCCAGCGCCACCAAATCCCTCAACACCCTCCTGAAAGGAAGCCACCCCACCCAGGACCGCCACACCGCCGGGCCGGACGGAGTCCCTGGCCCGGCCCGGCCGTACGTCAGCAGATCGATAGCGGAACGTCAGCGGTGTGTGGGACCGTTGTGGGGCAGCGGGTCCAGCGGTGTCACAGCAGGACCCGGATCCACCACGCACCGTCGGGGGAGCCATGTACGACGAGAACAGGGGTCTCACCGTCACGGCGGCCGTCACCGGCAAGTCGCGCCGGGCCGGCCATTGCTGAAGAGAAGGCCCCCGTCCGGGCGCCGCAGGCGTGACCGGCATCCTCACTCCCCCGCGTGTCTCCGGTACCGGTGCTCCGCGCCTGGCGCCGGTGGCCGCGCGGACGACAGAAATCCCCGTCGGAGCGGACGGTCCTTCGGGGCCGTCCGCTCCGACGGGGTTTCCCGCCCCACACCGGGGTGCCGTGTCCGCCGATCCGGCACAGCCCGCTGCCTGTTCACCCCGGTGTGCATCCGCACCGGTGATCTCCTCACAGGAATGGTGACCTCTTGACCAAGAGAAGCCCGGTGACGGCCCACGGCCCCGCCGACGCGTACGCCCCACCCGGGAGATCCGGGGGAAGACACCCCACCGGACCTCTGAGACGGGTGGTGGTCCAACTGCTCGTGGTGGCACTGGCCGTGGGAATGCTCAGCGCCGGCGCGTTCACCGGTGGCCCCCAGGCGGCCATGGCGGCGCCGCCCACGACGGAGATCTATCTTCAGAACCTCGGCTCCGGCAACGAGGCCATGGGCACCGGCAATCTGCGGAGCGTGGAAGTGGCTCCGCCAAAGGGTGGCCAGCAGGGCAAGCAGTGGCGGATTGAGCACAAGAGCGCGGACCTGTACTGGATCAGGAGTGTGGACTGGCCGGACCACTGCGTGGCACGGACCACCGTCCACAGCGGCGGGGTGGCGACCCCGGTCGTGCGCCTCATGTCCTGCGGTACCCACGCGGAGTGGAGGTTCACCACCCTCGGCGGTGAGCGCTACCGGATCATGGACCCGGCGAGCGGGGATCACCTCACCCACACGGCCAATGACGAGCTCGGATACGCCACGGGGGTGGGTGCGAGGGAATCCTGGTTCGTCACCCCGATCACCTCGCCCAAGTCACCGATGGCGGCCGACCCCACCTTCGACCAGATGACCTTCCTCACCGCGCACAATGCGTACCAGAACACGGAGGACATCCCGAACGCCTGGTTCCCCAACCAGCCGCACTCGATGGAACGGCAGCTGAACGACGGCGTTCGCGCTCTGATGCTCGATGTGCACAAGCTCTCCAATCACAGCGAGCCCATGCTCTGCCACCAGGGGATGTGCGGCGACAGAACACCGCTGCACGGAAAACTGGTGATGCTCACCGCGTGGCTCAACGCGAACCCGACCCAGATCGTCACGGTCTTCATCGAGGACTACATCCCCGCTTCGGAGATGGCCGCCGCGGTGCAAAGGGTCCCCGGGATGGGTGCCCTGATCTTCAACCCGGCCAAGGAGAAGGTCCGGCAGAAAGGCTGGCCCAGGGTCTCCGACATGGTCAGCCGGAACAAGCGGCTGTTGCTGTTCACCGACGCGGCGCGACCGGAATCACCGCCCCCGGGACCGGATCCACGGGAAGAGGCGGGAGTCGCGTACGGGCGTGAGTGGACGGTGGAGAACCACTGGTCCATGGGGCCGGGACTCGGTAACTCGGACTGGACGTGCGTCAGGCGCGGCAGCAGCCCCCCGCTGCTCGCCGAGGAGCCGAACTTCCGGCGGCTGTTCGTGATGAACCATTTCCGGGACGTGGCCATGAGCCCGACGTACAGCAACGACAACGAGAAGCTCCAGGACCGGGCGGAGCGGTTCTGTATGCCGGCGGCGCGGAAGAAGCCGAACTTCCTGGCGATCGACCAGTACAAGGACGGCAACCCGATGGCTGCCGTCACCGCCCTCAACCAGTACACCTACCACGGTGACTCCCCCGGGGGTAACTGGTCGACGGCCCGGCTTGCCGTGATGCCGCTCGGCGACTCCATCACCCATGGGGTCGGCCACTCCACCTGTGCCGGGGGCACGGGGCACGCCACCTGTGAGGGCTACCGCACCGTTCTTCGTAAAGACCTGACACCGCGAGCCGGCACAGTCGACTTCGTCGGCTCCCTCAGGAACGGAAGCCACGCCGACTCGGACCACGAGGGTCACTCGGGCTGGCTCATCGAGCAGATATCGGCGAACATCGGGCCCTGGCTGCAGGCGGCGAAACCGAATGTGATCACCCTGCACATCGGTTCCAACGACATCAACCGGAACCACCTGGTCGCCACGGCACCGGCCCGGCTCGGCACGCTGCTGGACCGGATCACCGCCGCCGCACCGGATGTGACCGTCCTGCTGGCGCCGATCGTCCCCAACAGCAGAGCGGGGGCGCAGCCGCGGGTCGACGCCTTCAACGCAGCCCTGCCCGCGCTCGTCAATGAGCGTCTGCTCCTGGGCAAGAAGATCCAGCTGGTCGACTTCAGCGCCATCGGAACAGGAGACCTCAAGGACGGTCTGCACCCCAATGACAGCGGCTACGAGAAGATGGCCGAGGCGTTCTACGCCGGAGTCGCGAAGGCCGTCGACCGGGGCATGATCACGGAGAACGTGACGGTCTCGCCCATCCCGGAGGTCTCCGGAGTCCAGGGAGACGGACCGATCGACCTTGACGGGGACGGTAAGGGCGACTACCTGGTGCTGGGGCCGAACGGATCGGTGAACGCCTACCGGAACATGGACGGCGCCGGAGCCTGGACCGACCTGGGGCAGGTGGCCAGCGGTTCGGAAACCTGGATCGACCGGCAGGTACGGTTCGCCGACATCACCGGCGACGGCAAGTCCGACTACCTCGTCCTCGGACCCAACGGCTCCGTCGACGCCTACCGCTACGACGGCGGCACCACCTGGACCAACCTCGGCCGCATCGCCAACGGTTCGGAGACCTGGGGCGACGCGCAGGTGCGGTTCGCCGACCTTACCGGCGACAAGAAGGCCGAGTACCTGGTGCTCGGTGCCAACGGCTCGGTGACCGCCTACCGTTACGACGGGGGCACCGCCTGGACCAACCTGGGGCAGGTAGCCAACGGCTCCACGAACTGGATGGCCGCACAGGTACGGTTCGCCGACATCACCGGGGACGGCAAGTCCGACTACCTCGTCCTCGGACCCAACGGCTCCGTCGACGCCTACCGCTACGACGGCGGCACCACCTGGACCAACCTCGGCCGCATCGCGACCGGGTCAGCGAGCTGGACGGAGAACCAGGTGCGGTTCTCCGACGTCACGGGGGACGGGAAGTCCGACTACCTCGTCCTCGGGCCCGACGGCTCCGTCGACGCCCGCCGCTATGACGGCGGCACGGCCTGGACCAACCTCGGCCGCATCGCGACCGGGTCAGCGAGCTGGACCGACCACCAAGTACGCGTCTGACACACCGGCCTCATGGCCCTGAGCAGCGGGTCCGTCACCCCACACGGTGTGGGGCGGCGGGCCCGCCCGCGTTCCGCGACGCTCCGGCACGAGGCCCCGGGGCGCGGTGCTCGCCGACTGTCCCGGAGCACAGCGCCCCGGCTCACCGGTTCACCGGACGAGGACTACCGGGCTCACGGACAGGTCTCGCCCGTCGTGACCGTCGAGAACACGATGAGCGTGCCCGAATCCGCATCACCGGCCGCCGGAGACGGCGGCAGCCGGCCGCCACGGTGCGCTGGCTGCCGTCCGCTCCGGCCGCGCCTCACGGCGGGGCCGCGTGATCATGGAAAATGCTGTCGGCCGGGCACGCGCGCTGCCCAACCCCTACGCGGACAACACCACCGCCCGGACGCCCCGGACAACCCGTCGAGCGCCCGGCCCAGGTGATCGTCGCCGAGCCCGGCCCGCCATGTACCGGCCGCGGCCGGCCCGCTGCAGCTCAGCTCTGATCCCTGGAGCAGCAGCAGTACCTCTATCAATGCGATGAAGGACGGTGTCTTCATCACCCCGACCAGGGCAGGGGAAGGTGATCCGGCGCGGGGCATGCCACTACGCAGTGGCCCGCGGCGACGACGGCACCCTGCGCACGCTCTCAGCGCGCTGTACCCACCTCGGCTGCCTCGTCCAGTTCAACGACGCGGAACGTACCTGGGAATGCCCCTGCCACGGCTCCCGCTTCGCCACCGACGGCAGCATCCTCCAAGGCCCCGCCACCCGCCCGCTCAAACCCACCGCCCCCTGACCCGACAACTGAGCAGCGGCTCAACGACCTCCGTACCGACCACCGTGTCAGAGACCGTGGGCACCCGGTCCAGCTCGTGCGCCTACTCGACATGGCCGGCACCCGCTCAGCCACCGGGGCACCCACTCCGGCCTCCAAGGAGTCAGCACCTCCGGCAGGGGAAGTCGCGGAGCAGGCGCGCAGCGACTGAAACGGGAGGGTTATGGGCTGGTTGAAGGCCAAACTCCGACAGTGACACTCTCGCCCGCGTAGACCGACACCGGAATGGGACAAGTCCGGTCGGTGACCGCGGTGGCGTGCATGACATCCCGCACGACCGTGCGCAGGGTCGCGCTGACCTGGTCGTTCAGCGGGCGGAGGTCTTTCTCCTGGGGATGGCGTACGACCAGTGCCCGCCGTCGTAGAGAGAGCAGCAGTTCGGAACCCTTGCTCGGGCACGCGATCATGACCAGCCTCTGGATCCGGGCGAGTTCGCTCCCTCTGCCGTCATGGAGCACGGGCCAGGCGGACTGACCGGCATCAGCCCGGTCGCGTACTCGAACGGCAGCGGCTCGACGAATCCGAGACCCCGGTCCGCGGCGATCAGTTCGCGTAACAGCTCCCACACCTTCGGCCCGGACATGATCCCGTGGACCGGTTCCGGGGGAAGCGGATTTCCCTGTGCACGGAGGCCATCACCAGCCGTCCGCCGTCGAGCAGCGCGAGGAGACCGGGCATGATCAGGGTCGGGGGCACCTCGGCGTTCAGAGGGGTGGGCCTCTTGGACGTAGTGGGCGAAGGGGGCGTAAATCAGGCCATGGATCGCTTGCGTGTCCGGGTCCTCGGTGTAGGCGCCGTATCGTCTGGCGCCGTCAAGGAGGTCGAACATGGTGGGCGCGGTGCCGGTTCGGGCAAAATGTGCCATGCGGAGGCAGGCATGCTGCACAGGTGGCCGCACCACCGGCCGTAGGTGACGGGGGTTACGGGACACCTACCGGCGCTCCCTGGGAGTCGTCGAGCGGCGCTTCGGGCTGTCTCTTCCGCCCGTCTGCCTGCGGGAGGGGCGTTTGCCGGCGTACGCGGTCCGCGGGACCCCGGACATGAGGATCTGACGACACCCCCGGGGCGTTTGGGTCGTCGCGGCGAGCCGACCGGTTCCCACGCTGTACGGCCAACTCACGTATCACAGGTCGTCTGTGATCAGGCACCCGACCACATCGTCCGCCATGGTCACGGCGCAGGTGATACCCATGCGTGGCGACGCCGCTCGGACTGCAGGCTGCCGAGCTACCAGACTGGGGTTTTCCTCAGCCCGCGATGGGGTGGTGACCTCATGGTGCGGGGGCCCTGTCGATGAGTTCATTGATCACAGAGAGAGCGATGCGCAGAAGCCACGAGGAACTCAAGCCGTCGGCAAAAGGGACGGGCGGCGCAGGACGGCGTACCGTCGTGCGGCGCCGTGGTGAGCCCACGCATCGCCCGCTCGACACGAGGCCGCCCGGCAGGGGAGGGCGGTCGCGTGGTTTCACCTGGCATCCAGGCGATTTGAGGCACATCAGCATGATGCAGACACCGAACTCCGCTCCCGGCGCCGGACCGCGCCCCACCCTCCTTCGACGCCGGGGGAGCCTGCTCGCCGCGACCATGGCACTCACCCTGGCTCCCCTGTCGATGCCGCTCTCCACGGCATGGGCGGATTCGGGCACCCGATCCTCCGGCTACACCAGGGCCGATCTCCAGCGGGACCTGGACACCCTCACCGCCAAGGACGGCGTGGTGGGCGCCCAGGCCACGCTGGTGAAGGGCGAGGACCGGATCGCCGCCCGCAGCGGCACCGCCGAGCTCGGGACCATGCGCCCGATGCCGAAGCAGGGTTTCTTCCGCATGGGCAGCAACACCAAGACCTTCGTCTCCACCGTGATCCTGCAACTGGTCGGCGAGGGCGGGATGAAGCTCGACGACACGGTGGAGGACTGGCTGCCGGGGATGGTTCAGGGCAACGGCCACAACGGCGATCGAATCACCGTCCGCCATCTGCTCCAACACACCAGTGGTCTGCCGGACTACGCCGCGAGCATGCCGGGCATATCCACGGCGGACGGCTTCCAGAAGTACCGATACACCACCTTCGAGCCGCGCGAGCTGGTCGCCCTGGGCCTCAAAAGCCGACCACTCTTCGCCCCCGGTCACGGCTGGAGCTACTCCAACACGGGCTACATACTCGCCGGCATGATCATCGAGAAGGTGACCGGGAACCCCTGGAGCCGCGAGGTCCGCTCACGGATCACCGAGCCACTCGGACTGAAGCACACCTACTCCCCCGGCAGCGATCCCACCCTGCCCGCGCCGCACGCCCGCGCCTACATGCAGTTCAGCGAGGAGGGCCCACTGGTCGAGGCCACCCGGCTCAACATGTCCTGGGGGGACTCCGCCGGCGATCTCATCACCACCCCTCACGATCTCGCCCGCTTCTGGCAGGGCCTGCTCGGCGGCGAACTACTGGCGCCACGCCTGCTGACCGAGATGCGGAAGACCGTGCCGGCGACCTCCGGAAGCGAAACCTCCGGCGTCCGAGCCGGGCTCGGCATCTTCAAGACCCCCCTGAGCTGCGGCGGCAGTAGCTGGGGCCACGGCGGTACCACCCTCGGCCACCTCAACGGCAACGGCTTCACCGACAAGGGCCAGCGGGGTGTCATCACCCTCCGCTCCACCAACCTCGCCCACATGGACCGCGACGTCCGCAACGACCGGCTCATCGACAAGGCCCTCTGCAAGACGCGCTGAGCACCACCTCCAGGAGTATCCCCGGCCCCCGGGGCCGCAGGGTAAGCGGTACTTCAGCTCGTCAGACGCCAATACAGACCTCCAGTATCACCGAGTCGAACCGTTGTGCTGGGTGCACCACAGCAACGCGTGCGGCTGCCCGGATGAAGAGGAGCAGCCCGGGATGAACCGGGTCACGGGTATGCCGTAATCCGCCGTTCTCGCCTGGTATGCCACCTGTGGGCAGCACCATGCCGGAGCCGCGGTTGTGTGGTCCGACACCGTGAGCGTGCGGGCGGCAGAGGGGGGCCACTGGCTGGATCGCCTTCATGTTGCAACCCCGCCGAGTGGCGAGCGCCGTCGTTCTTCGTTCAGACCGTTCGCGCACACCAGTCGCGCACGCAGCTCCACTTCCGGTCCGGCCGTGGGGGTGGCCGGCTTGATCGGGCTCGGCCGGCGGTGTCTCCACGGGACGGGTCGACGGTTCCTCCTCACCTGGCCCAGAGTTCGGCCGTGCGGCGGGTGCGTGGCCGGAGGGGCACGGTTGGGCGACTTCGTGCAGCATCGAGGCGAAAGGCGCGCTGCTCGCGGCGTCGTCCGGGCTCTCCGGGTGGGTTCAGTGGTGGGTGAGCATGCCGGCGCTCGCCGGCTGCGGTCCCGTGGCGTCCGGCCCCAGGCTCGTAGGATGCATCTCTATGGGGGAGATCAGCGTAGTGCTTAAGGGTCGTGGAGGCTCGTTTCGCCTGGAGGGCTCCGAAGTACGGGTGATACAGGGGCGCACCGTCTGGCGGGTGCCGTTGGAGGCCATCGCGCACGTCGAGTCCGCTGACGGGAGGTCCGTACGGATCAGGATCAGCGGCGGCGACGGACAGCTCTTCCGTGTCCGTGGCCGTCCCGAGGCCGCGCGGGCGTTCACCGGTGTTCTGGAGCGGGCGCTGGCCGGGGTGCGGCACGTGCCCGAAGGGGCGGCACGGGTGACTATGGTGGTCCGCCCGTGGACTGTGCCGATTCCGTCTCCGCGCACCCGCAGGGTGATGGCCTTGACCGGGCTCTTCCTCGTGCTGCCCGCCGTGGGGTTGATGACGGGTTCCCCCGGTCAGCGCGCCGGCGTGGTCCTGTCCACCCTGGCGTCTCCTGCGGGGGCGGCCCTGCTGGCGCTCTCCTGGAAGTTCTTTCTGCGCGACCCCTGGATCCTGTGGCGGCGGGGTGTGATCGTGCCGGGCACCGTGGTCGACTATCGGACCTCGACCAAACAGCAGGCGATGTACCCGGTGTACCGCTTCACCCTGGTGAACGGAGACATCCGGAGGGAGAGTTCATCCGTCAGCGTCCTGATGCGCCACAGAGACCCCCGGGTGGATGTGGTCTACGATCCGCACGACCCCTCTCGGGTGCGCGGTGGCCGGGCTGTGGCGCATATGACCGCAGGGCTGGCACTCGGAGTGCTGGGCGGGCTCATCCTCGTACCGTCACTCGTGGCACTGGTGAACATCGCGCTCGGTGGGCTGCTGCCGGGGTGAGTCGCCCGCGACAGGTGGACAACGGCGTACGGCGAGCGACGCGGCAGCCGACGCGGCCGGGCGTCACGGAGACAACCAGGAAGGACGGCCCGGCGTACCGGGCCGTCGACACGGCCACGAGAGTACGAGTTTGCGCCAAACGCGTCGATTCCATCCTGCACAATGCGGCTGACGAGCCCACCGCCGTTCTACACACGGCGGCGGGCAACTCGGCCCAACAGAGCCCGTGCATCCCGTCCTGTACCACCGGGCGGGTGACGCCGAAGGTCTCGGTGAAACGGGTGTGCAGGGCATCCCGCCCGTGACGGCCGCGGTGTTCATGGAGGCTGCCTTCTGGTGGAGTTGGTGGCGTCGACGGCAGGGCCCCCCGGCGGTGCGCGGCGACCTGCTCCCGGCCGTCTGCGGCACCTGGGAACTCCCCGACACCCCCGCCGCGCGACAGCAAGCCGCCCGCCTGGTCAGCCTCCTCCTCGACGGACTCCACACCACACCCTGACCTCCGCAGCCCGGAAGAACCGGGCAAACCACACGGCGACCTCGGGGGCGGGGAGGCTCGCCCGCCGGAACCCGTCTCCTCACTCCCGCCCAGCCGGACGCCCTCTCCGAGGCCATCGACGCCTGCCCGATCAACCGAGAACGCGCCCGGCTGGTAGCCGCCGCCCTTCTCGAACCACCCCGTTGACCGAACCCGGGGCGCGGTCAGGCGATCGTGTAGGGCCTGGGGTGGCCCATCCGCTCCACCACGGTGCATGAGGGGAAGCCCTCCTCGACCCCGATCCCGCCCCGGTCAGGGGGTGAGGTCGAGGATGCGCACAGGCTCTCCGTCCCACCGTTTTGGTGCGGTGGTGGCGACGACCGCGCCGTCGAGGCGGTCCGCGGTGGGCTGCGCGGCGTGTCGGCTGCGGGTCGCGGCCCACGTCTCCTGCTGGGCGGCGGACAGGTCGAGGTCGAGGACAGTGATGCCGGACAGCGCTGCCAGGTGTTCGGCCGTGCCGGGGCGTGCCCGGTCAGCCTCGACCAGCGCGCAGGCGGGGGGCGTACCGGCGCGCAAGCCGGCGGCGAGGAAGAAGACGACCGCTGCGAAGAAGACCGCGTAGACCTCGCAGGCGGGTGAGAGACTTCGGTCTTCAACCATGCCCTGCCGGGGGTCGAACGGATGGCTCGCCACCGCGGACTGGGCGGCGGACCGGACCTACGGCTGGCTCATGCTGAACCGCCGCCTGGCCCGCAACTACGAGACCCTCCCACCCGCTCCGAAGCCATGATCCACCTGGCCATGAGCGACCTGATGGCCCGCCGCCTGACCGGCGAGAGCACCATCTCCTGGCGCGACCCGACATCACCGGAACAAGCTCGTACAACGGGATGAAATAACGGAAGGAAACGACCTCTCAGGGAACCAGCGGACGCCGGAGATCAATCAGCCCTCACACGGGAGTGATTCCCAGGTGTGAAGCATTGACATCCATGGGGGGCAACCTTTGATCCGAAGGGTATTTTCCCTGGCCAGGAGGGTTTTCCATATTCCCCGCCTAGTCATACAAGCGCACTTTGTAACTCGAAAGCGTGATGCGCACGATCGAGGACTACCGGCGTGGCGCAGGGACTGGTGTGCTCTGGGCGGCCCGTCATCAGGCGGGCCGCTCGCCATAACGCGGACATGTCCTCCGCGTATGGAAGGTGAAGGAGTACGCCATGATCCGTACGTCGAGGACGAGGGCCGTGACGGCCGTCGCGAGCGCCGTCGGCGCCGCCGTGCTGGCCCTCGGTGCGACCGCCGCCCCGGCCCAGTCCGCCCCGGCCAGGAGCGACGCTCCGGTCAAGGCCGCCGCGCCCGTCCTGCCCGCCGGTGCCGTCGCTCTGCCGAGCGGGGCGCGGGGGCCGGAGCAGTGTCCGGACGGCGCGATGTGCTTCTGGGAGGGCGCGAACTTCTCCGGGAACGGCTGGGCCCTGGCCAAGCCGTCCAACGGCCTGCAGTGCCAGGGCGCGGTGCCGCAGGGGTTCTCCGCGCCGCGCAGTGCCTACAACCGGACCAACGGGAACATGGCCTTGTACCGGGGCGGTTCCTGCATCGGCGTGTGGCAGATCGGGGTCCTCAGCCCCGGCTACGCGTATGGCGATGTCGACCCGAACCGCATCTACGCCTGGAACTGGACCCTGTGACCGTCCGGGCGTTCCTCTGACGGATCCGTCCGGGCCCGCTCCGTGAGACCCCCGCCCCGGCTGTCCCGGTACGGGGACCGGTGAGGCGGTCTTGAGAGCCCGCGCCCCCTTTCCGGGCCCCGGGGTCCCGCCTCACCGACCGGCCGTGCGACCGCTCTCCGCCGAGGGTCACGGCCCGGCGAAACCTCCGCTGTCCGACCCGATACGCCTACGTATCCGGCCGGCACCGGAGGCTTCAGCGGCGTCGAGCCACGACAAGCCACCAGCGAGGGTGATGGCGACCGGGAGCTCGCCACCACCTTGTACGAGCGGATCGAGGAGAACCTGACCGACCTCACCGCCAACGGTGAGCCGGTCAACCATCAGCCGCCAGGGCCGAGGACGACCCCTCGGTCTCAGAGGAACCGGCCCCGGACACGGCCGAGCCAGAAGGGCCCTTCGAAGGCTGATCGAGACCGGGCGGCGAAGCCCGCCGTCCTGGTCGCGTTCCTCGCCCGAGCAGGACGGGGCGCTGCCGGGAGGCACCCCGACGAAGCGGTACTGCTCGCTACGTGGCCGTCATGCCGCAGGTGGCGAAGGTCGAGCTGTCCCTGGAGACCACGATGGGTGGCCCGGCCCGACGACAAGGCGTTCCTCAGGCTGCGGCTGCTGACCATGCCCTGTGTCGATCCGGTCGAGGACCGCACCCGCGTACGGCGGTCCGCGGTTGAGGTCAAGGAGGGGGACGCTGTGTCCGTACGCCCGGCGCGCCCGCTGCGGTGTTCAGCGGATGATGTCGACGGCCGTGATGGTCAGGACGCTGTCGTGGACCCAGCACAGGACGATGGCGTCGGGGACGAGACCACTCGCCGGTCCTTGGTCTGCGGGCGCCCCGGCACCTGCTCCGAGCCCGCCCGTGCGATGAAACGACTCCTCGGCGTGCACCGGAAGTGAGCTGGCCCCGGGCCGGCAGTGCGGAAGTCAGCAGTCCGCGGCTCTGGCAGGGGGCTACCGGTGCCAGGCGCTCCAGGCCCCGTTGGCGTAGCGGTCCTTGTACCAGCTTCTACCGTCCGTGCCACGCACTTTCAGCGTCAGGGCATTGCCGCTGTAGGCGCTGATGACGGGATCGGAGGTGACCTTGCCGCCCAGTGAGACCATCGGGCCCCAGCCCTCCCCCGGAGTGAACCAGCCGGACCAAATCGCGTAGTCGGCACCGACGAAGAATACCTGCTGTGAGCCGTCCGCGAAGAGGTACCGGGCGATCTTGTCGCCGAACCCTCCGCCGCAGAGGTACAGCGCACCGGGCCACATATAGGGTTCGAACTCCAGGGCCGTGATCCCCGGCTTGTTGCAGTGGTTGTAAGTCATCTCCGACGGATATGCCTGGGCGGTGCCCGCTGTTCCGGCGATGGCACCCACGACCGTGGCGGTGACCACGGCGGCCGACGCGACGGCTCTCCTGAGTCTCTTCATCCTCATTGTCCAACCTCCGGATCGCACAGCGGCCCGTCTGCCGGACGGCAGGCGGTGCACGTGGCCCCCGGCCGGGCCGACCGCCCCCGGGTGCCGTACCGGTAGAGGGGGATCGGGGCGTTCTGGTTCCACGGACAAGCCGGCCAGGGGCACCGGGCAGGAGGTCTACTCCGCCTGAGGAAGCCCGAGTTCACCCTCGCCCGCGCCGAGCGCGCCCGCGCCGGGCAGCCGACCCCGGCAGCTCCCGCACCTCTTCGTCCCGGCGCTGGTAGGTGTCGGGGTCGTACTCGGCCATGACGACGTCGAGCGGGACGCCGTTGTCGATCCCGGCCTCGTCGTCGGCGACGGCCCGGACAATGTCCGGGTGGACCCTTGCCATCCACTCGACCCGATAGGCGCTGATCACGTCCCGCACCGCGCGCAGCGGCTCGGCACCGTCCTGGTGGAACGGCGCGGCCTCCAACTCGGTGGTGAACTGGGCCAGCAGGTCGGGCCACGGGGTCAGCGCGGCCCTCAGCTCGCCGATGCTCCAGGGGTCCCTCGTCCGCGTCCAGCCGGTACGGCGAGCGGGTTGGCGACACCGGTTCGTCCGGCGTCTCCTGCTCGCGGGTCGGGTCACTCATCGCGCTTCCTTCCGCGTCGGCGGCGGGCACCCCTCGGTGTCGTCCCCAGGCTGCCCCAAACCAGCACTCATCACCCCATCGGATGACATGGTCCAGCCCGATGACGCCGCCCCTGCGGCGTGGTGGTTTGACCGGTTTCCCGGTGAGGCGTTTCGTCGGCCCTGGGCCCGTGGGCGCCCGGCCGACGGACCGCCGTGCCCCGACCTGATCCGCCTCCTCGGCGACGGCCCCACCGGGACCGGCTGGCAGATCACCCACAAGCGCTGCACCTGCCGGTGCGACCACGAACACGACACCTGCACCGTCAACTTCCTCGACCCGCCCACAGGAATCGCCATCCACTACAGCAACGGCCGATGGGGCCGCACCGCCAACCACGCCCACCACCAGCAGATGGCCGAAGTGAACGACAAAGCCTTCGGGTGAGTGGGTGTTTCTCTTCCTCAGCACGTCGAAGCGTCCATTGACCTGCAGGTTTCGTCTGACATGGGCTGTTGAGGCGGCCGTGAACGTTCCCTGGCCCCGACGGAGGCGGGGCCAGGGACGGGGCCCTTCGTATCGACCGCCATGGCCATGCCGAACCAGGCGGGCATCGCCCGGACCATGGTTACGGTCAGCCAGCGCCACCGGTACCACGCTGCTTCCTCGCACGCCGACGTCCGCGTCGCGGACGGAACGCGCATCGAGCGTCTGGACGCCGAGGTGGAGCGGGCCCGGGCCCTGGAACGGTGGAACGAGGACCCCTCTGCTTGGCACCACCGCTGACCGTCCTGGGGCGCGCGGGCGGGCCGGTTGAGTAGCGGGCCGGGTCCGGCTGAGTGCGAGTGCTCAGGGCGGGGCGCCGAACTCCTCGTACCGTCGGGGGTGGTAGTCGAGCGGACCGGACGGCGGGGAGCCCATGAACGGACTCATGCAGCACGCGAGCGGTGGTTCCTGCGCGTCGGAGGAGTGGCCGATGCTCTACCTGGGCGTGGTAGCCGTCCTCGCGGGGTGTGGGTTCCTGGTCAACCTGATCGCGCTCTGGGTGTGCGTCAACGTCGAACAGCCGGTCAGGAGGTGGGCGGTGGCGATGGTCCTGCTGCCGTGGATCGGCCTGGTCGTGGCGTTGGTGGCGTCCGTCGGGCTCGGCCTCAACGCGGCGGACCGGGGCGGGTCACCCTGGTGGTTCCTGCTCGCGGGAGCCGGGGCGCACCTGGGGGCGCTGGCCGTGGTGGCCCTTCTGGCCTGGTCCGCCGCGCGGAGGGCCTACCGTGATGGCGTCCCGGCGCCGGACACGGCCGCGCCCGGCGTGCGGACCGGTGGGACACGTGCCCCATCGGAACCGGCGCGGTCGCGGCCCTCCGCCGTCCCCGTCGACTCGCCCCGCTCGCAGGAGGAGCGGCGGGCCCGGGTGATCCGCAGGCCGGACGACGTGGGATACGGGGTCCTGCTGCCGTGGCTGGCCGAGAAGTACTTCGCGCACTACCACCGCCTGGTGGACCGGCACCTGCCCTCCGGCTGCCACCCCGGAGAGACCGCCACCGCGGACGACGCGCTCGCGGTCCTCGCCCTGGGGGAGAGTATTCACCGCATGCTCTTCCGGGACCGCTCCTGGTTCGTGCACGACGCTATGAGGTGGGGTGCCACCTGGAACGAGGTGGCGGCCGCGCTGGACGTGACGACGGGCCGGGCCCGGTCCGTCCTCCGGTCCTACGCAGAGACGCAGCGGAAGCTGTACGAGGAGACTGAGAAGACGGGTGACCGGCCCTTGGGCTACTCCGCCGAGAAGTACCGCTCCGCGCTGGCGCTCATCCGGCTCGCCGACGACGCCCGGTCACCGTCCGCCGCGTAGCGGGACGGACGGACTCAGTCCAGGTCGGGGATGAGAGTGCCCCGGCCTGGGTCAGCCGCGGACGTCGACGGTGACGCTGCGCCGGGCCCTCGACCGCAGCGCCAAGGTCGCCGTCGCCAAATTCGCCTGGCACAGCCACGAACGCCTGGGGCTGTTGCGGGTCAAGGACGACGTGATTGTGCTCCACTCCCTGAAGTGGCCGGACGAGGTCCGCTCCCTCGCGACGCTGGCCCCGACGGCCGTAGACGTGGACGAGGACGAGATCAAGAGCGCGCTCGCGCTAATGGAGACGATGGCCGAGGAGGACGCCTCCGGCTACAGCGACCACACCGCGAAGCCCTCGAAGACGTCATCGCGGCCAAAGCCGACGGCAAGATACCGCCCCGGGCCGAAAGCGACGGTGGTGAGCCGGCCGGGCAGGTCGTCGACCTCATGGCCGCGCTCAACGCCTCCGTCGAGAAGGCGAAAGAACGGCGCGGCGAGCACGAGGGCCGTGGGGCGACCGTGCACGACCTGCCCAAACGGCCGGCGAAGAAGAGAACCGCTGCGAAGAAGACGGCGAGGAAGAAGGCGACCACCGCGAAGAAGACCGGGTAGACCTCACCGCTGCGCCAGTCAGGATCTACAGGTCACCCTATCGAACAGCTCAGTGGCCGAAGATGTGCTGGTCTCCATGCATCTCCCCATGTCACGTTTCAAGCCTGCGAGAAAGACCAGACGTGGGGTGGGCAATGCTGGTGACGGAATTCAGCACGGGGATCGTGGCAGCGTCGGAGCGGTTCGACCTGTTCGCCGACGCCACGTCACGGCCGCATATGGCCTACCGGCTGCGCAGCGACGATCGTCACGACTTCCGTGCCACGGCGCGCCTTCTGCGTTTAGGAGGTGTGGACATCTGTTCGCATGCCAATCCGCATCTGGAACTCGCGCGGACCCCGAAGCTGGTACGGCAGTCCGATCCGGAGATCTACACCGTCCACTGGCTGATCTCCGGCAAGGGCCGGCTGGCACAGGATGGGCGTGAAACAGTCTTCCGTCCCGGACAGTTCGTGCTCGCGCACAGCAGCCACCCCGTGGACATCACCATGAACACGACCACCGGCTTCTGGTCCTCGCTCATCCTCCAGTGCCCACGCTCCCGACTACCCCTGCCGGAGAACACGGTGCAACGCCTGACCGCCGTACCGATCCCCGCCCTGCACGGCATGGGCGGGGTCCTCTCACGGTGGCTGGCCGACCTCAACGCACGCGCCGAGGAGTTCACCCCCGCCGACATCCCCACCCTCGCCTCAGTCACCCTCGACCTCCTGGCGGCCACCCTCGCCCGATGCTTGGAAGCCGAGCAGTCACTGACCCCGGAAGCAGGCCGCAGCGCCCTGCGGGCCCGGATCACCACATTCGTCGAGCAACACCTCGCCGACGCGCACTTGACCCCCCAAACGATTGCGGACGCCCACCACATCTCCCTGCGCCACCTCCAGCACCTGCTCGCCGAGGACGACACGACGCCAGCCGCCTGGATCCGCCACCGCCGCCTCGAACGCTGCCGCCTCGACCTGACCAACCCACGCCTGAGCGCCCGCCCCATCCACGCCGTCGCCGCACGCTGGGGTTTCAGGGATCCGGCATACTTCAGCCGCCTTTTTCGCGCCACCTATGGTGTACGGCCCGGTGAGTACAGACCTGCTACCTGAGGCATGCGCGCATCTCCAATACTCCTGCGCGGAATAACAAGGTCAGACGCTTTGGCCTGCGGCAATCTGAACGCAGAGCGTGCCACCACGGACGCTCCAGGGGCTCGTCCGGCTGGCTGGACAAAGACACGAGGACAGGGGGGACGCGGCAACAGTCCGCGTCCAGCGGGCAGCACGTGTTCTCTGAAAACAACCACACCCTGCTAGGGAGTCTTCTGTGAGAAAGCTCTTAGTGTTTCTGATGTCCTTGGTGGCTTCGGTGGGGCTGGCGGCTCTGCCATCCTCGGCTTCCGCCACGGCGCTGGCTTCCCTCAGCGGCTCAAGCTATAACAACTGCGCCCGGGTCAGCGGCGACTTCAGTTGGACGTACCGGGGCAACTATGACGGATACCCCGGCTACTCGACCTCGGGCACTGCGCACATCAGGCGCGGTAACTCAGCGTGCAGCCTCACCCCTGTTTTTCAGTTCAAAGGATGGGTGTATAGCGGGACCAGCAGCTGGGTGCCCATCAACACCTTCCGGACCCTCAGTACTGGCATTGGCTCCGTCGATCTCTCCTTCGACAATGGTGTCACCCGGTTGATCGAATTCCGCATTTGCAACCGGCAGCCCGATGGAAGGATCAACGGCTGCGGCCCTGTGTCATGACTACCCGTACAGGACCGTCGGCACATTGGACGGCGGTCCTGTACATCGGTAGCGGGGAACACCGGCCAGGGGTAATGCGACGCGCAGCTAGCGCTGGTGCGCAGCAATCTCCCTCTAGAGGTCTTTTTCATCCATTTCGCCCGTGTGTCAAGTAATTACAGGAGTGGGATTGCTGTGCGCGCGTGACCCGGGCGTGCTCCTGGGTGAGGTGGGCCCGTGCGGCTGCGTAGGTGAGATCGGAGAGCGCATGTCGCCGGATTCGGAGAGCGGTCCGTGTCTCTAGCCATCTGGAATGTTGCTGAGAGCTGGCAGCGGACAGTTGCGTCGGAACCTGGGTGACGTCGAGCAAACGTTCGGCGGCGGGGACCAGTGGAGCAGCCAGTAACCTAAGCGTGTGATCTTGGGCTTCTGGCAGCTCAGGGCGGGATTGTCGAGCATGCGTCTCGCGGAGGCCCTCGGCGTCGACGATCTCGCCTCTCTCACCGGCGACGAGAGGCTCGCGGCCGCGACCTACACCTAGGCCACCCACCCGGCGCTTGCGCGGGGTGGGTGGCGCGCTGACGGCCTTCAAGCTGACTGTCCGGCACGAACAGCCCGCCCCGACCCGCGTGCTGGGCGAGCGGCTGCACCGGACATGGCAGGCGTGGCACGGGTTCGGCGACCACCGCACCCTCGTCGCCGACGTCCTGCCTGGTCTGCGAGAGCCGGGGCATCGTCAGCCTGCCGGTCTCGATCGCGATTTCACCCACCCAGGACTTCGTCCGACGAAATCGGCGAGCATCGGGCAACGCCCCCTCAGTCGCCTCCCTGTACCCGGCGCTCGCCGAAGCCGAGGCGAACGGCGCATCCGACGGCGCGACGGTCATCGGCCCCCGCCCGCATCACCGGCCCCTGCAGCGGCACCGACCCCGAACTGATGGAGCGCCTCACCCGGCAGGTCCTCGACGGCGAACCCGTCGGGGAAGACCGCGCCCGCCGGGCCCGGGACGGGTCCGACGACACGGTGGCCCCAGTTCCTCGCCCAGGCCAGGAACGGAGAACTCGAGTGATCCCGACGCCGCACTGGACGAAGGGCCCCGGCGCCCTCGGAGCCCTCCGTACTCGCCGGCGGTGTCGCGGAGGTAGACGCCGATGCAGAAGCGCCGGAAGCCGATGCTCTCCCACAGCGCGGCAATCTTCCGGGGGGCCTCGGCGGTGTACGTGTCGGTGAGCAGACTCTCGTCGGAAGGATTCTCCCTACGATCTGTCACGGCGCAACTCCACGTATAGGTGCGCCGTGCGTGGCGCTGCTCCTTGACGGTGAACTGCTCCGGCACCCTGACCAGTTCGGCACGGCGTCATCCGGTCGGTGTGATGTCGCGTGGTCCAGGCAGGTGGGAAGTGGCCGACCTGCCGCACTCCCTTCCTTGACAGGCCGGTTCCCGCACCGTACATGCGGGAACCGGCTTGTGTGCATCTCGTCAGGAACACCTCCACGGAGCATCGCACGGCCCCGGCAGGCGCAGCGAAGATGGCCGCCTGAACGAAAAGCGAGGGCTCTTCCTCAAGAGACCGCTCACTGGGGCGCCCAGGTCCAGCGCTGGGTGGCAGTGCCGGTGTAGTCCCACTGGATCGCGTTGGCGCCGTTAGCATCGCTGCCCGCACCGATCGCCAGGAACTTGCGGCTGTTCTGGTTGATGATGTGGGCGCCGTCCTTCCTCCAGCGCTGCGCGGCAGTGCCGGTGCGCTCCCACTGGATTGCGTTGGCGCCGTTGGCAATGCTGCCCGCACCGATCGCCAGGTACTTGCCACTGTTGAAGTTGACGAGGTGCTCGCTGCCCCACACCCACACCTGGGCGTTGCTGTTCAGGCAGTCCCATTGAATGGCCCTGGCGCCGTTGGCATGGCTGCTCGAACCAATGGCCAGGCATTTGCCGCTGTTCTGATTACGGATCTTGTAGAACTCAGCTGCAGTCGTCCCCACGCCGCCGGAACCGGAGGAGTGGGCGATGGCCTCCCTCACACGCTTGGCCTGAACGGGGAACCTGCTTTCGAGATCCCGCACCTCGTCCGGGGAGAGCCTGTCCAGCGATGCGCCGGAAGTAGGTTGGGCCGACGCTGTGGTCGGTGCTGCGAGCACCGGGGTCGTCACCGCTGTCACCGCGACCGCGATGCATCCGGCAAGCATCCTGGCGGTACGAGTCATGACCGTTTCCTCCTGAGGGTCAGGGCGCGCGACGCCTCCACGTCCTCCCGCGACCGTTCCCCGGGTGTTGTGACCCGTTTCACTCCCTGATCGCAGTGCGCGGAGGATTCACACCAGTCGTCGACCTCATTCAACAGCCTTACGGTCAGTGCCTGTTCGGGATCGGCGGGAATGCGCTTGCACCCGAGAGGACCGTCATGCACATGTACATCGCGATATCTGCCGACCGGGTGATGTGCCGAATACGGGAGGATCCGTCTTCCGGGGCGCTTGTCTGTGATCCACCTCGTGTTGGCCCGCACCTGCACTTCGGCCGGATCGCCTCGACGAGCCCGCCGCGATGGTCGGCCTTCCGCAGCGGTGGTCCCCGCGCACGCGGGGAGGACTTCCTGGGCCAGGCCCGGTCTGGGCGGCCCCGCGAACTACCCCCGCGCGGGCGGGGCGGACACTTGGTGTGGTGGTCTTCACGATGTGGAAGCCGGCCGCTACCCCCGCGTGGGCGCGGCGGACGCCCCTAGGGCGTGTGTCGGAAGTGCTCTAGGTTGGCTGATGTGAGTGCGCGGGGGCGGAGCTACCAATATGTCGGACCGGTCGAGCTGAAGGCTGCGGTCCGGCCTGGCAGCGGCGGGTGCCGGATCAGCTCGGCAGCCGAATTCAGCGACTGGATCGCTGAACGATCGGCGGCGGATCTGACCGAGCCGTTCACCTTCGTGGTCGGCACGGACGGTGTGCTTCGGCTGGCGCCGCGGCGGAGCGAGCACGTGGCCTGTGCCGGCGGAGACATGGTTCTGAGTGCCGGCGAGATCGGTTTCGTGCGCGAGGCGGACGGGTGGGCCGTGAGCGAGGTCAGCAACCAGTCCACCGGGTATTGCCCCGACATCGGCTCCTGGTCGGAAGTCGCTCGAGCTCTGGACGACGTAGGGCTCGGACGGCCTTCCGGCTTTACCCACGAGATGGTGTTCCGGCGGTGCCCCGGCTGCCAGAAGCACAACATCGTGCGCGAGGACGACTTCGTCTGCGTCTTCTGCGGAAGCGATCTGCCGGAGACGTGGAACATGGATCCCACCGTGTAATGGCCGAGGTTCACAGCCGCTCGTTGACGGCCGCGACGAGGACGGTCGCCTCGTAGCGGACGGCGAGCTTGTCGTATCGCGTGGCGACAGCGCGGTTCCTCTTGAGGCGGTTGATCCCGCACTCGACCGCATAACGCTCGCGGTAGTCGACCGGGGCGAAGTGCGGTGGTCGGACGCCGCGGGAGCCGAGCTTCCGGCGGTTGCGTACTTGGTCGGCCTTGTCGGGGATGTTGCAGCGGATTCCGCGGCGGCGCAGGTAGGCGCGGTTCTTGCGGGAGGCGTACGCCTTGTCCGCGCGGACCCGATGGGGGCGGACGCGTGGCCGGCCCGGCCCGATGCGGGGCACGCGGACCTTCTTCAGAACGGGTTCGAACTGCGGCGAGTCGCCGCGCTGCCCGGCCGTGACCACGATCGACATGGGCTTCTGACCTTGCTCGACGGCCAGGTGCAGTTTGGTGGTGAACCCGCCGCGTGAGCGTCCCAGTCCGTGATCTCCGGGCTCGGTGAACACACCGCCCGGTGGTTCCTTCTGCAGCTCACCCTGCCTGCGGGCCCCTGCCGCACGCTGATGAGCGCGGCACACGGTGGAGTCGATGCTCAGGTCCCACGTGATCGCGCCCTTCGCTTCGCTCAGGGACTGAAGCCGGGTGAGGATACGGTGCCAGGTGCCGTCCCGTTGCCAGCGTCGGAACAGGTCGTAGACCCGGCCCCACGGCCCGTACTCGACAGGTACATCCCGCCACGGCACACCGGTCCGCACCCGGAACCGTACGCCGTCGATCAGCTGCCGCCAAGGCCAGACGGGCGGCCGCCCCGCTTTCGCCCCCTTCGGCAACAACGGCTCCAGCGTTGCCCATTGCTCGTCCGTGAGATCTCCCCGCCCCATGAACCGTGATCATTCACAACCCAAGATCCACTTTCGATACACGGCCTTGAGGGCTTCGGTTCTGGGACAGAACCGAACGACCCCCGCGTGGGCGGGGTGGACGAAGCATGGTCGAAGATCGCCAGCACCACCAAAGGACTACCCCTGCGCGGGCGGGGCGGACACTTCGTGACCTGGGGTGTTGTCAGGTGATCATGCTGTTTGCTTTACCTGCTTCATGGCGGTTCCCAGGCGTTGTTGTTGTGTCTGCGTTCGGCGGCGGCAGGTCTGGTGGCACCGTATCCGTTGGAAGCATTGGCGCGTCGCCGGTTCCCCAGGGACAGTGACGGCTGGCCATCGGACCCAGCCAAGAGGGAGGCCGGTGGCCGGTGCCTGGCAGTGACGAACTGACGCGACCACCTGCCACTCCCCTGCGCGGGCGGGGCGGGATCGGAGGGCGAGGACAACCCGCGCGCGTGGATGACGACCGTCTCTCCGCGTTCTGGACGACGTGCAGAAAGCTGGACGATGTGTCGTCTGGGCGTCGTCGTCTGTCTATCGTTGGTGCGGGACCGTGTCTTCGGGCAGCGTGATTCACTCATGGCGCCCGCGCGCGGCCTTAATATGCCGGAAGTGGAATATGTTCGAATCTTGGGAAGTTGCCAAAAACAGGCACCTGCCGAGTTAAACCCGCAGGTCGCGAAGGGTGGTCCCCGCGCACGCGGGGGTGTTCCATGATCACCACCGACATCAGCCCGCCCGCGCTGGTGGTCCCCGCGCACGCGGGGGTGTTCCCCATCCGACGGTGAACACGTTGAGATGGACCCTGTGGTCCCCGCGCACGCGGGGGTGTTCCCAAGCAGCCGATCAGATGCTGTTGAGAATCGCCGTGGTCCCCGCGCACGCGGGGACGACGCAGCGACAGCTAGCCCGCTGACCGCACTCGGCGTGGTGGTTTGACCGGTTTCCCGGTGAGGCGTTTGATCGGTTCTGGGCCCGTGGGCGCCCGGCCGCGCGAGGGACAGCCCCGTCACGTCCTTCGCCCAGGACCGGTCAGAAGCTCACTCTCATCAGCTCGTTCACCATTGTCTTGAGCCGTCGTCATCACCGTCGGCCGTGCGGGGCCGGTCCGGCGTGGAAAGACCCATGATGAGCTCACCTAAGGCCCTGGCCCGTACTGCCGACCGGCGCCGCAGCACCGGCGAGTCGCACCAGGCCCTCGAACCGCTCCTACCCGGCGACGAGAGCGTGCTGACCATCCCGGCCGCCCGGCACGAAGAGCAGGCCCGACTGGAGGCGGAGGTCTTCCTCGGCCTCGGCGCGGTCGGCGGCCTCACCGCGCACCCGCTCGGCATCGCCCGTCTACGCCCGGAGCCCGACCGGCTCACCATCCGGGTGACCGACACGTCGTATGTGGTCATGTGCTGGGCAGACCTTCTCCTCCCCCGCCCCACCGGCGAACCCGCAGAGGATCCCCGCGACCGCATCACAGGCGTCCCCGGCCTCCGCTACCGCCGCGACCACGGCGACCACGGCGACCACGGCGACCACGGCGACCACGGCAGCATCCACCTCCACCGGCCAGACATGCCCACGAGGATCACCCTCACCGGATTCCCCGCCCACTGGTGGGACCGCATCACCAACCCCATGAACCGCGACTACGACCATCTCCTCCAGCCGCAGCCCGGCTGGACCTCGGACGAACGGGCCGCGTACGACACGGACTCCCGCTGGCTTACCCGCCCGGCCCGGTCTTCTCACCCCTGCTGCGCCGGCCCCGGGCCACGGCCGGCCCCGGGACCGTGAACTCCACCAACGCCTGGACCTCGGACAGCGGCTACCGGATGGAGGCGACCGACGGACCGCCGTGCCCCGACCTGATCCGCCTCCTCGGCGACGGCCCCACCGGGGCCGGCTGGCAGGTCACCCACAAGCGCTGCACCTGCCGGTGCGACCACGAACACGACAGCTGCACCGTCGACTTCCTCGACCCGCCCACAGGAATCGCCATCCACTACAGCAACGGCCGATGGGGCCGCACCGCCAACCACGGGCTCGACGACTACATCCACCAGGGGACGGGCGATCCCCGGGCGCTGCTGGCCGGGGCCCGGCCGTTCTGGCGGACCGAGGAGGTCCTCGCCGCGGTGCAGTGGATGCGCGGGTACAACCGGCGCCACCCGGACGACCCGGTCCGGTTCGCCGCGGTACCGCCTCCGCCGCCGCCCGGGGCGGCGCGCCCGGCGGGCCAGGCCGGAATCGAACTCGCCCTGGCCGAGCAGGTGATCCAGTGGTACGAGCGCACCGCGGACCGGATCGTCTACTGGGGCGGTCTGGCCCATACGGTCAAAGGCTCCGACTGCGTGCCCCCCGTCCTTCACACCGGCGGGCTGCTCACTGGCACCGCTGCCGCCCGACCCGCCGCAGCCGCCGCCCCGGGCGGCGGACGGCGCGTCAGCACCCCCGGGAACAGCCGTCCCCCGGCCCCGCGGCACTCCACCGCCCCCCCGGGACAGAGCGGAACGCGGGCAGCTATCTGCGGGAGCGGTTCGGCGCCGACTATGTCTCGCTCGGGCTGACGTTCCACCACGGCCCGGCGCCGGTACCCCCGCCGGACTACGCCGAAGCGGTCCTCGGCAGCGCCGGACACGACGCCTATCTGCTGGATCTGCGCAGCGGAGTACCCCCCGGCGGGGGGTCTGGCGCTGGCTGACCGCACCGGCGCGGACCCGTCTCGTCGGACCGGGGTACGACCCCGCGGACGACCGGGCGCACCAGCTGTCGGGCGGCTCGCTCGCCCAGTGATTCGACGCGATCGTGCACTGGCGGAAGGTCACCCCGGCCCAGCCGCTCCGGGTCCCGCACTCCGAACCCACGCCCTGAAGCTACGTTCTGAAGCCGCGTCCTGAATCCGTGTGCCGAACCCTGCACCGAACCGGCGCGCACAACCCCCGTACCGGACCCGCGGTGTGCGGCCACACCGGACCGAACCAGCCACACCGAACCGGCCGTGCTGACCCGCCCTGCCGACCAGTCGCGCCGGCCGGCGCAGCCGGCACCCGCGCCGAACGCAGCCGGGGAAATCTCAGCCGCTCGGCCGCCGGACAAGGGTCCAGAGCAGCTCATTGGCGGCGTTGATGTACCGCAGCCGCAGATTGGGCATCACATTCGCCAGCGCCACCACGGCGACCGCCGGGTCCTGGCTGAAACCGATGAAGGTACTGAAGCCCCGGGTGGCACCCGAGTGGGAGAGCACCACCTGTCCCCCAGGCAGCTCGTGCCTGCTCCAGGCGAGCGCGAGGGCCGGGCCGCCCTGGGCACGCGGGCGCGGCAGCGCCACCTCGCGCAGCGCGGTACGGAGCGTTGCCTGCGGCCCGGTGTGGTCCGGCGGCGAGATCAGCGCGTGCAGATAGTGCAGCAGATCACGAGCGCTGGAGCGCAGCACTCCGGCACCCGGCAGCCCGGGAATCACAAACGGCGGACGGGGCCTGCCGTGCCAGTGCCCGGTGGCCTGGGGCTCGCCGGGGTCGGCCGTGGTGTCGAGCATGCCCAGCGGCTCCAGCACCCGGTCGTTCAGCAGAGCGCCGTACTCGGTACCGCCCTGTTCGGCGAGGAGATGACCGAGCAGACCGACGCCGAAGTTGGAGTAGCGCACCCGGATGCCCGGGGCACGGTCCACCCGGGTGCGGGACAGTGACTCCAGCAGCCTCCCCGGCGGATAGCCCCGGTAGGGGTTGGTGGTCCAGGAGGGCACCGCGGTGCGCAGCAGACCCGGCGGGAGCCGGGGCAGACCCGAGGTGTGGGTGGCCAGCTGCTCCAGGGTGATGTCGGCACCCGCCGGTCCGCGCGGCAGCGCCCAGCGCGGGACCCACGCGCTGAGCGGCTCATCCGCGCTGACGGTGCCGCGCGCGGCCATATCGGCGAGGAGCAGCGCGGTGAAGGTCTTGGTCACCGAGCCCAGCTCGAACCGGGTCCGGTCGGTGACCGGTTCCCGCCGCGACCGGTCGGTGAAGCCCTGGCAGAAGGTGGTGGTCGCGCCCCCCGCCGACACCGCGATCACGGTGGCCGCCCGGCGGGGGGCCGCCGCCGCGACCCGCTCCAGCAGCGCGTCCGGTGCCTGGACGCGGTCAGACGTCAACGGTGTCGCCGAGCCGGGACAGCGCCAGGGTGCCGGCCACGATCGCCACGATGGAGGTGTGCCGGTTGTCCAGGAACGCCTGGTCCGGGTCCTCGTCGAGAGGCTGCCCGTCGCGCGGCACCAGACCGTCGGCGTGCTGGGCGGCGGCGAGCCGCTCCCAGTACTCCGCCTCGCACCGCGGCTGGGGCAGACAGGCGTCGACAATGATCAGCTCGGCGAGCAGGTCCCACTCCTCGATCTCCGCCCAGGCGTCCATCCAGACCGGGAGCCAGTCGATGAGATAGTCCCGGATCCGGGGTGGCAGCCCATGCGGCTCGGCTCCCCAGTCGGTGGCGTGGAAGACGGTGTGCGTCATGCAGTACGCCGTCATCCAGTCGATCATCCAGGGCTCGGGGGTGTGCCCCAGCCAGGTGGCCTCGATCAGTGACGTCCAGTCCGCCTGGCGCTCGATCCCGGCGACCCGGGCGGCGTTGGCCACCGCCATCCGCCGGTTGGGAATCATCTCGGCACCCCGGTGCGAGGCCATCGAGCCCAGATGCCGCAGCAGCCCGTGGAGCCGGTCGTGCCGGTAGCCGACCCGGGCGAAGTGGGTGTACATCTCCAGCGGGTCGGTCATCATCGGGAACCGCATCTGCCGCTCGTAGAGCAGATCACCGGAGGCGAGCTGCCCCCAGGCGAAGTCGAGCAGATCCCGGGCCGACTGCTGCTCGCCGGACGAGGCCATGCCCTCACGGAGCACCAGGGAGGCGGCGAGCGCCAGCTCGCCCAGCGGCTTGTAGAAGCCATCGGGATCGGCGAGCACCTCCCGGGACTCCGGCGGCAGCGAGCCCCGGCTCCGGTTGGTGTGCAGCCAGCCGATGGCGCGGGTGGCCACCTGGTGCGCGATCTGCCGGCGGGTCGCCGGTGCTCCGGTCGATGTGCTCATGCGCCGCACCCTTTCCGTTCCTGCCGCCCGGGAATGAGCAGAGCCGCGATCTCGATGTCCAGAACCGTCCGGGCGTCGACGGCGCCGCACAGCTCCAGATGTTCGACCACGGGCTCGGTGTCCAGACCGGGCAGCGCGGCACCCCGGCTCTGGACCAGTGCGGCCCAGCGGGCCAGCCGTGCCGCCGTCGGATAGTCGCGGCGCAGCATCGAGCGGGTGAGCCCGCGCTTCAGCGCCGTCACCCTGCGGACCGCCTGTTCGGTCACCGGGCCCGGCAGACCGGGCAGCGCCAGCGAGGAGAGCCGGGCCATGCCCTGTGACCAGGGGCGCCAGTGCAGAGTCTCCGGGAGCAGCGGTACCCCCGGCTCCCGGTCGGCCTGCTCCTCGATGGCCGGGTCCCGGCCCCGGTCGGCCCCCGGCGCGAACCGGGTGAGCAGGGCGTTGGTCGCCTGGCCGAGACAGACCATCTCCGGGGGGTCCTCGGGAGAGGCGGGGAAGACGTTCAGCGCCTCCGCCACCACATCCCAGTCGTCCGGCCCAAAGGCCGTCGAGGCCAACAGCGCGGGTGCGAAGACATCAGGTCCCAGCACCCGCACCGCGGCCAATGCCGCTTTCGTGTCCGCCGCGCCATCCACGTGCACCGCCAGGCTCGCGGAGTGCCCGGTGCCCCGCAGGGCATCGAGCAGGCGTGCGGCCAGACTCTCCACCGCCGCTCCGTATTCAACCGACGGTGCGGAGTCCGCTTGCGACATGGGATCTCACCTTCTTTTAGAAGTGATCAGCACTGCTGTGGCGGTGAGCGGTGTTACTTGCCGCTCGGCTGCTTCGGCTGACGCGGCGAGAGCAGAACAGCGGCGAGCAGGAGCAGAACGGCCTCCGGCGCGTAGACCGGGGCGCCGCTGACGGCCGCCTCGGGCTCGGTGAAGAGACCGCGCACGGCGGTGCGCTCAGCGGCCTCGGCGCGGACGGTGCGGGTACGGATGGGAGTGTGGACTGACATGTTTCCTCCAGGTTGTCTGCCGCCCGCTTTTTCGGACGGGTCAACCGGCGTCGCACGGCGGATACCGGCGACGGACAGACCGGCGTGGTTACGTGCCGTCACGAGATGGTCACCCAATGGCGCAACGACTCGCCATGGCAAGTCACCCTTTTTCACCTGATCAAGTGAACAAGGTGCATCGCAATGAAGCCGCGAAGAAACGCTTCTCCCTCGGCTGGGCAGGCGATCCCGACGGCGTCCACCCCACCCGCCCCGCCCCGGAACCCCGCATGGCGGATTGCCACCCACCGCCCACCCTGCTCACCCGCGCGCACCCGCCCGCGATCCGCTCGGTGAATCACCCGTACGGGGGGGGCCGCCTCGGTCCGGGTCCAGCTCCCCGGGCAGCGGCCGGGGCGTCATGGCGTGCGCGCATCCGGGGCAGGCGTACCGCCCGGCTCCTGTCGGCACCGGCGCACCGGTGAAGCACCCGCACCGCGCGCAGCGCACCCTGCGAGCCGGTGGTACGGGCACGGTGAGCCCCTCGGGCGTCACCGCGCCTCCCTCGCGCCGGGCCGCCGCCCGCGCCGGTGCCGCCCGCGCGCCCTCGCGGCTTCGGTACCACCGGTACCGGCATCGGCATCGGTATCGGTGAGGACCAGCACCCGGACCGGTCGGCCGTAACAGCGGCAGCGGTAGCCGACCCCGGGCCGGTCGAGCGGCGGCATGCAGGCGAGCCGGGGATCAGGATGGGCGCGGTGGATCGCCACCACCGCACCGGCCGCGAGCGCCACGGCCGTGCTGATCAGCGCCCAGAACGCCACCCCGTCGGCCGGGCTCACCGGGTCGCCGCCCGCCGGGCGGCGACCCGGAACCATACGGTCTTGCCCCCCCACGCGTCGGCGACGGCCCCCAACAGCAGCAACCCGCGCCCGTGTTCCGCCCCGGGCCCCGCCCCCGCCGCTTCCGGCAACGGCCCGGCCCGGCCGTCCCGTACCCGCACCAGCACATACCGCCGCCGGATGAAGACACAGACCCTGATGACGGATGTCCCGGTGTGCCGGTGCGCATTGGTGACCACCTCGGAGGCGCAGAGCAGCACATCATCGACCAGCTCCGGATGCGCCTCCCGCACGGGCCCGGCGATCCGGTCACGCACCTTCCGTGCGGCGCTGGGGTCGTTGGCCACCGCTATCCGCAGCCGGACGGATCCGCCGGGTGCGCCGTGTTCACCGCGTTCCTGTCCGAACACGCGATCGTGCTCACCCCGCCCCCCCACGCCTACCTCACCGCTGCCTCCGGCGCTGAAGGGAACCGGCTGTTGCGGGAGCGGCACGCGAGTGGTCTCAACGCGGTCCTGCGGCCCGGCGACCAGGAGGAGGCCGACCGGCTGGTCGCCGACATGGGTCCGCTGCCCGACGGCGTGTTCTCCTGGACCGACCTGCTCAACCCCACCGCCTTGGAGCGGTTCCTCGACGACCCGGCGCCCGAACGGTGACCTCGCAGCCCGAACCGGCCGTCCGCATGGAGGTGAGCGAGGCCCTGATCCTGGTGACCGTTGGCACGGTCCCCGGCTCGGTCACGGCCGTGCTCGCCCAGTAGCTCGCGGACACCGTGGTTCACCTGCCGGTCCCGGCTGCGGCCATGATCGGATTCGTGACGATGCCCGCAGACATGAACTACCCCCGCGCGGGCGGGGCGGACACTTCGTGACCTGCGGGTCTGTCACGTGATCATGCTATTTTCCTTTACCTGCTTCAGAGCAGCTCCCAGGCGTTGTTGCTGTGTCTGCGTTCGGCGGCGCGGGGCCTGGTGGCACCGTATCCGTTGAAAGCATCGGCGCGTCGCCGGTTCGCCTCAGATAGCGGAGGCCGGCCAGCGGACCAGCCAAGGAGGGGAGGCCGGTGGCCGCTGCCTGGCAGTGACGACCCGACGCCACCAACCACCACTCCCCCAGCCACCGACGGGGCGGCCGGTGACCGGCTACCCGGCGTAGACAACCCGACCCAACCCCACCGCCACTCCCCCATGTGGGCGGGGCGGATTCCAGCAAAAGCCCCTGGTGCTCCTCCTCCGCCGAACGACCCCCGCGCGGCGGGCGGGGCGGGCTTCGGAGGGCGAGGGGCGACCCGCGTGGATGACGACCGTCTTTCTGCGTTCTGGATCACGTACAGGAAGCGGGACGATGTGGCGTCTGGGCAGCGTCGTCTGTCTATCGTTGGTGCGGGACCGTGTCTTCGGGCAGCGTGATTCACTCGTGGCGTCATCGCGCGACCCCTCAATGCGCTGGAAGTGAAATATGTCCGAATCTTCGGAAGTTGACAAAAACAGGCACCCGCCGAGGTAAACTCGCAGGTCGCGAAGGGTGGTCCCCGCGCACGCGGGGGTGTTCCCGTACCGAGCGCCCGGCCGGACTCCGGGCCCATGTGGTCCCCGCGCACGCGGGGGTGTTCCCCGAAGCATCAAACAGCGAGCGGCCCCCTGGCGGTGGTCCCCGCGCACGCGGGGGTGTTCCATCCACCACGTGGGTACTGTATCCACTATGTGGTGGTCCCCGCGCACGCGGGGGTGTTCCCATCAACGTCACGCTCACGTCGCGCATCCGCTGGTGGTCCCCGCGCACGCGGGGGTGTTCCCGGCGCTCCACCCGTTCGCGTCACCAAACAGCGGTGGTCCCCGCGCACGCGGGGGTGTTCCCTCACCGTCATCGATCCGTGCCCGCAGGTCGTCGTGGTCCCCGCGCACGCGGGGGTGTTCCCCGCGTGTCAGGTCGGCCGGAAGGTAGGAGGTCGTGGTCCCCGCGCACGCGGGGGTGTTCCCGTTTTACGCTGCTAGACGGTGGGTGTTTGCGAGTGGTCCCCGCGCACGCGGGGGTGTTCCCGTTTTACGCTGCTAGACGGTGGGTGTTTGCGAGTGGTCCCCGCGCACGCGGGGGTGTTCCTCATCCTCGGGGGTCAGCGTCAGGTAGCGAGCCGTGGTCCCCGCGCACGCGGGGGTGTTCCAGAAGGAGGCGGCAGCCGCGATGTCGGGACTGCCGAGATCGAGCCAGTTGGGAGATCCGGTGCGGAAGTCGGTGCCGAGCATGTGGGTCCTCCGGCGCGTGGAGCGACACGGTCGCCGACCACCATGCCCGCGCGCCGCGCTCAGGACGGCGTACAGCGGCCCACTTGTCCGGCCGATTCATCCGTTCGCATTACCACCCGGCCGGGCCCCGGCACGGAGGTGGGCCGTGCGGGTGCACCGGAGGACCGCTCCTGGCCACCTCTCGCTTCCACAGCTCCACCAGACGGCCGTGGAGATCGTCAAGGCGCGCTCGTCATCAACCCTCGAGGGTTCGCGACAGTCTTGGGCGTCGCAGCTCTAGAACTGTGTGAACGAGGAAGATCCGGACCATTCCCGGGCCAAATCATTGACTCAGGGCCCCAACGCACGCGTCTCCGCAAGTCATGAGTCCGCGGTGCCGGTACCACCAGCAGACGAAGAACCTCCTCGTGTCGTATTCACCGAAGAAGCTGGGCTTCTTCTAGGCACCGAAAAAGGGCGCCTGACCAGGGCGTGCGTTCGGGAATGTGGTGACGGCTCTGCAACGCGAGGACGCGGATGCGGTCCACCGGGGGTCAGCCCACAGCCGCACCGGCGCGGGGAAGGCCCGGGAACGTGGACTCCGTGACAGGTAGCACCACCTGTGGGCCCTTGTGAGGTGGTCCGTATGCTCTGCTACTAGTTGATCACTCAATCGGGGGGAAAGCATGGAGTCGAAGCGGCGTCGAATCGCACTGTGGGCTGGTCTTGGCGTGCTGGTGGTGGGTGCCCCGGCCACCGTGTACGGCGTGGTGCAGGACCAGGAGGCGGAAGCCCGCGAGGCGGTGGAGCGCGCGACGCTGGCGATCATGCAGCAGCGTGCGGACCTGTCCAGTGCCGTCGCACGCGAGGAACGGGCACCCGTACCACGCGGGATGACCGCGGATTTGACGACCAAGCTGGGACCGCACTACGCGGAGATCGCGAAGTCGGGTCGTGCGTGGGCCGCCAAGGGCGAGGGGTGGCGTGAGGCGGAGGTGGAACTGGTCCCGCTCTCCGTCGACCTCATCGACGACTCCGCCACGATCCGCTTTCATTCATTCACCCACATCCGCTACGAGGACGCCACGGTTGAAGGGTCCGACCAGGACACACCCGCGCTGTCGATGCACAGCTTCGCCTTCGTCCAGCAGGACGGCGAATGGCGCCTCGGCCGGGACCGCACCCAGAAGGACATCAACGGCGTCGGATAGCCCCCGGACGGAAAGCCCGAACTGCCCACACCAACGGGGAAGAAGGCGGTGGCCGACCTCTTGGCCGTCTCTGCGGTTGGACGACGTCACCCAACCGCGGGCGGTTCCGAATCCGCGACGCGCACAGCGCATACGGACCGCTTCCTGTGCAGCCTCGGCCAGCCGCCGACTGGGTCGCGGCGACCAGTATGCCGGAGACCTATCGGGCCAGGCACGCGTTGCGAGACACCGGGCTCGCGCTGGGGATCGCCCCGCGAGTGGTCGACCGGATCGCGAAGTCGTTCCCGCACATTCGTGCCCGCGACATCCGTAGGGCGCTGGTCGAGCTGCCCGAATTGCAGCCCCTCGCCGCCGAGGCAGCGTCGTTCGGGCCCTTGCGGGAGCTCGCCGAAGGGCTGGACGCGCTGCCGCGGGGACACCCTCGGCATGTTCCAGTTGGACTCTGTTTCAACTCCAGGCGTGTTGCCCGCGCGTGGCAGGTATACGCCACAGGGTCGGACGGCGGCCGGGGTGATGTTCATCGATCGTTTGTGGTGCAGCGTTGGTCCCCGGTGGGATCACCGCTGATGACCGCTGCCATCACAGCTGTGTATTGGACGGGCGTGGACCGGTGGCCGGACGCTGATGCCAGGCTGCAGTTCTGCAGCCGCATTCCAGAGTTCCCGGGTCGGAGGAGGCGTCGTCATCGGTGGACTCCAGGACCGCTGAGCTTGCCGAGTTTCTGCCCCACCGGTCCCTGACCGGCGACACGGACAGGTCCCTACGGTCTTCCCGTCGATGCCCGACCGGCCGGGCGAAGCGAGGAAGGCGAGGGGCGCAACGGCTTCGTACGCCGACGCTCCTTCGAACCCGCCGCGTATCCGCCTCCGCAGCCGTCCCCTTGTCCGGGAACACTCCAAGGCGCCGACACCGTATGAGCACCGCACTCGTGGCCCCGGCCGCAGGTGCCGGCCACCGTCGACATCGGCGCCGCGTACCGCAGGGCGGAGTGTGACCGAGAAGCAGGCGATGAAAGGACATCCCCCATGACGAGCGCATTCTTCCCGGAGCGCGCTGAGGCTCACCCCTACGTTTTCGCCGACTCCGGGTCGGAAGAGCGTGATCGTCTGCGGCTGCTGGCGCGATTACTGGATCCGCTGCACCAGCGGACGCTGAGAGCGGCCGGGATTCGCGCGGGGATGCGCTGCCTGGAACTCGGATCGGGAGCGGGCACGATGGCCGCGTGGATGGCCGATCAGGTGGGAGCCGATGGTCATGTCATGGCCACGGACATCGATCTGTCGATTCTGAAGGACCTGCGACGCCCGAACCTGACCGTGCGTGAACTCGACGTGATCACGGACGAGATGCCGCGAGGCGCTTTCGATGTGATCACCTGCCGTGCGCTCCTGCACCATCTGCCGCAGCGGGAGGCCGTGGTGAAGCGTCTGGCTGGTGCTCTTGAGCCGAACGGTGCCCTGGTCCTGATCGAGCCGGATGCCGGCGCCGCGGTGTTCGGCGATCCGGAGCAACAGCGCTTCTGGTCAGCCTGGTGCCGCTGGGGAGAGGCCGAGGGAATCGACTTCCAACTCGGCCGCAAACTGCCCCGAACCGTTCAGCGAGCGGGGCTCGACCTCCGTGACGTGACCATGGAGGTGCCCTTCTACGGCGGCGACTCCTCCTGGGGGGAGCTCTACCGCTCCACCGTCAGAGCAGCTCGGCCGCGCCTGGACGGCTGGGTCGACCCCGAGCTGATGGCCGGGTTCGAGCACTCCGGCACCCGAAGCGCTCATCCGATGTGCTCGTTCGGCTGGGTGGCGGTCCGCGGCCGAGCCGCCCATGAGGCGAAGGCGGTGCGATCGCGGTGAAACCCCCCAAGGTCACCATCGTCGGCGCGGCGGGCGGGGTGGGGGCATCCCTCGCCCATCTCCTCGTCAACGCCCACGACCCTTACGAGATCGCGCTCATCGGCCGAAGCCCGCAGTCCGTCACCTGTCTGCTGATGGATGCCGCATCACTCGCGCCGCTGGGACGGACGCCGATCGTCAGACACGGAGAGACCCGGGATTTCCACGACTCGGACATCATCGTCATCACCGCGTCGGTCCCGTTGACCGCCTGGGCGCCACGCGCGGACTCGTTGGCGGACAATGCGGAGGTGGTGCACCCCTACTTCCGCGAGATCGCCAAAATCTCTGCGGACTGGCGTGGGCACGTCATTGTCGTGACCAACCCGATCGATGTGTTCAGCAGTTGGCTGCGGCGGTATGCGCAGATCGACCGCTCAAGGATCCTGGGCTACTCATGGAACGACAGCCTGCGTCTGCGAGTGGCCGTCGCCCGGGCCCTGGGAGAGGACGCGGCGGACATCACGGCCTGGGTCATCGGCGAGCACGGGGACGCGTTCGTGCCGCTCTTCGATCGGATCCTGGTGGCTGGCGAGCCCGTACGACTGTCCACCCCCCAGTGCGAGACCATCCTCGCCGACCTGCGGACCTTCTACACCCGATGGGGTCGACTCGGCATCCCGCGCACCACGGAGTGGACCACGGCCGCGGGAGTCGCCCGGATGATTCACGACATCACTCACGGATGGCCGGTCCAGTGGACGGCTTCCGTGGCCCTGAACGGGGAGTACGGCTTGAGCGACGTCAATGTCGGAGTCCCCGTCGCCATGGACGCACAGGGAGTCCTGGGCGTGGTCGAGTGGAACCTGGAGGCATCGCAACATGCCGCCCTCGAACGGGCGGCGGCTGTCGTACGGGACCGGGTGGACGGTCTAGGCGGGCTGTGAGCGGCCCCGCGCCCCGCCGCCGAGCTCTGGTGCCGCGGATCACCGGTGGTACGCGGGCCCCAACCCAGGTCACGATAATCCTCCGCCCCCGGTCACGCGGCGCTCGTGCGCCGTGACCGGCTCGGGTTCACTCGCGCCCGGTCCCCCACGCCACAGCCCCGCGAGCCCGACGCCCACCTCCTGGACCGCCGACACCACTCGTGCGGTGAGACCGTGCCGCCCTCCTCCGTACCATCCGTCAGATACCTGACACCCAACACCGTATGCAGCCTTCTGATCAGGAACCGTAGCTACCAGCCCTCCCTCAGGTGCGCGTTGTGGACCTCGTGCCCCTTGGCCTCCAGGCCCGCGATCGGTGCCTCGCAGCGGGACCGCTCCCGCATGGCGCCGGTCTCGTCCACCAACGCTGTGAACGGTCCGCCGAGGAAGACCCCGCCCGACGCTGCCCGTGCTCATTCACACCCTTAACACAGTGGATGAGAAACGGTGGATGCCCCGTCGTCCAGCGACGGGTCCGTGCTAACGAGGTCCGGGACATCGCCGAGCTGCGATTCACTGACGGTGACCGCGCCGAAACCCGCCCCGGTGAGGACTTCCCCATCAGTTCCCATGGCTCTCCCCCGCCATTCGCACAACTCCCATCGCTTGTTCCACCGTCTCGTTGCTCAGACTCGGGGTCGCCAGTGCGGGGTTGTCGGGACGGGCGCGAAGACCGTTGAGGAGAATTTCGAGGTAGCGGCGCCAGATGTCCGGCTGCTGGCCCCGGGTGAACTGGGCAGCGGCGTACAGCATGTGCTGGATGACCGGAATATCGGAAGGAGTCACCTCCGGACGGAGATCCCGACCTTCCTGGGCCCTGCGGATCAGGGCTTCCAGGAACGGCGCCTCGATCAGGTCGACCCCATGCTTCACCCTGAATCCGACCCGGTGGCCGATGCGCTCGATCCGGCCGGGCCTCGTGCCTCGCGTGGCGATTCCGGGGTCAGCCCGGATGAGGGCGGGCGGAGACCGTCATGGTGATGGGGGCGGGGCCGAGTGTGGCGGCTGCGACCGGGGCGGGTTCACTGCCCGGTGCCGGGTTCAGGTGCCAGCGCGCGGTGACGGCGGCGGTGAGCAGGGTGAGTTCCGCCAGGGCGAAGTCTCCTCCCGGGCAGGCGTGCACTCCCGCGGCGAAGGGAATGCACGCGCCCTGCGGCGGCTGGGCGCGGCGGGTCGGGTCCCACCGGTCGGGGTCGAAGGACTCTGGTCGCGAGTACCAGCGGGCGTCGCGGTGCATGGCGTAGGGACTGTAGAAGACCTGGGTTCCCCGCTTGATGGAATGCCCGCCCAGTCGCAGGTCGGTGGCGGCTCGCCGGGGGAAGAACCAGATGGGCGGGTAGAGCCGTAGGGTCTCCTGGACGATGTGGCGGGTGTGGATAAGTTCGGGCAGGTCCGAGGGGGCGGCGGGGCGGTCGCCCAGCACGCGGTCGATCTCCTCGTCGAGGCGTCGACGGATCTGCGGGTGTCTGCCGAGGAGGATGAACAACCACGCCGCCGCGGCCGCGCTGGTGTGAGACCCGCCGATGAGCAGTGCGGTCACGTCATCATGGAGTTGCTGTTCGTCCGCGCCGGCGGACAGTCGGGCCATCGTGGGGCTGTCCGGGTTGGCGGCGATGACCTCGTCCACCACATGGTGAATACCGGTCAGGGCCTTTCGATACCTGCTGCGCTCCGGAGTGGGTACGCGGTCGAGAAGTGCCGCCGTCGGCCCGTGGGCACGGCGGGCCAGGCCGGCGACGACGATCGGTAGATCGTGGTGGATCGACGAGCCGGCCCCGGCCGGGAGATGTTGTCCGAAGATGGTGGCGGCCACCACGTTCAGGGTGAGATCGGCCATCTCGGCGTTCAGGTCGATACTCTGGCCATCGCTCCAGGAGGCCGCTCTGGCATTGGTGTGATCGGCCATGGCGTCGAGGTAGGGCGCCAGGCGCGTGGTGTTGAGCAGGGGCTGGATCACGCGTCTGCGGTCACGGTGGTGTTTGCCGTCGGCCACGGCCACGCCGTTCCCGAACAGGGGGCGTGCCCTGGTGAAGATCTCACCGCGGTCGAAGCGCCGGCTGGGTCCGGTCAGCATGGCCTGGACCAGGTCCGGGTGGTTGAGGATGAAGGCGGGCCGGCGTCCGATACGGATCTCCACGATGTCTCCGTACCCGCGTTGCCGGTCGAGGAAGGCCAGGGGGTCCTTGATCAGGCTCATGGCGTGGCCCACGAGGGGGAGGCCCCCGGGGGCGCGGGGTACCCGGTGTGTTCCGTGTCCGGAGGGTGCCGCCATGTCAGTCCCTTCCCGTTCGCGTGGTCCCGGAGTGGTAGCGCGGTGTCCGCAGACCCCATTCCAGATGGCCGCGGACCCAGACGCGGAGGGAGGCGGCACAGCGATCCGCGTCGGTCCGGACGGTGTCCGGCAGTCCCAGAGCAGCGGTGAGCGCGGAGAGCTCTCGGCAGGCGGCCGTGTAGGTCCGAACCCTTCGTTCGCAGGCGGCCGACACCTCGGCGGCTGCCACCCGTCGGGCCTGGAGTCGTTCGTGCGCGGTGACGAGTACGAGGTTGTGAAGGTCGCCGTGTGCGGCCTCCTTGTCCACGGTCATCAGATCGTTGGTCCAGCACACCAGGTCCGCGGCCGCGACCAGGAGATCCTGGTAGGCGCGTGAGTAGTAGACGCTCGACGGCAGCGCGCCGCCGTTCGTTCTCTCGACCAGATCGAACGTCGGCATGATGGCTCCGAACGCGCGGCGCCAGTACGGGAAGGTGCCGGGGAACGGGACCTGCGCGGCCTGCCGGTGCGCGGCCTGCCATACACAGGCGGACAGATAGGCGCTCACGTGCTGGCGGAACCTGAGTTGCCAGGCATCGCTCATCCCCGCCGACGCCTCCCCGATGATCTCCTCCAGCGCCCGGCTCATCGGCCGGGATTCGGAATCGAGGGTGCCCAGGGCGGTGGCCTGGAGGTCGTGCAGGTGTTCCTCCAGGCGATCGGCGTCACGGCCCAGATCGCTCTCGTCGATCCGGTCGTCGAGAAGGAAGAGCCATGCCATCCATTTGGCCGACAGCGTCAGGTCGGCTTCGGTCGCCTCCGGGTGGCACCATGCGGCCAGCAGACCGGGCCGGATGCGGATCAGATTCTCCCGTTCCGCTGCGTCGTCGCAGAGTTCACCCGCGTCCACCCAAACGAGCGTCCTGGCGTCAGCGGTGTCGGCGTGGGGGCCGCACCGGGCGGGCCCGCTCCAGATCGCCGATCCCTCAACCGGTCTGGTCGACAGCATGGTTCCGTTCCCTCCCTCGGCCCGAAGGCAGAACACCCCACATAGCGATCATCGCGTGCGCCACATCGATGAAATCGGTTCGCCTCAGGTGTGCCAGGGCGGCGACAGCTTCCGCCTCCGGCAGAGTCCCCTGCTGATCCATGACCGGCATCAGATCGGCCACCGAGAGCCGCCACGCGGCTCCTGCGGCGTTCTCCGAGGTCAGGGTGGAGCAGTGGACACGCACTCCGACCTCGACGAGGCCCTGCCCGAGCAGCGGGGCCGGAAATGATCGCGCCCATGCCTCCACGTCACTGCCGAGTACCGAGGCGAGGGTCGTGGTGATCGCGCCGCCCAGGCGTCGTACGACCGGATCGGAGGAGGACGCGGCGGGAAAGAAGGAGGGGTCCTCGACGTAGATCCGTCCCCCCGGTGCCAGCCAGGACACCATCCTGGCCAGCACCGCGTCCCGCTCGCGCAGATGGCACAGGACGCTGCGGGCGAGGATGAGGTCGAACGTCCCGGATGGGAAATCCTCGGTCCGGACGTCGTGCCGGAGCACGCGCACACCCGGGTGCCGAAGTGCTGCCAGGAACCGAAGGTCGGTATCGGTGGCCGTGACCTCCGCTCCCGGACATCGCCGTGCGAGCCAGCGCGACACCGTACCGGCCCCCGCTCCGATCTCCAGGCACCGTGCCCCCGGAGGCACCTCCCACCGTGAGATAACTGCCTTCGTCGGGGGATCGCACACGACGGCCAGAGCCTGGAGCCGCTCTCTCTGTGAAGGGTGCTCGAAGGCGAACATCTCGTCCCCGTAATCCGGACGATCCCCACCGGCCAGCGGGTCCTTCCGCATAGCCCCTCCTCCTCAGGCGCCCCTCAGGGGAAGTGCCCTTCGGTGCTTCGCAAGGGAATTCCTTCACCCGTCCGGCAGGGGACGGCGCGTTTCGATGAGTGTGCTCTCATTGTCAGAGGAATCCTCTTCGAATTCCCGGATCTGACGGCCGGTGCCGCCCCCCTGAAGAAGCTCGTTCACCTGCACATACCGTTCGCAGGGAGACACTTACCCATTCCGGGTAGAACTGATGCCGCCTTCAAGGACTTGCTCACAGTGCCCCCGGACGACCATCGGGCGAAGCCCTACACCTCCCACGGTCACGCCTCCCCTCGTCGCCACGGGGAGTCCAACGGCGAGGAATCGGGGCCCGGGAGCGGCCATCACCGCGAACGAGTACGGCCGCCAACCGCCCCTGCCCATGCGCAGGTCAGCGGCATGGGACGGCATGACGTACAACCCCACATCGCGCGGCCACACGTCCCACCCCGATCATGGACGGAGACCTGCCCCATCAAGACGGAATGCCAATAACTCTTTCATTCGATATTCCTATGCACAATTCCGAAGGCGCAACCCACGAGTTGACCGCACGGCACGGCACGAAGCAAGGTGCGGCAACACGTCACCATCGGGTGCATATTGAATCATCGTCACAATGGGAAACGAGACGCATCGAACCCCACGGGGCCGTGCGCCATTCCCCCGCACCGACCGCATGACGGCACCCCTACTTGGGGATGGATGGGCTGAGAACCGGAGCAGGTACCAGGTCGCGACAGCCGCCGAACCGCGCCGATCGGCGAACGGGCCTCAAAGGTTCCAGCCCATCCCGAGGAGGCACCGCATGGCAGCGCGGACAACCACCAGACATGTGATCGTCATCGGCTCCGGAATCGCGGGAACCACCGCCGCGTTCCGTCTGCGACAAGCGGGGCACCATGTCACTCTCCTCGAACAGGAGGACTACCCCGGTGGCCGCATGTCCTCATACACGAAAGCCGGCGAGTACGGCCGGTACCGGATCGACCGGGGCGCGAGCTGGCTCTCCCACAACTACCGGCCCATGATCGAACTGCTGGAGGAGACGGGGCTCGCCTCACACATGCTCCCGTGCTCCAACGAACTGGGCGTGCTCCGCGACGGCAGGGTTCACCGTCTGTCGCTGGTACGGCCATCGGACCTGCTGCGCACACGGCTTCTGGGATGGCGGTCCAAGCTCAAAGCAGTGCGCCTTCTTCGTGACCTCTCAGCAGCGCGCTCGTCACTGAGCTGGAACGACATGTCCGAAGCGGCCGGGATCGACATCGAGAGCGCACAGGACTACGCCCTACGCCGCCTCGACCGGCCCCTGCTCGACTATCTGGTGGAGCCCTTGTGCGGCACTCAGTTCCTCGCCCCCGCCGACGAGGTCTCGGCCGTCGGGGTCCTCAGCATCATGTGGGGCACCTTCGGAGCGGCGAGCTTCACCTTCGACGGTGGCGCCGGCCGGCTCCCCACCCTCCTCCTCGATCTTCCCCTGATGCGATCCGAGCAGACGCGTGTCGAGCTGAACGCACGAGTGCACGAAGTGCGGCAGGACGGAAACGGCGTCCACGTCACCTGGGAGCGCGACGGGACGAGCAGCGTCGCCCACGCGGACGCGTGCGTCGTGGCCGTTCCCGGACCAATCGTGGCGAACATCGTCCACTCGCTCACCGACGATCAGCGCGCGTACCTCACCGGACTGCGCTACACCAGCGACGTCCATGTCACCTACGGGCTGCGCAGGGCGCCCCGCGAAACGGCGCTGGGTGTCGCCGTTCCCCTCCGGGAGCACCCCGACCTGTGCGTGGTGCTGCACGAGCACAACCTCGGCCCCGGGCGGGCCCCCGCGGGCCGGGGTCTGGTCTCCCTCGTGTTCCGGCACCACTGGAGTGCCGCACATATCACCCTCGACGACGACAGGGTCATCGAGGACTCCCTCACCGCCGTCGACGAGGCCCTCCCCGAACTCGCCGCCCACATCGGCGAGCACCGCGAGATGGCTGCCGTCCAGCGGTGGGACAGAGCAGTCCTCGCCCGCCCCGCCGGTGGCTACCGCGACCTCGCGCGCTTCACCAACAGCCTCGACACCCGATCACCGGTCCAGCTCGCCGGAGACTACTTCGCGTACAGCACCACCAACAGTTCCCTGGCGACCGGGGAGACCGCCGCGCATCGCATCGCCGCCCTCCTTTCCGCACCGTGACGCCTCGGCTTGATCATCGCCACACACGCCGCGTGCGCGACCACGGCTTGTCTTCGGGCAGCGTCTTGGGCGAGGGCGCCCGCGCGGTTCACCCTGCGGGTGGTTCCGCGCCCGCCCTCGTAGCCCTTCAGGTCCTCACCACTGCCTCCGGGCCCGTGGGTCAGCGAACCGACGCGGAGGCCGTCAGGGCGTCCATCGCCACGGTCAGTGCGGCTTCCCGGGACAGGTCGGCGACGTCAGCGGTCCCGTCCGCCGCCTTGAAGTACTGGACGTAGGAGTACGGCGTCGCCGTACGGGCTGAAGTCCCCCGCCCGCGACCGGGGTCCGAGGCGCTCGTTGTCCCCCTGAAGCGAGCGTGAGAGGCGGGTGGCGATGGCCGCACAACGAGAACCGCGCCGGCGGGGGCCGCGCATACGCACCCGGCGCACCATGCGTCCGCGCACCACGGGACGAACGGCGCCCCCCCGGAGACCGATCCGGCGACCGTCCCGGCTGCCGGCCCGACACCCCGCGCGGCAACCGGGCCACGCGCATGCTGCGGTTCCTCCTCGACTGTCTCAACCCGGGGAGCGAAGGGATCCCCCCGGCGCGGCGATGGGCGACCCTGGCTCTCGCGGGAATTCTCACGGTGGCCGCCGTCGTGGTCGGCGTCTGGGTGCAGGCCGCCGCTCCGGTCGCCGACCATCTGTTCGCCGGCGAGGACCAGGCCCAGGACCGCGCGGACAGCGGGAAGCCGCCGTTCGAGCAGACCGATCCCGTCCATGACTGGGAAGGAAACGGCAAAGGCGGTGAGCACGAGAAGTGGGCTCTCGACCGTGTGCTCACCGCGGACGAGATCACGATGCTCAGGAGGTTCGGTTCCCTCGGCCCCAGTGGGGAGAGCGGACCCGCGCACAGCGCCCGGCTGGGCGCGTGGGCCAGGTCCGTGGGCGCCCGGCCCATTCTCAGCACCGGGGACGTAGGTGAGGTCGTGGTGAAGTTCCAGTTGCTGGGCACGCGGACCAAGCCCGTGGTCATCCATCGGCTACGAGCCGAGGTCATGGAATCCAGCTGCCGCAGGTCCAGAGTGAGGACGATCATCGGCCATGTCTCGCAGGGCGGCGGCGAAGCCGCGCAGGTGTACTTCGACCTCGATGATCCGAAGCCCGTCGCCTCCCTGATCGGTGCACCAACGGAGTCGGAGGAGGAATACGACGACAAGCGTTTCGAATCGCTGAGTGCCGGCGGACAGCCTTCCGGATTCGTTGTCAGCGCCACATCCCGAAGGACTTGCGCATGGCAGATCGAGGCCGACTGGCAGGATTCGTTCGGGAAAGGGACCGCCATCATCGACGACAGCGGGAAACCCTTCACCCTTGAGGCGCCGGGGCCGGATGTCGAGCACTTCGCCGAATGGGATGGCGACTTTGTTCCCCTTGACGAGTGGGCGAAGTAGAACCCCATCAGCCGGAGGAGGCCAGTCTGTCTGTTCACGCCGGAGTCCACCGAGCTGTGTGAGCTCGTGTGTGCGCCGTCGTGCGGCGCGCTGCGGACGGGGCTGGTGACGAGCGGCGGTTGTCCGTGGCGGGGGTGTCACCCAGGCCAGTGATGGCCCGCGTCATGGACTGGTCGGGGCATGGTGGTCGTTGGGCACCATCACCCGAGCCAGCCAGGCGAACCGCCGCCGCAGTGACGTCGGACCAGTCCGGTGCGTCGAGATAGACCTCGTCGGGAGCATCGGCGCCCACCGCGTCCTGGACCGTGTCGTAGGCAGCGCCAAGACGGGCCATCAGCTCGACCTCCTCCTCGGTCCGCAGACACCGCCCACGCCCTCCTCGCCCTCGACGACCACCCCGGGGCTCTCCGAGAGCTCCTGGTGATCGCTTCCTTCTCGGCCGAAGAAGTCGCCCACGCGGAGGAGCCGCAAGCCCCGAACCGACGGGGACGGTGTACGGGGACCTGCTGCGTCTGTACCTGAGGAGCGACAACCAATCGAACGACGTTTCCCCCCTCTGCGACCACACCCCAAGATCTGTGCCAGAACCCACAACTCGGCGAGGAATGGCGCACCGCGGACGCCGCGGACGCACATCCACTGCCGCTACCTGGTCGATCTCACCAACTGGTAGCGAAGGGGCTGGTGACGGCTTCGTGTTCTGCGGCCTCGCTGTCGAGGATCGGGCTCGTCGCTTGGTACGGGTGCCGCGCTACTCCACGGCTCGGTGTTCCACCCAGGCTTGTGCGGTCGCCTCCATGTCGCGCAGCCATGTCTGCGCGGGGAGGCGTTCCGCGCGCCTGCGGAACATGCGGAGGTTGGCGTGGTCGAACGCGTCGATGCTTCGGTGTCCGATGCCGTGGACGCCGGACACACCCCGGCCACGACGTGTTCCGCCGTGGCCGGGGTGTGTCCGGCTGCGGTGAGTTGGAGGACACAAGCCCCTCCACCGCGCCTGGTTCGGCTTCGCCGCCCGCATCTTCAACCGGGACCGCACGATCGACCGGACCGGGGTCTTCGGCTTCGACACCCTCCTGCGCAAAGCCCAGGAGCAGCACGCCCAGGGGTTTCGAGGTCTTCGTCATCCTCGACGCCGAGGGCGGCTCCCAGACCCGTCTCCAGCAGGACCCCCGGCTACAAGGCGCAGCGGTCCGGCCCGGTCCCGGGGTTGATGGATTCGCTTCCGCTGGTCAAGGCGGCTCTCGACCACGCCGGGGTTTAGTGGATCGCGCAGGGCGTGTGTCAGGCCGACGATGTGATCGCCACCCCCCACTGCCCGGGCGCGTGCCGCAGGTCGGCCGGTCGATGTCATGAGCTCGGACAAGGACTACATCCAGTTTCTCTGTGACGACGATCCCGCCGTCCGGCTGCGGCCGAGCCACTGCCGTCCTCGGCGGAGGTCAGCGACGCGCAGCGGAGGATGGCCGCACAGCTGATCGACGCCCTCACAGGCGAGTGGCATCCGGAGGAGTACGTGGACACCTACCGTGAACGGGTCGCGGCTTTGGTCGAGGCGAAGCGCAAGGGCGAGGCCGCCGAGAAGGGGCCCGACGCCGAAGGCCACCCCCGTGGTGGACCTGGTGGAGGCCCCTGCGGACGAGGCGAGGAGCCCCGAGGACACCGGTGCCAGAGCTACCGCCGTGCGAGGGCACGGCCGCACGCGGGAGGCGAGTGGCCGGGGCGGAGCGAACGGCGGTACGGCGAAGAAGCGCGACCCCTCGCCGCCCGGTCGCCGCGCGAGGAGCTGGAGGGACCGACGGGGGCGGAGCTGTACGAGAGGGCCGCCCGGGCCGGGGCGCCGGGGTGGTCCTACATGCGGCGGGGCGAACTCCTCCGGGCCCCGGCTGAGCGCCCGGGGCGGCGCAGCCCGCTTCCCCAGCGGACGCGCGCGGTGACCGGTCTCCGCCGTGTTGTCCGGCCGTCCGGGGTTCTCCGGTTGCGGTCCGTCCCGGCGGCTGGGCTGATGGAGACGGACCACCCCGCCCCCGGGTACCCGGCCCGTGCCCCGCGGCCACGACAGCGGCACGGCGGGGTGCGCACCAGGGCGGAGCCGACACGAGGAGGCCGGATGGGACAGCGGCCGAGCAGGTACCCGCGCCGCCGGGGACACCGGCAGCGGCGCGGCCGCTTGCGGCGGTGGACGGGACGGGCGTGGACCCGGTGGGCGTGGTGGCTGTGGGTCCTGCGCGCCGTCCGGCGCTGGAGACGCCGGTCACGGATCCGGAAGGCGGGACGACGCCCGTGACGCCGATGGGGCCGCCTGGCCGCAGCACTGCGGGCGCCCGCGGTGTGCGGGTCGGATCCCGCTCGGGACCCGGCCGCCCGGGGCTCGTTCAGGCGACGCCGCCAGTGATCGCTGGTGGCGTACGCATCGGGGTCGGTGGCCCGCCGGTTTATCGGTGGCGCCGTAGCCCCGCAGGTCAGGACAGATCACCGTGTGGTCGTCGGCGAGCCTCTCGGCTACGTGTCGCCACATGAGGTGGGTCTGGGGAAATCCGTGCAACAGCACGACCGGGCTGCCGCTGCCGCCTACACCCACAACCACCTCCGTCGCCCCGACCCCGGATCCCTTGCGACCGGGGAGTCCACCGTGGCGGAGCGCCGGGTGTGGCACGCCCTCACCGGCCACCCCGACACGGGGACGGCCGCGCGGTCCCTCGGCCACGAGGAAACAGCCGTCGCCACCATCGTGGACACGCTCCTCGTACGGACCGGAGCCCGCAGCGTGCCGCATCTGATCACCCACGGACACGCCCTCGGGATCCTGAGCACGGGCGGGGTCGACCCCGGGACCGATCTCGCCACGATCGCCCTCCCCGGCCTGTCCCGCGCCCTGCTCCAACGGGCCGAACAAGCCGAACCCGGCTTCCCCTCGGGTGGCGGGCCGTGAGGCGTACGGACTCATCTCCCCCATCTCCTGGCCGCCGCGCAGTCGGAGGGTCGGCACGGCGGCAGCGGGATGGCCTCGAAAGAGGCTTCGGGACGACGGTCGGGCGACGGTGGACGCCGCGGATTGGGACAGTGCATCGGCTGACCAGGTGCGATAGGGAGCGTGGTAGATTCTGGCGATGTTCGAAAGTGGCGATTCGGCCCGCGCGTCCACATCCAGCTCGATGCAGAGCATGCACAGGGCTATGCAGATGCTTGAATATCTCGCCGAAAAGCCGATGCGGGCGACAGAACTCGCGGAACGCACGTCCTCGAAATGGGCGACGGCCCACCGCACGCTCGCGTACCTCCGCGAACACGGATTCGTGCATCGGGACGAGGCGACCGGACTGCATTACGTCGGTCGCCGGCTCTTCGCGATCGGGTCCTCGTACCTGAGCGAGCACCCTCTTTTCCACACAGGCGAACCGCTCATGCGGAACGCTGCTGATCGTGTGGGCGGATTTGTTCAGATCGCCGAGCGCGAGGCGTATGCGTCCATCGCGATCGCGAGTGTCGAACCGCGCAATCCGGTTGCCAGTCTCTCCTACGGCAATACCTATCGACCGTACCCGCTGCACATCGGTGCCCGGGGGCTGGTTCTCCTGGCCTTCGCCCCGGCCGATTTCAGCGATGCCTACATCGGCCATTTCGCGTCGGTCGAGGACGATGAGACCGGCATCGGCGACACCGCCGCGTTGTACTCCGTCCTTGAGTCTGCGAGGAACTCGGGGTCGGTGACCACGGACCACGACATCACTGCGGCGACGACCGCGACCGCCGCTCCCGTACGCAATGCCGAAGGCGTGGTCGTGGCGTCCGCGTCCGTTGTGAAGGGGCGCGGGGACGGCCACGATCCTGCGCAGGTCCGGGAAGTGACGCTCGGTCTGGCCGTATCACTGTCCCAACTGCTGGGGTGGCGGGGGAAAGTGGCGCCTCGTTGATCGGGCGGGAGCGCAGGGGCACGTTGTTCGGCGTCCTCACCGAGGGCGCGCCGACAGCACCCCCGGCCCCCAGTGTGTGCCCCCGTGGGTGCCCTTGAGGGAATGACTTCCGGTGGGGCCGCCCACGGGGCCGTGCCTTCTGTGGTGGAGCGACATTCCGGACGGCGGACGACCGGGTCCGTCCACTACCGACCGCCGGGGGTGGGCACCCGGGTCAGCGGGCGCCGTTCGTGCGGGGCCAGGGGGCGCCGTCGGCCACGAGTGCCTGGTGGCGGATGAGGGCGCGGGGTGCGTCGACGGCCAGGGCGGCTGTGGCCCGCCCGTGCCGGGTGTAGACGGCGACCAGACCGGATTCCCCGGGTGCGCCGGCGAGGATGTCGACGTCGTCCTCGGGGTCGGGGGCCCCCACCAGTTGCGTGCGCGTACCGAACTGGTCCGTCCAGAAGGAGGGCAGCGCGTCGAGTCGTGACACGGCCTCGCCGTCGGCGGCGACAGCACCGGCGACGATGTTCTCCGCCACGACGGTCGCCTGCGGGCTGACGTGGTTCCAGTGTTCCGACCGCACGGGGCGGCCGTGCCGGGGGGAATGCCACCTGGCCGCGTCCCCGAGCGCGAGAACGCCGGCGACGGACGTGCGGCCCGCGTCGTCGCAGACCACCCCGTTGTCCACGTCCACGCCCGACCCCCGCAGCCAGTCGGTCGCGGGGACTCCGCCGAATCCGATGACCACCAGATCCGCGTCGAGGACGCGGCCGTCGGTCAGCCGGACGCCGGAGACATGATCGTCGCCGACCAGCCCTGCCACGCCCGTGCCGAGTTCCAGCACGGTGCCCCGGGCCCGGTGCAGTTGGGCGAAGTGGTTGCCGACGACGGGGCCCAGGACAGTGCACATCGGGGCGGGCTGGAGATCGACGACGGTCACACTGCGGCCGAGGGAGCGGGCGCTCGCCGCGACCTCGCAGCCGATGAAGCCGGCCCCCAGGACGACGACGTTCGTCGCGGTCGCCAGGTCGGTGCGGACCGCGAGGGCGTCGTTCAGGGTGCGTAGCACGTGGACGCCGCGCAGGTCCGCGGGGAACGGCGGTCGGCGGGCGGCGGAGCCCGTCGCGATCACGACGACGTCCGCCTCGACCGACGATCCGTCGTCGACGGTCACGCTCTTCCTTCCGGTGGCGACGCTCAGCCCCGTGGCCCGGCGCCCGGTGCGCAGGTCTAGCCCGAGGTCGGCCACCTCCTCCTCGGTCATCAGGTACAGCGACTCGGGTTCGGCGAGACCGGTGAGCAGGTCCTTGGACAGCTGGGTGCGGTCGTAGTGGGCGCGCGTCCTCTCCGCCCCGATCACCGTCACCCCACCCTCGTAGCCGAGCCGGCGCAGCTCCTGTGCGAGGGACATGCCTCCGAGGGAGCCACCGACGATCGTCACGTTCTCGGGCCGGGCCATCAGCCGGTCACCTGAAGGGCGCGGGCGGGGCAGGACCGCACGGCACGCTCGGTCTTGGCACGCAGCTCGTCACCCGGCTCGTCGTCGAGCACGACGACCCGGTTCTCGTCCTCGTCCAGTTCGAACACCGCGGGGGCCTCCAGCATGCAGCTGCCGTAGCCGCGGCATTTGTCGAGATGGGCGATCACTTTCATGGCAGTACCTCTGATCTTTCGCATACGCCGGTGCACCTTCGGATGCGCCGAATCATCGGGGACGACGTGAGGGGAGGCGGCCTCGTCAGCCGAGGAGGTAGCCGCCGTCGATCGGCAGGACGGTGCCGGTGATGTAGCGGGACCGGTCGTCGGCGAGAAAGACGATCCCGTCGGCGACCTCGTCAACCGTGCCGGGCCGCCGCATGGGAATCACGCCGCCGACGGGCGGCGGCTCGTTCGGGATGTCCCCGGCCCGCGCGTCGGCACGCAGTGCGACTGCGCTGGTCTCGAAGAGCCGGGTCGGTATCCAGCCGGGTGCGACCGCGTTGACGCGTACCCCTTGGGCCGCGACCTCGGCGGCCACCTTCTGGGTGAGGCCCACCACGGCGTGTTTGGACGCGATGTACGCGGCGCCGCCGCCCCGGGGGACGAGCCCGGCGGACGAGGCCACGGTGATGACGCTGCCCCGCCGCCGCCCGACCATGGCGGGAAGCGAGGCACGCAGGACATTGACGGTCCCCTGGACGTTCACCCGGAGCACCACCTCCCAGATGGCATCGGAGAGTTCCGCGAAGGACTGGTTCTGGTCGAAGATGCCGGCGGCGTGCACCACCACGTCCAAGGGGCCCAGTTCGTCCTCGGCGGCGCGGACCGCGTCCGCGACGGCGGTCCCGTCCGTGACGTCCACCGCGTATGCCGCGGCTGTCGAGCCGGAGGACCGGATCTCGTCCGCGGTCTCCTTCGCCCCGCAGCCGGACAGGTCCACGGCCGCGACGGCGTATCCGGCGCGACCGAGCGCGCGGGCGGTGGCGGCTCCGATCCCGCTGGCGGCTCCGGTGACCAGCGCTGTGCGCCCAGGGGTGACGGGCGCGCTCATGACCCGGCCGGCTTCTTGACGCGCAGGAGGTCGAATTCGGTGCCGGTGCCGCTGGCGAGGGCGCCCCCGTACACCACGCGGGCCGCGACGAGATCCTGGAGCGCCGTCCCGACGGACTTGTAGACCACGATGTCCGTGGGGTTGTCGCGGCGTGCCCCGTTCGTGGCGAGTTCCGCGAGCGACCTCATCTTGCCGTCGAGCACACCGGCGTCATCCGCGGCGATCAGGTCACCGGACTCGCCACGGGCCTGTTCGGGGGCGTCACTGACGACGAGGGAGGCGCGGGCGATCACCTCGACGTCGAGCTCGCGCAGGGCGGGCATCGTGGAGCCGATCGACAGGACCGTCGCACCGGGTCCGAGCCAGCCCCCGCGCAGGGCCACCCGTCCGGTACCCATTCCGGTGTTCGTCGCCACGATCACCACCGTGGCCGAGGCGGCCTCCTCGGCCGCGTCCACCGGGGCGACGGCGATGCCGAGCCGTTCGGCCATACGCGCGGCGAACCGCTCGCGCCGCTCGGTGTTGGGGCTGAACACCGAGACCTTCGCGACTTCGATGGCGGCGCAGACGCCTTCGAGATTGGTCTCGGCCTCCAGTCCGGAGCCGATCAGCCCGACCTCGACCGGGCCGACGGGTCCGAGCAGACCCGCCGCCACCCCGGTCGCGGCGCCCGTCCGGGCGGCGGTGAGGTAGGCGCCGTCCAACTGGGCCAGCAGTTCGCCCGACGCCTCGTCGTAGAGGCCGATGAGGTACTGGACACCGCCAGCGGCGACCTGGTTGAACACTTTGAAGCCCATCACGCCGGCGCCGCCGACGATCCCGGGCATGAGGCGGAAGAATCCCGGTTGCGCATCCAGGTTGATGCGGTCGGGGAGTCGGACCCCGCCTCGGGCCTCGACCCGGTACCCGTCGCGCAATGCGTTGACGAGCTGGTCCATCCGGAGGGAGGCGCGGACCTGGTCGTCCGTCAGAAGAAGCATGTTCGGCAACTTTCTCGATGGCGGCAATGTCGCTGTCGGGTCAGAGGTGGGACGGGTCGGACTCGGGCCCGAAAGGCTGGTCGAGGAAGTGGGAGAACACGTCCGGCGACTGCCAGCTGATGCTTTCGAGGGCGAGGGGATCGAGGCGTACGCGATGGCCCAGGCGCAGTGACCGGATCTCGACCCGGTGACCGTTCGGGGTCCTGATCTTGCTGATCCGCACGGCCGTGAATTCGTTGATCACGGTGAATTCGGCCTCGACGATGCTGTCGTCGTCGAGGGGTGCGACCGTATGGGGCAGGTCGCCGCCCGGCACTCAGATCACCATCCGCAGATGGGGCAGCCGGATGACGCTCTCGTCGTAGACGGTGGTGCGGCTCACCAGGCCCCAGCCGTCCGGGCGGCGCCGTACGAGGTCGTGTCGTCCCGCGGGGGCGATGACGGCGGGCTGCGACTGGTGGACGACGCTGACCAGCACATTGCTGTCGATCATGTACTCGCCGTCCCGCTCACCGGGCTCCGCGACGACATTGGTGACGAAGCGGCGGATGCGGTGCAGCGGCACCTCGCCCCAGGCGAAGTCGATGTGGTCCGGTTCGAAGCGGCGCGCCCACAGCGAGGCCAGCGAGTCCCGCGACTCGTCCACCAGATACGCGCCGGGGAAGGTCGGCGCCAGCGACGGGTCATCGCGGGTGACGGTGACCGGGACGCGGTAGACGAACTCGTCCTCCAGGAGAGGAAGCCAGTTCGGGTAGTCGTAGGCGTCCAGGAGTCGCGCTTCGATGTCGTAGAAGTGGCGCAGTGAGCTCGACGTGTCGGCGTCCACGGCCCGGAACCGGGGGAGCCGGCCGGTGTGTGTGCTCATCGGGTCGTCCTCCGACCCGTTCCGGTGGAAACGAATGTCTCGTCGTTCATCAGCTCGGCCCAGCGGCGGTACAGTTCCCGCTGGTTCGTCTCGGAGTGATCGATGTCGTAGACGTCCCCGGGCCAGGTCTTCTCCGTGTCCTTCGGCGCGGAGAGGCCGCCCTCGTAGACGAAGTCCGTCGCGCGTGCGACCGATCCGCGGCTCATGTCCGCGACGCTCGTCCAGTTCTGTAGATCGTCGGTGTCGAAGATGCCGGCCAGGCCGACCATCCTCAGGTTGGCCCGGAGTGAGTGCGCGCGCTGCTCGTCGTCGTACCAGCTGGGCACCAGTGCCCAGAGCATGAGCTCGCTGTGCATGCTGTCGATCGGCTGCCACACGCGGAACTGGACGTACGACACGGCCGGCGTGTCGTCACCGGAGCTGAGGGAAGCGGCGTCGATGAGCGACAGGTTCGGGAAGATGTTCCCGTGGAGGACGGACTGGCGTGACATCAGGTCGATCTGGCCGGGCTCCAGTCCCTGTGCCATCTCCTGCCACTTGTCGGGCGGGTAGCCGAAGAACATCGGCTCGGTCCCGGGCAGGTCGTAGTGCTGCACACGGAACGCGTGGCCGTTTCCGGCGACGATGCACCGGCCGCGCATTTCGGCCATCGAGACACCGTCCAGTTGTGGGAAGGCGTCGGTGTTGAGGTAGGTGCCCAGTTCGATCGGGCTCTGATGGGTGGTCGCGAGGTGGTATCCGTCTCCGGCGAAGTTCTCCGAACCGAGCTTCCAGTTGGTCCGGACCCGGGCGCGCGCCGGTGGGCCGACCGCCACCAGGTCACCGGCCTTGTCGAGGACTCCCTTGAGGTACCACGCGGCCGGCCCCAGTTCCTCGGTGAGGGGCGGCGCGTCCGGGTTCCAGCTCGCGAACACGAGTCCGTGGAAGCTCTCCACATGAGGAACGCGGACCAGGCCGAACGCCGACTTGTCGAACGACGGCTCGAAGACCTGCTTGCGTTCCGGGACCCCTTTGAGGTCACCCGAGTTGGAGAAGGTCCAGCCGTGGTAGCTGCACCGGAAGTGCGAGGAGTTGCCGAGGTCGGCACGGCATAGCTGAGTCCCTCGATGTGTGCACGAGTTGAGGAACGCCCGGATCTCCCCCCGCTCGTCGCGGGTCACGATGACGTCCTCGCCACCCAGGTTCCGCGTGACGTAGTCACCGGGTTGGGCGATCTCGCTCTCGTGCGCCACGAAGAGCCAGCATCGGCGGAAGATGCGCTCCATCTCCAGTTGAAACTCGTCGTCGCCCCAGTACGACTGTCGGCTCACACGGGTGTCGGTCGTTTTCGCCCTGATCATCTGCAGACTCCTGTCGTCCAGCGCAGCACAGGCGTTATCCACATAGTGGATACATCATCCATTTAGCGGGTGCGGTGAAGCTACAACCGCGATTGACGGGTGTCAACGCCTGCGGGAGTGCACGGAAAAGCCCCGCTTTACCCCTCGGACCCCCACGAGCCGCAAGGACGCCGGATCGGGAGCGAGTGGCGCACGACCAGGTCACGCCGAGACGGAAAGAGCAACCCGCCGACGAACCATTGACCCACCCCAGAGTGGTTGCTAGCCTCCGCAAACATCCACCACGTGGGTACTGTATCCACTATGTGGATATCCATATGCGCTGCAGATCCGCGCCCCCCCTACGAATGGAGTCCGTCCATGAGCTACTCACGCCTCGAAGCCCGCGAGTGGGCCAAGCGGAACATGACCGGCATCTGCGGATGTGTGATGCCGACCTTCACCAGCGATCTGGCCAGGATCAACGAACGTGCCGTCCGACATGACGTCGACATGGAAAAGAACATGGGCATGTCCAGCACGCTCATCGTGTCGGAGTGCGGCACCTCCTTCGAGGAGCTCCTCCAGGTCACCGAGATCGCGATCGACGAGGCCGGGGACGAGCTGCAGACCGTGGTCCACGCCGCGCTGCCGACCCTGGAGGACAACATCCGTCTGGTCCAGGAGTCGGAGAAGCGAGGGGCGACCTTCGTCCTCCTGTCGTACCCGCTGACCTTCTACCCGGCGACCGAGCAGGAGGTCTTCGACTACACCAAGGCCGTGGCCGACAGCACCAACCTCGGCGTCATCATCTTCGCGATGCACCTGTGGAACTTCCGCCGGCTGCACCCGAGTCACTTCTCAGCGCGGTTGATCGGCCGGATGATCGAAGAAATCCCGAACGTCGTCGCCGTGAAGAGCGAGGTCGGCGGTCCGGGAGTGGGCGGCATCGCCGAGATCTTCCACCGGTACCGGGACCAGGTCATCGTCATGGACCCGATCGAGTCCAACTCCCCCGCGTGGCACTCGATGTACGGGATGCAGTGGATGGGGACCTCGAACTACGAGGCGTACGGGCCCTGGGTCGCCCGCTACTTCACCCTCATGCGCGAGGGGAGGTTCGACGACGCAATGGAGATCTACTGGAGGATCCACCCGGTGCGCGAGGCGGACTCCGCCGCCGTCGGGCAGGCCGTGGCCGGCACCGCCATGGTCCACCGCTACCTGTGGAAGTACCAGGGGTGGCTCAACGGCTTCAACGGCGGACCCATGCGCGCACCGCTGTCGCGCATCAACGACGGGCAGATGGCACAGCTCCGCGCCGCTGCCGTGGCCGCCGGACTCGACGTCACGGACTCCCCGGACAGCGAGTTCTTCGCCGGCCGCAACCCGGCCTGACGCTCTCCCGCGACACGTAGCGAAGGATCCCCGATGACGACGTCCATCCCCTCGCCGTACTCCGATCTCATCATCGGCACGGCGCCCCCGAATCGCCGACGCGACACGATCGACGTGCTCGACCCCTCCTCCGGCGAGCTGCTGAGCAGCGTCCCCGACGGCACCGTCGGCGACGGGCTCGCCGCTGTCGACGCGGCAGCGCAGGCATTCCCTTCCTGGCGGGCGACCAGCCCACGAGAGCGGGCCGAGATCCTCCGCCGCTGCTGGGAGTTGATGACCGAACGCAAGGACGAGATCGCCCGGCTCATCTCGTCGGAGAACGGCAAGACACTCTCCGACGCCCTGGGGGAAGTCGTCTACGCGGCCGAGTTCTTCCGGTGGTACTCCGAGGAAACGGTACGGACGACGGGCCAGCTCGGCACCTCGCCGAACGGGGCCAACCAGATCATGGTGTCCTACGAGCCGATCGGGGTCGCCGTGCTGATCACCCCGTGGAACTTCCCGGCTGCCATGGCCACCCGGAAGATCGCACCGGCCCTGGCAGCCGGTTGCCCGGTCGTCCTCAAGCCCGCCTCGGAGACCCCGCTCACCAGCTACCTCATCGCACGGATCTGCGCAGAGGCGGGGGTTCCGGACGGTGTCATCAATGTCGTCACCACGAGCCGTTCCGGCGAGGTGGTGCGCGCGATGATCCACGACCCGCGGGTGCGGGCCCTGTCGTTCACCGGCTCCACCGAGGTGGGACGCGTCTTGCTGCGCGAGGCCGCTGACACGGTCCTCAAGTCCAGCATGGAACTGGGTGGCAACGCACCCTTCATCGTGCTCGACGACGCCGACCCGGACCAGGTCGTCGACGGCCTGATGATCGCCAAGATGCGCAACGGCGGACAGGCATGCACCGCCGCCAACCGAATCTACGTGCACCGCTCACTGGTCGGGAAGGTCTCCCGACTGCTGGCCGACCGGTTCGCCGAACTGGTCATCGGCCCGGGGACCGACCCGGCGACCGGGTGCGGGCCGCTGATCAACGACCGCGCTGTCGACAAGGTGGCCTCCCTGGTCGAGTCGGCGGTGGCCGCCGGGGCACGGGTCCTCGTCGGCGGCGAACGTCCGCCGCGTGAAGGTTCGTTCTACCCGCCCACGGTCCTGGTCGACGTCCCGCCCCAGGCGGACATCGTCCGCGAGGAGGTCTTCGGTCCGGTCGCCACCCTCATCGCCTTCGACTCCGACGACGAGGTCGTCCGCGCCGCCAACGACACCCACCTCGGACTCGCGGCTTACGTCTACACCTCCGACCTGCGGCGCGGCCTGCGGATGGCCGGCGAACTCGAAGCCGGGATGGTCGCCGTCAACCGCGGGCTGCTCTCCGACCCCGCGGCACCGTTCGGCGGCGTCAAGGAGAGCGGCCTCGGCCGTGAGGGCGGTTCCGAGGGAATGCTCGAATTCATGGAATCGAAGTACATCGCCACCTCCTGGTGACCGCGGTCGGCCTTTCGGCAAGAAAGCGAGAATCACATGCCCATTCCCGTCCCCCATCCGATCACGAGCGTGCGATCCGTCGCGATAGCCGTCGAGGACCTGCCCGTCGCCAGGGGCTTCTACCGCGATCTCTGGCAGCTCGACCTGGTCACCGAGGAGCAGGACAGGAGCTACTTCGGGTCCGGATGCCCCAGCAACTACATCATCAAGTTGCGCCAGAACGACGTCGCCGGCATCGAGCTCACCACGTTCGACGTCCGGGACCGTGCCGGAGTGGACCAGTTGTTCGAGCGGGTCGCTCAGAGCGGTACGAAGATCATTCTCGAACCGGGTGACCGTGCCGACTTCGGCGGCGGCTACTCGTGTGCCTTCTTCGACTGCGACGGCCGGGCCATCGAACTCGCCACCGAGGTCGAGCAGCGTGCCCACCGCCCGATCGAGCGGGGCGAGTCGCGGCCGAAGTTCATCAGCCATGTCGTCTTCAACACCACCGATGTGAACCGGGCGGTCGCCTGGTACGGCGAGGTCCTCGGCTTCAAGGTCTCGGACTGGCTCCAGGACTTCTTCTGCTTCCTGCGCACCGGAAGCTGGCACCACATCCTGGCGTTCGCCCATTCGAAGCACACAAGCCTCAACCACGTGTCGTTCGAGCTCAACGGGATCGACGAGTTCATGCGCGGAACAGGACGACTGATGCGCGCGGGCGTCCAGCCGCTGTGGGGCCCCGGGCGGCACGGCGCCGGGGACAACACCTACTCGTACTTCCAGGAGCCGTCCAGCGGGTTCGTCATGGAGTACACGACCGAACTGATCCAGATCGACGAAGAGCACGGCTGGGCCCCCAAGGTCTGGGGCACCACCCCCGAGGAGCAGGACCAGTGGGGAACCGCCAACGCCTTCGACGAGCTGATTCTCGCGAAGATGTCCCCCGCGAACGACCCCGTCCTGTGGACGCCGCCGAGCATCTGACGGCGCATTCCCCTCCGCCCCGCTCGGCCCCGGTGCTGTTCCCGGGGCCGAGCGGGCCCATGAGCCTGCCGGGCCGGGAGCCCCCGGCCCGGCTTCAGTCCAACCGCCAGCCCAGCGCGTGGGACAACGACCGGGCCAGATCGACGATCCCCCGGACGGCCGCGGCCGAGTGCTCCCCGCCCTCGTGGTAACTGATGGCCGCGGCCGAGGCGACGACCTCTCCGTTCCGGTCACGGATCGGTGCCGCCACCGATGCGCTCCACACCGTCACGTCCTGCGCCGTCACGGCGTAGCCATTCCGCCTCGTCCTCTCAAGCCGCTCGCGCAACTCCTGAGGGTCCGTGATCGAGAACATCGTGAGCGGCTCCAGGGGTGATGCGAGGTACTCCTCGACGACTTCCGCGTCGGCGTAGGCGAGGAGCACCTGGCTGCGGGCCCCGGTGTGGAGTGGGTAGCGCCTGCCCAGCATTGAGGAGGCCGTGATCGAGTCGGCCGGGGTACGGGGCTCGACGCTGGCTATCGCCGTCGAGAACGCACCATCGCGCTCCGCGATCTGCACGAAGCCGCCCATTTCGTCCGCCAGGGCACGCATCGCGGGCAGGGCGTTGTTCAGGAGGGCGTGGTTGCCGAGGTAGGCGGCACCGATCGAGAACATACGACGGCCGACGTAATGGAGCCCACTGTCCTCGTCGCGCCGGACATAGCCGCTCCCCCGGAGGTAGGTCAGGGTGCGGTGGGTCGTCGCCCACTTGGAACCCAGGGCATCCGCCAGATCTTTGGCTCGCATGGGTCGCTCGGCGAGCAGCTCAAGGATCCGCATCCCCCGGTCCATGCTCTGCAGGGTGGGCGCCGGGGTCGATTCCTTCGTCTGTGACATGCAAGCACGCTACCAAGCCGAACAGAGTGTCCACTCTATGGGCACTACGTCAGGCGGGCGCCCCCTCCCCACCGTCACACCGCCTGAAGCATTGACGCTTCACCCTCATGATGGATAGCGTCTCCGTACAGTGGGCATGATATCCACTATCTGGATGCGCATGTTCCCCTCTTCTCCGTGAGACCCATCAGCGTTCCACGCCCCGAACCCACGCCGCGGACGACTACCGCAAGCCACCGCCGACGAAGAGTCGGCTTCGTGTCGGCCGTGGTGGCGCGGACCAGGCCGAACCTTCCCCGCCGTAGCGGCAGGTCGGCGACGGCCGAGCGCTTTCGATTCCCCCAGACGGCAGGAGTGAGCAGGTATGAGTATCAGTGACGGCTGGACACTGTTGTCCGAGGCGCCGGCAGTGGCGAGAAGGGTTCGACGGGCGGGCGACATCACGGACGCCGTCGGCCCCAGGAGGTTCCTGCACGCGGGCCCCCCGCTGGGACAGGACGACCTCGTCGGCCCGATGCGCGGCGCCGTCCTCGGCGCGCTCATCCTCGAAGGCGAGGCCGAGGACCTGCGGGCGGCGGAGGAACTACTCGACTCCGGTGGGGTGACACTGGCACCGTGCCACTCTGCCGGCGCGGTGGGCGCGATGGCCGGCATCATCTCCCCCCGTATCCCCGTCGTCGAGGTGGAGGGGGCTGACGGACGGAGGGCGTTCTCCCCCCTCAACGAAGGTCTGGGCGAGGCCCTACGGTTCGGCGCGACGAGCGATCGGGTGGTGGCACGCCTCAGATGGATGGGCGACACCCTCTCCCCCGTACTCGATGACGCACTCACCGCCGTGGGCGGGGTCGACGTCGTCGCGCTACAGGCGGAAGGGCTGCGCCGCGGCGACGAGTGTCACAACCGCAACGTCGCCGGCACGGCCGCCCTGCTGGCCAGGCTCGCGCCGGCCGTGGTCCGCAGGGCCCCCGACCCGGAGACCGCCGCTGCTGTCCTGGAGTTCCTCGCGGGCAACCCGCACACCTTCCTGTCCTTCTCGATGGCCGCCGGCAAAGTGATCGGCGACGCCGCACATGCCGCGGCGGACGCGCCCGGGCTGGTCACCGCGATGTGCTCGAACGGCAGACGCATGGGGCTGCGGGTGAGCGGCGTGGACGGCTGGCTCACCGCGCCCGCTCCGACCGGGCGACCGAAGGTGTTCTCCGGCTTCACCACCGCAGACGCCTGCCCCGCGATGGGCGACTCCTTCATGACCGAGACCATCGGCCTCGGCGCGTTCGCCCTGACCGCGGCGCCGGCGATCAGCTCCTTCATCGGCGGCACGCACGAGGAGGCCGTCGAACTCGTCCGCTCGATGCGGCGGATCTGCCGGGGCGGCAGCAAACGGTTCCTCATCCCCTCCGACGCCTTCGCCGGCACACCCGTGGGCATCGACGTCAACCTCGTCTGCCGGACCGGGATCACCCCCATCGTCAACAACGGCTTCGCCCACCGTGAACCGGGAATCGGCCAGGTCGGCGCGGGCCTCACCCGGCTGCCGATCGAGCCGTTCCTCACGGCGCGCGACACCTTGGCGGCACCCTCCGCGGCATCGGCCTGACGCAGCCGGAGACCCCACCGCCCGTACACCGCCGGAAAGCACCAGGGAGAAGGATGGCGATCCATGAACGGTCCGCGCGTACTGCCCGGGAGGGCCCGACAGGCCGGGACGGCGGGCCCGACCGCCGTACACACCACGATGCGACGGCGATCTCGACGGCCGTGCGGGCCGGTGCCCGATCGGCGGAGGAAGTGTGCCGCCGGGCTCTGGCGGCCGCGGTGGCGGCCGACGGCGTGTTCTGGTCGGTGGACCCGACGGTCGTGGAGGCGGCGCGCGACATCGACCGCCGTGCCGCACGCGGGGAGCCACTGGGACCGCTGGCAGGCGTACCGGTCGCAGTGAAGGACAGCTTCGATATCGCCGGGCTGGACACCACGCTGGGGCTGCGGACCCCGGTCCACCGGGCCGAGCGCGACGCGGAGGCCGTCGCCCGGCTGCGCGCGGCGGACGCCGTGGTCATCGGCAAGACGGCGATGGACCAACTCGGTTGGAGCATGACCGGACAGGCTCCGGGAAGACCGCCGTGCCGCAACCCCGCCGTGCCCGGCGCGCTGCCCGGGGGCTCGTCCGGCGGGTCCGCCGCGGCCGTCGCTGCCGGGATCGTTCCGCTGGCGATCGGCGGCGACACGGCCGGATCCGTGCGGGTGCCGGCGGCCTGGTGCGGAGTGGTCGGCATGAAGTTCTCCCACGGCGGCGTGGGACTGGACGGCTGCGCCCGGCTGGCTCCCTCGATGGACTCCGTCGGCGTGTTCGCCACCTCGGTGCGCGACTGCCGGTCGGCCGCCGAGGTACTGGGAGTGACGGGCCCGGACCGCGCCGATCGGCGCCCGCGCATCGGCGTTCCCACCGGCCTGGAGACGCACGGTCCGATGGATGCCAGAGTCGCCGGGGCGTTCGGGGCCGCCATGGAGCGCCTCGCTGACCTCGGTCACACGATCGTCGAGGTCCCCTTCGAACTCCGGCCACGGGGGGCGGGGCGTGTCCTCACCCATGAGATGGCGGCGTACTGGGCCGGCCGTGTCGCGCCCGACGAACCGGACCTGCTGTTCGCCCTCGACCTCGGCACCCGGATGGACGCCGCCACCTACATGCGGGCGAGGGAGGCCGTCGCACTGACCACCCGTCAGGCATCAACGACGTTCGCCCGGGTCGACGTCGTCGCGCTGCCCACGGCAGCGATCCTGCCACCTGCCCTCGCCGAGCCCGCAGCGGTCCTGGACGCCTCACGGTTCACCCGCGCGGCCGGCGCGTACGGATGGCCGGCGATCTCCGTACCCCTCGGCCCAGGCGCCCCCTCCATCGCGCTCCAACTGATCGCCCCGCACGGAGAGGACCACCAGCTCATGAACTGTTCCGAGCGCCTGTGGAAGGCCGTCACATGCTGAAGGCAGCCACCAACGAAACGCCACCGGTACTGTGGACGCCCTCCGAGGAGTGGGCGGCCGCCAGTGGGCTCACCCGGTTCCGACACTGGCTGGCACGGCACCGGGGCGTCGACTTCGGTGACTACGACGCGCTCTGGCACTGGTCGGTCGACGACATCGAGGGGTTCTGGAAGGCGATCTGGGACCACTTCGAGGTGCGTGCCGACGGCGACCCGACGCGGGTGCTCACCGGACGCACCATGCCCGGGGCCCGGTGGTTCCCCGATGTCGCCCTCAACTACGCGGAGCAGATCCTCACCGGACACGACCCCGGGCGGGTGGCGATCGTGTGCGCGTCCGAGTCACAGCCGCCGGTCGAGGTCACCTGGGCAGAATTGACTGACCGCGTGACGCGGGCCCGGGCCGGACTCGTGGCCGCCGGCGTGGGCCGGGGCGATCGGGTCGCGGCCTACCTGCCCAACACGATCGAGGCGGTGGTCGCTCTGCTGGCGACGACGAGCCTCGGGGCCATCTGGTCAGTCGTCGCTCCCGAGATGGGGGCGAAGAGTGCGCTGGACCGCTTCCGGCAGATCGACCCCTCGGTGTTGATCACCGTCGACGGATACCGCTATGCCGGACGGGAGTTCGACCGCCTGGACGTCGTGCGTGAGATAGTCGACGGCCTGCCGACGCTCGACCGGGTCGCCGTGGTCGACCAGTTGCGTCCCGGCAGATCACTCATCGGGCTCCGCTCCGCCGCCCCGTGGGACGACTTCTGCACCGACGGAAGGCCCCTGGCGTTCGAACGGGTGCCCTTCGACCACCCGTTGTGGATTCTCTACTCGTCAGGAACGACGGGTGTACCGAAGCCGATCGTGCACGGTCACGGTGGCATCGTGCTCGAACACCTCAAGAAGCTGCATCTCCACATCGATGCCCGCCGGGACGACCGGATTCTGTGGTTCACGAGCACAGGGTGGATGATGTGGAACCTCCTCGTCGGCGGCCTGCTCACCGACGCCACGATCGTCCTCTACGACGGAAGTCCCAGCCATCCGAACACGGAGGCGATGTGGGACGTGGTGGCCACGACAAGGACCACGTGCTTCGGCACCAGCGCGGGCTTCCTGACCGCGTGCCGCGCCGACGGCGTGCGACCACGGGACGGCAGGAACCTGTGGCGGCTGCGCGCGGTCGGCTCGACGGGGTCACCGCTCACGCCCGAAGTCTTCGACTGGGTCTACCAGGAACTCGGCCCGGACCTGTGGCTGTTCTCGTCCAGTGGCGGCACCGATGTGTGCACGTCGTTCGTGGGAGGCGTTCCGACGGTGCCGGTGGTACGGGGGGAGTTGCAGCGCCGGTCACTCGGCGCGCCCATCGCCGCCTGGGACGACGGGGCGCGCCCGGTGATCGGTGCGGTGGGCGAACTCGTACTGACGGCGCCGATGCCCTCAATGCCGGTGATGTTCTGGGGTGACGCCGACGGCAGGCGCTACCACGACGCGTACTTCGGCCACTACCCGGTCGAACCGCCTGTGTGGCGGCACGGGGACTGGATCGAGATCACGCCGTACGGCGGGGTGGTCATCCACGGCCGTTCGGACTCGACGATCAACCGCGGCGGGATCCGCATGGGCACCAGCGAGCTCTACCGGTCCGTGCTGACGCTCGACGCGGTGGTCGACGCGCTGGCTCTGGACATCGCAGGACCGGACACGAACTCACGGCTGGAGTTGTTCGTGGTCCTGGCGGCCGGACAGGAACTGGACGGGGAGCTGAAGCGCGCGATCACCGTGCGGCTGCGCACGGACTGTTCCCCACGACACGTTCCCGACGCCGTGCACCGGATCGACGAAGTGCCGCGCACTCGGTCGGGCAAGCCCCTGGAGGTTCCGATGAAACGGCTGTTGATGGGGGCCGAGCTGGACAGCGTCGTCGACCGCGATGCCGTGGTCAACCCCCAGGCGCTGGAACCCTTCCGGCGGCTGGCCGAGGAGAGGGCGGACCGGCGTGCGCACTGAGCCGGGCCCGTGCCCGGCCGTCCGCGTCGAGGAGGTGGAACCGGGCATCACCGTCGTCACACTCGACAGGCCCGGCAGGCGGAACGCACTCGACGCCCGGACCCTCGACGAACTGACCCGTGTGCTCAGTGACCTCGACGCCCGCGCAGTGGTCCTCACCGGCAACGGACCGGCGTTCTGCGCCGGCTACGACCTGCGCAGCGTCGCCGGCCCGCGTTGGGAGCAGCTCGCCGAACAGTTGATCGCCCATCCCGCGCACGCGGTGTTCGATGTGATGGAGAGCTGTACGTATCCGATCGTCGCCGCGATCGACGGACCCGCCCTCGGGGGCGGCCTTGAGCTGGCCTCCTGCTGCGACGCTCGCGTCGCCACCCGCGACGCGTTCTTCTCCGTACCGGCCGGCGATCTCGGCCTCGTGTACTCCGACACCGGGGTGCGCCGGTTCGCTTCGGTCTGGGGCGGCTCCCTGACGCGCGAGATGCTGCTACTGGGACGGCGGGTGGACGCGAGCCGCGCATGGCGGGCGGGAGCCGTCGCGGAGCTGGCCGACGACGGTGCCCATGTCGACGTCGCGTTGCGACTGGCTCGGCGCGCGGCCCGGCTCGCACCGCTGGCCAGCGCCTCCAACAAAAGAATCATCGGTGGCGTACTCGATCCGGCGCCGCATCGCCCATCACTCGACGCCGGCCGCCTGCGCCGGGCCTGCTTCGCTCCGGACGGCGAACTGCGCACAGGGGTGGAGGCGTTCATCCGCAGCGGTGCGTCGCGTCCGGTCGGCCCCGACCTCCGGGACAGGTGAGGTCCGAGCAGGCGAAAGGGGCGCGTACAGCGGCAGGTCCGTCGCGCTTTCGACAGAGTGATGACCACGGAGCCCACCACCGGTCGTGTGCCCCGCCCTCCCGTGCTGGTCAGTGACGAACACAAGAGAACGCACCACGGTGTCCGTCCCCCGCGGCCTCGCCATCGCCGCCGCGCCTCGCACGATCCGTACGCCGCCCTCATGGGCCTGTGTGGAAACGGAAGGCTCCCGGCGGGCGGGGATAGATCTCTTTCCGCTGTTCACGGCGGGCGAAGGGGGTGAGCCGGAGGCAAGTTGGAAGAGGCGCCGCATAGCCATTGACGAGACTCCGTCCGCACATTTACCGTCTCGGACACAGTATCCAACTAGATGACTCCGTATCCACTAAGTGGATACGGAGTCATGGAGGAAAGGTGGCGCAAGCCCCATGGCCAACCGCATCGTCGACCTCTCGATGACCGTTGACACCGATCCGACCCTCGACGGCAAGGGGGTGACGCTCGTCCCCCACTCGGAGGGAGCCAAGTGGAACAAGGACAACTACGACATCGACCCGCAGGACTGGCCGACCCCCGGTGAGGCGTACGCCATCTGCAACCTCGACATCACGGACCACACAGGCACACACATGGACGCCCCGTGGCATTTCGGTCCGCGGATGGCCGATGGCTCCCGACCGAAGACCATCGAGGAATGGCCGCTCGAACGCTGCATCGGCGACGGCGTCGTCATCGACATCCAGGACTGTGCGGACGGCGAGGAGGTGTCCCTCAAGAAACTCCAGCAGAAGTTCCGCGACATCGACTACACGCTCAAGCCCGGCGACATCGTGCTGTCGATGACCGGCAACGACAAGTACTTCGGCTCGGACGTCTACACGACCCGGGGCGGCGGCATGAGCCGCGAGGCACTGGAGTGGATGCTCGACCAGGGCGTCACCACCGTGGGCACCGACGCCTGGAGCTACGACCGACCGTACGCCGCGTGGGCCGCGGACTACCACGAGCACGGACACGACCCCAAGTTCCTCTGGCCCTGCCACCTGCTCGGACTGGAGAAGGAGTACGTACACATGGAGAAGATGGCCAACCTCGACCAACTGCCGCCGCACGGTTTCCAGGTGATCGCCATGCCCCTGAAGATCGCAGGTGGCACCGCCGGCCCGGTACGCGCGATCGCGATCGTCGACGAAGCCTGACATGGCCAGGGACCTCACCCTCGTCACCGAGGTGCCCAAAGTCCTCTCCGGGACCGCCTGGCACTGGGCGGGCACGGTGGGCGAACTCGTCTTCACATCAGGACAGATCGGCTGGGACGAAAAGGGAGACGTGGTCGGCGCGGACGACGCCATCGCTCAGACCGACCAGGCTTTCACCAACATGGCCCGCACCCTGGAGGCCGCCGGCAGCTCGATGGACCGGATCGTCAAGATCACGGGCTTCATCGCCAAACCCGAGGCGCTGGAGGAGATCAGGTCGGTCCGTGACCGGTGGCTGCCGACCCGCCCGCCCTCAACCTTCGTGTTCGTCACGGGGCTGGTGCAGCCGGACCTCATCGTCGAGTTCGAGGCGATCGCGGTGAAGAAGCCTTAGCCGCAGAGTGCCTCCCCCGGCAAGGACGTGGGGGAGGCACCGGGCATCCGCACCGCCCGCAGGCCGGCTCCGACTTCCTGACACCAACCGTCACCGGGTCGGGCGCCGCTCTCCCCCACCCGCCCGGACGGCGACGGATCGAGTTCCACGGAGCCATCCGCCTACGGCGTCTCCTGCTCATCCGCGACGACTGCGCCTCCCGGCGGGGGGACAGCCGGGTATCCCATGTGCCGCTCTCAGGGGCACCACATCTTCGAGAAGGGATGTTCCCCGCCCATGTCCGAAGACATCTATGCCACCCGATGGCACATGCTCGCCCTCCTGGTGGCCGGGTATGTGGGCCTGACGCTGAACTGGTTCAACATCGCCTCGGCATTCACACCGATCAGCGAAGAACTGGGAACCTCATTCACGCAGCTCGCCTTCCTGATCGCCCTCTTCCTGATCGGATACGGCGTCGTCCATGTTCCTGCCGGACTTCTCGCCACCCGGCTGGGGCTGAAGCGCACGCTCGTCCTCGGTATCGTGCTGCAGAGCGTCGGCGGCATACTCTCCGGGATCGCCGTCGAATACACGGACCTCGCGATCTACCGCGTGATCGCCGGTATCGGCGGATCCATCTTCCTCTCGGTGTCGGTTGGCGCAGTCACCGTCTGGTTCCGGCACCACGAGATCAACTTCGCCCTGGGCATCACGGGCGGTGCCGCCTTCAGTGTCGGAACCGCGCTAGGGCTGTACGGGTGCGTCGCCCTCACCGATGCCTTCGGCTGGCGAACGATGCTGGTCTCCTGCGGGGTCCTCAACCTCATCGTCGCCGCTGCCGCCGCCGCGTGGTTCAGCACCCCGCCCGGTGTGGCCGGTCTCGCCGGTACTGAGATCACCCGTTCGGGCCTCACCAAGGCTTTGTGGGACCGGCAGTTGTGGATCTACGGCGGAGCCATCGTGGGGGTGTACGGCGCGTACATCACCGTGTCGCAGCTGATCGGCGAGTACGCGATCGACGAGCTCGGATTCAGCAGCGGCCAAGCGGGGGCCCTCGGAGCGGTGTTCGCCCTGGCCGGGATTCCAGGCAGCCTGGTCGGCGGGTATGTAACGGACCGGCTCAAAAACTACCGCCTGGTCATGGTCGTGCCATTCCTCGCGATGAGCGCCGCCCTGTTCCTGGTGCCCATCCGCTCGGCCCCCCTGCTGTGGTTCCTCTCGGCCCTGATCGGATTCCTGTTCCTCTTCGGCTTCCCGGCATGGCTCTGTGTCCCCTCCAATGTGTCCCGGATCGACGCCGAGCACATCGGCACCGCGGTGGGTGTCATGCTCACCCTCGCCGCGATCGGCGGCTTCATCGGCCCCGTGGTCTTCGGGAAGGTGGTCCCCGCCGCAGGCTACAGCGCCGGCTGGGTCACGCTGGGTGTCTTCTCCGTACTCACCACGCTGATCGGCCTGCTCGGCCGTCCCGGACCGGCACCCGCCCCCACCAGCATTCCTTCCCGGACCACGGGCACTGCCTGACCCCTCGGATGTGCAGGACCGCCACCCTCGGTGTCTGTTACCTGCTGGACGGGCTAAACGCCCCTGCCCCCCCCCGGGGGGGGAGGCATCCGGGTTCCGCACAGGCCGCTACCTCCGACACCGCGTCCGTACGGGGCGAGCCGTCAGACCGGCACCACCGCAGCGGACACACGGCTTGTACCCGACCGCTCGCGCGTCACCACGCAGCATCCAGCTCGCCCGCTTGGCATACCGACCCCTGCCCGATGCCAGTCCACAGGCATCATCACCCTGAAGGGCTTCCCGCCTGCCCGGATCGCTCCACCGCACCAGGACAGCAGGCTCGTCGCGTCGGTCCACGCCTTCGTCCAGGTAGCACTCGTGCAGGTACCACTGGGCGTCCAGCCGCCCGTTCGCCTGCGTTGCGGGAAGTTCCCTGCCGCGCATTCCGCGTACTCCAGTTCTGTCGGCAAGCTCAACGCACCCCTTGGGCGCAGCGGCGCCGAGCCGAAAGCTCCAGTTCGTTCCCGCGGCCTCTTCATCTTCTCCAGCCGTCAGGTCGGTTGCCTCAGCCACGAGTCGAGAGCCACATAGTCGCGGTCAGTCAGGCCATGGCAGGGATCGACACGATGGAGCATGGCCGGCCCCTGATGATGGGCAGCGACCCAGGACCGATCGATGTCGGTCACCTCGTCATCGGCCCAGGCGAACGGGCGTCCCGCAGCCCACTCGACGAGGGCACGGGTCTTCCAGTGCAGTCCGTTCCGTACGTCCTGGTCATCGATGTCGGACGGCTCCGGCCAGGCCACCACGGCCAGCTACGGCAGACCGATGCGGGGCGCGATGCACTCGTTCGCGTCCGCCATCCATGTCGTCGCCCAGACGAGCTCGCACGGGAGTGCCGCCAGCCGGGGTCCGTGCTCGGGATTGATCCTGGTCAGGAGCGGATTCGCGTCGGCACCAGCCGGTTCAGAACCCGTCGCACAGGTCGGATACGGCTGGGCCACGGCCCCGAACGGAATGAGCGGCCCGATGCCTCACCAGGGGGAATCGTTCATCGCGTCGCACGCCCTCCTGTGCCGGGGGCACCGTCGGCAGCGGTCGGGGTTGTTCGGTTCCCGGTCTGCGGACTCTCCGGCTGAGGACGGGGTCTTGGGCAGGTCACCGGCGTGTGCGGTCCGTCCCCGTCCGGTTGCTGGCAGGGCGCGGGGCACATCGTCGGTGGTCGCGCTCGTCAGGTGCGTGATGACACAGCCGCAAACGTGGCGGTCTCCTCATGCCGCACTGGCGCGGCCGGGCGCGAGCCGCCAGGGCCCTGGGTACTCGTCGCCGCAGGTAGCGCAGTAGGCCAGGTAGAGCGCGGAGGTCGGCCCGAGGCTGTCGGACGGGAGGGCTGCCAACTGCCGACCCTCGATGACGGTCACGAGTTCCGCCCAAGCGTTCCGGCACACGCACCCTGCCGGGACCTCCGGCCAGGCGGTCACGCCTGGGTCCCGGCCTCGGGCGGGTCGGCGGGGTCGGCCGCCCGCCATTCCCGCGGCTTGCGCGCGGTCGCCCGCTCGACCGCGGCGACGTCACCGTGTCCGTAGCAGGTGCGGACTCCGGAGACGGACATGCCGGAGGCAGCGGCCAGGTCGGCCAGCCTGTAGGGGCGGGGGCGGGTGAACTCCCTCCCGTAGGCCACCAGTCGGCGAATCTCGGCCTCGGCCTGCTCCTTGCGCGAGCGGGCGGCACCGATGGCGGACATCAGCGGCTCATTCCCCTCCGGGTCGGAGTCCGAGGCGCCTTCCAGGTTGAGGACCAGTTCCTCGCGGGCGGATTCGACGTCGTGGCGGACGTCGCTGTAGACGTCCTCCGGAATGTCGCCCGGCTCCGGCATGGCGTACACGATCGCGGCGATGTCGTCGTAGATGTTCATGCATTACAGATTACGCAACAAATTGCGATGAACGCAATACCTTGCGACGGATGAAACTCGTTCGGGTCTGCGAACCCGGCGCGGGAACCTCGAACTCGTCCACGTCACGCACCGCCCCGACCAGGGTGGGACCCGGCTATGAACGGGGCTGTCCAACACGACTCCGCCGCCGTGATCACTGCAGTCGCATCAAGATCGCCCCGCCACCCCGGACTCGATCAGACCCCTACGTGCCGGAATTGCGGTGGCGGTCTCGCCATTGGCCGGTACGGTACGACGCAGAACCAAGAGGGGGGATGAACCGGTGCGCCCAGCACTGCTGGTGGATGTGGACGGACCGCTGAATCCGTATGCCGCGAAGCCGCAGCGCCGGCCTGAGGGCTATCAGACGCACCGTCTGCTGACGCCTCACTGGGAGGCCGCCGAGCGGCGCCGGCTGATGGAGTGGGGGCTGCCGCACAAGCACGTGAAGCCGCTGCGGGTGTGGCTCAACCCGGATCACGGTCCGGCGCTGGAGGCCCTTCCCTTCGACCTGGTGTGGGCGAGCACCTGGGAGGAGGAGGCCAATGGTTTCATCGCGCCAGTCCTGGGACTGCCCGAGCTGCCTTTCATCGCCTGGTCCTCTCCGAGGCCCGAGCCCGGCGGTGGTGTGTTCTGGAAGACGCCGGAGATCGTCGCGTGGGCTAAGGGCCGCGCTTTCGCTTGGGTCGACGATGAGGTGACAGAAGCCGATCGCGCCTGGGTGAAGGACCACCACCACGGTCCCGCCCTAGTGCACCGAGTCGATCCCCGATGCGGCCTCACCACCGACGACTTCGCCGCACTCACGGCATGGGCGACCTGCCTCGACTGACTTCACCGCCGGTCGGCAACCGCCCCCGACGCCATCGCGCAGGACCATAAGGGGACAGCCCTTGGCCTGTCGCTTCCCGGGGGCATGACCCCGACCACTCAAGCCCTGCCCCTTCCGCATCCGATACACCGCATGTCCAGGGGACGTTCACGATCGTGTGGCGGTCTCACACTCCTGCCTCTGCGGCTGCCGCAGCCGCTCGGTCATGGGCGTGCTGCGGTCGTACGAGTCGACCCGGGGTCCGTCGCCGAATACTGCCAACTCCGCGCTGAACTGCGGCGCGAAGTAGCCGGTGACCGGGCCGCAGCCACCGTTGGCGGTGTGGACCGGGTAGGAGACGAGGGAGAGCGTTCCGGGCTGGGTGAGCACCTTCGTGGGGTTGTCCCAGTCGACCACCACCTCGCGTCGCACGATGGTGCGCGCGACCTCGTCGCCGCCCGCCGAGCGCGCGAGGGGGTACACGAAGGTGACGTCGGCGGTTACCCGGAGCGCGCGGTCGTCACCTTCCCGGAACGTCATGCGTCCTCGTGTCCTGACCTGGTCCCCGACGAGGCGTACCTGCTCCGGCTTGAACCGGCTGAAGAGCATCAGTGGATTGTTCGTCCGGTCCGGCGAGCGGAAGGCAGCCCCCAGATAGTCCTTCACGTCCTGCTGGTGGGGGTTGATCAGCGCGATCGCCTTGCTGGGGCGCTCGCCGCGCAGTACTCCCGGGTTCAGGTTGGACGCGGCGAGGAAGGCGCGGGACCGGTTCAGCGCCTGCGCCACCTGCGCCGTGCTCATCCAACCGGTGGCCCTGGTAGCGGCCGACGGGGTTGCGGGGGTGGACGAAGTGGCCGGCCATCCGGTCCTTGCCGCGGCCGGTGTCCGTGCGCCAGCCGGGTGTGGGAGCGTTCAGCCAGGCGGCAACGGTGTCCGTCAGGAAGGGGTACTGGTCGCGGTCCGCTCCGCAGGCTTGGGTGACCCTGTTTCACGGGGTACGCGCCTACGGTCTGTTCGTCAGTCGGAGAGGTCGACCACGTTGGCTTTCGGGGGCTCGACATTCAGCGGGGTGTCGAAGTCGCTGAAGGAGGTAACGTTGCGGAAGTCGGGGCTCTTGTACACGACCCGGTAGATATGGGCTTTGCCTTCGGTCGCCACGTGGAAGGTGTACGTGGACCCCTTGTCCGCCTTGTCGGTGACGATCAGGCTGGTCGTCGGCACTCCGTCGATCTTGCCGCTCTTGCCCTTGACGGCCTTCCCGAACGAGGCGAAGTGGTGGGTGCAGTCGGTCAGTCCGTTCTCGCCGGCAGGTGTGGCCGGGTCGACGGTCGTCTTGGCCCAGTTCTTTTGGTCCTTCAGGCCCTTGGTGACCATGCCGGAGAGTTGCATGTGTTTCAGGTTCGGCCGAATGTAGTCGGTGTCGCCGATACGGATCTGTTCAAGCTTCTCGCCTGTGCTGCCAGCTGACGTGAAGGAGCAGGTGCCCTTCAGGTCGGTCCTCATCCGAGTGGAACCCCAGCGGTCCTCCTCCATGGTCACGCGCCCGGTGATCGTCACCGCCTGGAGGGACTTCATGGTCTTGTTCGCCTCACCGAGCATCTGCGCAGCCGACCGCTCCCGCGACTCTGCGCCCTCGGAGCATCCCGACAGCGCCGTGGCCAGCGCGATGCACGCAACGCCGAATGCCGTAGTACCAGATGATATTCGCACGATCGTTCCCCCAGAGTTGAATCGATCATGATAGCGGCGCCGGCGACCCCGCCCACGCGGATGACCGCAGGGAGCTTGGTTGGTGGAAACACCGACGGCGATGAGCGGCACCTGCCGGCTGCGTGGGGTCTGAGTCGATGCTGCCGCTCGTCTTGACTGTGGCGGATGGCTGAAGCAGGTTGTTTAGCGGCCAAAGCGTCGTCGGCGGGCACTGGAGGAGCAGGCTGGCAAGTACGGAGCCGGGCCGATCTCGGGCGGCTGATGCATGGCGAGGACGCCGTCGCCCCATGGGGCCCGCGTGTCCGGCCTGTCCTGCTGCTCGCACCAGACACCCGCCCGCCTGCATCTGGTCCCCGAGGAGCGAGTGTGCGTATGCCACCCTTACTGGTTAACTTGCCTGCCCGGGAGCAGCGGTACGCCCGTGCCCCTTGGCCGGTGCCCGAAGGTGATCGCCACCCAGCGGCGGGCGTGTCCGGCTACTGCGCCGCTCCCCCCACCGGGGCGGCGGCTTTCGAGGCCGTCCGCGCCGTCACCGGATCCTGGTGGGAACAGTCCTGGCCGGACGAGGAACGCATGTGGCCAGGTTGACCGAGATCGCCGCGGCCCGGGTGGCTGCTCTACTTCAGGACAAGGCGCCGCCAGGTCTCGGCCGTGAACCGCGACACGATCACCCCTGGACCGGCCGAGAGGACCGGTCAGTGCGCCGCCGTCCCGAACGTGTCGGGCGCACCGTATATCCGAGTGATGTGGGCCGGACGAGCGGAGGGCCGGAATTGCTCTGGTGGGCCGCACGAGCGGACGGCACGATGCCGAGCGTGCGGGCAGCCGGAGCCACTGGGACTGGGGTCAGGAATATATGCGCAGAGTCGGGATGGGCGTACTGGCGGGACTGGTACTCACGGCGGGGGCAGTGGGGTGCGGGTCGGAGAGCGGCGGGAGCCCGGTGCTCTCGGAGGCATCGCCCGCGCCGTCGCCGTACCGGGGTCCGCTGTGGATAGAGGACAAGGGGGGCGAAGAGGCCGTTGGAAAAGAGACGGCGTACGACCCGTCATCATGGGGAACGGGGGCGGCCGGACGGGCGGTGCAGTGCGTGGCGAAGCTCTACGGCGGCGGGGCCTCCGGGCCCTGGAGCGAGCAGGACGGCGGTGAGTCCCCGGAGGAGGGGCTGAAGCTGTTCTTTGAGATGGAGCAGCCCGAAGTGCCCCTCTTCGGCTACCGCGTGGAAAGGACAGAAGGGGAGCGGGTGCTCTACTCCTTCGATGTAAAAGGTCAAACTAAGGTCGCCGTGATCGTCGCCAGGAACCGGGCGGACCGGCCTGGGTGGGGACCAGAGACCTCCGCCTGGTGCGACCCGGCGGAAATGCCGGTCGGCTTCGCCGAATCGAAGTCGTACGAGGTCTGGACCGACCGCGACGGGGAACGTGTGCCCGTCGGCGAGCTAAGCAGCCGCGCCGGTCCGGAGCACTGCGACTGGCAAGAGGCCCACTTCCTGGAGGCAGGCGCGGAACCGGACCGGCGAATGTATGCCCGGGACCCGGACGGAGTGCTCCCCTCCGAGATGCTCAAGTCCCGCTACGACGGGAACGTGACCATGCCCGGCGACGCCCTTAACACCGGCTACCGGCTGAAACACTGGGAACTGTCGCTGGCGGCCGACGGATCCAATGCCTATATCCGCACCCCTGACGGGGTGGAGGCATGGCCAGCCGTCAACGAAGGCATGGGCTGCGCATGAAGACGGAAGACCGGCCCTCCCGACAGCTCCGGGGCCGATGTACGCGTCGGTGACGGCCAGCCTGGATCGCTGAGGCGTTGGGCACGCCGATCCTCCACCTGGGCACCCGGCCCGGACGGCTCAACAGCGCTTCCCGGCCGGTCGCATTCTGCCGGGAACGCGCACATGGGCGATGATGACAACGACCGCTCCTCCCTCACCTCCGTGCTCCAGCGCGCACTCAAGGCGTACCTCCCAGCCCACGACGACGTCGACAGCATCGGCACCGAGGACCTGGCCGCGCAGCTCGCGAGCCGCGCCGAGAGCCACGTCGACCTGTAGCCCGCCTGCCCACCCCGGTGTTGGTGCTTCACCCCTGCCCCTTGCGTCCAGATCCGGCGCCTGCGTCCGATACGGCGGGCGGGTCAGCGGGCGCGGTCGTCGTAGGCCGTGAGGGTCAGGGCAGGGCGGTCATCGCGGCCTGGGCGTGGTCGGCGTCCAGGCCGGGGGCGAGGGTTTCCAGAACTGCGGCAGCCGACACCCGCACCGCACGGGGCAGTCCGTCAAACGCGGCGAGCCGGCGCGACGGTACGGCAAAACGCCCGTTACTCGCCGGTGACCCCGTTGAGGGTGAGGGGAAAGACCGCGGCCTGGTACACGACGATGGCAGCGCTGACCCCGCCGGCGATGCCCTCCCCATACCCGTCAGCCTGCCGAACCACGAGAGCCACGGGCGAAGACGCGAGCTGGCGGAAGGCCGTCATAGGGCGGCGAGAGAGCCAGGGGCCGATCCCCCGCACCCAGCCCAGCCACTCCCCCAGCCACCAGAGCCGCCGTCCAGCCGCCCCACAGATACCCGAACACAACGCCACACACATCACCAGCACGAAAGTCACCATCAGGTGCATACGGGCCACGATCGAGAACGTCATGCCGGAAGGGCCGCTCCAGCAGCGGTCCGGCGTAGGTCTCCTGCCAGCGGGAGCGCGGTGGACGGGCGGCGTTGCCGCGTCCGGCAGCGGGTGCGGTGCGGTAGGCGTCGTAGCGTTCCAGCTTGGCGATCAGGAGCGGGTAGGACATCGTGCGGTCGATCTCCACGAACGCCTGGGAGCCATTGTTCAGGAGCACGACGCCGTTGGGGAGCAGGCCGGGGGTCGGGTTGGGTGACCTCCAGCTGCCAGGCGGCTTGGTCGGCCGCCTGCGCTTGGTGGAAGGCGATGACGGTGTCCGCCAGGGCGAGGCCGTGCTACCGCAGCCCCCTCCTCGCCGCGACACGCTTCCCAGTCGCCCGGCCGTCCCTCGGTGCGAGCTCGCCGGAGGCGGCGGCTTCCGCAAGCCCGGCCGGGGTGCAGAACCAGTAGCTCTGCTGCGCGCGATACGTCCGGCCGACCAGAGGCGGGGACTCGGCGAGCAGGTTCCGCAGCACCCGGCGGACGTGGTCAGTGCCCTGCTGCTGCGGCAGGAGCAGCGTCTTCAGATGGAGAGGGGGCGCCAGGCGCAGCCGGGCGAGAGTGCGGAGGGCTTCGCCGCGGATGTCCGCTCCGGCCTTCGCCACGGTCTTCTTCCGGCGCCGGAACGCTTCTCCAGGCACATTCATGCTGGGAGTAGAAGAGTTGCAATCAGCCGGGGAGGGTAAGTACGTGGGCTGACCAGCGTCAACGGTGAGATGGCGGCCCGGGGCTGCGGGCTGGGCGCGGGGCTCACCGCGGGGCTCACCGTCGCGGCGGCCTCAGCCAGGGCGCGCTGGGTGTGCGGAGAGGGAGTCGTGGTCATCGTGTTCTCGCCATCCTCCGGCCATCGGCGCCGGATCGGAGACAGGTCCCACCCGCACACGCCAAGGCGTACGGGCCGGACCCGGCGTCGAGAGGCACCCCATGACCGCGGGCTGACACCCACCACCGACCAGCGCCCGTTTCACCCCTTAACCACCCCTTAACCACCCGGAATATCCGTGACCGACACCACCGCCGCCGATCGCCCCACCGCGCCCGGAGGGCACACCGACGGCGAGCCAGGCCGACGCCGACGCCGGGGCTCAACGAATCACCCCCGACAGGTCGCCACACCGGGTTGCGGCACTAACCTGCCGTGGTGACCGGAACCGAGCTCGATAAGTTGATCGTTGCTGACAGCGCGGCGCTGCGCGCGTGGCTGCTGGACAACCACACCGCTTCTCCTGGCGTGTGGCTCGCCCTGACCAGGAAGGGCGGCTCCGTTACCACGCTGACCTGGCAGCAGGCGGTCGACGAGGCCCTGTGCTTCGGCTGGATCGACGGCCAGGCCCGCAAGCGCGACGAGGGGAGTTCCTGGAGGCGGTTCACCCCGCGCCGGCCCCGCAGCGTCTGGTCCCGGCGCAACGTCGCCAACGTGGCCCGACTGGAGGCGGCCGGCCTGATGCTGCCCGCCGGCCGCGCCGCGGTGGACGCCGCGAAGGCCGACGGGCGGTGGGCGGCCGCCTATGCGCCATCATCGGAAGCGGAGGTGCCGGCCGACCTGCGAGCCGCGATCGCCGCCGACCCAGCGGCGCAGGCGATGTTCGAGGTGCTCACCAAGACCAATCGCTTCGCCCTCATCAACCGGGTCAATGCCGTCAAGCGAGCCGAGACACGCACCCGGAAGATCGCTCAGTACGTGGCGATGCTGGCCCGGCACGAGACGATCCACCCGCAGCGAGCCAAGCCGGCGGACCCGCCAACGTCGTGACCGCCCGACCACCGCGCCATACACCGGGGCCGGAACGATTACCCAGGGCCGGCCTGCTGCCCGGTACGCGATGCGGGCACCGCCTGCTCCCCGCCGAAGGTACTGCGTCGTGATGTCATCGGTGACCCGCTGCGGCGGGAACCCCGCCTCTGCCGGGGGCGTCGTGTTCGGAATCGAGGCCACCGAACTACTGGAGGGCAGACTGGCGGCTCACCTGCTGGCTGTCAGGAGTCGGAGCCCGTCGCGGCGCTGCTGGCCATGGCACGCGGACACGCCGTCTTCTGCCGACGCGACTTCGCCCGCATGGCGATCGTGCTGCGGCTGGAGTTCACCGGCCAGGACCATCCCGTCGGGCACGAGGTGGAGCGGAGCTACGACGAGCTTGAAACCGAACGGCCTGCTCGGCAGGATCTACCTGGCCGCGATCGTTCCGTTCCGGTACCTGATCGTGTACCCAGCGCTGATGCGCATGATCGGACTGGGGTGGCGGGTCGGCACGCCGACCTGACGTGCGCGCACCTCGGCAAGACCAAGACCGTCCCCTGCCAGCAGATGAAGACGCCACTACTCGGACTCGCCCGAAGCAGGTTTCCGAGGGAAGTCAAGGAGATGAAGGTGGAACCAGAAGGCGACCGTCCCGTCCGCCGAGACGGGACGAACAGGGATGATCACGTGCTGACCGTCCGTCAACAGCACGACATTCCGCAGGCGGTCCGCGCTCTCAGTCCGACCGACCCCGACTACATCGACGTCTTCACGCTCATCACGCATGACGCCTCACACAGGTCACCGGAGCAGTGGGCCCGCGCGGCGTTCGAAGACGTCGCGGGCCTCCAAGGCCAATTCATCTGGCGGGTACTCCTTGGCCTGCGTCTACAGCGGCGCGCATCACCGGACCACGTGGCCGGATGGCGGATCGCTGACCGCAGCGACAGGGGGATCAGGCTCGAAGCCCACTCCTGGATGCTGACCGGCCACCTCGTCATCCAGGTCGATGACGAGCAGGTGTCATTGGCCACGATCGTCCGCTACGACCGGCCGATAGCGGCACGCATCTGGTCGCCGCTGTCCTCGGTACACCGCCGCTTGGCGCCCGGGCTGCTGCGCGACGCGCACAAGGTTCAGCAGCCGAGACCGCGCCAATGAATCCCGTCCGCGAAGTACGGCGAGATTGCACGGACGACCCAGGCTGCCTGATTCGGCCAAGCCACTCGTGGACGCACCCATGAGTGACGAACAGGTATGCGGTGAGGCAGCTGTCGTCTACGGTGACGCCTCGTCAGGTCTGACGATGCCCATCGCTTGTTCCACCGTCTCGTTGCTCAGACTCGGGGTCGCCAGTGCGGGGTTGTCGGGACGGGCGCGAAGACCGTTGAGGAGAATTTCGAGGTAGCGGCGCCAGATGTCCGGCTGCTGGCCCCGGGTGAACTGGGCAGCGGCGTACAGCATGTGCTGGATGACCGGAATATCGGAAGGAGTCACCTCCGGACGGAGATCCCCGCTTTCCTGGGCCCTGCGGATCAGGGCCTCCAGGAAGGGCAGCATGCCCCCGCGTGCCGCCTCAATCGGCCCGGACGTGTGCGCGCCCAGCATGAGCACGTCGTGCAGGCCACGGTTCTCGGCGAGGTCGGCGGACATCTCCACCAGGAAGTCGACCAGACCCTGCCAGGGGTCGGGGTGGGCGAGGGCGCTCTCGGCCGCCTCCTGGCGCATCTGGAGGTCCTGTTCGAATAGGGCCCGGATAAGGACTTCCTTGGTGGGGAAGCGGCGATAGACGGTCCCGACGCCGACGCCGGCGTGGCGGGCCACGCCGTCGAGTGTGACCCCCAATCCCTGTTGCCCGAAGACCTCACGCGCCGCGTGGAGAATGCGTTCGCGGTTGAGGGCGGCGTCGCGCCGTAGCGGGCGACCGCCCTCAACCGGATCGATCCGCCGAGAACTCTCCGTCATACAGCACAGGGTAGTCCTGTTGATCGGGCAGCTTCCGCTGCCCCGGCCTGCGCGCGATCAGCCATACGTCGCCGAAACCGAGCAGCGTGACTCCGGTCAGACACAGGGTGACGGGGGCGTGGCGTGGAGGTCCGGTTTCCCTAGGGGGAGGAACCTCAGGGCGTGGTGATGCAACGTTTCGAGCCGTCGGGCAATCCCCCAGTCACCGACGGAACGATGGGGCACCTGACCCACGGCGAGCGAAGGGAGCCCCCTGAACGGGCGCCGGAGCCTGGCACTCAAGCCACGGCGGTGCTACCGTCCAAACTGGAGATACCTTCTCCACTTACTGGAGGGCTCACATGACTGCACGCGGTAGGTTAGGCGCGATCACGGGGATCGCACTTCTCGGCCTGGGTGCGACGGCACACCCGTCCGTGGCACCCGTAACACCCCTGGAAACGGTGGCATTTGCGGCGTCGGCGAAGCTGGTCGACTGCCCACAGTCCCCCGCCCCCGGCGGACCGCCCGGCGGGTCCGTCCCGATCGCGAAGACGATCAAGCCCACCAGTACGAGATCCAGCAGGGTCATCATTCCGGACGGTCCGCAAATCCAGTGCGGACGTACCCATGTGACCATGCATCGGGACATCGTGTACGCATCACCCACGGCAGGCGGAGAGCAGCGTGACCTGAGGCTGGATCTACAGATACCGCGGACGAAGGGCCCGAAGCCACTGGTGGTCTACATCACCGGCGGCGGGTTCATGACGGCGAACAAGGCGGGCAACCTCGACGAGCGCACCTACGTGGCGGAGCAGGGATACGCCGTGGCGAGCATCGAGTACCGCACCACAACCACCGGCTCCACATACAAGGATGGCGTCGCGGATGTGAAGTCGGCCATCCGCTATCTCCGTGCCCACTCGGCCGAGCTGGGCATCGACACCGCCAAGGTGGCTGTCTGGGGTCAATCGGCCGGCGGCTATCTGGCGGCCATGGCCGGCGCGACCAGCGGCACGGACCGGTTCGAGCAGGGTGACAATCTGGACCAGAGCAGCGACGTCCAGGCCGTCGTCGACCAGTTCGGCGTTCATGACCTCGCCAAGGTCGCCGATGACTTCGACCCGGAGACCAAGGCCACCTACATGGCGCCCGGCAGCTTCATCAACGCATATGTCTTCGGCCCGAACTCAGCCCGAACAGTCGTGACGGACCACGCGGCGAACAGGGCGGCCAACCCCGCCACCTACCTCAACCGATCATCGGCACCCGTCGCCCTGCTCCACGGCGACAACGACCACATCATTTCACCCAGCCAGTCACTGATCCTGCTCGACGCCCTCACAAGGAAGCGGGTGGAGGGCACCCGATACGTCGTCAAAGGAGCCGACCACGGGGACCTTCCCTTCCTCCCTGACCCCGAGGCCGGCCGGAAATGGACCACTCAGAAGGTGATGGGCACGATCACCCGATTCCTGGACAGAGAACTCCGGAGCTGAGGCCAGGGGCCGCGCGGCGGCTCGGCGTGTCGTGCCCCTGTCGACGGGCCCGGGTCAGCCGGTCCCCCGGCTCGTGTCCCGCCTTCGGCGGCACCGACAGCACCGCTCCTGGTGAGCCCACGGCCGTCGCGCTGACCGCATCCGCCCGTGCCCGGACCACGGGCGCTCGCGGCCGGAGCCGTCGAAGGGGTAGCGGAGCAGGTCGATGCCGCGCCGGTGCTCGCGCACGGAGCTGCCCTCGTAGCGGGTGAAGTCGTTGAAGTCGCAGGCCAACTGGAGTTCCCGTGTGAACAGCAGGGTTGGCCAGCTTGGATTGGCTGTACGTCTTCCGTGGCTCGTACACGCCGCTGAGGTTGAGGTTGTCGAAGTGGATGTGAGGGACGCCGGGCTTCTTGTGCGCCTCGGACGACACGGTCACCACACGATCGGTGATGTGCGGCACCAGGAGCTTGGTCAGGGCGAAGTGGGCGATCGCACCTTGCGCGCGTCCGCCAGGCGCCGCCCCAGGGGCATAGGTGATTGTCACCGACGCGAACGGGTGCCGCGTACTGGAAGGGTCGGCAGGGCGGCGACAGAACGGGCCGCGGACCGACACGACCACCGGGAGAATTCATGATACCCCAGGGCATCACGTATACCGGTCTCGACGCTCTTCTCACCCCGGAGAACTCCGTTCTCCTGTTGATCGACCATCAGGGTGCCCAGTTCGCGGGCATGCGCAGCATGGACGCCGGTGTGGTGGTCAACCATGTGACGGCGCTGGCCAAGGGCGCGAAGGTATTCGGTGTTCCGGCGATCCTGACCACTGTCGTGGAAGAGCGCGGTGGCCGGCTCATCCGTCAGGTCCAGGACGTCTTCCCCGAGCAGGCTCCGATCGACCGTACGACGATCAACACCTGGGAGGACCAGCGGGTGGTGGACGCGGTGGCCGCCACGGGCCGCAAGGACATCGTCATGGCGGGACTCTGGACGGACATATGCCTCGCCTGGCCCGCGATCCACGCCATAGCCGACGGCTACCGGGTGTTCGCGGTGACGGATGCCTCCGGTGCCACCAGCGTCGAGGCCCATGAGCGCGGCATCCAGCGCATGATCCAGGCCGGTGTGATCCCGACCTGCGCCGGTACCGTCATCGCCGAGTGGCAGCGCGACTGGGCCCGTGAGGAGACCGTACCGGGCATGACCGAGATCCTCCTTGAGCACGGTGGCGTCTTCGGGACCAGCCTGGCCTGGGAACTCCAACTACTCGGCCTCGACAAGAGCTGACCCGGCCAGCGGCCCGGCCGTGCACCCGGGCCGGGCCGTCCGGTTCCGCGCCCACCGTTCCTCCCTGACGGAGGCTCATGCGGCCCTGCGGCCCCGCGGCGCCCTGTCGGACCATGCGCAGGGCAGCCGTTCGGCCCTCCACCCGATACCCCTGCTCATACCGGTGGCTCGCCCGCAGGGGCAGGTGACCAGCAGGTCCCGAAGCCGTCGGCCAGGGCGACCTCCTAAGGAGTCTCACGATGAACATCACTGTTGTCGGCCGGGGTCGGGTCGGCGGCGGGCTCGCCCGTCTGTGGACCCGAGCGGGTCATACGGTAACCGGGCTCGGGCAGGACGGCGGGGATGCCGCCGGCGCCGACGTCGTCGTGGTGGCCGTGCCAGGACATGTGATCGCCGACGCGCTCGGCAGGGTGTCCGGTCTCGCCCGGAAGACGACCATCGACGCCACCAATGTCTACCGGGAGCGCGATGGTTCGTTCCCCTCGCTCGCCCACCAGGTCAAGTCGATCGTCGGCGGCCCGACCGCCAAATCCTTCTCCACGGTCTTCGCCGACACCTATGCGCGGGTCGCGACGGAGCGGATCAGGCCGAGTGGCCTCTTCGCGAGTGACCCGGCGGCCCGGAGCATCGCCGAACAGCTCATCAGGGACGCCGGTTTCGACCCTGTCTTCGTCGGCGATCTCCACCCCGGGGCGCGGCTGCTCGAAGACAGCTCCGGCCTCACCCGGGCACTCGCCGGACAGTTGGGCCCCTTCTTCTCCTGGTACGGCCGACCCGGCGAACTCTGATCCGCGGTCCCCCCGCCGGCGTCGGGGAGCCGCAGATGACCATCCCCGCCACGGTACGGGCTGGTCGGGATCAACCGTTCAGCAGTCGCCGTAGCCAGCGCGTCCGGGCGGCGCGGGCAGCCTTCGCAAGGGCCGCCTCCGGTACGAGGGCGTCGAAGCCGTGGAATCCTCCGGGCCACACATGGAGCTCGGCCACTCCCCCGGCCTGCCACAGACGACCGGCGAAGGCGATGACCTCATCGCGCAGTGTCTCGGCAGAGCCGATGTCGAGGAAGGTGGGAGGCAACAGAGGCGGGTCTTCAATGCAGGTCTGAGGAGCGGGTCTTCGAAGAGAGGCGAAATCCGGTTCTGAGCGGATTCCTCACTGGTTCTCCTGGCTGAGCGCGTCCAGCATTTTATCCATCAGGATGCCCATGGTCTCGACCTCCGCCGAAGTCAAGGGATCGAAGAAGCACCGACGAACCGTCTCCACATGCGCCGGGGCCGCTCCTTCTATCGCGGCCCGCCCAGGGGCGGTCAGCCGCACCATCGCTCCCCGGGCGTCATCGACGCAGACCTCTCGGGTGACAAGTCCCCGCTTCTCCATGCGGATGATCTGATGGGACAGCCGACTGCGTTCCCACCCGACCTCCAGCCCGAGGTCCCGTGACCTCATCAGGCCGTCGGGCGCCTCGGACAGGGGGACGAGCAGCGCGTAATCGGCACCCGACAGCCCGGAGTCGCGCAGGAGCTGGCGATCCTGCGCACTCTGCAGATCCCGGCGGAGGTCCCGGTACTTCTTCCAGACCTGCGCCTCCCGCTCATTGAGCCATCGAGGTTCTCCCATGGGGTGGAAGGTAGCAGAGGGTTGATATATCACCGAAGCGGCATTTCTCCCATCGCCTTCCGGAGTCCACCGGCCCCTGCGGGGAAGGTCCGGACAGCACGGGATGAGGTTGGCTGGACCATGGATCCCCCGTCATCTCGCTGAGTTGACCGGCGTTCTTCCCGCCCGGGCCGTTCGCGCGATCAGCGGAGGGGAAGCATTCCGTGCAGTTGTCTGCGGGACGAGATGCCCATCTTCTTGAAGATGCTCCTCAGATGGGCTTCGACCGTCCTGTTGCTCAAGTACAGCTCGTCTCCGACTTCCCTCGAAGTGGCTCCTGTCGCCACGAGGCGCGCGATTCTCAGCTCCTGCGTGGTCAGACAGGAGGCATCGACCGGTCCGCTCCGCGGGGTGTTGACGTGCTCCCCCGCCCCGTGCAGTTCCCGGGCGGCGCGGGCGGCGAAAGCTGTGGCACCGCAGGCGGAGAAAATGGAGTTCGCCTGTCGTAGCTGCCTCCTCGCCGCCATTCGGTGTCCGCCGGCCCGCAGCCACTCGCCGTGGAGAAGCCGGGCGCGGGCCGCGTGGAGGATCGCATCGCTCAGGTCGAGCCGTCGAATGGCCTCCTGGTACAGATCGCCGGCGTCCGAGCCGCAGCTGAGGAGCGCTCGGGAGCACAGTCGCACACCGAGCGCCCAGTTCGTCGAACTGGTCTCAGTGCGCCGCAGCACTTCGTCCAGCGCGACTTCGGCCAGGTCGGGAGTACCCGACTTCACGGCCGCCTCAACGAGTTCGACCAGGCCCCAGGTGTGCAGGCCGGTCTCCTCCAGTTGGTGGACGGACCGCCACATCCGCACGGTGTCGGCGGGGCGGCCGAGCCCGTTGAACAGGACGGCTCCGGCGTACTCGACGGCCGTGAGCAGGTGACCCTCCCCACGGGAGACCGCGTCGCGCCGGGCCCGGGAGGCCGGTCCCACCACCTGGGCCCGCTCTCCTCGCCAGGCCGCGAGTACCGTTCGTACACAGGGCACGCCCCAGCGGCCGGTGTCGCCCGGCAGTGAGTCGATCTCCCGGACGAGCGCGGCCGCCGCCTCCAGTTCACCGGCGTGCACATGGACCAGTGCCCGTCGACCCAGGGCCGCGGGTAGCCCGGTCAGGGCCCCCGCGCGCCGGACGTCGCGCACCTGGCGGTCGGCCAGCCGCCGCCATGCCGAGTCGTCCCACAGGTCGATCGCCGCACTGCACACGGCCCATGCTTCACCCGGTCCGTACGGATGGGCGTCCCGGCCGTCGAGATACGCACGGAGTGCGCGTCCAAGCGCGGGGGCGGCGGCGGTGACACCCCCGCGCACCCGTTCGACGAGGCCGTCGAGGAGCAGGTCGAGCGGGCGCACGAAGTCGGGCAGCGGGGTTCGGCCGGTGGCCTCGGGCGGTGCCGGGGGACGCGACCCGGTGGCGAAGCGGCCGGCGCAAGCAGCGGCGGCCAGCTCGTCCACACGGACCTCTCGGGCCAGGTCGCCGTCCACGGACGCCATAAGAGCGGCGGCCCGCCCGAGAAGCCCGGCCGCCACCCCGCACCGTCCGCGATCGAGGGCCATGCGGGCGCGCAGGGTCTCGACACCCGCGGTCAGGCGTTCGTCGAGCGGCCCGGAGCGCAGGAGGGTCAGGAGTCGTTCGGCCGCGTCGTGCGCTCCGGCGTCGCGTTGTGTCCCCGCCGCTCTCAGGGTCCGCGCGGCGCGATCCCGGACGTCGGGGGTGAGCCGGGCCGCCGCTTCGAGGAACGCGGCCGCCCGGCCGGGCAAGTGCTCCCGTGCCGCGGATCGCTCCAGGGCCTTCGCGGCGGCTTCGTCTGGGCCTGCGAGGGACTGCGAGTGATGCCAGATCCAGCGGTCCGGCTCATGCGCCATGGCGACCACCGCGAGAGCGCGGTGGACGGTCCGCCGGTCGGCCGGTGTCGCGTCGAACCAGACGATGGACCGTACGAGAGGGTGGCTGAACCGTATCCACAGGTCGACGGAGAGGAGTCCTGCCTCTTCGGCGGGGACCGCCGCCTCGACATCGATGTCTAAGTGGCGCAGGGCTCGCCATAGGCACAGCGGGTGCCCGGCCGGCTCAGCGGCGGCCACCAGAAGGAGCTGCCGGGTGTCCGCGGGGAGTGCGTCGATGCGTCTGCGGAAGCCGTCCTCCATGGGCGTTCCGGGTGAGGCGGCGCCGCTTCGGGTCTCAGGATCGGGGAGCCCTGCTGTGCAGACGAGTTCACGGAGGGCCAGCGGGTTGCCCCAGCCCTCGGCGATGACGCGCTCTCTCACGCCGCGGTCGAGAGGGGCACCGACCCGTTTCGACGGAACTCCGCGAGTGTCGTCCTCCGGAAGTCCGGTGAGGAGCAGTGAGGGGAGGCTCGCCCATTCGGCCCGGTCGTTGGGCTGCCGGGTGGCGATGAGGAAGGCGACCCGGGCGTCAGGGGCCCTTCGGGCAGCGAAGGCCAGTGCGCGGACGGAGGCCCCGTCCAGCCAGTGGGCGTCGTCGACGACACACAGCACGGGGAGTTCGGCCGAGGCTTCGGCCAGGAGACCCACGGTGGCCGCGCCCACGAGGAAGGGGTCCGGATCGCGGCCCGTCGCTGGGTCGAACGCGGCCTCCAGGGCCTTGCGTTGGGGACTCGAAAGCTTGGTGACCGTGGCCAGCAGGGGCGCGCACAGCTCGTACAGCCCGTCGTGGTCCCGCGGCCTGTCGATCTCCCTGCCGCAGGTACGCAGGACAGCCGTCCGTGGCGGGACGCGCACCGATTCGAGGAGGGCTGTCTTCCCCATGCCGGCCTCGCCGAGGATCAGCAACGCTCCTCCGCGCCCGGCACCGAGGCCCTCGATGAGCCGGTGAAGCCGTTGGGTCTCATGGGGCCGACCGATGAGCGCCGGGCTCTCGCACCACACTCGTCCTATGGGCACCGTTAGCGTCTCCCGTTCCACAGCTGCGACTGCCGTACGCCGGATCGCCTGGGGGTGGTGCGCGCGGCTCCGGACCGACCACTCAGCGGCACACGCCGGAGGCAACCGGACCGTGAACCGATCGAACCGTCACCCGCCCACGCGAAGCGGGTGCGCCCCACCGTCCCATATTTGAGGACACGTCAACAATATGCCGTCGCCGCGCTCTTGGGCAGGCCGACGGCGGGCGGGACGTGGCCATCGGGCGGGCCGGACGCCCCCGGCGCTCGTACCCGACTCAGCCGTTCCGGGGGACGCGACCGTGTTCCCCTCCATGGGATTCATCACGACACAACGGAACATCCCGGAGTTGCCTGCGTGAGGTGACGCCGAGCTTCCTGAAGATGTTCCGCAGATGGGCGTCGATGGTCCTGGGGCTGAGGAAGAGCCGCGTCCCGACCTCTTTCGAGGTCGCTCCGGCGGCGACCAGACGGGCGATCCGGCATTCCTGGGCCGTCAGCCCGACCGGCAGCGGGCCCTTGCGGCCCCGGGGGCGCTCCCCCGTGCTGTCGAGCTCGCGGGCCGCGCGGGCCGCAAAGGCCCCGGCACCCAGCACGGAGAGCCTCGTGTGCGCGTCGCGCAGCACGGTCCGCGCTTCGCGCCTGCGCCCTTCGCGCCGCAGCCATTCGCCGTAGACCAGGCGGGCGCGGGCCGCGTGCACGACGCCCCGGGTGCGGTCCAGCCGTGCGATCGCCTCCCGGTAGCACTCCTCGGCCAGGGGGCCTTCCGCCAGCAGGGCCCGGCTGCGCAGGGCCGCTCCTGATGCCCAGTCCGTTCCGGCCCTCTCCGCGCGCTCAACCAGGCGCCGGAGCGCCTCGGCGGCGATCTCCCGGTCGCCACTGCGGGCCGCCGCCTCCACGAACTCGGTGAGAATCCACGCGTGGAATCCCATCTCGTCGAGCCGACAGGCGAGATGGAGGGCTTCCAGGGCGGCGTCGTAGCGGCCGAGACCGTTGAACAGCACGGCTTGGGCGTACTCGACCGCCGTGACGAACCTGCCTTCGCCCCGGTCCCGTGCGCCTATCCGTGCGAGTTCCGCCAGTTCCAGGGTCCGGGCCTCCTCCCCGCGCCACGCGGCCACGGTCACCTCGATGTGATCCGGGCCCGGGACGCCGATCCCCTCGGCGACCGCATGGGCTTCCGCGACGAGGGCGGAGGCGTCGTCGAACTGCCCGGCGTGTACGTGCGCGAGCGCGCGGTGGCCGAGCGCCACCGGCAGCAGTGTCAGGGCGCCCGCCGCCCGGCAGTTCGTCAACTGACGCTCCGTCAGGGCGAACCACGGGCCTTCCTCCCATAGATCCGTTGCGGCGCAGTAGGCGAGCCACAGCTCGCCCGTCGAGAGGTGGGCGCCGTCGCCCGGTGCCCGGTCAGCGTCCACCGCGCGGCGCAGCAACGGGACCGCCGCCGCGAAGTCCTTGGTCGTCCGGGTGGTCAGCGCGTCGAGGAGAAGGTCCCGTGGCCGCGCGGGAGTGTCGTCACCGAGCATGACCCGGGCGGCTTCGGCCACATCGGACAGCCGCGCCGAGCGGGCGAACCGACCGACGAGGACAACGGCGGCGAGGGCGTCGAGCAGCGAGTCCCGAGCCACCTGAAGGTCGACGGCGACCATGGCGCCCGCAGCGTCGAGGAGTCGGTCGACGGCCGCGTCGTCCCGGCTCCGGTCGAAGGCGATCCTGGCGTGGAGAATCCGGGTCTGCGCCAGCTCACGCGGTCCGAGCGGGCCGGTCCGCGACACCGACAGCAGCTCAAGTGCCTCATCGATGGCCCCGGCCTCGTGTTTGGCCGCCGCGGCGGACAGCGCCCGCTCGGCGCGGAGCCCCGGCTGCGGGGTGAGCCGGGCCGCCTCGGCGAGGAACACCGCCGCGGCGGCGGCTCCTCCTCGCGCCCGGGCGCGGCCGGCCGACCGGTGCATCGCGTCGGCGGTGGCTTCGTCGGGCCCGATCGCGGACCGGGCCAGATGCCATGCCCTGCGGTCACCGTCGCTCTCGCGGTCCAGCGCACGGGCCAGCGCTCGGTGTACCGCACGCCGCTGGTCCGGCGGCGCCGAGCGATAGATCGTGGAGCGTACGAGGGGGTGGTGGAACCGTACCCGGTTCCCCAAGGCAACGAGTCCGGCCTCCTCCGCGGGCCGGGCCGCGCCGGTCCCGACGCCCAGTTCCGCCGCGGCCCGTAAGAGCAGCGGGAGATCGCCGGTGGGCTCCGCGGCTGCCACCAGCAGGAGGAGCCGCGTACGGTCCGGAAGGCCGGCCAGCCCGGCCCGTACGCGCGACTCGATCACCGCCGGAGCGGCGGACGCGTCGGGACGGGTGAACCCTCCGGCCGGTTCGCCCGCGCCGGGCGGTTCCAGCGGAACGAGCGGGTTGCCACGGGCCTCGTCGAGGACGCGCTCCCGAACCAGCGGGTCGAGGGGTACCCGGCTTCGGCCCATGAGCAGGCTCCGGGCGTCGGCTTCGGCCGGCCCGGCCAGCGGCAGCCGCGGCAGGCCCCGTAACTCGGGGTGGCCGGCGGGGTCGCGGGCGGCGAGGACCAGCGCGATCGGCTCGTCCCCCACCCGGCGCGCGGCGAAGGCGAGCGCCTGCGCCGATGCCGGGTCCATCCACTGGGCGTCGTCGACGGCGCAGAGCAGCGGAGTACCGTCCGCGGTGTTCCTCAACAGATCGAGGAAGGCACGGCCCACGCGGAGGCCGTCCGGAGTGGCACCGTCCCGCAGCCCGAAGGCTGCCCCCATCTCCGCACGCCAAGAAGACGGCGACGCGGCGATTCCGGCGAGGAGCGGGCCGCACAGCTGGTGCAGCGCGGCGAAGGCGAGGCCCATCTCGAACTCGGCGCATTCAGCCCGCAGTATGCGCACCCCCGGTACGGACCGCGCGTATCCCAGCAGGGCGGACTTGCCGGTCCCGGCCCCGCCACTGATCACCACGCAGCCACCGTGCCCGGCGGTCAGCTCGTCGATGAGGCGATCAAGGGTCGCGCACTCGCGCGCCCGCCCCGTGAGACGGGGGCGCTGCGGACGGGAGTGAGGTGGGGACACCCCTCCATTCTGCGGGGCGTCGGCCGGATCACTGTCGCGGGGTGATGAAGGCGCCGTTCACCACATATCCATCCAGTCCGTGCAGCTCGCCGTATGCCCTCAGATCGCTGGTGCGGTTGATGAACCCGCGCCCTGAATAGTTGAGCGAGGTGTTGCAGAGGACGCTGAATCCGGTCAATTCACCGAAGGAGGTGAGCAGCTCGGCCATTTCTGGGTTCGCCGTCGGGTCGACGGTCTGGGTGCGAGCCGTGCCGTCGACGTGGGTCACCGCCCGCAGGTCGTTGGACTCGACCTGGCTGAAGTACAGCATGTAGGGATCGGGCACCCCGCCGCCGAACCAGCGGCCCGCGTCCTGTTCCAGGCAGATCGGGGCGATGGGGCGGTAGCTTTCGCGCTGCTTGATCTTGTTGAGCCTGACGGTCGTCTTCTCGGTGAAGGGAGCGGCCAGGATCGATCGGTTTCCGAGCGCGCGGGGTCCGATTTCCCAGCGGCCCTGCGCCCAGCCGATGATGTTCCCGTCGCGGAGGTAGCGGGCGACCTCGTCGTAGCGCACCGGGCGGGATTCGTAGCGTCGCGGGTCGAATTCCATGTCCTCGACGAATTCGCCACCCGCGTAGACGTCCCAGTCCAGGTCGGCCGACCCGGTGTAGAAGTGCTGGGCGTCGATGGCGGTCCCGATCGCGGAGCCGCTGTCGTTGGGGCATGGTGGGACGAAGACCGCGGGGAAGAGTCCGCACTCGCGCCAGCGGCGATTCCACTCGCAATTGAGTCCGCAGCCCCCGGAGATGAGCAGCGGGAAACCCTCCGTCAGATGCTCCCGGGCGTAGGTGTGGAAGCGGTCGAAGATGGCATCCGACAGGCGGGCGGCGAGGCTTTTGTACGCGTTCGATTCCACGCCGATGTTATAGAAGGGTGAGTCGACCATCCGGTCTTTGAGACTGCCGGTGATGACCTTCTTCTGGCCGAGTACGAAGTCGATGACCTCCTGTTCTGCCTGGGTCGCCGAGCGATTCTCGGCAAAACCGGCCAGGGCCATCTGTTTGCCAGCGTCCTGCAATCGGACAAATTCCTCGTGCGCACTGAATTGGGGGTCCGCGAGCGCAAAGCCGTAGGAGTACTTGTTGCCCGGGTGGTTGAGCACCTCTTTGAGATGGGTCACCTTCCCGTGCTCGTCGATGCGGTAGAACGAGCCGATGTTCCCTTCCCACACCAGGCTGTAGAAGGGCTGGTCCCGACGGAACGCCGACATTCCATAGGACGTCATGATGTGGGAGCGCTCGTGCGTGGAGGAGAAGACGCGTACGTTCTTCCCGAAGAAGCGGCCGGCGTCGTCCGTCATCGCGGAATCGCCGACCCCGAAGTACCCGGCACGCGAGGGTTGGTCGGTGGCCTGGGTCCCCTTGATCCAGCCGCTCATGGCGACGACGTCCGGCTGCTTGTCCAGCCGGTCCGCCGCGATGGCGAACACCTCAGCAGTCAGACCGCCGTAGCGGATGAACGAGTCCTTCTCCGCCTCCAGGGAGAAGAGCAGCCTGCCGTCCTCGACGGCTGCCATCGCCCCGTCATGGCCTTCCTTGAGGGAGAGAATCAGCATGATGGTCCGCCTCTCTGTGGATGTCCGACCCTGGCAGTTGGGCGCCGGGGTCAAACGGTGCCGGGATCGTGGTCAGAAGCGGCACCCCCGGCGGGGGGACGCGAGGGCTTGCAGGGCGAGCCGGTGCAACCGTGGGTTGGCGGACAGGGCTCCGGTGCCGCCTTGGGGCGACGCGCCCAGCAGATCGGTACAGACACCGCCCGCCTCCTCCACGAGAATCTGTACGGCGGTGATGTCCCAGGGGTTCACGACCGGTTCGGCGGCGATGTCGAGGGTTCCTTCGGCGACCATGCAGTGTTGGAGGAAGTCTCCGAAGGCACGGTCCTCCCAGCACGCTTCGGCCAGGCGTAGATACGCCTCGCGCGAGTGGAAGGTGTCCCAGGTGCGTGTGCTGGTGGTGGACAGATATGCCTCGTCGAGGCGGGTGTTGCCGGAGACCCGCAGGGGCAGGGGGGCGCTGTCGATCGGCCCGCGCCGCAGCCAGGCACCCCGTTGGGCCGCCGCCCACCAGCGGCTGTGCAGGGCAGGGGCACTGATCACACCGACGGTGGGTCGGCCGTCCTCCAGCAGAGCGATCAGTGTGGCCCAGACCGGTACCCCGCGCAGGAAGTTCTTGGTGCCGTCGACGGGGTCGACCATCCAGGTGCGCCCGGCCGTGACGGAACCGCCGGTCTCCTCCCCGGCGAAGGCGTCGTCCGGGCGTGCGGACCTCAGCGCCTCGCGTACGGCCGTTTCGACGGCAGTGTCCGCGTCGGTCACGGGCGTACGGTCCGGCTTCTCCTCGATCCGCAGGTCGCGGGCCTGGAAGCGTCGGCCGGTGATGCTGTCGGCGATATCGGCGAGTTGCCGGGCCAGTTCGAGATCGGCCTGTGATGACATGGAGTACCTCTCCGCACCCAACGTAGGTTTTCGGGGCCGAGCCCTTGGCGATCCGCGCGGAGCGCCGAGGGCTGCCGGGATCACTTCGCGTGCAGTTCGAGCATGTGGTATTCCATGACCCGTACCTCCTCGATCCGGCGTACCCGGTGCAGCAGTTCGACCCGCATACCGGCTTCGTCGGCGCAGGCGTCGAGCCGTTCGCGGTCCCCGAGGTCGGCCGTGCCGAGCAGCAGTCGGCCACCGTCGGCCAGATGCTCGGGGGCGCCGGCGATGTACCGGGCCTGGCCCCGGTAGCCCGGGTCGAAGACGGCGGAGTGCAGATCAGTGGAGAGCGCGAAGCCGTCATCCACATAGGTCCAGGGCACGTTCCAGAAGACGGTGTCGAAGCGCTCGGTGGGCCCCAGGGCCGCGTACATGTCGCTGTGGAGCACGCGTACCCGGTCACTCACACCGTGCCGCTCCGCATTGGCAACCGTGTTGGCCACCGCCTTCTCATTGATGTCCAGCGCGGTGACGGAGGCGCATCCGCTGAGCGCGGCGGTCACGGCAATGACACCTGTGCCGGAGCCGACCTCCAGGAACGAGCCACCCTGCGGATAGGGCACGATCGAGGCCAGCACCTCGGTGGCGGCGCTCAGGGTGCTGGGGAAGACGCCCCGGTGCAGGCTCCATTCCCGCCCCAGCAGGGTGAAGGAGTCCGGCAGGTCGTCACCCACGAGGGCGTGTCGCAGGACCTGGGCCACGTCCTCGGGGGACTCCTTGAACGTCATGGTCGCTACCTCTTCGGTGGTGTCGGTCATCGGGACGGGCAGGCCGCGTACCGCACGAGTGCTTCGCGGTGCCGACCGATCTTGCGGAATGCCTCGGCGTACTGGTCGATGAGCGTCCTGTCCCCGGGCCAGTTGGTGAAGGTGGGCAGGGACAGCGCATGTCGCTCGACGTGCTCGGCGTGTGAGCCGGTCTCCGCCGCGGTGCCCTTCTTCGGCGTGCCCGGGAAAAGGGGGTTCTCCGGGCGGGCGTAGAGCGGCAGGGTCGACAGCCGGGGGCCGGAGGGAGCACCCACCTCCATGCCTTCGGCGCGCAGCGCCTCGATGAGTACGGAGCGTGGGACACCGCCCAGTGCCGCGGGCCGGTAGAGCGGTTTGTAGCCGTACCAGGCGCCCATGTCGACATGGTCGGCGACGTGCACCGGCTCCAGATAGGTCACGTCGCCGAGCTGCTCGCCGAAGTGGCGCAGACAGCGGTGCCGGGCCTCTTTACGGGCCGGGAACGCCGCGAGCGCGTGCCGGGCGACGATGGCGTTGAACGGCGACATGCGCAGCTTGAGCCCGAAGCCGGTGACCCAGTGCGTACGCAGGTCCTCGTCGAGGACAGTGTCCCGGGAGCGGTCCCGGTAGTGGCCGAGGAGAGTGGCACGGTCGTGCACCTGGGGGTCGCTCGTGACGAGGATGCCGCCCTCCCCCGCATAGACGGCCTTGTTCGCCTGGAGGGAGAAGACCGCGGCGTCGCCGAAGGTACCGACGGGCTTCCCCTTGTAGTGGCTGCCGTGGGCGTGCGAGCAGTCTTCCAAAACGCGCAACCCGTATCGCTCGGCGATCCCCAGGATCGCGTCCATGTCGCAGGGGTGGCCCCACTGGTGGACGACCGTGATGACCTTGGTGTGCTCGGTGAGCGCGGCTGGAAGTGCTTTGGGGTCCAGACCACGGGTGGCGGGGTCGATATCGGCCAGGATCACGTCACCGCGGAGCGCGAAGACGGGACTCAGCGCCGCGTGGTAGGTGAGGGCCGGTCCCACGACGTCCACGCCTTCGCGCACACCGAGCGCGAAGTAGGCGGCGAGCAGGGCGCTGGTACCGGAGTTGAAGGTGACCGCGAAGCGGGCTCCGCCGTTCAGAAAGGCGAGGAAATCGGCCTCAAGCCGGCCGATGGGACCACTGTTGCCCTTGATGGAGATGTCGGTGTTCCGCTGCTCGGCCAGTTCGGACAGCTCCGCCTCATCGGCAGGGGGCGGCCAGACCTCGTGCGGCAGCGGCTGTGCGACGGCGGGCGCGCCTCCGAAGAGGGCGAGTCGTTCGGCGGTGGTCATATGTCCTTCCTGCTTTCGCGGGTGGGCTCGGACCTTGACGGCAGAGGTCAGGCGCACCGGTCGGCGAGCTCGTTCCGCTCAGGAGAACGGTCCCGGTAGATTCCGTCGATCGTGCGCACGACGGCGAGTTGACGCTGAAGGTGGTCATGGCGGTAACCGCGATCGTCCAGATGGCCCAGATGGTGGGCGATCATGGAACGCGCGGTGTCGCTCTTGGGACGTTCCCAGATGTGGCGCTCCAGCGGCAGCCCTCCGACGGAGTGCAGGACGGCGACCCCGGGGACGACGCTCAACGCACCCTCCGTACCGAGCACGGAGAGGCGTTCGCTCTTCTCGTAGTGATGGCGTGAGATGCGCAGCGAGCCCACCAGCTCTGTTGAGGGGTAGCCGCACACGAGGCTGACGAGATCCTCCAGCCGGCGATCCCGCGTTTCCTGGTACTGGTGCACGAAGGCGGAGTGCACCCAAGGAGGTTCGGGTTGGGGGAACATTCCGCAGAGCACATCGATGAGGTGGTAGCCCATGTCGAGGAGCACGCCACCCATCGCCTGCTCCCTGAAGGCGCGCCAACCCTCGGTGGGATGAGCCAGGTTGAGGTGGTAGTCGTAGGAGAACCAGTAGGGCTTCCCGATCCGCGCGAGATTCTCCCGGGCGAACTGGAACACGGGGTCGAAGTTCCGTTGCAGCAGCGTGAAGACGCTGCGGTCGACCCCTTGCGCCAGATGTATCAGTTGCCGGGCTTCCTGCTCGGTGACGGCGAACGGCTTTTCCTTGATGACGTGCCTGCCGTGGGCCAGGATTTTCACACAGACCGGAAAGTGCTCACTGTGCGGCACGGTGACCACCGCGGCGTCGAAGTCGACTCTGTCGAGCGCCTCACCGAGGAGATCGTAATGCGGGAACCCCCACTCGCAGGCGAGCGATGAGGCAGCCGGGGCGGGGTCGACCCCGCCGACGATATCCGCGCTCTCCCGGATGATCGGCAGGTACTCCCTTCCTTGATGTCCGGAAAATCCGACCAGCAGTACTCGCGATCGAGAGTTCAGCTTCTTCAATTTGTCGCCGGGCATGCAGAAAACCCCCCTCACAGAACATCATTCGAGGATGACGCAGGCAGCCGGTAAGGCTCGTGGAGACCCCTGTCGGACTCTTGGACGCAGGGCGGTTCAGAGAGCTCCGCGGCTCTTCCCGGAAGCATCGGCGAGCCAGGCATGCGCTGCGGTCACAACGTCCTTGATGAAGGTACTGTTGCTGAGCAGTTCGTTCTCATCAAGCAGCGAGACTTCGTCGGCCGCTATCCAGGCGAACTCGGTGTGCTTGTCCCGTTCGAGTTCGGGTGACGAAAGGTCTCCGTCCACCTCGACGACGTAGTCCGACTCAATGTGCCGTAGTCCGTCCGCCGTCCACTCCTCGTGCGCCACCCGGGCGAGAACACAGCGCAGGCGCCACCCGGTCTCCTCCGCTATCTCCCTGTGGAGCGCGCCCAGGAGAGACTCGCCCTCCTCCACGGCGCCGCCGACGACGTCCCAGCACCCGGCGAAGAGGCGTCGGCCGGCCGCACGGCGCTGCACGAAGATCCGGTCGTACGGGTCGCGGATCAGCGCTCCCACCATCAGTCGGGATTCGGCGAGGTCGGCGATGGGTATGCGGGCCATTCTTCCCTCACCTCATTCACACATCATACTTATATGCGTCATACATCCGACTGACATATAGACGGATCCGGGTAATCCGAACCACGATATGGAACAGCCCGCATTATCACCGGATCGCAATTTTGAAGGTACCTGCGTTTCCGCCCTCAATACCACCTGGCCCCCTAGGGGCACATAGGTTCGCATCAGACTTCGGACGCCGCGGCTTCTTCGGGTCACTCATCGTGGCTCGGTGAGGGGTCGACCTCCGGTGCACCCGGCGCCCGGCAAGCCGGAGCAGCGGGGCCCTGTCGTACCACTCCCGCTCCCCCGGGCGGGTCCTTCGTTCACGGGCGTCGGGCGACCAGGAGGACATAGCCGATCTGTGGGAGCGCACCGAACCGGGGAAGGGAGCGGGTGAAGTTGAAGAACTCGTGATGGGGGTCGTCGGCGGAGGGTGCGACATCGCCGAAGGCGTCGGCGAACGCCTGGTAGGTGCGCCGTACGTGCTCTCCGATGTCGTTGAACTCCACCACCTCCAGACCCGCGCTGTTGAGGGCGGTACGGAGCTTCGCCGGTTCGGGCAGCGAGGGGGACTGGAACGCCCGGCACGTCCGACGGACCAGATCCGCGGCATCCCCGGTCACCGGCGATCGGAGCAGCACATCGGTGATGACCAGCGGGCTACCGGGGCGCAGGGTCCGGGCGATCTCGGTGAGGGCGGTGGTCCGGTCGGGGATGTGCATCATGGACTCGATCGCCCAGGCACCGTCGAAGGAGTCGGCTTCAAAGGGCAGCGCGCAGGCGTCCGCGTACTGGAAGTCCACCCGGTCGGCGAGTGCGGTGACGTCCGCCCGGGTTCGGGCGAGATCGATGTCCTGCTCGCTGATCGAGATTCCTGACACATGAGCTCCGGTGGCCCGGGCGATGCGCAGGGCGGGCCGTCCGGTTCCACAGCCGACGTCCAGCAGACGCCGGCCGGGTGCGGCGGCCAGTCGCTCCGCCACGAGGTCGGTGAGCCGGTCGGTGGCCTGGTTGAGCGAGCGGTCGTCCGCGGCGCTGTCCCAGTAGCCGAGGTGGATGTTTCCGTCGAGGGCCGCGCCGTCCGCGACCTCGGTCTGCTCGTCATCGAGCCGACCGAGGCCCGGTGACGACGGGACGGCGTGGTGCACGGATGGGTCGTTGGTCATGGAAGTCTCCCGAGCGTCGACGCCGTCTGCGGTGGCCGGCAGGGGTTCCCCTATAACGGCGGCGACAGCGTCGGTTTGACGGCGTTGCAGTTCGAGGCGTTGCGGGTGGCCTTACCGGAGCACCTGGGTGTTACGGACGGCAACCTCGGCTGTGCCCGGACAACCCGCGATCGGTTCGGTGCGTGGGCGGGGTCTGCGATGGGGAACCTGAAGCTGACGATCAGTTGATCGCCGAAGCCGTGGAAGTGGCCTTCGTCTGTGGCGATCAGCCGGGCCCCGGGGCGGTGGACCCGACCTGGGCCGAGGGCAAGGATCTCCGCCTCGGTGACCGATGCCGTAGGCCCTCTCCGGTTGGCGTCTGACGGTGGTGGTGGGCATCGAGGGACCATTTTCCCGGAGGACACGCAGTTCGTCCAGGGCGCCTGGGGGGGGAGCCGGTCGGACGAGTGGAGAGGGCCTGCCCGCGGGGACACCCGGCGCCTCGACATCGAGCGCGATGCCCGTCGGCGGATCGACTTCGGCTCCGGCGCCCACCCGTGTCTCGGCCAGCCACGCCCCCGCTCTGCCCCGTCGGTGGAGGGGCCCGCCACAAGCGGTCAGCGTCCGGCGCCTACAGCTCGGCATACCCCCCGGCGGATCGGAGTGGGTCAGGCGTGTGGTGCGCGTGGGGCGTCCGAAGTCGGAGCAGCGGCCTCGGACGCCCCACGCGCACCACAGGTGCGTCACAGGTCGAGCGTCACCGCGTAGGCCGAGAGCCAGGAATTGAGGCCGAGTGCCAGCTCCGTCCCGGTGCGGCGGTGCTGCGGACTGATATCGCCCACCTCGGAGCCGATCAGGCGCAGCGCGGCCGGCCGGTCGAGCAGCGGCAGGACCGGCGCGTCCGGGTCCGCCAGTACCTCGCCCAGGGCCGTACGGAGTCTCCGGTCGTACGCGGGGTCCTGGGTGGTGGGGTAGGGGCTCTTGACCCGGCGTACAACGGATTCGGGCAACAGATCGGCGGTGGCCGCCCGCAGCAGGCTCTTCTCCCGGCCGTCGAAGGTCTTCATCTCCCAGGGGACGTTGAAGACATAGTCCACCAGCCGGTGGTCGCAGAACGGCACCCGCACCTCCAGGCCCACCGCCATGCTCATCCGGTCCTTGCGGTCCAGCAGGGTCTGGACGAAGCGGGTCAGATGGACGTGGCTGAGCCGCCGCATCCGCCGGTCCACGGCGCTCTCGCCCGGGAGTACCGGGACCTCGCCCATGGCCTGGGCGAAGCTGTCGCGCAGGAAGTCGTCCATGCCGAGGGTGCGGAGCAGTCCGGGATCCAGCAACTGCTTGCCGTCGAAGAAGACCCGGGTGGCCGGGGCCAGCCAGGGGAAGGTCTCGCCCCGGACCGCCTCCGGGTCGAAGAACCAGCGGTAGCCGCCGAACACCTCGTCCGCCGCCTCTCCGGACAGAGCGACCGTGGAGTGCTGCCGTACGGACTGGAACAGCCGGTAGAGGGAGGGCCACATGTCACCCCAGTAGGCGGGGGGCAGATCCACCGCGCGCAGGACCTTCGCCCGCAGCCCGGGCTCGGCCATCTCCCCGCTTTCCAGCAGGATCTCCTGATGCTCCACTCCGACGTGCCGCGCCATGTCGCGGACGAAGGACGCGTCCGACGTGCCACGCAGACCATCGGCCACGTACTCCCGGCCGTGGGGGTGGAAGTCCACGGAGAACGACCGCAACGGCCCTTCGCCCCGCACCGTCGGACTCCTGGCGGCGAGCGCGGTGATCGCGGACGAGTCCAGTCCGCCCGAGAGCAGGGTGCACAGCGGCACATCGGATATCAGCTGCCGTTCGACGATGTCCTGAAGCAGCTCCCGGACCGTGCGGACGGTGGTGGGCAGGTCGTCGGTGTGTTCCCGGGCCTCCAGGGACCAGTAGCGGCGTTTGGTGAGGCCGCTGCGGGTGACCCGGACGACATGGCCGGGCCGTACCTCGTACATGCCCGAGAAGACCGCGTGTTCGGGGGACTTGACGATCTCCAGGATCTCCCGCAGCCCGTCGGCGGTGACCCGTCGTGGCACCTCGGGACGGTCCAGGATCGCCTTGGGCTCCGAGCCGAAGATCACTCCCGACGTGGTGGGGAAGTAGTAGAGCGGTTTGACTCCCATCCGGTCGCGGACGAGGAGGAGCTCCTCGCTGCGGGCGTCCCACACGGCGAAGGCGAACATGCCGTTGAGGCGTTCGGCGACGCCCTCGCCCCAGTGCAGATAACCGCGCAGGACGACCTCGGTGTCGCTGCGGGTCCTGAAGGCATGGCCATGGCTCGCTAACTCGGCGCGTAACTCGCGGAAGTTGTAGACCTCGCCGCTGTATGTGAGGCAGGCGATCACCCTTCCGTCGGCCTCGGCGGTCATCGGCTGTCCGCCGCCTTCGAGATCGATGACGGCGAGTCTGCGGTGCCCGAGGGCGGCGTGCCGGTCCGTCCAGACGCCTTCGGCGTCCGGGCCGCGGCAGGCCATGGTGCCGGTCATGGCGGCCGTCGCTCGCCGCTCGTGCCGGAGGTCGCGCTCGAAGTCCACCCATCCGGTGATGCCGCACATAACTGGCTCCCTGAGTCGTGTCCATGTGGAGGTCCTCGCGGAACGATCGTGCGGAGTGTGGTGCCGTCACCCCCGCAGCCCTGTGATCGTGCCACCACGGAACGCGGTTGTCAGGCTCCCGTCCCTCCGGGTGCCCCACGTCGGCGGCGTACCTCAGGGTCGCCGGCCGTCACCACCTGACGGCGGTCCGAGCGCCTCAGCAGCCGTTCTCGGCGCTGCCCGGGTGCGGTTCGGGGGCCTTGGGCCACGACCGACGTGACTGGTCGTCGGTCATCGTGGACGTGTGCATCGCCGGGCCCTGTACGAGATCGAAGCCCATCAGCAGGGCTTCGGCATAGCGGCGCCATGCCGCGGGCGCGATGTCATGGGTACGGTCGGCGATGGCACCGACCATGTACAGGATGGCGTAGACATCGGCGCTGGCGAAGTCCGCGCGGACCGTGCCGGCCGCCACCGCCCGTTCTGTCAGCCGGTCCACGCGGACGCGGAGATCGTCACGCAGTCTGTCGATCGGCTCGGTGTCGACGCTCGCGTTGGCGAAGATGATGTCCAGTGCCTGGTCCCGGGCCCGCCACTGCGCCGCTTCCAGCACGTAGTGGCGGAGTGCCTGTCCCGGCTCCGGTTGGAGCGCGGCCTCGGCCGCGATCCGGAGGAACGCGGTGAACCGTTCGGTGAACAGGGCGTCGATCAGTGCCTGCAGATCCGGGAACCGGCGGTACACCGTGCCGACTCCTATGCCCGCGGCCCGCGCTATCTCATTGAGGGGTACCGAGGCCCCCCGCTCGGCGAAGAGACGGCCCGCCGTCTCCATGATCAGCCGACGGTTCCGCTCCGCGTCCGCCCGCAGCGGTCGGCCTGTCTCCCGGTCCACGCCGGGCATTCTTCACCATCGCGGGGCGCCGCGGACGACCGGCCGTGCGGACCCGGCCGTCGCGGTGGCCCGGACACCGCCGGTCGGTGCGGCGGTTCGACCACGGGCCCCCCGGCGGTTTCGTGGCCGGTCACGACGGATCAACTCTCCCTACCGCAGGCCATGTTGACGAGCACTCCCATCAAGCGGATAGTTGGATCCACTTATCCGGAGTGCGGTCATCCGCGTGGCGGCTCGGCGGTGGCGGCGGAGAGCCGTGCGCCGCGTACCCACGTCGCCCGGGGCGGTCAGAGACTCCCCCCGGCGGCCGGTTCGATCCGGTCGGCAACGACGGCTCCGTACATCCGGAGGTACCTCGGTGATGGGGGACTGATGAGCGACATCGCGGACGGCATCGGATCAACGGGCGAGGCCGTGGCCGTCATCGGCCTGTCGTGTCGATTTCCCGGTGCGTCCGACGTCGAGGAGTTCTGGCGGCTGTTGAACTCCGGCACCGACGCGGTCACCACGGCCCCCGCCACCCGCGGGGACGGCGCCACGGGCCCCGCGCGCGGCGGATTCCTCAACCATGTCGACCAGTTCGATCCGGCCTTCTTCGGGATGACACCGCAGGAGGCCGACGCCACCGACCCGCAGCAGCGACTCGTCCTCGAAGTCGGTTGGGAGGCCCTGGAGCACGCCGGCGTCCGGCCGGACCGCACCGGACGTCTCGGTGTGTTCGTGGGTGCGATGTGGGACGAGTACGCCTCTCTGGTGGGAGCGGCCCCCGACGGCCCCACCCGCCACACCGCCACCGGAGTCCACCGCGGCGCCATCGCCAACCGGCTCTCGCACGCCCTCGGTGCGAGCGGACCCAGTCTCGTGGTGGACACCGGTCAGTCCTCCTCTCTCGTCGCCGTCCACCTGGCCTGCGCGAGCCTGCGCGGGGGTGAGTGCGAACTGGCCGTCGCCGCGGGCGTCAACCTGCTGCTGGGCCCGGAGAACTCCCGGATGCTGGCCGAGTGGGGCGGACTCTCACCGGACGGCCTCTGCCGCACCTTCGACGCCCGGGCCAATGGATTCGTACGGGGCGAGGGGGCCGCGGCCCTCCTGCTGAAACCGCTCTCCGCCGCTGTCGCCGACGGCGACACCGTCCTGGCGGTCATCCTCGGGTCGGCGGTGAACCACGGCAGCGCGGGCTCCCTCGCCACCCCCGACGCCACCGCGCAGCGCGCCGTCCTCAACAGGGCGCGCCAGGCGGCCGGAGTCACCCCCGGTGACATCCAGTACGTCGAACTCCACGGAACCGGGACCCCGGTCGGAGACCCCGTCGAGGCCGCTGCGCTCGGCGCCGAACTCGGGGTGTCACGCGCCGTCGACGACCCGGTCGCGGTCGGCTCCGTGAAGACCAACATCGGTCACCTCGAAGCCGCCGCCGGGGTGGCCGGCCTGATCAAGACCGTACTCGCGCTGCGCCGTCGCACCATCCCCGCGACCCTCCACCACGAGGTGCCCCACCCGGACATTCCCCTCGCCGAGCTCCGGCTGGACCTCCCCCGGCGGTCACGCCCCTGGCCCCACCCCGAACGGCGTCTCGTGGCGGGTGTCAGCTCCTTCGGCATGGGCGGCGCCAACTGCCATCTGATCCTCGCGGAGGGCTCCCGCCGTCCCGCACCCCGCACCACCACCACAGCGCCGCCGCCCGCCGTGCCCTGGGTGGTGAGCGGTCACACCGCGTCGGCACTGCGCGCACAGGCGGGGCGGCTGGCCGCCTTCGTGGCCGGATCCGTCGAGCCGCACCCCGTGGACATCGGTTCGTCCCTGGCCACGGGCCGGGTCGTGCACGCCCACCGGGCCGTCGTGGTCGGCACGGATGCGCGGGCCATGGCCGAAGCCCTCCGCGAGCTGCCCGGCGCCGGCCGGGCCGCCTCCCCCGACGCCCGTCTGTGCCTGATCCTCGCCGGCCAGGGCACCCAGCGCGCCCGGATGGGCCGCGAACTCCACGACGCCTATCCGGCCTACGCCCGTGCCTTCGACGCGATCCGCGGTCGCCTGGACCCCCTGCTGTCGCGTCCACTCGCCGATGTCATCGACTCGGGCCGCGGACTGGACCGGACCGGCTGGGCCCAGCCCGCCCTGTTCGCGGTCGAAGTGGCCCTGGTCCGGCTGCTGGAATCCTGGGGCGTACGACCGGACATGGTGATCGGCCACTCCGTGGGCGAGGTCGCCGCCGCCCACCTGGCCGGCGTACTCGATCTGCCGGACGCCTGCGCCCTGGTCGCGGCACGCGCACGGCTGATGCAGGCGCTGCCCGCCGGGGGCGCGATGGCCGCCGTCGAGGCCGCTGAGGACGAGGTCGCAGGGCTGCTGCGGGGCCGTACGGACGCGGCGGTCGCCGCCGTCAACGGACCGGCCTCTGTCGTGGTCTCCGGCGTGGAGTCCGCCATCGCGGAGATCGTGAGCGAACTGGGGGGCCGGGGCCGGCGCACCCAACGGCTTGCCGTCAGCCACGCGTTCCACTCACCGCTGATGGATCCGATGCTGGCCGAGTTCCGGGAGGCCGTGGCACAACTGTCCTTCCATTCCCCTCAGGTTCCCATGATCTCCACCGTGACCGGGACGAGGGTCACCGCGGCGGACATCGGGTCACCGGAGTACTGGGTGCGCAATGTGCGGCAACCGGTGCGCTTCGCCGACGCGGTCCGGCACAGCGGCGCGACCGCGTTCCTGGAGATCGGCCCGGCGGCCGCACTCACCGGCGCGGTCGCCGAGACCCGCCCGGACGCCCTGGCCCTGCCCGCTCTGCGGGCGGACCGGCCCGAGGCCGGGCAGTTGCTGACATCGCTCGGACGGCTCTTCACCCACGGCACCGAGGTCGACTGGCGCCAGTCGTTCGACGGCTACGGGCCCCGCCGGGTTCCCCTGCCCAGCTACGCCTTCCGCCGGTCCCGGCACTGGCTCGGCATCCGGCGCGACGGCGAGCCCGCGCGGGAGCCGGGCCGGGCCGACGCCCTCCGGCAGCGGCTCACCGCGGCACCCGGCCCCGGCACGGCCCTCCTCACTCTGGTGACCCGTCATGCCGGACATGTCATCGGCGTGGACGGTGCCGACATCGATCCGGAGGCGACCTTCCGGGACCTCGGCCTCGACTCGGGGGCCTCCGTCGAGCTGCGGAACGCGCTGCTGACCGCGACCGGGCTCCCCCTCCGGACGGGCCTGGTCTTCGACCACCCCACCCCCCGCGCTCTGGCGACCCATCTCCACGACCTGCTCTTCGCGGCACCCGGGCCCACTCGAACGGATGTCCGGCCGTCCGTCGAGGACGATCCGGTGGTCATCATCGGCCTCGCCTGCCGGTTCCCCGGCGATGTGTCCTCCCCCGACGAACTGTGGGATCTCGTCTCCCGGGGCCGGGACGCCGTCTCCACCTTCCCGACCGACCGTGGCTGGGGGTCCGCTCCGGTGGGACACGGCGGCTTCCTCACCGACGCCGCCTGCTTCGACGCCGGGTTCTTCGGCATCTCCCCGCGCGAGGCGCTGGCGATGGACCCGCAGCAGCGGCTGCTGTTGGAGACGGCCTGGGAAGCCTTCGAACACGCCGGAATCGACCCTGTCTCCCTGCGCGGCAGCGACACCGGGGTCTATGTGGGCGCCACCGCCGAGGAGTACGGACCCCGCCGGCACCAGGCGCCGGAGCACCTGAGCGGCTTCCTCCTCACCGGCAGCTCGCCCAGTGTCCTGTCCGGCCGGATCGCCTACGCGTTCGGCTTCACGGGGCCCGCGCTGACGGTGGACACGGCGTGCTCGTCGTCGCTGGTGGCGCTGCATGTGGCGGAGCGCGCGCTGCGCGCGGGTGAGTGCGGGATGGGGGTGGTCGGCGGGGTGACGGTGATGTCGTCGCCGGGGACGTTCATGGAGTTCTCACGGCAGCGGGGGCTCGCGCCCGACGGCCGGTGCAAGGCGTTCTCGGCGGCGGCGGACGGTACGGGGTGGGCGGAGGGGGTGGGCGTCCTGCTGGTGGAGCGGTTGTCGCGGGCGCGGCGGCTGGGTCACCGGGTCGTCGCGGTCGTCCGGGGTTCGGCGGTGAACCAGGACGGTGCGTCGAACGGGTTGACGGCGCCGAACGGGCCCGCGCAGGAGCGGGTGATCCGGCAGGCGCTGGCGAACGCGGGGCTGTCGCCCGCGGATGTGGATGTGGTGGAGGCGCACGGTACCGGGACCCGACTGGGCGATCCGATCGAGGCCGGGGCGCTGCTGGCGACCTACGGCCAGGGACGCGACCCCGGGCATCCGCTCTGGCTCGGCTCGGTGAAGTCGAACATCGGACACGCGCAACACGCGGCGGGCATGGCCGGTGTCATCAAGACGGTGCTGGCCATGCGGCACGGGCTGCTGCCCAGGACCCTGCACGCCGAGGAACCGTCACCGCACATCGACTGGTCGTCGGGGGCGGTGGAGCTGCTCACCGAGGCCCGGGAGTGGCCGGTGGGCAACCGTCCGCGGCGGGCCGGTGTGTCGTCGTTCGGGATCAGCGGGACCAACGCCCACGTGATCCTGGAAGAGGGGGATCCCGAGCCCGCGCCGCTTCCGCCGGCTGCCGATCGGGTGGTCCCGTGGGTGGTGTCGGCCCGGGGCCCGGGGGCGCTGGAGAGGCAGGTGGAGCGACTGGCGGGGTGGTCGTACGGGGCGGATGACCGCCTGGCGGCGGGGTGGTCGCTGGCCGCGGGCCGTGCGGTGTTCGAGCACCGGTCCGTGCTGCTGAACCCGGGCCGGGGTACGGGTGGTTTCGTACGGGTGTCGGGGGTGGCGCCTGGTGATGTGGGAGTGGGCCTGGTCTTCGGCGGTCAGGGCGGCGGGGGTGTGCGGACCGGCCGTGGACTGTACGAGGCGTTCCCGGTGTTCCGCGCGGCGCTGGACGAGGTGGCGTCGGGGCTGGGGCTGGACGGGGCGGAACTGGCCGGCGCGGGTGCGGTGCGGGGAGGCACGGGTACGGAGCAGCCGGTGCTGTTCGCGGTCCAGGTGGCGCAGTTCCGGTTGTTGGAGTCATGGGGCGTCGCTCCCGCGGTGGTGGTGGGCCACTCGGTCGGGGAGCTGGCGGCGGCCCATGTGACGGGGGTGTTGTCGCTCAAGGACGCGTGCACGGTGGTGTCGGCGCGGGCCCGGTTGATGGAGGAGTTGCCCGCGGGCGGCGTGATGGTCCTGGTGGAGGCGTCGGAGGACGAGATCGTGGGCGCGCTGGAGGGACGTGAGGGCGTGGCGATCGCGGCGGTGAACGGGCCGCGCGCGGTGGTGGTGTCGGGTGCCGAGGCCGCGGTGGAAGGGGCACTGGGCGCCCTGGGAGGCCGTCGGGTGCGGCGGTTGGAGGTGTCGCACGCCTTCCACTCGCCGTTGATGACTCCAGTGCTGGAGAGGTTCCGACAGGTGGTGGCGGGCGTGTCGTGGGGAGCGCCCCGGTTGCCGGTGGTGTCGTCGGTGACGGGCCGAGCGGTGTCGGGAGAGTGGTCGGACCCGGAGCACTGGGTGGACCACGTGGTGCGGACGGTGAGGTTCGCGGACGCGGTGGCGGCGGCGTCCCAGCGGGCGGGTGTGTGGGTGGAGCTGGGCGGCGGAGCGGTGCTCTCCTCCGTTGTGGAGGGGTGTGTGCCGGCCGTGCGGGCGGACCGGGGGGATGAGTTCCAGGCGCTGTGCGCGGCGGCGCACCTATGGGTACGGGGCGGGGGTGTGGACTGGCGGTCGGTGCTGACGGGGCACGGGGAAGGTGCCGGGGGCGGGGGCGCGGTGCTTCCGTCGTATCCGTTCGAGCGGGAGCGCTACTGGCTCGCTCCCACCGGCGGGGGGTCCGCGTCCGCGATCGGCATGACGGAGGCAGGGCATCCGCTCCTGGGGGCGGTGGTCGAACTTCCGGACGGTGGAATGGTCCTGACGGGGAAGGTCTCGCCGCACACCCACCCCTGGCTCGCCGATCACACAGTCCTCGGTTCCGTCCTGCTGCCCGGCGCTGCCTTCGCCGACCTGGCCGTCGCCGCCGGCGACCGGGTGGGGTGCCCCCGTGTGGAGGACCTGACCCTGACCGCCCCGCTGGTGCTGCCCGGAGAGGGCGATGCATCGCTCCGCATCACCGTGTCGGCGCCGGATCCGCGCGGGCGGCGGGACATCGGCGTCGACGCCCGGCCGGGCGTCGACGGGAGCTGGACGAGACACGCGGACGGGGTCCTGGGCGCCACCGTGCCGCCGCCCGCCGCCGAATCGGGGGCATGGCCGCCACCGGGAGCGATCGAGGTCGGCGTGGCGGACGCCTACGCCCGGCTCGCCGGGCACGGATACGCGTACGGCCCCGCCTTCCAGGGCCTTCGGCGGCTGTGGCGGGCCGGCGACGCACGGTACGCCGAGGTGGAGTCGGCCGGGGACGGCACCGGCACCGGCGGTTTCGTGCTGCATCCCGCGCTGCTCGACGCCGCGTTGCACGCCTGGCTGCTCGACACGGCGTCCGGGGACGGGCCCCGGTTCCTGCCGTTCGCCTGGCGGGGCGTCGACGTCCACGCCACCGCCGCGACCCGTCTGCGGGTACGGATCACCCCCGCCGGGTCCGAGGCGGTGAGCCTGAGGATCACCGACGCCGAAGGGACACCGGTCGCCACGGTCGAGTCACTGACCTGGCGGGCGGCGGCGGACCCGCTGGAGGAGCGGCCGGACGGTGAGGTCTTCGGGGTGGCATGGGAACCCGTCGAGGTGTCGTGGGTCGAGGGCGCGAACCGTGCCGAGCTGCCCTGGGGCGACTCCCCGGACCGGCTCACCGATGTCGTGCCGCCACTGGTCACCGTGTCGGTGCCGGGCGTCACCGACGGGGACGTCGTCGGCGCCGCCCACCGGCTCTGCCATCAGGCGCTCCGACTGGTGCGGGACTGGCTGGCGGATGATCGGTTCGCCCACGCCACCCTGGTGTTCGTGCTGGACGAGCACGATGTCGCCGCGGCGACCGTGCGCGGTCTGGTCCGCTCAGCGATGACCGAGCACCCCGGCCGGTTCCGGATCATGGCCACGGACGGCCCGCCCCACAGCGGCCCACACCACGGCGTCCCGTGCCCCGACACGGAGGAACCCGAGATCGTCCTCCGCGACGGAGTCACCCTGATGCCACGTCTGGCCCGGCCCGCCCCCGACAACGACGCGCCACCCGCCCACTTCGACCCGGACGGAACCGTTCTGCTCACCGGCGGAACCGGCGAACTGGGCGCTGCGCTCGCCGGACATCTGGCGCGCGACCACGGCACACGGCGGCTGCTCATCCTGAGCCGCCGCGGCCGCGCGGCACCATCGGCGGACCGGCTCCGCGCCGAACTGGCGCCCCTGGGTTGTGAGGTCACCGTCGTCGCCTGTGACGTGGCCGACCGGGAAGCCCTCGAAGCCGTCCTGCGCGACATCCCCGTCGAGTATCCGCTCCGAGGCGTCGTCCACGCGGCCGGGGTGCTGGACGACGGCGTCGTGACCTCCCTCACCGAGCCGCGGCTGGACGCCGTACTGCGGCCCAAGGTCGACGCGGCCTGGGCGCTGCACGAAGCGACGCGCGGCCTGGAGCTGACCGCCTTCGTCCTCTGCTCCTCGATCTCGGCGCAGATCGGGGCCGCCGGTCAGGCCAACTACGCCGCGGCCAACGCCTTCCTCGACGCCCTCGCGCCGCACCGGCGGGGGCAAGGGCTTCCGGCGACCTCATGGGCATGGGGCCTGTGGGCGCCGGCCGGGGGAATGGCGGCTTCCCTGACGGACACCCAACTGGCCCGCATGGCACGGATGGGCGTCCTGCCGCTGGACCACCGGTCGGGCCTGTCCCTCTTCGACACGGCGCTGCGCCTGAACCACCCCCAGGCCGTACCGATGCGGTTCGCGGCCGGAGCCGTACGGGCCGACGCGGTCCCGCCGATCCTCCGCGGCCTGGTCGGGACCACGGCTCCGGCTCGCCGGGTCGCCCGGAACGGGACCGCCGCGGGGCTCGCCGCACTGCCGCCCGGTGCACGCGAGGGCGCGGTGACCCGGCTCGTACGGGAGCGGACGGCCCGGGTCCTCGGCCGGACCGACCCCGACGCCATCGCGTTGCACCGCACCTTCCAGGACCTGGGCCTCGACTCGCTGACCTCGGTGGAACTCCGCAACGGCCTCACCGCCGAGGCCGGCACGAAGCTGCCGACCACGCTGGTCTTCGACCACCCGACGCCTCAGAGCGTGATCGATTACCTGCTGGCCGGGCTGTCCGGAGAACGGTCCGGCGCTTCGGACGCTGCGGAACGGACCCCGGCTGCGGTGGGCCAGGCGGAACCCGTGGCGATCGTCGCCATGGCCTGCCGCTACCCCGGCGGGATCCGGACACCGGAAGACCTCTGGAGCGTCGTCGCCGAGGGGCGCGACACGGTGTCCGGCTTCCCCCTGGACCGGGGCTGGCCCGCCGACCTGCACGACCAGGACCCCGAACGGCCCGGTCACACCTACGCCACCGGCGGCGGCTTCCTCCATGAAGCGGCGGAGTTCGACGCCGCGTTCTTCGCGATCTCCCCGCGCGAGGCACTGGCGATGGACCCGCAGCAGCGGCTGCTCCTGGAGACGGCCTGGGAGGCGTTCGAACGGGCCGGCATCCCGCCCGAATCCCTGCGCGGCAGCCGGACCGCGGTGTTCGCCGGGCAGATGTACCACGACTACGCGCCCGGCGCCGACCGGATGCCCGGGGAACTCGAAGGCATGCTGCTGACCGGCACGACCGGCAGTGTGCTGTCCGGCCGGCTCTCCTACACCTTCGGCCTCACCGGGCCCGCGGTCACCGTGGACACCGCCTGTTCCTCATCGCTCGTAGCGGTGCATCTCGCCGCACAGGCCCTGCGGAACGGCGAGTGCTCCCTCGCCCTCGCGGGCGGCGTGACCGTGATGTCGACACCCGGCACCCTGATCGAGTTCGCACGTCAGCGCGGGCTGTCCGCCGACGGCCGGTGCAAGCCGTTCTCCGCCACCGCCGACGGGGTCGGCTGGTCCGAGGGCGCCGGCCTCCTGGTCCTGGAACAGCTGTCGGACGCAGTACGGAACGGGCATCCGGTCCTCGCCGTCGTCCGGGGTTCCGCGGTGAACCAGGACGGTGCCTCGAACGGGCTGACGGCGCCGAACGGGCCCGCACAGCAACGGGTGATCCGGCAGGCGCTGGCGAACGCGGGCCTGTCGCCCCTGGACGTGGACATGGTGGAGGCACACGGTACGGGGACCAGGCTGGGCGATCCGATCGAGGCCGGGGCGCTGCTGGCGACCTACGGCCAGGGGCGCCACCCCGAACACCCCCTGTGGCTCGGCTCGGTGAAGTCCAACATCGGACACACCCAGGCCGCTGCCGGTGTCGCCGGCATCATCAAGACCGTCATGGCGATGCGCCACGGGCTGCTGCCCAGAACCCTGCACGCCGAGGAGCCGTCACCGCACGTGGATTGGGCGGCGGGCGGAGTGGACCTGCTCCGTGCCAGCCGACCCTGGCAGCGGACGGACGCCCCGCTCCGCGCCGGTGTGTCGTCATTCGGCATCAGCGGCACCAACGCCCATGTCATCCTCGAACAGGTCACCGCCACCGGAACCCCGCGCACCGACCGGGACCCCCGCCCGCCGTTGGCCGGTCCGGTTCCCACCGCGGTGCCGTGGGTGCTCTCCGCCGGGAACCTTCCCGCCCTGCGCGAGCAGGCCGGACGTCTCGCGGAGTGGCCGGCCGACGCGCCGGTCGACGTCGCGCACTCGCTGATCACGGGAAGAACGGTGTTCGAGCACCGGGCCGTTGTGATCGGCACCGACCCGGATGAACTGCGGGCGGGGCTACGCGCCCTCGCCGCCGGCGCGTCCGACCACCGGGTGGCCCTCGGCGGGCCGGCCGAGCCGTCCGGTGCCGTGGTGTTCGTCTTCCCTGGCCAGGGTTCCCAGTGGATCGGCATGGCCGCGGAACTGCTGACCACCGCTCCCGTGTTCGCGGAGTCCCTGCGCGCCTGCGACCGTGCCATCGGTGCCCTCACCGGCTGGTCCGTGGTCGCCGCGATGACCGGCGCCCCCGACGCCCCGCCGCTGGACCGGGTCGATGTCGTCCAGCCCGCGCTCTTCGCCGTGATGGTCTCGCTCGCCGAATTGTGGAAGTCCTGGGGCGTCCATCCCTCGGCGGTGGTGGGACACTCACAGGGCGAGATCGCGGCCGCCCATGTCGCCGGTGGGCTCTCCCTCGCCGACGCCGCGCGCATCGTCGTCCTGCGCAGCCGCGCGCTGACCGAGATCGCGGGGACGGGAGGCATGTTGTCCGTGCCCCTGCCCCGTACGGAGGTGGAGAAGGCCATCGCCGGCCGGTGCGGACACCTCTCGGTCGCCGCCGTCAACGGACCGCACGCGACCGTGGTCTCCGGCCGGCTCGCGGATGTCGACACTCTCGCGGCCGAGCTGACGGACTCCGGGGTCCAGGTGCGGCGCGTCCCTGTGGACTACGCCTCGCACTCGGCCCGGGTGGAGCCTTTGAAGGAGCGGCTGCTCAGCGAGCTCGCGCCGATCACCCCGGCCTCCGGCACCGTCCCGATGTGGTCCACCGTCACCGGAGGGCTCCATGACACCGCGGACATGGACGCCGCGTACTGGTACGAGAACCTCCGGCGTACCGTGCGCTTCGACACCGTGATCGGCGAACTCCTGGACCGCGGGCACGACACCTACGTCGAATGCAGCCCGCACCCCGTGCTCACGGTCGGGATCCAGGACCTGGCCGAGAGCACCCACCGGGACACCGTCGTCACCACCGGTTCCCTCCGTCGCGACCGGGGCGGCCCGGACCAGCTCCTGCGCGCCGCCGCCGAACTGTTCGTACGGGGCCGCGCCGTGGACTGGGGCCGCTGTCTCGGCGCGCCCGCAGCCCGCACCGTCGACCTGCCGACCTACGCCTTCCAGCGGGAGCGCTTCTGGCTCACCCCGGCCCCGCGCGGTTCCGATGTCACCGGTGCGGGGTTGGCCGGCATCAGCCACCCACTGGTCGGGGCCGCCCTGGACCTGCCGAACGGCGATCTCGTCCTGACCGGGCGGCTCTCCCTGGACACCCGGCCCTGGCTCGCCGACCACACCGTCTCCGGCCGGGTACTCGTCCCGGGCACCGCCTTCGTCGACCTGCTCACCACGATCGGCGACCGGGTGGCGGCACCCTGCCTGGAAGAGGTCATGATCACGGCTCCCCTCGTGGTGCCCCCGGAGGGAGCCGTGCTGATGCGAGTCGTGGTCTCCCCCGGCGTCGGGGACGGCCGACGACGCCTCACCCTCCACTCCCGTACCGAGTCCGATGCCATCGGCGGCCGACCGTACGGCACCGAACCGCCGTGGCACGAGCACGTCACGGCGGTCCTCGGCACCGAGGGCGGCGCCCCGGTGGAGCTGCGTTCCTGGCCGCCGGCGGACGCCGCCGAGGTCGACCTCGACGGCGCCTACGAACAGCTCGCCGCCGACGGCTACCGGTACGGCGACAGCTTCCGGGGCCTGCGGCGACTCTGGCGGCACGGCGCCGACCTGTACGCCGAAGCCGTCGCCGACTCCACGCCCGCCGATGGCCACCTGATCCCGCCGGGGCTGTTCGACAGCGCCCTGCACCCCCTGCTGCTCGACGGCGACCGGGCACGCGGCCTGCCGTTCGTCTGGCGCGGTGTACGCGTCCACGCGTCCGGAGCCGGTCGGATACGGGTACGGCTCAGCCCGGCCGGACCCGGCTCGGTGGCCGTGGCGATCGCCGACAGCACCGGCACACCCGTACTCTCCGTCGACTCCCTCACCGTGCGCGCCCCCGGCACGCCGCCTCCCGCTGACGACACCCCGGATGCCCTGCACCTCCTCGATCTCATCCCCCTCGGACAGCACCCGGAGCTCACGGACCACGCGCGGCACGACTGGGCGGTCCTCGGCGAGCTACCGGGCTGGTGGCCCACCGGGTGGGCCGCCCCACCGCGCTTCTCCGACCCGGTGGACCTCGCGGGCGCGGACGGCCCACCGCCCGCCGTCGTCCTCGCCCCGGTCGCCGTCCCCGGCGCCGGTCACCGCACGGACACCGCCGCGCGGACCACGGTGCACCGTACGCTCGGCCTGCTCCGCTCCTGGCTCGCGGACGAGCGACTGGACGCCTCGGAGCTGGTCGTCCTGACCTCGGGAGCCCGGAGCGCCGACCCCGCGCAGGCCGGTGTCTGGGGCCTGCTCGCCACGGCACAGACGGAGCACCCCGGCCGGTTCCGGATCGTCGACGTCGAGAACGAGGCCGCCGCGCGCCGGCTTCCCGCAGCCCTGTCCGTCACGGAGCCGCAACTGGTCCTGCGCGAGACCGGGATGACCGTCCCCCGTCTGGTCCCGGCGCACCGCCGGCCGGCGCTGCCCGTCCCCGACAGCGCCGCCTGGCGACTGGAGACATCCGGTTCCGGGACGCTGGAGGGCCTCGCGCTCGCCACTGCCGACACCGACACGGTCCCGCTCGTGGAGGGACAGGTGAGGATCGCCGTACGCGCCGCCGGGCTGAACTTCCGCGATGTCCTGATGGCCCTCGGCATGTACCCGGGCGACGTCGTCCTGGGCAGTGAGGGCGCGGGGATCATCACCGAAGTCGGCCCGGGCGTCACCGACCTCGCCCCCGGCGACCGGGTGATGGGCCTGTTCCCGCACTCCTTCGGCCCCGTCGCCGTCGCCGACCGGCGCACCATCGTCCCCGTACCCGACGGCTGGAGCTTCGCCGAGGCCGCGTCCGTACCGGTCGTCCATCTCACGGCGTACTACGGGCTGGTCGACCTGGCCGGCCTCCGCGCCGGGGAGAGGGTGCTGATCCACGCGGCCACCGGGGGCGTCGGCATGGCCGCCGTCCAACTCGCCCGCCACCTCGGGGCGGAGGTCTTCGGCACCACCGGTCCCACCAAGCGGCGGGTGCTGCGTGACCTCGGCGTGGACGAAGAACACAGCGCGTCCTCACGCTCCCTGGAGTTCGAGGACCACTTCCGCGCCGCCACCGCCGGCCGGGGCGTCGATGTGGTGCTCAACTCCCTGGCCCGCGAGTACGTCGACGCCTCGCTGCGGTTGACCGCGCCGGGCGGTCGCTTCGTCGAGATGGGCAAGACCGACATCCGTCGCGCCGACGACGTGGCCCGTGACCACCCCGGCATCACCTACCGGGCGTACGACCTGATCGACGCCGGGCCCGACCGGATCGGGGAGCTGCTCCACACCGTCCTCGCCCTGTTCCGGAGCGGCGCCCTGACCCTGTCGCCACTGCGGGCCTGGCACATCCGCCGGGCCGAGGACGCCTTCCGGCACCTGCGCGAGGCCCGACACACCGGCAAGAACGTCCTGACCGTGCCGGCGCCCCTGGACCCCGCGGGCACCGTCCTGATCACCGGCGCCACCGGCACCCTGGGCGGCCACCTCGCCCGGCACCTGGTCCACACCCACGGCGTACGCCACCTCGTCCTGGCGGGCCGCAGCGGTACGGCGGCCGAGGGCGTACCCGCCCTGCTGGCCGACCTCGACGCGGCGGGCGCCCGGGTCTCCGTCGTCGCCTGCGACGTGGCCGACCGCGACGCCGTGGCCGAACTGCTGGCCGCCGTACCCGCCGGGCATCCGCTGACCGCCGTCGTGCACGCCGCGGGCGTCCTGGACGACGGCACCCTCACCGCTCTCACCACCGATCAGGTCGACCGGGTGCTGCGCCCCAAGATCGACGCCGGATGGCATCTGCACGACCTCACCCGCGACCTCGACCTGTCCGCCTTCGTCCTCTGCTCCTCCGTCGCCGGTGTCAACGGCGCGGCGGGGCAGGCGAACTACGCCGCGGCCAACACCTTCCTCGACGCGCTCAGCCGCCACCGCGCGGCACGCGGCCAGGTCGCGCTCTCCCTCGCCTGGGGCCTGTGGGAACAGCCCAGCGGGATGACCGGCCATCTCACCGACACGGACCGGCGGCGCATGGCCCGCAGTGGTCTGGTGCCCATGACCCCGGAGGAAGGGCTCGCGCTCTTCGATGCCGCACTGGCCCTCGGAGATCCCGTCGTCGTACCGGCCGGGCTCGACCCCCACGCCCTGCCCACCGACCCCGGGCGGGTGCCGCCGCCGCTGCGCGCCCTGGTACGGCCCGCGGCCAGGCCCGCCGCGGCACCCGACGGCGACGGCGACGGCACGCTCACCGCGAGGCTGCGCCGACGGCCCGGGGCCGAGCGCCGCGACGCGCTGCTCGACCTCGTCACCGCGGCGGCGGCCACCGTGCTCGGCCACCCGGACCCGGTCGCGGTACGGGACGCCCGCGCGTTCCGGGAACTCGGCATGGACTCGCTCACCGGCGTCGAACTGCGCAATCGGCTGGCCGCCTTGAGCGGGCTCCGCCTCCCGGCCACCCTCGTCTTCGACCATCCCAGCCCCGCCCAGGTCGCCGATCACATCCTCGGCAGGCTCGACCTGCCCGCGGACGAGGACCCGGTGACGGCCGGACTGCGCGCGATCGGTGACGGCCTGGCCGCGGTCATCGCCGACGACAGCGCACGAGGACGCGTCGCCCGCCGGCTCAGGGAGCTGCTCGACGCCTGCGCCGCACCCGGCGGGGACGGCACGGAGGACACCACCGGGCCCAGCGATCTCGACGCCGCCACCGACGACGAACTCTTCGCGCTGGTGGACCAGGACCGGTCCTGACCACCCGCACCACCCTGCCTGACGTGACCACACCAGGGAAGTGACCGCCGCGTGTCCGACGCCCCCAAGCTCCGGGAATACCTCAAGCGTTCCATCGCCGAGGCCCGCGACCTCCGCAGACAGCTCCAGGAGCTCCAGGACCGGGCGGACGAACCCATCGCCGTCGTGGGCATGGCGTGCCGCTTCCCGGGTGGGGTCGACTCACCGGACGGCCTGTGGCGCCTGGTGGCGGACGGGACCGACGCCGTGGGGGGCCTGCCCACCGACCGGGGCTGGGACCTTGAACGGCTCTACGACCCCGACCCCGGGGCGGCCGGACACAGCTACACCCGCGAAGGCGGGTTCCTCCATGACGCCGCCTCCTTCGACGCCGGGTTCTTCGGCGTCTCCCACCGCGAGGCGCTGGCGATGGACCCCCAGCAGCGGCTGCTGTTGGAGACGGCCTGGGAGGCGTTCGAACACGCCGGAATCGACCCCACGTCCCGCCGCGGCAGCGACACGGGGGTGTTCGTCGGCGCGAACTCCCACGAGTACGGGCCCCGTCTCGACGCCACCCCCGCCACGGTGGAGGGGTACGTACTGACCGGCGGCGCCCCCAGCGTCATGTCGGGCCGGATCGCGTACACGTTCGGCTTCACCGGGCCCGCGCTGACGGTGGACACGGCGTGCTCGTCGTCGCTGGTGGCGCTGCATCTCGCCGCGCGGTCCCTGCGGAGCGGTGAGTGCTCCCTGGCCCTGGCCAGCGGCGTCACGGTCATGGCGACACCTCGCACCCTCGTGGAGTTCGCGCGGCAGCGGGTGGGCGCGCCCGACGGCCGGTGCAAGGCGTTCTCGGCGGCGGCCGATGGCGCGGGGTGGTCGGAGGGCGTGGGGGTGCTGGTTCTGGAGCGCCTGTCGGCGGCGATACGGAACGGGCATCCGGTCCTCGCGGTCGTCCGGGGTTCGGCGGTGAACCAGGACGGTGCGTCCAACGGGTTGACGGCGCCGAACGGACCCGCGCAGGAGCGGGTGATCCGGCAGGCGCTGGCGAACGCGGGCCTGTCGCCCGCGGATGTGGATGTGGTGGAGGCGCACGGTACCGGGACCCGACTGGGCGATCCGATCGAGGCCGGGGCGCTGCTGGCGACCTACGGCCAGGGACGCGACCCCGGGCATCCGCTCTGGCTCGGCTCGGTGAAGTCGAACATCGGACACGCGCAACACGCGGCGGGCATGGCCGGTGTCATCAAGACGGTGCTGGCCATGCGGCACGGGCTGCTGCCCAGGACCCTGCACGCCGAGGAACCGTCACCGCACATCGACTGGTCGTCGGGGGCGGTGGAGCTGCTCACCGAGGCCCGGGAGTGGGCAGCGGGCGACCGTCCTCGGCGGGCCGGTGTGTCGTCGTTCGGGATCAGCGGGACCAACGCCCACGTCGTCGTGGAGGAGGCACCCGGGCCCCGGAACAGGCCGGAGGGCGCGCCCGAACCGCGGAATGAACCGGCGATCGGCGCGGCGCCCGCCCGCCCGTCCCCCTCCCCCGTGCCCTGGGTCCTCTCCGCCCGCAGCGCGGCGGCGCTGCGCGAGCAGGCGGAGCGACTCGCCGCCCGGCCGGTCCAGGACATCAACGACACCGCCTGGTCCCTGCTGACCACCCGCGCCGAGTTCGACCACCGGGCGGTCGTGGTGGGCGCGAACCACACCGAACTCGTCGCGGGACTCACCCAGGTCGCCGCAGGCTCCGCCGGGGCCGTCACCGGCACCGCGACCGCCCGGGGCGGGCGGCCCGTGTTCGTCTTCCCCGGTCAGGGATCGCAGTGGACCGGCATGGCGGGCGAACTCCTCGCGGAGTCAGCGGCCTTCGCCGGGGCGCTGGCCGCGTGCGACCGGCCGCTGCGCGAACTGACGGGCTGGTCCGTGCTCGACCTGCTGACCGGGGACCCGGACGCGCCGTCGCTGGACCGGGTCGATGTCGTCCAGCCCGCGCTGTTCGCGGTCATGGTGTCCCTGGCGGCGGCCTGGCGCGCCCTGGGAGTGACCCCGGCCGCCGTGATCGGCCACTCCCAGGGGGAGATCGCCGCCGCCTGCGTGGCGGGCGCGCTGTCGCTGCCGGACGCGGCGCGGGTGGTCGTCCTGCGCAGCCGCGCACTGACCGAGCTGACCGAGGTGACCGGGCTCGGCGGCATGATGGCCGTGTCGCTGACCCCGGCCGGCGTCGAGGAACGGCTCGTGCCGTACGGCGACGTGCTCTCCGTCGCCGCGGTCAACGGCCCGCGGTCCGTCGTGGTGTCCGGCACCCTCTCCGCACTGGACGACCTGCGCACCGAGCTGACCGGCGCGGGCGTACGCACGCGCCGCATTCCCGTGGACTACGCCTCACACTCGGCGCACGTCGCCCCGATCCGCGGGCGTCTGCTCACCGAGCTGTCCGGCCTCACCCCCCGGCCCGCCACCACGCCCCTGTGGTCGACGGTGACCGGGGAGTGGTTGGACACCAGCCGGATGGACGCCGCCTACTGGTACGAGAACCTGCGGCGCACCGTACGCTTCGCCGAGGGCACCACCGCCCTCCTCGCCGCCGGGCACAGCGCCTTCGCCGAGGTGAGCCCGCACCCCGTACTGACCGGCGCCGTCGCCGAGACCGCCGAGGACCACGGCGCCGGCCACACCGCTGTCGTGGGATCACTCCAGCGGGACCGGGGCGGCCTGCGCCAGTTGCTCACCCAGGCGGCCGCCCTGTATGTGCACGGCGTACGGGTCGACTGGACCGCCCTGTTCGAACGCCCCCGCCCGGTGGCCCCGCTGCCCACCTACGCCTTCCAGCGCTCCCGCTACTGGCTCACCTCGGGCGACCCCATGGGTGACCTCACCACCGCCGGACTCGGTGCGCCGGGCCACCCACTGTTCGGCGCCACCGTCGACCTGCCGGACGGTGGTCTGATCCTCACCGGCCGACTCGCCCTGAGCGGCCACTCCTGGCTCGCCGACCACACCGTGCTGGACACCGTGCTCCTGCCGGGCACCGGACTCGTGGAACTCGTCACCGCCGCGGGCGACCGGGTGGGCTGCGGGCGTATCGAGGACCTCACCCTGACCGCACCACTGCACCTGCCGTCCGCCGGTGCCGTACAGATCCAGGTCGCCGTCGGCCCGGCCGACGAGCACGGCCGACGGGAGGTGTCCGTCCACGCACGACCCGAACCGCGCGAGGGAACGGCACCCGAGTGGACGGCGCACGCGAGCGGCGTGGTCACCACCGCCACCACCGAACCCGCCCCGACCGGACCGTGGCCGCCGGAGAACGCCACCGAAATGAACCTCGACGGAGCGTACGAGCGCCTCGCGGAACTCGGGTACGCCTACGGCCCGCGCTTCCAGGGCCTGCGCAGGGCGTGGCGGCGCGGAGACGACCTCTTCGCCGAGGCCGCCATCGCCGGGGAACACAGCGCCGAGGCAGCCCGGTTCGTTCTGCACCCCGCGCTCTTCGACGCCGCCCTGCACCCCCTGCTGTGCGCGGCCGCCGACGACGGGCCCGGCATCCTGCCGTTCGCGTGGCGCGGCGTCGAGTTCCACGCCGCCGGTGCGACCCGGCTCCGGGTCCGTATCACCCGGACCGGCCCGGACTCCGCCGCCCTCGCCCTCGCCGACGCCGACGGCGCCCCCGTCGCGACGGTGACCACCGTGTCCTGGCGCCGGGCCGCTCCCCCGGTACCGCACGGCGCACCACGCCACCCGGGCGGCCTGTTCGCTCTCGACTGGCGCGAACCCTCCGCCGCGCCCCCCGTGGCCACCATGCCGACTCTGTTCGCCGCCGACGAGTTGACCAGCGCCTTCCCCGACTGCACCGCGCACCCCGATCTGGTCGCGCTGATCCGGTCCCTGGACGCGGGAGAGCCCGCACCCGGTCTCGCCCTCACCCGCCTGCCCCGGGGCGAGGGTGATCCCGTGGCCGCGACGCACACCGCGGTGGTCCGCACGGCCGCGCTGCTGGCCGCGTGGCTCGCCGACGAACGGCTGACCGACACCCCCCTCGCCGTCGTCACCAGCGGCGCCGTCGACGGCACGGACCTGGCCGCGGCCGGCGCATCGGGCGTCGTGCGGGCCGCCATCGCCGAACACCCCGACCGCTTCCGGCTCATCGACGCGGACAGCGCCGAAGGAGTTCGGGCCGCGCTCGCCGTCGACGAACCGCAGACCCGCGTGACGGAGCGCACCGTGCGCGTACCGCGACTGGTCCGCCGGCCCCCGGCCCCCGCCCGGCACACCCCCTTCGACACCGCCGGCACGGTCCTGATCACCGGTGGCACCGGCACTCTCGGCGCCCTCCTCGCACGCCATGTGGCCCGTCACCACGGCGTACGACATCTCCTCCTGGTCAGCAGGTCCGGTCCCACCGCGCCCGGTGCCGACGAGCTGAGAGACGAACTGACCGCACTCGGCACCGAAGCCGCCCTCGTGGCCTGCGATGTCGCGGACCGCTCCGCGCTCGCCGCGCTCCTCGCCGGTGTCCCTGAGGAGCATCCGCTGCGCGCGGTCGTGCACACCGCGGGCGTCCTGGACGACGGCGTCCTCACCGCGTTGACACCGGACCGCTTCGCCGCCGTGCTCCGGTCCAAGGCCGACGCCGCCTGGCACCTGCACGAACTCACCCGCGATCTCGACCTCACGGCGTTCGTCCTCTACTCCTCGGCCGCCGCGACCCTCGGCGGAGCGGGCCAGGCGAACTACGCAGCCGCCAATGCCTTCCTCGATGCCCTCGCGGCCCACCGGGCCCGGCTCGGCCTGCCCGCGACAACCCTCGCGTGGGGACTCTGGGCAGCGGGCAGCGCCATGACGGGGGGACTCACCGACACCGACCGGGAGCGCTTGGCCAGGCTGGGTATGCGCCCCCTCGGCGAAGCCGACGGACTCGCTCTCTTCGACACCGCTGTGCGCGAAGGCACTACCTGGACCCTGCCCGCCCGGCTCGGCCCGCCGACGCACGCCCCTGGAGCCGGCCCACCGCACCTCCTGCGTGCCCTGGTCCACCCCGGTGCGCGCCGGGGCACGCCCGGGCCCGGCCGCCGCGATTCCTCAACGGCCGCACGGCTCGCCGGACTCTCCCCCGCCGCCCGGGCCCGGGCGCTGATCGGCCTGGTGCGCTCCCAGGTCGCCGACGTACTGGGGCACCACGACGCCTCGGCCGTCGAACCCGACCGGCCGTTCACCGAACTCGGCCTCGACTCCCTGACCGCCGTCGAGTTGCGGAACCGCATCAAGCACGTGACCGGTCTGCGCTCCTCGGCCACGCTCGTCTTCGACCACCCCAGCGTGGCCGCGCTCGCCGCCCACCTCGACACCCGATTCAGCGGCTCTCCCGGACGGCCCGAGGCCGGTGCCGCCTCACCGCCCGCGGGCCCCGGCGACGATGCGTCCCCGTATGCCGACGGGTACTCCCGCGCGGGCCACCCGGGCGGCGGACCGGTGCTCCCGCCCGTACCCCTGTCCGTTCGCGGCGACGCGGTACCGCAGGCACGGGCCGACCGCCCGCACCCCCGCTCGGCGACACGCACCACCGAACAGTCCGGCCAGGACGGCCCTCCCTCCGGGCCGCTGCTGACGCTCTTCCGCGAGGCCCTCACGGCCGGCAGGGCGGGCCAGGCGCTGCGGCTGCTCGCCGCCGCGGCGGAGCTGCGCGACACACCTGCCGGGGTGGCCCCCGCCCCCCGCCGGACGCCCTTCGGCGACGGCCCGGCCGGGCCCGCGCTGGTGTGCTTCCCCTCGCTGATCGCTCCCGCGCACGCCTACCAGTACGCCCGGTTCGCCACGGCCTTCCGGGAACGGCGCGGGCTGTCCGTCCTGGCCCCGTCCGGCTACACCTCCGGCGAACCGCTCCCCACCACCCTGCGGGAGTTCATCGGCTCCCAGGTCGCCGCCCTCCACGACGGCCACGACGACCGGCCGGCCGTCCTGGTCGGCCACTCCTCGGGCGGCTGGGTGGCCCAGGCGGTCGCCGAAGCCCTGACCCGGGAGGGGACCCCGCCCGCGGGGGTGATTCTCCTCGACACGTATCTGCCGGACAACCCGGAGCTCGGCGCACTGAAGACAGCGCTGTTCGCGGCTCTGGCCGACATGCCTCGAATCACCGAACTCACCTCGGAGAGTGCCCTGTCCGCCATGGGGCGACACCACGCTCTCTTCCGCGACTGGCGCCCCACCGCGGTGGTTGGGCCGACCTTGCTGGTCAGAGCGTCCGACACCGTCGCCGGGACCGCACCGGGCAGGACCTTTCCCGGTCTGTCCTGGCCTCATCATCATGACGTGATCGACGTACCGGGTGACCACCTGACCATGATGAGCACCTTCGGCCCGGCGACCGGACGTACCGTCGAGTCCTGGCTGTCCACGCAGGTGCTTGAGCGACTGCCATGACCACCGGTCCGACATCGGTCGCGTGGTCGCAGAGGGTCCAAAGGGGGCGTCAGCAGGCCAATAGACCGTTCCTCTCCGTTCCGGAATGAGCGGTTCGACCAGCGGAGGGAGATCGGCTCCGCGCCCGTCCAGCAGGGCGGGCACGGAGTGCGGTGACGCCGTGCGGATCGCCTTCAGTCAGCAGGGCCGGTAGGACGAGATCTTGTCGTTGATCCACCCGGGGAGCGTGGCCCACCACTCGCCGGGACCGATCCTGAACTCAAGACCGCCGTAGTTCCCGTGCTCGTAGAAACACATGCGGAGGTCCGTGCTGTTGCCTATGGAGGAGATGCTGTCCTGCGCCGGACCGCTGAGATTCGCGACCTGCACGGGCGCACCGCTGGGGTACACCGGGATCGAGTAGTTGGGGTTGGCGTAGATGAAGACGCCGGCCAAGGCACGGGCCGGAGCAGCGGTCGCCGGGGGCGCGGTCGTCACAAGCCCGGCCGCGGCCAGGGCTCCCACGGCACCCGCTACGGCCAGACGCTGCCTGGCCTTCCTCAACAGCGACATGGACTTGTCCTTTCCTTGTCGAAGACAAGATGTCGGTCCGCATGGAAAACGGCCCTGAAGGGGACGCCCGACCCGGACGATCCCGGCGCCCAGGGTGCGACCCGCGCCACGGATGGACACCGTTCCCTCGGGCGGGGGCTTTTGTTGGGGCACGGTTGGGCGCCGGCCACGGAGTCGACGCCGTCCGCGCCGGCCGGCCCATCGGTGCCCTCGACCGCGGGCCGGCCGTTCACCGGTCCAGGAAGTGGGCCCGAGGACCGTCCGGGATCTCCGCGAAGCGCCGTATCCGCAGACCCCGCTGCGGAGACGTCCGGCCCGCAAGCGTCCTCATGCACAGCCGCGATGGCAGGGAGGACGATCGCTGATCGCACCGTCGGCCCCGCGGGCGCGTACGGAGGCACCCGCCTCTTCGGCCGCCGGGGGGCGCGGCTTGGACAGGAACGCGAGGCCGATGCGCGGCGATCCATAGGGCGAGGCCGCAGGGGCTGCTCTCGTCGACCCCCCGCCGGAAGGAGGGGACGGCGCGCGCGGGCCGTCGGTCAGGGGGTCCGGCCGGGGCCCAGGATGCGCCGCACGCCGTCCTCGAAACGGGCGGAGAAGGTGTCGTCGGCGAGGGCGGCCCGGGACGCGCGCAAGGCAGGGTAGGGGCCACTCGCCACGGCCTCCCGGAAGCGGGCCCCGTCCATGTCGTCCACGGCCTGTTCCTCCTGGGTGAGGCCGAGGGTGAAGTAGACCAGGGCGTAGAGCGTACGGGCCGACGCCTCCGCCGTTTCCTCGTGCTCCCCGAGGACGGCGAGGAGGGTGTCCGCGAAGCGCAGAGTGTGCGGCTCGGCCGCGTATGTCCCGGTCACCAGGGCGGCACCGTCGCGGTGGGCGAGCAGCGACCGTCGGTACCGGCGCATCAGTTCGGCGGCCCGCTCCCCCGCCCCGGCTGGCAGACCGTCATAGGCGATCGACCCGGCGACGGCATCGGCCATCAGTTCGAGCAGCCGCCTCTTGGTCTTGATGTGCCACAGAACGGTGTTCATCCGGACGCCGAGCCGGTTCGCGACGGCGCGCGTGGTCACGGCCTCCAGCCCTTCTTCGGCCAAGAGGCGCAGGGCCGCGTCCACAACGGCGGCGGGGGTCAACCGGGTAGGGGCCGCCGCACCGGCCGCTCGCTTGTTGGTCATCGACCTACTCTATCGCGGGCGCGGATCTCGCCGTCAGCAACCGGGATTGCCGGCAGGCACCGGTCCAGGTTGTCCACGGTGATCCGCTGGGCAGCGCGCTCCATCCGGGTCAGTGGCAACAGCCCCCGTCGCACCATCCACCGGGCGCCCACGAGCGCGCCCGCCGCCGTCACGACGAGCAGCGCGGCAGTTCCCGTGGTGCGGCCCTACCGGAGCCCGCACTCGTCACCGTGTAGCCGGTGAGGTTAAGCGCCGACTCCAGCAGGGTGCGGATGCTGTCGTCGTCCCCGACGACCAGCAGTCGGTACGGCGGGGAGGCGGCGGGAGGACCGGCGTCACTGGCCCGGGCGGATCGGACCGGGTGGCGGGTTGCCCCGCCGTCCCGGGTTGATGGCGTCCAGGTCGACGGCGGTCTTGATGGATGCCTGGATCGGCCTGGTCGCGTCGGCGCGGTCCCACTCCACCGTGAGCAGGCCGTCTGCGGCCGTGTCACCGGAGTAGAAGGGGTCCGTGCTGTTGATGGTGCGGGGCAGGTCGTTCCGCGTGTACGGCCGCACCCTGCTGACCGCCGCCGTGAGGTCCTCGGGGAAGAAGACCTGTCCGGTGTGTACGGTGACGCCTTGGGCGTACGCCCGGTCCAGGAGGACGCCCCTGGTGTGCACCTTGGCGTGGATGTGCACGGTCCGCCCGGTGTACCAGCCGGGGAAGACGGTGCGGAAGCGTACCCAGCCGTCGCGGCCGGTCATCTGGAAGCCGCGCAGGTAGGTGGTCCTGCTGTCCGGCGGCAGCTTCGGGATCGGGCCGTCGAACACCAACTCGCCCTCGTTCATGGCCTCCGAGGTCTCCTCGTACCCGGAGTAGATGCCGAGCGCGTCACACTGCCAGATGTCGACCGCCGCATCGGGCACCGGCTTGCCGTTCTTCGCGTTCAGTACCTGGATGCGCAACTCCAGCGGTGTGCCGGGCCGGCCCTCGGAGATGTCGACGCGGTGCTTGTCGTAGTCGAGGTAGTAGGGGCCCTCGGTGGTCTCCTTGACCAGGGACAGGTGGTCCGGCGCGGGAGGGGAGCCGGGGGCGGATGAGGGCACGGTGGCCGCCGGCTCCGAGTTGGCGCTGGCGAGGTGGACCCCGCTCAACCCGATGACGGTGGCGCCAGCACCACCCGCGGCGAGGAGGGAACGACGGCTCATATGGGGTCTGTGGTCCGTCATGGCCCGCAAGCCAGTGGCCGTTCCTGGGAGAACGCGGGGAGGTGCGGGCGGTAGGGCGGATTCCGGACTGAGCGGAGGGCGCGTCGGGGAGGCGAGGTCCGCCGTCTGTTCGGCCAGCCAGGCTCCCCCGGATCCTCCGTCCCGGACGGCGACGGGCAATCCGCCGCTCCTCCGAACCCGGCCCTCTCCGTCGACGGCGAAGACCTCGCACCCGTCCCGCCCGGCGGCCCAGGCGATGCCCTCGGCGCCGAGTGCGAACGCGGCGGTCGCCGTCACATCCGCCTCGGTCAACGTACGGGCGACAACCGTCAGACTCAGCAGCCCCGTCGCAGGCGAACCCGTACGCCCGTCGACGATGTGATCTCCCCGCTCATACCGTGCCGAAGTGGCCACCGCCCCGTCGCTGAGCTCCAGGACCACACAGACCTGATCCGCGATCTCGGGATGCCGCACCCCCACCCGCCAGGGTCCTCCGCCGACGATCACATCGCCACCGGCGTTCAGACAGAACTTCCGTACTCCCGCCTCTCGCAGAATCCGTACCGCCCGCTGCACGGACCACCCCTTCACCACCGCGCAGGGATCGAGCCCCCGCCCCGGCAGCCGTATGTTGAAGGCGCCCCCCGTCTCGACCCGGTACCGCTCCGACAGGACCAGCACTTCCAGCAGATCCGCGCTGATGCCGTCCAGCCCGATCTCCCCCCGGTCGAGTCGGCACACCTCGCTGCCCGGTCTGAACGGACTGAACCGCTCGTCCGCCTCCCGCAGCCACCCGAACACCGCGTCCGTGAGTCCTTCGGGCACGTTCTCGTCGTCGATCCGGAGCGAGACGGGGAATCCCATCACCTGCTCGACTCGGTACATGTCAGTTGCCTTTCGCGTCGATCGCGGCCTGGAGGGACTTCATGTAGGCGTCGCTGGTGATGGTCGCCCCGGACACCGTGTCGACATCGGCCCCTTGCACCCGCAGGGTGTCCTCGATGAGCCTCGGCACCGCGGCGTGGGTCTGCGGATGGTCCGGCTGCCGGAGCATCCGTACCGCACTGATCGTTTCGCCCTCGAAGACGACCTCGACCTGCACGGGACCCTTCTCCGTGTCGATCGTGGGCCCGGTGAGGACGACCTCGCCGGCGCGGGAGGCCCCCGTAGCCGGGGAGGGCGCGGGCGGCGGGGCCACCACGACGGTGGAGCCGTTACCGTGGGAGGGGGCGTAGCGCCACACCGGGATCACGCCGATCACGGTCAGGGCAAGGACGGGCAGTACTCGCTTCACAGTCACTTCCTTGTCGCTTCGGTGGCCGCTTCGGTGGCCGCTTCCGTGCCCACCACGGGTGTCGGCCAGGGCCGATTCGTCGCCCCATCAGCCGGCCAGGCTGAACCGTTCGCAATGGATCTGCGACTTGGGTACGCCCAGCTCACGCAGGCCGCGGAGGACCGCGGTGGTCATGCCGGGCGGGCCGCAGACGTAGACGTCCCGGTCGGCGATGTCCGGCACCAGCCCGGCCAGGGCGCGCGGGGTGAGTGGGTCCGGCCTGATCGGGCCGGTGACCAGATGCACCTCGGCGCCACGGGCGAGGGCCAGTTCACGCATCTCCTGGTGGAGGACGGCGTCCTTGTCGCTGCCGACGCGGTAGACGACGACGGCGTGGCCGTGCAGTTCCTCCAGCAGCGCGCGGATCGGGGTGACTCCGACACCGCCGGCGATCAGCACGGCGTCCGGGCGGGTGCGGTGCAGGGTGGTGAAGGCGCCGTAGGGGCCCTCGGCGAAGACCCGGGTGCCTGGCTCGACATGGCGCAGGGCGGCACTGCCGACACCGACGGCCTTGGCGGTCAGCCGGAGCGTACGGCCGTCGGGCGCGGCCGACAGGGAGTACGGGTTGGCCTGCCACCAGCGATCGCGGGTCAGGAACCGCCAGAGGAAGAACTGCCCGGCGCGGGCCGGCAGCCGGTCCAGGTCACGGCCGGTGAGGTAGATGGAGACGACGTTGTCCGACTCGGGCACGACCGCGGTGACCACCAGCCGGTGCCGCCAGTTGCGCCACAGGGGCAACAGCATCCGGCCGACGACCACCGCGCCCAGCGCGCTGCCCCACAGTGCGTACCAGTAGGCCGTGGCGAGGTCGGAGGAGGTGAAGGAGGTACCGGCCGCGACCTGGTGCGTGAAGGCCAGCACCACGGCGAGGTAGGTGTAGAGGTGGATGAAGTGCCAGGTCTCGTACGCCAGTCGGCGCCGGGCGGAGCGGGCCGAGACCACGCCGACCACGAGGATCAGCAGCAACGCGACGACGGCCCGCAGAACACCCTCGACGGTCTTGGCGAGATCGACCATCTGATTGACCGGATCCAGGCCCGTGGGCCGGGCATATCCGAACCCGATGAAGACGGCATGGCCGAGCAGCAGCCACAGCAGGAGAAGGCCGTTCCAGCGGTGCCAGTTGGTGAGCCGGTCCATGCCGATCCGGCGGTCGAGCCAGGGCAGCCGAGCCACCAGAAGCAGTTGGAAGGCCATCAGCAGCGCGGCGTACAGGCCGGTCACCCGGCCCAGCACGATCAGAGCGTTCGAGGCGAAGCCACCCTGGACGAAGAAGGCAGCGACAACAGCCGCGTTCACGACGAGAACGGCGTACAGACCGGTGCGGGCCACCACATTCGGCCGTATGCCCCGGGTGGGGCCGGGACGTGCTTCGACAGTCGTCACGGACGGCAGCTCCTTGGTCGGGAATCGGTGCGCACCTGAGCTTGGCGGGCGGAAGCTGTCGAACCCCTGTCGCCCGGCTAACAAGTGCCTGTCGATCGGCGCCGGATCTTCGTCGGGGTCTGGCGCGAGCGGTGCCGTGCCGCAGTATGGACGGGTGGACAGAGTTCGAGTGCTGGTCGTGGACGACGACCCACCCATCGCCGACCTCGTCGCGACCGTCGCCCGCTACGAGGGCTGGGACGCGATGACGGCGAACACCGGCGATGAAGCGCTGCGGCTCGCGGCCGAGTTCCCTCCGGACATCGTGGTGCTGGACGTGATGCTGCCGGATGTGGACGGCTTCGGGGTGTTGGACCGGCTGCGGAGTTCCGGCACGATGGTGCCGGTGGTCTTCCTCACCGCCCGGGACGGCGTCGCGGACCGGGTGGCGGGGCTGACCCGGGGCGGGGACGACTACCTGGTCAAGCCGTTCGCGGTGGAGGAGCTGATGGCCCGGCTGCGCACCGTGCTGCGGCGCAGCACGGGGCCCGGTTTTCAGCGCTCAGTGCTCCGGGTGGGCGACCTCTGCATGGACGAGGACACCCGCGAAGTGCGCCGAGCGGGCAAGCTCCTCACCCTCACCCCCACCGAGTACGAGGTGCTGCGTTATCTGATGCGCCGATCCCCGACCGTGCTGACCAAGGCTCAGATCCTGGACCATGTATGGGAGTACGGCTTCGGAGGGCGGTCGAACGTCGTGGAACTGGTGGTGAGCAGGCTCCGCCGCAAGCTGGACGAGACCGGTGAGCCGCTGATCCGCACAGTCCGCGGCTTCGGGTACGTCATCCGACGGGCCGACGAGTGAAGCGGGCACTGGGCGGGCTGCGGCACACATACGGCAGGCTGCGTCTGGGCACGCGGCTGGCGCTCGGCCTCGGAGTGCTGTCGCTGATGGTGTTCGCGGTGGTCGGCACCGCGCTGACGACGTACATGCGCGACTATCTGGAACGGCAGCTCAGCGATCGGATGAAGTCGGCTCAGGTGGTCCAGGCGAAGGACGCCATCGAGCACGGCGCGGTCCAACGGGAGACGTATCTGGGCTGGTACCAGGCGGTGTACGACATCTCCGACGGTGAGCCGCGGCTGCGGCAGCCGGCCGCGCTGCCCGAGGACAGTACGGCGTTCGCCTCGATCGCCGAGCGGCTGGCCCACGCGCGGGCCGACGACATCTTCGACACCCGGTCTCTCGGCCAGAAGGGCACCTACCGGCTGCGGGCCTGCGAGGTGAAGCCCGGGGTGGTACTGGTGACGGCGGCGCCGACCACCGACATCGAGAGCACCGTCACCCGGCTGATCACGGTCCAGGTGATCGCCTTCGCACTGGCACTGTTGGCCCTGGTGGTGTTCGGTCTGCGAACGCTGCGGCGCGGACTGAAGCCGCTCAGCGACATGGCGCACACCGCGCACCGCATCACCTCGCACGATCTGACCGAGTCGGCGGCCCGGCTGCCCCTGCGCGCCGACCCCCGGGGCGGCGGGCCGGAGATGGAGGAACTGCGCACCGCGTTCAACACCATGCTGGAGCACATCGACGACTCGCTGGCGGTGCGCGCGGAGGCCGAGCAGCGGCTGCGCCGGTTCGTCGCGGACGCCTCGCACGAACTGCGCACCCCGCTGATGTCGGTACGCGGCTACGCGGATCTGTTCCAGTACGCGGCGGCGAACGCACCGGAGGAACGCGACAAGCATCTGTCCCGGCTACGCGCGGAGGCGGCCCGGATGGGCTTCCTCCTGGACGATCTGCTGCTCCTCGCCCGACTGGACGCGTCCGAGGCGGAGATCCCACTGCGGCTGGTGGAGACGGACTTGGTGGAGTTGGTGCACCAGGCCGCGGACGCATTCCGGGCGAGCCACCCCGGCCATCCGCTGCGGATGACGGCCGTACCGGCCGCCGTGTGCCCGGCGGCGGACGCACAACGCCTGCGCCAGGTACTGGACAATCTGCTGGCCAACGCGGCCGTGCACACCCCACCGGGCACCGAGGTGTCGGTCTCCGTCGCGATGACGGGCGTCGAGGCCCTGTTGACGGTGGCCGACACCGGCCCCGGCATCCCGCCCGCCGACCGCGCACGCGTCTTCGACCGCTTCTACCGCGTGGACAAGGCCCGCACCCGGAACCGCGGTGGCAGCGGCCTGGGCCTGTCGGTCGCGGACTCCCTGATCCGCGCCCACGGCGGCACCATCGAATTGACGAGCAGCCCCGGCCGGACGGTGTTCACGCTCCGACTGCCGCTGCGACGCGGTACACAGCCCACCGGGCCGCTGGTCGGCGGCGTGAGTGGGGTGAGAGAGCAGACCGACGGGTCCGTGTGACTCCCCGGCTGGGGGTCGGCTCCTTCGCCCCGCCCTCGTCATGACCTCTCGGTGAAGAGGTGCACCCCGGGCTCGGCAGGGCTTCGGCGAGCCCGTCGGGAGGGGGCGCGCCCTGGCGGAGATCTCTCTGCGGTCGAAGCGTCTCCGGACCCGCGATCGGGTGAGCGCGGAGCCGTCCAGGGGAGGTGGGGCGGGCAGCTCCCTCACACGCATCGGCCTGGCCGGTTTAGACCCCCCACATTGCACCTTGGTCACTGACCTAGTTTACTGCACCATCACTTCTAGGTCACCGACCTAGACGCGTTCAACCTGGGATGGAAGCTGGCCGCCACCGTCAACGGGTGGGCCTCGGACGGTCTGCTGGACACCTACCACACCGACCGGTATCCGATCGGTGAGCAACTGATGGAGCACAGCCGCGCCCAGACCTACCTGTTCCACGGCTTCACTCCCGAAGGGCTCGCACTGCGCTCCCTGCTCAGCCGCATGACCCCGGAGTCGAAGGAGTTCAGCGACGTACTGGCCGGGCGCCTCACCGGGCTCGACGTCACCTACCCCGCCACCGACCCGAACGCGCACCCCCTGACCGGCGTTCGCGCGCCCGCCCTCGCCTTCACCACCACGGGCACCGACCTGTTCGCGCTGTTGCGGGCGGACGCGTACCTGCTGCTCGACCTGACACGCCAAGGCGTACTCACCGACCGCGGAGAGGACCGGATCACCGTACGGGGCGGGGCACTCGACCACGTCCCGGACGGCTGGGAGGGCGTGCGCGCCGCCCTGATCCGGCCGGACGGACATGTCGCCTGGGCCCGAACGGAACAGGACGACGTGAAGCTGGCAGCGCTGGTGGACGTTGCCCTCACCACCGCACTGGGCCGCCGTTAGCGACCTCCCCGGTGGCAGGCGGACGCCGAGGGGACCACGGCCCGTCCGCGGAGACCCCTGGCCCTCGCACTTCCGCCTCCCGCACCCGTACACCCGGGGGCCGTTGCCTCAACTCGCCGAGCCGCTGGTTGGCAGGACAAGACTGACGAGATCAAGATGTGACGCCCGGTCACGAGCCCCATCCGAGGCTGCATGGGTGGGCCCCGGTGCGCGCTCATCACCTTCGCCGCCCCCGCCCCCGCGCCCGTGGTCGTGACCGCGGTCGGGCCGAACAAGGGAGGGGCCGGTACTCCGGTGACCATCGACGGCTCGGGATTCGTCGTCGACGGAACCACCGTGCACTTCGGGGAGACCACCGCGGAGCACGTCGGCGTCGCGTCCCCGACCTCGATCAACACGAGGGCGCCCCACCGCTGCTCGACGACCCGAGAACCGTGGACGTCACGGTGACGGTCGGCGTGGCGACCTCGCACACCGGTCCGGCCGATGAGTTCACCTACCCGGACTGAGAGCGCGTCGTGAACTTGTCAGCCGGGCGGGGCGCGGTCTTGTGCGGCCCGGCCCGGTTTTCCCGCCCACCGATCGGTGTGATCCGAACCGAGACCCCGGTGACCCCGACGCGGTGATTCGCCGGAGGTGGGGAGAGGAGTTGTCCGGCGCCTGCTGGGCCTCGGGCACCTGGCTCCGGTGCGTACCGGAGGCCCCTCGCGTCCCGCCCCCACGAGGGGTGTTCGCACCGTGTCGCGGGAGATGCGCCGGTGCTACCGTCGATGCCGGGTAACGCCAACCTCACCGTTTCTCAGGAGTCACTGTGATAAAGCGCTGGTTATTGTTGCTCTCCGCCGCCGTGATCGGCATGTCCATGATGATCGCTCCGGCCCAGGCGGCTCCGGACGGGGCGCCACCCCCCGCCCCCCTCTCCGCCGCCGCGGGGGCCGGTCAGGCCAGGGTGGCCAGTAATCCCGCCGGGTGCGAGACCTGGGCCGAGTGGGTGGGCGGTGGCAGCACGCTGTACTTCGGCCGGGGCAACGCGCGTTGTCAGAGCGGTCGTTACGACGTCAAGAACGTCTGCCGCAGTATGCAGAGCGGCGGCGCCTATGTGACCTACGGTGGTTCGCCGAGGTACGCGCCCGGCGTGGCCACCGTCGTGTGCGGCAGCGGGCATCAGGCGGAGTCCGTCCATGTCGTGGCGGACGTGGCCACGAACGAGACCACCGGTTGTGTCACCTGGGGCGAGTGGGTGAGCGGGGGCGGTTCGATGTACTGGGGCCGGGGCGCCGTCCAGTGCGACACCGGCCGCTACCAGGCCAAGAACGTCTGCCGCAACATGCAGAGCGACGCCGCCTATGTGACCTACGGCGGCGGCTGGTCGAACCCCCGCCAGACGAACATCGCCTCGTGCGGCAGCGGCCACCGCGCCGAGAGTGTTCATGCGGTACCTGAGCTGACGGCCCCGGGCATCAACGGCTGTGTCTTCTGGCGGGAGATGGTCTCCGAGGGCGGCCACCTCTACTACGGACGGGGCGCGGTGCAGTGCGACACCGGCCGCTACCGAGCCGTCAACAGCTGCCACAACGTCGTGACCGGCGCCCGTTACACCACCGGTGGATACATCTCCAACGCGCCCGCCGCGTCCTACGCCCTCTGTAATCGGGGGGACCGCGCGGAGCGGGTGGATTTCTCCCCCGCGTGACCGTGACCGGATGAGGCTCCGGGCACCCCGGAGAGCAGTGGTGCGGCGCCGCCCGCCCGGACCGGCCGGCGGCGGCCGCGGAACAACCGCGACCGTCGCGACGTGGAAGCCCTGGCCCATGGACAGCCTTGCCGCCTCGGCCGTCGAACTCCTCGACGGCCTGGTGGAAGTGCCTGCTGCCTGCTGGGGCTCCTCGCGGTGGCGGCTGTCGGTCACCCTTCTCGGCTCTGATGGTGACGCTGCCGACTTCCGCTGGCCGCATTTCCCTCTCGGCCTTGGCAACCGGGCGGATCGAGGGTGGACCTTGCCTCCGCGTACTCTGCCTTCGCCGTTGTCCGCTGCATGAACATCATCAGACCGGCAATCGGAGAAGTGGTGAGCGGAACAGCCGCCTCCCCGCGGATCACCGCTCCGGCGGGGCCGGATGCACGGGGCACGCCGACTCCTGGGCCGATGGCCCCCGCCGCATGGGACGTTCACGGGCCACCGCGACGGCGTTCCTGCCCGGGATGAGGGAGGCGTGCCACATTCGCTGGGTCTCCGGCGCGAGGTCGGCGGGTGTCAATCGCACCTGCCTGAGCACTTCACGGGTGATGACCTTCATCTCCATCGTGGCGAGTTGGGCGCCGACGCAGTAGCGGCGGCCACCGCCGAACGGCAGGAACGACCGCTGTGCCGGTCTGGCGTTCTCGCCGAGGAAACGCTCCGGACGGAACTCCTCGGGGTCCGGATACACCGCGCTGTCCTGGAGGATGAGCGAGAACATCGGGATGGCCACCCAGCCGGCCGGGATCTCGTACGCGCCGAGCCGCAACGGCCTGTCCAACAGGCGCCCCATGCCGAAGATCACGGGGCGGGAGCGCAGCGCCTCCTTGACGACCGCGTCGAGGTAGGCATCCCCCTCGCCCTGTTCCAGTTCGTCCTGTAGTCGGCCGAGTGCCTCCGGGTTGCGCATCAGCCGCTCGAAGGTCCAGGACAGGCCGGTCGCCGTGGTCTCCAGGCCGGCCTCCAGCAGGGTGAGCAGTTCGTCGCGGATCTCCTGGTCGGTCATCGGGTGACCCTGATCGTCCCGTGCCCGGAGCAACCGTCCCAGTACGTCGGTGGCTTCGTCGTCCTCCTCGTCCCTGCGCCGGGTGATCTCGGCGAACAGGACGTCGTCGACCGCGTTGGCGGCCCGCATGGCGCGGGTCGTCGGCAGGAACGGCAGGCGCATCGCCAGCGGTGACGTCTCCGCCCAGGTACGCATCCGGGCGGGTGTCAGGAACAGGGCCGGGGAGCCACTGGCCCTGGACAGGCCCAGGAGCGCGGCCCGCAGCCGGGCTCCCTGCCCGGCGTCCCGGACCCCGAAGACCAGCCGCACGGTGACTTCCAGCGTGATGGCCTGCATGTGCTCACGCAGCGCGAACGGCCTGCCGAGCGGCCAGGTCCTGATGTTCGCAGCGGCGATCTCCGCGATCATCTCGGGGTAACCCGCGATGGACCGCCCGTGCAGGGCGGGGTTGAGCAGCTTGCGATGGCGCCACCACTCCTCGCCGTCGTTCGTGAGCAGCGAGTGCCGCCCCACCCACGGCACATATCCCGCGCGCAGTGCTCCGGCGCGGCTGCCGCCGTCGCCGTCGGTGCGGTAGATCTCCGCGGCCAGCTCCGCGGTGGAGACCACCACCTGGGGCGGGAATCCGAGCAATTTCATACGGAACACCGGACCGTGGCGCCGCCGCAGAGTCTCGAAGTAACGGACCGGATCCCGCATGTGCAGGGTCTGTAGGAAGGCGGGCTGCCGCGATCCGGGGGGAAGGGGATGCATCGCTCTTCTCCTTTCTCCGGCATCTGCCCGGTTCACCGTCCGCGGGAGCGACGGCCATGGGGCCGACGCACTGCGGATCCGCCGACTGCCGGGGAGAGCAAAGGGGGTAGAACAGGAAGCGGGGCGGTACCTTACGGGGATCCTAGGTGCGGACCGGCCGTCCGCCGATTCCCGGGTCACGGGTCGTTAGGGATATCCCTAGACGAAGAGCGGGGCTCGTGGCAGTCGTTCGACGACCAGGCTAATCTCTGCGGAATCTTCACTGGAGTACCGTTGTGGCCCAGAGCATTTCACCGGCCACACGGATCGCACTTCAGACCATAGATCCTCGGAGATCATGGGGTCTTATGCGAGCCATAGTCGCCGAAAGTCCTGCAGGTTTGGTTGCCCGAACGGCAGGCGGCAAGGGAAGGAATCTCCACGCACTCTCGGAGAACGGTCTCGACGTTCCCCGGTGGGCGGTGGTGGGTCTCGATGTGTTCCAGGAGTTCTTCGCCGCGCTCGACGAGCCGGGACGCATCGAGGCCCTGCTCGCCGGGACCACCCAGGACACCGCGGCACGCGTCTCCGGGCAGCTAGCTGCACTCGTCGAGTCGGGGACGCTGAACGACCGGGCCGCGTCGGTCGTCGAGGACGCGTACGCGCGGGTGGGGCGCGGTCGGGTCGCGGTCCGTTCCTCCGGCGCCGAGGAAGACGGTTCGCTGCTCTCCTTCGCCGGGCAGTTCGCCACCTACCTGAACATCTCCGGGCTGGACGAGGTCACGGCGCACGTCAAGAAGTGCTGGGCGTCGGTCTTCTCCGAGCGGTCGCTGTGCTACCGGCTGCGTCACGGGCTGCCGCTGCTCGGCGCGGGTATCGCCGTCGTCGTCCAGGACATGGTGGATTCCAGCCGCAGTGGCGTCATATTCACCGCCGACCCGGTGAGCGGCGACCGGCGCCGGTTCGTGGTCAGTTCGGTCTACGGGCTCGGGGAGGGCCTGGTCTCGGGGGCCATCGACGCCGACAACGTGACCCTCGACGCCGCCACGGGCAGGGTGGCCGGGACCATGCTGGGCGACAAGCGGGAGCGCTATCACGCGGACCCGGCGGGTTCCGGATGCCTGGTCAGTGAGGTGCCGCCGGCCGAGCGTGCGAAGCTGTCGCTGGCCCCGAAGGACCTGGCGCGACTGCACCAGGCAGGGACGCGTGTGCACGCGGCCTTCGGCGTTCCGCAGGACATCGAGTGGGCGTTCGCGGGCGATGTCCTGTGGATTCTTCAGACCCGTCCCATCACCGCGCTGCCGGATCACGTCGTGCCGTCGGACGGTGCGTCGGGGCCGGGCGCGGGCGAACTCCGGATCTGGGACAACGCCAATATCGTCGAGAGCTTCTCCGGAATCGTGTCACCGCTGACCTACACCTTCGCGGCCCATGTCTACGGAAAAGTCTACGAGAACTACGCCCGGAGCCTGCGCGTACCTCCGGCCGGTCTGCGCGAGATCGGGGAATGGGCCCCATACATGCTCGGCTGTTTCCACGGCCGGGTGTACTACAACCTGCTCAACTGGTACCGGATGGTGCGCATAGCACCGCTGTACAGACTCAACAGGAAAGTCCTGGAGATCGCTATCGGGGTCGAGGAAGAACTCGACGAGGAAACGGCGGAGACGATCCGTCCGTACACCGTCTCGTCCGCACCACGTGATCGGCTGGCCCGGGCCGGGACGGTAGCCGCGTTCGTCCACCGTTTCCTCACCATGAACCGCTCGGTCGAGCGTTTCATGGCGTATTTCTACTCGGCGTACCAGGAATTCGACAACGTCGACTACGACGCGCTGGAGGGGCAGGAGGTCTACCGGCGTTTCCGTGCCCTGGAGAAGGATCTGTTGGAGAAGTGGGGGCCGATGCAGGCCCTGGACGCGGCGATCCTGTGGTCCATCGGCGGGCTCGCCCTGCTGCACAGGCGCTGGCTGCCCGACGCCCCCGAGTGGCTCACCTGGAGCGCCGCGAGTCCGGGACCGCGTCTTGAGTCCATCGAACCCGCCCGTGCGCTGGCGCGTCTCGCGGCCGCCGTCCGCGCGGACGCGGAACTGGACCGCCTCGTCCGGGAGACCCCGGCCGAGCGCGCCTATGAGGCACTGCGCGAGAGCGGCCACTCCGGATTCCTCGCGGCGGTGGACGCGTACATCGCCGCGTACGGCTACCGCAGCCTGGACGAGTTGAAGCTCGAAGTGCCCGACCTGCGGGAAGACCCCTCGACCCTGTTCGCGATGGTGCGCACCGCGCTGCCCGAGGTGGACACCGCCCCCGACCGGGCGGCGGACGCCTATCTGGACGCCCACCTCCGCGGGCCGCGCCGGCTGGTCTACGACATCGTCCGCCGCAAGGCGCGGAGCTCGCTGTACAACCGGGAGCGGTTGAGGTTCTGCCGCACCCGCGCGTTCGGCTCGGCGAAACGGATGCTGCGGGCGATGGGCCGGGACCTCGCCCGGATGGGGGCGATCGATGACTGGAACGACGTCTTCCTCCTGCACCTCGACGAGGTGCGCGGCGCCTACGAGGGCACGACGGTCCACACCGACCTGCGGAGCCTGGTGGAACTGCGCGGGCGACAGCGGGCCGCGGACGAGCGGTTGTCCGTGCCGTCCCGGTTCATCACGCGTGGGGCTCCCTACTGGCGCGGCAATCTGGAGCGGGCCGGCTTCACGCCGGGGCCGGGGGCGCGCACGGGTGTCCGGGAGCTGCGCGGGACACCGTGCTGCCCCGGGGTGGTGGAGGCTCGTGCCGTGGTCACGGACACGCCCGTGGATGTGAACGGCGGTGTGCTGGTGACCTACCGCACGGATCCGGGCTGGGTCGCCGCACTGCCGTCGGCGTCGGCACTCGTCATCGAACGGGGCAGCCCACTGACGCATGTGGCGATCGTCGCCCGAGAGCTGGGCATTCCGACGGTCGTTCAGGTCAAGGGCGTGATGACGGAGCTGGAGACCGGTATGCGGCTGAGGGTGGACGGAGCGACGGGGTCGGTGACGGTCCTGGCCGACGTGCCGACCGGAACGCCTGGCGCGGCGGGAACCGGGACCGCGAAGGGTGCGGCGGATGAGTGACGAACTGCTCGCCTGGCTGGCGGAGCCCGTCCGGGCCGGCCGGGGCGACGGCGGCCGGGGCATCCACCTGGCGGACGACCGAGGTGGCTGGGTCCTCCACCCGTACCCCGAAATCGCCGCCTCCGCACGGCGGGTGGCCGGTTCGGTGGCCGCCCTGGGGGTGGGACCCGGCGATGTGGTGTGCGTCCTGTTGCCGACCGGTTTCCCCTGTCTGTCCTCGCTCTTCGGCGTCTGGGCCGCGGGGGCGACGGTCTGCCTCGTCCCCCCGCCCGCGTTCGCCGCGCGGGATGCGTACGTGGAGCACGCCGCGGGCATCCTGGGGCAGGCCGGGGCCGCCGTCACGATCACCGCCGAGGGCCTCGCGCCGCTGGCCGCCGCGGCACTGGCCGCGGCCGGAGTGCCCGGCGAGCCGTGGATCTGGCGGGACGACGGAGAGGAGGCCGCCGTCCGTCCCCCCGGCGGTCCGGCCCTGCTCCAGTTCACCTCGGGCTCCAGCAGCAGGCCGCGCGGTGTGCGCGTCACCTGGGCGAACCTGGAGGCCAACATCCGGCTGATCCGGGACCGGCTCGGCTGGCGCGCGGGCGACGCCACGGCGTCCTGGCTGCCGCTCCACCACGACATGGGGCTCATCGGCTGTCTGCTCACGCCCGTGAGCGTCCAGGACGACCTGTGGCTCATGCGTCCCGAGCAGTTCATCCGCGATCCGGCCCGTTGGCTGGGCAGATTCGGCGTCGCCGCGCACACGGCCGCCCCGCCCTTCGCGTTCGCGTACGCGGCCCGGCGGCTCGGCGACCGGCTCGCGGAGCTGGACCTCTCCGCGTGGCGCAACGCCATTGTCGGTGCCGAGCCCATCGACCCCCGGGCGCTGGAGCACTTCGCCGCGCTCGCCGCGCCCGCCGGGTTCACCTCGTCCGTCTACCTCCCGTCGTACGGCCTGGCGGAGGCGACGCTCGCGGTGACGATGCGGTCCCGGGACACTCCCGCGCCGATCGTGCGGGTGGACGGCCGCGATCTGCGGTTCGGTGGCCCCGTCGCCATCGAGGCGGAGCGCGTGTTCGCGGGCGCCGGCCCCCCGGAAGCCGGTGCCGACGGTGCCGACGACGGCTGGGTGATCGGCTGCGGACATCCGGGCGGCGGAGCGGGCGTGGCGATCGTCGACGAGGAGGGGACGCACCTGCCGCCGGGGCACCTCGGCGAGATCGAGGTGACGGGCCCCTCGGTCACCGGTGGCTACCACGCCGGGCGCACCGGCTCCACCCGGTTCGTCGACGGCCGCGTCAGGACCGGGGACGCCGGCTTCCTCCACCGGGGCGAACTGTTCGTGCTCGGCCGGATGGGCGACAGTCTCAAGGCGCACGGGCGCAGCGTCTTCATGGAGGACCTGGAGTCGAGGGTGGTCTCCGCGACCGGGATCGCCCGGGAGAAGTGCGCGGTCGTCGGCTTCGGGGGCACCGGCACGGCGACGGTGACCCTGTTCGCGGAGAAGGCCGCGGGCGCGTGGGTGGCGGAGGCCACCAGAGCGTTGCGCGGGGCCCTCGCGGAGGAGATCGCGATCAGCGTCGTCGTCGGTGGCAGTGGACTGATCAGCAGGACGTCCAGCGGGAAGCCGAAGCGGCGCCAGATGTGGGAACAGCTGCGAACGGGCCGCCTCAGGGACGCGCGTGTCCTCGGGCCGGCCCCCACCACGACCGGGAGTCCCGTGTGATCCTCAGCGAGGAGTACCTGCAGAACCTCTTCGACAAGGCTTTCCCGCAGATCCGTTCGGTGGCCGGCTGCGCCGTGGTGCTGGAGGGTTCGATCGCCGAGGGCTTCGGAAACTCGTCGTCCGACATCGACTTCCTCCTGATCGCCGACGGCGACGCCGAACTGCCGACCATGCCGTCGCTGCTGTTCGTGGACGGGCGGCGGGTCGAGATCAGGGCCCGTTCCGTACGGCAGGTCACGGAGCAGTTCGCCGCGATCACGGCGGTCGGGGCCGGCCGGCCCGCGGAGGATCTGCTGAACCGCTGTCAGCGGCTGCTGGGCAGCTTCCCGCTGCGCGATCCGGAGCTGGTGGGGAGGGTCAAGGGGCTGATGTCCCTGAACGACTTCCGAGCCGCGGTGCGCGACTGGTGGGCGCACGCGGCACGTCAGTCGATCCGGTACGCACTCGCCCTGCGGCGGCTCGGCCAGGAGCGGGAGGCCGCGGCCTGGACCGAGGCCGGACTGTTGCAGGCGGTGAAGGCATGGGCGGCCGATCGGGGGGAGACCTATCTGGAGCCGAAGTGGCTGCCCCTGCAGCTGGACCGGATCGGTGACGATCCGCTGTCCGCCCGGTATCGGCCGCTCGCGTCGCTGGACGTCTCCGGTCTCGGCGCGGCCGAGTACGTCTCCGCGGGCGCCCGGCTGACGGCGGATCTGGGCGTCTCGGGCGCCGCGCCCGGTTCCGGGCGGATCACCGTGGCGAGGGCCGGCGAGGTGACGACGTGGCAGACCGGTGAGCGCGTGCATGTCGTACGCGGTCGGCAGGATGTGTTCGTCCTCGGGGACCGGGCGGCGCGGGTCTGGCGTTCACTCGTCTTCGGTCGGACCCTGGAGCAGGCGCTGGCCGCGGCGGGCGCGGCGGAGGCGGGCCCACTGATCGCCCAGTTCCTGCGGTTCGGCCTGATCCGGGTGGCGTGGCGGGGCGAGGGCCCGATCGTCCCCGGGATGCCGCTGGCCGCCCCCTCGGGCGATGTCACCCCGCCGCCGAGCACTGCGCGGCCCGTTGTCGGCGTGGGCGGAGCGACGGCCGTTGGTGCAGAGGCGGTCGATCTCGTGCCGGTGCCCGCCCGCCGGTTCAGTGCCGCCGCGATGACCCTGGTGTGGTCCAACGTGGTGGTGGAGAACGCCCGCGAGGATCTCATCGGCGCCCTTGACCGCGGTCAGTGGGGGGTCGCCCAGCTCAGTGCCCGGAGGATAGTGCGGTTCGCGCTGCGGGGGCTGCTCAGCGCCTACGCCGTCAATCCGCTGCCGCCGGACTCGGAGGTCGTCCTCCGGCTGTCGCTCCTTCCGGCCGGCCCGGACGTCGACGGGATCCGGGCGCGGGCCGCGCACCTCGAAACCCTCACGATCGGCTCCACCGCCCAGGGCGCCGGGGCGCTGGCGTCGCTGGACGACTTCGTCGCACTGGTCCGCGGTGCCACGGGCGCGGGCGGCTTCCCGTCCTCCTTCGACTCCTCGGACGGATGGCGGCGGACCCTGGAGATCGGCTACGACTGGCTGCGCCTCGGCGCGCATCTCGACGCGGACCTGCCCATCGACGAGGCGAGCGATCTGCTGGCCAACGGAGGGGCGCAACCCCATGCAGCCTCGGCCTGACCACGCTGGAGGAACGTTGACATCCCCTACGGACCCGCCCCGACCGATCGAGGACGAGGCGCGGAGCAAGGTGTACGCGATCGTCGGCGCGATGGCGCCCGCCACGGGTGTCGAACTGGCCGACGACACCCGGCTGGTCACCGATCTGGCCTATGACTCGCTCCGGCTCATCGAGCTGACGATGGCACTCGAACAGGGCTTCGGCCTACCGGAACTCGCCCCGGAGGACGCCGCCGCGGTCAGCACGCTCGGCGACGTCGTGCGCCTGGTGACGGCGGCGCGGCGACAGGAGGCGGCCCGATGAGGCCGCTGCGGGTCCTGGTGACCGGCGCGGCCGGGCTGATCGGCGCGGAGGTCACCGCCCGGCTAGCGGCGGCCGGGCACGAGGTGACCGCCCTGGTCCACGACAACCCGGTGCTGGTGGGCAATGACGGCACTCCCCTCGACGCCGCCGTCGGACGGGTACGCGGCGATGTCACCCGGCCCCGGCTCGGTCTGTCCGATGCCGGGTACGGCGCGCTGGCCGACGGCGGTGTCGACCGGATCGTGCACTGCGCCGCGATCACCGACTTCGGTCGTCCCGAGGCGGACTACCGGACGGTCAACGTCGACGGCACCGCGCGCGTCGTCGAGCTGGCCCGCGTCAGCGGCGCCCGTCTCGTGCATGTCAGCACCGCCTATGTGTGCGGTGAGCGCGACGGACTGATCCTCGAAACGGAACCGGACGACGACCAGCGGCCCGCCGGTGCCTACGAGGCCAGCAAGCTCCGGGCCGAGATGCTGGTGCGCGGGGCCCGGGCCGACGGAGTACGGGCCGCGGTGGTGCGTCCCAGCATCGTCGTCGGCGACGGGCGGACCGGTGTGGTGCGCGACTACAAGAACATCTACGTCGTCCTCAAGCTGGTCACCGAGGGCAGGGTCCGCTCCATCCCCGGCCAGTACGAGGCGCGGCTCGATCTGGTGCCCGTCGACCACGTGGCGGACGTCACCACCCGGATCACCGAGCGGTTCGACGAGGCGGCGGGCCGCACCTTCCACGCGGTGGGCGCGGCGCTGACCCTGCGGGACTTCTCCGATGTGATGGCGGAGTACCCCTCGTTCCACGTGCCGCGGTTCGTCCCCCCGACGAGCTTCGACGCGCGACGGCTACCGCCCCGGGAACGGCCGTACTACGAGCGGGTCGTCGCACTGTATGAGAGCTACTTCCGCCGCCGGATGACGTTCGACGACTCCCACACGGCAGCGCTCGGCGCCCCGAGGCCCGGGAACGGTCAGGACCTCCTGCGCGGGCTGATCGACCACTGCCTGGATGCGGGCTACCTGGGCGCACCGCTGGCCGATGTCACCGATGTGCTGACCGGGCTGGACATCACGGGACCGGACACCACCGTCATGGACGGAGCAGGCCGATGACAGAAGGCACCGCGGACGGCGGTCCGTTCGGCGACGACGTCTCCCCCGCCCTCAGCTGCGATCCCCACAAGCGCGCCCTGTTCGCCTCGGACACCTACTTCCTGGAGAGTCTCGAACAGCTCGGCGCCCTCACCGCCGACGTGAACGGCTTTCTCCACCGGCACGCCGTGCTGCTGCTCAAGCCCGACGCGGTGGTCAGCAGGCGGATCCCGGCGACGGTCGACTGGTTGACCGCGGAAGGTTTCCGGATCGTGGCCGCGGAGCGCACCCGGCTCAGCCGTACCGTCGTGCGGTCACTCTGGTACTACCAGTGGAATCTGGCCACCCCGCACCGGCGCCGTCTCGCCGACATGTTCCTGGACTCCTGCGACGCGGTGGTGCTCGTCGTGCGCCCGGTGGTGGAAGAGGACGACGCCGTGCCGGCGTCGGTCGTCATGACCGAGCGCAAGGGCCCGACGGACCCCCTGGCCAGGGTTCCCGGCCAACTGCGATATGAGCTAGGCCGGTACAGCTACCTGCTCAACCTCGTTCACACCCCGGACGAACCAGCCGACGTCGCACGGGAGTTGGGCATCCACTTCGACACGGCCCAGCGGGAGCACGTCTACTCCTGCGCGCTGGCGGGCGAGGACCGTTCGGGGCGGGCGCGCGAACTGGCCGAGCAGCTCCACACCGAGGTGCCACGGCGGGACCTCACCTTCGGGCCGGCGGCGGAACGGCTCAAGCGGGCCGTCGCGGAAGCGGAGAAGTCGCCGCTCCCCCCGGCGATCCGGGACGAGCTGCGCGCGGCTCGGCTCGCCGCCCGCTCCCCCGACGGCTACCCGAGGCTGCTGGAAGCCGTCCGGCTGGCCGGGCTTTCGCCGGACACCTGGGACGTGGTGATCGTCGGCACCCATGTCCTGCCGATGAAGCGCAAGGGACTGGTCCCCGTACTCGACGGGGTCGGCGTGCCCGACTGGCGGCTCCACCTGGCGTGGCTCGCGGCCGGGCAGCCCGCCAGGTAACAGGGAGGAGAAGCATGGACACGGTGGAATTCAGCCGTACGGTACCCAGGGAGCTCGTCCACCGGTCGAGTGTCACGGAGGTGTTCGTCACCGGCGCGGTCGCCCGGGACGAGGACACCCTCGACGTCGGAGTGCAGATACCCCGCTCCCATGCCTTCTACCGGGACACGGTGGGATGCCGTCATCTCTACGACCCGATGGTGCTGGTGGAAGCGGCCCGGCAGACACTCATCATGCTGGGGCACGAGCTGTTCGGCATGCCGTTCGGTACGAAGTTCATCCTGCGCGAGATCGCGCTGCGCGACACGGACATGACCGCGCTGACGGTGCGCGGCGTGCCCACCGAGGTGGTGCTGCGCTGCCGTGTGCTGCGCCGGTTCGGTGATCGGACGACTGTGCGGGGAGCGCGGCTGTGTTACACCGCGCTGATCGGCGACCGCGCGGCGGCGACGCTGGAGTGCAGCGAGTCCTGGGTGTCGGCCGACCAGTGGCAGGTGATGCGCGACGAGGGGAGGGCGACTCTGGGGCTGCCGCCGCATCTGGTGACCGGCGCCCCCGAGCCGCAGCCGCGGGTCAGGGCGGGCCTGGTCGACCGCCGGGACGCCGCCAACGTGGTCATCTCCGCGTTCCGGCTCGCGCCCGGCGGGGTCGGGACCGCGCGGCTCGTCGTCGACACCGGCCACCCCGTGCTGTTCGACCACTTCGTCGACCATGTCCCCGGGATGCTGACCCTTGAGGCGTTCCGGCAACTGAGCATCGCCACCGCCGTCGCCACCGGGGCGCTGCCGTCGGCGTCGGCCCTGCTCACCGGGGTGGGTGGGCGGTTCACCGGGATCGGTGAGCTGCATCTGCCGCTCACCTGCGAGAGCGTCCTGGTCGAAGGCGACGGGACGAGCGCCGTCCTGCGCTGCGCCATGCGGCAGGACGGGCGCACCGTCGCCACGGGCGAAGTGCGCCTGACCAGGGTCGGCACCGAGACGGAAGCGCGGACGGAATGACGGCCGGCCCCGTCAGCCTCGACATCGACGGCCTGCTGACCCGTACTCCCACCGTCCGCCACCGACTCGACCTGTCCAGACCGGTCCCCCGGCCGCTGATCGCCCAGTGTCTCCAACTCGCCCTGCACGCGCCCAATGGGGGAAACCGGCAGAATTGGCGGTTCCTGGTGATCGACGATCCGGAGACGAGGGCGGGGATCGCGCTCCACTACCGGGCCGCGTCGGATGCCTATCTCGCCGCCACGCCCCCCGAGGCGTTGAGCGAGAAGGCCGTGGCCGGGGTGCGCCACCTGGCCGACCAGTTGCACCGGGTACCCGTGCTCGTGCTGGCCGGGATCCGCGGCCGGCTGCCCCACGACGCCACGCTCGCCCAGCAGTCCGGCTTCTTCGGGTCCGTCTACCCGGCGCTGTGGAGCTTCATGCTCGCCGCCCGCAGCCGTGGCCTGGGCACCGCGCTGACCACGGCGCACCTCGCCCACGAACGTGAGGTGGCGGCGCTGGTCGGTATCCCCGCCGACGCGTTCACCCAGGTCGCCCTGGTCGCCGTCGGGTACACGACGGGAGACTGCGGCTTCCGACCCACCCCGCGGCAGCCGCTCCACGACGTGGTGTCCTGGAACGGGTGGCGGAGTTGACGGGCACCCCGAGCCTCTCCCGGGCGCCGGCCCGGCTGGGCCGTTTCGTCCTGCGGATGTTCCGCCCGCGGATCTATGTCACCTACGGCGTGCTGTGGACGGTGGCGCTGGAGGGCACCGCCGAGAAGATGTCGGGGACCACCGGGGCGTGGACGCCCTCCTGGTCGACCGTGGTGCGCGCGGCGAGCGTGGTACTGGCACTGCTGTTCGCCCGGATGGTCGACGAGCAGAAGGATCTGGCGTACGACCGGCGGCACCATCCGGACCGGCCGCTGGTGACGGGCGCCATCACGGTCGCGGAGTTGCGCGGCGCGATGGCGCTGATCACCGTCCTCGTCGTCGTGCTCAACACGCCGGTCTCGGTGTTCTCGGTGCTGCTGATCCTGCTCGGCCTGGGATACACGCTGTTCCTGGTCGCGCTGGAACGCCGGTTCCCGCGCGTCGGCGAGGGCCTGCTGCTCGGTCTCGTGGTCAGCCTTCCGGTGCAGGTGCTGCTGTCGGTCTACCTCTACGGCTCCCTGCTGGCCCAGGGCGAGATCGACGCCGATCCGCGGGCCGTGCCGCTGGTGGCCATGTTCGTCTGCGTCTTCCTCCAGTTCGAGTTCGCGCGGAAGACCGAGTGGCGGCGGGATCCGCGGGCGCGGCTGTACTCGCAGGTGTTCGGCCCGCGCGGCAGCGCGGTGATCAGTCTCGGTCTCGCCGTGGGTGCCGTGGTGCTGGCACTGGTGTTGCTGGGGAGGGCGGGCCTGCCGGCGACGGCCGCCCTCGTCTTCCCCGCGCTCGGCGCCTGGCGCTTCCTCCTGCGCAGGCGGCCGGCTGGGCTGATGCTCCCGGCGACGGGCTTCGTGCTCTTCTTCTACCCGCTGTGTCTCTACGGGTCCACGACCATCGGAATCGGTTGGTGAGCCGGGTGCGACGGGTGCTCATCGAGGGAGTACGGATCTTCGACGGGGAGTCGGTGGCGGGCCACGGCTCGGTGGAGTTCGCCGGCGGGGTCATCACACGCGTCGTCACGGATCCCGCACCGAGGCCGCCGGTGTCGTGCGAGGTGATCGACGGAACAGGTCTGACCCTGCTGCCGGGGCTGATCGACGCCCACACCCATGTGTTCGGCGCCGAGAGCAACCTCGAACTGGCCCTGGCCTTCGGTGTGACGACCGAACTGGATATGTTCATGGGACCGCCGGAGGCCACCCGGTCCCTGTGCGAGCTGGCCGGCCGGCGCGACGACCTCGCCGATCTGCGCAGCTCGGGGCTGCTGGCGAGCGCGCCCGGCGGGCACCCCGGTGTCACCATGCCGCTGCTGCCGACCGTTGCCGGCCCCGATCGGGCGGACGCCTTCGTGGCGGCCAGACAGGCGGAGGGCGCTCACTTCATCAAGATCATGGTGGACGACGGCGCGAACCATGGAATGTCGCTGCCCGCGCTGGACCGGGCGACGGTGACGGCACTCGCCGACGCCGCGCGCCGACGGGGGCTCCTCACCGTGGCCCATGTGTCTGCCGTATGGTCCGCGCGGCTCGCCCTCGACAGCGGTGTGGACACGCTGACACACCTCCCGCTGGAAGCGGCTCTGGACGAGGCGTTCGCCCGCCGGGCGGCGGCTGGCGGGCGCGCCGTCATCCCCACCCTGGCGATGCTGGAGCTGTCCGCGCCCCGGCCCTCCCCCGCGCTCTGCGCCGGACGGTCCCTGGCACACGACCCACGGATCGCCGACCATCTCCCGGAGCAGGCCCGTACCGCGATCGCGGAGGGCCATGAGGGACTGTGTGTGGAGCGCCCCTCACCCGGACACCGCTTCCGCCACGCCCTGTCGAGCGTGGCCCGCCTGCACCGGGCGGGTGTGCCCGTCCTGGCGGGAACCGACTCCAACCACCGGCCGGACCGCGCCTGCCCGGTCGTCCACGGCGCCGCTCTGCACGCCGAGTTGGCCCTGCTCGTCGAGGCGGGTCTGACTCCGGCGCAGGCGCTCGCCGCGGCGACCTCGGCGCCGGCAGCCCACTTCGGTCTCGCCGACCGCGGGGTGATCGCGCCGGGGCGCCGCGCGGACCTGGTACTCGTCGCGGGCGACCCCACGGAGGACATCACCGCCACCCGGTCGATCGAGGCGATCTGGCGGAGCGGTGTCCGCTTCGATCGCGAGGCGCACCGCAGGCGCGTCACCTCAGGAGCGGCGACGGAACGAGCGGCGCCCCGGACGAAGCGGAGAACGCCATGACCGAGGGACCCGGACTTCTGGCCGGTGTCAGCAGCACCGCGCTGGTCGTGGGCATGGCCCGCGCGACCGAGAGCCGACGGGCTGACCGGTTGTTCGAGGACCGGCTGGCCGGCCGATTCCTCGACGCGGCGGGCCGTGCGCGGCGGGCGGTGTGGAACGAGGGGACGGGCGAACAGTTCATGGCGGCCATGGGCGACTACTTCGCGCTGCGCACCCGGTACTTCGACGACTACTTCGGCCGGGCGTGCGCGGCGGGCTGCCGCCAGGTCGTCCTGCTCGCGGCCGGCCTGGACACCCGCGCCCTCCGGCTGGAGTGGCCGACCGGGACACACCTGTTCGAACTGGACCGGCCCGATGTGCTCGCCTTCAAGGAACACGTCCTGCGGGGCGAAGTACCCCGCTGCCGGCGTGAGGTGATCGCGGCGGATCTGTGCGAGGACTGGCCCGTACTCCTGGCCGCGCACGGTTTCCGTGCGGATGAGCCGACGGCCTGGCTGGTCGAGGGGGTGCTGGTCTACCTGACCGCGGACGAAGCGGACACCCTCATGGGCCGGATCAGCGCGCGGTCGGCACCGGGCAGCCGTCTCGCCGTGGAGCACGTCACCCGGGCGATGGTCGCATCGGACCGGGCGAAGGAGGCGGCGGCGGCCTCGCCGGAGGGCGTCGTGAACCTGCTCTCCTCGCTGTGGAAGAACGAGATGACGCGTCCGCCGGGCGACTGGCTCGCCGCCCACGGCTGGAGTGCCACGGAAGAACCGCTCACGGAGCTGGCGGGGCGCCATGACCGCCGCGTCCCCCCGGCCTTCGACCCGGCACTGCCCGGAACGGGCCGCGTCAGCCTGCTGACGGCCGTCCGGTGAGAGCGCGGCCCCGGACTGTACGCGCCATGCCCAGACGCCCCGGACCGTACGCGCCGTATCCGGCCGACCGACACCCGTGCGCTCCGCCCGATCAGGCCCCCCCCCGTGAACCGCGCTCCCCCCTCCGCGGAGACCGCCTCGCCACCGGCCGGCCGGGAACCCCCCGCGGCCACCGATCTGGGGTCCCTGCGCGTGGGACGACGGGGCGACCGCCCGGGGGTCTCATCGGCCTCCCCCACTCCTCCCGGACCACCTCACCCGCTAAGGACACCCATGCCCGGCCACATCCTCGTACTCAACATTCCGGCCCAGGGGCACATGCGGCCCGCGCTGGCGGTCACCGAGCAACTCGTCCGGCGGGGGCACCGCGTCAGCTTCCTGACGTCGGCGGGCTTCGAGCCCGCTGTGAAGGCCACCGGCGCCACCGCTCTCCGCTATGAGAGCCTGCTGAGCGAGGCGCTGAACCCCGGGCAGTACAAGACGCTCACCTCGGACGTACTGGCCTGGTCGGCCGTGCTCTTCCTCCAGGAGAGCACCCGGCTGGTGGCACTGGCCCAGCGGCTCTTCGCCGACGACGTGCCGGATCTGGTGCTGTACGACATGATCGTCGCCCCTGCCGGCCGAGCCCTGGAACAACTCTGGGACCGACCCGCGGTGCAGTCCACCCCCTCGATGGCGTCCAACGGCCACTACTCGCAGGTACGCGCGGTCCAGGAGCTGTCCGGGGTGGCCGACGAGCACCCGGCGGTGGTCGAACTGCTCAGCCGGGCGGCGGAGTTCGCGGCCGAGCTGGGCATCACCGCCTCACCGGGAGAGCTGGTGGACTGGGGCGCGGAGCAGAGCCTGGTCTACACGCCCCGGGAGTTCCAACCGTTCGGGGAGACCTTCGGGGAGGAGACGACGTTCGCCGGCCCCTGTCTCTCCACGGAGTACGCCGGACAGACCTGGCGGGTGCCCGGGGACGGACCGCCCCTCGTGGTGGTCTCGATGGGCACCCTCTACAACCAGCAGCCGGACTTCTTCTCCCTCTGTGCCCGCGCCTTCGAGGGCCAGCCGTGGCGAGCGGTGATCACCGTGGGCAACGGCTCGGACCCCCGGGAGCTGGGTCCGCTCCCGCCGAACGTCGAGGCCCACCGGTGGATTCCCCAGCTGGCGGCGGTGCGGCGGGCCGATGTCTTCGTCACCGGTGCGGGGCTGGGCAGTCTGATGGAGTCGCTCTACGCGGGCACGCCACCGGTACTGGTCCCTCAGGTGCCGGAGACCCGGGTGCTCTCACGCAGGGCGGTGGAGCTGGGGCTCGGCACCCTCCTGGAGCCCACGGAGATCACGGAGGAGACACTGCTGGCAGCCGTGTGCGAGACGGCCGCGGACGAGGGGCTGCGCGAACGGGTCCGGCGGATGACCGGGGTGATGGAACGGGCCGGAGGCGCCGTACGGGCCGCGGAGGCGCTGGCGGCCCGACTACCGTGACCGGGCGACCGCGCCACTGCCGTGCACGCCCTCATGGATGCCCTGGACGCCCGGCAGTGGCAACCGGTGCGCCAGTAAGACCTTGAGGGCACAAGCAAGGAAGCGCTGGTCGTGCCGGTTCTTCCGGATCTCGAAGTCCATCGCATCTCCTGAGCTGGGGTGTTGCGACGACCACGAGAACTCAAGCACGCCGGGGGCTCCGCGCCTCCCCAAGGAACCCGCCGTGCCCACCTTCGACACCTGACGCGACCGGAGTCGCGGGGCATTCACTGACGCGCTCTCCCACTTCATGCCGGACTTCCGTGGTGCCGGGTGGAGGACGAACACCCCGGGCCCGTGGGCAGGGTGGCTGTGGCGAGACGCGTCCACCAGGCGACGGGCTGCCGGTATCGGGCCAGGCACGCGGCCGGTGTACCCGGGGGGGGACCGGTCCACTCGCACTCGAATGCGGTCTCGACCGTCTGCCCGGTCCGCATACGCGCGAGGGCGCGGGCGGCGACGGCACGACGCGCGGGAGTCGGGCCGGTGCCGGGGGCGGGGTCGGACAGGTGCAGCACCCGCACCGCGACGAGAGCGACACCCTCTCCCGCGGGCGGCGGGCGGGGGCGAGTTGGGCGGTGATCCAATGGGGGTTAAGATCTGGCGATCTCTTGCCTGAGCTGGCGGGTGAAGCGACGCAGAAGGTCCACCGTCTCGCGGAACTCGGCCCTGCGATCGTCCCTTCCTTCGGTGGGCCGGGTACTCCAGACCCGACGCGCGAGTGCATCGGCGAGATCGACGGTGTCGTCGGCACAGAGCAGGTAGAGGGCTGAGCGCGCTTGCTGCATCTGGTTCGCCAGTTCGTTGGCTCCGGGGCCGTCGTCACTGAGCTGTGCTTCCCTCAGGTAGTCCAGGAGTTGAACTACTGCCGTGTTGAAGCCGATTCCGGCTTTGAGCTTCTGTTCTCGGAGCCACATGCGGTCCTGTCGGCGCGCGGTGAACCACGCACCGAACAGGACCCCTATGAGGCCGATGGCGGCCCCGATGACCACGGACAGGGTGTCCCCCACGGTCAGCTCCCCCCGACGTCCATGACGTCAGGCTACAGAGGCGGTCGGAGCGGCCGCACTCGATGCGCATGGTCACATGCAAAGGGTTCGGTGATTCGATCGACACGGCCTGGTTGTCAGCGTGGACGCAGGGCTTCGGTGATGTCGTAGCGCATCGTGCGGAAGGATCTTCGCCACGCGACGACGCGCTGCGGGTCGCGGGCAGGTTCGCGCCACAGGCGTACGACGTTCGCTATGGGGTCGGGCAGCGGTTCGGCGCCACGGTCGGGGGTCTCGGCGCGGCCCCAGGCGAAGGTCCGTTGGCCGAGGCGATCCGGCGGGGTGTAGGGGTGGCGTTTCAGCCGGGTCACGGTGCCGCTGACGACATCGGCGAGCATCAAGGCATAGGAGGACCGCTCGGGTAGGGGGGTGCCGAGTGGCCGGGTGGCCCACTTCAGGGAGTCCGGCTCCCAGGCGATGACGACGCGGTCAGCCGCCAGAGCGTTGGCCAGGCTGCCCATCAACGCGACGAGGAAGGCGTCGTTGTGGCCGATGCTGTGCGGCAGGACGCGGATGGAGGTGAAGTAGGGGTGCGCAGCGCGCGTGTCGTTCACGATATGCAACTCGGAACGGAAAAGCTGCGGGCCGTTGGTGCGCAGCCGGTGTTCCCAGTCGGTGAGGATCTTGTGGTGGATGGCTTTGATGACGGCACCGTCCCGGCTGGGTCCGGAGAGGGTGTAGGGGCGCAGTGGCCAGTGATCGTCCGAGGCCGGGTCTTTGCCGGCCGCTGCGTCGTGGGTACGCTGCTCGGGGGTTTCGCCTCCCCGGTTCGCACCGTTGCGCTGGGCCCTTTGCTCGGCCCAGTCGATTTGTTTTCCGTGTAGTTCCAGCGGGGTTGGTCTGCCCACTGTGGTCGGGTGGAGTTTGGCGAGGCGCCAGGCGAGTCGGGCGGCGGCGAGTGCGTCTTCGCCCGGGCCACAACCCGCCTCATGTCGGACGCGGTAGTGCTGGCAGGTTGCTTCCAATGTGCGCGGGCCCGCGCGGCGGTCCAAGGCGCGGTCAATGACGTGCGGGTCGATGAGCGGGCCGGTCACCGCCAGCCCTTCGCCGAGGTGCCTGCGCATCTCCCGGTCCAGGGTGGTGAGGGCGGGGGCCAGGTCGAAGCCGATCACCGGGCGTTGTCCTGATCCTAAGGTGCCGGCCAGCCGGTTGGCGATGTCTCGGAGTGCCTGGGCGGCGGGTATCCCCTCGGCTTGGACCCGTGCGGTGGTGATGCCATGCCGAGCGGCCGCATCCGCGGGCACCGGGATACCTGGATCGATCAGGATGTCGATGTCGATGTCGGTGTCCGGGTTGGGCGAGACGAGGAACTTCACGGAGAGTGCAATGATTCTCGCCGTCTCGACGCCGCCGCCGGTGGTCGCGACGGCGATCGCACACAGCGGGCCGTCCGCCCAACTCGTCCTGTTGCAAGAAGTGGTGGCTGGGCGCGGCCTGTTACCGCGCCGCGCGCTCATCGTTTCGCCCCCGGCACCGGGAGGGCAGGCCGTCTGCTCATGCCGACGCATTATGCCGACGAAAACTGGACCGTGCCCCGCCATGTACGAACTGGCACTGCGGCTGGTCGGCATCGGGGATTCCAGGTGGTCTTCCGCCATGCCCGAGCCGTCAGCCGACAGGGCTGGGCGAAGATTCCCCGCACCGGGGGATGAAAGTCCGCCCACAGTAGCCGGGCCAGTTCTCACCGGCTCTCCGGGACCACGTGCCCGCCCGTCCTCGCCGACGAGTACTTACCCGTGATGAGCGGTCCCGGGTACCGATCGGGCATCCCGCCACGGCGTCGACTCCGCGAGTTCCGACGACCACAACTGCTCTACCAGCACCTCACGTACCGCCGTGGTGGGATCCGTTCTCACTCACCTACGAGGACGACGTCTCCGCCGTGCCCAGTGAGGTGTAGCGGCAGTCCGGCCGCGGGGTGCACGTAGGGTGCGTGCTGGCCAGTGTCCAGGCTGGCGGCGAGCTGCTCGATCACTGGCTGCCCGGCCGACCGGGCGAATGACAGTTCCGCACCACGGTGGTCTATCGCAGGGACCACGCGCGATTGCCCGCCAGCATGGCCCATTTCGGATCCATCTGATCAGTACGACACGCTCCGTCGGTGCCCAGCGGGTGGCCGGCGGCTTCTCGACGATCGCATCCATGATCAGCACGGCTTTATGGTCACAGTCCGCCGATTCGGGTCTTGGTAGGGTACGCCGATGTCAACGATCAAGCAGTTCCAAGTGACCTTCGACTGCGCGGAACCTGCGCGCCTAGCCGCTTTCTGGTGTGAGGTGCTGGGGTACGTCGTGCCGGCGGTCCCGGAGGGCTTTGCCACGTGGGAGGAGTATCACCGCTCACTGCCGCCCGAGGAGAAGGTGATCTACTTCGCTTGCACTGATCCCTCGGGAGTGGGTCCGCGCCTGCTCTTCCAGCGAGTTCCCGAAGGCAAGGTCGTCAAAAACCGGCTGCATCTCGATGTGCGGGCCGGTATCGGGCTCGTGGGTGAGGAGCGCCTTGCCACACTTGAGGCCGAGTGCGCACGACTGGTCGCGCTCGGCGCGGTACATGTGCGAACGATGCGTGCCGACGGCGAGAACGAGTCCTGCATAGTGATGCAGGACCTTGAGGGCAACGAGTTCTGCCTCGACTGAGCCTCCTCCGAGACCGAGAGGGCGGAGAGCCGCCTCCGGTGGGCCTCTCACGTCTCGCATGCGGCGCGGTTATCCCGTGAGAGCGAGGTTGTGCAGGCGGGCGACGCCGTGCATTGCGTGGTCCTCTCCCTTGCGGCGGCGGTGCGGCATCACGAGCCCGGTTCCTGGGTAGCCGCCATCAGCGATGGCCATCGTGTTGCCGACGGCGGCTTTGGCGCCGGACTCCGCCCAGGCCCGGCAGTCGTTACCCCGAACAGCCAAGCCAGTTGCCGCATCGTCAAGTTCGTCCGCCCGTACGCGGCGACCAGCGGCACCCCGTCCTCCAGCGGCAGCTTCCACAGCCGCCCCCGGGCCGGGGCGTCGGCACCCTCACGACGCAGATGTGTCACCAACTCGCCGAAGGCGCGGGGACTCAGCCCGGTACACGGGACCATCCAGGACGCCTCGGACGCCGTCGTCACACCTGACACGGTCGAGATCATCGCAGAGCGAGATCGCTTACGGGACAGCCACACCCGACAGTCGTAGGCATTAAGGAGCAGAGTGATCCCGTCCAGGGTCTCTGGGGCTGGCGCTGGTGGCGTGTCAGCGTGGTTCTCATGACAGAGATATGGCCCGAGCACCTGCTCGTCGGTGCCGTCCGCTTTGCACGGCCCACCGGCAGGTTCGACGATGTCCTCGCCTTCTACCGGGATGACCTATGCCTTCCCGTCATCGCGCTGTGGCGTGATCATGATGGATACGACGGTGTGGTGTTCGGTCTGCCCGGCACCGCGGTGCAGATGGAGATCACCCAGCACGGCACTCCGCCCAGCGTTCCCGAACCGAACCCCGAGAACCAGCTCGTGCTCTATCTGCGTGGCCCCGGCGCCAGGGACGCAGTCGCCGCCCGTCTGGCGGAACGTGGCCACCAGCCGGTGGAAGCAGCCAACCCTTACTGGCCGCGATACGGTGCCGTCCTGTTCAAAGACCCTGACGGCTGGATGGTCGTCCTCGCTCCGTGGGTGTTCGGCCAGGAGCCTGCGCCCGGGCCCTCTCTCGGACCAGTGGGCCCACCGGACCCCCCGCCCTGATCGGCCCACCCCCTGCACAGACGGCGTGCCCGTCTCCGTGTCCCCTTGTCCGAAACACCGCGCCTGTGCCCCAAAAGTGTTCTCCGGGGCACAGGCGCAGCAATGTGCTGGTTCTGCGCTTTCCTTACAACGATGAAGTGATGATGCCGCGTTCGTAGTCGTCGACGGCTTCACGTACGGCGGTGACAAAGCCGTTCCAGAAGTAGCCCTGATTGCCGGAGCCCACGCCAGCGGTGCTTCTACGGCTAGCAGCGGTGCCGATGTCGCCGAACATCGCCGCACGCAGAGGACGGGAGATCTCCAACTGGACGCCGAATCCGCAGCGGGTGCGGTTGACGATGTTCTCCGGGTCGTACCCGCCCTTGGACGCGCCGGGGTCTGCGTAGACCACTTCCACGGCCAGGGCGGGATTGCTGGCGCCGAGTTGGTACTGCTTGGCGAGAGCAGCCTTCATGTTCTTCTTCAGTTGAAGTCGCTTGCTGGGCTTCGTCGGGATGAGTTCGTTCAAGTTGGGGTTGCCCGGGTCCTCCGCGACGCCGCCGATGATGATCTTCCTGGCCAGCTCTCCCTCGTCGAATCCGTGCACGGAGACCGCGTACATGTTGCTGCCGCAGATATGCAGCGCGGCCGGGTCGTCACAGTGCGTGGAGGTGACATGAAGGTCCGTGGTGGGGTCGGTCAGTCCTTCGAACATCCAGTAGTCGCGCTGCGGCACGCCCTGCACCGGGGACGGAAGGGTCGCTCCCGGCCCTGTGAGGGTGTAACCGGCTATGGCGAGACACAGTTCGCTGGTGCCTTCCTCGATGCTTCCGCCGTGCGGCGCGATGATCGCCGTATTGCGGAAAGGCTCGCTCACGGGGTTCGCATTGTCGATGAGCTCAGCCGGGACGCTACGGCGGTAACGGCGTGCCCAGTTTCTTCCCTCCAGGTGAACCTTGCTGTTGAACAAATGGGTGTACGAGTCGTACATCTCCGGTGTGGGGGGCGTCGTGGCCGCCACGGCGGTCCGGCCACGGCCAGACAGATCGTTCAGCAGAGGAAGGCCGGCAAGGGCGGCTGCGGAGCCCAGGACAGTACGACGATTAGTGAGATTCATTATGTGATCATCTCCAATTCCCCATCCCCGCAGCAACCGTGGGCTTCGGCCACACCCATGGCCCTTTCTCTCGGGTGCGCAACTGACGGTTTCTCCCGTCGGCCGGTTCCCGGGGGCTGCGCGACCGGCCGAACCGATCCCTCTCCCTGACCGGGGGGCACGCGCTACAGGCGGCCCTCAGTGGTGCCAGGGCAGGTGAATCGGATCGGCGGGGGTGTGCCCCGTCGCGAGCTCGGCCGTCAAATGAGCCAAGCCGAAGGGATAGACGGTCTCGCTAGTGGCTGCCAGGTCAGCGAGGGGCCACCAGCGGTACCCGGCGTGGTACTTGCTCTCATTCGCTTCCTGCCCCGTCACATCAACCTGGTGAGTCGTGACACGAAGGTGAAAGAAGACATCCCGGAAGATCCCCTCAGCCCATCCGACATCTGCATAGCCGGAGGTCTCCGCGACGACCGGCCCCAGAGCCCCCGGCGCTACGGACAGGCCCGTCTCCTCGCGCAGTTCGCGGGCTGCCGCCTGCGCCAGGGTCTCCCCCTCTTCGACACCCCCGCCCGGCGTGCACCATCCGTGACCGTGCTCAGGGGCCTCTGGATCCATATGGAACTTCAGCAGGAGCAGGCGGTCCAGCTCATCGATCAACAGAACACGAGCGGAGTCACGACGAGTGCTTTCCTGAGCAGACATGCCGGCAGCGTAACCGGGGCGAAGCCAACAGGCCGTTGGGGGCTGCGCCCGGCCGAAATGCCGCCCAGCGCCCTGGTCGGGGGCGCTGGCCGATCCGGGCTACCGGGCATCTCCCAGCAGGACGGCCGTCAGCCGCCGGATCGTCTCCGCGGCCGCCGTGACGCTGTCGGGCGTACGTGTCAGCAGCAGGTGGTGGACGGTGCCGACGAGTGCGAGGGAGGTGGTGGCCGCATCGGTTCCCTCCGGGACCCGGCCCCCTTGCCGTTCCGCCTCCAGATACTCGGTGACCGATTCCTGGATGGCGGTGAAGCCCGGCGCGCCCGCCTCCAGCGCCCGCCGAGTGTGTGTCGAGGCACCGGGGCGGGTCATGGCCAGCCCGACGACCGCGGGATCCAAGGAGTCCAGCAGGGCGAGCGCCACCTCGGCGAGATTCCCCCCGACACTGCCCCGCCCCACCTTCGAGGCCAGCTCCCCGGCGTCGCGCGCACTGCGCGCGAACCGGTCCAGGACCAGCTCCGCGACGAACTCGTCGATGCCGGAGAAGTGTGTATGCAGCACCCCTTTGGCGCACTCGGCCTCGGTCGTGACCGCGCGGCTGGTCAGGGCGGCCGCGCCGTCGCGGGCGACGACCCGTTCGGCGGCCGCGAACAGCCGTTCACGCAGGTCAGGAATGGCCACTCCACGCGGTGACACAGGGACTCCCCCGATAGACGGTTGCCAGTATGGGCAAGCGCCCATACTATTTGGGCGCCCGCCCATTTTAGCTCGGAGGAACTCGATGGAACACGTGGTCAACACCGACCAGGCCCAGGCGTGGAACGGCTCCGAAGGGATGCAGTGGGCCCGTAACCAGGACCGCTGGGACGCCGTCAACGACGTCTTCAACGGGCCCCTGCTCGACGCCGCCGCCATCGGGACGCGGGAGCACGTGCTGGACGTCGGCTGCGGAGCCGGCCACACCACACGCCTCGCCGCCCGCCGGGCCACCGAAGGGCGGGCCACCGGCCTGGACCTGTCCGCCCCCATGCTGGAACGCGCCCGCGCGAGCGCCCGGGACGAAGGAGTGGCCAACACCTCCTTCACCCAGGGCGACGCCCAGATCCACCCCTTCACACCGGACACCTTCGACGTGGCCATCAGCCGCTACGGCGTGATGTTCTTCGCCGACCCGGTCACCGCCTTCGCCAACATCGCGAGCGCACTGCGCCCAGGCGGACGCCTGGCCTTCGTCTGCCCGGCGGAGCCCGAAGGCAACGAGTGGCTCCAGGCGTTCGCCACACTGCGCGACATCCTGCCCGTCGGAGAGTTCGGCGCCCCGGGATCACCCGGAATGTTCTCGCTCGCCGACCCGGAGCGCACCGTACAGATCCTGTCGGAGGCCGGGTTCGAGGCGACCCAGGCGGTACGTGTCCACGCAGACGGGGCATGGGGGCACGACGCCGAGGACGCCGCCGCGTTCCTGCTCGGATCCGGCCCCGGCCGCCACCTCCTCGACCAGGTCGGACCGGAGGAACAGCGACTGGCCCGCCGCACCCTCGCCGACACGCTCCGCCCCCACGAGAAGGGCGCCGCCGTCCTGCTGCGCAGTTCCTCCTGGCTGGTCACCGCAGACCGGCCAGCGCACTGACACCGTGGGCGGACACCGACCATGGCGGCGTGCCCGGCCCCGCGCCGTCGGTCAGCCGGCGTCGAAGGGACGGTGCTGTTCCTTCCGCCAGGCACTCGTTCGCGAGCTGAGGACCTGCCCACCGTCGGCTCATGGCCCCGGTGGGGCGCTGACCGGCCTCAAGGCGCCACTCCCCCCGCGACGTCCAGCCCCGCAACGTCGCAACAACCCCACGAGTCTGCCCCTCCTCCGCCATGGGACCCCTCATGTGTGGAGCAGCGCTGATCGTCTTGAGTGGGACGGGGTCGTGAAACGGCACGAACGACTTCAGTAGCGCACCAAACAGTTCAGTCGCCGGTGCAATCAGTGGGCCCGATCGTGTGGACGCGGGTCACAGCTTCGCGGACGACGAATGATCCGTACGTCATCGACGGTCGGCAAGGATGTCGGCATCTCGTCGGTGACCCAGGCGCACTCCAGGGCCGCCAAGGTGGCGCCCTCGTCAGTCCACACCAACAGCTCGCCGACGTACGCGCCTGACTGATCGTGAACATGAGCCTCGACGGGTACGAGGTCGGATGCCAGCACCGCGTGCTGCACAGGTTCGTGAACCCGCAGGTTGATGCTCACGGATTCGGGTGCCCAAATGCCCACCACCTCCGTCTGCTCCAACTGGCTCCGCAGCGCCGGAGCGCCGGAGAAGTCGGCCGAGAGGATGTACTCCAACACGCCTCGCTCAGGACCACTCAGCGGACGGGGTGTGACAGGTACGGGCACCATGCACTCATCATCCTCGCTCCACACCTTGACCATGACGGCTGGTGGTGGCTGGCCGCAGTGACATGCGGTTCGACCAGATGACGTCTGCATCGAGAAGTCACAACCCGGGGCAGAGGCCCGGGGCGCTGAGCAATTCAATTGCATACGGGCCCAGCCGAGAACTCGGTCACATCCTTCCCGATGTGACCGAGTTCTTGGAACCGAGTTCTTGAAGTGGCCCCGTGAGTGGTTGAGCCGGCCCGCAGGTGAGCCGAGACCCGCCCGGCGGGCACGCCCGGCTTTCGGCACCAGACCGATGCACCACCGCGTACCCTCTTCCCGTGTCTGCCCTGTCCCCACATCACGTCGCCGTCCTCGTGCTTGAGGGTGCGAAGCCTCTCGACGTCGGCATTCCCGCGCAGGTGTTCACGACCCGCGCGAGCATGCCGTACGAGGTGCGGGTGTGTGGTGCGGAATCCGGACTCGTGACCGGCGGTGACGGCCTGTCGTACTACGTCGCCCACGACCTCAACGCACTTGCGTGGGCTGACATCATCTTCGTCCCCGGCTACCGGTTCCCGGACCGCGACGACCCGCCACGGGCCGTCGTCGAGGCGCTGGTCGCCGCCCACGACCGGGGCGCGCGGCTCGCCGCCATCTCGACGGGCGCCTTCGCGCTCGCCGCCACGGGGCTGCTCGACGGCAAGCGCGCCACAACGCACTGGCACTACACACGGGCACTCGCGGCCAGGCATCCACTCGTCCGGGTCGACGAGAACGTGCTGTTCGTCGACGAGGGCAGCGTGCTCACCTCGGCCGGCGCCGCCTCCGGCATCGACCTGTGCCTGCACATCCTGCGCGGTGACCTCGGAGTGGCCGCCTCCAACCACGCGGCCCGACGTCTGGTCGCGGCCCCCTACCGCAGTGGCGGCCAGGCCCAGTACGTGCCGCGCAGCGTCCCCGAGCCGCTCGGCGAACGGTTCGCCGACACCCGTGAGTGGGCGCTGCACCGGCTCGGCGAGCCCCTCACCCTCGACATACTGGCGCGACGGGCGGGGGTTTCGCCGCGCACGTTCTCCCGGCGCTTCGTCGAGGAGACCGGCTACACACCGATGCAGTGGGTCATGCGTGCCCGCATCGACGTGGCCCGCGAGCTGCTGGAGCGTTCACAGCGCAGCGTCGAACAGATCGCCGCCGACGTCGGGCTCGGCACCAGTGCGAACCTGAGGCTGCACTTCCGGCGCATCCTCGGCACCACGCCAAGCGAGTACCGGCGCACCTTCACCCGGGGCGAGTAACCCGCCGGCACCGTGTGGCGGGATCCTTGTGAACCGTGGCGATCCCGCCACTGTCAGCGGCGCCAGCCGCGGGCGAGTCTGGTGAGGAAGGGAAGGGACATCACTCATGACTCGTATCGCCATCAACGGATTCGGCCGCATCGGACGGAATGTGCTGCGCGCACTGCTGGAGCGGGACAGCGACCTTCAGATCGTCGCCGTCAACGACCTGACGGAGCCAGCCGCGCTCGCCCGACTGCTCGCCTACGACAGCACTGCGGGCCGGCTAGGGCGCCCGGTGACCGTCGACGGGGATGTCCTCGTCGTCGACGGCCGGCGGATCACGGTGCTCGCCGAGCGCGAACCGGCGCGGCTGCCGTGGGCCGAACTCGGCGTCGACGTTGTCTTGGAAGCCACCGGCCGCTTCACCTCGGCCACGGCTGCCCGCGCTCACCTCGACGCGGGCGCGAAGAGGGTGCTCGTCAGCGCGCCGGCGGACGGCGCCGATGTCACGCTCGCGTTCGGCGTCAACACCGATGCGTACGACCCGGCCGAGCACACGATCGTCTCGAACGCCTCGTGCACGACCAACGCGCTCGCCCCGCTGGCCAAGGTGCTCGACGATCTTGCCGGTATCGAGCACGGCTTCATGACGACGGTGCACGCCTACACGCAGGAGCAGAATCTGCAGGACGGTCCGCACCGCGACGCCCGCCGCGCCCGCGCCGCCGCTGTCAACATCGTGCCGACCACGACCGGCGCCGCCAAGGCGATCGGCCTGGTGCTGCCGAACCTCGACGGCAGGCTGTCGGGCGACTCGATCCGCGTACCGGTGCCGGTGGGCTCGATCGTCGAACTCAATACGACCGTCGCCCGCGACGTGACACGCGAGCACGTCCTAGCGGCGTACCGCGCCGCGGCCGAGGGGCCGCTCGCCGGCGTACTCGAGTACTCGGACGACCCGCTCGTGTCGTCCGACATCACGGGCAATCCCGCCTCGGCGATCTTCGACTCGGCCCTCACCCGCGTCGACGGCCGCCACATCAAGGTGGTCGCCTGGTACGACAACGAGTGGGGCTTCTCAAACCGCGTGATCGACACGCTGGAACTCCTCGCCAGCAGGTGACCGGAAGCCCGGGCGGCGCTCCCGCGGAGGCCGCGCCGCCCAGCACCTCGGGTGAACGCTCTGGCGGGTAGGAGACGCGTGTGTCTCTACCTCACGGTGGGGAGCGGAGACTCCTCGGGCCGCGTCGGCGGCGGGAAGGCAACCCAGGAGTCGTCTCGGGTAGATCCTCGGAGAGTTCGATCCGGCCGCCGGATCAGCGTCAGCCTGGGACCGCCTCGGTATCCGGTCCCAGGCACCATGCGCCGGCGACCCTCCGGTGTCACTCTGACGGAGAGTCACTGCCATGTCGGCGCTACCGTCAGCGCAACCTGGCGGCCCCCAGGCCGGCGCGCTGGAAAACCGGTTGCGGGGACCCCGGCCCCTGCTTGATCGTTTCTCCCGGCCGTTCCTTCGGCGCGGCCCGCCCACCCCCGACCGAGGAGCAGGACCTTCATGACACCCCCCGGCACCGGCGCCCCTGCCTCCCGTGCCCCCGGCCTCGTACGCCCCGCGACCCCCGCGGACATCCCCGCCGCCGTCCGCACCCTGGCGAGCGCATTCGCGGACTATCCGTACACCCGGCATGTGGTGGCTGCCGACGGACACGAAGAGCGGGTACGACGGCTCCAGGAGCTGTTCCTCACCCGGATCGCCATGCCGTACGGCCGGGTGTGGGTCGGCGGGGAGGGGCGCGCCGTCGCCGTGTGGACCACCCCCGAGAAGGACCCTGCACCCGGGTTCGCCGAGGTCGGACCGCTGATCGCGGAGTTGGCGGGCGACCGGGCGGCGGCCTACGAAGCGGCGGAGAGTTCCGTGGAACCGCACCGCCCCCAGGAGCCCGTGTGGCTTCTCGGCGCTGCCGCGGTGGACCCCGGATCGCAGGGCCAGGGGCTGGGCGCTGCCGTGATCCGTCCCGGCCTGGCCGCCGCCGACCTGGCCGGGCAGCCCTGCTACCTGGAGACCGCGACCGAACGGAATGTCCGGCTGTACGAGCGGCTGGGCTTCCGGACCACCGCGGAAGTACCGAGTGCTGACGGTGGCCCCCGCGTGTGGTGCATGCGCCGCGAGCCGAACGTCCACGGCTGACAGGGGTCCCACGAGCGCACCCTCGACCGCTTCACCTCGAATCCGGCAGTGCCCCCGCCCCCGCCAGCGTCCAGCGCGCTGCCGGGGGGGCAGGCTGTCGTCACGGGTGGCGGTCCGAGCCGGACGATGTCCAGCACGGGCGGGTGCCGCGCCGCGCGGTCGGCAAGGTGCGGATCGACGGCTGACCGAGGGACGCGGCCCACTCGTCCGCGCCCTCCGAGTCGCCCCATCCGCCTGGAGGCGTAGCAGAGGCCGGATGCCCAAGGCCGGACAGGCGCTGCGGGGTTCAGGCAGTGAGGACGGAGTCGTCCTCAGGGCGGGCGCCGGGGAGTCGGTGGCGGGCGGCGATGAGGGCCGCGTCGATGTCCTGGGTGCCGGTGGACACGCACAGGGTGTAGGCGACGTCGCTCATCCGCTGGCGCGCTCCGGGCGTGCGGCCCTGTGGGTCGAGCAGGCGCAGCGTCTCGTACTCATCGACCAGCCGGGACAGTACGACGGGGTGTGCCATGAGCATGGGTACTCCTCCTGTGCGCCGACGTCGGCTGCGTCTTCTGCCGGTCCGGCTGCCCACTGGCCGATGGGATACACCCACCGCGGCGATCTCTGCGGGCGTTGTGTCCTCGTCCGGCGAGGAACACGGGCCGGCCGGGTTCAGCGGCCGGTGACCGGAGACGGGCGGCAGGGCCGCCTGGTAGCAGGGCGTCCACCTGTCATTCCCCGGCGCGCAGTGCGGATGCGGCACGCAGCAGCCGCATCTGGCCGATCTCCGCGACGTTCTTCATGAGTTCGGCGTTCACCCAGGTCACCGTATGAGCGACGGTACGCTCCGGGTCGTTCCCCCACGGAAGCATCGAAGGGCGGTCGAGATCGGCTTCAGTGAGCTGGTCCAGCCCGTTCAGCCAGGCTTCCCGAAGGCCGCGCAGCCATTCGACCGTCGAGTCCCCCGGTCCCGGCCACACGATGTCCGCACGCTCACGGGGTGTCCGGCCGCACACCTGGTCAGTGGCCACGCTCAGCCACCATCCAAGGTGCCAGCTCACCCAGCCAACAGTGGGGACGGGCACTGGATCCGGCTCTGTCTCCGCCCAGTCCGGAACCCAACGGCCCTCGGCGTCCTGGCGAACGGTCCAGCACTCAGCGGCCGGCTCCCACAGGAAGTCCCCCGGCTCCAGACGCTCCAGGTGGTACTCGAACAACGACCAGGTCAGCTCGAACTGCCAGCGCAACAGATCACATCGAGGAAGACTCACCCCGCGAATCTGGCACAGAGGCGAAGCACCCGCAAAGCAATATCCCCACACCGGGAATCCGCATATGCCGATGTTGCAGCCGCTGCGTATGGGTTCCGCACCGGCGCTTCTGGCGGCGGTGCACCGAAGGTCACGACGAGTCATGGGGCTGCGGCTTCGGGCACACCGCCCACACCTCACGGTCTGGACGGCCGCCCTCGGCTCCCCCGGACGGCCCAGCCGGCATCAGCAACTTCTCCAGCAAGGTCTGGCGCGCCACGCGGTGGCGGAGGTAGGCGACGCCTGAGCTGAAAGTGCGGGTCTCGACGAGTTCGGGGTCTACCCGGCGCTCGCGTCGGGGAAAGACCGGAATGCCACCGCCGACCAGCACCGGGGAGACCCCGGCCCGGTACTCGTCGATCAGATCCGACGCGGCCGCCTCGACAGCGAGGGTCGCGGGTTCCGCTCGGATCTCGCCATCCCACACGAAGATCAGTACGACGGACGGCGATCTTTCAGAACACGGCCGAGAAGTCGAAGCATGCCCTTGCGGGAATACCCCCGGGGGGTATGCTGTTCCCTGGATGCGGACAACACCAGAAGACACATCCCCAGCACGCACCACACAGGTGGAGACACGATGAAGAACGATTCAGGCCACGACATGACCAACCACAGCGGCCACGGCGGCGCTCGTCCCGGCGGGCTGTCGGTCTCCGAGAGCGGGTACACCCTCGAACTCGACTCGACGATCCTTTCCGCCGGGGTACAGACGGTCACCTTCCGGGTGACCGGTCCCGACGGACAGCCGGTGACCGAGTTCACGCCCGAGCACGAGAAGAAACTGCACCTCATCGCCGTCCGGCGCGATACGACCGGCTTCCAGCACGTGCACCCGGTGATGGACGAGAGCGGCACCTGGAGCATCAAGCTGACCCTGGAACCGGGAGACTGGAGGATCTTCGCCGATATCCACCCGACCGGCCACCACGAGGCCATGACGCTGGGGATCGACGCCTCGGTCGCGGGACAGTACGACCCGCAGCCCCTTCCGAAGGACACCCGCACCGCGCACGCCGGCGAGTACACCGTCACCCTCGGCGGCGAACTCGTGCCCGGTGAGGCGAGCGACCTGACACTCACCGTCAGCCGCAACGGGCGGCCTGTCACCGACCTGCAGCCCTACCTGGGCGCGTACGGGCACCTGGTGGCGCTGCGGGTCGGGGACCTGGGCTACCTCCACGTCCACCCGGAGGGCGAGCCCGGGGACGGCACCACCGAGCCGGGGCCCGAGATCACCTTCATGGCCGCCGCGCCGTCGGGCGGCACCTACCGCCTCTACCTGGACTTCCAGCACGACGACGTCGTTCGGACGGCCGAATTCACGGTGCGGACCACCGCGTCAGCCGCTGACTCGGACACGGCGTCCCAGGCCGCACCCGAGCACACGAGCCACCACCACGGCGACCACGCACACCACTGACCGCATGAACCTCACTGACCAGCCATCGCGGTGTACGGCGCGGCCGAGGAGCGCTCGACTCGTCGCGCGCTCCTCGGCCCCCGGCACCACCTCACGTCGAAAAGGACCGTCATGCCCCGCCTGACCCGACTCACGCCCGATACAGCGGTCGGCGCCTCGCGCGACCTCCTCGCCGAGTTGGTCTCCCGACACGGCCAGACCGGTGACATGGTCTCCACCATGGCGCACTCGCCGGCCGTCCTGGGCGGCTACCTCCAGCTCAGCCGGGCCATGGGACGAGCCAAGCTCAACCGTAAGATCAGCGAACGAATCTCGATCGCCATCCAGGTCCAACAGGGCTGCGGACTGTGTCTCGACGCTCATGTCAGCGCTGCCCGCGCGATGGGAGTGGACGAGGAGGAGATCGAGCGGGCCCGCGCGGGCAGCTCGGCCGATCCCGCGATCGCGGCGATCATCGCCCTCGCCCTCCAGGTCTACCGCGAGCCGACGTCGATCACTGACGAGCAGGTCATCGCGTTGCGTGAGCACGGCTACAGCGACCGCGCGATAGCCGACGTCGTCGGCATCGTCGCACTCAACATCCTCACCGGTGCCTTCAACCTGCTGGCCGGCCTCACACCGGAGAGCGGCACCGATGCGTAGGGACAACCCAGCCTCCCCCTGTGGGGCCCGGCCTCCGCCCCGAGGCCGCGCCCCGCCGCATGGACATGGAAGGAACAGCCATGCGTCTGTTCGCCATCCGCGACTACCGGCACCTGTTCAGCGCCCAGATCATCGCCCTCTTCGGTACCGGGCTGACCACCGTGGCCCTCGGCCTGCTCGCCTACGACCTCGCCGGCCCACGCGCCGGCACGGTCCTCGGCACCGCCCTGACCGTCAAGATGGTCATGTACGTGGTCATAGCTCCGCTCGTCGCCGCGTACGTCGACCGCTTCCCCAGAAGAACCCTCCTGGTCCTCCTCGATGTGGTGCGCGCCGCGGTCGTCCTGGCACTGCCGTTCGTCACCGAGATCTGGCACATCTACGTCCTGATAGGACTGCTGCAAGCCGCGTCCGCGGCGTTCACCCCGACATTCCAGGCCGTCATCCCCGACATCGTCGCCGATCAGTCCGACTACACGCGCGCCCTGTCCGCCTCCCAGGTCGCCTCCACCATGGAGAGCCTGCTCAGTCCGGTACTGGCAGCGGTCGCCCTGGCGTTCATGAGCTTCAACTGGCTGTTCCTGGGCACCTCCGTCGGATTCTTCATCTCAGCCCTGCTCGTCCTGTCGACGCGCATCCCGGATGCCCGCCCCAGTGCTCACACCCGGGCATGGGACAAGGCGGCGTCAGGGGTCAGGACATTCCTCAGGACACCGCGACTGCGCGGCGTCATGGCGCTCAATCTCGTGGTCGCGGCGGCAGGGTCGATCGTCGTCGTCAACACCGTCAACTACGTCCGTGACGAACTCAGCGGCTCACAGTCGGACGTCGCATGGATGCTCGCCGCCTCAGGCGGCGGAACCCTCCTGGCCGCCCTCGTATTGCCCCGCGTACTCGACCGAATCTCCGCTCGCTCCGTCATGGTGACCGGTGCCGGGGTCCTGGTCGGCGGCACGATCGCCGCGGTGGCTCTCACCGCGGCCGGCCTGACCACCTGGACCGGTACGGCGATCGTCTGGACCATGATCGGCGTCGGAATGGCGCTGGTCATCACACCGACCGGAAACGTCCTGCGCGCCTCCGTCGAGCCGCGCGCGATCCCCGAGGCATTCGCGGCCCAGTTCTCCCTGTCACACCTGGCCTGGCTGATCACCTACCCCATCGCGGGATGGGTCGGTACCAACGCCGGCTTCGCTCTCGCCTGGTCCGTCCTCGCCGCCCTCGCCGGGGCGGGCGCCGTCGGTGCCCTTCTCCTGTGGCCACGCCACGACGGACGACGAGCTGTGACCGGGCCCGCAACGCCCGACCGGACCGCGCCCCGGATGGACAGGGCCGCCCTGTCCAAGGCCGCGTAGAACGCAGACCGTTCGCGTGGTGCACGTACACGCTGCTGGTCAGGCGTACGAGAAGGCCGTGACCGCCGCCCGCGCTGAGCGGGACGGCGGTCACGGCCTTCTCCTACGAGACCGCACGGGGCTTCAGCGAAGCCGTGTGCAGCGAGTCGGTCCCGGAAGCCGGACAGCACGCTCACCGTCGCGAGCCGGGCACGGGAGCGGTCCCGATCAACCGTCAGGCTGGTACGGGGAGGTGGGATCCCCAGCCCTGGCGGAGTCGCCCCGGCGGTGGCGAGCACTTCAGGCAGAGGCGTCTCACGACTGCCGTACGGTCGAGGGCTCCCTGGTCGGCTCATCGGAGCGCAGGCGGAGTCGGGCGATTGTGGCCACGACACTGAGGACGGCGATGGCGGCGCCGAGAACCGCCATGGCGCCTTGCACCGTCAGAACGGGGACGAGCAGACCGGCGACGATGGTGGGCACTCCCAGCGCGAGGTGGGAGATGCTGTAGATCACGCCCATCACGGCCGCCCGCTCGGCGGGAACGGTGTAGGGCATGAGTGTGCGCAGGGCTCCCATGAACGATGTCCCGAAGCCGGAACCGACGATGGCCACGGTCGCCAGATACGCAGGGAACGAGTGGGCGGCGAGGGCTCCCAGACTCAGCACCGTACCGATGGCCAGCGCGGATGTTCCGTAGACGGTGATGACACGCGAGGAGCGGCGGGAGACGAGCTGGGAGGCGAGGATGCCGGAGACGGCCAGGGTGAGGATGACGGCACCCGCCTGCGTGTGCGTGACGGCGTCGAACTCGCTCTTGACGAGCCCGGCACCCAGCGCGAGGAACAGTCCGTTGGTCGCCGAGCCCGCGACGATGGCAGGCGCGGCCACCAGGAACACGCCGCGCAGACGGGGCGAGATGCGGAATCGCGGACGCACCGGTCCGCCGGAGGTGGGTTTCTTCCCCGCACTCTCCGGAACGAACCACACGAGCACGGCGGTCAGGGCGGACAGGCCGGTCAGCGTTCCGAACACCGCCCCCATCGGGTTCGCCGTGACATCGAGCAAGAGCGCCGCCGTCATGGCCCCGGCCCCGAGGCCCATCATGGGGGCGATGGTGTTCCACAGCCCCGCACGTCCCGGTCGATGCGGAGGTTCGAAGTCGACCATGACCGCCGAGAGAGCGGGTATGAGCAGGCCGGCGGCGACACCTTGGAGTGAGCGGGCGACCAACAGCAGGGCGAGGTCTCCGGAGCTCCAGAAGAGGACCAGGCTCGCCGCGAGCAGCAGAGCGCCGACGGTGATCACCGGGCGGCGCCCCTTGGCGTCCGACAGTGGCCCCATGAACAGCAGTGTCGCGAGCATGGTGAAGGCGTAGACCGCGAACACGGCGGTCGTCGCGACCGGGGGCAGGGACAGGTGTTCAGCGAGCAGGGGATAGAAGAGGGACGGTGCGCTGGCAGAGGCCATCGTCAGGATGATCCCGCCGATGGCGAGGCCGAATCCCCGACGATCGGCGGTGCGGGCAGGTGTGCGCATGAAAGGTGTCGCTCCCAAGGGGATGGCCGGGTGCGGGGCAGGCCCACGGATGGGTTCGATCGGTTCTGGCCTGTGCCGGACGAGCAAGGGCGTCGGGGGGTACCGCTGCTCCCCCGGCTGCGGGCCATGGCCTCGTACGGACTGACACCCCCGCCCGGGAGGACCGAAGGATCATCGGTCGCTACCGCAGCGGCTCCCCCTGGCATGACCTGAACCCACAGATGCCGCGTCTGGCAGTGCGACGTGGCCTTTTCTCGTCGTCGAGCCACTCCATGGCCGGTTGCCGACCACCACGCCAGCATACCCCCTTGGGGTATGCGTTCGGGGTGAAGTCTCGGCGACCTTGGTGGGCCGGTGGGCCGGATCAGGACAGGGGGTGACCCCTATGGGTCCTACGGTCGGTCCGGATCTTCCTCTCCACCCGGTACGAAGTCGATCCGCGGCGCATCGGCGTGCTCGGTGTCTGCGCCGGGGGCGGCTACGTCCCGTTCGCGGCGGCGACCGATCACCGCATCGAGGCGGTGGCGACCGTCACCGCGGCGGACATCGGCGCCCTGTTCTGCGAGGGGCTGGGGGTGGCCAGGACGAGAAGGTCCTGCGCGACATGCTCGACGCGTTCGAACCCTCCATCGGCCTGGTGCTCCGGCCCGAGATCGCCGCCCTGACCGTGTCCGGATCCAGCCTCATCGTCGCGGTCAACGCCCTCACCCTCAAACGCCTCCGCCTCACTGACTCCGGCTGAACCTCTCGGCAGGTGGGTGCGGGGTACGGGTGCTGACGGCGCACGCCGCAGCCCCGCGACGGCCCCTGGTTGACGGGCCCGGGGCACGGGTCAGCGCCCGCAGGGCGGCCGGCTACCGCATCGCGGGCTCAGTTCCGCCGCAGGGCCGCGAGGGTGGCGTCCAGATCGGTGCGGCTGGTGCGGTTGTAGGGGAGCTTTCCGAGGAGGGCGGCCATGGCACAGGTGTTGGAGAGGGCGGAGTACACGAGTCCGGCGGCGATTCCCGCGGAGAACAGTTGGAAGGCGGGGTGGATGAGGAGGCCGAGGAGCAGGCCGAGGAGGACGAGAGAGCCCGCGGTGAGGCGGACCTGACGGTCCATGGCCCACCTGGGCCGGGTGGCCACCGCGGGCCGGTGCAGTTCGCCGCCGGCGCCGGCCCAGGCAGCGGTCCCGCCCTCCAGGGTGGCGGCGGTGATGCCGTTGCGGGACAGCACCGTGCAGGCGCTCTCTGAGCGCGCCCCGGAGGCGCAGACCATGAGGAGCTCACCACGGTCGGCGACCTCGCGCAGGGCGGGCAGGGCCTGGTCAAGTTCGTCGAGGGGGATGTTGTGGGCGCTGGGCAGGTGACCCGCGGCGTATTCACCCGGGGTGCGGACGTCGACGACGGTCAGGGTGTGCAGCCGCTCATGGGCCATGCTGATGGTGAGGGTGGTGTTCATGACGGGGTCATGCCTTTCGGTTCGGTGGGACAAGGTCAGATGAGGCTGTCGAGGAGCATGAAGGCGGCCACGGCGAGCAGGACGAGGGCGAAGACACGGCGCAGTCGGTCATCGGAGACCTTCGCGGCGAGGCGTTGGCCGTCCCAGGCACCGAGGATCGCGGCCCCGGCGAAAGGCGCGATGACGGCCCAGTCAAGACCGTCAGCGGTGCCGGTACGGGTGGCGAGCGCCGCGACCGAGTTGCTGACGACGACCAGGAGGCCGGTGCCGACGGCGGCCTTCATCCGCAGTCCGACCACGCCGGTCAGGGCGGGGACCGCGAGGAATCCCCCGCCGACGCCGAGGACGCCGGTGACCGCGCCGAGCCCGGCCCCGGCGCCTGCCGCACGCGCCGGCCGCACGGGTCGGTCCTGCGCCGGGCGGTGAGGGCTGAGCATCCGCCAGGCCGCGAGGGCGGCGACCACGGAGAACGCCACGGTCAGCGCGGAGCCGGGCAGGCGTCCGGCCGCGATCCCGCCGAGCAGGGCGGGGCCGACGCCCGCAGCGGCAAACAGCAGCCCGGCGCGCCAACGCACATGACCGTCCCTGGCATGGGCGAACAGCGAGACGAGCGAGGTCACAGCCACGATGATCAGACTGGCGGTGGTGGCGGCGGCGGGGCTGAAGCCGAGCAGGTAGATCAGCGCGGGAACGGCCAGAACGCCGCCGCCCCCGCCAAGGCTGCCCAGGGCGAGCCCCACCACCGCCCCGGCGATCAGGGCAAGGACCAGCACACTCATATGCCGGCGGTACGGACGGTCAGGCCCGCGGCGACTGCGCGGTCGAAGCCGTCGTCGACGGCGACCACATCACGGCCGGCCGCGTCGAGCAGCGAGGCCGCGATCGCGGCCCGCATCCCACCAGCACAGTGCACCCAGACGGTCCCGTCGGGGACCTCGTCGATCCGTCGGTGCAGCGCGTGGACCGGAATGTGGACCGAGCCCTCGATGTATCCGCCCGCGCGCTCGGAGTCGCGGCGCACGTCCAGGACCACCGGCGGCGCCGACGCCGCGCGAAATTCCCCGGCCAGCTCGGCGAAGGCCGCCCGGCGGAAGGATGCGGGGGCCTCACCGGGGCGCAGCCAGTCGGCCGGGCCGCCCGTGGCCGCGGCGGCGGGCCGGTCGATGCCGACCCGTACCAGCTCGCGCTGTGCATCGGCGAGCTGCCGGGGCGACTCGGCGAGCAGGGTGACGGGCTTGCCCCAGGGGATCATCCACGCGAGGTAGGTGGCGATCTTGCCGTCGGCTTCGAAGTTGAACGATCCCGCGACGTGCCCCGCGGCGAAGGCGACCCGATTGCGCAGGTCGACGACCCACTCCCCGGCCGCGAGCCGGGCGGCGATGTCTTCCGCGTCGGCACGGGCCGGTGCGGTCAGGTCGACCGGGTCCGGGCCCGCGGTGTTGGCCGGACCCATGTGTGCGTAGTACGCGGGCACGTCCTCCAGCCCCGCCAGTAGGCCGGCGACGAAGGTGTCGACGTCCTGGGCCAGGGCCGCGTTGACCGTCCTCTCCCGGCCGATGGTGCTCGTATCGCCCCCGGCCTGCCCGGACGAGCAGAAGCTGCCGAATCCATGGGTGGGCAGCACCGACGCACTGTCGGGCAGCTCGGCGGCGAGGCGCCGCGCGGAGGCGTGCTGGGCGCGGGCGAGCTGCTCGGTGAGTCGGGGTTCGACCAGGTCAGGGCGGCCCACGCCCCCGATAAGGAGGGAACCGCCGGTGAATGCGGCGACCGGGGAGCCAGCCTCCTGGAGGACGTACGCGGTGTGGTGGGGGGTGTGTCCTGGCGTGGCCAGAGCCCGCAGGCTGACACCGTCGTCACCACCGTCACCGTCGATGTCGATCACATCTCCGTCGTGGACCGGGACACGGGCGAAGGAGACCTGCGCGGCGGCCGGCACGAGATAGGCGGCGCCGGTCACACGGGCCAGCTCCAGGCCACCGGTCACGTAGTCGTTGTGGATGTGCGTCTCCACGACATGGGTGATGCGCACTCCTCGGCGGGCGGCCGCTGCGATCACCTGGTCGATGTCGCGCGGCGGGTCCACCGCCACCGCTGTCCGGACGCCTCCGGCCAGGTAATGCCGGTTTCCCAGGCCCTCGATCTCGATGGTGTCGACGAAGAACACGTGTCGCTCACATCCTCAATTGGTTACCCCCCGGGGTATTAATCCGACGGTAACAGATTACCCCCCGGGGTATACTGAGGGGGTAAATCGGCCCGATCATCCGGAATCGGAGGGGCAGAGCATGGGATACGACCGCATCACTGGGGGCCGCGCCGGACTCTCGCCCGTGGCGTGGCCGCCACGCGGGAAGCGTGCACCACGGTGGGCCTCGGCGTGCTCACCGAGATCGCAATGACCACGCCCCGCGGAGGCCCGCTCACTGGCGAAGCCACCCGCAGGCCGGACCACACCCTTACCGCCCTCGCCAAGGAGCCCAACGGATGAACGCGCCCGAGCCCGCCCAGCAGACCACCCCCGGGGTACCGGCCATGAGCCCTGCGGACGAAGCCGCTGCCCGCGCCGTGCTGAATCGCCTGCGCCGGGCGCAGGGGCAGTTGACGGCAGTGATCACCATGGTCGAGGAGGGTCGCGACTGCCGTGATGTCGTGACCCAACTGGCCGCCGTCAGTCGCGCGCTGGACCGCGCAGGCTTCAAAATCATCGCCACCCGGATGCGCGATTGCATGACCACCCGGGAAGAAGGCGGCGAGCCCAAGCTGGACGAGGAGCAGCTAGAGAAGCTCTTCCTCACCCTGGCCTGACCGGTCAGGTCAGGTCAGGTCAGGTCAGGTCAGGTCAGGTCAGGTCAGGTCAGGTCAGGTCAGGTCAGGTCAACGAGTACAGGTCGTGGACAGGCGCGGCAATCCGGCTGCATCGGTCGTCTCACCACCGGTCATGGTGGCGCGGTCGCCGGCTCCGACCGCTGACCGTCCCCAGCCGGTCGGCGCGTCCCTGTAGGTGTACGTGCTGACCTTCGCTCCGGTGTCGTCGCCGGCCGCGAGCACCTCCACATCAGGGGTACCACGTGGAGCGGAACCACGGGACCTCAGAGGCGCACGCCCATCGTCCGTCGCAGCAAGAAGGTCCCGGCCTCCATCAGGAGGCCGGGACCTTGGTCGAGCGCTGGGCAGGTCTTGCACCTGCATCCCCCCACAGGAAGTGGGGTGTCTTTCCTTGGACCACCAACGCCGGTCCCACAGCCGGGAATTACGGCCGCGAGCACAAGATCAATATACCGCAGGAATCCTGCCCCGGCACCCCCGGGACGACCGCACCCGGCACCCGGCACCCGGCAGCACACACCGGCACCACGACGGACCGACCGGGGCACGGAACCTGACGACGGAGCGCCCCGTCGGCTCCTAGGAGCTCGGGCAGCGGCGTCATATCGCGGTCAGGGAGGCCCTGGCCCGCCGCGCGGGCATCGGACCGCCGCCTCTGACCAGGCCCCTCGATCACGGGGTCGGCCCCATGACTCCCGTCAGTTTCCTGTCAGATTCCTGTCAGATTCGCTGAACCGAACAACCGGTTACGGCGCGTCACCATCTCCTCGATGCGAGGGCACCCCGGGGATTCCTGGAGCGCTGAAGCACAGCCAACGACGAGGAGACATCACCGTGAGACAGGTCTCACGCGCGCTGACGGCCGCCCTGGCGGTCGCGGCGCTGACGGCGGGTGCGCCAGGATCGGCACACGCCCAGCCGACCCCACAGTCCATACTCGGCGCGCTACCGGGCGCCACTGGGGAGCGGTTGCCCAAGGGATGGTGGGTCGAGGGCGGGGAGTTGGTCTGGAGTTCGCCCGAGCCCGTGGGCCTGGGCAGTGCACGGGTCGAGTTCCGCTCGGGAGAACGGACCCTCGGTGTCCCGACGGCCTCCGCCGATCACCGCACCTTCCGCCTCGGCCTCAACGGGGTGCGGATCGGGCCGGTGAGCGAACTCCAGGTGGTCGCCGGTGAGCGGCGGCTGGACGCGGCAGGGGCTGACCGGGCGCCCGGTCAGCGGCGAGCGCCGGTCCCGGCGGCGCCCCAGGCCCCGCTCCCCGCCAACCCGGTCGATCCCGGTGTCGCGGGCAAGTACCGCGTCACCAGCGGTGAGTACGCGCTGAAGTCGATCAAACTGCCGGGCTACCAGCATCCCGTGGAGATGCGCGCCACGGTCGTCGGGCCGACGGACGCGCCGGGCAAACGACCCCTGGCGCTCTTCCTGCACGGTCGCAGCGCCACCTGCTACAAGCCCGGCAAGAACAGCGCGAGCATCGAGTGGCCGTGCAAGCCGGGCCATAAGACACTCCCGAGCTACCGCGGCTATCTGCACGACCAGAAGCGCCTGGCGTCCCAGGGCTATGTGACCGTCTCCATCTCCGCGAACGGCATCAACGCGCAGGACTATCGCGCGGCCGACTCCGGGGCGCAGGCCCGATCCTCGCTGGTGCGCCAGCACCTCGCGCGCTGGGCGGCATGGGGCGCGAACCCCGCGAAGGCCCCCAAGGCCGTGCGCGCGACGGAGCCCGCCGACCTCTCGAAGGTGCTGCTCGTCGGCCACTCCCGCGGCGGCGAGGGCGTCAACCGGGCGGCTCTCGACAGCCTCTCCCCGCCGCCCGCGGAGGACGGCTACCAAACTCCGGTGAGCTGGCGGATCCGCGGGACCGTTCTGATCGGCCCCACCCTCTTCGGCCAGAACCCCACGCCCGATGTGCCCTCCATGACGATCCTGCCGGGCTGCGACGGCGACGTGGGCAACCTCCAGGGCCAGCTCTACCTCGACGGCACCCGGGGCATCGGCCGGGGCACCGCACTGCACAGCGCGGTCTACGTGGTCGGCGCCAACCACAACTACTTCAACACCGAGTGGACGCCCGGCCAGGCCGAGGGTCCGGCCGCCGACGACGTCTGGGACGACAAGGATCCGGTCTGTTCGGCGGGGGCCAAGCTCCGGCTGAGCGCCAAACAGCAGCAGACGGCGGGAACCACCTATATCGCCGCCGCCGCACGGCTGTTCCTCGCGGGCGACGACCGGATCCGCCCGCTCATCGACGGGACCGGCCGGCGCGCGCCGTCCGCCGGACCCGCCCGGGTGTTGACCCACGCCATCGGCGGCAACCGCACCGCGGCGATCCTGCCCGACGCCCCGCTCTCGGTGACCAACGGGCGCGTGTGCCAGCAGGTCACGGAGGACACCACCCGGGCGTGCATGACCGAATCCGAGCCCGGTCGTTCGCCGCACTTCGCGTCCTGGGGCTTCGTCGGCAGCGAGCCGGGCCGCAACGCGATCACGGCCAACTGGAAGAAGCCCGGCACCCCGGTGAAGCTGACGCCGAAGAGCGCCTTCTCGCTGGCGGGCTCCGACGCGCTCGCCCTGCGAGTGATCGTCCCGCCCAACACCCGGGGCACCCGGGTCGACGTGGCCCTCACCGACACCTCCGGCAAGCGGGTCGGCCTCGGTCAGGTCACCGTCGACGGCCTTCCCGGCAGCGACGTGACGGCCGCGCACTGGGCAAGGGAGATCCGCGTCCCACTGAAGGCCGCCGCCAAGGCCGGCCTCGACCTGAAACGCGCCCAGTCGCTGGAACTCATCCCGCGCAGCGACTCCGGCAAGCTCTGGCTGATGGACGCCTGGGGCTGGCGACCCGGCACTCCGGCGGTACGCCCCGTGCCGCTCCCGCGCGTCGACATCGGCCGGCTGACGGTCAAGGAGGAGGACTCCGGTACCCGTACCTACCGGGTGCCCGTCCAGGTCACCGGCGAGGGCACCGGCGTGATCAAGCTCGCCGCCCTCGCCCCGGGGACCGGCGAGTCCACGGTCCGTACCGTGTCAGTGAAGTCCGGCGGCTCCGTGCAGGTACCGATCACCGTCAAGGGCAACTCCCGCTTCGACTACGACCTCAGCCACGAAATCGCGGTCAAGGCCGTGCGCGGCGCGGCGGTCGGCAGCGCCGTCGGGGGCGTCCTCGTCGAGAACGACGACCCCATGCCCACGATCACCGTGGCCCCGGTCACCGACTCGATCACCGAAGGGAGGAAGCTCACTTGGAGGGTCGAGCTCTCCCAGCCCGCCGACACCGGCATCAACATGTCGTTCGCCTTCCTACCGGTGTCCGGGGGCACGGAGCTGTCCACGAAGGACGTCGCCCCGGAGTGGCTCGCCGACCTCGGCCTGCCTGCCGACCCGGAGCGCGCTCTGTCCACGGACGCCGCCCTCATGTGGCTCTGGTTGCCCGCGGGCGAGACGAGCACTGAAGTGTCCGTGCCCACAGTGACCGACACACTGACCGAACCGGACGAGTCCCTGCGGATGCGGATGTCGTACCTCAAGGAGTACGAGTGGGTGGAGGGCCCGCTCCTGACGGGGAAGGTCACCGACGCTCCGCGACGCTGACGCCCGGGACCCGCGTCCCGTGCTGACGATCCACGGGCGCACCAACTGAACGATGGGCACCGGCCCCCGCCCCGGGGCCGGTGCCCCTGGGCATGAGGAGGCCGGCTCGGGGGCCGCGGAGGCCGTACGGGAGGTCTACTGGCGGAACGGAGACTCCCGACTTCCGGCCGCTGAACCGCGATGCGCGGGGCTCCGGGACCGCGATGGTCTCGGAGCCCCGCGCGTTGCGGGCGGGCTCGGCCCGTGGGGTCGTCAGTCCGCTGACCGACCAGGCCCCAGGACCAGCGGGGGCCTCCGCTAGCGGTCGGTCGTGTTCAGGCCGTCCCGCCCCGGACAGTGGCGTCGTGACATCACGGGCCGTTCCCGCCCCACGAGCGGTGACGGGGCGTCCATGGCCTCCTTGGCTTCACCAGTGGCGATCCTGGACGGGCTGACACCCTGGCGGCCGGTCACAACCTGCAGGCATCGGCTGCGAGCGGGACACTGCCATCACTGTCTCAACGCCGCCCTGGAGCTCAGGTGTTGTCGAAGGGCACGTCAACCGGATCAGGATGCTCAAGCACCAACTGTTCGGCCGAGCAGGATGCACGCTGGTGTGGAAGAGGGTGCTGCTGGCCCGAGCCGAGGTCGACTTGCGGCGGTCGAGGCGCTCGGCCCCGGGGCGAGATCCTCCAACCCATCACCCAGCGAGCCCCTTTCGCGGAGAGCGGCAGGGCTGCCGGGACTCATTTCTCGTGAACATTCCCGAGCCCGTAGACCTCTGGTCGCTGCCCGGCGTACCGGGCGAAGTGAGGCCGGAGAGTGAGAATAACCACACCCCGACATGGTCCCCCACGTCCGCTAAAGTCGCATTGGATCCGCCCTGAGCTGGGGTTTTGCGTCGCCCACAGAGATGTGAGTGCCGCGGGTCAAGCTTTACTGGAGGTTCGCATGACCGATCTGGCATTTCGCTCAGCAGGCCAGCTCGCTGCCGCCGTCGCGGCGAAGGAGGTATCGAGCGTCGAGTTGCTCGACCACTACCTCGCCCGGGTGGAACAACTCGATCCGAAGGTGAACGCCATTGTCGCCCGGGACGAAGAGGGTGCGAGGGCCGCAGCGCTGGAGGCCGACCGCACGGTCTCGCGCGGCGAACCGCTCGGCCGTCTGCACGGCGTCCCTGTGACGATCAAGGACAGTCTCGAAGTTGCGGGCATGCGAACCACCGGGGGTTCGGCTCGCTGGGGGGAACATGTCTCGACGAGCGATGCCGAGTCGGTCGCCCGCCTCAAGAACGCGGGAGCGATCGTGTTCGGCAAGTCCAACATGCCGCCGGACGCCCGGGACTGGCAGACCTACAACGAGGTCTACGGGACCACGAACAATCCGTGGGATCCGACCCGCGGACCTGGCGGTTCGTCCGGAGGGTCCGCCGCGGCGCTCGCCGCTGGGCTGACCGGCCTGGAGCTCGGCGGCGACTCGGCAGGCTCGATTCGGGTGCCTGCCCACTTCTGCGGCGTCTACGGGCTGCGCACGTCGTTCGGGATCGTGCCGCGGTACGGGAGCGTCTCGGGACATGCTCCTGGGACGCTGGCGGATTTCGATATGGCGGTGCTCGGCCCGCTCGGCAGGCACGCCGATGACCTCGACCTGGGTCTCGACATCCTCGCCGGAGCGGACCACGACCGCGCCCCGGCTTGGCGGTTGGAGCTGCCCGCCGCCAGGTCGACCACCCTGCGGGGTTTTCGGGTCGCCGCATGGCTGGAAGACCCGTTCTGCCCCGTCGACAGCGAGCTGGCCGCGATCATGCGGACGACGCTGGAAGCGGTGCGAGCCGAAGGCGCCGTCGTGATCGAGGGCAAGGGACCGGTCGGGCTCGAAGAAACGATGGCCCTCTATGAGCCGTTGCTGATGGCGCAGAGCGGGCTGGTCGAGTCGGACGAGTCGTACGCCGGGCTCGTGGACTTCGCCGCCGCTGAAGGGACCGCGGGCGGATTCGCGTCGGACCTGACGGTCAGCTTCCGTGAGTGGCACGCGCTCGACGAACGTCGGCAGCACTCCCGGCGCCGCTGGTCCGAGTTCTTCCGCGACGTCGACGTGCTCCTCTGCCCGGTGACCCCCACGGCTGCCTTCCCCCACGACCAGCAGCCCGATCCCACCTGGTCGGTCCGGACACTGCAGGTCGACGGCGCCGACCGGCCGTATCGCGACATGCTCACGTGGATGGCGCCGTCGGCGGTCAACCATCTGCCCGCGGCGGTGGCACCCGTCGGGACGACCCGGGACGGGCTTCCGGTCGGTATCCAGGTGATCGCGCCCTACCTGCACGACCGCACCGCGGTCCAGTTCGTGCGGCGCCTTGCGGAGGTGATCGGCGGATTCCGCCGACCGCCGGGGTTCTGAGCTACGCCACCGGGCTCTGCCGGCCCGCGGCGTAGCGGCGGCGAACCGGACACCGTGTTCTCGTCGTAAGCGGAACGCTTCCCGGCCCGGCCTGTGCCGACACGTACGTCGAGGGGTCGCGGTCGTAGGGGGCCCGCGGGCCTCCCGGGCCGCCGCTGGCGGCGCGGACACCCCACCGGGAGCTGACAGACACGCCATGGGCCCCGGACCGATTGGTCCGGGGCCCATGGCTGTTTACTGTCGCATACGGTCGCGACCGGTCCTGATCAGCTACGGAACTCCCCGTAGGTCTGTACCCAGGGCGTCCAGGCGCCGCCCGGCCAGCCCTGGGAGCGGTGGTGGGCGCGGCCGGAGGCATCGATGCCGAGCAAATCGATCCGGCCGTCGGTATTCGTCTCGGCAGCGATCTGGGTGAGCGAGCCGTCGAGTTGCGTCCAGGCGCCCCAGCCGCCGCCCGGGGTGGTCTGCGAGCGGGTCCACAGCTCGTTGGTCCCGCTGGTGCCGAAGACATGGAGCCGGCCCCCGCCGTCGCGGGTGGCGGCGATCGAGAGCAGCGCGGCGCCCATGGGCGTCCAGGCCGACCAGCCGCCGCCGGTTTGCCAGCGGTGGTACACCTCGCCGGTGCTGTCCAGGCCGAAGAGTTCGATCCGGCCGTCCGCGTTGCTGTCGGCGGCGATCCGGGTCAGACTCCCACCGAGCGGGCTCCAGTTGGTCCAGGTCTCACCGCCGGGGGCGACCTGCGTCCGGGTCGTCACACCGATGCCGCCGATGCCGGTGGCGAAGTGGTGGAGCCGTCCGTCACCGGCGCGGGCGACCGCCATGGACGACACCTGGCCGTCCGACTGGAGCCAGCCCGACCAGGCCCCGCCAGGCGCGGTCTGCCAGCGGCGCTGGGGCTGGCCCGCGATGTTTCCGCCCAGTACCTCGATCCGGCCGTCGGCGTTGGTCTCGGCGGAGACGCTGTGGATCCGCTTGTCGAAGTAGGTCCAGTCGGTCAGCGGGCCGCCGGGGTAGTTCTGGGTCCCGGTCTGGATCCATCCGTTCCGGCTGATGCCGAAGAAGCGGAGCCGTCCGTCCGCGCCCCGGGCGATGGCGACCGATGAGCCGGAAACGGGGTCGGTCCGGGTCAGGGGCGGTTCCGGTGCGGCGTCCGACGCCGGTGCGGCGGTGGCCGTACCACCGAGGAGGGGGGTGAGGAGGAGGAGCCCGAGGGCGGTGGTGAGGGCGGCGAGCCGGGTGGCCCCGCCGTGTCTGTCGAGTCTCCGCGGAGTCCGGTGCGGTTGGCGCAACATGAGTGCCCTGCTTTCCGGTCTGCGGGACCCCCGGCCGGGGGTGCTGACGGCGGGGCCCCGGTCGGGGGTACGTCCGGTGGGGATGATGGCACGGGTGGGCCGGCGGTGCCGCGGGGTGGCCGCGGGCATCGCGAAGGACCCACCCGGAGAGCGTGACCGGGTCGTGGCCCCTCTGTCGAGGGGGAGATCCCGCCACGGGCTGGTCCGTTCCCTTGGGCGACCGATCGGTAGGTCGCCGGCGGCGTGGGCGGGCGGGGCGGTGAAGACCCTCTCCCAGGCCCGGTCGGCGGCCCACTTCTGCAGGCGGTGGTGGGCGGTCTTTCCTAGGCCGGAGCGCTCGGGCAGAGCCGTCCGCGGCGTCCCGGTGCGGTACTTGAACGCGATCGCGTCGATCACCTGCCGGTGATCACGCCACCGCCGTCCCCGCTTCGGCAGCAGTGCCGCGATCCCCACCTTCCGTTGGTTCTCGAAGTCCGGCCGGGTGTCAGAGCCGCCGCATGGAGTCCTGGGAACGGGGCCGGTACCAGGAGTACCGGTGAACAGCAGCCTCCCCGGTCCGCGCGGGGGTGGTCACGGCCCGACCGGGGTCCAGTCGGGAGCTCGACCGCTGAGGCCGATGACGCGGTCGAGCAGCGGCGCGTCCGCCTGGACCGGGACGGCCGGGCCGAAGTTCGTGCCGCGGATCGGGTCGTCGTCCCCGGCCGCCGCCAGCAGTCCGTGCGACACCCGCAGGCTCGCCTCTGGCAGGCCGTACGGCTGTCCGGTGGCCCGGGCGAGATCCCAGCCGTGGACGACCAGTTCGTTCAGGGCGATCTGCCCCGCGATCTGGGCGGGCAGGGTGACGCCCCCGGCGCGGGTCATGCCCTCCCAGGCGTCCGGACCGGCCCAGACCGTCGCCAGCTCCCCGAGCCGCTCCGGCAGCACCGTCCGCCAGTCGTCATCCAGTACCGGCAGGGCGCTGTCCGGTGGGGTGTCCGTGGTGGGCCCGAGATTCTTCAGCGCGGCGTCCCGGAAGGCCGCCGCCAGCCCGGTCAGATGCCCGAGCAGCTCCCGCACCGTGTAGTCCGGGCAGGGCGTCGGCTCCCCGAGCTGCCCGTCCGCCACCCCGTCGAGCAGACGGGTCACGGCGTCGGCGGCGGGCCGGAGGTCGGGCTGGGGGCGCGGGGGGTCCGACGGGTTCTGTACGGTCGATTCCATGCGTCTATGACTTCCCGGCCGGGAAAACTCATCACCGAACGTCCGTCCGTATGGTCCGTTCGGAGGTAAGCCTGACGCCTGTCCGGTTCGCCGGGGCCCGGGGTCGCTGACCTACTTCCAGTGCATGTGGACCGCGCTGACGGCCGCTGACCCCCACCGCACGCGCCTCTACCTCGCCCACCACGAGGGCGAAGTGCTTGCCGCAGCGACGATGCTGACCGTCGGTCAGCACGTCGGGTACTCCTACGGCGCCTCCACCAACCGAAAGCGCGAGGTCCAGCCGAACGACGCGATCCAGTGGCGGATGCCTCGACCTCTCTCTGTCCCGCCGCTGATGCACCGCCCCGGACCAGAGCCGGTACCGATGACGGAGTCGGGTACAGCGAGATCTCTCAGGGGTGCATGCGCGCGCCCTTGAGGACCTTGTCCACCGCGTTGCGCGGCCCGTACGTGGCCATGCCGACCAGATCGAGCTGGTCCTTACCCACGGCCCGTACCGCTGCCCGGTTGTCCCGGTCATTGCCCGTACGGAACAGGTCCGACGTGAAGACGGCCCTCGGCAGCGATCGGGACAGCGCACGAGCGTGCGCGGCGGTCAGGGTTTCCTTGGTCCCTTCGAAGACCAGCACGGGCTGGCGGAACATCGGCAGGTACGGGGTGTCGTCGGCGTCCGCGTACGGCTCGCCGATCACCTCGGGTGCCAGCGTACCGAGCCCGCTGACCAGGAAGGCCGTCACGTTCAGCCGCTGCCAGGGCTCAAGGTCGTCGCGCAGCAGGACAGCGATCTTGCTGTCGAAGCGGACAGGCCCGCTCGTGCTCCCCGCGTCGGTGTGGTTCATGTCCGTGTCCGTGGTATCGGTTTTCATGCCTTGAGACTCCACGGTGCGTACCTCGTCCGTCTTGTACATTCTTTGCGTGACACCCCGGCAGGAGATCTCCGCTTGGCGCCCGTCGGTCGCGGGTGTCGTGGAGGTGTTCCACGCCCACTTCACCGAGCACGTGTATCCCATGCACGTCCACGACGCGTGGACCCTACTGATCGTCGACGACGGTGCGGTCCGCTACGACCTCGACCGCCACCAGCGCGGCACTCCGGGTGACACCGTGAGCCTGCTCCCGCCGCACGTTCCGCACAACGGCTCACCTGCCGGCCCTCAGGGTTTCCGCAAGCGCGTGCTCTACCTCGACATGACGCAGTTGGACGAGAGCCTCATCGGACCGGCGGTGGACGGCCCGGACCTCAACGATCCCGTCCTGCGCCGACGTGTGGGACAACTGCACACGGCCCTCGCCCACCGGGGCGACGAGTTCGAGGCGGAGAGCCGTCTGGCCCTTATCGGCGAGCGTTTGGGCGAGCACCTGCGTCCCAGACTGACCGCCGCCGAGACGACGTCACCCGCCCGCGGCGTCGCGCAGAGCCTGCGCGACCTCCTCGATGAGCGGCTACTCGGAGGCATCGCCCTGCACGAGGCCGCGCGCCTGCTCCACGCACACCCGACACATCTCGTACGCGCCTTCAGCGGCGCCTTCGGCATCGCCCCACACCAGTACCTGACGTCCCGCCGCGTCGACCTGGCCCGTCGTCTCCTGCTCGACGGTCAACCGCCTGGCGAAGTGGCGGGCGCGGCAGGCTTCTACGACCAGTCCCATCTCACCCGGCACTTCAAGCGGGTTGTGGGCATCACCCCGGGCAGGTACGCCCGTACGGCGACCGCCAGGTGACAACACCCCTGGCGTTGCGGGATGGCGTGGGTGATCCAGGTGGTGAACGCCCGGGGCGTTGTCAGTGGTGGACCCTATGATCCGGCCATGAGCATGATCGGAGAATACGCCCGCCTCACCCCCGCTGAGCTGGATCGAGCGGTCCAGGATCCGGACTGGGGCTGGGAGTTCGTCGAGGAGCAGTTGGCCGCGGGGCAGGACGACGGCACACCCGTCCGCGGGAGCCGGCTGCACAGCACCGGGAAGATGTGGCACGCGCTGGAGTATCTGCTGAGGCTCAGGGGCGTTGAGGTGAACGTGGTGCACGGCGAGGAGGAGATCCCCGGCGCGGAGGAGTGGGGGTACGGGCCGCCCCGGACCATAAGCCCGGAGCGGGTGGAGGTCGCCGTCCGAGCCATGGCGGCGATCACGCCGGAGGGACTCATCGAGGGAGTCGCCCTGGCCGAGCTGGCGGAGGCGGGGATCTATCCCTACGCGGACGCCGAACCGGGTGAGCGGCTGGACGACGTGGCGGTCGCGTACCAGGATCTCGCCGCCTTCTTCAGGACGGCGGCCCGTCTCCGGCACGGTCTGCTGGTCTGGATCGCCTGACCGGCAGAGACCGGCCGCCCTCCGAACGGCCATGTCGAAAGGCCGGGCAGGACTTGGCTCCTGGATGCCCGGGGAGCTCCTGGCCGTCGCCCTGTCGAGGCCGCTTCCCACCCATCACCCGCCGAGCGGTTCGTGTATTCCGGTGGTGCCGACAGGTGATCGCTACGATCAAGCAATCGTCGCAGCAAGGGAGTTCTCCGGGTCGGTACCCCGGCCCAGGGCCCATCCCCCTTCATGACAAGGAGCACTGACCCTATGAAGGCACGGACCAGATGGTGGCGCACCACCGTGACGGCAGTCCTCGCGTTGGCGTTGATACCGCTGTGGAACACACCGGCGGGTGCGACCGGCACCGCGGCCACCGGCAGCTCGGCCGCGGTCACCAACACCCGAGTGACCCTGGGTACCGACACCGCGGTTTATGACGACACCCCCGCGGTGCACGTGCTCCAACAGACGTTGACGATGGCCGCAGGGGAGAAACGGCACCTGCGCGGCCGGGTCGAGACCACGAACTCGGGCACGGGCAACGTCGGCAAGACCATATACATCTTCTGCAATGACGCATCCGGGAACCCGGCCAGCGTGGAGGCAGCCTCGGCCCGCAACCACGAGGGCTACGACACCACGAGCTACGCCACCCCGGGCCGTCTCCCGCTCTACACCGATCTGCTGTTCACCGCACCGGCCGCGGGCACCTACACCTGCATCCTCAAGGTCTGGGCCTACACCACCCTGCCCGGCAGCCTCTATCTGACGGCCAAGGCAGGCAGCACCTGGCTTCAGTCCAGCGACAGCGACCGGCCCGGCGCCCACTGGTGGCAGAACCCCAACTGCGCGAGCAACGCCACCACCGGTACCTGCACCTACGTCGGGAACGCCCCCACCAATACGGACAGTTGGGTCTTCTACGACGACGGCACGCCCGTCCACCAGTGGCAGGCCCACCCCGACGCCATCAGCGTCTCCGCCCAGGCCAACCTCGGCCTCACCACCTGCTACACGAAGACCAAATCCTGCCTTTCCGGCATGTGGAGCGGCCCCAAGGGGCCCGGAGCGGTCGTCGACACCCGATTCGAACTCATCCAGCTCAACACCACCGGCCACACCTGCGTCACCCATAACGACGCAGCTACCCGCACCATCAGCGATGACGCCCACCACACCGCCGCCTACTACGCCCTGAACAACATCCCCATAGAAGCCTCCTGCGGCACCCGCACCTTTGTCATGCGCATCTACGTCAAACACGTCTCCGGGCAGACCGTGAAGATCGACGGCGCCCAGAGCAACGGCCTCACCCCCCTCACCAGCGGCATCGCCTTCAACAACTTCGTCTGACCAGCACCGCAGGCCGGCAAGGGGCCCACCCGCACTGCCACCACCTCCGGGCCCCCCGCCGGCCTGGCGCATCACACGGTGATGGCGGCAGACGACGCTTGAGCCGATCGCGCGGATCGCCTCGTCATATCCACGGTGTCGACTGGTCACGTTCGCTTGCGGCCCTGGGCGTCACAGGGCAGTCCGTCCGTGCCGTACGTCGCCTGGAATGCGCGAGTGGCTTGGGCTTCGGTCTCCGCGATCGCGGTGGGCTGCACCCGGACCAGGCCGGTGAAAGGACGTTCCACATCGCGGATCATCAGCAGGGCTCCGGTCAGCAGTGCGGTGATCACCAGCAGTGCCACGAGCTGAGGTCGGTTGCCGGTGCGCGGCAGGCACAGTCCCAGCGCGATGATGGTGATGAGCACAGCCCCGAACCTGGCAGACACCCGCCCGCCCCCCACGGAGCGCAGACGGTCACCGGCGGTTCACCGATCCAGCCCAACGCGCGCACGGTGCGCACTGCACCCATCACCGGGAGTGGCGAGTGCATCGGAAGGAGATCGCCGTCACAGCGCAGACGCCGGGGGCGAGGGCACCGCGATCAGGGGTACGGAGCCTCTCCGCGAGCGAGCGGCGAGAACGCTGATCCGTTGTGCTATAAAAGTATTGAGGCCCTGGTAGGGCCTGCGGACGACGGATCAGTACCCGCTCAGCGACAAGACTGGCCATTGGGAGGTCAGTTCCGCCATGGCGTGGTTCATTCTCGTCGTATCAGGAGTGCTGGAGGCCGTCTGGGCCACAGCACTATCAGCATCAAAGAACTTCAAGCGCCCCATCCCGACCGTCGTCTTCGGGGTAGCCCTCACAGCAAGCATGACGGGCCTGGCATTCGCCATGAAGAGCCTGCCCACGGGGACTGCCTACGCCGTCTGGGTCGGTATCGGAGCGGTGCTCACCGCCGTCTGGGCCATGGTGACCGGCCAGGAGCGCGCCTCCACCGGCCGCGTGATCCTTCTGTTGGGTCTCGTCGGTTGTGTCGTCGGACTGAAGGCGGTCAGCTAATGCCTTGGGCGATTCTTCTCATCAGTGCCGTGTTCGAGGCCGTCTGGGCCACCGCCCTCGGTCAGTCCGACGGGCTGAGCAAAACCGTTCCCACCGTCGTCTTCTTCATCGGGCTGGCGCTCAGCATGGCCGGTCTCGGCTATGCGATGATCCGGATTCCGATCAGTGTGGCCTACTCGGTCTGGATCGGCATCGGGGCGGCCCTGACGGTCATCTACGCCATGCTCACAGGCGAGGAGCCCACGTCCGCACTCAAGGTCGTGTTCCTCGGCGGGATCATCCTGTGCGTCATCGGCCTGAAGTTCGTCAAGACCAAGCCGGGGCCGAAGGCCGAGCACCAACTGCCGGAGGCACCGAACCCGCGGTGACCGTCGTGGCCGCCGTCGGATTCGAAGCCGGCTGGACAGTGCCTTAGGCATAAGCCGGCCGCTCTCGGCGAAGCCGCGCACCGGAAAGCCTGCCGGGCCGCCCTCACGGGTCAGCCCGGCAGGCTTTCCGATTTTTCCCCGAGCGCGGGCACGCACTCGCCCCGGCGGCCTGCGGCATGCTTCAGCCCCGTACGGCCGCATGGGTACGGAGAGGCACCGCGTCCGAGGCCGCTCCGTACCGCGAGGAAGTCGAATCAGAGAGTGGACTTGAACAGCAGCCGGTTCGGGGTGCCGCTGACATTGCCCCGGATCGCGTTGGCGGTGCTGTTGTTGATGATCCAGTTGTTCACCGTGGGGCTGGAGGCGTCTCCGTAGGTCGCCTTGTAGAGCGCCGCCACACCCGCCACGTGCGGTGCGGCCATCGACGTACCACTCATGGTGGTGGTTCCGCCGCCGGAACGGGTCGAGAGGATGTTCGCGCCGGGACCGTAGAGGTCGACGCACTGCCCGAAGTTGCTGAAGCCGGCCTTGTTGTCGCCGGAGTCGGAAGCGGCGATCGAGAGGGCGCCGGCCGCGCTCGCCGGGGAGTAGCCACAGGCGTCCCGGTTGTTGTTGCCCGCCGCGACCGTGGTGTGGACACCGGAGCCGGCGAGGGCGGTGGCCGCGTTGTTGAGGGCGGCCGAGTAGCCGCCGCCGAGGGACGCGTTGGCGACCGCGGGCTTGACGGCGTTCTGCCGGACCCAGTCGAACCCGGCGATGATGGCGGAGAACGAGCCAGAGCCCTGGCAGTCGAGCACCCGCACACCGCGCAGCTGAACGCCCTTGGCCACACCGTACGTCGTGCCGCCCACCGTGCCCGCGACATGCGTACCGTGACCGTTGCAGTCCGCGCCGTTACCGCCGAAGGCGTCGAAGACATTGCGGGCACGGCCGCCGAAGTCGGGGTGGCTGGCGTAGATGCCCGAGTCGATGATGTACGCGGTGACACCGGAGCCGTTGCGGGTGTAGGTGTACGAGGTGTTGCGTCCGCTGCGCTGGTCTATTCGGTCCAGGCCCCAGGGAGCGTTGTTCTGCGTCGCGGTGGGGGTGGCCTTCTGGTCCTCCTCGATGGAGGCGACCCGGGAGTCGGCGCGCAGCTCCTTGAGTCGGGCCGGGGTCAGATCGGCCGCGAAGCCATTGAGGACCGCGTCGTACACGTAGTCGGTTCGCACCGACTTCGACTCGGCGAACGCGGCCGGATCGGTCCCCTTCTTCAGGGTGACGATGTACTGACCCTTGATCTCGTCGGCGGCCGGGGCGTCGGCGACCTTGAGCAGCGGGGTGGACTCCGGTGCGGGGGCGGCGGATCCGGTGGAGGGGAGCAGCGCCAGCGGGACGGCGAGGCCGAGGGCGCCGATGGCGAGGGTACCGAAGTGGGTTCTGCGCATGAGGGTGCTGTCACCTTTCGTGGTCCGGCCGTACGGTGTCGGCGGCCGGTGTGGGGGAAGCGCGTTCCTGCCGCAGGGGGTACGGGGAACGGCGCGAGGTGCACAGTGCGCGCGGTGACGAGGAGTGCCGAACCGGGGCACCCGCCCTCGACGACAGGACGGTCGGTATGCCCCGGTTCCGGATGGCTGCGGGCGGGATCGCCGCTCGCGATGACCTCCGTGTCGGCCGGGCGTGGCGACAACATAGCCGGGCCGACCGGGAGTTGACCACGGCCGAAACGGGCGTGACCGATTACGGCCACTGGGGCCTACGCGTCGGTAGGGACCATGGTCAATGCGGTCGGCCAGGCTCTAAGGTCGGGTCATGCCTGCCGAGGATCCGTACGGGGACGACGCCGGCCCCGAGCGGGTCGAGGCCGCGGCGGGGGCCGCGTACCGGGAGCTGGGCGGCGCCGGGGAGGCCCTGGACGAGCTGCCCGGCGAGGTACGGGAGTGGCTCGCTGTGCGTCGGCTGGTCGACGGTGACCGACGGCACGTCAACTCTCCCGAACGCGCCCTCCACGAGCTGGTCGCCGATCAGCGCCGCGGGCTCGGCGAGCTGCACCGGGGACTGGAAGCACTCCATGACGTCCTCCGACTGATGCCCGGCCTGAGGCCGACCGGTCGCGAGGTGGTGGAGGCCGAGTTCTTCGCCGAACGGGCCCGACTGAAGGAGCGGATGGACGATCTGGACACACTGTGCCGGGCCGAGATCCTCGGAATGCGTGGTAGCTTCCCCGACCCCGAGTCGCTGGAGAAGAGCCTGGGCGAGGATCTGGTCATGCTCGCACGGGGCGTGGAGATCCGATTGCTCGTTTCGACCCGCGCAGCACGTCTTCCCGGGGCCGCGCGCTATGTCTCCCGGATGCACGAGCAGGGCGCGCGGATACGGTTGGCCCCGGCCGTCCCCCTCCACCTCAATGTGGTCGACCGCGCCGTGACCGTTCTCTCGCTCGGCCCCGCCGAGGGCCGCGCCGAGCCCGCTGAGGACGTCGTCCTGCACAGCCCCCGGCTCGCCTCGTGCTTCGCCCTGGTCTTCGAGCACCACTGGAGCACCGGTCTGCACTACGGGGCCGACCCCGCCGAGGAGTGGACCCCGAGGGAGCGCGAGGTGCTCGCCCTCCTCGCCGCCGGCGCCAAGGACGAGGCGATCGCCCGCCGCCTCGGCTGCTCCGAACGCACCCTTCGCCGCATCCTGGCCGACCTGGTGGCCCGTCTGGGGGCGGAGAGCCGCTTCGCGGCAGGGGTGCGCGCGGCCAGGCTCGGGCTGCTGGACGGCCCCTGAGCTCGTCTCCTACCGGTCCGGAGCCGACGGCTGGTTCCCCTCGGCTGATGCTCTCGGACGTTTCATGGTGGTGTCTGCGGCACGGCGACGGTGTCCGACAGGTCTTCCTGGCGAAGGATCCGCTGCGATTCGCCCAGTGCGGCGGGCTCCGTGTCGTGCCACGCGAAGAAGTCCCGGCCTCCTGAAGGAGACCGGGACCCGATGTGAGCGCTGGGCAGGCCTTGCACCTGCATCCCCCCACAGGAAGTGGGGTGCCTTTCCTTGGACCACCAACGCCGGCCTCACCACCGGGAAACCCGGCCGCGAGCACAAGATCAATATATCGCAGGAATCCCCTACCCGTCTCCCCGCACGACCGGCCGACCGCTCTCTCTCCGTGTATTCGGGGAGTCCCACGTCCGTGGGGCGGTCGTGCCGTGAGCGACGAGCCCGTTCCCCCCGCGCGCCGCTCCCCCGGGCGCGGCCACGTCGGTACGCTGACGTCGACCGTCAACCGTTGACTCCGCTCGTGAACACGTCAGCCGGGTGCGGTGACGGAAGGGTGCTCTGCGCGGCCACGGCACCCGCGAACCGCACCTCGGCCGGCCGCTCCCGCAGGCGGCGGTTCCGGAGCGATGATTTCCCACCACGTCACGGGTCTCTACGGCTGACACTGTGTTCGAGTGAAGGTGGAGACGTGATGAACGATGTCTGGCCGCTGGTACACGCGGAACGCGCGGCGCTGATCGATGACCTCGCGCGCCTCGATGACGGTCAGTGGGAGACACCGTCTCTGTGTACGGGATGGACCGTGCACGATGTGGTCGCCCATCTGATCGACACGGCCCGGACGACCCGCATCGGTTTTGTGGCCGGCCTCGTCCGGGCGGGGTTCGACTTCGACCGTCAGAACGCGCGCGGGGTGGAGCATGAGCGCGGTGGCTCCCCTCGGGAGACGCTGGAACGGCTCCGCCTGGTGACCCTGCGGACGTCGACCCCGCCGGCGCCCGTCGACAGCAGAATCGTCGAGGAGGTCGTCCACGGCGAGGACATCCGCCGACCCCTGGGACTCACCCGCTCCTACCCGCAGGAGGCCGTTGTCCGATCGCTCCGCCTGCAGGTTCGTACCCCGGCGTCCTTCGGTGGGGCCAAGGAGCTGACGTCTCGTGTCCGGTTGACGGCAACGGACGTCGACCTGTCCGTCGGTGACGGTCCGGAAGTGGCCGGTACCGCGCTTTCCCTGCTTCTGGCCGTCTCACGGAGACGAGTCGCGCTGGGCGAGCTGGACGGGCCGGGAGTTCCCACGCTGACCACGGCCCTGTGAGGATCTGGTCTCATGACGCTCAGCGCCGGGTCAACCACTCGCCGATGCGGCGGGGGCGTCCTGCCCGATGTCGCGAAGTCGGCGGCGTCCCGGCGCGGGCTCACCTACCGCAGCCGGTGCCGGCCCGGAATCCATGCCCGGCTCGGGGCGTCCCTACCGGGGGTGGGAGCGCCGGAGGTCGCCGGGTTCGGGCCGGGCGTGGGCCGCCCAAGCCCTCACCGAGGGAACGGACCTGGTGCTCTGGGTCACCGCGACCGACGGCCAGCAGGTCGTCACCCCGTACGCACGTGCCGCGGCCCTCGTCCAGGCTCCGCGTGTGAACGGCCGACGCACTCCTGGCCATCTGGCCCGCAACCGACCAGGCCGAGCGGGAAATCGCCGCCGTCCTGCGCGCCAACGCCAATACCCTGTACCGCTACACCGGCGACCGTCTCTGGCACCCCAAACGGCACGGCGTACCGCATCGGGTGGGTCACAGCCTCAAGGACGCGGGTCTCTACACGGTCGCCATCGCCCACTGGCTGGACGTCGCCACCCGCAGCGAACACCTCTTCGGGACCAAGCACCCCGACACCCTCATCACCCGCCTCAACCTCGCCCTCTCCTACTGGCGGGCGGGTCGCACCCAGGAAGCCATCACCCTCCAGGAACAGGTGCTCGCCGACTGCGAACGCATCCTCGGACCGGACCATCCCGACACGGCATCGGCCGATCGGGCGCTCGTCATCTGGAGAGCGGAACCCGATTCGGTTGCTGAGGTGTAGACGGAGGGGTAATCGGGAGCGGCCGGCGACGGTCGGTGCTCCGGGCCACCCAGGGCGGCGGGCGAACGCGGGTCCGTCCCGGGTCGTCGCGTTCGTCTTCGGCGCCTCCACGAACTCGGGACGACCGCTTGGTCGGTCGACGGCCGTCTCCCAGATCGAGACGTGTTGACGGCACTCGCTCGCCAGGAGATCGACCGTCGGGTCGATGGGGCTCGGGGCGCATATGTCCCCCTCCGACAGGTCGTAGACCGCGGCAACGCTCTCTCCGGAGTAACCGTCCTGATCCGCCATCACCAGACCGTACGGGGGTAGCCGTACGCGGTGCGCGCGACGATTTCCGGACCCGGCCGCCGAGCAGTCGGGTCCGGAGCGGACTCCGCGTGGGTGTCAGAGGAGGTTCTTGGCCTCTGCCGCCGATGGGAGGGTTTCCAGCGAGCCCTCGTGGAGATCGCCGAAGACTTCGATCCGCAGGGACTGGTCGATGCCGCCCACCTTCAGTGGGTCGAAACCCGCCGCCCGGATGAGGTCCGCCACCACATCACCGGCCTCGGTGTCGTCGGCGGCGTAGAAGCCGACCGCACGGTGTGGGGTCCGGTTGGCGGCGGTGCTCAGGGAGTCGGCCATGAGGGTGCCGAAGGCTTTGACGGGCCGGGCGCCCGGGGGCAGCAGCCCGGCGATGACCTGCCCGGACGACTCGCTCGCCGGGATGGTCTTGGTGAACCCGCCCTTGCCGTCGGGAGCGATCGGGTTGGAGGGGTCGACGACGATCGTGCCGGAGAGGCGGTCCCCGTACTGGGTGACGAGTTCCTTGATCGTGTCGAACCACACCGCGAGGATCAGGACGTCCGCGCGCTCCACCGCGTCGTCGACGCTCACAGCCGTGGCCCGCTCCCCCAGCCGCCCGGCCAGCTCCTGCGCCTGTTTGATGTCACGGCTCGCGAGAAGGACGGGTTCGCCCCCGTCCACCAGGTCGGCCGCCAGGCGTGATCCGATGTTGCCAAGGCCCACAATCGCAGTCGTCACGGTGTCGTCTCCTGAGGGGAAGGGGGCTGTCACCCATGGGTCAGTACACCGGTGCCGGGGGCGGCGGGCATGTGGGCCGTGGCCGTCCGGGTGAAGCGGGCGCCCCCGAAGACCAGAGGCGCCCGTACAAGCCGGGTGGTGCGCGGCTCCGGGCGGATGTCACGGCGGGCCGGCGCGGTCATGCCACCCACGCCGCCCCGCCCGTCCCGACGACGGCACCCGCCCCCACGCGCGCTCGGCCAGGCCCTGTCCGGGCGATCTTGTCGGACCCGGACAGGACCTAGGCGACGGTGCGGATGAGCTTCTTGTTGACGAACTCCTCCATCCCGGGCCGGCCGAGTTCCCGCCCGAACCCGGAGCGCTTCACACCGCCGAAGGGCAGTTCGGCGCCCTCGGCGCCGACGCCGTTGACGAAGACCATGCCGGCCTCGATGCGGTGGGCGACCCGCTCGGCCTGCGCCGGGTCGGTGGTGAAGAGGTACGAGCCGAGTCCGTACGGGGTGTCGTTGGCGATCCGCACGGCCTCCTCCTCGTCGGAGGCGGTGAAGACCATCGCCACCGGCCCGAACAGTTCCTCCCGGGCCGCCGGGTGCTCGGTGGTGAGACCGGTCAGGACCCCGGCCGGGAAGTGGGCGCCGCGCCGCTCGCCGGCGCTGTGCAGGGTGGCTCCCTGGGACACGGCCGCATCGACCTGGCGGGCCAGGTTCTCGGCCGCGGCTGCCGACGCCAACGGCGCACCGGTCTCGGTCGCGAGCAGCCTGGCGGTGAACCGCTCGACGAACGCGTCGTGGAGGTGGTCGAGGACCACAAACCGCTTGGCGGCGTTGCACGCCTGGCCGGTGTTGTCGAGGCGGGCGGCGACGGCGGATTCGACGACCGCGTCGAGGTCGTCGGTGGACAGGAGGATGAAGGGGTCGGAGCCGCCGAGTTCGAGGACGATCTTCTTGAGGTGTCGCCCGGCGATCTCCGCGACGGCCGCGCCGGCCCGTTCGGATCCGGTGAGGGAGACTCCCTGGACCCGGGGGTCGGCGATGACCTCGGCGATCTGCTCGTTGGTGGCGTACACATTGACGTAGGCCCCGGTCGGGAAACCGGCCTGGGCGAACAACTTTTCGAGCAGCGCGGCGGTGGCCGGGCACTGCGGCGCGTGCTTGAGCACGATGGTGTTGCCAATGGCGAGGTTCGGGGCGGCGAAGCGGGCGACCTGGTAGGCCGGGAAGTTCCACGGCATGATGCCGAGGAGTACGCCCAGCGGGCTGCGCCGGACGACGGCGCTGCCGGGGCCGGATACGACGTCGAGGGGTTCGTCGGCGAGGAATTCCTCGGCGTGGTCGGCGTAGTAGTGGTAGATGTCGGTGCAGAAGTCGATCTCGCCCTCGGCTTCCTGGAGGGGCTTGCCCATCTCCTGGACGATGCTCGCGGCGAGCTCGGCCCGGTGCTCGGTGTGCAGATCACCGAGGTGTCGCAGCAGTGCCGCCCGCTCGGCCACGGAGCCGGCGCGCCCCCAGGCGGTGGCTGTGTGGGCGGCGTCGACGGCCGCGGCCACCTCGGCGTCCGTGGCGGTCGGGTAGGTAGCGGTGATCTCACCGGTGGTCGGGTCGGTGACGGCGTACATCATGCCTCCTGGGCCTGGTCGGGGACGGCTGCGGCCATCACACCGTGGGGTGGTTGTGCGGGTGGCTGTGCCGGGTACCGGGGTGCTTCACGGCTCAAGGATCGTTCTGACACCGGTGTTCGACCGTAGATCGTCGAACGCCAACGCCGCCTCACTCAGGGGCCGGGTACGCCCGATCAGGTGATCCAGCGGCAGTTGGCCGGCCAGGTAGAGGCGGGCCAGTTTCGGGATGTCGATCTCCCCGATGCTGGAGCCGTAGTTGCAACCGAGGATGCGCTTTCCCTGGTCGGCGAGGTCGAACGGGTCGAAGGAGGCCGTCGCGCCGGTCGCCGCCATGCCCACCAGGACCGCTGCCCCACCCGAGGTGAGCATGGCCGGGAGGGTGCCGATGACCTTGGGGTTGCCGATCGCCTCGAAGGCGTAGTCCACCCCGCCGAGCTCTTCCTGGCACCAGGCGGCGACATCGGTCCCGGCGCCGTCGAGGGTGTGGGTGGCGCCGAACTGTCGTGCTGTGGCGAGGCGTTCGGGCGACAGGTCGACGGCGATGATGGGGTCGGCTCCGACCAGGCGGAGGCCCATCACGACGGAGAGCCCGACGCCGCCGGTACCGATGACCACCGCGGACTCGCCGGGTCGGACGCCCGCGGTGTTCACGACGGCGCCCACGCCGGTCGTGACGGAGCAGCCGAGGAGGGCGCCGATGCTGAAGGGGAGTTCGTCGGGGACCTTCACCGCGGCGGCTTCCGGCACGACCAGTCGATCCGTGAAGGCGCCGAGTCCCAGGTAGGGCCAGACCGGCTCGCCCCGGTCGTCCGTGAACGGGGTGGTGCCGTCGGGGAGCATGTTGGCAACGGCTTTGGTGCCGGTGCACAGCCACGCCGCTCCGGCCACGCATTTACGGCAGCGGCGGCACGGCGCGAACCAGGACAGCACGGCATGGTCACCGGGGATCAGCGAGGTGACGCCGGCTCCGACCGCGGTCACCACTCCGGCGGCCTCGTGCCCGAGGACGAGCGGGCGGTCGCTGGGCCAGTCCCCTGTCACGACATGCAGGTCAGAGTGGCACACGCCCGCTGCGTGTACATCGATTTCGACCTCGCCCGGTCCGACCGGTCGGAGTGACACGTCACGTGACTGCAATCCCGAGACGGGGTCGAAGACGATGGCGGGGGAGAGTTTCGACGGCATCAGGGTGCCTCCACCTTTTCAGTGGTCGGGGTGGCGGGTTCGGGGGTCACGGTGGCGGGGAGTTTGGTGTGCGGCTTGACGAACGCGACGTAGAGCAGGCCGATGACGAACAGGACGGAGAAGACGAGGATCACGGCCCAGACTTGGACCCAGCTTCCGTCGGCCGGTGCGAGCTCGACGCGGGGCCAGGCGATGTTGACGGCCTCGAAGAGCAGCCACAGGACCGCGATCACATTGATGACCAGGCCGGTCCTTCCCAGCCTCAGCCGGCCCGCGGCGGGGTTCCAGCGACCCGTCAGCCGGGCGGCGAGCGCCACGACCGCGACCGTGAGGAAGATGAAGTAGAAGCCGCCTGAGCCGAAGGCGATCAGTGTCGCCGCGGCGTTGCCGTTCAGTCCGAGCAGGAGACCGAGGCTGGCGAGCACGGCCGTGACGATGAGCGAGACGTACGGGATCTGGCGCGGCCCGACGGTGGCCAGCGTCGAGGAGAACGGCAACTGGCGGTCGCGGGCGAAGGCGTAGACGGCGCGGCCGATGTACGTCTGGATCGAGATGGCGCAGGCGATGAACGCGATCAGGATGAGGAGGATGAAGGGCTTCTCGCTCCATCCGCCCAGTCCCTGTGTCACGGCGGTGAAGACCGGGTCGGCGAGTGCGCCGGAGACGGCGTCCTCGGGGCTGCGCAGCGCGAGTGTCACGGCGAGCCCGGTCAGCAGGACCGTGAAGGCGACGAAGAGGTAGGCCCGCAGCAGGGCCCGGGGGACGCTGCGTCGCGGTTGCTCGGTCTCCTCGGCCACCTGCGTGGTGGCGTCGAAGCCCAGGAACGCCCAGCCGGCGACCGCCAGAGCGGTCAGGAAGCCCGTCAGGGCGGATCCGCCGGAGGCCGACTCCGCCCCCATCGTCTCGAAGAGGATCCCGAAGCCGTTGTTGTGCACGAAGAGCAGCAGGAACACACTCACCGCGATGGAGGCGACGCCCTCGGCGATGATGCCGGCGTTGAGGAAGTGCTTCACCGGGTTGACACCGAGGAGGTTGATCCCGAGGGCCACCGCGACGAAGACCACGCCGAGGCCGACATGCGCGGTGGTCGACAGGGTGCCGTCACCGAAGAGCATGTGCAGCCAGGTCGCCCCCAGGTAGGCCACGGTGGTCAGGGACGCCACGGCGGAAGCGAGGTAGATCCAGCCGACCAGCCAGCCGATTCGTGGTCCGCCCAGTCGGCGCACCCATTGGTAGACGCCGCCGGTGATCGGGAACTGGGACGACAGTTCGGCATAGACCACGGCGACCATCAGTTGCCCGAGGAAGGCGACGACGACCGCCCAGATCCACGCGGGGCCCGCGAAGACGAAGCCCAACTGGACGACGGCGTAGACCCCGACGACGGGCGAGATCGTCGCGAATCCGATTGCGAACACGGCCCAGGAGGACAGGGTCCGCTTCAGCTCCTGCTGGTAGCCGTACTCGGCGAGTTCGCCGGCATCGGTGCGAGTGTCGTTCACATGGGTCTCCTGTACGGGTGCTGCGCGCTGGTCCGCTTGTGCGGGCCGGGGTCCGTGCCGCGGATCGAGGGGGTGGCACGGTGCGCCTCGGGTGCCGGTTCGGGGGCGGTGGGCCGTTCCCCCCGGCTACGGCGGACTGTGGGACGCCGCCCTCGCGCCGCGGCTTTCCGCAGTCCCACCATCACTATTGGTCACTCGACCAATTGCCGATTGGTCACTCACTCAATAGCATTCGCTCCATGACGTCAAGAGATCCCGGCACACGAACCCGCAAGGCACCCGCCGAGCGTCGCCACGAGATCATCCGCGCCGCCGCGCAGGTCGGGCTCGCCGAAGGACTGGAGTGCATCACGCTACGGCGGGTCGCCGACGAGCTCGACGTCCAACCCGGACTGGTCGGCCACTACTTCCCCGCCGCCGACACATTGGTGGCGCAGGCATTCACCAGCGCCACCATGGCCGAACTCGACGGCCTCCTCCCCGCTGAACCCACCGGCGACGGGAACGAGGCCCCGCTGAGCACCCTGCGGCGCTTCTTCACCCTCATCGCGAGCACCGAATTCGACAATGTCAGCAAGCTCTGGCTGAACGCACGACACCTGTCGCGCTACCGCCCCGTGCTCCGCGACCACGTCATCGAGCAGGAGCTGCTCTGGTGCCGCCGCATCGAACAGCTCATCACCGCGGGCACGCGGGCACAGGTCTTCCACTGCGCGAACCCATGGGCGGCGGCCGTGCGCATCCTCGTCGCGATCGACGGAAGCAGCGCCTACATCAACACCAGCGCCGACACCCGTACCGCGCCGATCGCCGATCTGGCCCGTACCACCGCCGAGACGGAACTCGGACTGCCGCCCGGCAGCCTGGCGACCTCCTGACCCCCGACCGCCGGGCGGCAGAGGGACGGTATCCCCGGTACCGCCCGGCCGGTCGGCACCAGCGGTGTTCCCCCCGCCGGTCCCTCCCGAGGTCCACCCGCTGCACACCCGGCGTGCGCCCACCACCGTGGTACGGGGACGGGGACGGGCCAGAGGACTCCGGGGGCCGCGGCAGCGCACACCCCGCGACTACGACCCCCGGCGCCCTCACGGACTCGCTCCACAGATCAGCTCACGTCCGCGCGCCGCCCACCTGGAGGACTTCCCGCAGGCTGGTGAGGCTGCGGTCCATATGCCCCGCCGCCGCTCCACGCCGGAACACGTCGAGCACCGCTTCGGGCAGCGCGGGATCCACCCCCGCGGCGCGCACCGTGTCCACCACGTGCTCCATGCTGGCCACCCCCATGGCCAGTCGATCCACATCGCCGGTGTCGTTCCCGGCCGCGAGCCGCGGTGCGTAGAACCGGAAGAAGTCCGACAGCGAGTCCGCCACGTCCACTGAGTACGGCAGGATCTCCTCGACGGTGATGCCGTTCGCCTCGGCCAGCGCCATCGAGTGGAGCCAGGCGGTCATGCTCGTCCAGAACAGATCCATCTGGATCTGGTAGTACAGGGCCGCGAGTCCAGGGTCCTCACCCCGGTACTCCACCCTACTGATCACCTCGAACGTGTCCCGGTACGCCTCAACGAGGTCCTGGGGGCCGCTGTAGTACGCATGGCCTTCCGGGGTCCCCACCAGGGCCGGCGACACCGCCACCCCGGCGGTGAGATACCGCGCCCCGTGCCTGGCCGCCCACGCCGCGGCCTCGCGCGCCCGCTCCGGCGTATCGGAGCTGAGATTGGCGATGACCCTACCCGGCAACGCGGCGATCGCCGGTTCGAGAAGGGCGTACATCGCGGCGTAGTCCGTCAGGCTCAGGATCACCAGTTCATTGGCGGCCAGGGCCTCTTCGACGGAGGGAGCGAGCACCGCACCGCCCGCCACGAGGCCGTCCGCCTTGCTCGCGGTCCGATTCCACACGGTCACCTCCACTCCGCGCGCCAGGAACGCCCGCACCATGGCATGTCCCATCGGTCCCAGACCGATCACCGTCACCGATCGTCCAGCCACACCCATGAAGATCTCCTCCAGCAAGAACTAGAATGAACGCTCTATTCAGAGCCGTGGACAACGTAGCACAGCACTGAAACGAACGCTCTATTCGGTAAGCTGATCCGTGTGAGTACGAAGACGAAGACAGCGGCGGCCCCCGACACCCGCACCCGCATCGTCCACGCGGCCTCGTCGCTGATGCAGCGACAGGGCTACGACGGCACGGGGATCAAGCAGATCTCCCAGGAGGCCCAGGCCACGCTGGGCTCCGTGTACCACTTCTTCCCGGGTGGGAAACAGGAGTTGGCCGTCGCCGCGATCCACCACGGCGACCAGGAGTTCTTCGACATGCTGCGGGCCGCGCTCGACCGCGAGGACGACCCGGCCCAGGCCATCGCCACCGTCTGCGACACCCTCGCCGAAGGTCTGCACGCCTCCGACTGGATCGACGGCTGCCCGATCACCACGACCTCACTCGGCACGGCCGGTCGCGCTCCAGACATTCAGACGGCCGCCGCGGAGGCGTTCGCGCGCTGGCGGGGCCTTGTCCACGACAAGCTGCGCGCCTCGGGCATGAGCGAAGGCGATGCACACGACCTCGCCCACACGGTGATCAGCATGGTGGAAGGCGCCGAACTGGCGGCCCAGGTGTCGCGAAGCAAGGAACCGCTGGAGATCGCGGGCAAGCACCTGGCCCGACTGATCGCTCTCCACCACTAGGGAGTGTCTGACAAATAGCGTCGTCCACCCGAAGGGTGGGGCGCGCGGCGTCCGGTGCGTGCAATCGCAAGGCGGTGGGGGTCCCCCCGGCGAAGCCAGGGGGAGGTCGTCCTCGTACTGGACGTACTTGGATGACTCGACAACGCAGCGAGTGTGCGTGCAGGGCGTCGCGCGCCAGACGAGATTTGTCAGACACGACCTAGGGCGCGCCCGGAGGACACCCGCCCTCGCGGGACCAGGAAGCACGGATGCCAGGCCCCCCGCCTGGGGGCAGAGGCTCCCCACCGAAACAAGAAGGTCCCGGCCTCCATCAGGAGGCCGGGACCTTGGTCGAGCGCTGGGCAGGGCTTGCACCTGCATCCCCCCACAGGAAGTGGGGTGTCTTTCCTTGGACCACCAACGCCGGTCCCACAGCCGGAAGTTACGGCCGCGAGCACAAGATCAATATACCGCAGAAATCCTGGGTTCGCGCCGATGGAGGCCGGGCGGCGCGCGGGGTGCGCCCGGGAACAGGGACGGAGATCGATCAGGAATCGAGAAGCGCCGATCCCGTCGGCACGGTTAACGTCGAAGACCTCGTACCGATCACAACCAGGGAGTGACAGCGATGAGCGCGAACGCCGGCGACAAGACCACGGGAGGCTTCTCCGAACAAGAGCGTGCCGCCATGAAAGAGCGCACCGCGGAGCTGAAGAAGGAGGCGGGCCGCGGTCGCGGCGGCAAGAAGGCCGCTGAGGAGCTCGACGTGCTGTCGAAGATCGCCGAAATGGCCGCCTCGGACCGCGCGGTAGCCGAACGCATCCACGCCATCGTGACCACCACCGCCCCCGAACTGTCGCCGAAGCTGTGGTACGGGCAGCCGGCCTACGCGAGAAAGGGAAAGGTCGTGTGCTTCTTCCGCAGTGGCCAGGTCGATAAGGAGCCCTACTCGACCTTCGGTTTCACCACCGAGGCGAACCTCGATGACGGCAGTGGCCTGTGGCCCACGTCGTACGCCGTGACCGAGCTGAGCGACCAGGCCGAGAACACGATCACCACCCTCGTCCAGAGGGCCATCGGCTGACCTCCGGTCGACCTGTCCGGCAGAGCCACTGGTTCCGGAACTCCTCGATCCGCTCGTGGCGCTCACGGACTTGACCGGTGCTCGCCCGCCCCGAAGACCGCACCATCACCGCCTCGGCCAGGCCCATCGCGCGGCGCCCGTGGCGAAGAGGCCGAGGACTCCGTGAGACCGCGGGCCGGGATTCGCATGCACCAGGCGGTGGCCTCAGTGCTGGATCAGGCCGCCGACCGTGACGGGAGGGACGTGGCCGGTCGCCGGAAGGTGCTGTGCCAAGGACAGGCCGATGTCGACCAGCGATGACCGGCGCATACCTGCGACGTCGGGAATCGGAGTCCACATCGACTCGGCGATCTCACCGTCGGGCTCAGGCCGGAGGCGACCGCCGGTGATGCGGACCTGATAGAAGATGCCGACATTCTGGTGCTCTGGTCCGCCTGGGGTCGCACGTTCGGCTGCCGGGATGATCCGTGAGTCCACGCCCAGCAGGCGTTCGACCACCGCATCGCAGCCGGTCTCCTCGGCGACTTCCCGGATCACCGCGTCAAACGGGTCCTCCGCGTGCTCGACCCTGCCGCCCGGAAGCGTCCAGTTGGCCCGACCCTTCGGTGGTACGTGACAGGCGAGCAGCACCTGTCCGTCCTCGATGCACACGGCGTACGCCGCCAGCCGGAAGGTCATCCCGGCACCTCCCCGTCCGACGGTTTCTCCCGGCCCAGGATAAGCGCCTCACTCGCTTCGCCGGCTCCCCTGCCAGGGGGCCCACTCGCTGATGGGCGGTGGGGTCGCCGTCAGGAGGATCGGGTGACCGCGGCGGTCGCCATGGTTCTCAGGACGGTGGCGGCCACGGGCCGCAGGGGTGCGTGGTCGAGGGCGGCCAGCGCTTGCCCGCACCGCTCGCTGATCAGGCTCTCGACGGTGGCCGGCGCCCCGGTGTCGGTGAGGACCTGACGCATGTGCGAGGCTTCCGCGGCGGTGAGGGCCCGGTTGCCGAGGCCGGCGAGCAGAACGCGCGCCTGTGCCGGAGTGGCGCGCTGGAGAGCGGTGGCGGCCAGCACGGTGTACTTGCCTTCGCGGAAGTCGTCGAGGACGGACTTCCCGGCGCGCTCGGGTGCTCCGTACACGCCCAGCAGGTCGTCGCGGAGCTGGAACGCCTCCCCCAGCGGCAGGGCGTACGCGGAGAGTGCGGCCAGCAGTTTCGTATCGGCTCCGGCGAGCCGCGCCCCGAGCTGGAGGGGACGCTCACAGGTGTACTTGGCGGTCTTGTAGCGGATGACCCGGCGGGCGGTTGTGGCGTCGCGGCGGACGGCGGGGGCCTGTCCGGCACTGACGAGGTCGAGGTACTGCCCGACGAGTGTCTCGGTACGCAAGGCGTTCAGCAGCGGCCATGCCTTGCTGAGGTGCCCGTCGGTGGAGCCGGCGTGGGTGGTGTGCAGGAGTTCGTAGGACCAGCCCAGTGCAAGGTCGCCCAGGAGGATCGCGGTGTTGACACCGAGCGTGTCGGCGTCGGCCCGGCCCGGGTGGCGCGCGGTGAGCAGGCGGTGGGCGGTCGGCCTGCCCCGCCGCGTCTCCGAGGCGTCCATGATGTCGTCGTGGATCAGGGCGAAGAGGTGGAACAGCTCCAGCGAGGCCGCCACCCGCCAGACCGCGGGCGGCGGCGGTCGCTCGCTCACCGCCTGCCAGCCGACGACGCACAGCACGGGCCGAATCCGTTTGCCGCCCGCCGCGATCATTTCTCTCAGCACATCGACGAAGAGGACGAGTTCGGGCAGATCGGCCGCGCGGTGGAGCTGTTCGTCGAGGAATTCGCGCAGGAGGTCATCGATGGCGGCGGGGACGCGTTCGGGATCTAGGGAGGAGGGCGACGTGGTCGGGGCACTCATCAAGGGCCTTCCGGGTCAGAGGAACCGCCGCTCCCGCCGACAGGGCCGGAGGCTACGACGAGCGACCATGAATCCAGTGGCGCACATCTTCTGGTGGCCTCGCGCCCGGGCCGCGGGCGTCCAGGGCCAACGGGTCCGGTCCCCCGGGGAGGGTACGGTCCGGGCGCCGGACTCCTTCATGGGTGGCGGTGGGTCGTTCCGCTCATGGTCCGCCCGCACCGCCGCTCTCCACAGGGCGTGAACCCTGAGCGCTCGACGCACAGGTAATTCCTGAAACGCGCCGACCCAATCCGCTGATCAAATGAACGTCTGATGTCTTCGAGCCGGCCACCGTGTCGTCGGGAGAGCGGAATTCGTGGACGGGCTCGTGACGACCGCCCCTCGGGCGCCCCGAACCACCTCCCGGCGCGGGCGCCCCGACTGGCGGGGGGTCAGGGCAGCAGTTGGCGGGAGAGCAGGTCCGTGGCCCAGCGTTCCCAGCGGTCCGGGGACCAACCCTGAGTGGTGACCAGCAGCCCGTAGGTCTCCGGGCCGAGGAGCGTGAACATGATGTCGGCGGCTGACCTGACGTCGTGGCCGTCACGCAAGGGGGCACCGGTCTTGCCGGTCAGGGCGCGCGCGAAGTGGAGCTGCACGGTGTGCCGTTGCTCCAGATTGGTGCGCCAGAGCGCGGCGAGTTCCGTATCGGTTGTCGCCGCCGCGCGGACCACCTCCAGCACGGGAGCGGCACGTTCCAGTACCCTCCGGGCCCCGGCCGTCTGGCGGGCGAGCTGGCCGGCCGGGTCGGGGTCGGCGATGACCTCCCGCGCCCAGGGCCGGTCGAGGGTGGCGGCCGGATCGGCGTCCCCGGCGATCGCGATGTCGAGCACCTCCCCCAGCAGGGCGCGTTTGGTGCCGAAGGTGAAATACACGGTCTGCACACCCACTTCGGCGGCGCGGGCGATGTCCTCCACGGTGGCACCCGTCCAGCCGCGTTCGACGAAGAGCCGGGCGGCGGCGGCGAGCATACGTCGCCGGGTGCGGCGGGTCTTCTCCGCGCGGGTCAATGGTGCGGTCATCGGCGTCTCCCTCGGGCCCGCGGCCCCCGGCGGGGGGTTCCGGCTGGTGACACAGGGCGCGGCGGTCGGGGACCCGGCACCACCACTTCTCACTGTAGTGACACTACAGTGTGATTCACTGGAGTATGACTACAGTGAATTCCGGCGGCCCTGCCCACGCCCATTGGCGGGGTGGCCCCGCGCACGCGTACACCGACGCGGGCGACGCCTGGGCACACGCGGCGGACGACGTCATGGCACTGGCGCTCGGCGAGTTCGGCCCGAGCACCGAGGCGGGGGCGGCGGGGACACGGGTCCTCGACGTGGGCACCGGGTCCGGCCCCGCCGCGCTCGCCGCCGCCCGCGCGGGCGCCACCGCCGTCGGGCTGGACCGCGAGCCAAGACTGCTCCGGCTGGCCGAGGACCGGGCACGGGACACGGGGCTCGGGGACCGGACCCGCTTCGTGGTGGGGGACGCGATGTCCCTGCCGTTCCCGGCCGACGCCTTCGACGTCGTGGTCTCCACCTTCGGAGTGATGTTCGCGCCGGACCCGGTCCGTTGCGCTGCCGAACTGGTCCGGGTCTGCCGGCCGGGCGGGCTCGTGGCGGTGGCGTCCTGGACTCCCGACGGGGTGATGGGCCGTATCGCCCCCACCGTCACCCGACGACCGCCTGAGAGCTCCGCCGATGACGCGCCCACCCGCTGGGGCGACCCCGGACACGTCCTTCCCTGGTTCGACCCGCTGCCGGTGAGCGTGCGCACCCGGGTGTGCCGGGTGCGGGTCTCCTACCCATCCATCGCGGCGGCCGTCCGGATCTTCGAGAACAAGCCCGGCCCGCTGCGCGCGCACCGAGCGGCCCTGGAGGCGGCCGGCCAGTGGTCCGCGGCGCGGGCCGCGCTCGCGGCGCTCTTCGCCGACCACAACACGGCCACCGACGGCCGCCTGGTGTGGGACGTGCCCTACCTGCTGGTCCTCGGACGGGTAGCGGGCCCGGACCCGGCTTAGGGCGCCTCTCGTTGGGATCTAGCTGGGCTCGCGTGGCACCGCACGTCCCCTCGGCCCTGCGGCCTGGGGAGACCCCACGCCTCGACCCTGCGGCCTGGGGAGACCCCACGCCTGGGCCTGGCGGCCCGGGAGGTGCCCCCACGCCTCGACCCTGCGGGCCCGGGGAGACCCCACGCACCAGACCGCGCTCACTGACCCAGCCTGATCCAAACGCAAGACCCTCACTAGAGCCCGTCGGCTGCTTCGACGTATGACGCGAGGTTGGCCAGCGAGGAGGCAATGCCGGCCTCGTGGTCCGCCTGGCCGATGCCGGCGGGCACGTCGGTGGCCGTGACGGTCACCTCGGTCCCTTCATCGACGGTGGTGAGGTCCCAGGTCATCGTCATGGTGCCCGCGAATGATGGATCGTCGGCCACGAACACCGCCCGCTGCACCACACGTTTCGGCGGCACCAGGTCGGCGAACTCCACATCGACGACATCCGTCGCATCCGAAGCCTTGCCAGGGCTGTCGGAGGCGTCGAGGTAGCACAGAACCATCCGGAACCCACCACCGGGCCGGGGGTCCCACCGCTCGACCCGCCCGCTCATGCCGACCGGCGGCAGCCAGACCTCGAGGGACTCCCGGTCCAGGAGGGCGTCATAGACGGTCGCCCGTGGTGCCGCGATCAGCAGGCTGGCGCGGTCGGTCCTCTGCATGGTCCGACTCTAGGACAGAAACACCGCACCGGGCTGACGGACCGCGCGCGCATCCCCGCGGGCACGGACCCTGGGCGAATCCCGCGGGTTCAAGGGAGTGGGCACCGAGCGGCGGGAGTGCCGCCCGGCCGGTGCGGTGGACGGCGGCGCATCTCGCCCTCGGTGTGGGTGCTGCACGGGTTGTTGATGACGGTGTGGCGCTGTACCGTCTGGCACGATCGCCCGCGGCGAGGAGAGGAATGGAGTGGCGCATGCCCGTCCTCCTGGCCCGAGTTGGCATCGTGAAGGCGCACTCCGCCCAGGTGTACGACGGCGTTCCCGGCGGCGAGGACTGTGGTCCCCCCGCCTGCATCGAGCCGGGTGGCGCCCTGTGCCGCCACCGGCCATCGCAGCCGGTGGCGCGTCCGCTGGAACACCCGTGGCTCTCCATCGGCCTCGACCCATCCGCGGTCGCCGCCCTCCCCACACGCTCGGTTCCGGACGGAACCGAGGTTTCCGCTCAGTGAAGGGACAGCAATGCTGCATTACATACGGCTGGGATTAGCAAGCACCGTCGCAGCGGTCACCCTGACCATGGCACCCCCAGCGAACGCCCTGTCCGCACCGGAGCCGGTATCGACGAAGAGCGCGTCGGCCGTGGTGACGCTCCGGTACGACGACAGCCGAGCCACCGGCTGGGAGGCGGCGGTCACCGCCGGAGTCGCCTCATGGAACACAAACGTCGTTAACATTCGGCTGGTCAGGGCCGCGCCCGGCACTCGGGCCGAGATCCAGATCGTGGCCACCAGCGGCTGGCCGCAGGCCACCCTCGGTCCGGTCAGGCCAGGCGGCCGGGCCCGTGTCGAACTCGGCAGCCAGGCGGTCACTCAAGGGCACGACAAGATCCGCATCGCCGCCCACGAGATCGGCCACAACCTGGGCCTGCTGGACACCAAGCCCGGGCCGTGCTCCCAGCTCATGTCGGGCTCCAGCGCCGGCACCGCCTGCAGGAACGCGGTGCCCGACGCGGTCGAGCAGGCACGCGTCGAAGCCGCGTACGCCAATAGAGCCGCATCGCGCGTCCCGGCCGATGGCCGCATGTTGGTGGACGCGCCGTAGCCGGAAGACCGACCACAGCGCGACGGTGTCTGACCGTGAGTCGCGCGGTCAGACACCTCGTCACGCCCTGGCCCGCCGGGGGGCCGCAGCGGCAGCCGTCGTACAGGTCCGGTAGTGATGACGGAGTCCCCGCCGCGTGGGGGGATACGCGACGGGGACTGACGTGCTGGTGCCCGGGACGGAGCGGTCCATGCGTCGCGCACGGCACTCGGTTCACGGGTCGGCGGGTCGCGGCGCTCGGCGTACGGTCAGGGGTCGGTCACCGCGGGGCGCGGGATCCGCTGATTCCGTACAGCGTCCGCCCTCACGGCCTCATCTGGCCAGGACCTTCCGCTGGAGCTCGCTCCGCGGCTTGACCGTGCCACAGAACTCCGCGTCCAGGACGTTGGCGCTCACGATCCAGTCCCCGTTCTGGTTCGCGGCGAGGGAGTGGCGGCCGTCCTCGGTGGTGACGGCGTCCGAGAGGGAACCGTGCAGACCGCCGTTGTGGCCCCAGACCTTGACACCGCAGCTCGTCGCGGTGTGGCCGATGCCGAGGCCATAGCCCCCACCGGGCACATCGGGGTCGGGGACCGTGGTCTTCATCGCGGTGAGCTGCGCCTTGGGCAGCAGCTTGCCGCGTATCAGAGCACTCATGAAGCGGTTGAGGTCCCCGGTGGTCGAGACCATGTCGCCGGCCGACCAACCCCAGGTGGTGTTCTGCTCGGTGACGTCGTACGTCCCCTGCTGGGGGTCGCGGAACACCGTGGAGTAGGCCCGGCTGCTGGGTTCGGGAAGCTGTACCCGGTGCTTGGGGAGGGTGGTGGCGCGCAGCCCCAGCGGCTTGACGATCCGGTCGCGCACCTCGTGCTCGTAGCTGTTCCCGCTGACCTTCTCGATGATCAGCCCGGCCAGGATGTACCCGGTGTTGGAGTACGAGTGCCGGGCGCCGGGCGCGAAGTCCGGCCGGTGACCCATGGCGACCTTCACCAGGCCCTCCGGCTCCATGCGCTGGAAGCGGTTCCGGAGAAACCCTTCGCCCACCAGGCGATTAGCCTGGAACTGCGGGTCGTTGGTGTAGTTGTAGATGCCGCTGGTGTGGTTGAGCAACTGACGGACGGTCACCGCGCGGCCGTCGTTGCCGTTGCCCCGGACGAGCCCGGGGAGCCATTTCTCGACGCTGTCGTCCAGATCGAGCTTCCGCTCGGCCTCCATCTGGAGGAGGACGGTGGCAACGAAGGTCTTGGTGATGCTGCCGATCCGGAAGCGGTCATTCGCGTTTCGGGGTTCGCCGGTCTCCCGGTCGCCGACGCCCGCCCGCCCGTTCCACACGCCGTTCGCGTCCCGTGTCTGGGCGATCACGCCGGGGGTCCCGCCCTTGACGATGGCGTCCAACGCCTGCTGGGTCGCCTGGTGACCGCCCGGGCGAGGGGCGGAGTCCGCCCGGGCCGGGACGGCGAACGCAGTGACGGCCAGCCCGGTGGCCAGCAGTCCCACCAGGCCCGTACGAACGGTCTGTCCTGTCGTCGTCCTATGCGCTGTCGTCATGTGCTCGCTCCTTCGCTGGTCCCCATGGTCGGCCGGGGGACCGGTCGCCGCTCTTGCGTCTGCTGACGGCGGGCGCACCACCCGGGGGCGCCCCTCGGTGCGGCGGGCGCTGCCGTCGTCATGGGCAGGGACACGGCACGGTGCGGACGGGTTGACTGCCGCCCCGGGGTTGATCGACTTTCGGCCGGGCTTCCGTGACCCGGGTCCGGGGGCCGGCCGGTCAGTCGGTCGGTCGGTCGGGTGACGGCGGCCGGGACGCTCAGCTCAGGCCCGCGACGGGGCCCTCGCGCACCACCGGCCGGCAGCCGGGTGGCCGTACCCAGCTCGTCGGATCCGGATGCGGGGCGCGAAATGAGTACGCCGACTCAGGCCGGGGCGGCGCCCGTCGCCCGACGATGACGATCAACACCGTCGAGACCGGGAGAACCGCTCATGCTCAGCCGCATCGCCGACACTCTGGTGCCGCTCCTCGGTCGTCTGACGGTGACCGCCGATCCCGGGGCCGAGTTCGCGCCGGGCAGCATCATCGCCGCGAACCACACATCGCTCGCCGACCCCGTCATCGTCGTCGCCGCCCTGCGTCGGTTCGGCGTCGAACCGGTCGTCATGGCGGCCGCCGGGCTGTGGCGGGCACCCGTACTCGGCCGGGCGCTCGCCCGCGAGGGGCACATCCCGGTGGTCAGGGGCGACCGGCGCGCATCGGCGGCGCTCGACGCGGCGGCCGAGGCCCTCGGGCAGGGGCGGTTGCTGCTCATCTACGCCGAGGGCGGCATCCCGCCGCGCAGCGCGGAAACGGCCGAGGCGCCCCCCGGCACCTTCCGCAGCGGCCTGTCCCGCCTGGTCGAGCGCACCGGCGCACCCGTCGTTCCCGTGGGCCAGTCGGGCGCCCGCCGGATCACCTCGGGCAGCACAGCGAGGCAGCTCGCCGGTCTGGTCAGCGCGCCGCTGCGGCGCCCGAAGCTGCACGTCCACGTGGGCAGGCCGCTCGATCTCACCGGTGACCCGGACCAGCGCACGTCGCGGGCCAGGACCGGGGTGACGCGCGCCTGGCGTACGGCAGCCGCCCACCTCGGGGAGGGCGCCGCGCTCGCCGCTTGACCGGTGGACAGCCGGTGGGCGATGACGAGCACCGTCTTCGCCGCGACCAGCGCGACGATGGCCTGCTGGACCGCGACCTCGCTCTCGCTGTCCCGTGCCGCAGTCGGTTCGTCGAGCAGCACGATGGGGGCGTCCTTGAGAATGGCGCGAGCTATGGAGACCCGCTGGTGCTCGCCCCCGGACAGGGCTCCGCCGATCTCGCCGACACGGGTGTCGTAGCCGTTCGGGAGCCGGCTGACAAACGCGTGGACGTTGGCCGCGCGGGCGGCGGCCTCCACCGCTGCGTCGGACGCGCCGGGGCGAGCCATCGCGATAGTGGCCCGGATGGTGTCGTCGAAGAGATAGACGTCCTGGAAGACGACCGCGTCACGGCGGTAGATCTCGGTGGGCGCGAGATCCCGCAGATCACGGCCGCCGATCCGGACGGGCCCGCCATCGGGGTCCGCGTAGCGGGTCAGGCCGCGGTCTCCCGCGGCCTGACAGGGGCACCCGGCTGCCGATGACCCCCGGTGCGACTCGGATCAGGTGCGACTCGGATCGGGTATGGCTCGGATCAGGTGCGGAAGGGGCCGGTCACCTCATAGGTGATTCCGCCCGACGACGAGCCACTGGTACCGCGCTGGCTGGAGAAGTACAGCCGCGAGCCGTCCGGGGAGAAAGCCGGTCCGGTGATCTCCGACGACGACTGGCCGTTGATCCGGAGGAAGGGCGCGACCACACCGGACGGCGTGATCACGCAGATGTCCATGGTGCCGCCGTCCTCGGCGACGAACAGATCGCCGGACGAGGAGCCGGTGACATTGTCGACGCCGGTCAGCGGAGCACCCCCGCTGACCAGCGAGTCGTCATAGGCCAGCTCGTACGTGCCGCTCACGAGGTTCAGTTGCCAGACCCGGTTGTCGCCCTTGGTGGTGAACCACACCTTGTCGTCGGCGTAGTGGCAACCCTCGCCCCCGTTGAACTTCTTGGCGCCCGGCACCTGGCTACGGGTCGCCGTCGGTGAGCCGTCCGGGTCCGGGATGTCCGCCCAGCCGAAACTACCCGAGGTGGCGGTACCGGCGGTGAGCACCTGGAGCCGGCCCGAGGACAGGTCGCCCCAGGTGGTGGGGGCGAAGCGGTACAGGCAGCCGTTCGACTCGTCCTCGGTCAGATAGACCACCCTGCGGACGGGGTCCGCCGCGGCGGCCTCATGGGTGAAGAGGCCCATCGCGTCCCGCCGTACGGCCGGGTCCGTCCCCCAGGGGTCGGCTTCGTAGACGTAGCCCCGGCTGACCTCCTCGCAGGAGAGCCAGGTGTTCCACGGAGTCTTGCCGCCCGCACAGTTCTGCCGGGTGCCGGACAGGATGCGGTACGCGCCCGTGATCGCCCCGGTCGACGAGAACCGCACCGCGCCGGCCCCACCGGGGGTCACCTCCGCGTTGGAGACATAGATCCAGCCCGTACCGTCCGCGTAGCACGCACCGCCGTCGGGCGCGTTGTGCCAGGTGTACGAGGTCGAACCGACCCGCTGGCCGGAACGGGCGATGACCCGGCTGGTGAACCCGACCGGCAGCAGGATCCCGTTGGCATCGGCGGGCCGCAGAGAACCGTAGGGGCCGGGGCCCGGCTGGGCGGGATCGGCGAGGGCAGCGCCCCGCCACAGGGAGCCGCCGAACGCGACTGTCGAGGTGCCGATGACCGCCGTGCGAAGAAAGGTGCGACGTTCCATGTACCGCTCCAGATGGGCTGGTGACCGGCCCGCCGCGCCGGCCGGCGGACGGGGTCGCGCGACCAAGGAACCTACGCGCCCGCCATGACCACGGGGCCAACGCCGAGTGACCTACGACCGTCGGATTCGGGCGGGGACCCGTCTGCCCTGCCGGTCGCCGGAGTTCCATGGTTCCCCGACCACCTCGTCCGGGCCGTGGACGACTGGGGGGCACACCCGTAGGTCACGGCTGCCGTCGCCGTGGCGACCACGGGAGCCCGGCCCATCGGCTCCATTGGATTCCGGCCAGGCGACTGAGGAGTCAACCACCGTCCTCGCCGCGGAGTCTCTCCCCACGACCAGGGGCGGTTGCGTGGAGGCCGGGGTCCGCACCTTCACCAAGGTGGATCATTTCCAGCCAACCCATGTCACGCTATCAACCGTTACCTCCCCACTTGCGGTCTTTTCCCGAGACGACGGTTCGCGGTCATGACGGGGACCGTCCGCACACGGTGACCGCGCGGCCTCTACGGTCGGCGGCTCCGGTACCGGTGAGGAGCGCAGCACATGGCAGCACGACGAGGCAGGGCGCGTACGGGCGTGGTGGGGCTCGCAGTGGCGGCGGTGGCAGCCACCGCGTTCACCGCGCCGGCGCAGGCCGCGCCCGGCGATACCGCGGCGGCGCGGGCCGCGGGACACGACGGGACCCAGCGGGCGCTGGACGCCATCGTGCGCGGCGGGATACCGGGGGTCGCGGCGCAGGCGCGGACCAAGGACGGCGTCTGGCAGGGGGCGTCGGGGGTCGACAACCGCGCCACTGGCACCCCGCGCCGGGCCGACGACCGGTTCCGCATCGCCAGCATCACCAAGACGTTCGTGGCGACCGTCATGCTCCAACTGGAGTCCGAGGGGCGGCTCGACCTCGACGACACGGTGGAGAAGTGGCTCCCCGGGGTGGTGCGCGGCCACGGCCACGACGGCCGGAAGATGACCGTACGGCAGTTGCTCAACCACACCAGCGGGGTCTTCGACTTCCTCAACGATCCGGCGTACGAGAAGAAGTACCTCGCCCCCGGCTTCCTGAAGCACCGTTACGACACCCGGCCCCCGCAGGTGGCGATCGACGCCGCCATGGCCAACGCGCCAACCTCCCCACCGGGGGCCCAGTACACGTACTCAAACACCAACTACGTACTCGCCGCGCTGATCATGGAAGAGGTCACCGGGAACACCTATGAGCACGAGGTGCGGACGCGCATCATCAATCCGCTCGGTCTGCGCGCGACCGTCATGCCGGGCAACACTTCGCACATGCCGTGGCGGAGCACCAGGGCGTACTCCACCCTGGGCGACCCCGCGACGACCCGGATCCACGACGTGACCGTCCAGAACGCGTCGCAGTCATGGGCCGAGGGCGACATGATCTCGAACACGGGCGATCTGAACCGGTTCTTCAGCGCGCTGATGCGCGGTGAGCTGCTCTCCCCCGGGCAGCTCAAGGCGATGAAGACCACTCCCCCGGGCTCCGACTACGGCCTCGGCCTCGAACGGGTCACGGGGAGCTGTGGCACCAAGGCGTGGGGGCACGGCGGCGGCTGGATCGGCTCGCTCTCCTACGCGGTGGCGACCGAGGACGGCAGCCGTTCGCTGGCGTTCAACCTCAACGGGGACTGGAGTACCGCGGGGATGGGAGAGGTACTGGAGGCCGAGCTCTGCGGTACCGCGGCCCGCCCCGGGGCTCGGATCGTCCCCCGCACCGACTGACCGCGGGGCCCGGACCGGAACCACCGGCTGACCGCGGGCCCGGAACACGACCATCGGCTGATGGCAAGGCCCCGGAACACGACCACCGGCAGACCGAGGGACCGGAGCAGAACACGCGCACCGTACGGGCCGTCGCTGGGGAGCGGCCCGTACGGTGACCCCGCGGCGGCCGCGGCCGGGGGTACGTCGGCCCGGGAGGCGCGCCCGGACGGCGCGTGGGACCGGCGCGGAGCCGTCGCGCCGAGGGGCGCCACATCCGGCCGGCCGGGTGGGTGGGCGACCCCGCGCGACGCGGTGACAAAGGCGCGCGCGACGGCCACCGTACGCCCTGCCGCGCTCCGCCATCGGTGTGTCAGCCTGAGCGGACGCTGCTCAGGAAAGAGGTCTGCCCATGCTCTCCACCATGGTTCGCGGCCGACCGGTGAAACTGCCGAACACCCTCTCGGAGATCCGCTCCTCCCTTCCGGAGGAACGACGGGTGGAGTTCGACGAGGTCATCGGCTCCACACCGCTGGAGCGGATCCGGATAGTGGCGATCATGGACTTCGCGCTCCCGGACGAGGCCCAGGAGGAGGACGCGGAGATCGTCGCCCGGATCGACGCGGGCGACTGGACCGGCGTCGTCCATGAGGACGGCACCCCCGTGGTGCCATGAGCCGCTACCGGATCCGGTACAGCCCGGAGGCCGAGCACGGTCTCGCCGCGCTCAGCGCGGCGGTCCGGAACAAGGTCACGACGGAGATCGCCGGCCGCCTCGGCCGTGACCCCTACGGGCACGACTCGGCACCCGTCCGCGGGGACAGAAATCTGCGGACCGTCAATATCGGACGGTTCGTACTGATCCGCTACCGCATCCACGGCGACCAGCTCCTGGTCACCGTCGTACGAGCCGTCGCCCCCTGGTGAGCGGCGCCCGCGTCACCCGCTGAGGCGCCGCGACGGTCGGGCCGGGCGCGGCGCGCTCCCGGCACCGGGCCGCGCGCCTTCGATGCTCCTCTCCTCGGGGGCCTGCCCGGACACTCGTACGGATCACCACGACCCGGGCATCTCCCACGGCCGGGCCAGCGCCGTGCGGGGGCTCCCCCGGGCGCGGAGTGCGGCACGTCCCGGTTGCGGCCGCCGGCCGGCGGTAGGGAGGGTGGGAACAGCGAGCCCACCCGAAAGCGATATAGTTAATTGTTCAATCAACTATATCTCTCGGGCGTCTCCGCCCGGACCACACAGACAAGGCGACGCACGATGACCAAGATCGCAATCATCCTCGGCAGTGTCCGACCCGGCCGCAACGGCGAGGCGGTGGCACGCTGGGTCCTCGACCAAGCCCGCAAGCGCGGTGACGCCGAGTACGAGCTCATCGACCTCAAGGATGTCGATCTCCCCTTCCTCGACGAGATCACCCCGCCGTCCTTCGGGCAGTACGCGAACGAGCACACCAAGAGGTGGGCCGCGACGGTGGCCTCGTTCGACGGGTTCGTCCTCGTGACCCCCGAGTACAACCACTCGACCTCCGCCGCGCTGAAGAACGCGATCGACTTCCTCTACGCGGAGTGGAACAACAAGGCCGCCGGCTTCGTGGGCTACGGCAGCGTCGGCGGCGCCCGCGCCATCGAGCACCTGCGCGGCATCATGGCCGAGGTCCAGGTGGCCACCGTGCGCAGTCAGGTGATGCTCTCGCTCTTCACCGACTTCGAGGACTTCAGCACCTTCAAGCCCGCCGCCCTGCACACCGACGCCGTCGACGCGATGCTCGATCAGGTGGTCGCCTGGAGCGATGCGCTCAAGCCGCTGCGGAAGCCCGCCGACGCGTAGGGCCTCTCGTTCGGATCTTGCTGGGCTCACCGATCCAGCCTGATCCGAACGAAAGACCCTGGCCCACTCCCCCAGCCGCCCCCTGACGACCGACCGGGGGGCGCCAGCGTGGCCGGGTTTCCCCACGGCCACGCCCGCACCCGCACCCGCACCCGCACCCGCACCCGCAGGATCAGACGGGCCGCTGCATACCCACCGACGCGGGAGCCGTCTCCACGAAGCCGAATTGCGCGTAGAGGTGGCGAGCGTCGCCGTCGGCGATCAGGGAGATGTAAGCGCCGGCGGGGGCGCGGCGCTCCAGTTCCCCGACGAGTGCGGTCATGACCCGCTTGCCCAGGCCGCGCCCCTGATGGTCGGGGAGCACACAGATGTCGACGATCTGGAAGAAGCATCCGCCGTCGCCAATGACCCGGCCCATGCCCACGGTTTCGGTGCCGTGCTGGACCGTCACTCCGTACCACGTGTTCGGCAGTCCGACCGTCGCCGCCTCGACCGGCCTGGCGCCGAGACCCGTGGACCCGCGCAGATGACGGTAGGTGTCAACCGACGGCACACCTACACGAATTTCGTAATGGTCATTATTGTTAGTCATGCCTTACAGGCTAATCGATGTGATCCAACTGGGTCCGGGGCGCCCCCGGTTCCAGCTCGGAGGGCGCCGACCGGTCCCTCGTGGTCGCCCGGACCGGCCCGTCGGCGATCCCGACGGCCGCCGCCGTACGCCCCCACCGTCATCGGCCGGATTCCCCGGGAGGCGTGGTTGCGCCGTGTCGAGCGGACCACGACCCTGCTCTGAGAGGCATGGCATTCCCCGGGGCCCCCGGTGTGCCGGGCGGGGAGGTGCGCCGTGTCGTACCCGCCGCTGGGGGTCGCCATCGCTCCGTCTCCACCGCGCCACCGGTCGCACGGCCGCGCCCGGGACGCGCGGGCCCGTGAGCACGAGAAGACCCCCGACCCGGGTGTCCCCCGGGCCGGTTCACCGCCGGTCCAGCCCGTCACCGGCTCCCCGTTCGCGACTCTCCGTCCGAGCGTCGCGCCGACCCGCAGGAGGTAACCCATGATCAGCCCCCGCACCGACACCGCCCCCGTGGCACTCACCAGCGACGGCGGCCGGCGACTGTACGAGCAGGCCGACGAACTCCGCGCCGACGGACCCGCCGTCCGCGTGCGACTGCCGGAGGATCTCCTGGCCTGGTCCGTGACCCGTGGAGACGTCGTGAAGCGGATACTGACCCATCCTGACGTCTCCAAGGACGCCCGCAGGTCCTGGCCCGGCTACCGGCCCGGCGCCATAGCCTGGCTCTACCCCTGGGTCGACACCGAGTCCATGTTCACCGCCGACGGCGCCGACCACACCCGACTGCGCAAACTGATCGGGCCCACGCTCACCCCGCGCCGTATCGAGGCGTTACGGCCCAGGATCGAGGCCATCGTCACCGAACTCCTCGACGCGCTGGAGGCCCGGGACACCGGCGGGACCGTCGATCTGCGCAGCGCCTTCACCCACCGGCTGCCGACCCGGTTGATCTGTGACCTCTTCGGCGTCCCCGTCGCCCAGCGGGCCTCCGTGCTCCGCGTCGTCGAAGCCGTCGTGGCCACCGGTGTCACGGCGGAGGAGTCCGCCCGGCTCGAAGGCGAACTGATCGGCGCCATGCGCGAACTCGTCCAGGCCAAGCGCCGGGAGCCGGGCGACGATATGACCAGTCTGCTCCTGCGCGCCCAGGACGGCGACCGGCTCACGGAGACGGAGCTGATCTCCACCCTGCTGCTGATGATCGGGGCCGGCAGCCAGACCACGGTCGCGCTGCTCGGCCACGCCGTTCGCGCGCTGCTCGCCCATCCCGGGCAGCTCGAAGCCGTACGGGCCGACCCCACCCGCTGGAACGACGTCATCGAGGAGACCCTGCGCCTCCACTCCCCGGTGATGCATCTGCCCCTGCGGTTCGCGACCCGGGACATCGATCTCGGTGACGGGGTCACCGTCCCGGCCGGGGACGCGATCCTCGTCGGCTTCGGGGCCCACGGCAGGGACCCCGGCGTCCACGACGCGGCCGACACGTTCGACATCGACCGGGCCGACAAGGCACACCTCGCCTTCGGCCACGGCATCCACTTCTGTCTCGGCGCCCCGCTGGCCAAGTTGGAGGCCAGGATCGCGCTCCCCGCGCTGTTCGACCGTTTCCCCCGCATCGGCCTTGCCGGCGACAGTGACGCGATCGCTCCGACACCCTCCTTCATCAGCACCGACTTCACGGCGCTGCCCGTCCGACTGCGGAGGTGTGAGCCTTCGGCGAGCTGACCCCGGGACCGATCAGGCGCGCGCGGCCGTCGCCGCAACCCCCTCGCAACCTTCCGGGGTGTTGGCTGAGGCGCCACGCGGTGAGCCGCCGCCCCCGACCGGAGTCGGCTCCCCCACCGGTCGCGCGCGCCGGGACGGCCCCGGCACCGGGGCGGCCGTCGGCGGGCGGGAACCAGGGTCCCGGAGCGGAGTCGGCGCTGCTCCGGGACCCCGGGTGCGCTCAGTGGCCGTCGGGGACCCGCTCCAGCACGAAGACCGGGATCCGCCGGTCCGTGTTCTGCTGGTAGTTGGCGTAGTCGGGGTACGCCTCGACGGCGCGCGCCCACCACTCGTCCCTCTCGTCACCGGTCACTTCACGGGCGCGCATGTCCTGGCGCACATGGGAGTCCTGCAACTCGACCCGGGGATCGGCGACCACGTTGTGGTACCAGACGGGATGCTTGGGCGCGCCGCCCGCCGACGCGACGACGGCGTACCGGCCCCCGTGCTCCACCCGCATCAGCGGCGATTTGCGGATACGGCCGCTCTTGGCCCCCACCGTGGTCAGGATGACGACGGGCATCCCCATCATCGTCGTACCGTCCGTGCCACCGGAACTCTCGTAGAGCTCGACCTGGTCGCGTACCCACTTCTCCGGGCTCGGCTCGTACTCACCCTCTAGAGGCATGGTGTCCATCCCGTCGTCGAAGACTGTCGTCGATGGCTCCCGGCCGCGTGTGTCGCGCGCCGGGGTTCTACCCCCTCTTCCCTATCATCTCCGGGCCCGCCGCAACGGCGTTGCAACCCCGCCGATGCTGTACTGAGAGGATGACCGAAACCCCGCGCGTGGAAGTGACCCCGGCCGCCGCCGATCTGCTCCGGTTGCTGCGGTCGGCCCACGGTCCGCTGATGTTCCACCAGTCGGGCGGCTGCTGTGACGGCAGTGCCCCCATGTGCTACCCGCGCGGCGAGTTCCGCACCGGACAGTCCGACATCCTGCTCGCGGACCTCCGGGTGACGGGGGTCGCGGAGGCCATCTCCTTCTGGATGTCGAGGAGCCAGTACGAGCTGTGGAGTCACACCCGGCTCGTCGTCGACGTGGTCGAGGGGCGCGGCAGCGGATTCTCGCTGGAGGCGCCGGAGGGGGTGCGGTTCCTGATCCGGTCGCACCTCGTGGCCCGGCCGGACGGGATGACCTGCGGCGCTTCAGGGGTGGAGGTTGCTGACGACCTCGGCGGTCGCGGCGACCCCCTCGTGGATGGTGGGCGCCATGCTCGTGCCCGCGAGGAAGAAGCCGAGCAGGGTGCAGACGACGGCATGTGACCACTTCAGCCCGCCGCTGCGCAGAAAGACCACCGTGAGCACCACCAGGAGCAGCACCACCGAAATCGAAATGGCCATGGCCAACCTCCTCCGCCGCGCCGGATTTGCGGCATTCGGCCGTAGTCTGGCGCAGGGGAGGGTTCGTACGTCCGCTTGGCGCGTCCGCCGTACGGGTGGTTACCTCGTGGGCCACTCACCGCGGGCGCGCAGGAAGCGCTCCAGTCCGGCCAGATCATCGGAGTTGAGATGGTCGACGCGGGCGGCGAGCAGTTCGCTCCAGAGCGCCTCCCGGGCCGGGCCCGGCGCGTCGGGCGTGGCCCAGAAGCGGACGCGCTGTCCGTTCCCGTGGGCTGCGGCGACGAAGGCGTGCAGCCGGGCGCGTTCGGCGGCGGGGAACGTTCCGGTGCCCTGCCAGGTGAAGCCGTGGTTCCAGTTGGCGGAGAGCAGCGGGATCAGCGAGGCCGGGGCCGGGGTGCCGAGGTCGTCGGGGCGACCGTCGTAGAACGCGTACCGCTGTCCCTGTGCCGCCAGCGGATCACGGGCGGCGCGGTCGCCGGAGACGACCGGGGTGACGGCGCGGAGACGGACCCGGCCGTGCGCGTACTCGCTCAGGATGGCGTGATGGCGCCGTAGCTGGCGGTCGAGCTCCCGGTAGCAGGCCACGCCGTCGGCCTTGATGTCGATGAGGAGCTGGACGGGGCGGCGGTGTCCCCGGTACACGGAGCCGTGGTTGGCCCTGACGCGCGCGTGCAACGGGTCGAGGTAGAGGGAGCGCAGGGTGCGGGCCGGGTCGAGTTCGGCGGGCGTGTGCGCGACGAGCAGTTCACCGTCCACCAGGAAGACATCGGCCTCCAGGCTGGTGAACCCGTGGGCGAGGGCGTCGTGCAGGGGCCGGGGGTGCAGGTAGTCGTTGTGGGCGTGGGCCGCGCGCAGGGGGCGGACGCGGGGCCGACCGGACCCGCCCCCGGCGGCCCGCGCGACCCCGGGGGCGGCGACGGAACCGGCCAGCGCGGTGGCGAATATGGTGACGGCTCTGCGGCGGTTGGTGGGCATCACGGGGAACCTCCGGGCTCGGCGGGAACGGGAGGAGCACCTGAGTATGGGCCGCGGGCGGGGCGAACCGGCAGGGGGCCGCGGCGAGTTCGGCCGGTCGTCGGCGACCGTGCACCCCCCGCCGGGGGGCCCGCCCGCGGTACGGACCGTACGCGCGCCGTGTCAGCCCCCCGCGCGGCGCGTACGCCCCCCGGCGGAGGGAGCCCCGTCGGTCAGCTCGCTCCCGTGGTGGACCAGTGGATCGTCCGGTCGCACCAGCGCTCCAGGAGGACCTTGTCGTGCCCCACGGCCAGCAGTCCCGCGCCCCGCTCCCGGCGGTACTCCTCGACCACCGCCACCAGGGCCGCCGTCGTCGAGGCGTCCAGCATCGCCGTCATCTCGTCACAGATCAGCCAGCGGGGGTCCAGGACGAGCGCGCGGGCCAGACAGGCGCGTTGGAGCTGGCCGTCGCTCACCTCATGGGGACGGCGGGTGAGCAGTTCACCGGTGAGGCCGACCGTGTCCGCCAGTTCGCCGACCCGCGCGGCGGCCTCGTCGCGCCGGCCGTTGGCCCGCAGCGGCTCGGCGATGAGGTCCCGCAGGGAGAGGCGGGGGTCGGCGGAGAGCCGGGGCTGCTGGAAGACGACGCCGATGGCGGTGCGCTGGGCCCGGGGGGCGCCGTACCGCCAGCCGCGGGCGGGTTCGCCGTCGATGACGACCCGGCCGGCGTCGGGGCGGTGGAGCAGCGCCGCCACCCTCGCGAGCGTGGACTTCCCGCAGCCGCTGGGTCCCAACAGGCCGACCGACTCGCCGGGGGCGAGGGTGAGCGACACCTCCCGTACGACCGGATTCCGGGGGTCGTAGCCGGCGGTGATCGCGTCGAGTTCAAACACGGTGGCCCTCCTGGCGGGTGTACGGAGACCGGGGCGGCGCGCCTGCCCGGTACGGAGCCGCCGCACCCGTAACGGCGGGCGCGGGGGCGACGGACTCACGCACGGGCCGCCTCCTGGGTGCCGGGCACGGTCACCGGGTGGTGGCAGGCGAGGTCCGCCGTGAAGGCGGGGCGGGTCGCGCACAGCTCCGTCGCGCGTTCGCAGCGCGCCGCGAACGCGCACCCCTCCGGGAGATCACCGAGCTCGGGGGGCATTCCGGGGATCGGGGTGAAGTCCCGTTCGGGAAGCGCCGCGAGCAGACCCCGCGCGTAGGGGTGGCGCGGGCCCCGGGCGCCGAAGAAGTCGCTCGCGGTGGCGATCTCGATGATCCTGCCCGCGTACATCACGGCGACCCGGTCGGCGATCCGCTCCGCCGCCGCCAGATCATGGGTGATCATCAGCAGCGCGCGGCCGGTCGCGCTGTCGTCGACGTGCCGGCGCAGTTCGTCCGCGGTGCGATTCACCAGTTCGCGGTCGAGGCCGGTCGTCGGCTCGTCGGCGAGGAGCAGCGGCGCGTCGCCGATGAGGGCGAGCGCGGTGGCCGCCCGCTGGGCGAGGCCGCCGGAGAGTTCATGCGGATACCGGTCGAGGTGGTCGGCGGGGAAGGCCGCCCGTTCGGCCGCCGCGACGGCGGCGGCCCGCCGCTCCCGCCTGGGTGTGCCCGCCAGCGCGCGCAGGGTCTCCTCCAACTGCGCGCCGACCGTCCGCACGGGCGTGAGGTGCGCCGACGGGCTCTGCGGTACGAGTCCGACCCGCCGTCCCCGCACTTCGCGGGCGAGGGTGCGCTCGTCGGCGCCGAGCAGGTCGATGCCGTCGACGGTCGCGGTGCCCGCCGTCTGGGCGTTGCCGGGCAGCAGCCCGAGGAGTGCGGAGGCGAGTACGGACTTGCCGCAACCGCTCTCACCGACGAGGGCCAGGCACTCCCCCGCCGCCAGGTCGAAGCCGGCCCCGGTGACGGCGGCGACATGGCGCCCGCCGCGCATCCGGAACCGTACGGAGAGGTTCCGTACCGAGAGCACGGGGTCCGCGCCCGTGCCGGGGGCGGTGTCGGACGCGGTCACAGCATCAGCTCCGATTTCCGGCGTGGGTTGATCCGTTCCCGCCAGGCGCCCGCGAGGCCCGCGATGGCGAGGGTCGGGACGATCAGGAAGAGTCCGGGGAACAGCGTCGGCCACCAGTCGCCGGCGAGCAGCGAACCGCGCGCGGTCTGCACGAGGTTGCCGAGACTCGCCTGGTGGCTGGGGAGTCCGAGGCCGAGGAAGGAGAGCGCGGACTCGTGCCACATGGCGTGCGGCACCATCAGCACCGCCGCGAGACCCGCCTGCGGGAGCACTCCGGGGAGCAGATGGCGGGCGGTGACCCGCCAGCGCGAGGCGCCGCCCGATATCGCGGTGTCGACATACGGGCGGGAGCGCAGCGAGAGCACTTCGGAGCGGACGATCCGGGCCGTGGAGAGCCAGTGGGTGAGGGCGACGGAGACGATGACCGGCCACACCCCGGGACGGAACATCGCCACGATGAAGATGCCGAGCAGCAGGTGCGGCACGGAGGCGAAGGTGTCGACGAGCCGCATCACGATCCGGTCGGTCCAGCCGCCGAAGGCCGCGGCCGCGGCGCCCACCAGCGTGCCGATGACGGTGGCGACGAGCGCCGCGACCAGTCCGACGAGGAGTGAGATCCGCAGTCCGTAGACACAGCGCAGCAGCAGGTCCCGGCCGACGTCGTCGGTGCCGAAGGGGTGTTCCCAGGACGGCGGCATGAGCTTCTTGGACAGGTCGACGGCCTGCTCGTCCAGTTGGACGATCGGGGGCACGATCAGTACGGCGAGGACGACGGCGGCCACGATCACGGCGGAGAACGAGATCCGGACCGTGCGGGTGGAGCGACGGCTGCGCCCGTGCGAGCGCCAGACGGTCTCGGGAACGGTGTCAGCCATCGAAGCCCACTCTCGGGTCGGCGAGTCCGTACAGCAGGTCGGAGAGCAGGTTGCCGAGGAGTACGGCGGCGGTGGCGAGGACGGTGAGCGCCGCGAGCAGCGGGAAGTCCACGGAGGTGGCGGCCTCGACGGTCGCGGCGGCGATGCCCGGCCAGCTGAAGACCGTCTCGATCAGGAGCGCGCCGGTGATCAGTTCGGGGACCCGGGAGCCGATGAGGGTGAGCATGGGCAGCATCCCGGAGCGCAGGGCGTGGCCCAGTAGGACGACGGATTCGCTGAGCCCCCGGGCGCGGGCGCCCCGCACCGGGTCCTCCTCCAGGGCGTCGCCGACGCCCTGGCGCACGTACAGGAAGAACCAGGGGAGCTGGGAGGTCCCGAGGACGGCGGCGGGCAGCACCAGATGGGAGGCGACCTGGTCGAAGGTGACCACATCGCTTCCGGTGTCCGTGAGACCGCCGGCGGGCAGTACCCCGAGTTTCAGGGCGAAGAACCAGATGGCGAGGAGACCGAGCCAGAAGGAGGGTGCGGCCTCCAGGGTGTAGGCGGCGGAGCTGACGCAGCGGTCGAGCCAGCCGCCCCGGCGGCGCGCGGCCAGCACGCCGAGCGCGGTGCCCAGCAGGATCGCGACGACGAACGCGGTGGTGGCGAGGAGCACGGACCAGCCGACGCGTTCGGCGATGACGTCGGCGACGGGCTGGCGCATCACGCTGGAGTCGCCGAGGTCGCCGGTCAGGGCGGCGGTCACCCAGTTCCACCAGCGGGCGACGAGGGGCTCGTCCACGCCGAGGTTGGCGCGGATCTGGTCGAGGTTCTCCTGGGAGGCGGTCAGCCCGGCGGTGCCGGTGTACGCCTTGACGGGGTCGAAGGGGGAGGCGGCGGCGACGGCGAAGACTCCGAAGGTCACCACGAGCAGGACGGGGGCGGCGAACAGTGTCCGCCGCCCCGCCATCCGTGCCATCGGCCCCCAGGGGAGACGGCGACGCGCCGTCCGCCCCTTCACGAGGCCGGTGCTCACTTCGCCGTGCCCTTGGGGGTCCACTTCTCGACGTTCCACCAGGGGCCGGAGGCGAGCCCGTGGTCGTGCGGCTCGATCTGGTTGGTGAGCTGCTCCCAGTTGTCGTCCACGACGTAGAGGTGGTCGATGTGGGTGAGGAAGGTGTAGCCCGGGTTCTTCACCAGCTCGCGCTGGACGGTGTCGTAGGCGGCCTTCCGTACGGCCTTGTCGCCGCTCTTGCGGCCGTCCTGGAGGGCCTTGTCCACGACCGGGTTGTCGTACCAGGCCATGTTGTTGAAGCCGTCACCGGCGAGCGAGGAGGTGAGCAGGAGGTACTGGTCGAAGTCCGGGTCGCCGGGCGCCCCGCCACCGGCGAGTACGGCGTCGTGCTTCATCCGCGGCTCGATGACCTCCCAGGTGCCGGCCTGGGTCTTGATGGAGATGCCCGCCTTCTTGGCGTCGGAGGCGTAGGCGAGCGCGTGGTCCTGGCGGAGCTTGTCGCCGGTGAGGTACCACAGCGGGAACTCGGCCCGGACGCCGTCCTTCGCGCGGATCCCGTCGTTGCCCGGCTTCCAGCCCGCGGCGTCGAGGATCTTCTTCGCCTTGTCGAGGTCGTGCGTGCGCTCGGTGCCCTTGGCGAACCATTCGCTGCCGGTGGGCACGGGGCCGTAGGCGGGCTTTCCGGCGCCTTCGAGGATCTGGTCGACCATGGTCTGCCGGTCGACGGCGACGTCGAGCGCCTGCCGCACGGCCGTGTCACCGGCGACCTTGTTGCCGGTCGGCAGGGTCACGGTGCGGTAGTCGTAGGTCGTCGCGGCGTGGGTCTTCTTGCCCTTGTCCTTCTTGAAGCCCGCGGCGAGGTTCGGCGGCAGGATCGCGCCGTCGAGGTCGCCCGCGCGCAGCCGGGTGGCGCGGACGTCATCGTCCTTGATGATCGCCATGGTGAACTTCTTCACCTGGGGCTCGCCGCCCCAGTAGCCGGGGTTGGCCTTGAAGCTGATCTTCTCGCCCTTGGACCAGCCGCTGAGCAGGTACGGGCCGGTCCCGATCGGCTTGGTGGTGAAGGGGCCGGTGTTGACGTCCTGCTTCGACGCGATGTGCTCGGGGGCGATCGGCTGCACGGTGCGCTGCGCGAACGGCGCGTACGGGTACTTCAGGGTGAAGACGACGGTGCCGTCCCCGGCCGCCCGGACGTCCTTGATGGCGTCCAGCTCGGACTTGGAGGCGTTGTTGGTCTTCTTGTCCAGGATGGTCCGGTAGGTGAAGACGACGTCCTTGGCACCGAACGGCTTGCCGTCGCTGAAGGTCACACCTTGGCGGAGCTTGTAGGTGTAGGTCAGCCGGTCCGCGCTGACGGCCGGGAGGGCGGCGGCGAGCGCGGGCGTGAGGTTCATCTCTCCGTCGTAGGCGAGCAGCCCGTCGAAGATCTTGGAGTTGCCGTCCTTGCCGAAGCCGAGCAGCGGGCTGAGGCTCTCGGGCTCGTAGGCGATGCCCACGACGGCGGACTCGCCGGCGCCCTTCTTGCCCGCGCTCCCGCGCTCCGGGTTGGAACACGCCGCCGCGCCGACAGTGAGCGCGGTGACCAGCGCCACGGCGGCGGTGCCGCGTATCGAACGGGCCGAGCGGGTCGAACGTATCGAACGGGTCGGTCGGGCAGACACGGCTCCCACACCCCTACTGAAGATCAGCTGTTATTGCGAACAGCTCGCAATTAAACCGCACGGAAAACGGTGCCGAATACACCGGCCCTGTCTGCGGGTGGGCGTAGGCCCTGGTCGGGGGTGTGCACGGGCGTTCCGGGACGGCTCGGGGAGTGTCTTCACGCGAGCGGGACGAGCGCCCTCAGGGGGCTGGCAGCGTGACCAGGTCGGCCAGGGCCGCCTTGTGGCGCCCGGGTGTACCGAACGCGATCTCGGCGGACTTGGCGCGCTTGAGGAACAGGTGCGCGGGGTGCTCCCAGGTCATCCCGGTACCGCCGTGCAACTGGACGCACTCCTCGGCGGCGCGCACGGCGACCCCGGAGGCGTACGCCTGGGCGACGGCGACCGCGACGGCGGTGTCCGGGCCACCGGTGGCGAGCGCGTCGGCGGCGTTCCGGGCGGCGGCGCGGGCCGAGACGATCTCCAGCCACATCCGCGCCATCCGGTGCTTGAGCGCCTGGAAGGACCCGACGGGGCGGTTGAACTGATGGCGCTCCCTGGTGTGCCGGACGGTCTCCTCCAAGCACCGGACGGCGACCCCAAGCTGTTCGGAGGCGAGCAGTCCGGCCCCGGTGAGCAGCCCCCGGCGCACGGCCGCCGTGGCGGCGACGGGGTCCCCGAGCCGGGTGCCGCGCCCGTCGGGTGACGACACGGCGGCGAGCGGACGGGTCAGATCGAGCGGGGTCAGCGCCTCCAGCGTGACGTCCGACGCGTCGACCGCGTACAGCCCGTCGGGCCTCGGCACCAGGAGCACATCGGCGACGGCCGCGTCCGCGACGCCGGTGATCCGCGGGGCACCGGTGGGGAGCGGCCCGTACGGGGAGGTGGCGAACGGCACGGCGAGCACGGCGATCCGGTGGCCGGAGGCGACGGCGGCGAGCAGCTCGGAGAGCTCGGGCCGGCCGGTGTCGAGGGCGAGCAGGGTCTCGGTCGCGACGACGGAGCCGGTGAGGTACGGGGCGGGGGTGACGGTCCGGCCGAGTTCCTCCAGGACGACGGCGGCCTCGCGGTGGCTCGCGCCCTGGCCACCGAGCCGTTCGGGGACCAGCAGCCCCGCCGCGCCGATGCCGGTGGCGAGCGTGTGCCACAGCCCGCGGTCGTACGGGTCACCGGACTCGGCCCGGGTCAGGAAGGGCGCCGGGTCGACGTGATCGGTCCGGTGGGCCGCGCCGGTCGGGTCGGTGGCACCGGTCCGCTCGCCCCGGTCGGACCAGCCGCGCTCCCGGTCGGCGAGGAGGGCGCGGACGGCGGCGCGCAGCTCGTCCTCGGTGTCGGAGTAGCGCAGATCCGGCCCGGCGTCCCCCGGCGCGGACAGGACGACTCCCGGACCGGGTGCGGGTCCGGGGGCGCCCGGCGGTCCGTCGGGGAGGGGGTGCTCGGCGCCGGTCATCGGTTGAGGTCCTTCCAGGGGACGTCCTTGTCGTCGCGCGGCTCGGAGGGCAGTCCGAGTACCCGTTCGGCGACGATGTTCAGCAGGATCTCGCTGGTGCCGCCCTCGATGGAATTGCCCTTGGCGCGCAGATAGCGGTACCCGGCGTCACGGCCGGTGAAGTCGACCAGCTCGGGGCGGCGCAGGGTCCAGTCGTCGTACAGCAACCCCTCCTCGCCCCGGAGTTCCACCTCCAGGCCGCTGATCTCCTGGTTGAGCCGGGCGAAGGCCAGTTTCATCGCGCTGCCCTCGGGGCCGGGCCGGCCGGCCGCGAGTCCCTGGCGCAGCCGTTCGGCCGCCAGCCGGGCGACCTCCGCCTCCACCCAGAGGGTGAGCAGCCGCTGGTGGAGGTCGTGGGTGCGCAGTTCGGGGCGGTCGCGCCAGAGGGCGGCGACCGGGCCGATCATGCCGCCCTCCCGCGGGACGCGGGCGCCGCCGATCGAGACGCGTTCGTTCATCAGGGTGGTCCGGGCGACCCGCCAGCCGTCACCCACCTCGCCGAGGCGGTGGGCGTCGGGCACCCGGACGTCGGTGAGGAAGACCTCGTTGAACTCCGCCTCGCCGGTGATCTGGCGCAGCGGGCGGACCTCGACGCCGGGGTGGCTCATATCGCAGACGAAGTAGGTGATGCCCCGGTGCTTGGGCGCGTCGGGGTCGGTGCGGGCGATGAGGATGGCCCACCGGGCCACATGGGCGCTGGAGGTCCAGACCTTCTGGCCGTTGATGATCCAGTCGTCGCCGTCGCGTACGGCCCGGGTGGCGAGGGCCGCGAGGTCGGAGCCCGCGCCGGGCTCGCTGAAGAGCTGGCACCAGACCTCCTCCCCGACCCACAGTGGACGGAGGAAGCGCCGCTTCATGTCGTCGGAGCCGTGGGCGAGCAGGGTCGGGGCCGCCATGCCGAGTCCGATGCCGATCCGGCGGGGGTCGTTGCCGGGCGCCCCGGCGGCGGCCAGTTCGGCGTCCACGACGGTCTGGAGGGAACGGGGGGCGCCGACACCGCCGAGGCCCTCGGGGTAGTGCACCCAGGCGAGCCCGGCGTCGAAACGGGCGCGCAGGAAGTCGGTCTTGGCGGTGGTGGCCGGGGGGTGCGCGGCGAGGAACTCCCGGGTGCGGACGCGCAGTCCGCCGGCGTCGTTCACGCGCTCCCGCCGTCCGGGAGGGCGGCGGGACTCTCGGTGATGAGGCCGGTGAGGCCGCTGCCCCGGGACGCCCCCCGGGTCACCGCACGCGGCTCGCCGTACCCACGCGCCTGCCTTGTCTGCATGTCCGGGGGCCTCCAGGAACCGTCGACGGTGTCCCGAGGCACACTAAGCGGTCGCTTGCCGTCCCGGGAGGGTTTTCCCGGACGAGGGACGGCCACCACGCGACACCCGCGCCCCCGTCGAGGGGATCACTCGCTCCGCGTGGGTCTGGCGCGGACGTGCATCCGTTCGCCCTGCGGCCCGAACAGACTCAGGAACTCCACCGGTGCGCCCTCCGCCGCCCCGAACCAGTGCGGTACCCGGGTGTCGAACTCGGCGGCCTCACCCGCCCCGAGCACCACATCGTGCTCGCCGAGGAGCAGCCGCAGCCGCCCGGAGAGCACGTACAGCCACTCGTACCCCTCATGGGTCCGTGGCTCCGGCTCGGCGTTACTGGGCTGCTGCACCACCTTGTACGCCTGGAGCCCGCCGGGCTGCCGGGTGAGCGGGAGCATCGTCCTGCCGTGCCGGACGATCGGCTTGGACCGCACCCGGGGGTCCCCCACGGCCGGCGCGCCGACCAGTTCGTCCAGCGGCACCTGGTGCGCGCGGGCGATGGGCAGCAGGAGTTCGAGGTTGGGTCTGCGGCGGCCGGACTCCAGCCGGGACAGGGTGCTGACGGAGATCCCGGTCGCCTCGGAGAGGGCGCTGAGGGTGACCTCGCGTTCGTTTCTGATCCGGCGTAGTCGTGGTCCGACGGCGTCGAGTACGGCGTCGAGCTGGGGGTGGTCGTCCGCGGTGGCCATGGCTCCATTGCAGAAACAGCAAGGCCGTTTGTCAATACGGCAGGTCCCACGCGAGCTGGCCGCCCCGGCCACACCCGTGCGGACGGAATTCGCACCCCCACCGATGCCACTCAGGTCACGATCCGGTTTCGAGGGCTTGTCCCGCTCCCCGTCATCGTTTCCAATCGTTCATGAAATCGATTACACGCCGTCGGCCGGGGGCCCGGTCGGCGGATCGGTTCATCCCGCCCACGAGGAGGTGGTCCCCGACGATGGCCGGCATCAAGGACGTCGCCGCGCGCGCCGGGGTGTCCGTCGCGACGGTGTCGCGCGTACTCAACGGTCATCCGTCCGTGAGCCCCACCGCGCGGGCCCGGGTCGGCGCGGCCGTAGAAGCCCTGGGGTACCGGCCCAACGCCGTCGCCCGGTCCCTGCGCACCGATCAGACCCGCACCCTGGGGTTGGTCATCAGCGATGTGCTCAATCCGTACTTCACCGCGCTGGCCCGCGCCGTCGAGGAGGAGGCCCGCGCGTCCGGGTACAGCGTCATCATCGGGAACGCCGACGAACAGCCGGCGCTGCAGGACCATCACATCCGGACCCTGCTGGACCGCCGCATCGACGGACTGCTCGTCTCCCCCACCGACGGCGGCTCCCCGCTGATGGCGGAGGCCGTCCGCGCCGGTACGCCGATGGTCTTCGTGGACCGCTGGCTGCCCGGGGTCGACGTCCCCGTGGTGCGCGCCGACGGCCGCGCGGCGGTACGGGACCTGGTCGCCCATCTCCACGGTCTCGGCCACCGCCGGCTCGCGATCATCCAGGGCCCGGCGTCCACCACCACCGGCAGCGAGCGGGTCACCGCCTTCCGCGCCGGACTGCGGGCGTTCGGGCTGCCCCTGCCCGACGACCACATCGGGCAGGGCGACTTCCAGGCGGAGAGCGGGCGTATCGCCATGGAACGCTTCCTCGCCCTGCCCGAACCGCCCGACGCCGTCTTCGCCGCCGACAACCTGATGGCACTCGGCGCCCTCGACGCGATCCGGGCCCGTGGGCTGAGCGTGCCGCGCGATATCGCGCTGGCGGCCTTCGACGACATCCCGTGGTTCGTCCACACGGATCCGCCGGTCACCACCGTCGCCCAGCCGACCGACGAGCTGGGCCGGGCGGCGGTACGGGCGCTGCTCGACCTCATCGAGGGCCGGTCCCCCCGGTCCGTCACCCTCACCGCCCGGCTGGTCGTCCGCCGTTCCTGCGGAGCGCCACCGGCGGCCCGCCCCGAGCCGATGGGGAGCACGGCATAAGCGCCCCCGACGAGCGGCGGCCAGGGGCCTTCCCCGGCGTCGGCCGCCCCCTGCCGAAGGTCTCCGTACGGAGGGTCACCGCCGACGTGGCCGGCTTCCGCTGACCCATAGCGCCCGCACCTGCCCGCCACCGCACACCCGAGCACGACACGAGCACGAGGGAGACAGGAACACATGGACGGCTACGACCTGCTGGTCGTCGGATCGGCCAACGCCGACCTGGTCATCGGTGTCGAACGACGCCCCGGACCGGGCGAGACGGTGCTCGGCTCCGACCTCGCGATCCACCCGGGAGGCAAGGGCGCCAACCAGTCCGTCGCCGCCGCCCGGCTCGGCGCCCGCACGGCCCTGCTCGCCAGGGTCGGCGAAGACGCCCACGGCCGGCTGCTGCTGGAGTCCCTGCGCGCCGCCGGGGTCGATGTCACGGGCGTACGGGTGGGCGGCGCGCCCACCGGTGTCGCCCTGATCACGGTGGACCCGTCGGGCGACAACAGCATCGTGGTCTCACCGGGTGCCAACGCCCGGCTCACGGCGGCGGACGTCCGGGGCGCGGCGGAGCTGCTCCGCTCGGCACGGGTGGTCTCGGCACAACTGGAGATCCCGCTGGAGACGGTCGCCGAGATCGTCCGCACCCTGCCGCCCACCGGCCGACTCGTCCTCAACCCGTCCCCGCCGCGCGAACTGCCGGCCGCCGTCCTGGCGGCCTGCGACCCCCTGATCGTCAATGAGCACGAGGCCCGCTTCCTCCTCGGTGGCACCGCAGCCGGGGACACCCCGGAGTCCTGGGCCCGCCGTCTCCTCGCCCGGGGGCCCCGTTCGGTCGTCGTCACCCTCGGCGCGGCCGGCGCGCTGGTCGCCGACGGCCGTACGGGCACGGCGGTACGGGTCCCCGCCCCCCGCGTCGCCGCCGTGGACACCACGGGCGCCGGCGACGCCTTCACGGCCGCGCTGGCCTGGCGGCTGGGGCGGGGCGAGGATCTCCCGACGGCGGCGGCGTACGCGGTACGGGTGGGAGCGGCGGCGGTGACCCGGAGCGGCGCGCAGAGCTCCTACCCGACGGAGCGGGAGCTACCGGCCGCACCGGAGGAGTGACCGGCTGGAAACCGACAGCTCGGCGTGCGGGTGGGGCGCCTGTACGCCCCCGGCTGTGCCCCTGCGCTCCCGCCGCCGTCTGTCGCGCCGGACACCCGCGTGGTTTCCTTCCCCCGCGAGGACCCACGCACGCCCGACCGTACTCCGGAGGCTGCCTCATGCGACCGTCGCGTCACCGACTCACCACCGTCACCGCGGGTGTCCTGTTCGCGGGAGCCGCGCTCGCGCTGGCACCCACCCCCGCCGCCGCCCAGGCCCCGCCCTCGGCTCTGCTGGCGCAGGACTGGTCCTGTGACACCGCCACGGTGTACGTGGCGCCGTTCTACGGACCGATCGTCTCGGGCCTGGGCAACTGCGCCTACATCGGAACCGACGAGGGGGGCAGTGTCCACGACCGGAGCACCGGGCGGACGCACTGGTGCAACGACGGTGTCCTCGTCACCGAGGCACCGGCCCGGGTCGTCGGCCTGAGGTGCAGCACCTGACCGGCGGGGGCGGCCCCACCCCGGCTCAGCGGGGGAACAGCTCGAAGGTGACGGCGGGCCTTCCGCCGAACCGCTCCCCCGCCGCCCGCGCCGCGCCCAGGAGGAAGTCGCGGCAGTAGGTCTCGGGGTCCTCGTCGGTGAGGACCTCGATATAGGTGCGGTGCGCCAGGAGGGAGTGGACGGAGCGCTCCAGACCGGCCGTCGCGTCGACCGCGTGCGTCGGGGTGGTGGAGCCGGCGACCGCCACCCAGCGGACCCCGTCCCAGGGCTCCAGGCCCTGTTCGGAGATCAGTTCGGGGAAGATCCAGCGGTTGCCGGCGTCGGCCGCCGCGTCCAGCGTCGCCCGGCCGACGGCCCGGTGGTCCGGGGTGTTCCAGGCGGTCCCGCCCCAGGTGTCCCGGTGGTTGAGGGTGATGACCAGCTCGGGCCGGTGGCGACGGACGGCCGCCGCGATATCGCGGCGCAGCGCGGTGCCGTACTCGATCACCCCGTCCCGGTGGTCGAGGAACTCCACCGAGGTGACGCCCACGACCGCTGCGCTCGCCCGCTGCTCCCGCTCCCGCAGCGGCGCGCACTCGGCCGGGGCGATGGTGTCGATCCCGGCCTCGCCCCGGGTGGCGAGGAGGTAGGAGATATCCCGTCCGCCGTCGGTCCAGCCGGCGACCGCCGCCGAGCAGCCGTATTCGAGGTCGTCGGGGTGGGCGACGACGGCGAGCGCGCGGCTCCAGTCGTCCGGCATGGGGAGCAGCTGATCGGTGCTGGGCTCGTTCATGGGTTCACATTACGGTGACGGACCGCGCCGGAGGCCCGCCTGACGGGTCCCCGGCGCGGTCCCCTGCCGGGGGGTCAGACCTCGTCGCGTACGAGGGAGATCAGCCGGTCGAGCACCCGGCGGCCGCCCGCCCGTACCCCGTCGTGCTCGTACTCGTCGGTGACCCAGGTGCGCAGCCCCCGGACGGTACGGGCGGTGCGGAGCGAGTGGTCGGTGTCGACGTACATGTCGTCGTGGTAGACGGCGGCGGCCACGGGGACTTCGTTGACGGCGAGCCGCGCGGGGTCGTACAGCGGACTCCAGTCGGTGCGCGCGGCGAGGAGTTCGGCGGTCTCGCGCAGGGGGCGCAGCGCCGGGTCCACCTCGAAGTGCCAGGGGTGGATGGTCTCGCCGGTGAAGAGGAGCGGCGTGTCGCCTTCGAGGGCGGTGGCGGGGTCGAACTCGGGGAACTCGGCCCGGACCCGCTCGGCGGCCCAGCCGGTCGGGCTGCCGCCCTGACCGTAGATCGACTCGTGCAGGACGGCGTAGAGCGGGTGCCCGGCGAAGGAGAGGGTGCCGAGGACCGCCTCCTGGAAGGCGTCGGACAGCTCGTGGCCTCCGCCGACCCGGAGGAAGGCGTTCTCCAGGAGGTAGTGCAACTGGTGGCTGCCGTCGCCGCCGCCGAGCAGAATGCCCAGCGATTGGAATGCCTCGGGGGTGAGCGTGTAGCCGTTGGGCAGCACGGTGCGGTGCTCGGCGAGGTGCGCGGCGATGCGGCGGGCCCGGTGCACGTCCTGCGGGTAGCGGGTGTAGTGGGCCTCGACCTTGCGCCGGATGCGGGGGTAGGCCGCGCGGTAGACGTCGTCGGCATGACCGTCGAGCGAGGGCAGCCCGCCGGTGATGAACACCTCGCGCAGCCCCTCGGGCGCGGTGGAGAGGTAGTGGGTGGCGCAGAATCCGCCGAAGCTCTGCCCGAGCACGCTCCAGGGGGCGCCACCGGTGAGCTGTCGCCGGACCATCTCGCAGTCGCGCACGATGCTGTCGGCCCGGAAGTGGGCGAGGTGGGCGGCCTGGGCCTCCGGGGTGCCGCGTTCGGCGAGGGTCTGGCGGTTCTGCGGGGTAGAGCGGCCGGTGCCGCGCTGGTCGAGCAGGAGCACCCGGTACTCCTGGACGGCGCGGCCCAGCCATGCCTGCGCTCCGGCGAAGCGGCGGGCGCCGTGGCCGGGGCCGCCCTCCAGATAGACGAGCCAGGGGAGTTCGTCGTCGGCCCGGGCTCCGGCGACGACCTCGCGTCCGTACAGCTCCAGCTGTTCACCACCGGGGGCGCTGTGGTCGAGCGGAACGGTGAGAAGCCGGTCGGTGAGGACGACTCCGGGCTGACGGTATCGGGTCACGGGGAACTCCTGTTCAGTACGGCACGCCCGCCCATGGGATCACACGGGGATCCGATGGACGGGCGCGGGTGGCCTGGACAGGAGCCGGGGCGAGTGGGAGAAGGGGGAGGTCAGCGGGTCGGGAAGTGGTCCGGTGTCCGGACCCGGTCGCGGATCCAGACCCCGGCCGGCTTCAGGGACGACGTTCCGGTCCAGGGGCCGCCGCTGCCGCAGGTGCCCGTCTTGAAGACGGCGCCGGTGCGGTGGTCGTCGGAGAAGTTCCAGTTGACCCAGCTGATCTTCTTGCTCGCCATCAGGTCGAGGTAGCGCTGGGACATCGCGAAGTCGTTGCTCCCCTCGCCGGAGTAGTTCTGGGTGCCGAACTCGGTGACGAACACCGGGAGCTTGTCGGCGGCGCGGGAGAGGGTGTTGAGGTACTCGTCGCGGTGCGAGAACGCGTAGAAGTGGAAGGTGTACATGATGTTGGCGGCGTTGACCGGGCTGTTCACGATCTCGGTCTCGTCGGCGCCCTCGGAGACCCCGAGGGAGGACCAGGCGCGGGTGCCGACGAGGACCGGGGTGTCCGGGTCCTGCTGGCGGATGACCGGGATGAGCTGCTCGGCGTAGCTCTTGATGCGCGACCAGGAGACCGCGCTGGGCTCATTGGCGATCTCGTACAGCAGGTTGTTCTTGTTCTTGTGGCGCTGGCCGATCTCGGTGAAGAACGTCTTGGCACGGGCGAGGTTGGCGTGCGGGTCGCCCGGGCTGAGCATGTGCCAGTCGACGATGGCGTACATACCGCGCGCGGTGGCCTGCTCGATGAGGGCGTGGACCTGGTCGGTGAACTTGCGCGGGTTGGTCTCGTAGCCGCCCTCCTGGATGTACATCGAGATGCGGAGGACGTCGGCCTTCCAGTCGTTCGCCAGGGCGTCGAGCGAGCCGTTGGTCAGACACTGGGAGTACCACTGGAGACCGTGGCTGGAGAGGCCGCGGAGCTGGATGGGCTTGCCGGCCTTGTTGCAGAGCTTGGTGCCGCAGACCTTGAGCTGGCCGTTGATCGCGACGGGCGAGCCGCTTGGGACCTTCGCGTGGGCCGGAGCCGGGACCTTTGCGGGGGCGGGGACGGGGTCGATGGGCTGGATCTTGGCCGCTTCGGCCGCCGGGGGCGCGGCGGTGGCGCCCGGGGTGACCGGCGCGGCGGTCGCGGCGGTGAGGCCGAGGGCGAGGGCGGCGGCGAGGGTGCCGGCGCCACCGAGGGAACGCAGCCAGGTGCGTGGGGTCTTCATGTAGACGTCTCCGTATGTCTGGTTGAGGGCCCGGACTGAAAGGAAACTTTCCTAACCGGATGGAAGCAGTCGGGGGTGCAACCCGCAAGGGACATGACAAAAAATGATCCGCACGAGGTACGGGTGAGCGTGCGGAAGGGACGCCACGCGCGCTGCGGCGCCTCCGGTGACCTGGGCCGCCGCCCACCGGGGGTGACCCGTTCGGACGAGCGCGGCCCGGTGATTCGTGCGGTCGCGGCCCGTGTGCGCGGTCGGTCGCCCGCTTCTAGCGTGGGGGGCATGATCCGGTTCGAGCAGGTCAGCAAGGTCTACCCGGATGGCACGACCGCCGTCGACGGTCTGTCCTTCGACGTCGCCGAGGGCGAACTGGTCACCCTCGTCGGCCCTTCCGGCTGCGGCAAGACGACGACGATGATGATGGTCAACCGCCTGATCGAACCCACTTCGGGCCGCATCCTCGTCGACGGCGAGGACATCGCCACGGTCGACCCGGTCCGACTGCGCCGGCGGATCGGCTATGTCATCCAGCAGGTCGGTCTCTTCCCGCACCGCACCGTCCTCGACAACACGGCGACCGTCCCCGCACTGGTCGGCTGGAAGCGGTCGAAGGCGCGTGACCGGGCCGCCGAACTGCTCGATCTGGTGGGTCTGGACCCCGCGACCTACGGCTCCCGCTATCCGGCGCAGCTCTCCGGGGGCCAGCGTCAGCGGGTGGGAGTCGCGCGGGCGCTCGCCGCGGACCCGCCGGTCCTGCTGATGGACGAACCGTTCGGGGCAGTCGACCCGGTGGTGCGCGAGCGGCTCCAGAACGAGTTCCTGAGTCTGCAGGCCACCGTGCGCAAGACCGTTCTGCTGGTCACCCATGACATCGAGGAGGCGGTGCGGATGGGTGACCGCATCGCGGTGTACGGACAGGGGCACATCGAGCAGTACGACACCCCGGCCGCCGTGCTGGGCACCCCCGCCACCCCGTACGTGGCCCGGTTCGTGGGCGCCGACCGGGGGCTCAAACGGCTCTCGGTCACCACGATCGAGGCGGACGATCTGGAGCAGCCCCCGATCGCGCGCCTCGACGAGACGGCGCGCGCGGCGGCCGTTCGACTGCGGGCGGAGGGCGCGCGCTGGGCCGTGGTCCTCAGCGCCGGGGGCGATCTGCACGGCTGGGTCTCGGCGGACGCGCTCGCCATCGCCGGGGAGCGGGGCACGGTCGGCGATCTCGCCCGGCGGATGGAGGCGTGGGTCCCGCTGGGGGCGCCACTGAAACAGGCGTTCAGCGAAATGCTCCAGCACGATGCGGGATGGGTGGCGGTGGTGGACGGAGCCCGCTTCCTGGGCGTGCTGACCCCGGCGAAACTGCACGAGGCGCTGCGGCGTTCGGTGGACGCGGACGAGCGGGGAGTGTCACGGGACGAGGTCGACTTCGACTCGGTCTCGGACGCGTGAGCGGCGCCCCGACAGGCTCTCGGGCGGGTACGGGGCCGCTGTCGGGCAACGCGAAAGCCACGCCGGCCTGCCGGTGAGCGGTCCGGCGCACCCCCGGTGGGCCGGGGGTGCCGCGTGTACGGAAGTCATGGGCGACAGGCCCGGGACGCCGTACGGAGCAGTTCGCGCCGCCGTCGGCTACCGTGCTGGGTGTGCTGATCACGGGAGGGGACGCCACCGCGTCGGGGACCGCACTGCTGATCGCGGTCGCGCCGGTGGGGAAAGGGCGGTTGATCGACGCGAGTTCCGTCCTGCCCGCGCTCGCGGCGGTGCCGCCGAGTGCACTGACGGGGACGGCCTCCGCGACCGTGATCGAGCTGGCCGATCCGCTCGATCCCCAGACCGTCCTGACCCGCGTCCGCGCCGCGGCGGCGGCGGACGGGCCGCTGTTCCTGTATCTCGCGGGCCAGGTGCAGCTCGACCGCAAACAGCGGTTGCCGCATCTGGCGCTCGCCCGGAGCACACCCTCGTCGCTGCGGTACACGGGACTGCCGTGGCACTGGCTCGCCTCGGAGCTGACGTTCAGACGCCCCGGCACGACGACGGTGGTCGTCGATCTGGTGGCCGATCAGGATGCCTGGGTCCATGCGACCAACGAGGGTCTCGGACTGGGCTCGTCCATCCGGCTGTACGGGCGGATCGCCGCGCGGCAGGGGCGCCGTGACGCGGCGAGCCCGGACTACCTCAAGGCGTACGCCGCGATCTGGCGCAGCGGTTCGCGTCCGGATCCGGCCACCCTGCACGAACAGGCGGCGGAGCAGGCCGGGACGGAGGGCGCGCTGCTGCTGGCGGGAGCGGACTGGGCCGGGGCGTTCGAAGCGTACGGGGAGTCCGGGGAGTACCCGGGAGGGAGCGCCGCGGCGCCGCCCCCGGCCGCCCTGCCCGGCCCGCCCGCGACGCACCGGGCGGGGACGGTTCTGCCGCCACCGCACCTGGCTCCCTGGCCCCCGGCAGGGGAACCCCCTGCGGCGGCACCGCAGCCGCCTGGCGTGCCGCGCCCGGCCCACCCGGCGGCGCCCGACGGCGCCGGCACACCCCCGCTCCGTACGGAGGTCGGCCCCCCGGCGGCGTGGCCCGCGGCGGACATCGCTCCCCCGCCCCCCGCTGCCGGCTACACCCCCGCACCGAACCGGGGGCTCTGGGCGGCCCATGCAGAACGCTCGGTGCCGCGCCCGACCGGGGAGGGCGAACCCGCCCCGGAGGCCCATGCGTTCACGGCCGCGCCGACGGAATCCCCCGCCGAGAGCGCGCGGCCCGCGACCGCCCCGCACCCGCATGACCCCCATCCCGCGCTGCTCGCCGCCGCTCGGGCCGGACGCCACGACGAGGCCGCCGCTGCCGCCGTCGCGTGGGAGCTGCAGGAGTCGCGGACGCACGGCCCCGGCTCCGTACAGGCGATCCACTGGCTGGAGGTACGGGCCGATCTGGCGCGGATAGCAGGGGAGCCCGGTCTCAGCAGTGAGTTGTGGATGACCGTCGCCGAAGCGCGACTGGCGCGGGAGCAGAGCACCGACGATCCCGATGTGGAGGGCGCGGTCGACCGCGCGCACCACCAGTGGGAGCAGATCAAGGAGCCGGAAGCGGCCCGCGCGCTGGCGCCGAGGCTGGTGTCACTGCGGCGCCGGGTCCCCGGTCGGCAGCGCGGGGCGCTGCGGGTGCTGCAACGGCGCCTGGAGAGCCTGCATGCGGGCCGGCCGGCCTGAGACGGGCCGTCAGGCGTCGCCCGCCGCCGCCGGGGGAGCCGGCGCCCTCCCACCGGCCGGGAGGGCGCCGGCTCCCGAAGGAGAGACGCCGGAGGCGAGGTTCCGTCCTCAGCCGGTGGCCGTCCGGCCCGTGGTGTGGTGGACGACGTTCGACCGCTCGCCGTAGAAGAACGCCCGTACCCGGATGGACGCCTTCTTCTCCTGTGGCAGGGTGATCAGCCCCGTGGACTCGATGTTCGGTCCGAGCACCGCGGCGACTCGGAAGTCCCGGGCGCCCTCGGGCCTGACCTCGACGAGATGGCCGGCCTCGTCGCGTGCCCGGTCCCGCCAGGTGAGCAGGATCCCGTTCGCGTGCTTGACCGTGACCTTCAGCGCTGTTGGCGCGGCGGTGTCCCCGCCCCGGACGGACTGGCGCCCCGCCGGGGACTTGGCCCTGAGCCTCTTCGGTACGGCCCACTGATGGTCACTGCGCTGGTCCTGCGTACTCAGCCCGCCCTTCGGCAGGCTGAGGTCCACCGTCCGTGAGACCGGCCCACCGTAGGCGCGCAGCCGGTAGTAGAACGGCGTTTCCGGCATGAGGTCGGGGTGCTTGTAGCGGTCCTGCCCCCCGGGGGCGAACTCCAGGATCGTGTAGTCGCCCCCGGGTTCCGTGGCGAACTCGACGACCTGCCCTCCGGCCGCGGCGGCCCCGCCCCGCCAGCGCAGGGTGATGTCGGTCGGTGTGTCGAGCTTCGCCGACAGCGTCACGCCCTGGCCGGCGGACGCGGGCCGCTGTCCGGACGTACCTGACCTGTCCGATGGTCCGGATGCTCCGGTCGGGCCGGACTGATCTGGCCGTCCTGCTGCCCTGTCGTCCGTGCAGCCGGACATCAGGACGGTGAGCAGGGCGGTTCCGAGGAGGGCGGCCCGGGTCAGGGATGGGGTGCGGGGCATGGTCGTCAACTCTCGTCCGTCGGTCTACCCGCTACTTGGTCCACATCTTGACGCCGCCCCAGGTGACCTTCACCGGGCCGTATCCACTGGCCGTGCGGTAGGCGCCCAACTTGTCGTAGTAGCTTCCGGAGGCGCTGGGGGCGTCGGTGCTGTTGATGCGCGAGCCGTTGATGTACGTACGGTGCGAGACGCCCACTTGGTGAATGGTGTTGACCCGTACGGTCGTGCCGACGGGGGCGCTGCCGGGGAGGGTGGCGCCGCCGTGCACCGAGTAGAGCCGGCCGCCGTTCTCCACCGCGAGCAGGAAGTACGAGCCCGCGTTCGGGTTCTCCCGGAAGGTCTGCTTGAGGCTGATCCTGCTGCCACCCATGGACTCGATCCGGAAGCGTCCCTCGAACTGGTGGGTTCCATCGGTATAGGTGGGGTAGCGGAACTCGGCGCGCTGATCGCCGCTGGCCGTGTTACAGGTCAGCTCGAAGACATTGGCGTTGATCACACCGCAGCCCCGCTCCTGGAGTTTCGGGGTGGGCAGCGGGCTGACCGGGATCCAACCGCCGGGCTCCTCCTCGGCGGAGGCGGGTGCGGTGCTCAGAATCAGTCCGCAGATCGCTAGGGCCGCGACAGCCAGGGAACGGGTGGTCCTCATGGCCGACTCCTTTCTGGAATTCCGGGAATTCCTGGTGCGCTGAGTGAATTCCCGGAAGTGGTTTTCGGTGGTGGAGGATCGGATATCAGTGGTGCGGTCCCGATGCCGGTCCGGGTCCGCATGAACGACCGTCGTCGATCGGATGCGTCATGGGCATACCGCCTCGGGCCGTGCGAACCGGGATCGAACCCCGGACCGGCCACGTCTCTCCGGAGGTGGTTCCAGGGTGTCCGACCTGCTGAGTCCCGGCATCGTGGAAAACCACGAACTGTGCCCCGGCGAGCGGATAGGGGGGCGGATACGGCTGGTGGTCAAACACGGCGTACGACGGGACAGCGCGACGGCCCTTTAGGATGCCGGTCATGGATGACTCGGCGCGCGCGTGGATCAGCGCGATTCCCCCGTTCGGCCCGGACGACGTCGGGGTGCTGCTCTCTCTCGACCTGACCTCCCGGGACCCGGGTGAGCGCATGGTCGCCGTACTGCTGAACAGGGGGCACGAGGGCGAGGAGGGCGTGTTCTCCTTGCTGCCGTTCGACCTGTCGGCCCGTTATGAACGCACCGGCGGTCGGCTCGCGGTCAGCGTCCTGGCCTCCCGGCAGGTACTCGTCGACGATCTGGCCGGCGATACCGACGACGACCGGGCCGCGTTGCGCGCGCACCTGGCCGGTCTTCCCCGTGACGCGGCCGACGACGACCGGGTCACCCTGTTGCGCCGCGAGCTGGTGACCGACTTCGTCCCCGCCGAACGGGACGGTGTGAAGCAGCCGGTTCTCCTCATCGACCACCCGGGCCCGGCTCCCCTCGCGGAGCTCCTCTCCGGGTTCGAGCGGGGCGAGTCCGGAATCGCGGTCCTCAACGCCGACTGACGTCGCCACGGGCCTTCCCCAGCAGCCCCTTGGACTCCAGGTACCGCCGCGCCACGTCCTCTGGCAGCCGTCGCCAACTGTCCACCTGTTCATTCATCGACGCCAGGTCCGCCGTGGTCAGGACGGTGTTCAGGCGACCCAGGGCCCGGGTGACCCCCGGGCCGCCGGCCCGCGCGCGGTTGACCACGGGCACGATGTAGTCGGCGTTCTGCAGATGTCTGTCATCCGCGAGCAGGACCAGTCCGAAGTCATCGAGCGTCGCGTCGGTGGTCGTGGTGAGGACCATCTGGTCCTGACCGCTCTGGACGGCCTGTTTGGCCTGGGTCGTGCCGACGCCCTTGGGGTCGACGCCGGTGATGTCGATGCCGTAGGTGGCGCGCAGCCCCGGTTCGCAGTACGGCCGTTGGACGCATTCGTCCCCCGCGGCGAGCCGTACCGGGAGACCGGACCTGCCCAGGTCGCTCAGCGTCCTGAGCCGGTGCCGCTGGGCGTAGGAACGGGAGACCGCGAAGGCGTTCTGGTCGACGGCGCGGCCGGGGTCGAGGACCTCCAGCCCGCGCGGTGCGGCCAGTCGCCGGAGCGCGGTCATTGTGGTGGCGAGGTCGGGCGAGCCGACCGGTGGCGCCTTCGGCCCGTTGGCCTTGGCGTTCAGCCAGTCCGCGAAGGTCGCCGCGTACTCGGGGACGACGTCGATCCGACCGCTCTCCAGGGCCGGTTCGTAGATCTCCCGGTTGGTGACGGAGAGGATCTTCGTCGAGTATCCGGCCCGGTCGAGGAGGAGCGCGTACGTCTGGGCGAGCAGATCGCTCTCGGTGAATCCGGCCGAACCGATCGTCAGATGCCTGCTGTCCCCGGGAGGGGCGGTGACCTCTCCCTGATTCTCCAGGGAGGGGCCGGTGGCGCAGCCGGCGACCGCCAGCAGCGCGAGGGCGACCAGGGCCAGGGCGAGCCGGGCGGGGGTAAGCCGGGCGGGGCGGGCGGGGGTAAGCCGGGCAGGGCCGGCGGGGGCGAGCCGGGCGGGGCGGGGCCGCATCAGCCGGTCCCCCGTGCCCAGGAGGGGCCCAGCCGCTGACCGAGCTCGAACAGCCCCTCCACGATCAGTGCGAAGGCGGCGACGAGGATCGCCCCGGCGATGACCTGCGGGGTGTCGGCGAGGTTGAAGCCCGCGGTGATGATGCGGCCAAGACCACCGCCGCCCGCGAGCGCGGCGATCGTCGCGGTGGCCACGAGCTGGACGGCCGCGATCCGTACGCCGGTCAGGATCAGCGGCAGCGCGAGCGGGATCTCCACGCCGGCCAGCATCTGCCGACCCGTCATCCCCATGCCCCGCGCGGCCCGGACCACGTCCTGGTCGACACCGCGCATTCCGACGTAGGCGTTGGTGAGCAGCGGGGGGACGGCGAACAGGACCAGCGCGATGATCGTCGGCCAGGAGCCGTAGCCACCGATCGGGCTGAGGAGGAGCAGGACGAGCACGGCGAAGGTGGGTACGGCGCGTCCGACGTTGGAGAGGTTCACGGCGAGGGCGCCGCCCTTGCCGAGGTGGCCGAGGACGAGGGCGACGGGCAGGGCGATCAGACAGCTCAGGCCGAGGCAGACGACGGTGAGGAAGAGGTGTTCGCCGAGCCGGTTCCAGACGCCGTTGTCACCGGCCCAGTTGGCGGCCGTGGTGAGCCACTCCCAGGTGCTCGCGAGGGTGTTCACCCGCTCACCGCCCGGGTCCAGGGGGTGGCGAACCGCTGTACGAGGAGGAGCAGCAGATCGGCGGCGACGGCGATGATCACGCAGAGGACGGACGCGGTGAGCACCTGGGCCTTGAAGTAGGTGTTCATGCCCGCGTAGATGAGATTGCCGAGACCGCCGTGGCCGACGATGGCCCCGATGGTGACGAGGGAGACGGCGGAGACGGTGGCGATCCGCAGTCCCGCCATGGCGGCGGGCAGGGCGAGTGGCAGTTCGACGGCGAGCAGCAGCCGGACGGGGCCGTATCCCATGCCCCGCGCGGCTTGCCGGGTCTCCTCCGGCACGGCGCGCAGACCGGCCAGGATGTTCCGTACGAGCAGGGTGAGCGAGTAGAGCACCAGTCCGGTGACGACGAGGGCGGCGGAGAGTCCGTACACCGGCAGCAGCAGCGAGAACATCGCGAGTGACGGGATCGTGTACAGGATGGTCGTCACCGCGAGGACCGGTCCGGCTGCCCAGCGCCAGCGGCGGGCGGCGACGGCGAGCGGGACGGCGATGACCAGGGCGAGCAGCACGGCGGCCGCGGTGAGCTGGAGGTGCTGGAGCGTCGCTTCCCAGAGGATCTCGCGGCGGGTGGAGAGGTACTCGCCACAGATCCATTCGTTGCGGGCGAGGCAGTCGTCGGGGGGCGCCGTCACGTGTTCATTGCAGCCCCGACGCCGGGAGCGCGCGCGCTGTGCTGACCTGTTCGAGTGCGGGGCCGCCGCGCCGGGGTCAGGAGGGGAGGTAGTTGTCGGCGTACTCCGCGGTGGGCGGGATCTCGGTGATGAGGTCGATCAGTACGCCATTGGGGTCGGTGACGATGAAGTGCCGCTGTCCGAAGTCCTCGCTGCGCAGCTCCAGCCGGGGGGTGAGTCCTTCGAGGACGACGAGGCGCTGCCACTCGGCGTCCACGTCGTCGACCTCGAAGTTGAGCAGCAGTCCTGAGACGGGGGTGCGGTACCCCTCGGGGATGGTCGGGTGGGTGTGGTCCAGCAGGGCGAGTTCACGGGACGGGTCGTCCGCATGGCGCAGGCTGACGTACCAGTCAGCCGCGAAGGTGGTTTCGAACCCCATCAGCCGGGTGTAGAAGTCCACCGACTCCTGGATCCGGGACGTTGCGATCACGGGATAGAAGCTGGTCAGCATGGCATTCTCCTTTTTCACATACCACTAGTATGCGAAACACGATATTGGCGTACCATCGGTATGTCAACAGTCGGCTTCCACAGTCGACGAGGCTCCGGGGAAGGACGCGATGACGACGAGGACCGAACAGCGGGAGCGGACCCGACGGACGCTGTTGGGCGTGAGCAGGGAGCTGTTCGCGGCGGAGGGGTACGGCGCGTTGGGGCTCGCGGAGATCGTCGGGGCCGCTGGCGTCACCAAGGGCGCGCTCTACCACCACTTCGCCAGCAAGGCGGAGCTGTTCCGCGCCGTGCTGGCGGAGGTCCAGGCAGAGGTCGGCGAGCGGGTCGCCGAGGCGGCCGATGCCCGGGACGACCCGTGGGACCAGCTCACGGCGGGGTGCCAGGAGTTCATCACGGCGGCCACGGATCCGGAGATCCAGCGCATCCTGCTGATCGACGGCCCGGCGGTCCTGGGCTGGCACGAGTGGCGGGTTCTGGACGAGGCGTCGTCGGCGCGCCATCTCGCCGAGGCGCTCACCGATCTGATCGAGCGGGGCGTCGTGGCCCGCCAGCCGGTGGCGCCGCTGGCGCATCTCCTCTCCGGCGCCATGAACGAGGCCGCCCTGTGGCTGGCCACCTCCGGGGCTCCGGAGAATGTGGCCGACACCAGGGCGGCCCTGTCCCGACTGCTGGAGAGCCTGCGAGTGCGCTGAGGCCCCCCCGGCGGGGGGCCGGCGGGGGGCGCCCCGGAGTCGTGGGCGCGCTCCCTGGTGGCGGGAGCTCGCCCACGGGGTCCGCGGCGCGGCCGGGGGTCAGCCGGTCCGCGGACCGGCGTCCGTCACTCCGAAGAGGTCGTGGTGCAGATCGCGCAGCAGGGCCTCCTCACCCGGACTGCTCTGGTCGAGCAGCCCGAGCCGGTCCGCCTTGTGCAGCAGATCCGCGGTCCCCTTCAGTCCGTAGCAGTCCAGCACGGCCCGGACCGAGTCCGGATAGCGGTCGACGTCCAGTAGGTGGGAGCCCCGGGGCGCGGTTGTCGTCCGGCCGGCCGCCGCCATCCCCGCGATGACGTCCGGCAGGATCTTCATGGTGGTCTCGTAGCGGGCCCAGTCGGGCGCCCGGCACTCCCATGGCTCGGTACGGTCCAGCACCCGCCCGCAGACGGCTGCGAAGTCCTCCGCGCACATCCGGGCGAACTCGAAGGGGTTGGCGACCGGCCGGGAGAGGTACTCGACGTCCACCAGGCCGCCGTTGCCCTCGTCGACGCAGTGCGGGAACCCTTCCCAACGCGGCACCACCGCCGGGGTCCCACAGGCGAGCGCCTCCAGGGGGGACTTGCCGTAGGTCTCGAAGACGCTGGTCGAGCCGGACACAAACAGATCCGCCGCGTTGTACAGCTCGACGGTGCGTTCCCGCTCCAGCCGGTGGAAAAGGATGGCCTCACCAAGGCCGGGTGCCAGCCGGTTGTAGTACGGGGGGTCGATATGGGTCACCGCCATCACGAGCAGCACCCGGGGGTCCGCGCGCCGCAGCAGCCGGTAGCCGGACAACAGGGACTCCAGACCCTTGTCGTTCATGAACCGCCCCGTGTACAGCAGGATCTTCCGGTCCCGCGGCAGGGCGAGCGCACTGCGGCACTCGGCCCGGTCCTTACCGCGGTACGCGTCGCCGATGCCGAAGGTGCAGATGTTCTCCGCCCGGATTCCGGTGAGGCGCTCGTAGGCGCGGGCGGCGTTCCGTGAGCCGCAGATGACCAGATCGCCCGGGTGCGCGTACTCGGCGATGAGGAGGAAGCGGAAGAGGATGTGCAGGGGGTACGGGTTGGCGTGCGGGATCATCAGCGCCGGGCAGGAGTAGCCGTCCCGCCGCATGAAGTACAGCAGCGGCAGGGACTCGACATGCTCGGCGATGACCACGTCGACCGAGGAGAGGTCGCAGGACGCCCGGAGGACGTCGTAGAGCTGCTCGAACCGCGCATAGGTGTGGTCGCCGGGCGGCAGCGGTCGGATCGTGAAGAGCAGTGTGGTGTCGGCGTCGCAGAAGTGGCGTACGTCGTTGGGGGTGTCGGTGAGGGCGAGGATTGTGGTCATCGTGCCTCCGGGGGGCGGGAGGTCGGCGCGGGCCCTGTCCGGACCCCCCGCCGGTGGGGCGCCCTCACCGTTGCGATGTCCGCTCCCCGTGGGTCGCCACCCTCGTACGGCGGGCTCCCCCTGAGGTGTGTCGCGGAAGTCTCCTGCGGCGGGCCGGACACGTCCCGGGCACGGCCGTCCGGGGGCTCGGTGTGCGCGCCGGGCCCCACGGGGTCCGCTCGGGCGTCCAGTGGTTCTTCATCGTGCTCTCCAATCCCAGGAAGGGAGCGCCCCAAGCGCCCCCTCCAGGCCGGATTTTCGGCAGCGCCGACCATCCCGTGCGGGGTAATTGAGCGAGTTGAAGACCGGAACTGTGGGAGATTTGCCGAGGCCCGAACAAGCGCACCCCAGCTCCTCCCGCTATCCATATCCGACATGCCCTCGATCCGCACAACAGGTTGCACAAACCGGTGAGTCAAGTCAATGCACACCCGGGAAAACCCTGTTACCGCTGGGGCTCATGTGACGCCAGATCGAGCATTGGCGTCAAAGATCGCAGGATGGCCGAAAGTATTCTCACCCATTCACCGCACCACATTTCGCGGAAACGGAGTTCGGCGAGAGCCCGGCCGGGGCGCTCACCCAGGAAGGGGCGCCAAGCCACCGGGGCCGCTCCCGCTCACCGGGAGGTCAGCATGGATCGACCGGGGCGGGAACAGAGATTCGACCGCCCGTCGCCCCCGCGCCGGTTCCGATCTCCCCGCCCCCTTCGCCGGGGGGACCCGCATGACCGTCCCCCCGGCGAGCGGTACCCACTTCACCCATCAACTCATCCGATATTGTCTTTGTCATATGCCCGTTCAGCGCTGTGATTTCGGCCAACTCCGGGACACGGTAATCGGCCGCGCACAAGCACATCCCCACGACAATGACGCGTTTCGATGCATTCACCGAAACGATCCTCCCCGTCTCGCGGCCATGCACATAGATGCCGTGGCCACGCTCTCCATGGGATCCCGCGAATGCCCTCATGAATCACGGATGGCCGGGAAGGAATGGGAGTGGCGTTTTCGGCGCCCGGATATCCGGGCGCACGGCGCGCCGACCGGGGCCGACCGGTGCCGGTCAGCACCAGTCGGCACGGCCCCCCGGGTCACAGAGCTCCAGGACGACCTCGCCCGCGACGGGATCCGTGCCGGCCACCGGGCGCACCAGGTCACCCACCCACACGAGGTGCGGCGGGACGCCGACGACACGGCAGCGGAACAGGAATCCCTCGGGGAATCGCACCAGGGACTCGTTCCGAGCCACCCGCGTATAGCGGTGCACGACGGACGACCTGACGACGACGCCCTCGCTGTGGCTGAGTTCGGACTCCAGATCACTCGACGCGCAGACCGGGCAGAGCAACCGCCGGAAGGACGCCGTACCGCACCAGCGGCAGCGTTGATGGATCAGACCCGCACCCTCGCGCACGCCGGGCGCGCCGCCTGTTCTCGCAGAGGACACGTCTCGACTCCCCGCACTCGACTGGAACGCTCCGCGTCTCACCTCGACGCACCCACACCATATGGCACTGCGTGCCAGTCGGTATAGGTACGGAGTGCCATTTCTTCGGCGTGATGCCTACTCGCCGAGGGCCGCCTCGACCCGCTGCACCACGCGCCACAGGGGAGCGCTCTTGGGCGCCACGATCACGATCACCTCACGGTCGTCACCGTCGCGCACCCCGGGATCGCCGACGCGGGCGTCGATCATCGGGCGAGCCGGCCGGGCCGGACTCCCCCAGACCTCCCGGACGAGTGCGAGCGCGTGGTCCACCGCTGCCTCCGGGTCCCCCGCACCGCCCGAACGGAGCCAGGACCTGAGCCCGTTGTTGTGCGCGGCGACCACGGCGGCGGCGATCACCTCGGCCCGCAGCGCGCCGTCCCGCACCCCGCCGTACCGCCCCCGGAGATAGCCGGCGAGGGTGCGCTCGTAGCGCCGGACGACGGAGAGTTCATAGGTGCGCAGACCGGGAACCTCGCGGGTGAGACGGTACCGCTGGACGGAGAACTCCGGATTCGCGGCGTACATCCGCAGGACGATCCGGGCTGCCTCGCAGACCCTGTCCACCGGGTCCCCCGCGCCGTTCGCCGCCAGGAACGCGGTCATGTCGGCGAGGCAGCGCTCATGGTCCGGGAAGACCGCGTCCTCCTTCGAAGGGAAGTAGCGGAAGAACGACCGCCGTCCGACTCCGGCGCGGGCGACGATGTCGTCGACCGTCGTCCGCTCGAAGCCCCGTTCCAGGAAGAGTTCGAACGCGGACTCGGCGAGCACCTCCCGCATCGGCGCCTTGATCGCCGCGCCGTCCGCCGCCGGGCCGGCGCCGGTCCTCGCTCGTTTGCGCACCTCAGTCATGCGGGGAACGTAGCACCGGAACGCCCTTGATGGCACTACGTACCTTTACACGGGGTACTGAGTGCCATAGCCTCGGAAGGGCGAACCGTCCATCAGTGAGGAGAGCCGGCGTGAGCTTGAGGATCGTTGTCTGTGTGAAGTATGTGCCCGACGCGACTGGCGATCGGCATTTCGCCGATGATCTGACGGTGGA